>NZ_BARG01000045.1 GCF_000376565.1 Streptomyces hokutonensis | reverse complement strand
GGATGTGCCTGGAACGGCGACTTCCCGGGCGGATGTGTCTGGAGCGGCGACTTCCCGGGCGGATGTGTCTGGAGCGGCGACTTCCCGGGCGGATGTGTCTGGAGCGGCCATTCCCCGGCCGGATGCGCCAGCTACGGCGGCTCCCCGGGCGGGTGCGCCCGGAACGGCAGCACCCCGAACGGCCGAGCCGCCGGCGGCGACGCCACTTCGCCCCACCGACACCCCCCGCCCCACCGACACCCCCCGCGTCACCGCCGTACCCCGAACGCCCGCCCCGGACCACGCAGTTCACCTCCTCGCGCGGGCCACCGAGGCCGCCGTCTACACCGGGGACCTGAGACGCTGTCGGGAGGCGGCTGCCGTCGCCTCCCGGCTCGGGATCGTGCCGCACGGGACGCTCGGGGGACTGGCCGCCGCGTTCGAGGGGCGGTACGAGGACGCACGGGACCTGCTGAAAGCCGCCGCCGGGCGGTGCGGTCCCGGCGGCGACCCCACCCTCCTCGTCCACGCCGGCATCGCCGCCCTGATGCTCGGCGACCACACCCGCGCCACCACCGCCACCGTGCGGGCGGCGGCCTCGGCCCGGGCGCGCGGTGCGATGGTGATCGTGCCGCAGGCGATGGAGTTCCGGGCGTACGCCGAGTTCTGGACCGGTCACCCGCGAGCCGCCGAGACGGCCGCGGCGGACGCCCTCTGGCAGGCCCACGCCACCGGCCAGGACAACGGTGCCTGCCATCTCCAGGCGGCCCTCGCCATGTTCGCGGCGCTCACCGGAGACGAGGACGTCTGCCGGGAACGCGCCGCCGCCGCCCGCTCGTACGCGCTCGGCCACGGCCTGGGACTGCCCGCCGCGCTCGCCCAATGGGCGCTCGCCTACCTCGACTTGAGCACCGGACGCTTCGCCGCCGCGGCGGCCCGGTTGCGCGCGCTCGCCGGGTTCGGTCCGGGCCACGGCCACCGGGCGATACGGCACCTCGCCACCCCGCACTACGTCGAGGCCGCCGCCCGCAGCGGTGACACGCGCATCGCCCGCGCCGCGCACGCCGACTACGACCGCTGGGCACGTGCCGTACGCAGCCCCGACGACCTCGCCCTGAGCGCCCGCTGCCGGGCCCTGCTCGCCCCCGGCACCGAGTCCGTCGACCACTACCGCACCGCCCTCGACCTGCATGCGCGCGGCACCCGCGACTTCGAACGGGCCCGCACGGAGCTGCTGTTCGGCGGCGCCCTGCGCCGACTGCGCCGACGCACCGAGGCCCGCGACCACCTGCACACCTCACTGGAGGCCTTCGAGTCCTTCGGCGCCCCGCACTGCGCGACCCAGGCCCGAGCCGAACTCCGCGCCCTCGGCACACCGGTGGCCGCGACCACCCTCCCCACACCGGCCGCTCGCCTGACCGCCCAACAACTCATGGTCGCCCGCATGGCAGCCGACGGCGCCACCAACCGCGAGATCGCCGTCCGCCTAGCCCTCAGCCCCCGCACCATCGACCACCATCTGCGCGGCGTCTTCAGCCGGTTGGGCATCCGCTCCCGGATCGAACTGGTGCGGTTGCTGGCAGAAGGAGAGGCATCCTGAAGCCCCGGGTACCTCCCTTACCCTGCGGGAATGCGGGAGTTGACGTTGCGCGTCCGGGTGGCGGCCTATGTACTGCGCCGACGCGCGGGACGGTCGGCAGAACTGCTCGTCTTCGACCACGACGCGGATCTCCCACCCGGCACACACGTCCCGGCGGGAGGCGTGGCGCCGGAGGAGCCACTGGAAGAGGCGGTGCTGCGTGAAGTCGCGGAGGAATCCGGGCTGACCTGCGTACGCGTACTGCGCCCGATCGCCGAGGAGCACACCCCGCACCCGATCCGCCGCTTCCCACGCCACACCACGTTCTTCGCACTGGAGGTGGACGCCGACGCGGTGGTCCCGGACGCATGGGACCACCATGTGACGGGCGCGGGCCGTGACAACGGCATGACCTTCCACTGCCGTTTCGAGCCGCTGCCCCTGGCTTTCCCTTTGGCGGACGGTCAGGACGCCTGGCTGGACCGGCTGGAGGCCTGAACGCCGTCCGGTTACGGTGCCTCCCGCCCCCCGAACCCCTCCGCATCCCAAGTCCCATCCAGCCGCGCCGCCAGCCAACTCGGTGCCGCAGCGCGGAAGTCGGCAGGGGTGAGAGCGCCGGCCCCCTCCGGCAGCGCGCCCAGCAGCGGTGCCCCCGCCACCTCCGGCAGGTCGGCCACATTGCAACGCGACGCGAGATCAGGGCTGTTGGGCCAGCTGCCGATCACCACGCCCAGCAAGTCGAGCCGCTGGGAACGGAGTTCACGGGCTGTCAGTTCTGTTGTGTTCAGGGTGCCCAGGCCCGCCGACGCCACGACCAGGACCGGTGCGCACAGGAGCCGTGCCGCGTCCGCCAGTGTGCCGCCCTGCTCGTCGAACCGTACGAGCAGTCCGCCCGCGCCCTCGACCAGGACGAGGTCGTGTTCGGTGGCCAACTTCTGGGCCGCTTCCGCCACTTCGTGCGGGCGGACCGGAGGCATGCCGGCCCGGCGGGCCGCGGTCGCCGGGGCCAACGGCTCGGGGTAGCGGGCGAGTTCGGCCGTCGTCACGGTGCCCGCGAGCCGCGCGACCTCGTCGGCGTCGCCGCGCTCGTCCGGCCGTAGACCCGTCTGGGCGGGCTTCAGAACGGCCACCGTGCGGCCGGCCGCGAGGGCCGCCGCGGCTACGGCGGCCGTGGTGATCGTCTTGCCGACCTCCGTGCCCGTGCCCGTGATCACCAGTACCGGCATGTCATCCCTCCCGCGCCGCCGCGCACACCGCGCGGGCGATCCGCGCCAGGTCGGCGTCGCCCGTGACGTACGGCGGCATCGTGTAGACGAGGTCGCGGAACGGCCGTAGCCACACGCCCTCGCGTACGGCCGCGTCCGTGGCGGCCCTCATGTCGACGTCGTGGTCGAGCTGGACCACGCCGATGGCGCCGAGGACGCGGACGTCCCGGACGCCGGGGATCTCCGAAGCCGGGGCCAGGCCCTCCCGCAGGGCCGCCTCGATGCGTTTGACCTCCGTCAACCAGTCCTGGTTCAGGAGGAGTTCGATCGACGCGCAGGCCACGGCCGCCGCCAGCGGGTTGCCCATGAAGGTCGGGCCGTGGGCCAGGACCGGTACCTCGCCCTGCGAGATGCCCTCGGCCACGCGGGACGTGCACAGGCTCGCCGCCATCGTCATGTAGCCGCCGGTCAGCGCCTTGCCCACGCACATCACGTCCGGGGTCACCGCGGCGTGCTCCGCCGCGAACAGCGCGCCCGTACGGCCGAAACCCGTCGCGATCTCGTCGAACACCAGCAGCACGTCGTGCGCGTCGCACGCCTCGCGCAGCACCCGCAGATACGCGGGGGAGTGGAACCGCATCCCGCCCGCGCCCTGCACCACCGGTTCCACGATCACCGCGGCCAGTTCGTGCGCGTGCCGCCCGATCGCGGCGCGCAGTTCGTCGGCGTACGACTCCTCGTACTCGGCCGGAGGCGCGTCCACGAACACCTGCCGGGGCAGCACCCCCGACCACAGCTCGTGCATCCCGCCCTCGGGGTCGCACACCGACATCGGCTGCCAGGTGTCGCCGTGGTAGCCGCCGCGCCAGGTCAGCAGACGCTGTTTCGCGGGGCGGCCGAGCGAGCGCCAGTACTGGAGGCACATCTTCACCGCGACCTCGACCGACACCGAGCCCGAGTCGGCGAGGAAGACATGCTCCAGGCCCTCGGGAGACATGTCGACAAGGAGCTTCGCCAGGCGTACGGCGGGCTCGTGCGTGAGCCCGCCGAACATCACGTGGCTCATCCGGCCGAGCTGCTCGCGCGCGGCTTCGTTGAGCACGGGGTGGTTGTAGCCGTGGATCGCCGACCACCAGGACGACATGCCGTCGACCAACTCGCCCCCGCCGTCCGCCAGTCGTAGCCGGACCCCGCTCGCCGACTCCACGACGAGCGGTTCGACCCGGCCGGGCATCGGACCGTAGGGATGCCAGACGTGCCGCCGGTCCAGTTCGAGCAGTTCGGCGACGGGCATGCCGGGCAGGGAGGTCGGGTCAGGCATTGGGCGCGAGATCCGTTCCGGCACCTCGGCGGCGTACGGAGACCAGGTCCCGGCGGACCTCGTCGACCTGCGGTGCGGGCGTGGCAGCGGGAGCCGAGCCGCAGACGCCGGCGCCCTCGTGCGAGTCGCAGCCTCCGCAGGCTTCCTCATGGGAGCCGCAGCCGCCCGCCGAGGCGCGGTGCTGCGGCAGCGTCACCTCGCCCGCGCCCTCCACCTCGAAGCCCGCGTCCGCGATCATCTCCAGGTCGGCGTGGCCGGCCTGGCCCTCGGACGTCAGGTAGTCGCCGAGGAAGATCGAGTTGGCGAGGTTCAGGGCGAGGGGCTGCATCGTGCGCAGGTGGACCTCACGGCCGCCCGCGATCCGCACCTCGACGTCCGGGCAGACGAACCGCACCATCGCGAGGATGCGCAGACACCGCTGCGGGGTGAGGTGCCACTCCTGGGCGAGCGGGGTGCCCTCCATCGGGATCAGGAAGTTCACCGGCACCGAGTCCGGGTCCAGGTCGCGGAGGGAGAAGACGACGTCGACCAGGTCCTCGTCGGTCTCGCCCATGCCGGCGATCAGGCCGGAGCAGGCGGACAGACCCGCCGCGTGCGCCTTCTGCACGGTGTCGACGCGGTCGGCGTACGTGTGGGTGGTCGTGATGTCGCCGTACGTCGACTCGGACGTGTTGAGGTTGTGGTTGTAGGCGTCCGCGCCCGCCTCGCGCAGCCGGTCGGCCTGGCCGTCGGAGAGCAGGCCGAGGCAGGCGCACACCTCGACGCCCTCGTTCTGGTCCTTGATCGCCTTGATGGTGCCGGCGACCCGGTCCACGTCCCGGTCGGTCGGGCCCCGGCCGGAGGCCACCAGACAGACCCGCTTGGCGCCACCCGCCACACCGGCCGCCGCGGCCTTCGAGGCATCGTCGGGTTTCAGCCACGTGTACTTCAGGATGTCGGCCTTGGAGCCGAGCCGCTGCGAGCAGTACGAGCAGTCCTCGGGGCACAGGCCGGACTTCAGGTTGACGAGGTAGTTGAGCTTCACCCGTCGGCCGAACCAGTGCCGGCGCACCTTTCCGGCCGCGGCCACGACGTCCAGCAGGTCGTCGTCGGAGGTGGCGAGGACGGCGAGTGCCTCGGCGCGGGTCGGCAGCTCGCGCCGAAGCCCCTTGTCCACGAGCGTGTTCAGCAGGTCCATGAGTCCCGATCCTGTCCTACGGGACCGCCCTCGGCCAAGGAGAGATTGGACAAGACATGGGGTCGACGGTGTGGGTATCACCACACCATGGGCGGCTGGTCGTCCGATTAGTGTCTGTGCACTGCCTACAAAAGCCCCCGGAGGAACCATGGCGTTCGGCTGGATCGACGACCAGGCGGAGCTGCGCCGCCGCGCCGGGCTCGTACGGACCCTGCGCCCGCGTCCCGCCGACTCGCCGCTCCTCGATCTCGCGAGCAACGACTACCTGGGACTCGCCCACCATCCCGAGGTCGTCGAGGGGGCCGCGGCGGCGGCGCGGACCTGGGGCGGCGGGTCCACCGGGTCGCGGCTCGTCACCGGTACGACCGAGCTGCACGCCCAACTGGAGCGCGAGCTGGCCGAGTTCACCGGGTTCGAGGCGGCCCTCGTCTTCTCCTCCGGCTACGCGGCCAACCTCGCCGCGGTCACCACGCTCGCCCCGCACGGCTCGCTGATCGTCTCCGACGCGGGCAACCACGCCTCGCTCATCGACGGCTGCCGACTGGCCCGGGGCGCCACCCAGGTCGTAGGACACGCCGATCCGGACGGGGTGCGGAAGGCGCTGCGGACGCACGACGGGCCGGCCGTGGTCGTGTCCGACTCGGTGTTCTCCGTGGACGGGGACGCGGCTCCGGTGGGGGCGCTCGCCGAGGCGGGCCGGGAGTTCGGGGCGGGGCTGCTGCTCGACGACGCGCACGGGCTCGGGGTGCTGGGCGAGGGCGGGCGCGGGCTGCCGTACGCGGCGGGGCTCGCGGGGGCCGAGGACGTGGTCGTGACGGTCACGCTGTCCAAGTCGCTGGGCAGTCAGGGCGGTGCCGTGCTCGGGCCGGCCCGGGTGATCGACCACTTGGTCAACGCGGCGCGGACCTTCATCTTCGACACGGGACTGGCCCCGGCGGCGGCCGGTGCCGCGCTGGCGGCGCTCACCCTGCTGCGGCGCGAGCCCGAGCGGGCTGCCCGGGCCCGTGCCGTGGCGAGTGAGCTGCACACACGGTTCACCGCCGCGGGTCTGGAAGCGGTACGTCCGGACGCCGCGGTGGTGTCGGTGCGGGCACCGTCCCCGGAGGCGGCCGTGCAGTGGGCGGCCGACTGCCGTACGGCAGGGCTGGCCGTGGGCTGCTTCCGTCCTCCTTCCGTGCCCGACGGCATCTCACGGCTCAGGCTGACCGCCCGAGCGGACCTCTCCGGGGCCGAGATCGAACGCGCTGTACGTGTGATCGGCGAGACGCGACCATGAGTCGGCGTGACACGGTCGTGCGTCGCTGACGGGGGAAACCGATCAGTGGAAGGCGCCGAGGAATCCCGTCCAGCTCTCGGGGGAGAAGAGCAGAGCGGGTCCCTGCGGGTCCTTGGAGTCGCGTACGGCGAGCAGCCCCGCACGGGGGCCCGAATGCGGACGGGCCGCCTCGACGCAGTTGTTCGCTCCCGTGCTGTAGCTGCTGCGCAGCCACCGCACGCCGGACAGATCGGTACTGGAAGGTACGTTCCGAGGCAGTGCAGACATGGTGCCTCCTTACGCGCCGTCACCTATCCCGGCGATGTAGTCCAACGAGTCCTCGGGTGAAAGGGCGTGGAACTGAAGGGTGTTGAAGGCCTCGCTGTAGGCCTCTAGGTCTTCTTTCCGTTCGAGGTAGAGGCTACTCGTCAAGTGGTCGAGAACAACCACGTCCAGATCAGAAGTGCTCGGAAAGGAGAAGATAACGAAAGGACCGGTGATGCCGATGTGTGCTCCTGCGGCGAACGGCAAGACCTGAAGCCGGACTTGGGGCAGCTGGGCCGCCTCGGTGAGCCGCTCCAGCTGCCGTGCCATCACACCAGGACCGCCGACCTCCCGGCGCAGCACCGCCTCGTCGAGGACCACGCTCAGTTCGAGTGGGGGATCCGCGCGCAGGATGTCCTGCCGGGCCAGCCGCACCTGCACCAGCGCGTCGAGCCGCTCCGGCCCGTCGTTGTCCAGGCCTCCCACGGCGGCCCGGGTCACCGCGCGGGCGTACTCGGGTGTCTGCAGCAGCCCCGGGACCACCGAGGTCTCCAAGGTGCGGATCGTACTGGCCTGTGACTCCAGGCTGATGAAGTCCCGGTAGGCGGGCGGCAGTACACCGCGATACGCGTGCCACCAGTGGTGCCGGCCGCCCCCGTCGTCGGAACCCGCCAACACGAGCAGCATGTCCCGGAGTTGAGCGTCGCCGACCTCGTAGGCGTCCAGGAGTAACCGGACGTCGGGCGCTTTCACGCCACTCGCGCCGGTCTCGATGCGGCTGACCTTCGACTGGTGCCAGCCGACCAGCCGGGCCGCCTCACCGCTGGTGAGCCCCGCGTCCGCACGCAACGCGCGGAGTTCGGCGCCCAGTTTCCGGCGGCGCACCGCGGGACCGTACTGCATGGGTTTCTCCTTACTCCTTCCGAGCCGCCCAAATAGAGTCTGGGTTCGCAGAGTTCACCGCTTTGAGCGACAGATATATGCATATCTTGGTGGATCGGCACCGTTGGCGACGCGGTAATGGCAGTCTGGCGAAGAAGCACCAGTCCGGGACCGTACTCGAACCATCCGCTCCGTGTCGGACACCGGTCCCGCGGGAAAGGGACGACCGCGCCATGGCAGACCATCTGGAAGCATCCGTCACTCTGCCGAGCGATCCCGCCTCGGTCTCCACCGCCCGCTCCTACGTGGTCGGGACCCTCGTGGAATGGGGACTGCCGGCGGACACGGAGGTCGCCGACACCATCCGCCTCATCGTCTCCGAACTCGCCACCAACGCCGTACAGCACACCTTCGGACAGTCACCCACCTTCACGGTGGACATCGAGCTGGAGCGTGACGAACAGCTGCGCATCGGAGTCACCGACAGCCATCCCCGCTTCCCCAAACGCCTGCCGGCCGCCGTCCAGCAGGACAACGGCCGAGGGATGGTCATCATCCGCTGGCTGACCGCGGAGTGCGGCGGCAAACTCAGGGTCCGGCCCACCCTTGAGGGCGGCAAGACGGTCTCCATCGAGGTGCCCTGGACGGTCCCGGCCCGCCCGGTGACCGCCGCGGGCCAGCAGGAGCCGTAGACGACCATGCCGAACGTCTCTGAACACCCGAGGGGGTGGCGGTCCGTCAGGAGACCGCCACCCCCTCGGGAGTTTTCAACCAGGTCAGCTCACCCGGCCGTACCAGACGCTCTTGGTCCAGATCTTCTGCAACCGCACCACGTCCCCGGTCTTCGGGGCGTGCCAGATCTTTCCCCCGCCGGCGTAGATGCCGACGTGGTAGACGCTGGAGCCCGAGTGGAAGAAGACGAGGTCCCCGGCCTTGCGGCTGCCGGCCGAGATGTGGTGGGTCTTGTTGTACTGCTGGGCCGCCGTACGGGGCAGCTTCTTGCCTGCCTTCTTGTACGAGTACAGCGTGAGCCCGGAGCAGTCGAAGCGGCCCGGTCCGGTGGCCCCGTACCTGTACGGGGCGCCCTTCTTGGACGCCGCGACCTGGAGTGCCTTCGTCGCGGGAGTCGCGGCCGCGGCGTCGGATGCGACGCCCGGGATCACGACGGAAGCGCCTACGGCGGCGATGGCGAAGGCCGAAGCCGTACCGGCCCGGACCATCAGCGACGGGACACGATTGAGCGCAGTCATGCGCAACCCTTCGTCAGCCGCCTGTGAAGGATGACCTGTCGGATTCGGGCTGACAAAGTTGCCCGGCCGCTGACGCGGCTTCACCCCAAGGGCTGCTCGACCCGGTCATGGCGTGACCGTCCCGGCGACCCGTCGTGCTTGGGTCCTCCACTCCTGCCGATGCAATCCTGTCGACCTGTCATCCGGGTGGCGGCAGGACTCGGCGTCCGCCCGGATCGCCCCGCCGCTGCGGCGGGGTCTTGTCGTCAGACAGGGATCTTCACCTATGAATGTCCGAAAAGCCCAACGGAATCGGGGATTTGTGGGGTTACTCACCACTCACCTGTTCGGCTGAACGTAGCGGTGTTCGAGGGCGTGTCGAGGGTGCATGACCCCCGGACCAGCACTGGAACACCTCACGCGCCCCACGGGCTACGCGTGTTGCGCAACCCGGACGGCCGCATGGACGGAGCGGCGACTACACCGATCAGGGGTACACCGTTCGGCCCGTTTCGCCCCCGGCCGGGACGGTCGCGTGTCCGTCAACTGTCGGAGGGCGCGGGGATCGTGACGCGAGCAGTGCGGCGCTCCCCGTCCAGCACGCGCAGCGCCCGCGCGAGTGTGGGGGCGTGCAGCTCGGTCTCGCCCCGCTGGTGCATCAGCGCCAGCGCGTCCCGCAGCTCGATGGCCTTGGCCACCAGCGCCTGGGCGGCCCGCAGTCCACGGTACGTGTCCCCGTGATGCGCCGGATTGATACGGCCCAGCAGGTCGGCCACATCCAGATAACGGTCGATCAACTCGCCCTCGGCGCGTGTCAACGCGGGCAGCGGCGGAAGTTCCGGCGGCAGCATCGTCGGCTCACTCCCCGCCGGGCTCGGTGAGCGAGGTCCTGCGGGTCGGCACGATCCGGTCCACCAGGCCGTATTCCAGGGCCTGTTGGGCGTCCAGGACGAGGTCGCGCTCGATGTCCGCGGTCACCTGCTCCACCGTCCGGCCCGTGTGCAGGGCGAGTACCGCCTCCAGTTGGGACCGGGTGCGCGCCAACTCCTCCGCCTGGATGGCGAGATCACTCGCCTGACCCTGGATCGGCTCGGGCAGCGAGGGCTGGTGGAGCACCATCCGCGCGCCCGGCAACGCCGACCGCTTGCCCGGGGTGCCCGCCGCCAGCAGCACCGCCGCGCTGGTGCCGGCCTGGCCGAGGCAGATCGTCTCCACGTCGCAACTGACGTACTGGAGCGTGTCGTAGATCGCCGACATCGCGGTGAACGAGCCGCCGGGCGAGTTGATGTACAGCGAGATGTCCCGGTCCGGTGCCTGGTACTCGAGGTGCATGAACTGGGCCATCACGTCGTTCGCCGAGATGTCGTCGATCGGCGTCCCGAGGAAGACGATCCGCTCCTCCAGCAGCTTCGAGTACGGATCCATCGTCCGGTGCCCGGAACTGGTGCGCTCCGTGAATTCGGGCAGGACATGGCGGGCGAACGGTCGGGTCATGGGTACCCCTCCTTCGGCATCTGTAAGAAATGTACAGGACGTACATGACGTTATGATGGGCACATGGCCTACGAGATTCCGGTGACGCAAGCCAGGGCTGAGCTCGCCGACCTGATCAACCGGGTGGTGTACGGCGGTGAGCGCGTCGTCGTGACACGGCACGGCAAGCCCCTTGTCGCGCTGGTCTCCGCCGCCGACCTGGAACGACTCGACGAACTCGACAAGCTGGACGCGAACGCCGACGAGCAGGTGATCAGTGCCGTCTCGCACGTCCGTGAGGTCGCGTCCGCTCCCCGCGAACACCAGCGCTTCGGCATCGCGGCCGAGCACCGGGGGCCGAACCCCTCCTAGGCGACCGGTCGAGGACCGGCTCTACGGGCGTAGATGTGATTGTCCTGATCACAGCTCGGTTAACTTGCTTGAAACTCGGTCCAACTAGCCTGCCGATCCACGCCACCAGGGACTTTGACCGGGGGCTACGGCAGCCGGACCCCGCACGGTCCGGAGCGAGGACTGTGAGGTGGGAGCGTGCAACTGACCCCGCACGAGCAAGAGAGGCTGCTGATCCATGTGGCGGCCGACGTGGCCGAGAAGCGCCGGGCCCGTGGTCTGAAGCTCAACCACCCCGAGGCGGTCGCCCTCATCACGTCGCACATCCTCGAGGGCGCCCGTGACGGCCGGACCGTCGCCGAGCTGATGTCCTCCGGGCGCAAGCTGCTCACCAGGGACGACGTCATGGAGGGCATCCCCGAGATGATCCACGACGTACAGGTCGAGGCGACCTTCCCGGACGGCACCAAGCTCGTCACCGTCCACGACCCGATCGTGTAGGAGGCCTCGATGATTCCCGGCGAGATCCTGTTCGCGGACGACCCGATCGTCTACAACGCGGGCCGCGAGGTCACATCGATGACCGTCCTCAACGCCGCCGACCGGCCCGTCCAGGTCGGCTCCCACTACCACTTCGCCGAGGCCAACCCCGGACTCGAGTTCGACCGCGCCGCCGCGCGCGGCAAGCGGCTCAACGTCGCCGCAGGCACCGCCGTGCGCTTCGAACCGGGGATCCCCGTCGACGTCGAACTCGTCCCGCTGGTCGGCGCCCGTGTCGTGCCCGGACTGCGCGGGGAGACCGGAGGTGCCCTCGATGCCTGAGATCTCCCGCGCCGCGTACGCGGACCTCTTCGGACCGACCACCGGCGACCGCATCCGGCTCGCCGACACCGACCTCCTGATCGAGATCGAGGAGGACCGCAGCGGCGGTCCCGGTCTCGCCGGTGACGAGGCCGTGTTCGGCGGCGGCAAGGTCATCCGCGAGTCGATGGGCCAGGCGCGCGCTACGCGCGCAGAAGGCACCCCCGACACCGTCATCACCGGCGCCGTCATCGTCGACCACTGGGGCATCGTCAAGGCCGACGTCGGCATCCGCGACGGCCGCGTCACCGGCATCGGCAAGGCCGGCAACCCGGACACCATGGACGGCATCCACCCCGACCTGGTGATCGGCCCCGAGACCGAGGTCATCGCGGGCAACGGACGCATCCTCACGGCCGGTGCCGTCGACGCGCACGTCCACTTCATCTGCCCGCAGATCGCCGACGAGGCGCTCTCCGCCGGGGTCACCACCCTGGTCGGCGGCGGCACCGGACCAGCCGAGGGTTCCAAGGCGACCACGGTCACCCCCGGGCCCTGGCATCTGGCCCGGATGATGGCCGCGATGGAGCAGTACCCGCTCAACATCGGCTTTCTCGGCAAGGGCAACACCGTCTCGCACGAGGCGATGCTGTCCCAGATCCGCGGCGGCGCCCTCGGGCTGAAGCTGCACGAGGACTGGGGCTCGACCCCGGCCGTCATCGACGCCTCGCTCACCGTCGCCGACCGCACTGGTGTCCAAGTCGCCATCCACACCGACACGTTGAACGAGGCCGGGTTCGTCGGCGACACCCTCGCCGCGATCGCCGGACGCGGCATCCACGCGTATCACACCGAGGGTGCGGGCGGCGGGCACGCGCCCGACATCATGACCGTGGTCTCCGAGCCGCACGTGCTGCCCAGCTCCACCAACCCGACCCGGCCCTACACCGTCAACACCGCCGAGGAACACCTCGACATGCTGATGGTCTGCCACCACCTCAACCCGGCCGTCCCCGAGGACCTGGCCTTCGCCGAGTCCCGCATCCGGCCCTCGACGATCGGCGCGGAGGACATCCTCCACGACCTCGGCGCCATCTCGATCATCTCCTCCGACGCGCAGGCGATGGGCCGGGTCGGCGAGGTCATCATGCGGACCTGGCAGACGGCCCATGTGATGAAGCGACGGCGGGGCGCACTGCCGGGCGACGGCCGTGCCGACAACCATCGCGTACGGCGCTATGTCGCCAAGTACACGATCAACCCCGCCCTCGCACAGGGCCTCGCCCGCGAGATCGGCTCCGTCGAGAGCGGCAAGCTCGCCGACCTCGTGCTCTGGGAACCGGCGTTCTTCGGCGTCAAGCCGCACCTCGTCATCAAGGGCGGGCAGATCGCGTACGCGCAGATGGGCGACGCGAACGCGTCCATCCCGACTCCGCAGCCGATCCTGCCCCGGCCGATGTTCGGGGCGATCGGGCGGGCTCCCGCTTCCAACTCCTTCAACTTCGTCGCGCAGTTGGCGATCGACGACGGGCTGCCCGAACGGCTCGACCTCGGGAAGAGGTTCGTGGCCATCGAGTCCACCCGTGGGGTCACCAAGGCCGACATGCGGGAGAACGACGCCCGGCCGCGCGTCCAGGTCGACCCCGACAGCTTCGCCGTGCACATCGACGGGGAGCTCGTCGAGGCGACTCCGGCGGCCGAACTGCCCATGGCCCAGCGGTACTTCCTCTTCTGATGTCCAGGGGAGCACTGCTGGTCCTCGCCGACGGGCGCTTTCCCGCCGGTGGGCACGCGCACTCCGGTGGGGCGGAAGCCGCCGTCAAGGCCGGGCGGGTCACCGGGGCGGCGAGCCTCGGTGACTTCTGTCGGGGACGGCTGTACACGGCCGGGCTGGTGTCCGCCTCGCTGGCCGCGGCTGCCGTACTCGGTGTCGATCCCGTGGAGTTGGACGCGGCGGCCGACGCGCGGACGCCGTCGCCCGCGTTGCGGGTCGCTGGGCGGAAGCTCGGGCGGCAGTTGATGCGGGCCGCGCGTGCGACCTGGCCGTCCGGTGAACTCGACGCGCTGGCGCGGGAGTTTCCGAAGGGGGCGCATCAGCCGGTTGTGCTGGGGCTGGTCGCTCGGGCGGCGGGTCTTGGGGCTGAGGACGCTGCGTACTGTGCGGCCTACGAGAGTGTGAGTGGGCCCGCGTCCGCGACGGTGCGGTTGCTGAGTCTTGATCCGTTCGACGCTACGGCTGTACTGGCGCGGTTGGCGCCGGAGTTGGACCTTGTCGCTGATCGGGCGGTGGAGGCGGCGCGGCGGGTGGTGGAGCTCGGGGTTGATGAACTGCCTTGTGCGTCTGCGCCGTTGCTGGAGATCGGGGCGGAGGCGCATGCGGGTTGGGCTGTGCGGTTGTTCGCGTCGTAGGGGTTTTCTCGCCCCCGCCGCCCCTACCCGTCCCGTCACCAGGGGCTCTGCCCCTTCGGCCCCGCCAGGGGGGCTCCGCCCCCTGGACCCCCGGTCGGCCTGGACGGCCTCGTCCTCAAACGCCGGACGGGCTGAGAGGTGCCGGCCCGGATGAAGAGGTGCCGGCCCGGATGAAGAGGTGCCGGCCCGGTCGAAGCAGGCGCCGAAACCGCAAGCACAGTAGAAACACGTAAGGAGCCGCACCAATGCACCTCGACCACACCCACGACGGCCCCGCCGCCGTCAGTGCCGACGCGCACCGTCCCGACGGTACCCACCGTGCCCTGCGGATCGGGCTCGGCGGGCCTGTCGGATCCGGTAAGACCGCGACCGTCGCCGCGCTCTGCCGAGCCCTGCGGGACGAGCTCTCGCTCGCTGTCGTCACGAACGACATCTACACCCGTGAGGACGCCGAATTCCTGTTGCGGGAGGCCGTGTTGCCGCCCGAGCGGATCAGTGCCGTCGAGACGGGGGCCTGTCCGCACACGGCTATCCGGGACGACATCTCCGCCAACCTCGAAGCCGTGGAGGATCTGGAGGACGAGGTCGGGCCGTTGGATCTGATCCTTGTCGAGTCCGGTGGGGACAATCTCACCGCGACCTTCTCCAAGGGGCTTGTCGACGCGCAGATCTTTGTCATCGATGTGGCCGGCGGGGACGACATTCCGCGCAAGGGCGGGCCCGGGGTCACCACCGCCGACCTGCTGGTCGTCAACAAGACCGACCTCGCGCCGTACGTGGGATCCGATCTCGGGCGGATGGCCGCCGACGCGAAGGCTCAGCGAGCCGAACTGCCCGTTGTCTTCCAGTCGTTGCGGACCGAGGCGGGAGTCGGCGATGTTGCCCGCTGGGTGCGGCAGCAACTCGCCGCGTGGGTCGCGTGATCGCGACCGGCGTTCGGGCCACCGCGCGGATCGTGGCCCGGGAGGACGGGCGCGGCGGCACCGCGCTGCCCGTGCTGGAGGGCGATGGGCCGCTCGCGCTGCGCCGGACCCGTGCCACCGGTTCCGAGGCCCGGGTCATGCTCGTCGGGGCGATGAGCGGGCCGCTCGGCGGGGATCACTTCGCCGTCGAGGCCGATGTGGAGAGCGGGGCGCGGTTGCGGGTGGGGTCGGCCGCCGCGACCATCGCGCTGCCCGGGCAGGCGAAGGGGGAGTCGCGGTACGACGTGCGGATCGACGTTGCCGATGGTGGTGAACTGCACTGGCTGCCCGAGCAGTTGATCTCCGTGTGCGGTAGTGATCTGCGCGTCACCACGCGCATCGACCTGGCCGGGTCCGCCCGGCTCGTACTGCGCGAGGAGCAGGTGCTCGGGAGGGTCGGTGAGGAGCCGGGGAGGCTCACCAGTCGGCTCACGTTGCGGATCGCCGGACGGACCGTGCTGGACCAGGAGTTGGCCTGCGGTCCCGGAGCGCCGGGCGGATGGGACGGGCCCGCCGTTCTCGCGGGGCATCGCGCGGTGGGGCAACTGGTCGTCGTACGGCCGGAGTTCACCCGGGAGCCGCCTGCGGCGCGGATGCTGGGGGAGTGTGCGGCGCTGGCGCCGTTGGGCGGGCCTGCCGTGCTGGTGACGGCTGTGGCGGCCGACGGGCTGCGGTTGCGGCGGGTGCTGGACGAGGCGTTGGCGTCGCTCGGGTGAGTATCCGCTGAGCGGGACGTGGGTTTCCGCTTATCGGATTGGTAAAGAAGGTCAACAGCCTCTGTCCTCAGACACCTCACAGCCGGGAGGATCCCCCGAGACCATTTCGCAACTAAGTACGGGGAGGGGCCCACTTGAGGTTCATCAGACCGAGGAGCCGCGTCACGGCGTTCGGCTCGGTCGGGTTCGCCGCGGCGGCTCTGATAGCCGGCGCCGTGGTGGCACCCACGGCCAACGCGCAGACCAACCAGGCCGCAGGTCACGGGCAGGACAGTGCGGCCAAGGGCGCCGCGCTCGCCGCCGCCCGCGCCGCCAAGGCCGGGATCGACTGGCAGGACTGCCCCGCCGGCTGGGGTTTCGAGAAGCCGATCCAGTGCGGCTATGTCACCGTGCCGATCGACTACACCAAGCCCAACGGCAAGACGATCAAGCTGGCCGTCGACCGCATCGCCAGCACGGGCACGAAGGAGGAGCGCCAGGGAGCGCTCGTCTACAACCCCGGCGGCCCGGGTGGCTCCGGAATGCGCTTCCCGCGCCGGGTCACCACCAAGAACCCGCTGTGGGTCAACACGTCCAAGGCGTACGACTTCGTGGGCTTCGACCCGCGCGGTGTCGGCCACTCGGCGCCCATCTCCTGCATCGACCCGCAGGAGTTCGTGAAGGCGCCCAAGGCGGACCCGGTACCGGACTCCACCGCCGACAAGAACGCGCAGCGCAAGCTGGCCCGTGAGTACGCCGACGGCTGCGCCGAGCGCACCGGCCGCACCATGCTCGCGCAGATGACCACGCCGAACACCGCGCGCGACCTGGACGTCATCCGTGCCGCCCTCGGCGAGAAGAAGCTCAACTACCTGGGCGTCTCCTACGGCACCTACCTCGGCGCCGTCTACGGCACCCTGTTCCCGAGCCACGTGCGCCGCATGATCGTCGACAGCGTCGTCAACCCGGCGCGCGACAACATCTGGTACGAGGCCAACCTCGGCCAGGACGTCGCCTTCGAGGGCCGCTGGAAGGACTGGGAGGACTGGGTCGCGAAGAACGACGCCACCTTCCACCTGGGGACCACGCGCGACGCCGTACAGGCCAAGTGGCTGCAGCTGCGCGCCACCGCGAAGAAGAGCCCGCTCGGCGGGGTCGTCGGTCCGGCCGAGCTGCTCGGCTTCTTCCAGGGCGCCCCGTACTACGACTCCTCGTGGGTGCCGGTCGCCACCGCGTTCAGCAAGTACTTCGCCGGTGACCCCCAGCCGCTGATCGACGCGGCCTCGCCCGACATGTCGGACACCGCGGGCAACATCACCTCTGAGAACGGCAACGCCGTCTACACGGCCGTCGAGTGCACCGACGCCAAGTGGCCCACCAGCTGGAAGAAGTGGGACAAGGACAACACGGAGCTCAACAAGAAGTACCCGTTCCTGACCTGGTCCAACGCCTGGATGAACCTGCCGTGCGCCACCTGGCCCGTCAAGCAGCAGTCCCCGGTCGAGGTCAGGACCGGCAAGGGTCTGCCGCCGGTGCTCATCGTGCAGTCGCAGCGTGACGCCGCCACGCCGTACGAGGGTGCCGTCGTACTGCACCAGCGCTTCAAGGGCTCCCGTCTGATCACCGAGAAGGACGCGGGCTCCCACGGTGTGACCGGTCTGGTCAACCCGTGCATCAACAGCCGGGTGGACGCCTACTTCCTCACCGGCAAGCTGGACGCCGCCGACGTGACGTGCACCCCGCACGCGACGCCGGTGCCGTAACAAGAAGTATCCGTACATGACTTGGGGCGGTCGGTTCGCAACCGGCCGCCCCTCTTCATGTCTTCCGCGTGCGGAGCCTCAACTCAGCGGCAGGCGCGGGAACTTGCGTTCCTTCGCGGCGGCCGCCTGTTCCGCCTTGACGACGGCCGCGTACTGGTCGACGTACTCCTGCTCGGAGAGCATCAGGATCGCGTACATGATCTCGTCGGTGATGGCGCGCAGGATGGCCTTCTCGTTCTCCATGCCCTCGTAGCGGGAGAAGTCGAGGGGCTTGCCGAAGCGGATGGTCACCGGGTGGATGTTCGGGATGACCTTGCCGGGCGGCTGGGCCTCGAAGGTGCCGATCATCGCGCAGGGGATGACGGGCACCTGGGCCTTCAGGGCCATGACCGCGACGCCGACCTTGCCCTTGTAGAGGCGGCCGTCGTGGGAGCGGGTGCCCTCGGGGTAGATGCCGAGCAACTCGCCCTTGCTCAGGACGCCGAGGCCCTCGCGGATCGCGGCCTGGCCCGCCTCCTTGCCGGAGCGGTCGACCGGGATCTGGCCCGCGCTGCGGAAGAAGGTCGCCGTGAGGCGGCCCCTGATGCCGGGGCCGGTGAAGTACTCGGCCTTGGCGAGGAACGTGATGCGGCGCTTGAGGACCGCGGGCATCAGGAAGTGGTCCGCGAACGAGAGATGGTTGCCCGCGACGATCGCCGGACCCGACTCCGGTATGTGGTCGAGGCCCTCGATGCGGGGTCTGAAGGCCAGTCTGAGCAAGGGACCCAGAATCACGTATTTAAGGACGTAGTAGAACAAAGGGGGGTCGCTCCTCACTCCGGCGGGTCGGCTCGACCGATCTGTTCTCGCAGGTCACCCGGTCTCTCGTGGGCTGCCAGTGTAGGGGCAGGCGGCGCCGCGTGGAACCGGTGGCGATCAGCGCGCCGCGGACACGGCCGAGGGCGGCGAGAAGGAGCTCCTCGCCGCCCTCGGGACGGAACTGCCGCCGGTCCGGCGGGACTTACACGGACGCGGTGCGCGCCCTGCGGCGGTACAGCGCGAACGCGGTGGTCGCGCCCGCGGCGGTGACCAGACCCGCGCCGATCGCGATCGCCGGCGTGTTGGAGGCGGCCTGGCTGGCGGCGACGTTCTGCGCCTTCAGGTCCTGGACGTACGCCGGGTACGGGGCCGTGGTGGCCGTCGACGACGTCTGGGAGTAGTGCGGGATCCGCTTGACCGACTGCACGGAGCCGTTCGTGTTCAGCAGCACCTGCTTGTCGTTCGGGTGCTTGAAGTCGAACATGCCGCCCAGGGTGCCCGCCCGCTGGTCGAAGGACGAGTCACCGATCCGGCCGGTGTGCCAGTTGTCCTCGATGAACTGCGTGATCGACGCCTGCTCGGTGGGCGTGTGGTCGATCTTGTTGACCTTGCTGTACGGCGAGATGACCAGCAGCGGCTGCCGGGTGCCCGGGCCGCAGCGGTCCGCGTAGCCGCCCTTCGCCGCCGGACCGGCCTGGCAGGCCGGGCTGTCGGTGGCCTTGCCGTTGGAGCCGACCGTGGAGTCCGTCGAGCCGTTGAGCACCTTGGAGGTCACGTGGTCGTACCAGCCGTCGGAGTCGTCGTAGGCGATGACGACCGCCGTCGACTTCCACTCCGGCGACTTCTGGATCGCGTTGATCTCCTTGATCAGGAAGTTCTGCTCGTCGGCCGGGTCCGAGTAGCCGGCGTGCCCGTCCTGGTACTCGGCCGCCTTCAGGAAGCTCACCGCGGGAAGGTTGTTCGCCTTCAGCGCCGCGTCGAAGTCCGTCAGGTCGTAGTTGTGGTTCGCCCGGCCGTTGTGGCCGATCTCGGCGACCGACTTCGGCGCCAGGTGGTGCGGGTTCGACGTCGACTTGTAGTACTCGAACGGCGAGTGGTGCGGGCTGTAGTCCTCGGAGGCCGCGCCGCCCACGTTGGTGTGCGTGGTGCCCCCGCACTTGGCGTAGTCGCCGCTCTTGCCGTCCCACGCGGTGCTGGGCCGGAAGCCGCCCTGGAACCAGCCCCAGGTCACACCCTTGTTGTTGAGCAGGTCGCCGATGTTCTTGCCCTGCATCACCGCGAGCGCGCTGGTCGAGGTGTGGTCCTTGTCCGAGCAGTCGTCGAAGGCCGGGTCGGGGTCGTTGACGACCGTGCCGACACCCTTGGCGTTCGGGGAGACCACCGCGTACGAGTCCGGAGTCGTCGTCTGCTTCGGGTTCTCGGTGCCGGAGGCCGGGTCGACCGAGATCACACCGTGCGTCTGGCCCGATATCAGGTTCAGGGCGCCGGGCGTCGAGGGGCCGAAGGTCGAGCTGAAGGAGTGGTCGTTCAGCGCGAACTGCTGGGCGTAGTTCCACATGCCCGTGACGGTGTTGCCGTCGTAGTAGTCCATCACCAGACCGGGTTCACCGAACAGGCCGGTGCACTTGTTGACCTCTGTGTTCTCGACGTACTTGTCCGCCTTGCCGCCGTCGGCCGCGTACTGCTCGGGGCCGTAGGAGTGGTTCTGGTCGCAGGTCATCACCTGCGAACTGCTCAGCCGGGTGGGCGTGTAGAGGTTCGGGTTCTTCTTCAGCAGCCCGGCGTTCAGCAGGTTGTCGGCCTTCGGCGTGTGCGCCGCCGCCTTGAACTTCGTGCCGTCCGTGTTGGCGGCCTGCGGGTAGGTGGCGAAGTAGTGGTCGAACGAGATGTTCTCGTCGTAGAGCACCACCACATGCTTGATCGGGGTGGCCGTGCGGGTGCTGCCGGAAGGCTGGTGGCCGCCGGAGTTCGCCGCCGCCGGGACGACCCCGCCCGCCGTGGCCAGCGCCGCCGCGCCGAGCAGGGCGCCCACGCGGGTCAGGCCCCGCCGCGCGCCTGGAATTCTTCCTGTGCCGATCATGCTGTCTCGCCTTCCGGGAGCACTGTTCTCGCTGCCACGCCACCCAAGGCCGTGACGCCTACGGCCGTAGCCTCGGCAATGGTGACGGCGGGGCGGGGGAGCGGCAATGACGCGAGAGCGAACGCCCGGTCAGGACTTTCTCATGGTCTGTTGGCCTGTTCTTGACCCCGCTCTCAGGCCAGCAGGGTGCGGCCCAGCCAGTCGGCGCTGTCGCGGACCCCGGGCAGCGCGAAGAAGTAGCCCCCGCCGTACGGCGAGACGTAGTCGACCAGCGGTTCACCGGCCAGCCGCTTCTGCACGGTCTCGAACTGCCGGGCCAGGTCCTGCTGGTAGCAGCAGAACAGCAGCCCCATGTCGAGGTTGCCGTTGCTGTCCATGCCCCGGTCGTAGTTGTAACCCCGGCGCAGAATGCGCTGGTCGGCACTCTGCGTGGTGCGCGGATTTGCCAGCCGGATGTGACTGTCCAGCGGGATCACATCGCCCTGCGGGTCCTGCGCGAAGTTCGGCGTGTCCTTCTCGTGCCGCCCGTCCAGCGGGGCGCCGGTGTCCCGGGCGCGGCCGAACATCCGCTCCTGCTCGGTGATGGAGACCCGGTCCCAGAACTCCACCAACATCCTTATCAGGCGTACGACTTGATAGCTTCCGCCGGTCGTCCACGCCGGTTCGCCGCCGCCGGCCCCCACCCATACGAGGTCGTTCATCGCGCGGGCGTCGGTCACCTCCGGGTTGGCGATGCCGTCCTTGAAACCGAGGTGGTTGCGCGGGGTGCCCGAGGGACGCGGCGGGCTGATGAAACCGTCCGTCCGCCACCGCACCTGCATGCCCCCACGCGTGTGCCGGGCGACATCGCGCAGGGCGTGCAGCACGGTGTCGGAGGTGTCGGCGCAGAACTGCACGCTCAGATCACCGTGACACCAGGCGGAGTCGAGGTCGTCGTCGGGGAAGGCGGGCATCGCGGTCAGCCGGCGGGGCACGCGCTTCGCGAGCCCGTAGCGGTCGTCGAAGAGCGAGGCCCCGACGCCGACCGTGACGCTCAGCCGGTCGGCCGGGAGGTCCGGGCCCAGGGTGCCGGAGTCGGCGGGCGGCGCGGTGATGCCCAGGTCCTCCGGACTGCCGCCGGAGGTCAGGAAACGCGCCCGGTCGGTCAACGTCCGCAGTAGATCGGAGAGTTCGGCCCGGTTCTCGGCGGTCGTGTCGAAGGAGACGAACGCTGTCGCGCGCTGGGCGGGGGTGATGATGCCCGCCTGGTGGAGCCCGTGGAAGGGCACGCGCGCGGCCGTATCAGCCGCGGCCGACGCCGTACCCCGGTCGGCGGCCACCAGACCGGCACCGGCCACGGCCGCCGCGCTCGCCAGGAATCCCCGGCGGCCCACCTCGTTCACGCGCTTCACGCGGTCCTCCGTACGTCCGTGAGGGCGGCCACGTCGGCCAGCCGCTCCACCAGTCCGCCGAGGTCGGAGTCGACCTTCTCCCTTTGCGGACGGGTGAGTTGAGCCAGCGGCGTCCACTTCCCGGAGTGGTCGAAGCCGTCCAGGGTGTGCTGCGCCCGGTCCATCCAGTCGCCGAGTTCGCCGTAGCCCGCGTCCCGGGTCTTCAACAGCGGGGCCAGGTATCCGAGCAGTACGCGGGTGCCGCCGAGGTTGGCGCGGGCGGTGGCCAGGTTGGTGCCGCTGCCGTAGTCGGTGCGGCCGGTCAGCTCGAACTGCACGGTGTTCTCCAGGATTTCGTGCGCGCGCAGCCCGGTGTCGGCCGGGTCCATCCGCTGGCTGGGCCAGCTGCTCTCCAACGCGTGGACGTCCTTGGCGAGTTGATCGGCCGGTCCGCGCAGAGCGCTCGCCGACTCGCCGTGCCACAGCCCGTACTCGACCCGGTGGAACCCGGTGAACCCGGCGTCGCGCACCCCGCCGTTCAGTCCGGCCGTGGTGCCGTTGATCGCTCCGTCGGAGTCGCCGAACGTGCCGTAGGCGGCGCCCATCCGCTCGTAGACGAGATGCGCGGGCAGCCAGGCCTTGCGGGCCGCCGCGAGATCGCCGCGATCGACGGCGGCCTTCAACACGTCGGTCTTCTGGGCCAGTTCGACGGTCCGGCCCTGAATCCACTTCTGATAGGCGAGCGTGGGCGGGATCAGCTCCTGCTGGGTGATCGGCACGGCCGCCGGTCCGCTCTTCACCTTCGACCCGGTGATCCGCACGGTGGGTCCGGTCACGGCGTCGGCGTCGTCGGGCAGACACTTGAAGGCGTACGAACCGTTCCCCAGGGTCACCCCGAGCGGCCGCACCGTCCCCGGTGCCAGCCCCTCGACCTCGCCGTAGACCGCGCCGGTCGTCGGATCGGTCAGATACACCTCGGCCGCCGTGCTCGACGTGTTGTGCAGCTCGAAGACCTGGTGTCCGGCTTGCGGATGCGTCCAGCCACTGCCGCAGCCCGAGGTCGCGACCTCGACGGTGGTGTGCGGCGGCCCGCCGGCGGCAGCGGTCGCCTTCCCATCCGATCCGGATCCCCGGGCCGCCAGCACACCGGCCACCACGGCCGCGACGGCGACCAGGGCACCGGCCGCGAGCAGGACGGTACGGCGATGTCCGGCGGCGGGAGCGGGCTCGGTCTCAGGTTCGGCTTCGGCGCCGCGCGCGGTTCCGGGCACGCCCGGCCTCCAGGGGGAGTCGTACGAAAGATGGCGGTACCAGCGATCTTATGAGGGCGTCACGGCCCCCACCGCGCCCCTTGACCCTGTCCTGACCGGAGGGCGGGCGAGAATTCGCCCGGGGTTCACCCGGGGGTCCGTGACCACCACGGTCCGCTGCGCGGCGCTGCACGGTGGGCTACTGCGGCCCCGCCCGCAGACGCGGCCCGGCCGGGACCGTCGCCGTGATCGGGACCGCTCGGCCGCCATCACACGGTCCCGCGCCCGGGGCCGGGGGATTCCGGATCGTTCCCGGCGGAGCAGCGGGACGGCGACGCCCCGCTGCCGGCCGAGGCCGAACACGATTCGCTGTTCCTGGTGGCGGTCCGCACGGGTGGCGGAGCCGGTGCGCGGGAACAACCCGGGCCCGTCCGGCGCTGCTCCTGATACCTCGCCGGGTATTCAGAGAAGGGTCGTGGACGAGATGATTCGGTCAGGGCAGGAGTCGCTCCCGCCGTCGGGTGAAGCGCCGTTGGTGACCACCTGCGGTCGGCAGGTCGCGGTGAAGCGGCTGCTGCTGGCGCTACCGGAGCGGCCGATCACCCGGGTCACCCTGGACGTGGGTCCCGTCGTGCGGGGCGAACCCGGCCTCTGGGCCTCACTGACGGTGGCCGAGGCCCGCGACCTGGCCCGCCGTCTCCTGGCGCAGGCCGCCCTGGCGGACGCCGGTCCTTCGGCGGAGCGGTCCGCGGTGGACAACTAGCCGATTCTGTGGGGGAGTCGGGCGCGTCCATGCGATCCCGGCCGAGGCCCGTGACCTTGCCGGGCGGCCGCTCGCGCGCACGGCCCGGGTCGACACCGTCACCCCCAGAGGCCGCCAGCGGTCGGGACCGGTGGTTGGACCGACTCCCCGCGCCGGTCCAACCACCCGTCACCTCACGCCCCTTGCGTCAGCACCCTCTCCAACGCGCCCATGGCCGACCGGAGTTCGTCCGCCGTGATGGTCAGCGGCGGGGCCAGTCGGATCGTGGAGCCGTGGGTGTCCTTGGCCAACACGCCCTCGCGCATGAGGCGTTCGCTGATCTCGCGGCTGGTGCCGATCGCCGGGTCGACGTCGACACCCGCCCAGAGGCCGCGGGAGCGGAAACCGACGACACCCTTGCCGACCAGCTCGGTCAGACCGTCCCGCAGGACCACGCCCAACTCGGCCGCCCTGCGCTGGAATTCACCGGTCTCCAGCAGTTCGACGACCGCCGTGCCGACCGCCGCGGCGAACGGGTTGCCGCCGAACGTCGAGCCGTGCTCGCCCGGGTGCAGCACCCCCAGCACCTCGCGCCGCGCGACCACCGCCGACACCGGCACGATGCCACCGCCCAGCGCCTTGCCGAGCAGCAGTACGTCCGGGACGACGCCCTCGTGCTCGACGGCGAGGGTGCGGCCGGTGCGGCCGAGACCCGACTGGATCTCGTCCGCGATGAACAAGCAGCCCTTGCGGGTGGTGAGTTCGCGGACACCGGCCAGATAGCCCGCGTCCGGGATGATCACCCCGGCCTCGCCCTGGATCGGCTCGATCAGCACCGCCGCAGTCGTCTCGTCGACCGCCGCCTCCAGCGCCGCGAGGTCGTTGTACGGCACGATCCGGAAGCCCGGCGTGAAGGGACCGAAGCCCGCCCGCGCCGACTCGTCGGTGGAGAAGCTGACGATCGTCGTCGTACGGCCGTGGAAGTTCTCCGCCGCGACGACGATGGTGGCCCGGTCGGCGGGGACGCCCTTCACGTCGTAGGCCCACTTGCGGGCCACCTTGATGCCGCTCTCGACCGCCTCCGCGCCCGTGTTCATCGGCAGCACCATGTCGAGGCCGGTCAACTCCGCGAGCCGTTCGGCGAATTCGGCGAGGCGGTCGTTGTGGAAGGCGCGGGAGGTGAGCGTCAGCTGGTCGAGCTGGCGGTGGGCCGCGTCGATCAGCACGGGGTGGCGGTGGCCGAAGTTGAGGGCCGAGTAGCCGGCGAGCATGTCGAGGTAACGGCGGCCCTCGACGTCCTCCACCCAGGTCCCCTCGGCACGGGCGACCACCACGGGCAGCGGGTGGTAGTTGTGCGCGAGGACCGGCTCCTCGGCGCGGATGAGGTCGGCGGACGTACGGGCACTGGCGGGTGCGGTCATGAGCGGATCTCCTGGGTGCAGCACTTGATGCCGCCGCCGGCTTTGTGGAACTCCGACAGGTCGACGGGGACGGGGACGTAGCCGCGTTCGGCGAGACGCGCGGCCAGAGCCTCGGCCTGGGGCGCGATGAAGACGTGCAGGCCGTCGGAGACGGAGTTGAGGCCGAACGTCATCGCGTCCTCACGGGTCGCGAGCACCGCGTCCGGGAACAGCCGCGCGAGCACCTCGCGGCTGCCCGGCGAGAACGCCTCCGGGTAGTAGCAGATGTTGTCCTCGTCGAGGACGAACAGCGCCGTGTCCAGGTGGTAGAAGTACGGGTCCACCAGCGTCAGGCTGATCACCGGGACGCCGAAGAACTCCTGCACCTCGCGATGGGCCTCGCGGGTCGTACGGAACCCGGTGCCGGCCAGCAGATAGCGGCCGGTCGGGATCAGGTCGCCCTCGCCCTCGCTCACCGACTCGGGGCGGTAGACGTCGTAGCCGGCCGCCTTGAACCACATGTCGTAGTGGTCGGACTCGGGCCGCCGCTCGGGCGCGTGGAAGAGGGAGCCGAAGACGCGGCCGTCGACGACGACCGCCGAGTTCGCGGCGAACACCATGTCCGGGAGGCCGGGGGCCGGGGGCACGGTGTCGACGGTGTGGCCGTGCTCGCGGTAGGTGTCGATCAGTGTTCGCCACTGCTCCTGGGCGAGATCGACGTCGACCTGGGCGTCGGGATGCATCCAGGGGTTGATCGCGTACTGCACGGCGAAGTGTCTGGGTTCGCAGACGAGAAAGCGCCGCCGGCGCCGCACACGGGTCTCGGGCACAGAGGGGTTCCTCCGCTTCCTGTGATGTCGACTGGGGTTGACACCAAGGTAGGAAGAGACCAATACGCGCGACAAGCGATGAAGGCTGCGTGTCCGCGCAGGAATGCTGCGTCTTGGACGGGGTCAGCGCACGTCTGATGCGTCGCCCGGCGCGGGGTGGGTGGCACCCGCTTCGGGGCTTTCCGGGAGGAGGTGGGACAGCACCATCACACTGATCGTCTTCCGGATGAACGGCTCCTGCCGGATCCGTTCCAGCACCTCCTCGAAGTGGTCCACATCGGTCGCCCGCACATGCAGCAGCGCGTCCGCGCCGCCGGTCACCGTCATCGCCGCGGTGATCTCCGGATGGTTGCGCACCACCTCCGCGAGCCGCCTGGGGGGCGCGGCGCCCTCGCAGTACACCTCCACGTACGCCTCCGTGCGCCACCCGAGCGCGGACGGCCGTACGGTCGCCGTGAACCCGGTGATCACACCCGTCTCCCGCAGCCGGTCCACCCGCCGCTTCACGGCCGTCGCGGACAGCCCGATCGCCGCGCCGATCTCGGCGAAGCTGGTCCTCGCGTTCGCCATCAGCGCGTTGATGATCTTCCGGTCGAGCTCGTCGAACGGCGTGGTCCTGCTGTTCATGTCGGCACTGTATCCAGCGGGGACGTCCACGCCGGGTACATGTCCAGGCGTACGAATTCCTCCTACACTCCACGTTCATGCTGCGCGCCCTCGCCGTCGACGACGAACGCCCCTCACTGGAGGAGCTGCTCTATCTGCTGAACGCCGATCCACGCATCGGCAGCGCGGAGGGCGCGGGCGACGCGACCGAGGCGCTGCGCCGCATCAACCGCGCCCTGGAGTCCGGCCCCGGCGGACCCGAAGCCATCGACGTCGTCTTCCTCGACATCCAGATGCCCGGGCTCGACGGGCTCGACCTGGCACGGCTGCTGACCGGATTCGCGCAGCCGCCGCTCGTCGTGTTCGTCACGGCGCACGAGGACTTCGCCGTACAGGCCTTCGATCTCAAGGCAGTCGACTACGTGCTGAAGCCCGTCCGCAAGGAACGGCTCGCCGAGGCGGTGCGCCGGGCGGCCGAACTCGGCGGCGCGGCACCGCGGATACCCGTGCACGAACCCGACCCCGACCACATCGCCGTCGAACTCGGCGGTGTCACCCGCTTCGTGGCCGTCGACGACATCACCCACGTCGAGGCCCAGGGCGACTACGCCCGCCTCCACACCGACCGCGGCAGCCACCTCGTCCGTATCCCGGTCTCCACCCTCGAGGACCGCTGGCGCTCGCGCGGCTTCGTCCGCATCCACCGCCGCCATCTCGTCGCCCTGCGCCACATCGGCGAACTCCGCCTGGACGCAGGGACGGTGAGCGTCCTGGTCGGCGGCGAGGAACTCCAGGTCAGCCGCCGCCACACCCGCGAACTGCGGGACCTGCTGATGCGGAGGTCCTGACGGTGCCTCAGGAACCCACCGAGCGCAGGGTCGTTGTCACCGGGCCGCCCCGCCGCACCCGCCGTGCCTCCGGCTACTCCCGCCCCCGCACCGAGATCGACGAACAGACCACCCTCGGCCACACCTACGTCCGCTCCCTCATGCGCACCCAACTCCGTGCCGCCCTCACGGTGTTTGCGGTCCTCGTCCTCCTCGTCGGCCCGCTGCCCCTGGTGTTCGCGGCGACCCCGGACTCCCGCCGCCTCGAATGGCTGGTCCTCGGCTTCTGCCTCTACGCCCCGCTCGTCCTGCTCGCCCTCTGGTACGTGCGCCGCGCCGAACGCAACGAGCGTGACTTCGTGCGCCTCGTCGAGGACCGATGAACTCCAGTTATGCGGTACCGGCGGTCGCCCTCGTCGTCGTGGCGACCGTCCTCGTCGGCGCCTTCGGCCTGCGCATATCCCGCACCACCTCCGACTTCTACGTCGCCTCCCGCACCGTCGGCCCCCGCCTCAACGCAGCCGCCATCAGCGGCGAATACCTCTCTGCCGCCTCATTCCTCGGCATCGCGGGACTGGTCCTCGTCCAGGGCCCCGACATGCTCTGGTATCCCGTCGGCTACACCGCCGGATACCTGGTCCTGCTGCTCTTCGTCGCCGCGCCGCTGCGCCGCTCCGGCGCCTACACCCTCCCCGACTTCGCCGAGGCCCGGCTCGCCTCGCACGGGGTACGGCGGCTCGCGGGCGCGTTCGTCGTCGGGGTCGGCTGGCTGTATCTCCTGCCTCAACTCCAGGGCGCGGGGCTGACGTTGACGGTTCTTACCGGGGCGCCCGATTCACTCGGCGGGCTGATCGTGGCGGTCGTGGTCGTCGCGACCGTCGCCGCGGGTGGCATGCGCAGCATCACCTTCGTCCAGGCCTTCCAGTACTGGCTGAAGCTCACCGCGCTGCTCGTCCCCGCGCTCTTCCTGGTCCTCGCCTGGCAGAGCGACGGAGCGCCCCGGCACGCCTTCGAGGAACCGGCCGCCTTCCGCGAACAGCGCGTCGTCCGCGTCGACGACACCCTCGACCTCAAACTCGACCACCCCCTGACCGTCACGGTGAACGGCACGGTCGACGGTCGGCGCCACCGTGCCGAGCGGCTCCAACTCCCCACCGGAACCCACCACATCGGAGCCGGCACCCGCCTCACCTTCGCCAAGGGCGCCACCGTCCCGGTCGCCGACCGCGGCACCAACGGCGGCATGTCGACGTCCTTGGCCGCCAGCCGCGAGGAACGCCCGCTGTACGCCACGTACGGCCTCATCCTCGCCACCTTCCTCGGCACCATGGGCCTGCCACACGTCGTCGTCCGCTTCTACACCAGCCCGCACGGCGTCGCCGCCCGCCGCACCACGGTCGCCGTCCTCGGCCTCATCGGCGCCTTCTACCTCCTCCCGCCTGTCTACGGCGCCCTCGGCCGCCTCTACACCCCCGAACTCACCATCACCGGCGACGCCGACGCGGCCGTACTCCTGCTGCCCGACCGCATGATCGGCGGCGTCGGCGGCGATCTGCTCGGCGCGCTGGTCGCGGGCGGCGCCTTCGCCGCGTTCCTGTCCACCGCGTCGGGACTCACCATGGCCGTCGCGGGCGTTCTCACCCAGGACGTCCTCCCGTCGCGCGGGGTACGGCACTTCAGGCTCGGCACGGTCCTCGCCATGGTCGTCCCGTTAGTAGCGAGCGTCGTGGTCGGCGGGCTGCCCGTCGCCGACGCGGTGGGCCTCGCGTTCGCCGTATCGGCCTCCTCCTTCTGCCCGTTGCTGGTCCTCGGCATCTGGTGGACCCGGCTCACCCCACCCGGCGCGGCGGCCGGAATGCTGGTCGGCGGCGGCTCGGCGTTCGTCGCGGTGGCCGCGACCATGGCAGGCTTCCCCGGCACCGGCCCCCTGCACGCCCTGCTCGCCTGGCCCGCCCTCTGGTCGGTACCGCTGGGCTTCCTCACCATGGTCCTGGTGTCCCTGGCCACCCCGGGCCGCGTGCCCACAGGCACGGCGGCGATCCTGGCCCGCTTCCACCTGCCGGAGGAACTACGGGCGGAGGTGAAGGCGTGAGAGCGCGGCACAGGATGGCACGCCATGTGGCCATGCCCCACGTGGCGGCGGCGCCTGGCACGGCGACGCGGCACGTGGCCGCGTTCCACATGACGGCCGCCCCCATGGCAGCGCGGCACATGTCAGCGCCCCACACCATGGCGTCCCGCAGCGCGGATGTGGGCCCATGAGCGGATTCCTCGCCGGTCTCTGTGTCGCCGTACTCCCGCTGCTCGCCGCCGGGTTCTGGCTCGGGCGGCGTACCGCGCGGCCCGAGAGTCTCGGCGGGCTCGGTACCCCCGTCGAGCACGCCACCTTTCAGACGCTGCACACCGCCTCGCTCGCCGCGCCGCCGCTGCGCGGGGGCCTCACCGAGGAGACGGCCCGCCGTTCCGCCCGTAGGCTGCGGACCCTGCTCGGTACCGACGCGCTCTGTCTGACCGACCAGAAGCAGGTCCTCGCGTGGGACGGCGTCGGTGACCATCACCGGGCCGAGATCATGGAGCGGCTCGCGGGCCCGCTGGAGACCGGTCGCGGCGAGGCGTTCCGGCTCAACTGCGATGCCCCGGACTGCCCGTTGCGCTGGGCGGTGGTCGCCCCGCTCACCGTCGACGACCGGGTCCACGGCGCGCTGGTCGCCTGCGCGCCGCGCGAGTCCGCCGTCCTTGTGCGGGCCGCGGGAGAGGTCGCGCGCTGGGTCTCCGTCCAACTGGAGTTGGCGGATCTGGACCAGTCCCGCACCCGGCTGATCGAGGCCGAGATCAAGGCACTTCGGGCCCAGATCTCCCCACACTTCATCTTCAACTCGCTCGCGGTGATCGCCTCGTTCGTCCGCACCGACCCCGAGCGCGCCCGCGAACTGCTCCTCGAATTCGCCGACTTCACCCGCTACTCGTTCCGCAGGCACGGCGACTTCACCACCCTCGCGGACGAACTCCACGCCATCGACCACTACTTGGCACTGGTCAGGGCCCGCTTCGGCGAACGCCTCTCGGTCACGCTCCAGATCGCCCCCGAGGTGCTCCCGGTCGCGCTCCCGTTCCTGTGCCTGCAACCGCTCGTGGAGAACGCCGTGAAACACGGCCTGGAGGGCAAGGCTGTGAATGCCGCGGGCAAGAGCCGCATCAGCATCACCGCGCAGGACGCGGGCGCCGAGGCGCTCGTCGTCATCGAGGACGACGGCGCCGGCATGGACCCCGACCTGCTGCGCCGCATCCTGGCGGGCGAGGTCAGCCCCTCGGGCGGCATCGGCCTGTCCAACGTCGACGACCGGCTCCGCCAGGTCTACGGCGACGACTACGGCCTCGTCATCGAGACCGCCGTGGGAGCGGGCATGAAGATCACCGCCCGGTTGCCGAAGTACCAGCCGGGCGTGCACTCGGCGAGCCGCCGCAGCGAGCAGTGATGAGCCCTCAGGTGCTGCGCGTGGCCACCATCCCCAGGGTGATGAGCCCCAGCACGACCCAGCCGAACCACAGCCAGCCGTTGCTGCCGAGCGCCACCGTGTAGGCCGTCACCACCACCAGCCCGCCGACGGTGATCACCCCCATGGTCTTCGTGGAACCGGGCATCGCGACACCCTCCTCATGGTCCGTCCCCCTCCATGGTGCCTCCGTTCTGCTTCCGCACGGCGCACACGACGAAATGAGTGCCCGACTTCCACGGTCCCTCACTGGTCCAGGAGGCGGCCTGGTAGACCGAGGGATCGAAGCCGTAGTCGGCCGGCGGGACGTCCCGCGCGCACGCCGCGTCCGACCGCGTACGCGCCTGGGCCAGCGTGACGTCCGCGCCCAACCGGGTGAACCCGACCACTACCTGATCGTGCTTGCCGGCGCAGGAGACCAGGCTCGCCGCCCGGTTCGAGGGCACGTCCAGACAGTCCCGCTTCTGCATGGTCGACGTGTCCGCGAACGCCGAACCGAGGGCGCGATGGCTGCCGAGCGGCCCGTAGACCGGCCCGTGCGCGCCCAGCACCAGGCAGGCGGTGCGGCGACCGGCCGCGTCGAAACCCGCGTCGGTCGGTACGACGGCGTAGCCCCGCACGTCCGCGAGCTTCTCCCGGATCTCCTGCGTCCGCTGCGCGCACCGGTCCGCCCCGACCTTCCGCGCCTCGCCCGCGGACGCGGTGGACACGAACGCCATCACCTGCCCGTCCGGCACGGTCGTCCGGCAGCCGGCGTCCACGGCGAGCCGCGGGGTCCCCTGGAAGAGGTGCCCGCCCGGCCAGTCGGCGGTGACACAGTCGCCGTCCTCGAGCGGCGCGGAGAGCCCGACGGCCGTGCCGTACGGCGGACTCTTCCTGTCGGTGTCCTTGCCGGGCGGCTGATGCGCCATCGCGTACCAGACACCGCCCAGGGCGAGAACGAGCCCGAGCAGCCCCGCCAGGACGGACTGGAGCAGCCGGGGGCGGGCCCGCCGACGCCTGCCGGGCGCTGGGACCCATCCGTACGGCGGCGAGCCCTGCGTCGGCACCGGCACGGCCACGGGCACGGCCAGGCCCTCCCAGGGCGACGGCGAACCCAGGTCCGTCTGCGTCCGGGCGTACGCCTCCGCCTCGGTCTGCGGCGTCACGATCCGCGACAGCGCCGCCTCCGCCTCCGCCGCCGGGATCCGCCGTAGCGGATCCTTCTCCAGCATCGCGTGGAGCACCGGTGCCAGGGCGCCCGCGCGGGCCGGTGGCAGCGGGTCCTCCATGACCACCGCGGTGACCTCGGCGAGCGGTGACTCGCGGGTGAAGGGGCCGTGGCCCTCGACGGCGTGGTACAGCGTGCAGCCCAGCGAGAACAGGTCGGCGGCGGCCGTCGGCGGCCCGCCCGTTGCCCGCTCCGGCGCCAGATAGCCCGCCGTGCCGACGAGCACGGACGTCAGCGTGTACCGCGTCTCCCCGGCGTCCGGCTGCACCGAGATGCCGTAGTCGGTGAGCAGGACCCGCGCGTACGGCGAACCGTTGCGGTCCGGGGCGAGCAGGATGTTCGCGGGTTTCACGTCCCGGTGCATGACGCCCCGCTCGTGCCCGGCGGTCAGCGCGTCGAGCACGGCGAGTCCGATGCGTGCGCACTCCGCAGGGGCGAGCGGGCCCTGCCGGCCGACCAGGTCGCGCAGGTCGACGGCGTCCGCCACGTACTCCATGACGATCCACGGCAGCCCGTCGTGCTCCAGCACGTCATGGACGGTCACCACATGGGGGTGGCCGCGCAGCCCCGCCGCGTGCCGGGCCTCCGCCTGGGCGCGGGCGACCCTGGCCTCCCGCTCGGCGTCGGCGGAGGCCGGGTTGCTGAACACGATCTCCTTGAGCGCGACTTCGCAGGCCAGCCGCTGGTCATGTGCGAGCCACACATGTCCCATACCGCCACTGCCCAGCCGGTTCAGCAGGAGATAGCGGCCGGCGATGACCCGGCCCACGCCCGACGTCGGCGATCCCTGAGGCATCCGGTGTCCCCCTCCCGGTTCCGCGTCATGTCTCGGTCGTGGTGGGGGTGCCGGTCACAGGGTCTCTGGTGACCGGTTCGCTCGTGACCGGCGCGCTGCTCGTCACAGGGGCGCTGCTGGTGACCGGCGCGCTACTGGTCACGGGGACAATTGTCACGGGCGCCGCGCTGGTGGTGGCCGGCACGCTGGTGACGGGCGAACTGGTCACCACCGAGGGCGAACCGGTCGTAGGAGAACTGCTCGGCGGCGAACTGCTCGGCGGCGGCTCGCTCTTGGGCGAGGACGGAGGCGGCGACGAGGGCGGTGAGGCAGGCGGAGAGGAGGTCGTGGGCGGCGCTGTAGGGGACGTGGAGGGCGGTGCCGTGGAGGTCGGCGGGCCCACCGTCGGTCCGGAGGTCGTCGGAGCCGGGGGAGTGGACGGCGTCCTAGTCGCTCCACCGCTCGTCCCGCCGGACACCGTCAGCGTCACGTACTGCCCGAACCCCAGCTCGGTCCCGGCGGGCGGATCGGACGCGGTGACCCGCGCGTCGTCGGACGGCGCCGCGCTCCCGCCGTACCCGACGGCCAGCCCACTGCTCACCAGTTGCCGCCGCGCCTCCCCGAACGTCGCCCCCATGACGTTCGGCACCGCCTGCTGCCGCCGGGCGTCGAAGGTGCTGTCGTGCTTACCCGTCGTACCGACCGGACGCGTGATGCCGACGTCGGGATCGTCGACGTCCACGAGGGCGAGCCGCTCCATCTTCCGGGGCGCCGGCTGCACGGCCACCACCGAGGACGGCTCATATCCCTGCCACTTCTTGTTGCCGTCCGCGAACTTGACGGAAATCCTCCCCGCGTCGCCCTTGAACGGGCGCAGCGGATTTCCGCACGAGCACTTCGCGGCGGGTTCCCCCTGCTCGTCGACGAGAATCGCGATTCCCGCCTGCAGAAGGGAGTTGTAGGGCGTGGCCTTTCCCTTTCTGTAGTCGTGGTTCTGTACGAGAGTGTCGTGACGCAGGAGTACGGGTGTGAGCCGGTCGAGATAGCCCGGGATCTGGTCCGTGGTGATACCGAGCACCGACGACCACGCCACCGCCTTCTGGTGGTTCGCGGGATCGGTCAGGAACCTCTTGAGTTTCGCCACGTCACAGATGGTCGGCTGCCTGGTGCCCCCGTACAGTCCGGGCGTGTCCCCCTGCTGCAAGGTGCCCCGCACCGGCATCGACCGGACCTGGGTGTCGTGGCCCAGTCCCTGTTTCTCGTCGAAGAAAGGCGCGAGCGACGGAACTCCGGCCGCGACCGCCTTTACGACGAACGTATGTGCGCCCCCGCCGCAGCCACTCACGACCAGGACGCAGACGAGCAGCACGGCGATCCTGCGGATCACCGCAATTCCGGTCCTTTGCACAACCGCGCGAAATGTCATTACCGCTCCCCCCGGTCGCGGTTCCCCCATCGCGCTTTATGCTACTGAACGAATTTTCCGTTCAGTGAGCCGCGTGCGTTCAATTGCCTCGTGTGTTCAATGAGGCCAAATAGGCGTTGTACGCCTCGAGTTCCTTGTCGCCGTCCCGGTCGGCGGCCCGGTCCTGCCGCTTGGCCTGTCGCTGCTCCGAGCCGTACCACTGGAACAGCAGGGCGATCAGCACCAGGACGGAGGGGATCTCGCTGAACGCCCAGGCGATACCGCCGGCCGCGTTCTGGTCGGAGAGCGCGTCGATGCCGAGCGAGGAGGGCGGGTGCTTGAACGTCTCGACCATCGGCTCCGACGCCATCATCAGCGCGATGCCGAAGAACGCGTGGAACGGCATCCCGGCGAACAGCTCCAGCATCCGCATCAGATAGCCGGGCCGGTTGGGCCCCGGGTCCACGCCCATGATCGGCCAGAAGAACACCACGCCCACGGCGAGGAAGTGCACCATCATCGCGATGTGCCCGGTCTTCGAGCCCATCAGGAAGTCGAAGATCGGCGTGAAGTACAGGGCGTACAGGCTCGCGATGAACAGCGGGATCGTGAACGCGGGATGCGTGATGATCTTCATGTACCGGCTGTGCAGGAACATCAACAGCAGCTCGCGCGGCCCCTTGCGCCCCCTGGCCGCGGGCGGCAGCGCCCGGAGTGCGAGCGTGACCGGGGCGCCGAGCAGCAGCAGGATCGGCGACAGCATGCTGATGATCATGTGCTGAACCATGTGCACGCTGAACATGACCATGCCGTAGTCGTTGAGCTTGGTGCACATCACGAGCCCGACGGTCAGCACACCGATGACGTACGAGATCGTCCGCCCCACGGGCCAGGAGTCCCCGCGCCGCCGCAACCGCACGACCCCCCACGCGTACAGCCCCAGACCCAGCAGGCAGGCGGTGAGGAAGAACGGGTCGGCCGACCATTCGAGCCCGCGCCCCAACGTGAACGGCGGCAGATCCATGGTCATGCCGTGCCCGCCGTGATCCATCGGACGGCTCCTGATTCGTGGGGGTTGTGCAAGTCTGTCCGGACACAGACTAGAACTGCCCCCGGTCACGATCATGACCGGGGGCAGTTTCGTTCATGTACGAGCTACAGCACGCACTCAGCCTCTTCATACCGATCAGCGGGAACGGTCTTCAACGTCTCCACCGCATCGGCCAACGGCACCATCAAGATGTCGGTCCCCTGAAGCGCGGTCATCTTCCCGAACTCCCCACGGTGCGCGGCCTCCACCGCGTGCCACCCGAACCGGGTCGCCAGCACACGGTCGTACGCGGTAGGCGTACCCCCACGCTGCACATGCCCGAGGATCACCGGCCGCGCCTCCTTGCCGAGCCGCTCCTCCAGTTCGAGGGACAGCTGCCGCGCGATCCCCGCGAAGCGCTCATGGCCGTAGACGTCCTTCTTGCCCTCGTCGAACTCCATGGAGCCCGCGCGAGGCTTCGCGCCCTCCGCGGCCACCACGATCGCGAACCGCTTGCCCGCCTCGAAGCGTTCGCCGACGCGCGCGGCCAACTCCTCGATGTCGAAGGGGCGTTCGGGTACGACGATGGCGTGCGCGCCGGCCGCCATGCCGGAGTGCAGCGCGATCCAGCCGGTGTGCCGGCCCATGACCTCGACGACGAGGACGCGCTGGTGGGACTCGGCGGTGGTCTTGAGCCGGTCGAGCGCCTCGGTCGCGACACCGACGGCCGTGTCGAAGCCGAAGGTGACGTCAGTGACGGCGATGTCGTTGTCGATGGTCTTGGGGACGCCGACGATCGGGAGCCCGGCGTCGTACATCAGCTTGGCGGCCTTGAGCGTGCCCTCGCCGCCTATCGGGATGATCGCGTCGAGGCCGAGTTCCTCGACATGGCCCCGGGCCCGCTCCACGCCGTCACGGAGATGGGAGGGCTGGACCCGGGAGGAACCGAGGATGGTGCCGCCGCGAGCGAGGATGCCGCTCACCGCGTCGAGGTCGAGCTTGAGGTAGTCGCACTCCAGGAGGCCCTTCCAGCCGTCCCGGAAGCCGATGACCTCGTCGCCGTGGTCCACGACGGCGCGGTGCACGACGGACCGGATGACGGCGTTCAGGCCGGGGCAGTCGCCGCCGGACGTGAGCACACCAATGCGCATAGCCCGAAAGAACCTTCTCAACGTGGGCGGGACCGGACCACTTTGTCCGGCACGATCCCCGCCACCCTAACGGCAGGAGGGGGCGGGGTCGTAGCGTGCGTCCGCCTGCTGGACGACCCCGCTCACCTGCGCGGACGAGCCGTCAGACGGGCTGGTTGCCGACGTCCGAAGCCCAGGTGTACGCGTCGCTTACGCGGGCTGCTGAGCTGCGGCGATGCGCTCGTTGCGGAGCGCCTCGTACCAGCGGTCGTCGATCGGCGGCAGCGCGTTGACGTCGAGGGCCAGCTTCAGCAGCAGGTCCGCGATCAGCGGGTTGCGGGCGAGCACGGGCCCGTGCATGTACGTACCGAACACCGTGTCGTTGTACGCGCCCTCGGTGCCGTCGCCCGTGCCGTTGCCCTTGCCGAGCCGCACCTGCGCGAACGGGCGCGCGGAGGGGCCGAGATGGGTGACGCCCTGGTGGTTCTCGAAACCGGTCAGCGGGGGCAGGCCCAGGCGCGGGTCGATGTCCCCGAGGACGTCGCCGACGCAGCGCTCGCCCTCGCCGCGCACCGACACCACGTCGAGCAGGCCGAGGCCGGGCTCGCGCTGGCCGAGGTCGTTGATGAACTCGTGGCCGAGGATCTGGTAGCCGGCGCACACCGAGAAGACGATCGCGCCGTTGCCGATCGCCCGGTGCAGGCCGCCGTCCCGGCGCAGCCGCTCGGCCGCGAGCCGCTGCGGGCGGTCCTCACCGCCGCCGATGAGGTAGATGTCGCCCGAGGTCGGGATCGGCTGGTCGCTGCGCACGTCCAGCCGGGCCACGTCGAGGCCGCGCTGCCGTGCCCGGCGTTCCACGACCAGGGCGTTGCCCTGGTCGCCGTAGGTGCTCAGCAGGTCCGGGTAGATCCACACCAGACGCAGCTGGTTGTCGCTCATGGTCAATTCGTCCTCTGAGTCTCAGTTGCCGACGCGGCGGCGCAGGTCCTGGAACGCGGTGTAGTTCGCGATGACCTCGATGCGGCCGGGCGGGGCCTGCTGCACGGCCTGGTCGAGGTTGTCGCAGACCTGGAAGTGCTGGTTGGCCACTTCCAGTCGGACCGCGAGGTCCAGCTTGCGGTCGCCGATGACGAAGATGGGGTGGCCGGTCAGTCGCGTGTAGTCGACGTCCCACAGCCAGGAGGTGTCGGTGCCGTCGGCGCCGCGCGCGTTCACCGAGAGGATCACCGGGGTCGGCGGCGGATCGATCAGGCTGAACGTTTCGAGCCAGCCCGCCGGGTTCTTCGCCAGCAGCAGCCGCAGGTCGCGCTGCATGAACTGGACGACGTCATAGCGCCCCGCGACGGCCTGCACGCGGTACATGCGCTCCAGGGCGACCTGCGGCGGCACCCCGAACACGGCGGCGACGGCGGCGGAGGACGCGGCGTTGGCCTTGTTGGCGCGCCCCGGGAGCTGGAGGTGGATCGGCCAGGCGGACCCGTGCGGATCGAGCACATGGTCCCCGGAGAGCGCCCAACTCGGCGTAGGACGGCGGAACCCGCACTCACCGCAGAACCAGTCGTCACCGGGCCGCTGCATCACGCCACCGCACGAAGGACACGACCAGGCGTCGTCCTTCCACATCTGCCCGGCGGCGACCCAGATCACGTTGGGGGAGGAGGACGCGGCCCACACGACCAGCGGATCGTCGGCGTTGGCGACGACGACGGCCTTAGAACCGGCGAGCCCCTCACGCCAGGCCTCCGCGAGCATGCGGGTCTCGGCCGCGCGGTCCAGCTGGTCGCGGGAGAGGTTGAGCAGCGCGATGCACTTGGGGTCGGTGTCCCGGGCGACGCCGGCGAGGTACTTCTCGTCGACCTCGATGACCCCGAACTTGGCGTCCGAGCCACCGGCCAGCGCCGAGGTGATACCGGCGGGCATATTGGCACCGAGCGCGTTCGACACGACGGGCCCGGCGGCCCCGAGCGCCTCGGCGATCAGCCGCGTGGTCGTGGTCTTGCCGTTGGTGGCCGAGACCAGGGTCACATCCAGGCTCTGCGCGAGCCGGGCGAGGAGGTCGGGGTCGAGTTTGAGTGCCACTCGGCCGCCGATCACCGATCCGCTGCCCCGCCCCGCGGCACGCGATGCCGCCGCGACCGCCTTGCCCGCCGTCACGGCGAGCTTGGCCCGCGGCGTGAGCGGGTCCGAGTTGCCTGCCATCAGTTCTCGATCCTCCTTGCGTACGCGCCGCGCCTCTGCCTCCGGCAACGTGGTGTGGACCTCAGCCTATCGAGATCCTTATCAGTGCCCGAACCGCGGCACCGCGAACGCCTCGCGGCGGGCGTGCGCCGTAGAGAACCGTACCCTTGCGCCCATGCGATACGGCTCCATCCCGGGCGCCCACGGGCGAGTCCGTCCCCTCACCCTGCTCGGCGACCCCCTCCTGCATGCCCCGTGCGAGGAGGTCACGAACTTCGGCCCCGAACTCGCCCGCCTCGTAGAGGACTTGTTCGCGACGATGTACGCGGCCCAGGGCGTGGGCCTCGCGGCGAACCAAGTCGGCGAATCCTTGCGGGTGTTCGTCTACGACTGCCCCGACGACGAGGAGGTCCGCCACCTGGGTCATGTGGTCAACCCACGTCTCGTCGAGGCGGACGGGCTGGTGCTGCGTGGCCCTGAGGGCTGCCTCTCCCTGCCGGGCTTGGAGGCGGGGACGGATCGCTACGACCACGCGGTGGTGGAGGGTTTCACGGTGACCGGGGAGCCGATCACCGTGCACGGGACGGGTTGGTTCGCGAGATGCCTGCAGCACGAGTGCGACCACCTGGAGGGCAAGGTGTACGCGGACCGCGTGACGGGCTGGCGCCGCAGCCGCTTGATGCGACAAGCGGCCCGAGCTTCATGGTCGCGGCAGGCTTAGGTTTTTTTAGGGGCGCGGGGAACTGCGCGACCAGCCCCCACCGGCCCGCACCCGAAACACAACCCCCTAGAACCCCGGCCCACCAACCTTGTCCCCGGCGGCAGCCAACCGCCCCCACAACAGATCAGCCAAACTCCGCACCAACTCAGCCCGAGAACAAGGCCGTTCCCCCAACCACCAGTCCCCGGCAGCGTGCATCATCCCGACAATCCCATGCCCCCACACCCGAGCCAACTGCTGACTGTTGGGCCCGAGATCCACCCGCTCCTCGATGACCTGAGCCAGTTCCTCCCCCATCCGCCGAAGTAGCGGAACGGAGTGATTCCCCGTGTCGAACCCCTGGTCCGCGGTCTGCCCACCCTCGACGGGATGCATCAGGAACCGGTACACCTGAGGCAGCGCCTCGATCGCGGCGAGGTACGTGTCGAGCGTCGCCTCGACCCGCTCCCGCCGCTCCGCGGGCGCGTCCAGCGCGGCCCGCAGGGAGGACAGCAGCGCGTCCGTGTGCCGCTTGGCGAGGGCCGCGTACAGTCCGCCCTTGTCACCGAAGTGCCGGTACAGGATCGGCTTGGTGATGCCGGCCTCCGCGGCGATCGCGTTCATCGACGCCTGTGGGCCGTCACGCAGCACCACTCTGTCCGCGGCCTCCAACAGCTCGCGCCGTCGGCGGTCGGCGGACCGCTGTTGATCGGTCCGCTGCGTGGTGTCCATGGTCTCTCCCCACCCGTGCTGAATCGGTAACGCCTGCGCAAACTAACACTCAACGTGCCACACACCTCGAACGGGCTGCCGAGACGTCATCGGGAGTTGACTTTTCCTACCCGTCGGTAACAGACTCTGTCGTTACCGCAAGTAACATGCTAGTGCGCTGCTGGAGGAGTCATGGCCGAGTTCACCATGGAACTCAACGACGAACAGAAGGAGGTGCGGGACTGGCTGCACGGCTTCGCCGCCGATGTCATCCGCCCCGCCGCCGCCGAATGGGACGAGCGTGAGGAGACTCCCTGGCCGGTCATCCAGGAGGCCGCGAAGGTCGGCATCTACTCCCTGGACTTCTACGCCCAGCAGTACTTCGACCCCACCGGCCTCGGCATCCCGATGGCCATGGAGGAACTGTTCTGGGGCGACGCGGGCATAGCCCTCTCCATAGTCGGCACCGGCCTGGCCGCCGTCGGCGTCCTCGCCAACGGCACCGAGGAGCAGATCGGCACCTGGATCCCCCAGATGTACGGCGACGCCAACGACGTCAAGGTCGCCGCCTTCTGCTCCTCCGAGCCCGACGCCGGTTCCGACGTGGCCTCCATGCGCACGCGTGCCGTCTACGACGAGGCCAAGGACGAGTGGATCCTCAACGGCACCAAGACCTGGGCGACCAACGGCGGTATCGCCAATGTCCACGTCGTCGTCGCGGTCGTCGACGCGGACCTCGGCTCCAAGGGCCACGCCTCGTTCATCGTCCCGGCCGGCACGCCGGGTCTGTCCCAGGGGCAGAAGTTCAAGAAGCACGGCATCCGCGCCTCGCACACCGCCGAGGTCGTCCTGGAGAACGCCCGCGTCCCCGGTTCCTGCCTCCTCGGCGGCAAGGAGAAGCTGGACGAGCGCCTCGCCCGCGCCCGTGAGCGCGCGAAGGCCGGCGGCGGCGAGCGGGTGAAGAACGCGGCGATGGCCACGTTCGAGGCGTCCCGCCCGGCGGTCGGCGCCATGGCCGTGGGCACGGCCCGCGCCGCGTACGAGGTCGCCCTCGACTACGCGAAGACCCGCGAGCAGTTCGGCCGCCCGATCATCGACAACCAGGGTGTCGCCTTCCAGATCGCCGACATGCGTACGTCCATCGACGCGGCGCGGCTGCTGGTGTGGCGGGCGTCGTGGATGGCGGTCAACGGCAAGCAGTTCACGGCGGCCGAGGGGTCGATGTCGAAGCTCTTCGCCAGCGAGACGGCGAAGAAGGTGACCGCGCAGGCGATCCAGATTCTCGGTGGAAACGGGTACACGCGTGAGTATCCGGTTGAGCGGATGCATCGGGATGCGGCGATCTACACGATCTTCGAGGGCACGAGTGAGATCCAGCGGCTGGTGATCGCGCGGACGCTGTCGGGAATGTCGATTCGCTGAGTCGATATCTGAGGGCCGGTGGGGGCCGGCCGTGCAGTTCCCCGCGCCCCTAAAAACCGGCGTGCGTTTCAGGGGCGCGGGGAACTGCGCGCTCAGCCCCCACCGGCCCGCAGCCAACGAACTACGCGATCTACCGGTGTTTGAGCGGCGTCAACTGCTCGATGTCATAACGCGCCCGCAGCTCCTCGATAGCCGCATGATCCGGCGGCCCCCCACCCCCGAGGATCTCCAACAGCTCCTCGAAATACCGCTCGTGATCCGGCGGCGGAGACGCCTGGAAGAACATCTTCGCGGGCGTCTCCGTGGGGTTGGCGAACGCGTGCGGACAACCGGGCGGTACGACGATCACCGTGCCCGGTGTCGCCCGTACCACCCGGGTGCCCGAACTGGACTCCCAGCGCTGCCAGTTGTCCGGTGTCCGGATGCGCGGCTCGAAGGCGAGCACGTCCAGCTCGCCTTCGAGCACGTAGAACAACTCCTCGCTGCGCGTGTGGACATGGGCCCCGACGTCGAACCCCGGCGGCACCACCACCTCGAAGGTGGACGCCGTCCGCGAGTGCGAGCCGGTCACCTTGAACGTCACGTGCTGCGCGGGTGTCTGTACGATCCGGCCGTGCCCCGGCGGCACGAGCAGCCCCTCCGTCGCCGTCATCGGCACCTCACCACGTCACAGGCAGTGCCTCGGGACCGCGGATCAACGCGCCCTTCTTGAACGGCACTTGATCGGCCGGCACCGCCAGCCGCAGCCCCGGCAGCCGGTCGAGCAGCGCGTCCACCAGCAGCTCGGACTCCATCCGCGCCAGCATGTTGCCGGGACAGAAGTGCGGGCCGAAGCCGAAGGAGACGTGCGGGTTCGGGCTGCGCGAGAAGTCGATCTTCTCGGGGTCGGGGAAGACGTCCGGGTCACGGTTGGCGGCCAGGTACGACACGTACACCGGATCGCCCGCCCGCATCCGGACCCCGCGGATCTCCACGTCCTCCATGGCGATCCGGGACAGCCCGACCGCGTTGCGGTGCGGGATGTAGCGCAGCAGTTCGTCGATGGCCTGGGGCCTCGACTCCGGCTCGGCGCGCAGCCGTTCGACGAGATCGGGGCGGGTCAGCAGCAGATAGAACATCTGCCCGCTGTTGTTGGTGACCGCCTCGCCGCCGATCTGCAGCAGCACCGCGAGCCCGACCGCCTCCTCCAGGGTCATCTCCTCCCGGCCCACGGCGGCACCGAGCAGCGAGGCGACGTCCTCGCCGTCACTGCCCTCCCGCAGGCCGATGAGATCGCCGAAGTAGGCGCCCATCTCCTGCTTGGCCTGCTCGCTGACCTCGGCGCCGTGCGAGGAGGACAGGATGAGCTGGGTCCAGGTGTGCATGCCGTGCCGGTCGGCCGGCGGCACACCCATCAGCTCGCAGATCACCGCGATCGGGAACGGGCTCAGCACGGTCTCGGTGAGATCGGTGGGCGGTCCGTCCTGGAGCAGCTCGTCGACCAACTCGTCGAGCAGCAGCCGGGACTGCTCCCGCACCCGCTCCACCCCGCGCGCCGTGAACGCCGGGGCGACCGAGCGTCGTAGCCGCGTGTGGTCCGGCGGGTCGAGGAACCCGACCGCGCCACGGGCCGGGATGAAGTGCGGGGCGAGCCGGGTCACCGGCTGGTCCATCACCGCCTCGCGGCTGAACCGGGGGTCGTTGGTGACCATCCGCACGTCGTCGTGCCGGGTGACCAGCCACGCCCAGCCCTCGCCGTTGGGCAGCTTGATCCGGTTGACCGGACCCTCCCGCATCAGCTTGGCGAGGACGGGGTCGAAGTCCACCCCGGTCAGGTCCAGGGCCGGCCACGGCCTGACCGGGGGCAGGGTCTCGGTGAGCGTCTCTTCAGTCATGCCGTACTCAAGCCGTCTCTCGGTTGTCGTTGTGCCAGCGGCCCAGGGCCATCTCGGCGGTGATGCCGGGTCCGAACCCGGCGAGCAGTCCGCGCGCCCGGTGTTCGGCGCCGCCCTCGTCGAAGAGCCGGCGCAGCGCGTCCAGGACGACGGCGCTGGCGATGTTTCCGTACTCGGTGAGGGTGGCCCGGCTGAACCGGAACGCGTGCGGGTCGACCTGGAGGAACTTGCTCAGGTCGTCGAGTATTCGGGGCCCGCCCGCGTGGACTATGTAGAAGTCCAGGTCGGCCGCGTCCCAGCCGTGCAGTCCCGCGAGGTCCTGGAGCGCCGGTGCGAGGGGCTCCATGGTGGCCGGCACCCGCTTGTCCAGCAGGAAGTGGAACCCGGTGGCCCGGACGTCGTACATGATCCACTCTTCGGTCTTGGGGATCAGGTACGACCCGTTGCGCTCGAGCTGGATGCCCGTCCCGCCCCGCCCGCGCACCACGGCCGCGGCGATGCCGTCGCCGAAGAGCCCGTTGGAGAGCAGCGAGCCGATGCCGAGGTCGGTCGGCTGGTAGCACAGCGAGCAGAACTCGCAGGCCACGATGAGCGCGTTGGCGTCCGGGTACGCCGTGCAGAAGTCGTGCGCCCGGTTGATCGCCGCACCGCCGGCCGCGCAGCCGAGCTGGGCGATCGGGATCTGGCGGGTGGTGGACTCGAAGGCCATCTCGTTGATCAGCCAGGCCGTGAGCGAGGGCATCATGAAGCCCGTGCACGAGACGTAGATGATCACGTCGATGTCGGTGGTGAGGAGTTCCGCCTCGTCGAGCGCCCGCTGCACGACCGACGGGACGCGGGCCTTCGCCTCGGCCGTGTAGATCTTGTTGCGGTCCTCGAACCCGGGGTGCTTGAGGGTCTCCTCGATGGGCTGCACGATGTGCCGGGTGCGCACACCGGTGTTCTCGATCAGCCGGAGGGCCAGCGGCAGGTTGGGGTGGTCCGCGTGACGGGAGCGCGCCAGCTCCAGCGTCTCCTCCATCGTGATCACGTGCTCGGGAACCGACACCGAGGGCTTGCACAAAGTCGCCATGAACCGTCCCTGCTTTCGCCTTCCGGAAGGCCTTCGCCCGCCGGTCAGAAGGTGGTTCACCTCAGAGGGTGGTGCACCCACGATCACCCTTGAGGGCGACGATCTCTCGGTGGACTACTCCAATTCAGGGACCCTGTGTAAAGGTCGGATCAGTATCCGGACCCCGCCCGAAGAAGGACGCGATGACCACGAACCCTCTGGTAGCCCGGATCGCGACCGGCACGGCGCCCATCGAAACCCTCGCAACCCTGGCCCTGGAACAGCACCGCGTGATCCCCGCCGACCGCCGCGCCTTCCTGCATCTGGCGCAACGCGAAACGGCCACCCCGGAGGCGGCCGACTTCTTCGAGTTCCTGGCGGCGGGGGAGGCGATGGCAGGGGAGCGGCTCATCGCCTTCGCGGAGGCCTGCGGGGTGGACGAGGCACGGTTGCGCACGTACGAGCCGCTGCCGGGCTGCCAGGCGTACCCGGCATACGTGGCGTGGCTGGCCCTGAACGCCGAACCGACGGACGTAGTAAGCGCGTTGACGTCCAACTTCGCGGAATGGGGCGGCTATTGCGCGACGATCGCCGGCGCGCTGCGATCCCAGTACGGCTTCACTGACGAGGCCTGCGGCTTCTTCGATTTCTTCGCGGAACCGTCGCCGGAATTGGACGAGAAGGCATTGAGGGTGAGTGGGTCGAACAAGGGGTTTGTGAACACCTACAGCACCTTGCTCAGGCACTACGAGGGGATGTTCTGGACCACGCTAGGCGCAACTCCCTAGGGGCGCGGGGAACTGCGCGCCCAGCCACAACGCACCCGCACCCGCCGTCAGCCGGAACCCCCACTGCTATGGGCGATGCAAGCCACGTCAATCCGATCAGCCAACTTCGCAAGCTCGATCGTCAGGGCAGCCACAGTGTCCTCGTCAAGCCCGTCTTCTCCAGCCTCGACAAGGTGCAGCCACCTCCCGCCCACGGTACGGAGAAGCTTGCTCACATCGGCGGCAGCCACCTGCAAGGTCCCGCGGTCGTCGACGATCAGAGGCAGAGTCACTTCGCGGTTCACACAGGGGATCGTAGCCGCGGAACGCTCACGCTCCGTGCCATACCGTGGTGATGTTGCAGAACTCCCGGATTCCGTGCCCCGACAGCTCCCGCCCGTACCCGGACCGCTTCACCCCGCCGAACGGGAACGCCGGATGGGACGCGGTCATCCCGTTGACGAACACCCCGCCGGCCTCCAGATCCCGTACGAACCGGTCGACCTCGGCCTCGTCGCGCGTCCACACGTTGGAACTCAGCCCGAACGGTGTGTCGTTGGCGAGGAGGACGGCCTCGTCGAGGTCGGCGACGCGGTACAGCGTGGCGACGGGCCCGAACGTCTCCTCGCGGTGGACGCGCATCTCGCGGGTGATGTCGGCGAGGACGGTCGGCGGGTAGTACCAGCCGTCCCCGTCGGGTCGCTCCCCGCCGCACAGCACGGTCGCGCCGCTCTCCACGGCGTCGTCGACGAGTTCCTCCAGGTCCTCGCGCCCCTGTTCGCTCGCGAGCGGTCCGACCTCGGTCTCCTCCGCCAGCGGATCACCGACAGTGAGCGCCTTCATGCCGGCCACGAACCGTTCGGCGAAGGCGTCGAAGACGTCCGTGTGCACGATGAACCGCTTGGCGGCGATGCACGACTGCCCGTTGTTCTGCACGCGTGCCGTCACCGCGATCCTCGCGGCCCGGTCGATGTCGGCGGACGGCATGACGACGTACGGGTCGCTGCCGCCCAGTTCGAGGACCGTTTTCTTGACCATGTCCCCGGCGACGGAGGCGACCGCCCGTCCGGCGGGTTCGCTGCCGGTGAGGGTGGCCGCCTTCACGCGCTCGTCGCGCAGGATCTCCTCGACCGCGCCGGAGCCGATCAGGAGGGTCTGGAAGGCGCCTTCGGGGAAGCCCGCGCGGTGGAACAGGTCCTCCAGGTAGAGGGCGGTCTGCGGGACGTTCGAGGCGTGCTTGAGGAGGCCTACGTTGCCCGCCATCAGCGCGGGCGCGGCGAAGCGGACGACCTGCCAGAGCGGGAAGTTCCACGGCATCACGGCGAGCACCGGGCCGAGCGGCCGGTAGCGCACCAGGGCCCGGGAGGCGCCGGAGTCCTTGACGTCCGCCGCGTCGGGCTCCTCGTCGGCGAGGAGACCCTCGGCGTGGTCGGCGTACCAGCGCATCGACTTCGCGCACTTGGCGGCCTCCGCGCGGGCCTGCTTGACCGGCTTGCCCATCTCGGTGGTCATGATCCGGCCGATGTCCTGCTGGTCCTCGTCGAGCAGATCGGCGGCCCGGTGCATGAGCCGGGCGCGCTCGGCGAAGGAGGACGTCCGGTAGGTGCGGAACGTGGCCTCCGCGAGCTGGAGCCGCCGCTCGATCTCCTCGTCGCCCATGGCCTCGTACGTCTTGAGCGTCTCGCCGTTGGCCGGGTTGACCGTCGCGATGGGCATGGCTGACCTCCTGGAGCAGGCTGTGCTTTGACCTTCCCGCGTGCTGCGGGTGACCGCAACGCGTACGCGGTCCTTCAGCCCGAGTGCTCCGCCAGCCGGTCGAGAAACGTGGCCTGCGCCTTGACGACGACGGCTCGCGCCCGTTCGAGGCCCATCCACTCGACCCGGTCCAGCTCGGGGAACTCCTGGACCTGCCCGGACTTCGGCGGCCACTCCATCCGGAACGTGCCGGGCACCATCGCCGCCGGGTCGAGATCTGCCTCGATCGCCCACGCGGTGACGACCTTCCCGTTGGTCTGCCGTACCTCGCCCAGCTCGATCGCCTCGCCCTCGGGCGGCGCGAGCCCCAGCTCCTCCTCGAACTCGCGCCGGGCCGCGTCCCAGGCCGTCTCGTCGGGCTCGTACTCGCCCTTGGGCACACTCCACGCCCCCGCGTCCCGTCGCGCGAAGAACGGCCCACCCATATGCCCGAGCAACACCTCCAGACCGCGATCGGTGTGCCGGAACAGCAGCAACCCAGCACTGCGCTTCCCACTCACGGCTTCACCTCCGGATGCGCGGCCAGCAGCGTCTCCACGGTGTCCGCCTCCTCCGCCCGCTTGTCCTCCCGATAGCGCACGACCCGCGCGAACCGAAGCGTGACACCGGCCGGGTACCGCGTGGACTTCTGCAGACCGTCGTACGCGATCTCTACGACGAGTTCGGGCCGTACGGTCACCACGTGGCCGTCGCTCTCCACGGCCAGCTCCTGGAGGCGCTCGGTCTGCCAGGTCAGCACGGCGTCGGTCATGCCCTTGAAGGTCTTGCCGAGCATCGCGAAGGAGCCGTCGGGGTTGCGGGCGCCGAGGTGGAGGTTGGAGAGCTTGCCGGTGCGGCGGCCGTGGCCCCACTCGGCGGCCAGCACGACCAGGTCGAGCGTGTGGACGGGCTTCACCTTCAGCCAGGAGGCGCCTCGGCGGCCGGCGCTGTAGGGGGCGTCGAGGCCTTTGACGACGACTCCTTCGTGGCCGCGCTTCAGGGTCTCGGCGAGGAAGGCCTCCGCCGCGGGGATGTCCTCCGGACCGGACACGAGCGTGCGGCGGACGCGCATTGGTTCCGGCACCAACTGGGCCAGTTCCGCGTGCCGTTCGGCGAAGGGGAGGTCCAGCAGGTCGCGGCCGTCGACGGACAGCGCGTCGAAGAACACGGGGGAGACGGGGACGGTCTCGGCGGCCGTGGCCACGTCCACCCGGGAGCCGACCCGGCCCGCCGTCTCCTGGAAGGAACGGGGCCGCCCGTCCTCGTCGAAGGAGATGACCTCGCCGTCCAGGATGAACCGCTCGCCTCTCAACTCCCTTGCTGCGGCAGTTAGTTCGGGCAGGCGGTCGGTGATGTCGTCGAGGGTGCGGGTGTAGAGCCGCACGGTCTCGCCGTCGCGGTGGACCTGGACGCGGATGCCGTCGAGCTTCTCCTCGACCGCGCACTCGCCCAGTTTCTCGACGGCTTCCGCGACCGAGGAGGCGGTGTGCGCGAGCATCGGCAGGACCGGGCGGCCCACGGTCAGCCGGAAGCGGTCGAGGGAGGCGGGGCCCTCGGCGAGCAGGGCCTCGGCCACCGTCTGGAGGGAACCGGCCAGCATGACCGCCCGCCGTACGTCCCCCGGAGGGGTGCCGGTCGCCTCCGCCAGGCCCTCCACGGCGACCGCGTCCAGCGCGCCCTGCCGGACCTCGCCGGTGATCAGACCGAACAGGAAGCGCTGTTCGTCGACGGTGGCCGCGCCCATCAACTCGCCGACCAGGCGCGCCCGTTCGGCCTGCGAGCCGGCGCCCGACACCTTGCCGAGAGCGGTGAGGCGGGCGTCCACCTCGCGCACGGTGAGCGTGGGTTCCGGGGCCGGTGCGACCGGCTGGCTGAGCACCTTCCAGCCGACGCCGAGTCGGCCCTGTGGCAGGCGGCCCGCCAGGTACGGGATGACGATCGGGACGTCGTCGGCCTCCGCGTCCCGGAAGAGCTCCGCGAGCAGGGCGATCTTCCGGGACCGCGCCGAGGTGGCGGCGACCTCCTGGGACACATGCGCGAGCCGGGTCAGCAGCATGCAGCCATCGTGCGGCGCGCTCCGCTGTTTTTCACGCCGACGAACGGTCGCTTTTCGTCTGCGGGTGCGTTGTGGCTGGTCGCGCAGTTCCCCGCGCCCCTAGGGGGCGGTGTCGAGGTCGGTCATGAGTAGTTCCCCGTTGATCGTGGCCCCGGCCCGGTAGCCGCTTGCCGCCGCGTTCACGACCTGCTCCGCGAAGCCCATCGCGTTGCCCGCCGTCCAGACGCCCGGCACGGTGGTCAGGCCCGTCTCGTCGACCACCGGGTACGCGCCGAACGGGGTCTCCTGCATTTCGGCGCCCAGCTTCTCCAGGAGGCCGGTCCCCGGGATCGGACGGGGCGCGACGAACACGGCGTCGCGGGGGTGCGTGGTGCCGTCCGCCAGGCGGACACCGGTGAGTCTGTCGTCCTCGACGACGAGCTCCGCGACCTCGCCGGGGACCACGGCGACCCCGGCCGCGGCCAGTCTGCGCAGGTCGTCGTCCGTCAGCCCGGACTCGGCGACCGTGTGCAGGAACAGGGTCACGTCCTTGGACCACTGCGAGACCATCAGCGCCTGGTGCACGCTCAACGGCGTCGTCGCGAGCACGCCGAAGGCCTGGTCGCGGACCTCCCAGCCGTGGCAGTACGGGCAGTGGATCACATCCCGGCCGAAGCGCTCGGCGACTCCGGGGACGGCCGGCAGCTCGTCCTTGAGACCGGTGGCGATGACGAGCCGCCGGGCCCGGACGGTCTCCCCGCCGGCCAGGGTGACCGCGAAGCCGCTGGTCACGTCCACCACCCGGTCCTGGACCAGCTCGACGCCGTAGCGCGCGATCTCCTCGCGGCCCAGGGCCAGGAACTCGGCGGGCGACATGCCGTCCCGGGTCAGATAGCCCTGCATGTGCGCGGCGGGCGCGTTGCGCGGCTCGCCCGCGTCGACGACCAGCGTGCGGCGCCGGGACCGGCCCAGGACCAGCGCGGCGGAGAGTCCGGCCGCGCCGCCGCCGATGACGACCACTTCGTAGGTCCCGGTGTGTGTCTCGGTCATGGTGACCACCTCCACCCCCGAAGGTCGCTCCACCACTGCCGTATTGACAAACCTGTTTGCCGAAACTGCAATATCCGTCATGAGCGACGACACGGACGAGGTCCTGGCCGACGTCGGCCCGCGCCTGCGGCGGATCCGGAAGGAGCGGGGCGCGACCCTCGCCGGACTCTCGGAGACGACCGGCATCTCGGTGAGCACCCTCTCCCGGCTGGAGTCCGGCCTGCGCAAGCCCAGCCTGGAACTGCTGCTGCCGATCGCACGGGCCCACCATGTGCCGTTGGACGAACTGGTGGGGACACCGGCGGTGAGCGACCCCCGGGTGCGGTCCGAGCCGATCCAGCGGCACGGCCGCACCTACTGGCCGCTCACCCGCCAGCCGGGCGGACTCCAGGCCTTCAAGGTGCTGGTGCCCCAGCGGCAGGAGGAACCCGACCTGCGGACCCACGAGGGCTACGAGTGGCTGTACGTGATGTCCGGACGGCTGCGGTTCGTGCTCGCCGAGCACGATGTCGTGCTGGCGACCGGGGAGGCCGTCGAGTTCGACACGCGGATGCCGCACTGGTTCGGGTCGACGGGGGAGGGGCCGGCGGAGTTCCTGAGCCTGTTCGGGCCGCAGGGGGAGCGGATGCATGTAAGGGCCAGACCGAAGCGGGGCCAGTGAAAGGGACGGCCGCTGGAGCGCCCCTTCAGGGGCGCGGGGCTGTATCGATATGCGGCTCCGCCGCGTGGGCGCGACCAGCCCCCACCGACCCGCAGCGAACCACGACCCGTGACGAACCCGACGGTTCCAGATCCGCAAGCGACCGCTTAGTATGCGACCGAGCCCGGTAAGACAGAGCAGTCCGTGGAGGCCCCGCATGCAGGCATGGCAAGTGCACCAGAACGGCGAGCCGAGTGAGGCGATGCGCCTGGAGGAGGTGCAGCAGCCGACACCCGGCGACGGCCAGGTCCTGCTGAAGGTACGCGCCGCGAACATCAACTTCCCGGACGTCCTGATGTGCCGGGGTCACTACCAGGTCAGGCCGCCACTCCCGTTCACCCCCGGCGTGGAGATCTGCGGCGAGACCGAGGACGGCCGCCGCGTGATCGCCAACCCCGCGCTGCCGTACGGCGGTTTCGCTGAGTACGCCGTCGCGGACGCCGCCGGACTGCTGCCCGCGCCCGAGTCGCTGGACGACGCGGAGACCGCCGCGCTGCACATCGGCTACCAGACGGGCTGGTTCGGCCTCCACCGGCGCGCCCATCTGGAGGCCGGCGAGACCCTGCTCGTGCACGCCGCCGCCGGCGGGGTCGGCAGCGCCGCCGTACAGCTCGGCAAGGCCGCCGGTGCCACCGTCATCGGTGTCGTCGGCGGTGCCGACAAGGCCGCCGTGGCACGGGAGTTGGGCTGCGACGTCGTGATCGACCGGCGGACCGAGGACGTCGTCGCGGCCGTCAAGGAGGCCACCGGCGGACGCGGTGCCGATGTGATCTACGACCCGGTCGGCGGCGACGCCTACACCCAGTCCACGAAGGTCGTCGCCTTCGAGGGCCGGATCGTGGTCGTGGGCTTCGCGAGCGGCACCATCCCGAGCCCGTCGCTCAACCATGCCCTGGTGAAGAACTACTCGATCCTGGGCCTGCATTGGGGCCTGTACGCCACCAAGAACCCGAAGCTGATCCTCCACTGCCACGAGCAGCTGACCGACCTGGCCGCCCGGGGTGTCATCAAGCCCCTGGTGAGCGAGCGCGTGCCGCTGGGCGGTGCGGCCGCCGCCGTGCAGCGGGTCGCCGACGGTGTGACGACCGGCCGGGTCGTCATCGTGCCGTCGCTGGGGAACGGAGCCGCCGCATGACCATCGACGCAGCCGAACTCAGCCGCCGCACAGGCGAGTTGCTGACCGCGCACCCGCCCCTGGAGACCGACAGGACGGCCTTCCTCAAGGCCCGCTTCGACGCCGGACTCGCGTGGGTGCACTACCCGGAGGGCCTCGGTGGCCTCGGCGCCCCGCGCGCCCTCCAGGCCGTCGTGGACGCCGAGTTGGCGGCCGCGGGCGCCCCCGACAACGACCCGCGCCGCATCGGCATCGGCCTCGGCATGGCCGCCCCGACGATCCTCAAGTACGGCACGGAGGAACAGAAGCAGCAGTTCCTACGGCCGCTCTGGGTCGGCGAGGAGGTCTGGTGCCAGCTCTTCAGTGAGCCCGGCGCCGGGTCCGACCTGGCCGCGCTCGGCACGCGTGCCGTCCGTGAGGGCGACGGCTGGATCGTCAACGGGCAGAAGGTGTGGACCTCCAGCGCCCATCTCGCCCGCTGGGCCATCCTCATCGCACGCACCGACCCGGACGTGCCCAAGCACGCGGGCATCACCTACTTCGTCTGCGACATGACCGACCCCGGTGTCGAGGTCCGGCCGCTGCGCCAGATCACCGGCGAGGCCGAGTTCAACGAGGTCTTCCTCACCGACGTCCGCATCCCCGACGCCCACCGCCTCGGCGAGGTCGGCGACGGCTGGCGGGTCGCGCAGACCACGCTGATGAACGAGCGCGTCTCCATCGGCGGCATGCGCATCCCCCGCGAGGGCGGCATGATCGGCCCGATCAGCCAAACCTGGCGCGAGCGCCCGGAGTTGCGCACCCACGACCTCCACCAGCGCCTCCTCAAGCTCTGGGTGGAGGCGGAGGTCGCACGGCTCTCCGGCGAGCGGCTGCGCCAGCAGCTCGTGGCGGGCCAGCCCGGTCACGAGGGCGCCGGCATGAAGCTCTCCTTCGCCCGCCTCAACCAGGAGATCAGCGGTCTGGAGGTCGAACTCCGGGGCGAGGAAGGCCTGTTGTACGACGACTGGACCATGCGCCGCCCGGAACTCGTGGACTTCACCGGCCGCGACGCCGGCTACCGCTACCTCCGTTCCAAGGGCAACAGCATCGAGGGCGGGACCAGCGAGGTCCTGCTGAACATCGTCGCCGAACGCGTCCTGGGCCTCCCGGCCGAGCCGCGCACCGACAAGGACGTCGCCTGGAAGGACCTGGCCCGATGACAGACCTGCTCTACTCGGAGGAGGAAGAGGCGCTGCGCGCCGTCGTCCGGGACCTGCTCACCGACCACTGCGACGCGGCGGGCGTCATCGCGCGCACCGAGTCGGACGCCCCGCACGACCTGTCCCTGTGGAAGTCCCTCGCCGAGGGCATGGGCCTCGCCGGCCTCCTGGTGCCCGAGGCGCAGGGCGGCCAGGGCGCCACTCACCGCGAAGTCGCCGTCGTACTGGAGGAGTTGGGCCGCGCGGTCGCCCCCGTCCCGTACCTCACGAGCGCGGTCGTCGCCACCGAGGCGCTCCTTGAGTGCGGGGCCGAGGACCTCCTCGCCGAGCTGGCGTCCGGGCGCAGGATCGGCGTCCTCGCCGTCTCCCTGAGCGTCGCACCGGGCGCCGTCCACAAAGCCGTACGGCTCGAAAACGGCTCCCTGCACGGGGAGTTGACCGGGATCGCGGACGCGGTCGCCGCCGATGTCCTGCTCGTGCCGGGCGAGGACGGCGGGCTGTACGCCGTGGACGCGGGCGCCGTGACCGTCGTACCGCAGGTGTCCCTGGACCTGACCCGGCCATTGGCGCGTGTGGTGTTCGACGGGGCCGCGGGGCGCCGGATCGGCGACGCGGCACCTGCCGTACGGCGTGCGCTGCGGGCCGGGGCCGGGCTGCTCGCGTCCGAGCAACTGGGCGTCGCGGACTGGACGTTGACGGAGACGGTCCGGTATCTCAAGGAGCGCAAGCAGTTCAACCGGCCGGTCGGCGGGTTCCAGGCGCTCAAGCACCGGCTCGCGCAGCTGTGGCTGGAGGTCGTCAGCCTGCGGGCCGCCGCACGGAACGCGGCCGACGCCCTCACGACCGGCGAGGACACCGACGTCGCGGTAGCCGTCGCGCAGGCCTACGCGGCGTCCGTCGCCGTCCACGCGGCCGAGGAGGCCGTCCAGTTGCACGGCGGCATCGGCATGACGTGGGAGCACCCGGCCCACCTCTACCTGAAGCGGGCCAAGGCCGACTCGATCGCCTACGGCACGGCGGGCGCCCATCGCGAGGCACTGGCGGAACTGGTCGATCTGCGCGCCCCCTGACCACCGGCCGACCATCCGGTGAAGCCCGTCCCACCTGGGGCGGGCTTTTCCGTGCGCCCCCGGCGAAGGAGTGAACAAGCAAGGACGGTCCGGCCAACTCCTGGCATGTACAGGTTCATTGGGGGCCGTACAGCCCCATACTCCCTGTGGTTCGAACCCGCCCCACAGGGAGGAACACCATGGCCCTCATCACCCGTCGCAGAGCCCTCACCGCGTTCGGCGCCACCCTCGCGGTCGTGCTCGCCCCGCCCGCCGGCAGCGCGTTCGCCGCCGAACAGGGGCACCGCCGACGCCCGTTGTGGCGCGCCCACGCCCACAACGACTACGAGCACCCCCGGCCCCTCTTCGACGCCCTCGACCACCGGTTCGGCAGCGTCGAGGCCGACATCTTCCTCGTCGGCGACCAACTCCTCATCGGACACGACGCGTCCGAACTCGACCCGAGCCGCACCCTCGAATCCCTCTACCTGGACCCGCTCTCCGCCCTCGTGAAGGCCAACCACGGTTCCGTGTACCGGGGTTGGCACAAGCCGCTCCAGCTCCTGATCGACATCAAGACCGAGGGCTCCTCGACGTACCGCGAACTCGACCGTCATCTCCTGCGCTACAAGCACCTGTTCACCACCTACGCCCACGGACGCGTCCACCAGGGCGCGGTCACCAACGTCATCTCCGGCGACCGCGCGGCCCGTATCCCGATGGAGGCGCAGACCGTGCGCCGCGCCTTCTACGACGGTCGGCTCACCGACCTCGGCACCTCGGCGCCCGCCTCCTTCGTCTCGCTCATCAGCGACAACTGGCAGAACAACTTCACCTGGCTCGGCGACGGCGCCTTCCCCGACGCCGAGCGGCAGAAGCTGCGCGCCATCGTGGCGCAGGCGCACAAGGCCGGGCAGACCGTGCGGTTCTGGAACACCCCGGACCTGGCGGGCCCCGCCCGTGAAGCGCTGTGGGAGGAATTGTTCGCCGCCGGTGTGGACTTCCTCAACACCGACGACCTCGCCGGTCTGGAAGCCTTCCTGGACGCCCACCGCACGACGTGACACCACACGTTCGGGGGACACGTCGGTAGCCCGGATGAACCCTCCGCTACGCCACACTTGCGGCCGAACGCCGCGAACCAGACACGTCGGCGTGGCGGAGGAGGGTGACGATGGCCATTTCCATCTCTGTGGTGCTGCTGCTCCTGATCCTTGCGGTGATCTTCATGCGCAGCGGCGGGCTGAAGGTCTCCCATGCGCTCGTCTGCGCACTGCTCGGGTTCTTCATGGCCAGTACCAGCATGGCGCCCACGATCCACAGCGGCCTCACGGCCACCGCGGATCTGGTGAGCGGACTCCATCCATGAGGTCGGCGGGTCATCCGAGGTCAGCGGGTTGAGAAGACCCCGACACCGTTCGGTACGGGCCGCTCGGCGCCTCCGCTGGGGTGGTTCCGTACCGTGACGGCGCTCGCGCCGGGCGCGCGGGCGACCAGCGTCGTCGAGCCGCCGCCGTCCAGACTGAAGGCGTCGACCGAGCCCAACTTCTTCATCTCGGCGGCGACTTCGGCGATCGTCAGACCCCTGCGGTACGCGACCGCGCCGTCCGTCGCGAAGAGCAGCAGGCGATGGCCGTTCCGCGCGATGCCCACGGCGGTGCGCACGGCCGAGGTCGTGCTGTCGAGGCCGGCCAGCGGCCGGCCGCCCCGCAGCACCGGGTAGCCGCCCAGGGCGAAGCGGTACGGGACCCCGGACCTCGACGCCACCAGCCGGTGCAGCACCTGCACCCGCTCGCCGACGGACAGCTTCCGCAGTTGCTGCGCGCCCGCCTCACGGCCGACGAGGACCGTCGTGCCCGCGGCGATGGCACCACTGCCGGGAGTGTTGGACGCCGACACGACCCGTGCGTGCCGAATGGTGACTTCGTACGTGTCCGTGCTGCACGCGGCGGCCCGGTTCGTGTCCGTGCCACAGGTGGCACGCACCCGGGAGACGCTGCCCCACCGTGTGGTGAACGCACCGATGGAGTTCACCGGCAGCGCGTACTGATTGAACCCGCCGAGCGGCATCCGGCCCTGAGGGGTACCGACCGTCCCTTTGAGGGTGAGGCTGTCCAGCCGGGCCACGCGGTCGATGCCCACGCCGAGCACGTTCCGCGTGTTCGTGCCGGGCGGCAGCGCGGGCCCGAAGCGCTGGCCGTCCGGCACCGACCCCTTGAGCGCGACACCGCTCGCGACGGCCGGTCCGTCCGTGGAACCCGTGGCCGCGACACCCGGGTGCTGGGTCTCGCTGATGTTGAAGAAGTCGCCGTTGACGCCCGCGACGGCGCCCGCCGAGTCGGCCAGCTCGGAGACGGGCTCCCGGGCCGCCACCGCACCTGGGTACAGCAGGTTGACCCGCACATGGGTGTTGCGCAGGTCCACCACGACCACGTGGGCGTGGGTCACACCCCTGGCGGCCGTGATGTCGAACTGCCGGTAGGTGACGCCCGGCGCGAGCCGCGTGGTGCCCGGCACGGCGCCGGCCGGTGCCGCCCCCACCAGGGCCGCACCGGCCAGCGCACTGAATGCCGTGAGAAACGCGAGTGCCGATCTGCCTGCTCTTGAACGCTCGGCTCTTAAATGCACAGCTCTGAAACGTGCTGCTCCGGAACGCTCTTGACGGTGCGTCACAGTGCCCCCTGATGTCTCGTCAACTCCTCCAGGACTCAGGGGAAGTGCAGCAGAAGACGATGACCGGCGGGGCTCCTAGGCGCCGACTACACGGGAACGGGTGAGAAAACGCACCCCCTCGGGTGCTTCCAGCGAGAAACCGCTGCCGCGACCCGCTACGACGTCCACGATCAGCCGCGTGTGGCTCCAGACCTCGTACTGGCTGCGCGAGATCCAGAACGTCACGGGTTCCGGCACGCCCTCGACCGCCAGCTCGGCGAGCAGCACGTCCGAGCCGCCGGTCCGGAACTCGCCCTCCGGGTAGCACATGGGCGCACTGCCGTCGCAGCAGCCGCCGGACTGATGGAACATCAGCGGGCCGTGCTGTGCGTGCAGTTGGCGCAGCAGGTCCTCCGCGGCGGGGGTGAGTTCGACGCGCGGGGTGTTGTCGTCCATGTCTGCCGTCCCGAGGAAGCCGGATGCGATGGCCCATCGCAGCACATGCGAGGTTGCGAGAAGGTTGCGTGCCCATTCGGCTCGTCTACTCGGCTCGGAGCGCGGTCGCCGTGCGGATACGTGCCGCCCAGCCGGCGGGGAGCAGGGAGCCGAGGACGGCGACGGCGACTCCGGCGAGCCCGAGCAGGACCAGGTCCCCGGCGCCGTAGACGTCGACGACGAGGTCGGGCAACCGCAGCCCCGCCGCACGGCCCATCGCGGGGAGCACCGCGTGGTGCACGGCCAGGCCCAGCGGTACGCCGAGGGCGCCGCCGGCCAGTCCGGGCAGGACGACCGAGGCGACGACCATCGTGACCGTCTGGCGGGGTGTCATGCCGAGCGCCTTGTGGATGCCCAGGTCGTGCACGCGCTCGTGGGTGTCGAGCACCACTCCGCCCAGCACACCGAGCCCGGCGACACAGACCAGCAGCACGGTGAGCAGAGCGGTGAGCGAGTCTAGAACGGTCGCGGTGCCACTGCCGTTCGCGTACTTGGCACTCGTCGCGCTCATTCCAAGAGGCTTCAACTCGGCGTTGAGCGCGGTGACATACGCGTCCGTGTCGGTGCCCGGTTTCAGATCGACGTACTCGGCCGTGGACTTGAGGCCGGGAGCGGCGGTGCTGAGTGTGGCGGCGTCGGTGAAGACCCGGCGACCGTCGTTGCCGGTGTCGAACACTTCGCCGACGATCCGCACCACAACAGGCTTGCCCCGCACGGTGATGGTGACGCTGTCGCCGACCTTCGTGCCCGTGGCGCTCAGAATCGTGCTGGGCACCACGACCTCGCCCGCCCCGCTGAACCACCGCCCACCGACCATCGTGAACCCGCCCCAGGAGGCGTCACCGTCGAACGCGGTCACGCTGACGGGTCCGCTCATCCCCGACACGGCCGCGTCGAGGGAGGCGCTGCCGTAGTAGGCCCGGGTGCCGGGTTGGCCCGCGATCGCGGCGACGACCGAAGGGGAGAGCGCGACCGGACCGGAGGCGGCGCCCGTCGGCTGCCCTCGCCGAACTGCCTTGCCGGACCCGGCAGTTCCGACCGACGCGCCGACCGTGACGTCCGCCGCGTTGTGGTTCTTGGCCGCGATCACCTCACCCAACGACGCGGACAGCCCGGTGGCGAAGGTGACGGCCACGGCCCCGAACAGCACCGCCACGACCATCGCGACCGCACGGCCGGGCCGCGCGAACGGCCGCGCCAGCCCGAGCCCGACCGGCCGCGACAGCGGAAGCCGGGCAGCCGCGCCGGCGGCCCATTGGCCTCGGCCCGTCTCTGGTGGTCGGGCGGTTGTCGAGGCAGCCCGCTGGTTTCGGTCTGTGGCTGGGGGTCGGATGGTCGTCGCCCCCGCTGTCCGCTGGTCTCGGTCCGCCGCTGAGAGTCGGTCGGCTGTCCGGGCCGCCCGCCGGTCCCGGCCCTCCACGGGAAGTCGGGCTGCTGCCCTGGCCGCCCGCTGGAGCCGGCTCGCCAGGGGGAGGCGGGCGGTTGTCCCCGCCGTCTGTCGATTTTGGCCCGCCGCTGGTCGCCGGGCGGCCGTCGAGGCGGCCCGCCAGTCCCGGCCCACCACGGGAAGTCGGGCTGCTGCCCTGGCCGCCCACCAGCTCCGGCCCGTCCCTCGGGGTCGGGCGGTTGTCCCTGCCGTCCGCCGGTCCCGGCCCGCCGAGGGAAGCGGGGCAGCTGCCCCGTCCGTCCGCCGGTCCCGGCCCGCCGCGGGAAGCCGGGCAGCCGTCCTGGCCGCCCACCGACCCCGACCCGCCACCGGAGTGCGCCCCACGGCCAGTGCGTCGGCCGTCCGCAACCGGCCGGACCGCCAGGCGCTGGCGCACGCCGTGGTGGTGACGATGCCCAACATCCCGCCGATCACCGTGACATCGACCCACGCCTCGATGCCGAGGCCGGCCGTGCCGTAGGCGTCGGCGGTGTCGGAGAGGATCGGTGTCGCGAGCAGGTGGCCGGCGGCCGTGCCGAGGGCCGCGCCGGCCGTGGCCGGGATCAGGGCCTGGGCGGCGCAGGCCCGGACGACCTGGCCGGGGGTGCAGCCGACTGCCTTGAGGACGCCGATTCGGCGGGTCCCGGTGGTCACCGCGCCCGCGACCACGTTGCCCACGATCAGTACCGACATGACCAGCCCCAGTATCCCGAAGGCGACCAGGAACGGTACGAACAGGGCCGTGTCCCGGGTGGCGATCTTCTTCACGCCCAGCCAGGACTGGGCGCCGGTCAGGGACTTGGCGGGCAGCGTGGCCGTCAACGCGGCGCGGTCCTGGGCAAGTTGGGCCGCGGTGCGGGCGTGTGCGAAGCGGTACAGCATCTGGTAGCCGCCGACCCTGCCGGATGGCGTCAACTTGGGGATCTGCGACGGGAGTACCCAGGCGTCGGCGGTACGGCTGACCGTGCGGGCCACACCGACCACGGTCAGTGTCGGGCTGCCGGGCAGATCCGGGAGCTCCAGTTTCTGGCCGAGCCGTACCTCGGGTCCGGTGTCCGCCGATACGACGATCTCGCCGGGCTTCTCGGCCCAACGGCCCCTGAGCACGGTCACTTTGTCGATCTCGCCGCCGGACGTCGCCCGGCCCGCCACCGAGAGCGGGGCGCCGCTGTGTCCGCCGAATCCCGGGGTGACGGTCGTGGTCGGGAACGGACCGGCTGCCGCAGTCACCCCCGACGCCCGTGCGGAGGCGGCGAGTTGGGTGGTCGTGGCCCTGCTCGCGTCGAACTGCGCGGTCAACTGCGCCCCGTGCTGCCGCTCGAAGGCCTTCTCGAAAGGTGCCTCGGACGACACGAGCAGCGCACCGCCGAGCACGGACGCTGTCACGGCCAGCAGCGTTGCCAGCCCGATCACCAGCGTCTGCACCCGGCGCCGCGCCACCCCCGAGCCGATCACCTTCCCCAGCACGCTCATCGGACCGACCTCGGCTCCGCGCCAGTGCCGGACGGGGTGGAGGGGACGAGCCGGCCGTCCTCCGCGCTCGTGTCGGACGTGACGCGGCCGTCGGTGAGCCGGACGGTGCGCCGGGTACACGACTCGGCCAGCGCCAGGTCGTGCGTGACCACGAGGATCGTCTGACCGTCGGCGTTCAACTCCCGCAGCAGTCGGCTGACTTCCTCCCCGGACGCGGAGTCCAGCGCGCCGGTCGGTTCGTCGGCCAGGAGGAGAGCGGGGCGGTTCATCAACGCCCGCGCCACCGCGACCCGTTGACGCTCACCGCCGGACAACCGGCCGGGGAACGCCCCGGCGTGACGGGCGATGCCGAGCGACTCCAGCAACTCGGCCGCCCTGCTCCGAGATTCGCGTCGCCCGAGGCCGGTCAGCCGGGCGGGCAGGGCCACGTTGTCGGCGACCGACAGCTCGTCCAGCAGATTGAAGAACTGGAACACCATCCCGATCCGCGCCCGCCGGTAACGGGCCGCCCCCGCCTCGCCCAACCCGTCGACACGTATCCCGTCCACCGTGACCGTCCCCGAGTCGGGCCGGTCCAGACCGGCGACGAGATTCAGCAGCGTCGACTTGCCGCTGCCCGAGGGGCCGAGGACCGCGACGGCCTCACCGGCCCGCACACTCAGCGACACGTCCTCCAGCGCGGGCGGCCCGCTGCCGTAGCGGCGGCTCACATCGACGAGTTCGATGAGCGGTGTCGTCATGGTGGCCTACTTCAAGGTGAGTTGCTCGGATCGGACGCCACGACGCTAGGAACACCACCGCCGCTCGCGCGCCGGGCGCCAGGGGTAATTGCCGTACCGCACTGGGCCGATGGCCCGGGAACTCATCCCTGAGATGTAGCCGCCGGATGTAGGCGGCCCGCCCCCGGGAGGGATTCCGGGCGGTGCGGTCACCCGGGACAATGGGCCGGTGACGGTGGGAGAGGAAGTACCGGCCCGGCTGCGCCGGGCGGCCCGGGCGCTGCTGCGTCCCGGTGGCCTGCTGCCGCGCCCCACGGGGCAACAGCGGCTCGTGGACGCCGCGTTGGCGCTCGTCCTCACCTTCGTGGCGATGCAGTACGCGTGGGGCGACGGCTACGACGAGGCGCACCGGCACCGTATGACCGACCTGGTGCTCGTCGTGTTCCTGGCCTCGGCCTCGCTGGCGTGGCGGCGCCGCTACCCGCTCGCCGTGCTGTGGATCGTGACGTTCGCGATGGCACTGACCCCGGACGACGTGGCCCGCCTCACCTTCTACTCCTGCGTCATCGCCGCCTACAGCGCGGCGGCCTACAGCCCCCACCGGCTGCCCACCCTGGCGAGCCTCACCGTGACGATCGTCCTCATCAGCAGGTCCGGCGCCACGGGCCCGCCCAACCCGTACGCCTACGTCGCACCCACCGTGCCCACCCAGTACGTCGCCCTCTTCATCTCGGCGCCGCTCGTCGTGGCCGCCATCGGCCTCAGGACCTGGAAACTACGGGCGGCCGAGACCCACACCCGGCTGACGGCGGTGGAGAACGCCAGGACCGAGGAGCTCCACCGGGCCGTGGAACACGAACGCGCCCGGATCGCCCGCGAGTTGCACGACGTCGTCACGCACAACGTCAGCGTGATGGTCATCCAGGCAGGCGCCGCCCGCAAGATCATGGACAAGTCCCCCGACCGGGCGCGCGAGGCCCTCCTCGCGGTCGAGGCGGGCGGCCGGGCGGCCATGGGGGAGCTGCGCGACGTGATGGGCCTGCTCACGATGGACCTGCGCACGGAGACGGACGCGGGTGCGGAGCCGGAGACTCTCGCCCCGCAACCGGGCCTGGACCGGCTGGAGGCACTGGTCGGCCGCATACGCGGCGCCGGAGTACCGGTCGAACTGACCGTCACCGGAACCCCCCGCCCCCTGTCCCCGGGAGTCGAACTGGCCGCCTACCGCGTGGTCCAGGAATCCCTGACCAACACCGTGAAGCACGCCGCCGGAGCCGACGCGAGGGTCCAGGTGTCGTACGACGAGGACGAACTCCACGTCGAGGTCACCGACACCGGCGGCAGGCCCGGCCCCGCCGCGGCCACCGGCAACGGCCGCGGTCTGATCGGCCTGCGCGAACGCCTCGTCGTCTACGGCGGCACCCTGCGCACGGGCCCGCGCCCACTCGGCGGCTACCGCGTACAGGCCCGGATCCCGCTGCTTCCCCTGGGGGACCTGTGAACGGCCCACCGCGCGTCGTGGTCGCGGACGACCAGGCCCTCGTACGCACCGGCTTCCGGCTGATCCTCGACGCCGACGGCATCGAAGTCGTAGCCGAGGCGACCGACGGCGCCGAAGCCGTCGAGGCGGTCCGGCGCACCCGGCCCGACGTGGTGCTGATGGACATCCGCATGCCCGACATGGACGGCCTGGAGGCGACCCGGCGCATCCTCGGGGGCGCAGCGGACGCACCACGCGTGGTCATGCTCACCACGTTCGACCTGGACCACTACGTCTACGCGGCGCTCGCCGCCGGAGCCAGCGGCTTCCTCCTCAAGGACGTCACGCCGGAACACCTCGTGGCCGCCGTCCGCACGGTCCGGGCCGGCGACGCGCTGCTCGCCCCCGCCATCACCCGCCGCCTGGTCGAGCGATTCGCCCGCCGCAGCTCGGAACGGCCGTCCCTGCACCGCGACTTGGCCGCCCTCACGCCCCGCGAACTGGACGTCCTGCGCCTGCTCGCCCAGGGACTGAGCAACGCCGAACTGGCCACCGGACTCCACCTGTCCGAGGCCACGGTGAAGACCCACGTCTCCCACATCCTCGGCAAACTCACCCTCCGCGACCGCGCCCAGGCGGTTGTCGTCGCATACGAGACGGGCCTCGTCAGCCCGGGGTCGTACGACAGGGGTGACGACGGCACGGAGACGCGCCGGACGTAGGCCTGGTCACCGCGCGTCGCGGACCCGAAGAAGGTAGGTGGCGGTCAGCGCGACGGCGCGGTCCCCGTCCTGCGACAGTTCCAGGAGGACACGGGATGCCGTCGGCCCCGGAATGTCCGCGAGTGCCTGGGTCAGCCGTCCGCGTGCGGGCGCCTCGGTGGTGTCGTCGGCAAGGCGGTCGACGAGCCTGGCCGCGATCCGATCCGCTGTTTCCGGGTCGCTCGCCAGCACGCTCAGCGCATCGGCCGCGTCGGTGTCGTTCCTTCCCTCCACGATCATGTCGACGAGCACGGGGACCGCGTCGGCCACACCACGTGTACCGAGCGCCAGAGCCGCGTGCCCGCGGACCACGGCGTCGGGGTTCGCGAGGGCGTCCCGCAGCCGCGCGGCGGGTTCCTCGCCGGGCAGCTCGACGAGGGCTTGAACGGCACGTTCCCGTACCGCGGCCACCGGCGAGTCGAGGGCCTCCGCCAGCAGCGCCGGGGCGCCGCCGTCCTCCGACCGTGCGAGCGCCCAGCGCAGGGCGCCCGCGACGTTCGGCTCGGTCTCGCCGAGTGCCGCCTCGACCAGAGCCTCCACCGGCACCTCGTCGCCCGAGGAGAGGACCGCGCGCTGACGCGCGTCGGCGCTCTTCGAGCCCAGTGCCTGGAGGAGCGCGACGATCTGGAGCACGTCCTCCCAGCCGACGGGGTCCGCGGCACGGATCCGGCCGAGCCGCGTGAGCAGCTCGGTCTCGGCCGCGATGCGGTCGCGTGTCTGCCGGACGAGGTCGCCGACGAGCGCCGAGGGCGTGAAACCGGGGTCGTCGAGCGCGCGCCCGATCTCACGCAGCGACAGGCCCAGCGACCGTAGGCTCTCGATGTGGAAGATCCGCCGGATGTCCGCCGCAGAGTACTCCCGATAGCCGGATCCCGTACGACCCGAAGGCCGCACCAGGCCGAGGGACTCGTAGTGCCGGAGCATGCGGGCACTGACCCCGGACCGTCTCGACACCTCACCGATCAGCACGGTTCTCATCGTCCGTCCTGGGCGCCCCGGTGAGGGCCACGACGCGCTTGGCCTCCTCGATCGCCGACTCGAACCCGGCGTCCGGGTCGCGCAACAGCCCTTGTGTCGCGAGCGCGTGCGCACGTGCACGCGGGTCGGAGACCGTCGTCGCAGCGTCCAGAGCCGGCACGATCGCTTCGCCCAGTGCGACGAGCGCCTGGCTCAGACTCAGCTGTGTCTCCCGCTCACCGCGCCCGAGTTGCGTCGCCAGCACGGTGGCCAACGCGGACTCCTCGCCGCCCGGCACCAGCACGACCGCGGCCCGCCAGGCGCTCCTCGCCACCTCGTCGTCGGCGTCGGAGAGCAGCTCCTGGGTGATCGCCGGCCACGCCTGTCGGTCCCCGATCTTGGACAGCGTGTGCAGCGCCTGACTGCGCGCCTGCGGACGCTCCGAGCGCACTTCGCGGAACAGCGCGGGGAGTGTCAGGGACACCGGGTGACGGGTGAGCGCCCAGGTCAGCATGTCCCGGACGAAGAACTCGGGCTCGACCGCGCACCGCTCGACGAGCTTGCCGACGAAGCGCGAGTCAGGCGCCGTTCCGACCGCCAGAGCCGCCCGCAACCGCACGGACGAACTCGCGTCCTCCAGCGCCTGGAGCGCATCCGCCTTCTGTCTCGTCATGGTCATGGGGACCACCTCCTTGGGCAGCAGTGAAGACCTTGCCACCGTGTCAAGGTCAAACGGCCTCCGCTCCTCGATGTCGGACCGCGGCCACGGTGGCAAGGAGGGTCAGCGATCGGTCGACAGGGCCAGGAGGTCGGCGAACAAGCCTCCTCCGGCGGCGAGTTGGTCGTAGGGGCCCTGTTCGGTGATGCGGCCGTGGTCCATGACGAGGATTCGGTCGGCGATCTTGGTGTTGACGAGCTGGTGGGTCACCACGATCGTGATGCAGTCGCCGGAGAGCGCCTTGATCTTGCGGAGGATGGTGTGTTCGCCGCGGGCGTCCATCTCCGAGGTCGGCTCGTCCAGGATCAGCAGTCCGGCCCTGCGGTAGAGGGCGCGTGCGCAGGCCAGACGCTGCCACTGGCCGCCGGAGAATTCGCTGCCGCCCCAGACGTCCCGGGCCAGCAACGTGTCGAGTCCGGCAGGGAGTTGGTGGACGGCCTCGGTCAGGCCGACGGCGTCGATCGCCTCCCGGACCAGGGCGTCGCCGTCCTCGCGGGGCTGGCCGAGGGTGACGTTGTCGCGTACCGACAGCGGCCACTGCGCGAAGGACTGAGGCACAAGCCCGGAGCGGACCCACAGGCTGTCGGGGTCGAGGCGGGTGACGTCCTCGCCGTTCCAGGAGACCGTGCCCTTGTCCGCCAGGAAGATGCCGGCGAGCAGTCGGACCAGGGTGGACTTCCCGGATCCGTTCTCGCCGACCAGGGCGAGGATCTCGCCCCGGCGCACGGTCAGTGACACTCCGGCGACGGCCGGGGTCTCCTTGCCCGGATACCGGTACGCGGCCTCCTCCACCCTGATCTCCGTGACCGGCCCTGTCACCGTCAACTCGCCGCGTTCGGGCGCGTGTTGGTCGGCGTAGTCGAGGAAGGAGTCCATGTCGGCGAGGTAGAGCGAGGTGTGGAACATGGCCGCGCCGTAGATGACGACCTGGGAGAGCGCGCCGAGGGTGGTCTGCACGGCGACGACCGCGGTCCCGGCGATGGCCGGCTCGATCCTCCCGGTGCTCACCAGCCACGCGAGCGCCGCCCAGGTCGCGACGAGGAAGATCCCGCCGATCGCCGAGCTGGACAGCACGATCCTCAGCATCCGGGGAGCGGCGGTCAGGGTGCGGGCGTCGATGCGTTCGGAGATCGTCCGGTACCAGAAGTTGAGATAGCCGGTCATGGTGTTGGCGCGGATCTCGTCGGTGAACTTCGCGCTGGTGGCCCAACCCCGAAGGTTCTGGCGGACGTTGCGGTCGCCGACGTTCGCGTAGTGCGTCTCGTAGGTGACCCGGGCGTGCAGCACGGCACCGACTCCGGCGGGGACCACGGCGAGCAGCAGCAGGGGCAGCAGCAGTGGGTGCAGCACCGTCAGCACCCCGCTCGCGGTGACCATCCGGATGACGGCGGCGGTGAGACGGGTGGCGTCCTGGACCATGACGTGGCTGCGGACCACGCCCATCTCCGCGGCCTCCTGCCGGTCCGCGCACCCGTCCTCGGCGCGCGCGGCGGCCTCGATCCGGCACACCGCCGCCACTAGGGAGCTGTCCGCCTCCGTGGTCAGCACCGGTGTGATCCGCCCGTCGGCGTACGACGACAGCGCGGTCGCCGTCCTGCTGATGACCGCGGCCACGGTGATGACGAGGAGGGCGGGCAGCGCCTGGTGGAGGCGGTCGGGCACCGGGCCGGTGCCGAAGACCGCCCGCATCGCGTGCGCGGTGGCCGTCAACTGGACCGCGGCACCGGCGCCGACCGCCAACTGGCAGGCGGCCAGCAGCAGTACGGCCCGCCGGTCGATCGCCCAGGCCGTCCGCGCGGTCCGCGACAGCACCGACGGCAGCCGCCGTACCATCGCCGCGAACGCGGCCTCCTCCAGCGGGTTCTTGCTGTACTTGCCGCCGTAACGCAGCTCGGCGGGCGGAGGTGGAGCGACCCGCCCCGCCCCAACGGGCGCCGCCCGCCGCGACGCGGCGCTCACCCGGGCCCCGCCCGTGCCTCGGCCGGACGGGACGGCGTTCAGGTCGGGCCTCACACGCCCACCTCGCTCTTGAGCCGGTCCAATGCCGTCCGGGCCGTCGCCCGGTCCCCGCACGTCGAACCTTCCGCCAGTGACCGCACCGCGTGCAGACCCGTCAGACAGCGCAGGGCCTGCTGCTCCTCGGCGCCCAGCGCGCGGCCGTAGCCGTCGAAGAACGCGGCGCGCAGCAGCGGCCGTTCGGCCCACAGCCCGCAGTCGAGGTGGACGAAGTCGACGACGACCGGGGCGAAACGTGCCCGGTCGAAGTCCTGGAGGGCCGGCCGCGCGGCACGTGACCAGCGGAGGGCGGACTCGATGCCGCCTCCGTGGACGAAGCCCAGGGGCAACCGGTCCAGGACACGCAGACGGTCGGCGAGCGCGGTGACGAACTGCCGTTCCGCTGGGGATAGTTGGTTGCCGGCCGCGTCGGCATGGCGTGCGGCCGCGTCGGCGAGACGGGACAGGAACGCGGATGCCTCACGGCGCGCGGTGGGAGTGGGGCGTCCGGCCTGGTGCAGTTCGGCGACGAGCATCCCGGCCCGCCAGTGGACCGTCAGCAGCGCGGTCTCCGACAGCCGCGCCTGCGACAGCGGTGCGCCGGGCAGAGCGGTCAGGATCATGGCCAGGTGCCGGGCCGAAGTCGCCACCAGGCGCGGCGCGTTGCCGGGACCGAGAGCGGGCGCGGCGTGCCGGTAGGCGAACGTCTCCCGGGTGAAGGCCCCCGGCGACGGCGCGGTCTTGAGGTGGAAACGGGCGTTGTCCGACCCGCGGACCACCTGCCATACGGCCGCGGTTGACGAGCCGGGCGGGAGACGGCGTACGGCGGTGACCGGGCCCAGGGTCTTCTCGGCCCACGAACGGAGCGGCGCCGCAAGGGAGTTCGGGTCGGTCATGCCCCCCACCTCGGTGTCGGACGTGACGTATCCGCGACGGGCGACACGGCGGCACTGACACCGGCACCGAATGTCGTACGGGGACCGGCAGCCGCCCGAGTCGCCTCGGGCCGTCCGGGGACGGGATGGGCGCAGACGACGGGGTTGGGGTTGGGGTTCATGGTTCCTCCAGCGGTCGGTCGGGTGGGTGAACGGGCATGGACCGGCGGCGGTGCGCACGGCGACCACCGGCATGCGTCACCAACAGGGCTGCGTACAGGCCGGATTGGGGACGACTGATGATGACCGGGACAACGAGCCCGCCGCTGGTTTCGAACACGCGTGTTTGAGTCGCTTCCTCGCCGCGTGGTTACGGGGCGCCTGGGTCGGCCACCCCCGAATTGCGGGGCGCACGGGGGTACCGGGCGTGGCCGAATCGCCGCCCCACCTTTCCGTCGACTCGAAGACTCGATGGACTCCCATTTGTGACCAGCGGCTTGAGATCGCTCGGCAGCGGCTTCAGCCGGAGGGCTGTATCAAGTCGCGCGGGATGTCCCGGGCGACGCTCGTCCGCTACTTCCCCACCAAGGAAGACGTCCTCCTCGTCATGACGGAGGACCACGCCCGGCACGCGCAGGACGCCCTTGAGCGGCGGCCGGACGACGAACCGATCTGGACGGCGCTGCGGCACGCCCTGGAGCCCGCCGTTCGGCAGGACAAGGACAGCGGCGCCGCACTCGAGACAGCCTGGGTGATCGTTCCGTCGCCCTCGGTGCGCAGCCGTTGTCAGGAGCGCTATCTGCAGATGCGGGACCTGCTGCGCCCCGAGGTGGTCCGCCGGACCGGCGGTTCCGCTGCCGCAGCTTCTCGACCGGGCCATGGGTGCGGTGCACCCGCTCGCCCCGTAGCCCTGCCCCACCTGCCGCGCGCCTCGATGCCCGGGGCCCCCGAGTGCTGCCCGTCCCCGGCCCCGAGACACTCCACCACCGGTAACAATCCGGAAATCTAGACCTTGCAAGTTGCGTTGCTCGCAACCTGGTGCGTATGGCGATACCCGTATTAGCATGCCTCGCGTATCTACGGCGCGAGCGAGACGAGAGATCATGGCTCCCCTGCAATACGACTTCGTCATCGTCGGCGGTGGATCCGCCGGCAGCGCACTGGCGAACCGGCTCTCCGCGGACCCGGGCAACAAGGTGCTCGTCCTGGAGGCCGGCCGGCCCGACTACCCGTGGGACGTCTTCATCCACATGCCCGCCGCGCTGACCTACCCGATCGGCAGCCGGTTCTACGACTGGAAGTACGAGTCGGAACCCGAGCCGCACATGGGCGACCGGCGCGTCTACCACGCGCGCGGCAAGGTGCTGGGCGGCTCGAGCAGCATCAACGGCATGATCTTCCAGCGCGGCAACCCCATGGACTACGAGCGCTGGGCCGCCGACGCCGGCATGGAGAGCTGGGACTACGCGCACTGTCTGCCGTACTTCAAGCGCATGGAGAACTGCCTCGCGGCCGAGCCCGACGACGAGTTCCGCGGCCACGACGGCCCGCTCGTCCTCGAACGCGGGCCCGCCAGCAACCCGTTGTTCGGCGCCTTCCTCAACGCCGTTCAGGAAGCGGGCTATCCGCGCACCGACGACGTCAACGGCTACCAGCAGGAGGGCTTCGCGCCCTTCGACCGCAACGTCAGCCGGGGGCGCCGACTCTCCGCCTCCAAGGCGTACTTGAAGCCCGTACGCAAGCGGCCCAACCTCACCGTCACCACCCGCGCGATGGTCAACCGCGTCCTCTTCGAGGGCAAGAAGGCCGTCGGCGTCGAGTACAAGCATCGCGGCAAGATCCACCAGGTGCGCGCCCGCGAGGTCATCCTCTGCGGCGGCGCGATCAACTCCCCGCAGCTGCTTCAGCTTTCGGGGGTCGGCAACGCGGAGGAGCTGAGCGCCCTCGGCATCGACGTCGTCCACGACCTGCCGGGCGTCGGCGAGAACATGCAGGACCACCTGGAGGTGTACATCCAGTACGCCTGCAAGCAACCCGTCTCCATGCAGCCGTACATGGCGAAGTGGCGCGCCCCCTTCATCGGCCTGCAGTGGCTCTTCCGCAAGGGCCCCGCCGCCACGAACCACTTCGAGGCCGGCGGCTTCGCCCGCAGCAACGAGGACGTCGACTACCCCAACCTGATGTTCCACTTCCTGCCCATCGCGGTCCGCTACGACGGCTCCTCGCCGGCCGGCGGCCACGGGTACCAGGTGCACGTCGGGCCCATGTACTCCGACGCCATCGGCTCGGTGAAGATCAAGAGCAAGGACCCGCTGGAGCACCCGGCGCTGCGTTTCAACTACCTCTCCACGGAACAGGACCGGCGCGAGTGGGTCGAGTCGATCCGGGTCGCCCGCAAGCTCCTCAACCAGCCCGCGCTGGCCCCGTACAACGACGGCGAGATCTCGCCCGGCCCGTCCGTCGAGACCGACGAGGAGATCCTCGCCTGGGTCGCCAAGGAGGGCGAGACCGCGCTGCACCCCTCCTGCACCTGCAAGATGGGCACCGACGAGATGTCGGTCGTGGACCCGACCAGCATGCGGGTGCACGGAGTCGAGGGGCTGCGGGTCGTCGACGCGTCGGTCATGCCGTACGTGACCAACGGCAACATCTACGCGCCCGTCATGATGATCGCCGAGAAGGCGGCCGACCTGATCCTGGGCAAGGAGCCGCTGGCTCCCTCCAAGGCCGTGTACTACCGCCACCGCGACGCCCAGAAGCAGGCCGGGTAGGCCGGGTTGGCCGGCGAAGGTCTCAAGGCGCTGCTGTCGAGCGTCCGTTACGAGGTGCTGCCCGCGAAGGCGACCGAGGAGAAGGTCCTCGCCCATGTACCGCGCGATGTCGTCGTCACCGTGACGGCGTCGCCGGTCAAGGGCCTGGAGCCGACCCTCGACCTCGTCGGACGGCTCGCGGCACACGGTTACCGCGTGGTCCCGCACGTGCCCGCGCGGCTGCTGCGGGACGACGCGCACCTCAAGGACGTCGTCGACCGGCTCCGACAGGCCGGTGTCGACGACGTGTTCGTCCCGGCCGGCGACGCCGATCCGCCGGCCGGGGTCTACGACGGGGCGCTGCCGGTGCTGCGCAGGGTCGGCGAACTGGGCAGCCCGTTCGCCCGCGTCGGCATCACCGGCTATCCCGAGAGTCACCCCCTCATCCACGACGACCTCACCATCCAGGCCATGTGGGACAAGCGCGCGCACGCCACGTACATCGTGAGCAACCTGTGCTTCGACGCGCGCGTGCTGGGGGAGTGGGTCGGCCGCATCCGCCGCCGTGACGTCACCCTGCCGCTGTACGTGGGCGTCGCGGGGCCGGTGCAGCGCGCGAAGCTGCTGGCCATGGCGACGAAGATCGGCGTGGGGGAGTCGACCCGCTTCCTCACGAAGCACGCGTCCTGGTTCCTGCGGTTCGCGACGCCCGGTGGGTATTCGCCGGACCGGTTGCTGGAGCGGAGTGCGGAGGCCCTCACGGCGCCGCCGGCGGGGGTCGCCGGCCTGCACGTCTTCACCTTCAACCAGCTCGCGGAGACCGAGCGTTGGCGTCGCGCGGCGCTGGACCGGCTGGGCGGCTAGCCGGTCTGCGCCCGTATACGACCGTCGGTCAGCGGAACACCACCGTGCGGTTCCCGTCCACCATCACCCTGCTCTCGCTGTGCCACTTCACCGCGTGCGCCAGCACCTGCGCCTCCACGTCCCGCCCCACCGTCACCAGTTCCTCCGCGTCGAGGGAGTGGTCGACGCGGACCACGTCCTGGTCGATGATCTGGCCCTCGTCCAGCTCCGGCGTGACGTAGTGCGCGGTGGCGCCCACGAGCTTAACCCCGCGGTCGTACGCCTGCTGGTAGGGGCGGGCGCCCTTGAAACTGGGGAGGAAGGAGTGGTGGATGTTGATGGCGCGGCCCTCCAGCTCCTTGCACAGGTCGTCGGAGAGGACCTGCATGTAGCGGGCCAGCACCACCAGGTCGATGTCCAGCTCGCGCACCAGCTCCAGGAGGCGTGCCTCGGCCTCGGCCTTCGTGTCCCTCGTGACCGGGATGTGGTGGAAGGGAATGCCGTACGTATCCGCGAGGCCCTCGAAGTCCCGGTGGTTGGAGACGATCGCCGGGATCTCGATGTTGAGGGCGCCGGTGCGCTTGCGGAAGAGCAGGTCGTTCAGGCAGTGGCCGAATTTGGACACCATGATCAGGGTCCTGGTCGGCGTCGAGGCGTCCCGGAGGGTCCAGGAGATGCGATACGCCTCGGCGACCGGACCGAATCGGTAACGCAGTGTTTTCAGGTCGGCGTTTGGATCGGAAACGTCGAAGTGGACCCTCATGAAGAAGCGGCCCTTGAGCCGATCATCGAATTGCCGGCTCTCCAGGATGTTGCCGGAGTTCCGGACGAGGAAGCCGCTCACGGCGTGGACCAGTCCGGTGGTGTCCGGGCACGAGAGGGTGAGGACGAATTCGCGGCCAGGGTGCGGTCGAGGGGACATGAACGGCCTCCGTCGGTGCGTGTTGCGCAACATGGTGAGCGATACGCAACATGGTTGGGCCGGGCGCGGCTCGCGGTCAAGAGGTGGCCGGGCAATGGGAGGCATGGCGAAATCGTCATCTGCCAACCCCTTGACGTATGTCTGCACATTCGCCAGGGTGTTCCACCACAAGCAATACGGTGCACAATGCGCAACGGAATTCGCTCGAAGGGCTCCACACGTGGCAGACCTGTATGTGGACGGAGAATGGCGCGACGCGGTGGCCGGCGGTCACCGCGAGATCCGCTGTCCCGCCGACGGCACGCTTAGCGCGACCGTGTCCGAGGGATCACGTCCCGACACCGAGGCCGCGATCGCCGCCGCCCGCCGCGCCTTCGACGAGGGACCCTGGCCGCGCACTTCCGAGCGTGAGCGCGCCGCCCTCCTGCTGCGCACCGCCGACATCCTCGAGCGCGACGCCAAGGAGTTCGCCCGCGCCGAATCGCTGGACACCGGCAAGCGGCTGGTGGAGAGCGAGTACGACATCGCCGACGTCGTGTCCTGCTTCCGCTACTACGGCGGGATCGGCGGCACCGACGCCGGACGGGTCATCGACACCGGACGCGACGACGCCGTAAGTCGGGTCGTCTACGAGCCTGTTGGGGTGTGCGGGCTCATCACGCCCTGGAACTATCCGCTGCTGCAGGCCAGTTGGAAGGTCGCCCCGGCGCTCCTCGCGGGCAACACGATCGTCCTCAAGCCCAGTGAGCTCACCCCCTCCACCTCCATCCTGCTGATGAAGGCGCTGGAGGAGGCCGGGCTGCCGGCCGGGGCCGCGAACCTCGTCCTCGGGACCGGGCCCGAGGTGGGCGCACCGCTCTCCGAGGACCCCGCCGTCGACATGGTCTCCTTCACCGGCGGCCTGGAGACCGGCAAACGCATCATGGCCACCGCCGCCGCGACCGTGAAGAAGGTCGCGCTGGAGCTGGGCGGCAAGAACCCCAACGTCGTCTTCGCCGACGCCGACTTCGAGACGGCTGTGGACTTCGCGCTCACGGCCGTCTTCCTGCACTCCGGCCAAGTCTGCTCGGCCGGCGCCCGGTTGATCGTCGAGGACTCGCTGCACGACCGCTTCGTGGACGAAGTGGTGCGCCGCGCACGGCAGATCAGGCTCGGCGGCCCCTTCGACCCCGAGGCCGAGACCGGCGCGCTGATCTCCGCACAGCACCGCGAGAAGGTCGAGGCGTATGTCGCGGCCGGAATCGCCGAGGGTGCCGTGCTGCGGTGCGGTGGCGAGCGGCCGACCGAACTCGCCCTCGCCGACGGGCACTTCTACCCGCCGACCGTCCTCGACGGCTGTACGCAGGACATGCGGGTGGTGCACGAGGAGTCCTTTGGACCGGTCCTGACCGTCGAGCGCTTCACCGACGAGGACGACGCCGTACGCATCGCCAACGACACCGAGTACGGACTCGCCGGCGCCGTCTGGACCCAGGACGCGGGCAAGGCCCAGCGGGTCGCCCGGCGGCTGCGGCACGGCACGGTGTGGATCAACGACTACCACCCCTACGTGCCGCAGGCGGAATGGGGTGGCTTCGGACACTCGGGCGTGGGACGGGAGTTGGGACCGACCGGCCTGAACGAGTACCGAGAGCCCAAGCACATCTGGCAGAACATCCAACCCCGGCCGCAGCACTGGTTCCGCGGCTGAACGCCGAAAAGAGGTCGATCGTGACCCCAGCACAGACCGAGGTGCCGCAGCGGCGCGGCACGCCCCAGGACTCGGGCCCCACCCCGGTCATATCCGTGCGCAAGCTGTGGAAGGTGTTCGGGCCGAAGGCGGACCAGGTACCCGACTCAGAGGAACTGTGCGGGCTCACCCGCCGTGAGCTGATGGACCGCACCGGCTGCACCGCCGCCGTACGCGATGTGAACTTCGAGGTCTCGCCCGGCGAGGTCTTCGTCGTCATGGGCCTTTCCGGCTCCGGGAAGTCCACCCTGGTGCGATGTCTGACCCGGCTGATCGAACCCACCGCGGGCGAGATCGTCTTCGAGGGCGAGGACATCCGGGACGCGGACGCCAAGCGGCTGCGCGAGCTGCGGCGCCGTAAGTTCTCCATGGTCTTCCAGCACTTCGGGCTGCTGCCGCACCGCCGGGTCGTCGACAACGTGTCGTTCGGCCTGGAGATCCGCGGCATGAGCAAGGCCGAGCGCACCAAACGGGCCCTGGAAGTCGTCGAGTTGGTGGGGCTCTCGGGTTACGAGAACTCCTACCCCGACCAGCTCTCCGGCGGTATGCAGCAACGCGTCGGTCTGGCCCGGGCGTTGGCCGGTGACCCGGACGTCCTCCTCTTCGACGAACCGTTCTCGGCGCTCGACCCGCTGATCCGACGCGACATGCAGAACGAGGTCATCCGGCTGCACCACGAGGTCGGCAAGACCATGGTCTTCATCACCCACGACCTGTCCGAGGCCCTGAAGTTGGGCGACCGCATCCTCATCATGCGCGACGGCAAGATGGTGCAGTGCGGTACGGGTGATGAGCTGGTCGGTGCTCCCGCCGACGACTACGTGCGCGAGTTCGTCAAGGACGTGCCGCGCGGTGACGTCCTCACCCTGCGCTGGATCATGCGCCCGGTCGTGGACGAAGACCCCCTGGACGGCCCGGAGTTGGGCCCGGACGTCGTCGTACGCGAGGCCACCCGTGCCGTTCTCGCGGCCGACAAGCCGGTCAAGGTCGTCGAGAACGGCAAGCTGCTCGGCATCGTCGGCGACGAGGAGATCCTCGCGGTCGTCGCCGGGCGGGAAGGCGACGCGTGATGACCGTCGCCGTGGAGAAACCGGAGCCCGCACAGCAAGTCGAGGACGCCGTACCGGAGTTGAAGGGCCCGCGACGCAAGGTCACCCGGCCCATGATGGTCGGTGCGATCCTCGTCGTGTGGCTGGTGCTGTTCGCCGTGCTGCGCGGGAAGCAGACGCTGACGCTCGCGGCGGCCGATCTCACCGGACTGCACCGGTGGTTCAACGACCTCAACGACTCGGTCGGCGCGAACCGCAACTCCAACCCGCTGTTCCTCTACTTCTTCAACGAGATCCGTCTGGTCATCGACAACCTGGTGACCTTCGTCCAGGACCTGATCTCGCAGCCGAGCGGCGACCGGCCGGTACCGCAGATCGGCTGGCTCGGGGTCGTCGGCATCGCCGGCTTCGTGTCCTGGGCCGTGGGCAACTGGCGGGTCGCGCTCCTCGCCATGGCCGGCTTCGCCTTCTTCGGGCTCCAGGGCCTGTGGCAGGAGAGCATGGACACCCTGGCGCTCACCCTCTCCGCCGTGCTCGTGGCGCTGGTGTTCGCGATCCCGCTGGGGGTCTGGGCGGGGCTCTCCGACCGCTTCAACCGGATCATCACGCCCTTCCTCGACTTCATGCAGACGATGCCGACCTTCGTCTACCTGGCCCCCCTCACCCTGATCTTCCTCATCGGCCCGGCCTCCGCCGTGATCGCCACGGTGATCTACGCGGCCCCGCCCGCGATCCGCATCACCGCGCACGGCATCCGCAACGTGCCCGAGACGACCGTCGAGGCTGCCGACTCCATGGGCTCGACCCGCTGGCAGTCGCTGCTCAAGGTGCTGCTCCCGATGGCCAAGCGGACCGTGGTGATGGGCGTCAACCAGACCATCATGGCCGCCCTCGCCATGGTCACCATCGCGGCCCTGATCGACGCGCCCGGCCTCGGCAAGACCGTCATGCAGGCCCTCCAGTCCCTCGACGTCGGTACGGCCTTCAACGCGGGCCTCGCGATCGTCATCATGGCCATCGTCCTGGACCGGGTCACCACCGCGTCCAGCACCAGGGCGGAACAGGCCCGCAATTCGTCCGGCCGCTTCCTCAAGTGGCGCCGCCCGCTGCTCGGTTCGGGCGCCGTGGTCGTCGTAGTACTGATCTACCTGTCGCACACCTACCTGTGGGCGGCGCAGTACCCCGGCGAGGGAACCACCGGCAGCCATATCGCCAACGCGGCGGACAGCGTGACCACTTGGGCGCAGGACAACCTCTCCGGCGTCACCAACGCCTTCCGGGACGCGATCACCAACGGTCTGCTCAACCCGTTCCAGTCGCTGCTCACCGACTCCCCGTGGTGGCTCGTCGGCGCGGCCCTGATCGGCATCGGCGTGGTCGTCGGAGGCTGGCGCTCCGGGGTCACAACCGCCGTGTGCGTGGGCCTGCTCGTCGGAACCGGCGTGTGGTCGGACGCCATGACCACGCTGGCCTCCACCGTCGTGGCGACCGTGATCGTGATGCTGTTCGGCATCGCCTTCGGGGTGTGGATGGGGCGCAGCACGATGGTGGACCGGCTGCTGCGGCCCACGCTGGACGCGGCGCAGGTCATGCCGCCGTTCGTCTATCTTGTACCGTTCCTGGCGCTGTTCGGCGCGACCCGCTTCACCGCGATCGTCGCCGCCGTCGTCTACGCCGTACCGGTGGCCATCAAGATCACCGCCGACGGGGTGCGGGCCGTGCCCGAGACCACCGTCGAGGCGGCCACCGCGGCCGGGTGCAACACCTGGCAGATCATCACCAAGGTCCAGCTGCCGATGGCACGCAGCGCCCTGACCCTCGCGACCAACCAGGGCCTGATCTATGTGCTGTCGATGGTTGTTGTGGGCGGCCTGGTGGGAGCCGGCGCCCTCGGCTACGACGTCGTAGCCGGATTCTCCCAGAGCGAGCTGTACGGCAAGGGGTTGGCGGCGGGGCTGGCCATCGTCCTGCTCGGAGTCATGTTCGACCGGATCACTCAGGCGGCCGCGCGCCGAACCAGCGCTTAAAGGAGCACGACACCATGGCAAGACACTGGCGAACCGGCGCGGCCGGCCTGGCCGTTCTCGGCCTCTCCCTCACCGCCTGCGGCGGGGCGAAGGTCGGCGACACGTCCTCCGGCTCGGACAACAGCTCGGGCAGCTCGGCCAAGTGCGGGACCTTCAACCTCGCGGTCAACCCGTGGGTGGGCTACGAGGCGGACGCGGCGGTCGTCGCGTACGTCGCGCAGCAGAAACTCGGCTGTACGGTCAACAAGAAGGACCTGAAAGAGGAGATCGCCTGGCAGGGCTTCGGGACCGGCGAGGTCGACGCGGTCCTGGAGAACTGGGGCCACGACGACCTCAAGAAGAAGTACATCACCGAGCAGAAGACCGCCGTCGAGGCCGGCCAGACCGGCAACAAAGGCATCATCGGCTGGTACGTGCCGCCGTGGCTCGCCAAGGCCCACCCGGACATCCTGAACTACAAGAACCTCAACAAGTACGCGTCCAAGTTCAAGACCTCCGAGTCGGGCGGCAAGGGCCAACTCCTCGACGGGGACCCGTCGTACGTCACCAACGACGCGGCGCTGGTGAAGAACCTGAAGCTGGACTTCAAGGTGGTGTACGCGGGCAGCGAGACCGCGCTCATCCAGGCCTTCCGCACCGCCGAGAAGAACAAGCAGTGGGTCATCGGCTACTTCTACGAGCCGCAGTGGTTCCTCTCGGAGGTCGCGCTCAAGAAGGTGTCGCTGCCCGCGTACACGACGGGCTGTGACGCCGTCGCGTCGAAGATCGCCTGCGACTACCCGGTCTACAACCTCGACAAGATCGTCAGCGCGAAGTTCGCCAAGTCGGGCAGCCCCGCCTACAACCTGGTGAAGAACTTCAACTGGACGAACGAGGACCAGAACACCGTCGCCAAGTACATAGCGCAGGACAAGCTGTCCGACGACGCGGCGGCGAAGAAGTGGGTCGACGCCAACCAGGCCAAGGTGGACGCCTGGCTCAAGTAGCCGTAGCGGAAAGCCGGTTGACCATGCCCGGTGGGCGGTGCGCGCAGGTGCGTACCGCCCACCGGGCATCGCCGTGTTCCGGCCGGTGATCAGGGGCGCCGCCCGGCGTCCCGGACCCCTTGACACCCGCTCCTCGCGCCGGGCACATTGAGTTGCGCAACCTGAAGCATGTTGCGCAGACAGCAACCGGATTGCTTTCTAGCCGGAGGTGCGGCGATGGCGGGACCCCGAGTGGTCATCATCGGAGCGGGTGTCGTGGGGGCGGCGCTCGCGGACGAGATCTCCGCGCGAGGCTGGACCGAAGTGACCGTGGTCGACCAGGGCCCGCTGCCCGCCACCGGGGGCTCCTCTTCGCACGCTCCCGGGCTGGTCTTCCAGACCAACTCCTCAAAGACCATGACCGAGTTGGCCCGCTACACGGTCGAGAAGTTCTGCTCCCTCGACGTCGACGGCAAGCCCTGCTTCCTCCAGGTCGGCGGCCTCGAAGTCGCCACGACCCCCGAGCGCGTCGCCGAACTCCACCGCCGCCACGGCTGGATCACCGCCTGGGGCATCGAGGCCCGCCTGCTCACCCCCGAGGAGTGCCTCGCACAGCACCCGCTCCTCAACCCCGACAAGGTCCTCGGCGGCCTCCTGGTCCCCACCGACGGCCTCGCGAAGGCCGTCCTCGCCGTCGAGGCGCAGATACGCCGCGCCACGGACCGGGGCGTGACCTTCCTGGCCCGCCACGAGGTCCTGGACGTCCAGCGGGCCGACGGCCGCGTCACCGGCGTCCTCACCGACCAGGGCGAGCTCCCCGCCGACATCGTGGTGTGCTGCGCCGGCATCTGGGGCCCGAAGATCGCCCGCATGGTCGGCATGAACCTCCCGCTGACCCCGCTCGGCCACCAGCTCGCCTGGACCGGTCCAGTACCGGCCCTCGCCGGCCAGACCGAGGAAGCGGTCCGCCCGATCCTGCGCCACCAGGACGCCGACCTCTACTACCGCGACCGCTTCGACGCCATCGGCATCGGCTACTACGGCCACCGCCCGATGCCGATCTCGGCCGACGAGATTCTCTCGGTCGACGAGGCGGCCGACATGCCGTCGGTCCTGAAGTTCACCGAGGACGACTTCGCACCCGCCTGGACCGAGACCCAGTCCCTGCTCCCCGCGACGAAGGACGCGAAGGTCGAGGAGGGCATCAACGGCCTCTTCTCCTTCACCACCGACAACTTCCCGCTCCTCGGCGAGTCCCCGGAGGTCAAGGGCTTCTGGGTCGCCGAGGCGGTCTGGGTGACGCACTCGGCGGGCGTCGGCCGGGCGATGGCGGAGTGGCTGGTCGACGGTTACTGCTCGTCCTTCGACCTCCACGAGTGCGACGTCAACCGCTTCGAGCAGCACCAACTCGCCCCGGAATACGTCCTGGCCCGCGACTGCCAGAACTTCGTCGAGGTCTACGACATCCTCCACCCCCTCCAGCCCTCCGGTAGGCCCCGCCCGATCCGCACCAGCCCCTTCCACACCCGCCAGCAGGAACACGGCGCGGTCTTCCTGGAGGCGAACGGCTGGGAGCGCCCCCAGTGGTACGAGGCCAACTCGGGCCTGGTGGAAGGCCGTTCGATCCCGACCCCCAACGACTGGGCGGCCCAGTACTGGTCCCCGATCGTCGGCGCCGAGGCCCAGGCCACCCGCGAGACCGTCGCGATGTACGACATGACGGCCCTCAAGCGACTCGAAGTGACCGGTCCAGGCGCCGCCGACTTCCTGGAGGGCCTGGTCACCGGCAAGGTAGCCAAGTCGGTCGGCTCGGTGACGTACACCCTCCTCCTGGACGAGGACGGCGGCATCCGCAGCGACATCACCGTCGCCCGCCTCGCCCGCGACCAGTTCCAGGTCGGCGCCAACGGCAACCTCGACCTCGACTGGTTCACCCGTCACCTCCCCTCCGACGGAACGGTCCAGGTCCGCGACATCACCCCCGGCACCTGCTGCATCGGCCTGTGGGGCCCCCTGGCGCGCAAGGTCCTCCAGCCTCTGACGGACGAGGACTTCACGAACGAGGGCCTCAAGTACTTCCGCGCCAAGCGGGCCTACATTGGAACGGTCCCGGTCACCGCCATGCGCCTCTCCTACGTCGGCGAACTCGGCTGGGAGCTCTACACCACCGCCGACCAGGGCCAGAAACTCTGGGACACCCTGTGGCAGGCCGCGCAGCCCCTCGGCGGTGTCATCGCGGGCCGCGGCGCCTTCAACAGCCTCCGCCTGGAGAAGGGGTACCGCTCCTTCGGCACCGACATGACCTACGAGCACGACCCCTACGAGGCCGGCGTCGGCTTCGCCGTCAAGCTCGACAAGGGCGACTTCATCGGCAAGGCAGCCCTGGAACGCCGAAAGGCAGACGTACAACGGCAGTTGACCTGCCTCACCATCGACGACCCCGGCTCGGTCGTCATGGGCAAGGAGCCGGTCTACGACGGCGAACGCGCCGTCGGTTACGTCACCAGCGCCGCCTACGGCTACACGATCGGCAAGGGCATCGCCTACGCCTGGCTGCCTACCGAACTCGCAACCCCCGGCACCCAGTTGCACATCGGCTACTTCGACGAGCGCGTCGAGGCAGTCGTAGCGGCGGAGCCACTGTTCGACCCGACGATGTCCCGCCTCCGCGGTTAGCCGGAAGGACACCAACGCCGAATGAACGCGCTGAACACCCCCCTCGCCGAACTGGACCCCGAGGTCCACGCCGCGCTCCGTGCCGAACTCCACCGCCAGCAGTCCACGTTGGAGATGATCGCCTCCGAGAACTTCGCCCCCTCCGCCGTACTGGAGGCGCAGGGCTCGGTTCTCACCAACAAGTACGCGGAGGGCTATCCCGGCCGCCGCTACTACGGCGGCTGCGAACACGTCGACGTCACCGAGCGGTTGGCGATCGAGCGGATCAAGTCCCTCTTCGGTGCGGGCTACGCGAACGTCCAGCCGCACTCGGGCGCCCAGGCCAACACGGCGGTCTTCTTCGCCCTGTTGAAGCCCGGCGACACGATCCTCGGCCTCGACCTCGCGCACGGCGGCCACCTCACCCACGGCATGCGCCTCAACTACAGCGGCAAGATGCTGAACGTGGTGCCGTACCACGTCTCCGAGACCGACAACCTGGTCGACATGGACGAGGTGGAGCGCCTCGCCAAGGAACACGGCCCCAAGATGATCATCGCGGGCTGGTCGGCGTATCCACGCCAGTTGGACTTCGCGGCCTTCCGGCGGATCGCCGACGAGGTGGGCGCCCTGCTGATGGTCGACATGGCGCACTTCGCGGGCCTGGTGGCCGCGGGCCTGCACCCGAACCCGGTCCCGCACGCCCACGTGACCACGACGACAACGCACAAGACCCTCGGCGGCCCGCGCGGCGGAGTCATCCTCACCAACGAGGCCGACCTCGCCAAGAAGATCAACTCGGCGGTGTTCCCCGGCATGCAGGGCGGCCCGCTGGAGCACGTCATCGCCGCGAAGGCGGTCTCGTTCAAGGTCGCGGCCTCACCCGAGTTCGCCGAACGCCAGGCCCGCACGCTCGCCGGCTCCCGCATCCTCGCCGAACGCCTCACACGGCCGGACGTGGCGGACACCGGGGTGAAGGTCCTCACGGGTGGCACGGACGTCCACCTGGTCCTGGTCGACCTGCGCGACTCCGAGCTGGACGGCAGGCAGGCGGAGGACCTCCTCCACGAGATCGGCATCACCGTCAACCGCAACGCCGTCCCCTTCGACCCGCGCCCGCCCATGGTCACGTCCGGCTTGCGCATAGGCACCCCGGCACTCGCCACGCGAGGCTTCACGGAGGAGGACTTCGCGGAGGTCTCGGACGTGATCGCGCTCGCCCTCCAACCGGCCCCGGACACAGGCGAGTTGCGCACCCGCACGGAGGCCCTCGCCGCGAAGCACCCGCTCTACCCGCACCTGTCCGAGGAGGACGACCCCCGATGACCCCGCGCACCCCGGGCGCCGACCTCCCCGAACACCCCGACTGGCTCTGGCGCACACCCGAGCCGAAACGCTCGTACGACGTGATCGTGGTCGGCGGCGGAGGCCACGGCCTGGCCACCGCCCACTACTTGGCGAAGAACCACGGCATCACGAACGTCGCGGTGCTGGAGAAGGGCTGGCTCGCGGGCGGCAACATGGCCCGCAACACCACGATCATCCGCTCCAACTACCTCTGGGACGAGAGCGCGGGCATCTACGAGCACGCGCTGAAGCTGTGGGAGGGGCTGGAGGAGGAGTTGGACTACCCGATCCTCTTCTCCCAGCGAGGAGTGCTCAACCTCGCCCACAGCCTCCAGGACGTCCGGGACAGCGTGCGCCGCGTGGAGGCGAACCGCCTGAACGGCGTGGACGCCGAGTGGCTCGACGAACGGCAGGTCAAAGAGGTCTGCCCGATCGTCAACATCTCACCGGACGTGCGCTATCCGGTGATGGGCGCCACCTATCAACCACGCGCGGGCATAGCCAAGCACGACCACGTGGCGTGGGGCCTGGCCCGCTCGGCGGACGCCGCCGGCATCGACATCATCCAGAACTGCGAGGTCACGGGCCTGGACATCGTCGACGGCAGGGTGGTCGGCGTACAGACGACACTCGGCCCGATGGCGGCGGGCAAGGTGGCCCTCTGCTCGGCCGGCCACACATCCGTCCTGGCGGCCATGGCAGGCATCCAACTCCCGCTCCAGAGCCACCCGTTGCAAGCACTGGTGTCGGAACTCCTGGAGCCGGTCCACCCCACGGTCGTCATGTCCAACGCGGTCCACGTGTACGTAAGCCAGGCACACAAGGGCGAGTTGGTGATGGGCGCGGGCATCGACTCGTACAACTCCTATACGCAGCGAGGCGCGTTCCACATCATCGAGGAGCAAATGGCGGCGGCGCTGGAGTTGTTCCCGGTCTTCGCCCGTGCGCACGTCCTGCGCACGTGGGGCGGCATCGTGGACGTCACCCCCGACGCCTCACCCATAGTGGGCCTCACCCCGATCGACAACCTCTACCTGAACTGCGGTTGGGGAACCGGAGGCTTCAAGGCCACCCCGGGCGTCGGCTGGGTCTACGCACACACCATCGCCCACGACACGCCCCACCACCTCAACGCCCCCTTCTCGCTCGACCGTTTCACCACCGGCGCGCTCGTCGACGAGCACGGCGCCGCCGCGGTGGCCCACTAGGGAGCCCGAACCATGCTGCTGATCCCCTGCCCCTGGTGCGGGCCCCGCGACGAAGCCGAGTTCCACTACGGAGGCCAGGCCCACGTGGCCTACCCGGAGAACCAGGCCGACCTGACCGACGAGGAGTGGGCCCGCTACCTCTTCTTCCGCGCCAACCCCAAGGGCCCCTTCGCGGAACGCTGGAGCCACGCGGCAGGCTGCCGCCGCTGGTTCAACGCGGTACGAGACACGTCGACGAACGAGATCCTGACGGTGTACAGGTCGGGCGAGCAACGCCCGGCCACATACGAACCACGTCAGGCAAAGTCAGCCCGTCCGGCGTTTGAGGACGAGGCCCTTTCGGGGCCGACGGGGGTCCAGGGGGCAGAGCCCCCTGGGAACGGGACGGGTAGGGGCGGCGGGGGCGAATCTCACCCCTACCGCCACCCCACTCACGGCCGAATCCACCGAGACACCCCCCTCACCTTCACCTTCGACGGCACCGAATACACGGGCTACAAGGGCGACACCCTCGCCTCCGCCCTCCTCGCCAACGGCATCATCCAGACCGGCACCAGCATCAAACTCGGCCGCCCCCGAGGCATCTTCACCGCCGGAGTCGAAGAACCCAACGCGGTCATCCAGATAGAGGCCCCGTTCCCCGAGCCGATGCTCCCCGCGACCACGATCGAGCTCTACGACGGCCTCGTAGCGACCAGCCTCCCCGGCCAGGGCCGCCTCGCCACGGACCCGGACCCGGCCCGCTACGACGCGGTCCACGCCCACTGCGACCTGCTCGTGGTCGGCGCAGGCCCGGCAGGCCTCGCAGCCGCCGCCGCGGCAGCCCGCACCGGAGCCCGAGTCATCCTCGCCGACGACCGCCCCGAACTCGGCGGCAGTCTCCTCGACACAGCCCAACTCCAAGACTGGGTAACGGAGTTGAGCGAGGAGCTCACCACCACCCCCGACGTACGGGTCCTGCCCCGCACCACCGTCTTCGGCCACTACGACGACAACCACCTCCTCGCCGTAGAACGCCGCACGAACCACCTCGGCGCGGCAGCCCCCACCCACGTCTCCAGGGAACGCGTCTGGCGCATCCGAGCCCGCCGGGTCGTCCTCGCAACGGGCGCCCACGAACGCTCACTCGCCTTCGCGGACAACGACCGCCCCGGAGTGATGCTCGCCGCCTCGGCCCGCGCCTACGTCAACCGCCACGGCGTCCTGCCCGGCCGCCAGGCCGTCGTCTTCACCACCAACGACAGTGCGTACGCAGCCGCGTTGGACCTCGCGAGGGCCGGAATCCACATCGCGGCGATCGTGGACACCCGCCCGTCCGGGAACGAGCCGACGGAGTGGGCACGCCGAGCCCGAGAAGCCGGCATCGAGGTACTGACCGGACACGCAGTCGTCGCCACCGAGGGCACCCCGCGACTCACCGCCGTCACGGTCGCCCCGTACGCCGAAACCACAGGCACGACACGGCACTTCGCGACCGACCTCCTCCTGGTCTCCGGCGGTTGGAACCCGGTAGCCCACCTCTTCAGCCAGGCCGGCGGCAAACTCCGCTACGACGACACCCTCGGCTCCTTCGTCCCCGACAGCTGCCGCCAGGCGGTCGAGGTCGCGGGCAGCGCGAACGGCGCCCTCGATCTGGCCGAGGCCCTCGCGCAGGGCGCGGCCGCAGGCACCCGCGCGATCGAGGCCGAGGGCTACACCGCCGAGGCACCGAACCTGCCCCAGCTGCCCACCGAACCCGCCCCCACCCCCGCCATGCAGGTCTTCCTCGTCCCTTCCACCACCGACGCCCCCCGCTTCGTGGACCTCCAACGCGACGTCACCGTAAGCGACTTGACCAGAGCCACCACCGCCGGCCTCAACTCGGTCGAACACACCAAGCGCTACACAACAGCAGGCACCGCCAACGACCAGGGCAAGACCTCAGGCGTCCTGGCGAGCGGGGTGGTCGCCGAACTCCTCGGCGTCGACATCTCTGACCTCGGCACCACAACATTCCGCCCGCCCTACACCCCCGTCTCCTTCGCCACCCTCGCCGGTCGTGACCGGGGCGCGCTGCACGACCCGATCCGTACAACCGCGCTGCACGACTGGCACGTCATGCAGGGCGCCCTGTTCGAGAACGTCGGCCAGTGGAAGCGTCCTTGGTACTACCCGCAGGACGGCGAGGACATGGAGACCGCCGTGTTGCGCGAGTGCGCGGCGGCCCGTGAGGGCGTCGCGTTCATGGACGGGTCCACCCTCGGCAAGATCGACGTACAGGGTCCGGACGCGCCCGTCTTCCTCGACCGGCTCTACACCAACATGATGAGCAACCTGAAGGTCGGCATGATCCGCTACGGCGTCATGTGCCGCCCGGACGGCATGGTCTTCGACGACGGTACGGCCATCCGCCTCGCCCCGGACCGCTACCTGGTCACCACGACCACGGGCAACGCGGCCGCCGTACTCGACTGGATGGAGGAGTGGCACCAGACCGAGTGGCCCGAACTCCGCGTCCACTGCGCCTCGGTGACCGAACAGTGGGCCACCGTCGCCCTGGTCGGCCCTCGCTCGCGCGAGGTCCTCGGCTCGCTCGCGCCCCAACTGGCCGTAGGGAACGACGACTTCCCGTTCATGGCCTGGCGGGACACGACCGTCGCGGGCATCGAGGCAAGGGTGTGCCGGATCAGCTTCTCCGGCGAACTCGCCTACGAGATCAACGTGTCACCGTGGGAGGCCCTCGCCCTGTGGGAGGCGCTGTACGAGGCCGGTGCCCCCTTCGGCATCACCCCGTACGGCACCGAGACCATGCACGTCCTGCGCGCCGAGAAGGGCTACCCGATCATCGGCCAGGACACCGACGGCACCGTAACTCCCCAGGATCTCGGCATGAGTTGGGCGGTGTCGAAGAAGAAGCCCGACTTCATCGGCAAGCGCTCCTACGCCCGCGCCGACGCCGTCCGCCCCGACCGCAAGCACCTGGTCGGCCTGCTCCCGGACGACCCCGCCGCCTTCCTCCCCGAGGGCACCCAGCTGATCGCCGACAGCGTGCTCCCGGCCCCGCCCGTCCCGATGCTCGGCCACGTCACCTCCAGCTACCGCAGCGCCGCCCTCGGCCGCACCTTCGCCCTCGCCCTGATCAAGGGCGGCCGCGACCGCATCGGCGAACGCCTCTACGCCCCGGTGGGCGACCAGTTGATCCCGGTCACCGTCGCGAGCCCCGTCCTCTATGACCCCGAAGGAGCCCGCCGCGATGGCTGACACCGCCCTTTCCGTGCCGCGCCGCAGCCCCCTCGCGGGTGCCGCGGGCGGGCTGGCCGCCGCGACCCGCTCCTCCGGCGGCGCGGTCCGGCTGGCCGAGCTGCCCTTCCTGGCCCAGGTGAACGTCCGGCTCGACGCGAAGGGCGCGGCGGCGGACGCCGTAGGACTCGCTCTTGGTCTGTCCCTGCCTCTGGAGCCCAACACGGTGGTGCGGGCGGGGGAGTTGAGGGCGCTGTGGCTCGGGCCCGACGAGTGGCTGGTGGTGGGGCCGCCGGACACGCAGCGGGACGTGGAGGACCGGATCCGGGCGGCGAGCGGTGACGAGCATGTGGCCGTCACCGATGTGTCCGCCCAGCGGACCACTCTTCTCGTCTCGGGCGCACGGGCCCGCGACCTGCTCGCCCACGGCTGCCCCCTGGACCTGCACCCGCGTGCCTTCGGCGCCGGGCGCTGCGCTCAGACCACCGTGGCCCGCACCCAGGTCGTGCTGGTCGCCCGGGACGAACCCGGGGCCGGATTCTGGGTGTTGGTGCGTTCGTCCTTCGCCGGGTATCTGACGGACTGGCTGCTGGACGCGGCGGCCGAGTACATGCGGGGCGACTGAACAGACCGTATGCCGAAGGCCGTTCGCCCGTCGCCGGGAGAACGGCCTTCGCAGCGTGCCGACTTCAGACCGCCTGGCCGACCTCCACCTCGTCGAGGCGCTTGCTCCTGGGGATCAGGGCGACGAGCACCGCCCCCACGGCGACGCAACCGACCACCAGCCAGAGCCCGTTGGTGAACCCGGCGTCGAGATAGAACTGGGTGCCCTTGAGGACCGCCCCGTGCTGGGCCATCACGACGAAGGCCAGCTGGGAGACGACGATCTGGGCGACGCCCTGGCCGAGGTTCTGGACGCCGTTGGCCAGCGCCTGTTCCTCGGGAGTGACCACCTCGATGATCATGATGGGCACGATCGCCATGGTGATGCCCGTACCCAGCCCCGCGATCACGCCCATCTCGATGATCTGCGGGGCACTGTGGTGCAGATGGGTGCCGATGCCGTAGCCGAGGACCGCGAGTGAGGCGCCGGTGCCCAGGAGGATGCGTGCGTCCAGCCGGCGGGCGAGGAAACCGGTGGCCACTGCCCCGATGATGATCATGGCGCTGATGGGGCTGGTCACGATGGCGTTGTGGGTTCCCGACCAGCCGAGGCCCGCCGAGACGGTGGGGATGTCGGGCATCAGGATCAGGAGCTGGATCACCACGCCGACGGCGCTGAGCGAGCCGGCCGCGATGGACGTGGCCAGCAGAACGGTCCACACGGGGCGACGCCGGGTCATGGAGAGGGGGAACAGGGGTTCGGCGACCCGGCGCTCCACGAAGACGAAGACGACCAGCGCGACGGCGGCTCCGATGACGTAGCCGATGAACTTGCCGCTGCCCCAGCCCCAGTGCGAGCCCTGGCCGACGGCGTAGACGATCGCCGTGACCCCGCCGCCGAGGAGGATTCCGCCGACCCAGTCCATCCGGCCGGCCGCCGCGCGGACCGGGCTCTCCGGCACGAAGGCGCCCACCAGCAGGAAGCTCACGGCGGTGCTGATGGCCATGAACCACAGGACGCCGCGGAAGCCGTAGTCGTCCAGCAGCCAGCCGGACAGGAACGGTCCACCGAAGGCGACGAGACCGACACCGCCGGCCAGGATGCCGCTGGCGACGCCGACCCACTTGCGGGGGAACACATCGCGGGTGATGGCGTAGGCGAGCGGCGCGCTGGCGGTGTAGATGCCCGCGATGCCGCGGCCGATCAGCAGGGTGCGGTAGTCGGTGGCGACTGCGGAGAGCAGGTCACCGACCAGGCCGAGCCCGATGGCGACGAGTAGGACGCGCTTCTTGCCGAAGATGGCCGCTGCCTTGACCACGAACGGCAGGAAGAACGTTCCGGTCAACAGGGTCATCAGGGTGAACCACGCGATCTCCGTGGTTCTGAAGTGGATCGCGATGTCGGCCTGTGCGATGCCGGACAACGCGGCCATGAGCGCGACGAGTTGAACGGTCCACACGAGCGCGATGACCACGAGGGCATTGCGTGCGGTGGAGGGTGGCGTCTCGTCGTCCTGCGGGGGACTGATCTGGGTCTGGGAGGACATCGGCGGCCTTCCGTAAGTGAGCGGAGCGAAGGTCCAGAGAGCCGATAAATTAGACCTAACGGTCGGTACAATCAATAAGTTGCGCAGAAAGAAAACTGATGTTGCGGCGGGCGTCGGCTCCGGGCCTGGTCAGCGGTATCGGGCCAAGTCTTCGACGAAATCGTCAACAATAGAGTCGACGCTATTGCCTGCGGATTACCGGAGAGCTACGTTCCTCGCCGTGCCTGCACGACCCCGGTCCGGCGAGCGAACGGAGTACTCAGCATGCCCAAGCTGTTCAGAAGGTGTCGGTGGAACTCGGCCACCTTCCTGGCCACCCTCGCGGCAGCCGTCGCCCTGGTGATCGGGGCGAGCCTGGTACTGGCCGACAGCGCCACCGGCGGTGCGCAGGCCGCCGACTCGGCCTCGGCGAGAGCCGTTTCGGCGAACACCGCGACCTCGGGCATCGCTCCGGCCATGTCCTGCTCCGGCGTCGCCCAACTCGACCTGGCCGCCGCCGTCCCCGGGGTGCCCTTCGAGATCAGCTCGGCCACCGAACTCGCCGCGAGCGCCAACACCCTTGGCAACTGGGCGGCTTGTGACGTCAAGGGCGTCATCGCCCCGCAGATCCACTTCGAGATCAAGCTCCCCGAGACCGGCTGGCAGGCCAACTACCTCCAGCTCGGCTGCGGCGGCCTCTGCGGCAGCACCAACGTGACCAGCGCCCCGGCCTCGGCCGGCTGCGTCCCGCTGACCACCGGCGCCTTCGCCGTCGCCTCCAGCGACGAGGGCCACTACCAGGGCGGCGGCCTCTTCTCCACCGACCCCACCCTGAGCGCAGACTTCGGCTACAAGTCCGACCACGAACTGGTCCAGGCGGCCAGGGCGATCATCAAGCAGTACTACGGCCGGTCGGCCACCCACTCCTACTTCGACGGCTGCTCCCAGGGCGGCCACCAGGCCCTCACCGAGGCCCAGCGCTACCCGACCGACTTCGAGGGCATCATCGCCGGCGCCCCGGCCAACAACTTCACCGCGCTGAACACCTTCTCGCACGCCTGGACCGCCCAGTCCGTGTACCTGAACGGCGGTCCGGCGACGATCACCAACGCCGACCTGGCCGACCTCCACAAGGCCGTCCTCAAGGGCTGCGGCGCCCCTGCCGACGGCATCATCGCCGACCCGCTCAGCTGCACCTGGGACCCCGGCACCATCCAGTGCGAGGCGGGCCGGACCTCGACGTCCGACGCGTACTGCCTGACCGCCGACCAGGTCACCACCCTGCGCCGCATCTACGCCGGACCCACCGACGAGCACGGCCGACTCCTCTACCCGGGCTACCAGTTGCGCGGCTCCGAGCTGAACTGGGCCGGCATCATCACCCCGGCCACCGCGACCGGCGCGAGCGGCGACATCAGCTTCGTCCGGGAGACTCTGCGCTACCAGGTCTTCGACAGCCCCCAACCGGCCCTGACCTACAAGGACATCAAGTTCACGGCCGCCTACTACGACAAGGTGATGCGGCCCAACGAGGGCATGTACGACGCCACCGACCCCGACCTCATCGCGTTCAAGAAGGCCGGCGGCAAGCTGATCCTCTGGCACGGTCTCAGCGACCAGCACATCCCGGCCGTGGGAACGATGGCCTACTACAAGGCGGTTGAGAAGGTCGTCGGCGGTGAGGCGGCCACCGAGTCCTTCGCCCGGCTGTTCCTGCTCCCCGGTGTCGCGCACTGCGGCGGCGGCCAGGGCCCCGACACCTTCGACGCGCTGACCGCGATCACCGACTGGGTCACCAAGGGCGACGCCCCGGCGAGCCTGACCACCAAGTCGGTCGACAGCAGCGGCAACACCACCGCCTCCCGCCCGGTCTACCCCTTCCCGTACTACGCCAAGAACACCACGGGCGGTCCGGACACCGACGCGAGCAGCTACACCCCGGTCAAGTCCACCGCCGAGGCCGGCCTCGAGCTCAACTGGCTCGGCTCCTTCCGCTCCGGCTACGAGACGGTCGGCAACTGGGTCGGCCGCAAGTGGATCGTCAGCAAGGGCAAGAACTGACGTAGAGGGGAAGCCGACGGGCACGGCATCCATACGTTGCGGATCGTGCCGGGTGTCGTGTCCGTGCGGTCGGCGCAACTCTCCGGCACCATCGAGTCGTTGCGCACCCCCGTCGTGCACCCCCGTCACCCTGGAGCCGTCATGTCACGATCCGAAGCCCGCGTCGTCACCGACCGACCGCAGCGCTACGCCAAGCAGCTCGCCTCCCACCTGGGCCGGCGCAGCGAGACCAGTTGGGACGAGGAGGCCGGGGAGGGGCGTCTCGTCTTCCAGGACGGCACAGGATCGCTGACCGCCACCGAGGGGGCGTTGCTGCTCGCGGTGGAGGCGGAGCCCGAGTTCCTCGATCGGCTGGAAGACGTGGTGGGCCGGCATCTGGTCCGCTTCGGCACCAAGGACGAGCTGGTCGTCGAGTGGCGGCGGGACAACGGCGAGCCCGGCAGCAGTCAGCGCAGCCCGGGCGACACTGCCTGAGCCGCGGTGACGGTCCAGGTCAGGACACGCAGCCCACGTGCGCCAGCGCCTGCTTGAGCAGCACTCCGTGCCCGCCCGGCATCTCGCTGCGCAGCGCCTCCGAGGCGGCCTCCTCCGGGCTGAACCACACCAGGTCGAGAGCGTCCTGCCGGGGCCGGCAGTCACCGGTGACCGGCACGACGTAGGCGAGGGACACCGCGTGCTGCCGGGGGTCGTGGTACGGGGTGACGCCGTGCGTGGGGAAGTACTCGGCGACCGTGAACGGCTGCAGCGAGGTCGGGATGCGGGGAAGCGCGACCGGGCCGAGGTCCTTCTCCAGGTGGCGCAGCAGGGCGTCACGGACCCGCTCGTGGTGCAGGACGCGGCCGGAGACGAGGGTGCGGTTCACCGTGCCGTCGGGGCCGATGCGCAGCAGCAGGCCGATGCTGGTCACCTCGCCGCTGTCGTCGACGCGGACGGGCACCGCCTCGACGTACAGGATCGGCATGCGGGCGCGTGCCTGTTCGAGGTCGTCGGCGGACAGCCAACCGGGCGTGGTATCGGTCATGTCAGACATTGCTTGATCATACTTTCAGTGTCCGTCGGATAGCCGGTAGACCCGGCGGGCGTTGTCCGCTCCCGCCCAGCGCGCCAGTCGCAGCGCGTCGGACAGGCCCACTTCGCCGGCGTCCACCCGGTCCTGGAGAAGATCCCCCAGACCCCGGCGGAACGCCAGCGCGCCGAGCCCGTAGAACTCGGCCAGACCATAGGCGTCGGAGCTGTACAGCAGTTTGCGGAAGGGTGTGATCTCCAGCGCCTCAGCCAGTACCGCCCGAGCCCGGACCGGACCTACATGATGCAGGGTGAGTCCCACATCCAGGTACACCCGCTCGAAGACGGCCGCCAGGTAGCCGGCCTGGCGCTGGTACGGCCAGCAGTGCAGTAGCAGCACCGGGATCGTGCCGGAGATCAGGTGCAGCCAGTCCGTGAGGAGAGCCGGGTCGGTGCGGTGCAGCCGGATGTCGTTGTCGCCGAAGCCCGTGTGGAGCTGGAGGGGGAGCCCCAGGTCGACCGCGGTCCACAGCAACTCCCGCGTCAGCACCGGGTCTTCGAGCCGTCCGCCCCGGGCCAGCCAGCCGCGGGCCGCCCGGGTCACCTCCGCCTCCGAGGGCCGGGCGGGGTCGAGATCGAACCCGGTCCGGTACGCGGCCACCGACTTCACCCCCACCACGCCCGGCCGCCGCACCGCGTCCAGGGCGGCGGCCCGGAACGCGTCCGCGTACCCGTCCGGCTCGACACCCCGCGCGGCCACACCCTCCGCGACGGTCTCGAGTCGTACGACCTCGTGGGCGACCGCACCCGCCGCCCCGGCGAGTTCGGCGGGCGTCGTGATCGCGTGCGGGGCGAACCCCGTGTCGACGCAGAACACACCCGTCCCCGCGGCGGCGAGGAAGCGCCGGTTGACCTCGTCCGTCCCCAACTCGGCCCGCCGGGCGAGGTATTCGTCGGCGGGCGCGTGCCGCTCCAGGTCCAACAGGGGTGCGCAGTAACGGCGTACGGCGATCCCGACCGGGCTGTCGAACGGTGAGATCCCGCTGCCGGGCCAGACGTCGCCCTCGGTGAGCAGCGACTCGAAGGCCGTCCGGTCCAGGTCCTCGGTGACGACTCCGTGGCAGTGGTGGTCCACCAACTCCAGCGCGGCGAGCGCCTCGTGGACCGGTCCAATGCCCATCGTCAGTACTTCCAGCGGTAGGCCGCCGCGATCCGCTCGTCGTCCAGCTCGGCCACGGCCGCGATCTCGCCCTGTCGTACGGCGATCACCGCGTCGGCCAGGACCGGTCCAAGTGCGGCCCGCAGCAGCTCGTCCTTGCGGAACTCGGCGACCGACTCGGCCAGCGAGGTCGGAAGTCGCCGTACACCACGGGCCGTTGCCTCCACCGTGCCGAGGTGCGCGGGTTCTCCGGTGGTCTCCTCGGGCAGGGCGGCCGACGAGGTGAGGCCGTCGAGTCCTGCGGTGATCAGGCAGCCGAGGGCGAGATAGGGGTTGGCGGCCAGGTCGACCGGCTTCACCTCCAGGTTCGCCGCCTGGGCACGCAGCCCGGCCGTACCGGTGACGACACGCACCGCCGCCTCGCGGGTCTCGCGGCCCCAGGCGGTGAACACCCCCGCCCACTGGGAGGGTTGGAGGCGGAAGTAGCTGGCCGGGCTCGGCGCGGTGACGGCGGTGAGGGCCGGGAGGTGGGCGAGGACACCTGCCGCGAACGACTCGGCCCCGGCCGTCATGCCGTAGCGCCGGTCGCCCCCGGTGTGCAGGTTCGCGCCGTCGCGCCAGGCGGAGAGGTGGATGTGCCCGCCGTTGCCGACGCCCTGGGCGAGGACGGCCGGCGTGAACGAGGCGCGCAGGCCGTGCCGTTGGGACACCGCGCGCACGGTCTGCCGTACGAGGACACTGCGGTCGGCCGCCGCAACCGGGTCGAGCGCGCCCACCGACAGTTCGAACTGCCCGGCCGCGTACTCGGGATGGAACTGGTCCACGTCCACGCCCTGCGCCGCCAGGGCCGACAGCAACTCGGCGCCGTAGTCGCTCAGTTCGACCTGCCGGGTCGCGCTGTACGCCGGGCCGGTCGTGGCGGGGACGAACTCGCCGACGGGTGCGGTGTCCAGGCCGAGCACCCACTCGATCTCGATGCCCGACCGGAAGGTGACCCCGTGCCGCCGCTCCGCGTCCGTGACGACGCGGCGCAGGAACGTGCGGCTGCAGCCGGGGTGTCGCTCGCCCTCCTGGGTGATCCGGTCGACCGGCGCCCAGGCCCAGCCGGGCTGCCCGGCCAGGACGGCCAGCTGGTCGAGGTCGGGGTACAGGCGCAGGTCGCCGTCGGGTGAGCCGAGGACGTCGGTGGTGACGATGGAGTCGTTCGCCAGGAAGGTGTCGAACACCGGGGACATGCCGACGCCCCAGGCCGCGGCCGAGGCGAGCCTCGCGGTCGGGACCGTCTTCACCCGGCCCACGCCCGCGGTGTCGACGTAGGCCAGGACGATCCCGTGCACCCCCCGTCCGGTCAGCTCCGTGGCCAGTGCGGTGGCGCGCTCGACCTCGCCGGGGCGTCCGCCGGGCAGTGGGTCGGCAAGGGTGGTCATACGTCCTCCACGGTCGCGTCCTGGTCGGCTGCGCCGTCAGGGTTTCACGGCCACCGCTCCGAACTGCGGTACCACGGCCGGGGAGTCGGAGTCCGGGCGCCACTGCGAGCAGGGCACCAGACCGGGTTCGAGGAGGTCGAGACCCTCGAAGAAGGCGGCGACGTCGGCGCGGCTGCGGGCGGTGATCGGGGGAGTGGCGTTCTCGTTCCAGAACTCCATCGCCGGGACGTTGCCCTCGCCGCCGAGGTCCGCGTCGAAGGTGGGGTGGGTGAGGACCAGGAAGCTGCCCGAGGGGACCGCGGCCATCACGTTGCGCACGACCTCCCGCGCGGCCTCGGTGTCGAGGACGAAGTTCAGGATGCCCAGCATCATCACCGCGACGGGACGCTCGAAGTCCAGTGTGGCGGCGGCGCGTTGGACGATCGTCTCCGGGTCGTGAGCGTCCGCGTCGATGTAGTCGGTGACGCCCTCGGGGGTGCTCGTCAGCAGGGTGCGGGCGTGGATCAGCACCAGCGGGTCGTTGTCGACGTACACGATCCGAGCGTCCGGTGCGACGCGCTGGGCGATCTCGTGCGTGTTGTCGACCGTCGGCAGCCCGGTGCCGATGTCGAGGAACTGCCGTACCCCGAGCTCGCCGGCCAGGAACCGCACCGCCCGGCCGAGGAAGTCCCGGTCGGCGCGCGCCACTTCACGGATCACCGGGAACATGCCGGCCACGTGCTCGCCGACCCGCTGGTCGATCTCGTAGTTGTCCTTGCCGCCGATCCAGTAGTTCCACACACGCGCGTTGTGCGCCACGCCGGTGTTGAGCCGGGTCGGTCCCTCTGCCGGGGTGTCGCTGTCACTCACGTCCTGGCTCCTTGTCGCCCGCGTTGCCGTCCCCGCCATTGTGCCGCGAGTTGATCACTGGGCCCAGGGATTCGCGACGATCGGGCGCATGTTCGTCGGGGGTCGGTGAACTGTCAGTCCAGGTTGCCGGGTTGGGCGGGCGGAGTCTTGCCGGCCAGGATGTCCTTCAGGCGCGAGGTGCCCTGCTCCAAGGCGGCCTTGGTCGTACCCGACTCCGTGCCGTTGAGGCCGCCCGACGTCACGGTGATCGCGTCGGTACCGACCCGGACGACCGCCAACTGCAGGGTGAGCGTGGTGGGTTGGGAGGCGCCTGTGCTGGTGACGGTCACCTGGAGACCCTGCCGGGCGTCGCCCACGGCGGGCACGTCGTCCTCGATGACCTGGACCGTGCGCCGGCCGCCCTTGGAGTCGGTCGCGGTGAACTGGTCGCACTTCACCGGCAGCGTCTTCAGCCAGTTCAGGGAGGCGCCGAGCCTGGCGCGGTCGTAGGCGGCGACCTGGTAGAGAAGCCGGGACTCGCTCTGCTCGAACCCGGTCAGCGCGGACGCGCCGGACGGCTTGCCGAGGAGATCGTCGCCGTAGAGCGCGTCGAGCAGTTTCTGGCAGTCGACCGCGTTCGTCTTCGCGGTGAGGAGGGCGCCGACGTCCACCTTGCCGATGACGAGCTTGTCGCCCCAGGTCGCGGCGTCCTTGACCTGCGTCCAGTTGTCCTCCAGGTCGGCCTCGCTGATCAGCGCGGCCCGGGCTCCCGCCTCGGTGAGGACGGGCGAGGCGGACCTCCCGGTGCGGGGCGAGGCGAGCGGGGACTTCGCGGCGAGCGGGGAGGCCGCGATGTCCGAGGCGCCGTCACCGCCCGCACTGCCACCGCTGCCGCCGGAGCAGGCCGCGCAGGTCAGCAGCGTGCCCGCCGCCAGGGCTGCGGCGAGGACACGGACGGGGCGGGAGGACGGGCGACGGCGCATGACGGGGCCTCCAGGGGGAGTGGCGGTCCCCCTCAGGGCACCATCGGGCCGCCCGGCCCTCCAGCGCAGGGGGCCGTTCGGGTGAGAGGTGTGGTTGTCAGGGCGCGCCGTCCGGCGGCGGCTCGGACGGGCTGGAATGCCGGTGCGGCAGATGCAGATGGTGCTCATGCGGCGGGTGGGGTTCGTGTTCCGCGCGTCGCGCCCGTTCGGCGAGCCCGGCCTCCAGCACATGCACCGTGCGCCCGCCGCACTTCGGGCAGACCGCGTCGGCGAGCGGCGACCTCATGGCCCTGCCCTCCTCGTCGACGTACTCCTGCGTGGTCAGACCGGAGGCGTCGGTCGGGTCGGTGAAGAACATGACCTGAAAGGTCGCCTCCCAGAAGTGGCCGCAGTCACCGCAGGTGAACGCGAAGGTCTCCGGAACGGCTCGGGGTTCCGCCGTCATGGCACGGTCCTCCCTCTCGACGGGGCGGGCAGTCGGAGCAGGCAGCAGTGCCCTCCAGCGCACAACGCCGAACGTCGTACGGCAACTCGAACGCCCCGTCCGGCATGCCCGCACCCGCGCCCGCACCGACACTGGCCCCAGGCCCCGGCACCGTGACGCGAAGGAGTGACCATGCTGCCCGGATTCCTCACCAGGGCGGTCGAGTTGCTGCTCGGCCGGGAGGGCCGCTCCCTCCATCTGAAGGCGGCGGGCGCGGCGACGGCGGTCCTCGGCGTGGTGATGCTCATCGGCTCATGGGCCGTGGTCGCCGCCGAACACGGAGCCCGCGGCGCCAACCTGACGACGTACCCGAGGGCCCTGTGGTGGTCGATCGAGACGGCGACGACGGTCGGGTACGGCGACTTCTATCCGGTCACGCTGTGGGGCCGTGTCGTCGGCTCGGTGGTGATGGTCGTCGGCATCACCACCTACGGCCTGGTCACCGCGGCCCTGGCCACCTGGTTCGTGGGCCGCGAACAGCGCCGACGCCATCATCTCGCCCACGGAGCAAAGGAGTTGAGCGAGGAGACCGCCCGCGCCCTGCACGAACGCTTCGACCGGCTGGAGCGGTTGCTCGCGGGGCAGCGGGAGAACCCGTGACGGCGGATGGCCCCGGCTACGCGGTCAGCGGCAGCGCGCGGAAGGTGTACCCCTCCCACAGTCGCCGCGAGGTCTCCTCGGGGTAGGCGCTGACCACGGGGTGGGCGTCGAGGATCTGCACCGACCGCCGATCGGTGTCGTAGGCAGGCCAGCCGGGGTCGCCGGTTCGCGCGAACTCCGCCCAGGACGACCGGAATCGGGACGACAGCGCCAGGGCCTCGGGGGAGGGCTCGACGTCGGCGAACAGCAGATTCCCCAGGTCGGCGGTGAACGTGCCGAACAGCAGCGGGATGTCCAGGCCGTGGCAGGCGCCCAGCACACCGCCCAACCCCGGGGCGGGCCAGGTGAGTTCGTAGACATGCGCGCGACCGCCGCCGGCGAGTTGCGCCTCGGCCAGGTGCAGCGAGGGGGCGCCGAACAGCCAGTCGGTCTGGATGCGTTCGTACAACTCCCCGGGTGAGGCGTCCGGGAAGGCGTCGAGGTACGCCGCCTCGGCGTCCGGACCGGGGCCGAACCGCCGCAGCGCCGTATTCGCGTCCGCCGGCCCGATCTTCCCGGCCTGCCCGGAGAGTACGACGAACAGCCGGTACTCCTCCCTGTTGTGACCGACCATCAACTCCACTTCTCGGGCCGCACCGGCCGCCAGCCCCTCCCAGGGCGCGACGGGCAGTACCTCGCCGTCCACGACGGGCGAGAACGGCGTCACCGTGTGGACCACCGAGCCCCAGCGGTCCTCGTACTGGGGCATCTTGGGGCCCAAGGTCTCGCCCAGCGAAGGCAGTTGGCGCGGGTCCACGGTCGCCAGGTCGGCGGCCGTGGGGCGCAGTCCCGCCTCGGCCGCCAGCGCGACGGCGATGTCCTTGGCCAGCGAGTCGGAGAAGAAGGTGCCGGGCACGCTCTGCGCGATCGCCCGCCGGAACAGTCCGGACGCGCTCGGCATGACCAGCAGCGAGGCCACCGATCCGCCGCCGGCCGACTCGCCGAAGACCGTGACCTGCTCGGGATCACCGCCGAACGCCGTGATGTTGTCCCGCACCCACTCCAGTGCGGCGACCTGGTCGAGCAGCCCCCGGTTGGCGGGCGCCCCCTCGATACGCGCGAACCCCTCAATTCCGACACGGTAGTTGAGGCTCACGACCACGACATCGCCGTCGCGCGCGATGTGCTGGGCGTCGTAGCCGGGGCTGCCCGCGTGCCCCAGTTTGTAGGCGCCGCCGTAGACCCACACCATGACCGGACGGCGGGCCGCAGGATCGGGGGCGGGTGTCCACACGTTGACGGTCAGCCAGTCGTCGCCCGTCGGTCCGGGCAGCACGCCCCGGCGGCCCTGGATGCCGGACTCCTGCGGGGGTGGCGGCCCGAACTCGAGGGCGTCGCGCACACCGTCCCAGGCGCGTGCCGGGCGCGGTGCCTGGAACCGGGCGTCCCCGACGGGCGGTTGGGCGAACGGGATGCCGCGGAAGACCGCGAGCCCGTCCTCCAGCCGTCCGCGCACCGCGCCGGCGGCGAGCCGCACCACGGAATCGGCGGCTTTGTCACGGGAGTTGGTCGTCATCGTGGACTCCTCGCTGGGGAACGACGGGCGCGCGGGCAAGCCGAGGGCGGTCGCCGTCCCGCCGGGTGCGGGGCGGCGACCGCCGTGTGCTCGATGAACCAGAATGCCTCAGGCCTTGGCCTCGGAGACCTCCGGAGCCGAGGTCGGCGTCTCGTCGGCCGGTGTCTCGACGGCCGCGCGGGCCTTGGGGATCAGGCTCGCGAGGAAGAAGGCCAGCAGCGCGGCGCCCGCACCGATCGCCATGACCACCTTGAAGCCGTTCTCCGACGGAAGCGCGGCGCCGCCGAAGTCGGTGGTCATCTGGGCCAGGATCACACCGGCGATGGCGCTGGCGAAGCTGGTGCCCAACGACCGCATCAGGGTGTTGAGGCTGTTGGCGGCACCGGTCTGGGACGGGTCGACCGCGCCCATGATCAGGGCGGGCAGGGCGCCGTAGGTGAAGCCGACACCCGCGCCGATGATGCAGGAGACGAGGATGAGGTGCCACACCTCGGACATCAGCAGGATGTTCAGGGCATAGCCGGAGGCCACGATCAGTGCGCCGATCATCAGGGTGACCTTGGGGCCCTTGGCCTTGGTGACACCCGCCGACACCGCCGACATGGCCATCATGACCAGACCCTGCGGAGCCAGCACCAGGCCGACCGTCAGCATCGACTTGCCCAGGCCGTAGCCGGTCTGCGTGGGCAGTTGCAGCAGCTGGGGGAGGACCAGGGACATCGCGAACATCGAGAAGCCGAGGGCGATCGAGGCCAGGTTGGTGAAGAGCACCTGCGGCTTGGCGGTCGTGCGCAGGTCGACCAGCGGCTGCGAGCTCCGGAGCTCGTACCAGCCCCAGGACAGCAGGATCACGACGGCGGCGGAACCGAGGACCAGGGTGGTCGCGCTGGTCCAGCCCCAGTCGGAGCCCTTGGAGATCGCGAGCAGCAGCGAGACCAGTCCGGCGGAGAGGCCGAGCGAGCCGACCAGGTCGAAGCGGCCTCCGGTGCGGACCTTGGACTCGGGCACCAGGACCAGGACCAGCAGGAAGGACAGGACACCGAGGACGGCGGAGATCCAGAAGAGGGAGTGCCAGTTGTAGTGGTCCGCGATGAAGGCGGCCGAGGGCAGACCCAGGGCGCCGCCGACGCCGAGCGAGGCGCTCATCAGGGCGGTGGAGCCGGCCAGCCGGTCACTCGGGAGCACGTCCCGCATGATGCTGATGCCGAGCGGGACGACCGCGGCGGCCAGCCCCTGGAGCGCGCGGCCGATGACCATCGGGACCAGTGAGTCGGCCAGGGCGCACACGACCGAGCCGGACACCAGCAGCACGATGCTGGTCAGCAGCATCCGCCGCTTGCCGAACATGTCGCCGAGCCGCCCCACGACCGGGGTGGCCACGGCGGCGGCCAGCAGGGTGGCGGTGACCGCCCACGCGGTGTTCGACGCGGAGGCGTCCAGGTACTTCGGCAGCTCCGGGATGATCGGGATGACCAGCGTCTGCATCAGCGAGACGACGATCCCCGCGAAGGCCAGCACCGCGACGACGGCGTTCGACCTCGGCGGAGCGGAGGAACCCGCTTCGGCGGGTCGGGCAAGGGCGTCGGACATGGCAGAGCCTCCATCGGGAACGAGCTGCGACGATCAGGGACGAGCAGACTTGCTTGACTCACTCAACCATAATGAGATTGATTGAGTTACGCAAGTACATCTTGGGTGTGGGTCGGTGAACGGGGGAGCAACGGCAGCTCGGTGACCACCTCGAAGCCGCCCTCGGGGCGATGACCTGCGCGGAGCCGGCCACCGGCGGAGAGCGCCCGCTCCCGCATCCCGATGACGCCGTACCCGCCACCGGCGGCGGGGGAGGAGGGTGCTGCCGTACCCCCGCGGTCGGTGACGGTGATGCCCAGCCGGTCGTGCGAGTAGCAGAGCCGTACCTCGGCCGAGCCGGTGCCCGCGTGCTTGGTCACGTTGGTGAGCGCCTCCTGCACGATGCGGTACGCCGTGAGATCCGTACCGGCGGAGAGCGGCTGCGGCCTGCCCTCCGTGCTGACGCTGACGACGAGCCCGGCGGGCTCGAACGAGGCGGCCAGCTCCGGGAGTCGGGCCAGACCGGGCGCGGGCCCCGAGGGCGTCTCCGAGTCGTCCGCGTGCCGCAACAGGCCCACGGTGGCCTTGAGTTCGCGGACGGCCGACAGCGTGGTGCCCGCGAGTTCGCCGGCGATCCGCTCGGCCTCCTCGGGGCGGCTGCGCATCAGCCGTACGACGGTGCCGGCCTGGAGGTTGGCCAGGACGAGGTGATGGGCGACGACGTCGTGCAGATCGCGGGCGATCCGCATCCGTTCCTCGGTGACACGGTGCCGGACCTCCTGCTCGCGGGTGCGTTCCGCGTGCTCGGCGCGGGCCTGTACCGCCTCCAGATAGGCCGCGCGGAGCCGGGTCGTGGTGCCCAGCGAGGTGGGCAGCAGCAGCCAGAAGACGGGACCGAGCAGTTTCAGAACCAGCGGTTCGTTGTTGGGGCCCACGATCAGGGCGGTGCCCACCAGCAGGGTGATGCCGGCGGCGGTGAAGAGGTTCGCGGTGGTCCGCTCGGAGCGCAGGGCCAGCGTGTACAGCGCGACCATCAGCGGCCCGATCACCAGGACCGTGACGATGTAGCCGAGCCCGGCCACCACCATCGCGCAGCAGAGGGTGACCACCACGGTGGTGCGCGGCAGGGTGCGCCGCCACAACAGGGCGAGCGAGGCGAGACCCGAGACCAACACGCCGGGCCACCAAGGGACTTCGAGGTCGCGGCCCGGGATCGTCAGCATGCTGCCGGGGAAGGCGCAGGCGAGGAGTACGGCGGCGAGGACCAGGTCGACGGTACGGGGATGGCAGCGCAGCACCCGCTGCAGGCGGTGGATCATGGTGTGGGGGTCCTGTCCGAGGCGGCCGGACGCGCGCCGGGTGGGACCGGCGCGCCGTCCGCTGCTCGTCTACTCGTCGAAGGTGACGACGATCTTCTCCGCCGCGCCCGGCGTCAGCGCGAGCTCGAAGGCGTGCTCGACCTCGCCGAAGGGCACCCGGTGGCTGATCAGCTTGGCGAACCGCTCGTGGTGCTCGACGATCTCCTGGGTGACCTCGAAGATCTCGGTGGGGTAGCCCTGCGAGGCGATCAGTGTCAGCTCGCTGCGCAGCATCCCGCCGAGGTCGATGTCGGCGCCCTTCTTCTGTACGGCGACCATGACCAGCTTGGCGCCCCACTTCGCGGAGTCGACCGTGGTGTTGACGACGGCGGCGACACCGGCGGCGTCGATGTAGATGTCGGTGCCGGGACGGGGCTGGCCGAGCGCGTTGGCGGCCTGCCCGTGCAGCTCGGTGAGGCGTGAAGTCACGTCCTCCTCGGCGGAGTTGATGACGGCGTCCGCGCCGACCGCGAGCGCGGTCTCCAGGCGGGAGGCGATGACGTCGGCGACGACGACGTGCTCGACCCCGCGCAGCTTCAGCCAGATCGCCGCGCCCAGGCCGATCGGCCCGGCACCGAAGATGACGACCTTGTCGCCGGGCTTCGCCTCGGAACGGTTCACGGCGTGCCGGGCCACCGCCATCGGCTCGTTGAGGGCGGCGACGTCGAAGGGCACGGTGTCGGGGAAGACGGTGACGCTCTTGCCGACCTCGCAGTCCTCCAGCAGGAGGTAGTCGCTCATGGCGCCGTGCTTGCCGCCGCAGCCGATGATCCCGGAGGGCGAGCCCTGCGGGTTGACGACCACCCGGTCCCCGGCCTTCAGTCCGTCGACCTCCGCGCCGACCTCGACGATCTCACCGGCCGGCTCGTGGCCGAGGGGGACCGGGACCATGGCACCGCCCGCTCCGAAGGGGCCGCCGGCGATGTGCAGGAAGAACGTGTCGGTACCGCAGATCCCACAGGCGCGGATCTTCATGAGGGCGTCCTTGGGCCCGGGCGCCGGACGCTCGACGTCCACCACGTCGATCTTGTCTACGGCGCCGGTCTGGACGGACTTCATCGTGGCCATGAGGGAGCTCGCTTTCCATGTGCGTGAGGGGTGTCACCGGCCCCGGCGGTGGACGGGGGGAGTGCTCCGACCGCCGGGACCGGTGACGGCGCCATACTCCGTCCCCACGGCGTACGGCGCGACGGGGACACCTCCGCTTCGGTGACCCCAGCTCTGGACTTGCTTGAGTTAGGCAACCATAAATGCATTACTTAAGTCAAGCAACCGTTTCGACCTTGCTTAACTCAGGCAAGTACCTGTTACGGTGGACGCATGTCCACACCGCCACCCGCAACAGCGTCCGTCCCGGCGGACGTAGTCGAGATCGAGCGGGTCCTGACCCGGATCTCCTATCTGGCCGGGCGGGCCCGGCAGCACGAGCGTCTGATGGCGCTGGTCGGGCTGCCCCTGGACCGGGCCGCCGTGGCGATCCTGCGCTACATCGCCGAGAGCGAGCCGCTGCGCCCCGGGGTCCTCGCGGTCCGGATGTCGGTGGAGGCCTCCCATGTCACCCGCCAGCTGCGGCAGTTGGAGCAGCTCGGCCATGTGGTCCGCATCCCGGACCCCGACGACGGCCGCGCCCAGCGCATCCAGCTCACCGACAGCGGACTGGCCGCCGTCGACCGCATCCGGGACGTGAGTCGCAGAGGCATGGAGATGGCGCTGGCGGACTGGTCCTCGGAGGATCTGCGCCAACTCGCCGCGCTCTTCCACCGGTTGGTCGACGACTTCGTCACGCACGCCGAAGCGGCCGTGGACATCTCGGCCTGACGGCCTAGGGACCGGGGCGCACCTGGCCGTGCTGCCAGGCCCAGGCCGCGATCTCGACGCGGTTCCGCGCGGCCAGTTTCAGCTGCACGCTGGAGAGGTGCGTCTTCACCGTGGACAGGGAGACATACAGCTCGGCGGCGATCTCGGCGTTCGTCCGGCCGAGGGCGACCAGCCGGACGACCCCGGCCTCGCGGTCGGTGAGCGGCTCACGCAACGCCGGTGCGGGCGGGGCCGGTTCGGGTGCCGCCGCCGTCGTGTCGGTGAGGTGCCTGAGCAGCCGGACGGTGACCGAGGGCGAGACCAGCGAGTCGCCGGCCGCCGCCGCCCGGACCGCCTCCGCCAGCAGCGTCGGCCCCGAGTCCTTCAGCAGGAACCCGCAGGCACCGCCGCGCAGCGCGCCGTACACGTACTCGTCGAGGTCGAAGGTCGTCACCACGACCACCCGCAGCGGATCGGCCACGTCCGGTCCCGCCAGCAACCGTGTCGCCGCCAGACCGTCCAGCTTCGGCATCCGGATGTCCAGCAGACACACATCGGGCCGCTCGCGCCGGGCCAGCGCCACGGCCTCCTCGCCGTCGACGGCCTCGGCGACCACGGTGATGTCGGGCTGCGCGTCCAGGAAGAACCGGAAACCGGTACGGACCATCTCCTGGTCGTCGGCGATCAGCACGCGGATGGGCGGGGCGGGGACGGTCATGGGTCGATCATGCCTCAGGGGGAAGGGGGCGGTCGGTGTCAGTCCGTCGCGTGGGCCGGGTCCGCCGTGACCGCGCGCAGCAGCGGGCGGCTCGCGCCGATCGCCGCGAGCATGGCGAGGGCGCCGAGGGTCACGCAGACGGCTAGCTGTACGGCGCCGGAGGTGCTGATCGTGCTGCCCGCCGCCTTGTTGACCTGGACGGCGGCGTACAGACCGGTCGCGGTGGTGCCGCCGGCCAGCACGAGCAGCGGGAGCACCGTCTCACGGACCCTGGCCCGGTCCAACACCCTCAGCGGGGTACCGGACAGCCGCAGCAGACCGTACGTACGGCGCCGGTCGAGGACGTTCGCGGCGGCGGTCAGGCCCGCCGAGGCCGTCGCGACGAGGAAGCTCACGGCCAGTGTGGCGGTGCCGAGTTGGGCGAGGCGGTCGCTGACGGCCGTGTCCTGCGCCTCCGCGTAGGCACCCGCGTACGGCAGCCGTCCCGCGCCGAGCGGCTGGAGGACGGTGACGGCCGTGTCGAGGGCGGCCGGTCCGCCGGAGACACGCGCGACCACGCCGTCGCTGCTGCCGAGCAGGAAGCCCTCGTCGTCCGTGCCGACGGTCGCGTCCACGCCCGCCGCGCGCAGCAGCCGACGAGCCTCGCCGACCGCGTGCCGTGCGTCGGCGGCGTTCGCGGTCGGGACGGCGACCTGGCCCCGGTGGTCGAATCCGACGATGCCGAGCAGCCCGACGGTGAAGAACCCGGCGACGAACCCCGCCAGCACCAGACCACTCACCGTCCGCCAGGCACCGCGCGGATCGTCGCTGAGCCGACGGGCCGCCAGCAGGGTCGCCGGGCGGCGGGCGAACCGCCCCACGACCCGGCCCAGCCGGTCCACGATCCATGGCCCGAACATCCAGAACGCGCCGTAGAACAGCACCATCAGCGCGACCAGTGTCCCCGGCTTCAGGGCGCTGCCGTCCGTGCTGACCCGGATGTAGACCAGCACCGCAACGAACAGCACGAGCCGGACCAGCCGGGTGCGGCGCGGGTCCGACTGCTGGGCGACACCGAGCGGCGAGGACGCGACCTGACGCAGCGTCGACATCGCGCTCACCGCGATCAGCCCGGCCACCCCCACCACGACCGCCGCCACCCACGGCAGTCCCACCCACAACTGCCCGACGTACCAGGTCCCGATGCCGTACGGCACCTCGGCGAGCGCGGGCAGCAGCGCCCCGTAGGCCACCGCACCCACCAGGGCACCGGCCGCCCCCACCGCCGCCGCCTCCACGCCGGTCATGGCGAGGATCTGCCGGGGAGTCGCCCCCGCGAGCCGCAGCGCCGCGAGGCGTTGTTCCCGGCGGGCGGCGCCGAGCCGCCCGGCCGCAGCGGCCAGCACGATCACGGGGACGACCAGGAGACCCACACCGAGGAGTACGGCTGCCTGGTCGTCGGCGGTGAACACACTGCGCCGGGTACCGGCGAACCCGGAGACGACGGAGCGTGCCGTCAGCCCGTCGTCGTAAATGCCCTGCCTGTCGGCCGACTTGGAGACCGTCGGGTCCGTGGGAGCCCGGCCGATCACCGCGACGAGCTCGTCGGGCGAGGCGAGCCCGGCGGCGCTGATCGTGGCGTAGGGCGTCGACTTCGGGAAACGGTAGGCCAGTTGGGTCGGGGGGAGGGTGCGGAGGAGTCGTGCGAGTGCCGGGGAGACGTACCAATCTCCCTGCTTCGGGAAGGAGTTCAGGCCGGGTGGGGCGGGTGTCCGTGCGTGGTGGGGGAGTTGGGCCAGGGAGACGACGGTGATCGGTTCGTCGCGGACGTAGGTCGTGGTGAGGGCCTGGATCGCGGTGCCGTGGCGGTCCGGGGCGGGGGTGCGCCAGGCGGTGCGGTCGGCGCGGGCGCCCGCGCCCAAGTAGGCGGCGAGCAGGGTGAGTAGGACGAGGGAGCCCACGGCGGCCGCGGCGGCGGCGAGGAGTTGGCTCTGTAGGCCGCGGCGGCCGGAGGACCTCGCGAGGTGCCAGGTCAGGTGCAGAACGGGGGAACGCATCGAGGGCTCCGGGGGCTCAACTGACGGTGAACTGGCTGTAGTTGCTGATCCGGCCGTCCCGGACCTGGAGGATCCGGTCGCAGTGCGCGGCCACCTCGGCGTCGTGCGTGACCATCACCAGCGCGGCACCCTGCTCACGGGTCACCGACGTCAGCAGCCGTACGACCTCCGTGCCGGTCGCCTGGTCCAGGGCGCCGGTCGGTTCGTCGGCGAAGACCACGTCCGGCGCCACGGCCAACGCCCGTGCGATGGCGACCCGTTGGGCCTGGCCGCCGGACAACTGGCCGGGGCGGCGCCGCTCCAGGCCGTCCAGACCGAGCGGGGCGAACCAGCGCCGGGCGCGCTCCACCGCCTGCGCCCGGGGCAGTCCCTCCAGCATCAGCGGGAGGGCGACGTTCTCCTCGGCGGGCAGTTCGGGCAGCAACTGGCCGGACTGGAAGACGAATCCGAACCTCTTGCGCCGCAGGGCGCTGAGCCGGTTCTCGCCCAGGTCGTCGATACGCCCCCAGCCTTCGGCCGGGGGGACCCCCATCTCGCTTCGCTCGCCGCGCAGCAGCACCTGGCCGCCGTCCGGGCGGACGATCCCGGCGAGGGTGTGGAGCAGCGTGGACTTGCCGGAGCCCGACGGGCCCATGATCGCGAGGGAGTCGCAGGCACCGACCTCCACGTCCACGCCCGCCAGGGCCGTGGTGGAGCCGTACTTCTTGATCAGGCCGACACCGGCCAGGACGGCGCTCATGAGCGGTCGAACTTCCACGTGACGGAGTCGGCCGAGGCCTTGACCACGGTGACCGGGATGTCCACCGCCGTGCCGTCGCTCTTCCTGCCCGTGCAGGTGACGGTCGCCCCGGCGACGGCCTTCAGGCAGGTGACCCCCGAGACCTTGTCGCCGACCCAGGGGAGCGGGTGGTACCTGCTCTGGGCGCGGCCGGCCACGATGTCCGCGGACAGCGCCTTGTGGCCGTCGACCGTGACCGTGCTGTGCGCGTCGAGTTCGGTGGTGGACTGGGTGCCGGACAGCAGATGGGTGCCGAGCGCACCGAGGGCGACCGCGGCCGTCGCGCCACCGATCACCCCGACGATGAACCTGGTGGACTGCATCACGTACTCCTGAAGCGTGGGAGGGAGGAAGCGGTCCCACTCTCGTCGGCCCGGACCCGGGCCCGCCTCGGCCGAACGGCCAGGGTTCGCACCACCCCCGCTCGACCGTTCGGCCGATCCCACCCCACCACGCCTCGCATACCGTGACCAGCATGAGATCCGTCACCGGCCGGGGCTGCGCGCGGGGGCTCGCCGTGGGCGCCCTGCTCGGTCTCGCGGCCTACGACCTGAGTTTCACCGCCTCCACCGGCCGGTCCGCCTGGCCCGGGGTCGTGGTGCTCGGCACCGGCCTGGCCGCCGTCCTGTGGCCCGTCGCCCGGCGCCCGCGATGGCTCACCCCGCAGCTGCGCACCGCCGCGCCCGCCGTCCTCTCGCTGCTGTACAGCGCGGGCGCGATCCTCGCCGAACACTCGGAGCTGTTCGGCCCCGGCGAGATCGTGATCCTGCTGACCCTGACCTTCATCGCCGTACGGCACTGTCCGCAGCCCTGGGCCGCGGTGTGCGGCGTCCTGGACGGCCTCGCGCTGCTCGCCCTGCCGGCCCGCTACTTCCACTCGGTCACCGACGACAACCTGCCGCTGGTCACGACGATCGGACTGGTCCTCGTCGGGGCTGTTGCCGGGTTCGCCGGGTATCTGCGCTCGCTCGACTACCGCCGCACCGTCGCGGTCACCGAGACCCGGCGCGCCGAACGTCTCGCCATCGCCGCCGACCTGCACGACTTCGTCGCCCACCACGTCACCGGCATCCTCGTGCAGACCCAGGTGGCCCGCATGATGGCGACCAGCAGGCCCGCGGACCTCGACCCCGTGCTCTCGGGGATCGAACGCGCCGCGACCGAGGCACTGGCCTCCATGCGGCGCACGGTGGGTGTGCTGCGCGACGCCGGCCCGGACGCGGCCGACCGCCGCCCGGCCGGCGACCTCGCGGCCGTCGCCGAACTCGTCGACGGTTTCGCGAGCCCGGTCCAGAAGGTCACCCTGCGCCGCGACCCCGCCCTGCCCGACGACCTCCCGCACGAGGTGCAGGCCGCCGCCTTCCGGGTCGTACAGGAAGCCCTGACGAACGTACGACGGCACGCGGCCGACGCCGCCGAGGTCACCGTGGGGCTGCGCCGCGCGGGCCGTCGGCTGGAGGTCACGGTGACGGACGACGGCCGGGGCGGCACGCAGCTCCCGGCCGCCGCGCACGGCGGGGGTTTCGGTCTCGTCGGCCTCACGGAACGGGTGACGGCGCTGGGTGGCGAACTCCGGGCCGGTCCGCGCGCAGGCGGCGGGTGGGAGGTGCGGGCGGTGTTTCCGGCGGGGCGGCCGTGAGGGGGCGTGGCTTCCCGGGCGGTCCGGTCAGTCAGGCCTTGAAGCCGATCCCGCCGTACAGCGAGATCGGTCCCTCGCCGAGTGGTGTCTCGCCCTCCGCGAGTTCCGGGTGCCAGTCGGCCACGGACACGATGCCCGGTTCGATCGGCTCAAGTCCCTTGAAGAAACTGCTCACTTCGGCGTGCGAGCGGGCCACCAGCGTCACCCCGCCCGCCGCGTAGGCGGCGATGCCCCGCTCCACCTTCTCGCGCTCGAAGTCGGCGGTCATCGCGGACAGCACCAGGCAACTGCCCGGCGCCAGCGCGCCGATCAGGGTGTCGACCAGTTCGTGGGCGCCGTCCTCGTCCGCGATGAAGTGCAGGAGCGCGATGAGCGAGAGGGCGACCGGCTTGTCGAAGTCGAGGACGCGGGCGGCCTGTTCGAGGATCGTGAGCGGTTCGCGGGCGTCGGCCTGGAGGTACTCCGTCGCACCCTCGGGCGTGCCGCGCAGCAGCGCCGCCGCGTGCGCGAGCACGATCGGGTCGTTGTCGACGTACACGATCCGCGCGTCCGGCGCGGTGGACTGGGCGATCTGGTGGAGGTTGGGCGCGGTCGGTATCCCGGTGCCGACGTCCAGGAACTGCCGGATGCCCGACTGCCGGACCAGCAGCCGCGTCGCCCGCTGCATGAACCAGCGGTTGGCCCGCGCGGTGCGCGGGGCGCCCGGGTCAAGTGCCGTGATGTGACGGCCCAGTTGCTCGTCGACCGGGTAGTTGTCCTTGCCACCGAGGAACCAGTCGTACACCCGGGCCGGATGCGGCTTCGACGTGTCGATCCGCCGGCCGGCTGGTTCTGTCCCGGTCACACGAGGCTCCTCTGCTCGACTCTGTTCCACGACGACCCCGACGGGGTGTGCGAGCAGTTTGGCACGGTCATGCCGACCCGGTGCGGCCGATCAACACGCCGTCCAGGAAACGGATCAGGTCCGCGAAGACCTCCGCCCGGTTCGTCTCGTGGAACACCTCGTGCCGGGCGCCCGGATACACGTGCTCGGTCGACTCGCCGCCGCTCAGCCGCTCGACGCCCACGCGACTGCCGGACAGCGGGACGAGCCGGTCGTCGCCGCCGTGCAGCCAGAGCAGCGGCAGCCGGCCGATGTCGCCCGCGTCGGCGACGGTCGTCAGGGTGCGGGCGAAGGCCTCCAGCGTCGGCCGCTTCATTGGACCGTGCCAGACCAGTGGATCCGCGGCGTAGGCCGCACCGACCTCCGGGTCTCGGGAGAGCGCGGCCGGGCTGATCGGGACGTCCGGGATCTCGTCGAGGGCGAGCAGCCGGCCCGGCAGCTCCCAGGTGCCGATCACCGGCCCGGACAGCACCAGCGCGGTGAGCTCGTCGCCGTGGCGCTGTGCGAAACGGGACGCGATCAGGCCGCCCATGGAGTGACCGATCAGGACGAGGGGGACGCCCGGGTAGGTGGCACGGGCCAGATCGGCGACGGAGTGCAGGTCCGTGACCACGTCCTCGAAGTCGCCGATCAGCACCCGCTCACCGCCCGACTCGCCGTGACCCTGGTGGTCGGGCCCGATGACGGCGGCGCCGTGCGCCACCAGTACGGCGGCCAACCCGGCGTACCGGCCGATGTGTTCGCCGTATCCGTGCGCGACGAGGGCGACGTACCGCGGGCGCTCGTGCGGCCACTCACGTGCGGTGATCGTGCTGCGGGTACCGGGGAGGACATGCTCGCGGGTGTCGGCCACAGCCAGAAACTAACACCGCCGGGGGATGTCATGATCCGCCGCTGCGCGGCAGCGGCAGGGGCCACCTGGCGAGACACTCCTTACGCGGACAGATGTAAGGACATACGATCGGTCCTCGCATGGACACGATGACGCTCTGGCACATATCCGGCTGGGAATTCGCCGCGCTCGCCGCCGCGGCCCTGCTCGTCGGCTTCTCCAAGACCGCCGTGAGCGGGGCCAACACGGTCAGCCTGGCGATCTTCGCGGCCGTCCTGCCCGCCCGCGCCTCCACCGGCGTACTGCTCCCGATCCTGATCGTCGGCGATGTCCTCGCCGTCCTCACCTACCGGCGGCACGCCCACTGGCCCACTCTGTGGCGGCTCTTCCCGGCGGTCGCGGCGGGAGTCGTGATCGGGACCCTGTTCCTGGTGTGGGCCGACGACGCGGTCGTACGGACGTCGATCGGCGCGATCCTGCTGCTCATGGCAGGGGTCACCCTCTGGCGCCGCCGCAAGGCGGAGGCCGACGAGGAGCCGGACTCGGTGGCCACCAGGTCCGGCCGCGTGAAGGCCCGCTCCTACGGAGTGCTCGGCGGTTTTACGACGATGGTCGCCAATGCCGGTGGCCCGGTCATGTCGATGTACCTGCTCTCGGCGGGCTTCCGGAAGCTCGGCTTCCTCGGCACCTCGGCCTTCTTCTTCCTGATCGTCAACGTCACCAAGGTGCCCTTCAGCGTCGGCCTCGGCCTCATCGACGGCCACTCACTGCTGCTCGACGCGGCACTCGCGGCGTTCGTCGTGCCCGGAGCGCTGATCGGCAAATGGGCCGTGAACCGCATCAACCAGCGACTGTTCGAGCAACTCGTGATCGCGGCGACGATCATCGGCGGCCTGCAACTGCTCCTGCGCTGACATGACCTCGTACGCTCGCCCCATGCCCCCGCACATCCTGATCCTCGGCGGCACCACCGAGGCACGAGAGCTGGCCGCCGGGCTGGCGGTACGGCGTCCCGAGGTCCGGGTGACGACCTCGCTCGCCGGGCGGGTGTCGCGGCCCGGGGTACTGGCCGGGGAAGTGCGGATCGGCGGGTTCGGCGGCGCCGAGGGGCTGGCCGAGTGGCTGCGGGAGCACCGCGTGGACGCGGTCGTCGACGCCACGCACCCCTTCGCCGAGTCGATCACCGCGAACGCGGCACGGGCCGCGGCGGACACCGGGCTGCCCGTCGTGGTCCTGCGCAGGCCCGGCTGGCGGCCGGTCCCCGGAGACCGCTGGCATCCGGTCGCCTCACTGCCCGAGGCCGCCGACGCGCTGCCCGCACTCGGCCACCGCATCCTCCTCACCACCGGCCGCCTCGGCCTCGCCGCCTTCGCCCACCTGCCCCAACTGCACTTCGTCGTACGGTCGGTGGAGCCGCCCGAGCCTCCGACGCCACCGGACATGGAGGTACTGCTCGCGCGCGGACCCTTCACGGTGGCCGACGAGGCTGCGCTGCTGCGCGAGCACCGGATCGACGTGGTCGTCACGAAGGACAGCGGGGGAGCGGCGACGGCGGCCAAACTCACGGCCGCGCGGGAGGCGGGCGTCCCGGTGGTGGTCGTAGGACGGCCGCCGTTGCCGGAGGGGGTGAGCGCGGTGCCTGATGTGGCGGGGGTGCTGGAGTGGCTGGGGTTCAGCCCGGGGTGATGACCGTGGCCCGGAGACGGTCCACGGCGCGCAGCACCTCGTCCCGGTTCTTGGCGCTCTTGATCCATGCGGGGAGCCGGGCGACCAGGGTCATCTTCTGCCCGGTGTCGTACCAGGGCGCGCGTTCGCGCAGGTCGGCGGCGACGAACCGCCTGATGAGGTCCAGGTGTTGAAGGTTGTACGCCCACAGCTCCCCGTGCCGGGTTCCGGTCCGCAGCCACAGGTCCGGGCAGGAGCAGGCGCTGGAGTACCGCGAGGAGTGGCCCGCGCCGGCCCCGATCCGGCACAGGCCGCAGGACCGGCAGACCAGGCGGGTGTGCGGACGACTCATGCGGTCGGCGTCCCGAGGTGTGCACGGGCGCCGCTCGAAGTGGGCGATCCGTGCGCAGCGCGGGCACCGGACCAGCACCGACGACGCGAAGTCGGAGAGCGTGGCGCGCGGGTCGTGGAAGCGCACGGGTGTCGGGGACATGCCGTGAGTGTGACAGCGGCTCCGCTCGCCCGGCACCCGGTTTTCAGGAGGTGGAGCTCTCCGCCAACTCCGCCGGGCGCTGCGGGAGTCCGGAGCTCAGGTCCTCCACCAGGAGGCGCTTGGCGATGGTGTCGACCGCGGCGCGCAGGTCGGCGTTCGAGGGGCGGCCGATGTCCTGCTGGACCCGGGCCTCCAGCCAGTTGCCCCAGGCCCTGCCGATGACCTCGGCCTCGCGTTCGCCCGCCGTGGTGTGGGAGAGGAGGTTGCCGGTGCGGGTGAGGTAGCCCTCCTCGACCATGCGATCGAAGACCGGGAGGAGCACCTCCGGGGGCATGTGCCGGCGGGCGGCAATCAGGCCGAGGCTCGCGTGGCCGACCATCCTGCCGAACAGTTCGACCTGCATCACGGCCCAGGCGCCGGCGATGTCCAGCCGGGTGTCGGAGTCCGTGATGATCCGCCGGGCGGTGTCGAGGTCCGTGCTGCCGATGACCTTGCCGACGGCCGCTTCGAGGAGGCGTTGCGAGTCCGCGCCGCGCGGTGACGCGAAGCCCTCGCCCATGTCGGTGGAGCCCATCCGCGCACTGTCGCGCAGCTCGACCTGCTTGAGGAACAGGGCCACGACGAAACCGATCACCGCGACCGGGACCGTCCACCGGAACACCGTCTGGATGGTGTCGGCGTACGCGTTGATGATCGGCGCGGCGGCGGCGTGCGGCAGCTTGTGCAGGCCCTCGGGACTGGTCGCCGCCTTGGTGATGACGACGGGGTTCAGCGCGCTCGTCCTGGCGGCGGCCGCGATTCCGTCCTTGAGGTTCGGTCCCAGGGTGTTGGCGTAGATCGTGCCGAAGACGGCGGTGCCGAAGGAGCTGCCCAGCGTACGGAAGAAGGTGACGCCGGAGGTCGCGGTGCCCAGGTCGGCGTACTCGACGGTGTTCTGCACGGCGATCGTCAGCACCTGCATGCACAGCCCGATGCCGGTGCCGAGCACGAACATGTACACCGACTCCAGGAACGCGCCGGTGCCCGGACCCATGAGCGACATCAGATACAGCCCGACGCCCATCACCGCGGAGCCGATGATCGGGAAGAGCCGGTACTGGCCGGTCTTGCTGACCACGTTGCCGCTGAACACGGACGCGATCAGCAGCCCGATCACCATGGGCAGCGTCCGCACACCGGAGACGGTGGCCGAGTCGCCGTCGACGTACTGCAGATAGGTCGGCAGATACGTCAGCGCGCCGAGCATCGCGAAACCGACGATGAAGCTGAGGATCGAGCAGACCGCGAACACCGGATTGCCGAACAGCCGCATGGGCAGCATGGGTTGCTCGGCCCGCGTCTCCACCCAGCAGAACAGGGCGAGCGCGATCGCGCCGCCCACGAACAGGCCGATGATGGTCGCCGAACCCCAGGCGTACTCGTTGCCGCCCCAACTCGTCGCCAGGATCAGGGAGCTCGCGCCGACCGCGACCAGCGCGATGCCCAGGTAGTCGATGACCGGCCGTACCGCCGACTTGACCACGGGGATGGTGCGGGCCGCCGCGATGACGACGACGATCGCGATGGGCACGTTGACGTAGAACGCCCAGCGCCAGGTCAGATGGTCGGTGAACAGGCCGCCCAGCAGCGGTCCGATGACCGTGGCCACGCCGAACACCGCGCCGATCGCGCCCTGGTACTTGCCGCGCTCCCGCAGCGGGATGACATCGGCGATCAGCGCCATCGCCGTCACCATCAGCCCGCCCGCGCCGATGCCCTGCACCGCGCGCCAGGCGATCAGCAGCGTCATGTTGGTGGCGAGACCGCACAGGAACGAGCCCGTGATGAACACGATCGCCGAGACCTGGAAGACCACCTTGCGGCCGAACAGGTCACCGAACTTGCCGACCAGGACGGTCGCCACGGTCTCCGCCAGCAGATAGGCGGTGACCACCCACGACATGTGCGCGGCACCGCCCAGGTCCGACACGATCGTCGGCAGGGCGGTGCCCACGATGGTCTGGTCGAGGGCCGCCAGCAGCATGCCGAGCATGATCGTCACGAAGACGACGTTGCGGCGGCGCGAGTCCAGCACAGGGGGCTGCTGCGCGGAGGGCAGCGCGGTTTCCTCGGCGACTGTCACGAGGTCACCATCACACCGATGGACCCTTCCTGCACAGTGGGCGGGTCCGCCCGGGTGCTACTCCGCTGCCGGGTGACGGCGCAGCAGATACGTGTCCATGATCCAGCCCTTGCGCTCCCGGGCCTCCGCGCGCAGCCGCTCGATGCGCGGGGCGGCCTCGGCTATCGGTCCGGAGGCGAGGATCTCGTCCGGGGTGCCGATGTAGGCGCCCCAGTAGATGTCGATGTCCTGGTCGGCGTACTGCCGGAAGGTCTGGTGCGCGTCGAGCATCACGACCACGTCGTCCACCCCCTCGGGGAACCCCTCGGACAGCCGTCTGCCGGTGGTGATCTGCACCGGCCGGGCCACCCGGTTCAGCCCCGTGCGGTGCCGGGCGACGAGCGCCGAGACACTGCTGATGCCGGGCACGACGTCGTACTCGAAGGCCACCGCGCCCCGCTCCAGGATCTCCTCCAGGATCCCGAGCGTGCTGTCGTACAGCGAAGGATCCCCCCAGACCAGGAACGCGCCGCTCTCGTCCTCGCCCAACTCCTCGGTGATCAGCCGCTCGTAGATGTCCGCGCGGGCACTGCGCCAGTCCCCGACCGCGGGGGAGTACGCGGCGCCCCCGGCCTTCCGGTCCCGCTCCGGGTCGCGCGCCTCGACCAGGCGGTACGTCCCCTCCGGTATGTGCGCGTCGAGCATGTCCCGGCGGAGTCCTGTGAGGTCGGACTTCACCTCGCCCTTGTCGAGGAGGAAGAACACGTCGGTGCTCCGCAGCGCCCTGACCGCCTGGAGGGTGAGCTGCTCGGGGTCGCCCGCGCCGATACCGATGACATGAATCTTTCGCACGCCCCCGAGTCTGCCCCACGCCACTGACAGTCCGTACACCGCACCGGCACCGACCGGCTACGACGTCCCGCGCGGCACCGGCACCGACCGGCTACGACGCCCCACGCAGCCGGGGCGCCCGCGCCCGCGCGTCCACGTTCCCGCCGCCCCGCTCCACGTCGTCGCCGAGCCCCCGCGCCCACGCGGCGACTCCCGCGAGATCCATCCCGTACGGCCGCTCCCGCCCGGTCAGGGACGCCCACTCCTCCACGCCGCCGGCCCCGCGCCGCAGCAGCCGGGCCCCGCCGGTGACGTTCCCCCGGGCCGCGTGCGTGAGCCCCACCGCGAGCTGGGCGAGCCCGCGCCACAGGGCACGCTCCTCGTCCGGCCCCGACTTCCAGGCGTCCTCGAACACCTCGTGCGCGTGGAACGGCTTCCCCTCGTCGAGCAGCGCCTGCGCCTCGACGACGGTCTCCTCCGGCGCCCGCACGACCCCCTCGGGCTGCCGCGCCACACCGTCCGCGCCGTACGGCAGCGGCCGCCCGAGCCCGTCCCGGGGCCGGGCATTGCGCGCCCGCCCCGCTTGGTCCCGGTCCCGCAGGTCGTCCGTACCGTCCGCACCGGCCGAGGATGTGTCGCTCATACGACGATTGTCCCGCGCCCGGCACCGGCTTCGGCGCACCCCCGGGCGTGGGGTAGGCTGCTGTTCGCGCGATCACGCGGTTCACCGCAGGAAAGCGCACCGGGACGTGGCGCAGCTTGGTAGCGCACTTGACTGGGGGTCAAGGGGTCGCAGGTTCAAATCCTGTCGTCCCGACTCTATGGAGTCGCAGATGAGGGGCGGTTCCGGAGGAATCCGGAACCGCCCCTCGATCATTCGGTCACGGCTTGCGCGCGACCGCCCCGTACATCGCGATGTCCTCGTCGCGTATGTTCTGCTCGCCCGTGCCGTCCGGGTGCCACTTGTGGACCTGGACGATGCCGGGTTCGACCAGCTCAAGCCCCTCGAAGAACTCGTGGGCCTCGTCGATGGTGCGCAGCCGCATGGGCATGTCGCGGGCCGCGTACTCGCGGGCGACGCGGCCCACCTCCTGCGGCGCGAACTCGGCGGTGCCGATCGACATCGCGAGGTAGCTGCCCGAGGGGAGGGGCTCCAGCAGCCGCCGTACGACGCCCACCGCGTCGTCCGCGTCGAGCATGAAGTGCACGATGGCGATCACCGTCAGCGCCACCGGCCGGGAGAGGTCCAGGGTCTCGCGCAGCTCCGGCGCGTCGAGGATCGTGGCCGGTTCACGGAAGTCGGCCTCGATGTACGACGTCCTGCCCTCGGCCGTGCTGGAGAGCAGACCCTGGGACAGGGTGAGGACGATGGGGTCGTTGTCGACGTAGACGACCCGTGACTCGGGAGCCACCTGCTGGGCGATCTCGTGCAGGTTCGGCGAGGTGGGGATGCCGGTGCCGACGTCCAGGAACTGGCGTACGCCCGCCTCCTCGGCGAGCCAGCGCACGGCCCGGTTCATCCAGTCCCGGTTGGCGCGCATGTGGATCGGGAGCGCGGGCCACTCCCGGGACATGGCGTCGCCCGCCTCCTTGTCGGCGGGGTAGTAGTCCTTCCCGCCCATGATGTAGTCGTAGATCCGCGCGGAGTGCGCGTGCTCGGTGTCGATGCGGTCGGCCGGCCATCCGTTGTCGGGCAACGCCGTGTCTCCCATGCGAGTGGTGAAGGTTCGGGATGAACGCTCAATAAAAACAAGGGGGGTTCACAGAAGGAAGTCGGCGTCACCCGCCTTCACGCCCGTGACGAAGCTCGTCATCTCGTGGGGGGTGAAGACCAGCGCCGGGCCGTCGGGGTCGGTCGACTGCCGTACGGCGACGCGTCCGTCGGCGAGCTTCTTCACTTCCACGCAGGCGCCCCCCGCGTCGTCGCTCCACGGCTTGGTCCAGCCGCGCGCGCCCAGGTTCCGGGACGGTATGCCGTTGCGTATGGGGTGGTGCACGTCAGAGCTCCTTGCGAATCGCACCGAGGAGGGCCTCGGTCTTGCGGGCGGGCGCCGCCTGGGCACCCAGCCGGTCCAGGGCCTCGCGATACACCACGACGTCGTCGCTCTTGTCCAGATAGACAGCGCCCACCAGACCGTTGAGATAGACGACGTCGGGCAGTTCGGCTGCCCGGAACCGGAAGAGGTGGAACGCCCCGGCCCGCATGGCCGGGTGCGGGCCGTTGGCGAACGGCATGATCTGCAGGGTCACATGGGGCAGACGGTTGACCTCGATCAAGTGGTCGACCTGGGCGCGCATCACCGCGGCACCCCCGACCGGCCACCGCAGCACCGTCTCGTCCATCACGACCCACACCCGCGGCGGCGCCTCGCGGGTCAGCAGTTCCTGGCGGCGCATGCGCAGGGCGACCCGGCGTTCCGTGGCCTCGGTGGGGGCGTGCGGGTTGCCCGCGCCGAGCAGGGCCCGCGCGTACTCCTCGGTCTGCAGCAGCCCGTGCACGAACTCGTTCTCGTAGGCGCGTACTTGGAGCGCCGCCTGCTCCAGGCTCAGATACGCGGCGAACCAGTCCGGCATGACATCGCGGTACGTGTGCCACCAGCCGCGCTTGCTGGCCTCGCGGACCGACTTCAGGAAGGTGTCGATCTCCTGACGGTCCGTCACCCCGTAGACCTGCAGCAGCTTTTCGGCGTCCGTCAGGCGCAGCCGGGCCACCTTGGCGGCCTCCATGCGGCGGATCGTGGAGTGGCTGACCCCGATGGCCGCGCCCGCCTCCTCGTACGTGAGGCCCGCGCGGGTCCGCAGTTCCTCCAGCTGGCGGCCGAGGATCATGCGCAGGACGGAGGGGACGCCGCCCCAGTCGGTCTCTGCGGTCACGGTCTACCTCCCTTGCGCCTCCAGCTCCGGGCGGCAGTCTGGCAGGGTTTCGCTCTTCACAGACTCTTTCGATCACTTCCTGGCGGAAGCAGCATGCACTTCGCGACGTGCAATTTTCAACTTGCCGGTTGCGATGCGTTGTTGGCAGGTGCCACAGTAAGCAGGTCGTCACAGCTCGTCGAAGAGCGGGACGGCGCAGCCCAGTTGGGGGAAAGGGCTGTGACCTGCGTTGGCCCGGCAGGGTCGCCGTCCGCACCTCGTGCGCGGCCGGTCGGCGCGATACCGGCACCGCACGAAAGGCGTACGGCGATGGCTCCGCCCTCTGTCCCCCAGCCGCTGGACCGACCTCCCGGAGGCGGGCGTCCTGGCCGACTCCCTGGGCCGCAAGGCCCCGGCCGGCTCGTCTCCGGGAACCAACACCCGCGCCACAGCCATCTGTTCGGCCTGCCGGCGACCCCGGCGTCGGTCGGCCTGGCCCGCAGAACCGTGGACGAACTGCTCATCGCGTGGGGCGTCCGCGAAGCCGTCCGGGACAACGCTGTCGTCGTGACCTCCGAACTCGTCACCAACGCGCTCACGCACTCCGCGAGCGACTGGATCGTCTGTGAGGTGCGGAGCACGCACGGAGTCCTGCGGATCGAGGTCGAGGACCAGAACCGCGGCGCCACGCTCCCGGCACCCGGCCGGCCAGGCCCCGACGACCAGGGCGGGCGCGGTCTCCTGCTGGTCACGGCGCTCAGCAGCGACTGGGGCACGACGGACGTCCCGCACCGGTCCGGGCGGATCGTCTGGGCCGAACTGACCACGGACGAGGACAAGCCCGCCCCGCCCTGACACCCGCCCGCGCCTCCCCGCCCGGCCCATCCCCCCACCCGGCCGAAGGGTCCCCCACATGTACCGATCACGCAGCCGCGACCCGATCCCGTCCCCCTCCGAACCGTCGGCTCACAGCTTCGCCCAGCCCCCGCATCCCGCCGAGCCGCCGACCCATGACCGCGTCCGCTCCGGACGCCTGGTGATCCCCTCGCCGTTACGCGCGAGCCTCGGCTACGACGCCGTGGGCATGCCCCGGGAACACGGGGAACGCATCCTGGACCGGCTGCAGCGCGTCGGCTGCATCTTCGCCGACGCGCGGCGCTGGTGGTGGATCGTGCCGGCCGGTTCGCACATCGGCGTCATCTGGCCGCCGTCCATCAGCTACGCGATCGGCGCTCAGGTGGCCGACCCCTCCTGGACGAGCACCCGCCCGAAACCGGGCCGGGAGCATCCCCGGCTGATCCATTCCCCCGAGACCGGGCAGCCGTACACGCCGCCGATACCCCTGTACTTCCTCACCTGCCGCGTCGCCGGCAGCACTCCGCTCTGGTCCCTGGACGCGGCGAACCGGCCGGCCGCACAGTGATCCGACGCGGCCTCCGACCGCGTTTCCGGTCCGGTGGGGGTGTCGGTAGGAACACCCCCGATCCGGTCCTCAGGCCCAGGGACCGTGTGGGCCGTCGACGGCAGGATTCAAGGTGTACCGAATCCACCACACGGAAATCCCGGGGGACACCATGAACGAAATGTCGGCCAGGCGTCTTGCGGGCGGTGCGGGAATCGCCGCCGCTGCCCTTCTCATCGTCGAAGTTCCGCTGTACTTCATCTATTCGGGACCGCCGCCGGACGCGAATGTTCTCTCCCGGCTGCTGATCGGGATCGTCGCGCTGGCGTTTCTGCTGGTGTTCGTGACGGCCTTCCGGGAACTGGTGAAGCGGGTGAATCCCGCGTACGAGTGGGCCGGTTCCATGGCCTTCACCGCGGGGCTGGTCTACACGACGGTCACGCTGGTCTCCAGCGGTCTGGAAGCCGGTGCCGTCATCGCCGCCGACCATCCGATCGACCCGACGATCGACGTCAGCGGCACCTACATCCTCTACGGGTCGATCTCCCGGCTCATGCTCGCGTTCTTTCTGACCACGCTGGGATTCATCATCTCCCGCACGGAACTCCTGCCGCGCTGGACCAGCAGGTCGGCCTATGTCCTGGCCGGGATCAATCTGGCTTTCGTACCGTCCCTGTTCTTCGGGAACTCTCCCGCGAATTTCTACGCGGCGAACGGCTGGGGCACCACCGCTCTCATGGGCGCGATTCTCAGCTATTGGCTGCTCGCGCTGGGCATCTCCACCTATCGCAGCGCGAAAGCGCCGGCAGTGGGAAACTGACCGGAGGCAGACCCCCTTGTACGGTCACCATACCCAGGGAGGGTATGGTGACCGCATGGCCCGTCCCGAGCATCCCGTAGCGCCGCACCCTCGGGTGCGGCGCTACGGGATGCTCGTGGCCACCCTGCTTCTGGGCCTCCTGGGCATGCACGGACTCGGGCCCGTTCCCCTGGCCCACACCGCGCCCGGGCACGCCGCGACCGCCGTGACCGCGGCCATGGGCCAGAAGATCATGGGCCAGAAGATGTCGACACCCGACCCCTGCGATCACGACGCGGGCGACTGCGACCACCACATGACCCACGCGGACGCCACCTGCGCCTCCGCCTCCGTCGCCGGTACTCCGGCCGTGGTTCCGCTGCTGGTGCCCGACGTGGCCGCCTGCGCCCAACTGCCGGACGCACTCGGGTCCTTGACCGGCAGCGGCCCCGACGGCGGGCGGGCCCCACCCTCCCTCTCCGAACTCCAACTCCTGCGGATCTAGAGCGGCCCGCGCGCCAACTCGCGCGCTTCGGCACGCCCTGCACAGACAACCGTTCGAGTTCCAGGAGTACCACCATGACCGCACGACGCGGGTTCGCCCGTCGTACCGTCGCTCTCGCCGTCACCGCCTCGGTGGCCGCCCTCACGCTTGCCGCCTGTGGCGACAACAGCGACAGCAAGGGAAGCGGCGGGACCAAGACCGGCGGGCACAACGCCGCCGACGTCTCCTTCTCCAAGGAGATGATCCAGCACCACCGGCAGGCCGTGGAGATGGCCGGACTTGCCGCCGACCGGGCCTCCTCGGCCCAGGTCAAGAGCCTCGCCACGAAGATCAAGGGCGCGCAGGACCCCGAGATCAAGACCATGTCCGGCTGGCTCACTTCGTGGGGCGAGAAGGTGCCCCAGGACATGACCGGCATGGGCCACGACATGTCGTCCTCCGCGTCCGGCATGATGACCGAGGCCGACATGGGCAAGCTGGAGAAGGCCTCCGGCACCATGTTCGACAGCATGTTCCTCAACATGATGGTCGAACACCACGAAGGCGCCGTGACGATGGCCAAGACCGAGAAGGCGGACGGCAGTTACCGCCCCGCCACCGAGCTCGCCGCCGACGTGATCACGGCGCAGAGCGCCGAGATCACGCAGATGAACAAGATGCTCGGCAAGGGCTGACGGCCACACCCGCTGAATGAGGAAGGGGGTCGGCCGCGCACCGCGCGGTCGGCCCCCGACCGGTTCAGGACCCCTCCGCCGCCTCCCGCTTCCGGCGCTGCTCCTCGAACAGCCGCAGGAACTCCTTCGCCTGCTCGTCCGCCACCCGCTGCTGCTCGGCCTCCTCCTCGCTCACCACCCGGTTCTCGTCGAACAGACCCTCCGCGCGCAGCTGTTCCTCCTGGACTGCGGTCGGCAGTTCCGGGTCGTGGTCGGAGGGGCGGGGGCCCTCGGGACCGTCGGGGCCGATGCGCACGAGCCGTTCGACCCGCACGATCCGCGTCCGGCACCCGTCGATCACGATCTCGTCGCAGCGCTCGGCGTCGATCCGGTCGGCCGCCCGCGCGTACTCGGCCCGCGTCTCCTCGTCGAGCTGCTCCATGGCCGGCGCCATCACCCGCAGATAGGTGGTGAGCGTGTCCCGCGCCCCCTGCGGGCTCTGGTTGGTCATCTGCGTCGGCTGCCAGCCGCCGTCCGTGTACTCCGCCGCGGTGAACTCGGCGGGCAGCAGCACGCCCCCGGGATGCGTCTTCAGGGCGCGCACCGAGTCCTTGCGCACGGGGGCGGGCGCGGTGCCCGGGGCGCGGACCAGCGAGAGCAGTTCCATCCGCAGGATGCCCTCGGACATGCCGGTCGCGGTGAACGGGTCGATCACGAACCCCGTGGTGCGGCTGGGGAGTTCATGCCCGTGCCCGACCTTCGCCGGGTCGGGGTCGGACGGCCGGGGCGGCTCGGGTCCGGTGGGTCCCATCCGGATGAACTGGTCCGCCCGCACGACCCGGAACCGGCGGCCGTGCACCGTGAGCTCGTCCACCTTCTCCCAGTCCAGCCGCTCCGCCCCGCGCAGCCACTCCTGCTGGGTCGCGGTGTCGCCCGCGTCGCCGGCTTCTCGCGCGCGTTGGCGGAAGGTCATCGCCAGGGTGTCGCGGGAGCTCTGCGGGGCCATGTTGCCGAACCGGGAGATGACCTGCCAGCCGCCGGAATCCAGCTCCTCGGCCACTCCGAACACCGGGCCGCCGCCGGCCAGGACGTTCGGGTAGGCCTCGCGGGCCTGCCACGCCTCCACGTCCGCGAGGGCGGCCGCCGGGGCTTCCTGCAGCGCTTCCATCCTGATCACCCGGTATCCGGGAACCTGATCACCGTGCTCAGACATGCTCCCAGCATGCCCAGCGGACGGGACGGCAGGCGACGAATCAACGCAACCGGCACATCGGTTGGGCTTGCGGCTCACCGGTTTCGGCCACACGTTCCACACCACGGGGTGATAGACGTCGAGCATGAACAACTCGATCGTCTCCTCCTCTCCGGCCGGCATCCGATGACCGCGGGCGCCGACACCCCCGACCGCCGGGGCCGCACCGGCCTGGACCGCACCGGCCTCGACCTGACCGGCAACCCCCGGGTCAGGGTCCGCGACGTGACACTGCTCTCCAGCCACTGGTACGTCGAGCGCACCACCACCTTCGACTTCCGGCACGCCGACGGCACCTGGACCACCCAGGAGCGCGAGACCCACGACCGCGGCAACGGCGCGACCCTGCTCCTCTACGACGCCGAGCGCGAAACGGTCCTGCTCACGCGCCAGTTCCGCTTCCCCGTGTACGTCAACGGCCACCCCGACGGCATGCTCGTCGAGACCCCGGGCGGCCTCCTCGACGACGAGGACGAGCACCCCGAAGAGGCCGTACGGCGTGAGGTGGTCGAGGAGACCGGGCACACCGTCGGCGAGGTGGAGCACGTCTTCGACGTCTACATGAGCCCCGGCTCGGTCACCGAACGCATCGGTTTCTACGCCGCCTCCTACGGCCCCTCGACCCGCACCCACGAGGGCGGGGGCCTCCAGGAGGAGGGCGAGGACATCGAGATCCTCGAACTGCCCTTCCGCAGCGCCCTGGAGATGATCCGCACCGGGGAGATCGCCGACGCCAAGACCATCATGCTGCTCCAATGGGCGGCGCTGGACGGGCCGTTCGCCAAGTAGGCGCCCGGAAGCTTGACTTGAAGTGCGCTTCAAGCGCGAGACTCCCGTTCGTGCCCGGAGAACCCGGGTGCGAACGGGAGGGATCATCATGAAGTACCGCACCATCGGCACCGATCCGGCCCACCGCCGCGAGGTGAGCGTGCTCGCGCTCGGCGCCATGCTGTTCGGCTCCCGCACCGACGAGGCGACCTCCTTCGCCGTGCTCGACCGCTATGTCGAGGCCGGCGGGAACTTCATCGACACGTCCGACAACTACGCGTTCTGGACCGACGGCGGCCAGGGCGGCCAGAGCGAGAAACTGCTCGGCCGGTGGCGGCGCAGCCGCGGCATCGGCGACGAGATCGTCATCGCCACCAAGCTAGGCGCCCGCCCGCTGGCACCCGGCACGGGATTCGTCGACAACCCGGAGGGCCTGTCCGCCAAGGTCATCCGGGAGTCGGCGGAACGCAGCCGTGAACGCCTGGGCGTGGACAAACTCGACCTGCTGTACGCCCACATCGAGGACCGGAGCGTTCCGCTCCAGGAGACCGTCGAGGGATTCGCCGAACTGGTCGCCGAGGGCACCGTCGGCCTCCTCGGCGTCAGCAACCACGCCGCCTGGCGGGTGGAACGGGCCCGCGCGCTCGCCGCCGCGGCCGGACTGCCCGGCTACGAGGTCCTCCAGTACCAGCACAGCTATCTGCGCCCCCGGACCGACGTACCGTCCGGCCTCTTCCCCGACGGCAGCCTCGGCAGCGCGGGACCGGACCTGCTCGGCTATCTGCGCGCCGAGCCCGCCCTCACCCTGGTCGCCTACTCACCCCTGCTGGCCGGCGCCTACACCCGCGAGGACAAACCCCTGCCCGCCGACTACGACCACCCCGGCACCCCCGGCCGCCTCGCCGCGCTGCGGGAGGTGGCGAAGGAGACCGGGGCGAGCGTCAACCAGGTCGTACTCGCGTGGCAGTTGGGCGGTCCGCTGCCGATCGTCCCGCTCGCGGGAGCCTCGTCGGTGGCCCAGCTGGAGGAGAACCTCGCGGCCGTGGACCTGGAGCTGACGGCGGAGCAGCGCGAACGACTGGACTCCGCCGGCCAGGTCACGGCCTGACCAGCAACTGGAAGTCGAACGCGTACCGGGACGCCCGGTAGATGTGCGTCCCGTACTCGACCGGCCGTCCGGTGTCGTCGTACGCCGTGCGCTGCATCGTGAGCAGCGCCGCGTTCTCCTTCTCGTCGAGCCGGGCGGCCTCCTCCGGGGTGGCCGAGCGGGCGCCTATCGTCTGGTGGGCGCTGTGCAGGGTGATGCCGGCGGTGCGCAGCATCCGGTACAGGCCCGTCGACTCCAGCCGGGCGGTGTCGAGTTCGAGCAGATTGGCCGGAAGGTAGTTGCACAGGAACGCGACCGGCTGACCGTGCGTGGAGCGCAGCCGTTCCAGGAGCGTGACCTCGCTGCCCTCCGCGACCCCGAGGGCCGCCGCGACATCCGCGGTCGCGGGCACGCCCTCGTTGCGCAGCACCTCCGTGGTCGGTCCCTGTCCGGCCGACTCCAGGTCGTCGTAGAGGCTGCTGAGTTCCAGCGGTCTCTTGACCTGGCTGTGCACCACCTGGGTGCCGACCCCCCGCCGCCGGACCAACAGCCCCTTGTCGACAAGGGACTGGATGGCCTGGCGGACGGTGGGGCGGGACAGGCCGAGGCGGACCGACAGGTCGATCTCGTTGCCCAGGAGGTTGCCCGGCGCGAGGGTGCCGTGCTCGATCGCCGCCTCCAGCTGCTGTGCGAGCTGGTAGTACAGCGGCACCGGACTGTTGCGGTCCAGGGCGAAATGCAGGCCGTCGAGCGGGGAGCCGGTCACGGCACGCGAGTAGCCACCGGTCTTCGCCACAGAAGGCACCTCCTCACATGGGGTGACGGATCGTCAGGAGTTGCTGGGGAAACCGAGGTTGATGCCACCGTCGGCCGGGTCCGGCCAGCGGGTGGTGATCACCTTGCCCTGCGTGTAGAAGGCGATGCCGTCGTTGCCGTAGATGTGGAGGTCCCCGAAGAGGGAGTCCTTCCAGCCGCCGAAGGAGTGGTAGCCGACGGGCACCGGGATCGGCACGTTCACGCCGACCATGCCCGCCTTGACCTCCATCTGGAAGCGGCGGGCCGCGCCGCCGTCCCGGGTGAAGATCGCGGTGCCGTTGCCCCAGCGGGAGCTGTTGATCAGGGTGATGGCCTCGTCGTAGGACTCGGCGCGGACGACGACCAGGACCGGTCCAAAGATCTCGTCCTTGTACGCGTCCGCCGTCAGCGGGACCTTGTCGAGGAGGGAGACACCGAGGAAGAAGCCGTCCTCGTGGCCCTCGACCGAGAAGCCGGTGCCGTCGACGACGACCTCGGCGCCCTGGGCCGCGGCCGAGGCGACGTAGGACGCCACCTTGTCGCGGTGCTCGCGGGTGATGAGCGGGCCCATCTCGCTGGCCGGGTCGTTGCCGGGGCCGATGCGCAGGTTGCCGGCGCGCTCGGCGATCTTGCCCACCAGCTCGTCGCCGGTGTCGCCGACCGCGACCACGACGGAGACGGCCATGCAGCGCTCGCCGGCCGAGCCGTAGGCCGCGTTGATCGCCTGGTCGGCCGCGAAGTCCAGGTCCGCGTCCGGGAGGACGAGCATGTGGTTCTTGGCGCCGCCGAGGGCCTGCACACGCTTGCCGTGCTCGACCGCCTTGAGCTGGATGTACTTCGCGATCGGCGTCGAGCCGACGAAGGAGACGGCCTCGATGTCCGGGTGCTCCAGGATGCGGTCGACGGCGACCTTGTCGCCCTGCACGACGTTCAGCACACCCTGCGGCAGGCCCGCCTCGGAGGCGAGCTCGGCCAGTCGGAAGGACGCCGACGGGTCCTTCTCGCTCGGCTTCAGGACGAAGGTGTTGCCGGTCGCGACGGCGAGGGGGAACATCCACATCGGCACCATGGCCGGGAAGTTGAACGGCGTGATACCGGCAACTACCCCCAGCGGCTGGCGAATTGACGCCACGTCCACGCGGGTCGAGACCTGCGTCGACAGCTCGCCCTTCAGCTGCACGCTGATCCCGCAGGCGAGTTCGACGATCTCCATGCCGCGCGCGACCTCACCGAGCGCGTCCGAGTGGACCTTGCCGTGCTCGGCGGTGATCAGCTCGGCGATCTCGTCGCGGTGCGCGTCCAGCAGCTCGCGGTACTTGAACAGGATCGCGGTGCGCTTGGCGAGCGAGGAGGTGCCCCAGCTCTCGAACGCGGCCTTCGCGGAGGCGACGGCGGCGTCCACCTCGTCGACGGTCGCGAAGCCGACCTGCTTCTCCTGCGCGCCGGTCGCCGGGTTGTAGACGGGACCGAAGCGGCCGGACGTGCTCTCGACGGGCTTGCCGTCGATCCAGTGGGTGATCGTCTTCATGGTGCGAGTGCCTTTCGGGGGAGGGGAGTTCAGAGGTGGCGGCGACGGTCGACGACCTGGCGGTCGTACTCCTCGCGGGCCTGTACGGCCGATGCGCGCGAGGCGGTCTCGGCGACCGGTACGTCCCACCAGGCCTCGGCCGGGGGAGCGGTGGGCGTGGCGGTGTCGGTCTCGACGTAGACGCACGTCGGCCGGTCGGAGGCGCGGGCCGCGGCGAGCGCCTCGCGCAGATCGGCGACCGTCTTGGGTCGCAGCACGTCCATGCCGAGGCTGGCCGCGTTGGCGGCGAGGTCGACCGGGAGCGGGGCGCCGGAGAAGGTGCCGTCGGCCGCCCGGTAGCGGTAGGCGGTGCCGAAGCGCTCGCCGCCGACCGACTCGGAGAGGCCGCCGATGGAGGCGTAGCCGTGGTTCTGGATCAGCACCAGGTTGACCGGCAGGCCCTCCTGGACCGCCGTGACGATCTCGGTCGGCATCATCAGGTAGGTGCCGTCGCCGACCAGCGACCACACGGCGGTGTCGGGCGCGGCCTGCTGGACACCGATGCCGGCCGGGATCTCGTAGCCCATGCAGGAGTAGCCGTATTCGAGGTGGTACTGGCGCGGGCCGCGCGCCCGCCACAGCTTGTGCAGGTCGCCCGGGAGCGAACCGGCCGCGTTGATCACCACGTCGTCGTCGCCGACAACCGAGTCGAGGACACCGAGGAGTTGGGTCTGGGTCGGTACGGCGTTCTCGTCCGGGGCGGTGAACGCGGCGCTGACCACCCGCTCCCAACTCTCCTTGCCCGCGCGGTACTCGGCCTCGTAGGCGGGTGTCACGCGGTGGCCCTCGAGTCCCGAAGTCAGCGCCTCCAGACCGGACTTCGCGTCGGCCACCAGTGTGCGCGCGGCCAGCTTGTGGGCGTCGAACGCGGCGATGTTGAGGTTGACGAAGCGGACGGCCGGGTTCTGGAAGAGCGTGTTCGAGGCCGTCGTGAAGTCGGTGTAGCGGGTGCCGACGCCGATGATCAGGTCGGCGGCGCGCGCGATGTCGTCGCTGACCGCGGTGCCGGTGTGGCCGATGCCGCCCAGATCGGCCGGGTGGTCGTGACGCAGCGAGCCCTTGCCCGCCTGCGTGGAGGCGACCGGGATGCCGGTGGCGTCCACCAGGGCCTTCAGCGCCTCCTCGGCGCGGCTGTGGTGGATGCCGCCGCCCGCGACGATCAGCGGGCGCTCGGCGGACCGGATCGCCTCGACGGCCTCGGCCAGCTCTGCGAGGTCCGGTGCGGGACGCCGTACGTGCCACACGCGGTCGGCGAAGAACTCCTCCGGCCAGTCGTACGCCTCGGCCTGAACGTCCTGCGGCAGAGCCAGAGTTACGGCCCCGGTCTCGACCGGGTCGGCCAGCACGCGCATCGCGTTCAGCGCGGCCGGGATCAGCGCCTCGGGGCGGGAGATCCGGTCGAAGTAGCGGGAGACCGGGCGCAGGGTGTCGTTGACCGAGAGGTCGGCCTCGACCGGGTGCTCCAGCTGCTGGAGCAGCGGGTCGGCGGCGCGGGTCGCGAAGTAGTCGCCGGGGAGGAGCAGGACCGGCAGACGGTTGATCGTGGCGAGCGCGGCGCCCGTGACCAGGTTGGTGGCGCCCGGTCCGATCGAGGTCGTCACGGCCTGCGCGGAGAGCCGGTCGAGCTGGCGGGCGTACCCGACTGCCGCATGAACCATGGCCTGTTCGTTGCGGCCCTGGTGGAACGGCATCGTGTCCTCGCCCGCCTCCAGGAGCGCCTGACCGAGGCCCGCGACATTGCCGTGGCCGAAGATGCCCCAGGTCCCGGCGATCAGCCGGTGCCGTACGCCGTCGCGCTCGGTGTACTGGGCCGACAGGAACTGCACCAGGGCCTGGGCGACGGTCAGGCGGCGGGTGGGGGTGCTCATGAGGACTTCTCCGGTGCCGTGTAGAGGGGGAGTCGGGGGTCGACGGGCTGCTCGGGCCAGGTTCCGCGCACCCAGGCGTGATCGGGGTGGTCGCAGATCAGCCAGGAGCGGTCGTCCTCGGGACCCGCCATGACGTTGAGGTAGTACATGTGGTGGCCGGGCACCGCCATCGAGGGCCCGTGCCAGCCGTCCGGGATCAACACGACGTCCCCGCCCCGGACTTCGGCCAGGACGTCGGTGTTACGGCCCTGCCCCGACGGCGAGACGCGCTGGTATCCCAGTCCCGGCGTGCCCTCATGGTCGGCGAACTCGAAGTAGTAGACCTCTTCGAGGACGGACTCCTCACCGGGCCGGTGCTCGTCGTGCTTGTGCGGCGGGAAGGAGGACCAGTTCCCGCCGGGAGTGATCACCTCTACGGCGATCAGCTTGTCGCACTCGAAGACGCCGGCCGCGCCGAAGTTGTTGACCTGACGGCTGCTGTTGCCGGTGCCGCGCAGCTCCACCGGGACCGACGAGGCCGGGCCGTAGCGGGCGGGCAGCCGGCGGGTGCAGCGGGCGCCGTTGAGCGCGAAGCGGCCGCCGCCGGCCGACGTGATCGTCGTACGGGAATCCCTCGGGACGTACGCGAAGTCGCTCACGGAGGTGAACACGCTCTCGCGGCCGTCGAGTTCGAAGGTGTCGTGGCCGAAATCGTCGGAGGCCGAGACCGTGCAGCCGCCGGTGAGCGGGAGGACGATCCACTCGCTGTCCTCGGTGTCGAAGGTGTGCGTGCCGCCCGGCGGGAGTTCCAGGACCCGCAGGCTGGAGTAGCCCCACGCCGCCGACTCGGGGGTGACGTCCACGACGTAGGGGCCGCCCAGGGCCTTTCCGGCGGGAAGGTGGTACGCGCTCGTCATCGTGTGCCTCCGGTTCACAACAGACCCACGGCGGTGTCCACCGCCGCTTCCACGCCGCCGTCGGCGGGGTACAGCAGGGAACGGCCCACGACCAGGCCCTGGACGGTCGGCAGCCGCAGCGCCTTGCGCCACTTCTCGTACGCGCCCTCCTGGTCGTCGCCGACCTCACCGCCGAGCAGCACGGCCGGGAGCGTCGAGGTCTCCATGACCTCGGCCATGTCGTCCGGGTCTTCGGTGACGGGCAGCTTCAGCCAGGTGTAGGCCGACGTGCCGCCCAGGCCCGAGGAGATGGCGATCGAGCGGGTCACGGCCTCCGCCGACAGGTCGTTGCGGACCTTGCCGTCGATCCGGCGGGAGATGAACGGCTCGACGAACAGGGGGAGTTGGCGCGCCGCCATGTCGTCGATGGCGCGGGCGGTGGACTCCAGGGTGGTCAGCGAGCCCGGGTCGTCGTAGTCGATGCGGAGCAGCAGCTTGCCCGCGTCGAAGCGGAGCCGCTCGATGTCCTCGGCGCGGTGGCCGGTGAAGCGGTCGTCCATCTCGAACGCGGCGCCGGAGAGGCCGCCGCGGTTCATCGAACCCATGACGACCTTGCCGTCCAGGACCCCCAGGAGCAGCAGGTCCTCGAGTATGTCGGCGGTGGCGAGCACCCCGTCGACGCCCGGCCGGGACAGCGCGACGCACAGGCGTTCCAGCAGGTCGGCGCGGTTCGCCATGGCCGTACGGCGGTCGCCGACGCCGAGCGCGCCGCGTGCCGGGTGGTCGGCGGCCACGATCATCAGGCGGCCGCTGTCGCCGAGCAGGGGGCGCCGCACCCGGCGGGCCGCCGCCTCGGCGATCGCCTCGGGATGCCGTGCTCTGACCGTGACCAGGTCGGGGATGCTGATGCTCAAGAGAAGCTCCGTTCAGGGATGGCTCGGGCGGTCACGGGTCAGGCGTCCACGCGCGCGCCGGCGAGCAGGTCCTCGACCTCGGACTCGGTGGGCATCGCGGTGGAGCAGGCGAGGCGGGAGGCGACGAGGGCGCCGGCCGCGTTGGCGAACCGCATGGTTTTGGCCAACTCCCAGCCGGACAGCAGTCCGTGGCACAGCGAGCCGCCGAACGCGTCGCCCGCGCCGAGACCGTTGAGCACCTCGACCGGGACCGGCGGCACCTCGGCGGTCGTGCCGTCGCGGTGCACGGCCAGCACACCCTTGGGGCCCTGCTTGACGACGGCCAGTTCCACGCCCGCCTCCAGCAGCGCCTCGGCGCAGGCACGGGGCTCGCGGAGACCGGTGGCGATCTCGCACTCGTCGAGGTTGCCCACCGCGACCGTCGTGTGGCGCAGCGCCTCCGCGTAGTACGGGCGGGCCTCCTCCGGGTCCTTCCAGAACATCGGGCGCCAGTCCAGGTCGAAGACCGTGGTGCCCGCCTTGTCGCGCGCCTTGAGGGCGGCCAGCGTGGCGGAGCGGCTCGGCTCCTCGCTCAGACCGGTGCCGGTGATCCAGAAGACGCGGGCCTGGCGGATCGCGAAGTAGTCCAGCTCGTCGGTGCGGATCTCCAGGTCGGGGGCCTTGGGCTGCCGGTAGAAGTACAGCGGGAAGTCGTCCGGCGGGAAGATCTCGCAGAACGTGACCGGGGTGGGGTACTCGGCGACCGGCGTGACCCAGCGGTCGTCGACCCCGAAGTCCTTGAGCGCCTCGTGCAGGTACGCCCCGAAGGGGTCGTCGCCGGTGCGGGTGATCACCGCGGTGCCCCGGCCGAGCCGGGCGGCGGCCACGGCCACGTTGCTCGCCGAACCTCCGAGGAACTTCCCGAAGGTCTCCACCCGCGCCAGCGGCACGCCGGACTGCAAGGGGTAGAGATCGACCCCGATACGGCCCATGGTGATGAGATCGAAGGGCTGGGCTGACTCGGCCATGCGCGGCACTCCTCTGAGCTACTGGGGGGTGGGCGGGTCCCGCGAGGGCCTGCCGACTCCCAGGTGTAGGACTCCGAGGGGCGCTCTGTCAATAGTTTGTACTTACATTCGGACCTGCTTGTGAAATGATGTCTTAACAAAGTATTGACAGCGGGCGCGACCGGGGATTGGATTCCGTCCCAGCGCAACAGCCGTGTTTCACGGCTACGACCCGGGGCCGCACAGGCCCCGAGCCCTGATCTCTGAGATCATTGCTCCCTTTCCCCTGAAGCACAGTGAGGTGCAGGAAAGATGGACCGTTCTTCCCACTCCCGTACGCGCAGAATGGCCCCCTTCGTGGCGGTCGCCGCGGCAGCGGCACTGACCCTCGCCGGCTGCTCCAGCAGCTCGGGCGGCAAGAAGTCCACGGAGGACACCTCCGGCGCCTCGGCGGGCAAGGCCAGCACTCCCCGGATGACGGTCGCCCTGGTCACGCACCAGGCGCCCGGCGACACGTTCTGGGACATCGTCCGCAAGGGCGCCCAGGCCGCCGCCGACAAGGACAACATCAAGCTCATCTACTCGGCCGACCCGAACGCGGGCAACCAGTCGAACCTGGTGCAGAACGCGATCGACCAGAAGGTCGACGGCATCGCGGTCACCCTCGCCAAGCCCGACGCCCTCAAGGACGTCATCAGCAAGGCGAAGACCGCGAACATACCGGTCGTCGGCCTCAACTCCGGTCTCAGCGACTGGAAGAAGCTCGGACTGCTGGAGTTCTTCGGCCAGGACGAGACGGTCGCCGGCGAGGCGCTCGGCAACCGGCTGAACACGGAGGGCGCCAAGAAGGTCGTCTGTGTCATCCAGGAGCAGGGCAACATCGGTCTGACCCAGCGCTGCGACGGCGTGAAGAAGACCTTCAGCGGCAGCGTCGAGACGCTGAACGTCAACGGCACCGACATGCCGTCGGTGAAGTCGACGATCACCGCCAAGCTCACCCAGGACAAGGCCATCGACTACGTGGTCGCGCTGGGCGCCCCGTTCGCGCTGACCGCCGTGCAGTCGGTGTCCGACGCGGGCAGCAAGGCGAAGATCGCCACCTTCGACCTCAACAAGGACCTGACGGGCGCCATCAGCAAGGGCACCATCCAGTTCGCGGTCGACCAGCAGCCGTACCTCCAGGGCTACTTGGCCGTCGACTCGCTGTGGCTCTACAAGAACAACGGCAACTACAGCGGCGGTGGTGAGCAGCCCGTACTGACCGGCCCGGCCTTCGTCGACAAGACCAACGTCGCAGCCGTCGCCAAGTACGCCGCCAACGGAACCCGGTGATGAGCATGACCCAGCACGCCGAGCCGGCGGTGACCTCACCGCCGGCCCCCGGCCCCAAGCCCACCGACGGCCGGACCGCGGAACGCCCGCTGGCCATTCGGCTGTTGGCCCGTCCTGAGGTCGGAGTCTTCCTCGGTGCGGCAGCGGTGTACGTGTTCTTCCTGATCGCCGCCCCGCCGGTGCGCGAGGGCGCGTCGATGGCGAACATCCTCTACGGTTCGTCGACCATCGGGATCATGGCCCTGCCGGTCGCCCTGCTGATGATCGGCGGCGAGTTCGACCTCTCCGCCGGCGTCGCC
>NZ_BARG01000046.1 GCF_000376565.1 Streptomyces hokutonensis | reverse complement strand
CCCACGGCGGCTCTGATCCGCTCGGTCGAGGTGCTGGCAGCGGCCCCGGTCTGCTCAGCTGGTGTGCACGCGCGGGCGCCGGTCGCGGTTCTCCTGCGGTGGCGGCGGCCGGGCCCGTCCCGAAGGGTCGGCGAGCGTGCCGGCAGTGGCCCCGGTCCGCTCGGCGGGTGTTCCGATGGTGACCCTGGTCCGCTCGGCGGGTGTTCCGATGGTGACCCTGGTCCGCTCGGCGGGTGTTCCGACGGCGACCCTGGTCCGCTCTGCCGACGCACGGGCAGCGGCCCTGGCCCACTCAGCCGACGTACCGACCGCGGTCCCGGTCCGCTCAGCCGGTGCGCCGACCGCGACCTCCCGTCCGCTCAGCCCGTGTGCACGCGTGGGCGCCTCGCGCGGTCCGGTTCCGCCTCGCGGAGGACCTCACGGGTGACCGGGGCGACCTCGCCCTGGCCGAAGAGGAAGAAGCGGAGGAAGTTGGCGAAGGGATTGCCCTCGGTCCACTCGAAGTACATGTGCGGGATGCGGCCGGTGGTGTCGCGGACGTGGAGCATCAGCGCGGCCAGCGCGTTCGGGATCGACGAGGACTCCAGGGTCAGCACCCGGTAGCGGCCGTGCAGCACCTCGCCGCGCACGGTCAGGCCCGCCTCGAACTCGGAGGCGTCGAGGACGGTCACCTCCACGAACACGAAGTCCTCGCCGGGGATGTCGTTGTCGGCGCGGATCTGCTCGATCTTCTCCCGGTACTCGGCCTTGTCCCGGCGGTCGGGCTCGTTGGCCACGAAGCGGATCTTCCGGCTGGCCATGTCCCGGATGAATCGTTCCGCCATGTCGTCCAACTGCACGCTCGTCACGCGCAGTTCGAAGGCGCGGGCCAGCCGGGACAGCAGGGAGACCAGGATGATGCCGGCGATGAAGCAGGCGCCGATCTTCACACCGTCGGGGCGCTCGATGACGTTCACGACGGTGACGTAGAGGAGGACCGCCGAGACGATCCCGAAGGCGATGGTCCAGTTGCGCTGGCGGGCGCGGCGGGCGGAGATGGTCACCGCGATCGCCGCCGAGGACATCAGGACCAGGACGCCGGTGGCGTAGGCGCCGCCCTGCGCGTCGACGCTGGCGTCGAAGATCCACGTGACCAGGAACGCGATCAGCGTGAAGACGATCACCATCGGGCGGACCGCGCGGGCCCAGTGCGGAGCCATGCCGTAGCGGGGCAGATAGCGCGGCATCAGGTTGAGCAGGCCGGCCATCGCGGAGGCGCCGGCGAACCACAGGATGGCGATGGTCGAGAGGTCGTAGACCGTGCCGAAGGCGTTGCCCAGGTACTCGTGCGCGAGATAGGCGAGCGCGCGGCCGTTGGCCTGGCCGCCCGTCTTGAACTCCTTCTCCGGGATCAGCACGGTGGTGATGAAGCTGGTGGCGATCAGGAACACGCTCATGATGAGCGCGGCGGTCGTCAGCAGCTTCTTGGTGTCCCGGATACGGCCCTTGGGGTTGTCGTGGGTGTCGTCCGGGTCGCCCTCGACGTGCGGCATGACGGCCACGCCCGTCTCGAAGCCGGACAGGCCCAGCGCCAGCTTGGGGAAGACCAGCAGGGACACGCCGACCATGGCGAAGACGTTGCCGTGCTCGGTGGTGAGGGCGCTCGTCCAGTCGGTGACCACATGGGCCTCGGTGAGGACGTGCCACATGCCGACGACCACGACCACCACGTTGAGGCTCAGGTAGATCGCCACCAGGTAGAGGGCGACACCGATCGCCTCCAGGAAGCCCTTGAGGAACACCGCGCCGAGCAGGGCGACCAGGACGAGCGTGATCAGCATCTGCTTGTCGTGCAGGGTGCTGGTCAGGTGCGGGTTCTCCACGAGGTGGGTGGAGGCGTCCGCCGCCGACAGGGTGATGGTGATCAGGAAGTCGGTCGCGGCGAAGCCGAGCAGGGTGAGGACGAACAGCTTGCCCTTCCAGAACGACAGCAGCCGCTCCAGCATCGCGATGGAGCCCTCGCCGTGCGGGCTCTCCTCCGCCACCCGCCGGTACACGGGCAGGGCGCCGGCGAGCGTCACGATCACGAGCACGATCGTCGCGACCGGCGACAGCAGTCCGGCCGCCAGGGCCGCGATGCCGGGCTGGTAGCCGAGGGTGGAGAAGTAGTCGACACCGGTCAGGCACATCACCCGCCACCAGCGCTGGCCCGTGTGGGCCTCCTGTTCGGGTTCCGGCACGGACTGCGGCACCTGCTGGCCGCCGCCCTTGCCCATGTCCGCCAGGCCCTCCAGCATCCAGGCGCGCAGGCGACTGGGAGGGTGTTCGGTCGTGGTCATGGGCGTGCTCCTGGGGTGCGGGTCAGCGTGCGGTTTCTGGCCATCACGCGGACGGCGGCACCAGCGTAAGCGGAGAGTGACGCGTGGGCCCACGGATGCGGGGGCCGTGGGCGTCAATCTTCCGTTAAGACTGGCCGGGTGGGCGGAAGGAGCCCATCAGGAAGGGGTGGCCGGGAGTGGTTCGGGGTGCGTTGGGCTGTATGGGGGGTGTGGGGAGGGCCGTACCGCATGGTGGACACCGAGCGTGACGACGGGGCGAGCGCGCATGCCGAAGAAAGCCGCCGCCCGCCCCCGTACCGCCGCCTCACACGTCCGCCAGCCTCGCCTCCTCCAGGTCCAGCGACCGCTGCAACCGTCTGCGGGTCGTGTCGCTGATGGCGTGGTCGTCGTAGAGACGCTGGAGTTCTACGGCCTCCACGGCGATCAGGTCGCGGCGGAGCTGGCGGTAGACCAGGTCGGCGGACTCCGTGGGGGACGGGTGGCCGTTGGGCTCGGCGAGGCGGTCGCGGGCGTCGTCGAGACGGGCGTTGAGGCCACGGCGGAGCCGGTCGAGGACGACGTCCGGTACGGCTTCCAGCTCGGCGAGTTCGTCGAGACGGCGGATGCCCGCGTCGGCCAACTTGCAGCGGGCGGACGCCTCTTCGCGTTCCGTGTGGTCGGGTTCCAGCGCGATGCCGGAGCGGCGGACGACGGGCGCGAGCGTGAAGCCCTGCACGACCAGGGTGACCACGACGACCGAGGTGGTGAGGACGAGGACCAGGGGCCGGTCGGTCAGCGCGGCGCCGCCGCTGGTGACCTCCGGGATCGACAGGGCCGCCGCCAGCGGGAGGACACCCCGGGTACCCGCCCACGTCAGCACCATCGGCACCCGCCAATTCACCCTGTGCGTCCCCGACTTGCGCTGCACCACCGCCGACAGCGGCGCCAGCCACAGCAGTCGTACGGCGATCAGGGTGCCCGCCACCGCGAGCGCGTACAGCGGCCAGGCCCGGTCGCCGTCGGACAGCGCCCGCACCTGCGTGGGCAGCGCCAGTCCGATCAGCGAGAACACCACGCTCTCCAGCAGGAACACCAACGTGCCGTAGACGGCGTGCAGTTGGAGCCGTATGCGGGCGTTGGTGAGCCGGTCGCCGCGACCGCCGAGGACCACGCCCGCCACCACCACCGAGGTCACGCCGGAGGTGTTCGCGCCCTCCGCCAGTACGTAGGCCGCGTACGGCGTGACCAGGGCGATCACCGTCTCCAGGACCGGGTCCTCGGTGTGCCGCCGGATCAGTGTCACAGCGTGGGCGACGGCCGCCCCGATGACCGTGCCGCCACCCGCGAGCACGATGAACTCCCCGCCCGCGGCACCCCAGTTCGCCGCCGCCGAAGCAACCGCGATGCTCACCGCGACCCGGAACAGGACCAGCGAGGTCGCGTCGTTGAACAGGGACTCCGCCTGGACGAGCATCTGGACCCGGGGCGGCAGCGCGAGCCGCCGGCCCAGCGCGGTGACGGCGACCGGGTCGGTGCTGGCCAGGACCGCGCCCAGCACGAACGCCATCTGCCAGGACAGCGGGGTCACCGTGGACGCCACCCAGCCCACCGCCGCCGCAGAGGCGAGGACCAGGCCTATCGCGAGGATCCCGACCGGCTTCCACACGGCCTTCAGCTCACGCCACGACAGGTCCTCGGCGCTGGCGTAGAGCAACGGCGGAAGCACCACCAGGCCGATCACGTCCGGGCTGATCCCGATGGCAGGGCTGCCCGGCAGCAGGGCCACGGCGAGACCGGCGACCACGAGGAGAGAGGGGGCGGGGATCCGCCAGCGGCGGGCGAAGGTCGCGACCAGCGTGGCCAGCACCACGAGAGCGAGAACCGTACCGACGCCGCGCATGCCGTCCCCCTGGGTCTTGGACGAGCCCATGCGGACTCCCCGCCGACCAGACTTCCCGGCACACCGCGCACACCCTAACCCGGCCGGACGCCGTCAAGACAGTGTCAACGTCCTCGCGGGCGGCGCCAGAGACGCGTCAAGACGTCGGCCCGAGGGCCTGCCGGGCGCTTCTCTTGAAGGCGATGAACGACGTACTGCGACGCGGACGGCTGAAGGTCTACCTCGGGGCGGCCCCGGGCGTCGGCAAGACCTACCGCATGCTCGACGAGGCGCGGCGCCGGGCCGCCCGGGGCGCCGACGTGGTGGTCGGCTTCGCCGAGTGCCACGGGCGCCCCCTCACCGAGGCGATGCTCGACGGCCTGGAGGTCGTCGAGCGGGCCCAATGCGCCTACCGGGGCGGGGAGTTCGAAGAGATGGACCTCGGTGCGGTCCTCCTCCGACGCCCGGAGGTGGCCGTCGTCGACGAGTTCGCCCACAGCAACGTCCCCGGCGGTGGGCGCAACGCCAAGCGCTGGCAGGACATCGACGAACTCCTCACCGCCGGCATCGACGTCGTCACCGCCGTCAACGTGCAGCATCTCGCCTCCCTCAAGGACGTCGTCGAGAAGATCACTGGGGTGCCGCAGCACGAGACGGTGCCCGACGACGTCGTACGTCGGGCCCGGCAGATCGAGTTGATCGACATGCCGCCCGAGGGACTGCGGCGGCGCATGGCGCACGGCAACATCTACGCGCCCGAGAAGATCGACGCGGCCCTCGCCAACTACTTCCGGCCCGGAAACCTCACCGCACTACGGCAGTTGGCGCTGCTGTGGGTCGCCGACCGGGTCGACGAGGCCCTGCACACCTACCGCGCCGAGCACGCGATCGGCGGGGTGTGGGAGACGAGGGAACGGGTGGTCGTGGCGCTGACCGGCGGCCCCGAGGGCGACACGCTCATCCGGCGGGCCGCCCGCATCGCCGACCGGTCCGCGGGCGGCGATCTGCTCGCCGTGCACGTGGCCCGCAGCGACGGACTCGCCGCCGGGGTGTCCCACGCCTCCCTCGCCCGGCAGCGCAGGCTCGTCGAGGACCTCGGCGGCAGCTACCACTCGGTGGTCGGCGACGGAGTCGCCACCGCCCTGGTCGAGTTCGCCCGCACCGAGAACGCCACCCAACTCGTCCTCGGCACCAGCCGCAGGGGCCGGTTGGAGCGGTTTCTGACCGGACCCGGCACGGGCGAGACGGTCACTGAGCTGTCGGGAGACATCGACGTCCATCGAGTCACACACGAGCGCGCCGGGCGCGGCACTCTGCTGCCCTCCCGCCGCCGTACCCTCTCGACCGCACGGCTGATCGCCGGTCCCGTGGCGGGACTTGTACTGCCGGTGCTGCTCACCGTCTGCCTCGCGCAGGTGCGCGGCACGGTCAACCTCACCAGCGAGGCCCTGCTGTTCCTGCTCGCCGTGGTCGGGGTCGCCTGCATAGGGGGAGTCACCTCGGCGGTGATCGCGTCGGTGACGGCCTCGCTGCTGCTCAACTACTGGTTCATCCCGCCCATCGGCCAGTTCACGCTGGACGACCCCAACGCCCTGTTGGCGCTGGGGGTGTTCACGGTCGTGGCGGCGACCGTGGCCGCCGTCGTCGACCGTTCGCTACGACTGTCCAGGCGCTCGGCGCGTGCCACCGCCGAGGCGGAGACGATGTCGTCCCTCGCGGGCAGCATCGTGCGCGGTGGTCAGACGATCCCGGCGTTGCTGGAACGTACCCGCGAGACCTTCGGGACCGACTCGGCGGAACTCGTCGACGAGCCACCGGACCACGAGATCGGCGGGGGCGTCACCATCGTCCCGGCAGGCCCCGGCGCCTACCTGGTGCTGCGCGGACGCACCCTGTCCTCCTCCGAACGCCGGGTGCTGGCCGCCTTCGCCGCCCACGTCGGCTCCGCGGTCGAACGGGCCCAACTCGCCGAAGCGGCGGCCGAGATAGAGCCGGTGAAGGCGGCCGACCGGTTGCGGACGGCGCTGCTGAGGGCCGTAGGACACGATCTGCGGACTCCGCTCGCGGCGGGCTGGGCGGCCGTCACCTCGTTGCGGGGGCGGGATGTGGAGTTCTCGGCGGAGGACCGGGACGAACTCCTCGCCACTGCCGACGAGTCGATGGCCAAGCTCAACCGACTGCTGGAAAATCTCCTCGACTTGAGCCGCCTCGAGGCGGGCGTCCTGCCGTTGAACCTGCGGGCCACGAGCCTGGAGGAGGTGCTGCCGATGGCGCTCGCGGACGTGGCCGACGTGGACCTGCGGGACGTGGAGTCGATTCCGCCGGTGCTTGTCGATCCGCCCCTGCTGGAGCGGGTGATCGCCAACCTGGCCGGCAACGCGGCCCGGCACACCCCGCCCGGGCGCCGGGTGTTGGTGACTGCCAGTGCGCTGGGCGGGCGGGTGGAGTTGCGGGTCGTGGACCGGGGGCCCGGGCTCCCAAGTACCGGTCGTGAGCGGCTCTTTGAGCCGTTCCAACGGCTCGGTGACACGGACAACACCACTGGGCTCGGGCTGGGGCTGGCCCTCGCGCGCGGTCTCACCGAGGCGATGAACGGGACACTCGCCCCCGAGGACACACCGGGCGGCGGACTGACCATGGTCGTGTCTCTGCCGCTGGCCGAAGGGGTGAGCCAGTCGGATCCGAGCCTTGTGGTCACTCCAGACCGGACACCCTGAACACGGTCTCCGCGGTCTCGCGCTCGACGCGTTCCGCGATCCGGCGCAGTGCGGTCGCTCCGCAGGTGAGCGAGCCGGAGGCAAGGGACTTGTGCGAGTCCTCCGCCAACCTGTGCCACACGTCAGGGTTGTTGACCAGCACATCGGGATCGATCTCGACCCGGCCGCCGAACTCGTCCCGCAGCAGCAGCCGTTGAGCGACCCCGTCCAGACAGCGCACCGACACCAGCCGGTCCGTGCGGACGCGTCGCTCGCGCAGCAGCCCGCGTGCGGACAGCCAGCCCTCGCCCGCCCGGACCCGGGCCGGGTACAGCACCACGAAGAGCAGCAGCGCCACGGCGAACCAGAGCGCGGCGCGCCAGAGCGTGAGCCGACCGCTGAAGTGGTCGACGGCGAGCAGGAGTCCGAGGAGCGCGCCCGCGCACCGGAATGTGCCGCGCAGGTCGCGTGCCCATCGTCGGTCCTCCACCGGTGCCATGGGGGTGACGGTAGGGAATACCGGCGCACGGAACCCGGGCCTTGACGGGACTCTGACGGGCGGCCGGTGGTTCTTGACGCCCTCGCAGCGGTCTCGCGGAGGGCGGGCGCAGTTGCCCTGGTCACACGCTCGTCAAGTTCGTGTCAAAGAACGCGTGTTCGGCGCGAAGAAGCCGCAAGGAGAAGGAGAAACCCGCGGTGACGGGACCGAACCTGGAGCGCACCCGCGCGTCCGTACCTGAAGGAGCCAGCAGCATGACCGTTCTCACTGTCCAGCCGGACGAGACGCCCGCCGACGAGGAGCCCCCGGATACCGGCGAGCGCCATCGGCTGACCGCCCTCACCGGGTTCGCCGCCCTGTCCCTGGACGCCATGGCGTCGGTGGCCTACGGTCCCGAGGCGATCGTCCTCGTGCTGGCCGCCGCCGGTGCGCGCGGACTCGGCTTCACCCTGCCGGTGACGCTCGCCATCGCCGCCCTGCTGGCGGTGCTCGTCGCGTCGTACCGGCAGGTCATCGCGGCCTTCCCGGACGGCGGCGGCTCCTACGCGGTGGCGAAGACGCATCTGGGCGCGCGGACGAGCCTGGTGGCCGCGGCCTCGCTGGTGCTGGACTACGTCCTGAATGTGGCGGTGGCCGTGACGGCCGGAGTCGCGGCCCTGACGTCGGCCTTCCCGCGCCTGTACGACGACCGGCTGTGGCTGTGTCTCGCGGTGCTGGTGCTGGTCACGGGGGTGAACCTGCGGGGGATCGTGGAGTCGGCGCGCGCCTTCGTCGTGCCGACCGTCGTCTTCGTCGGCTCCATCTTCGTGCTCATCGCGGTCGGTCTGTTCCGGTCCGCGCCCGTGAGCACCGCGACTGCCGACGGCCATGCCTCCGCGCTCGCCGACAACGCGACGAGCGTCGGCACGCTGCTGTTGCTGAAAGCTTTCGCTTCCGGCTGCAGCGCCCTCACCGGCGTCGAGGCCATCGCCAACGCCGTCCCCTCCTTCCGCGCACCCCGCGTGAAACGGGCCCAGCGCGCGGAGGTCGCCCTCGGCGCGGTGCTCGGCGTGATGCTGATCGGCCTGTCGGTGCTGATCTCCCGCTTCCACCTCCAGCCCGTCCAGGGCGTCACCGTCCTCGCCCAGCTCGCGGACGCCTCCCTCGGCCACAACTGGGCTTTCTACGTCATCCAGTTCGCGACGATGATCCTGCTCGCCCTGTCCGCGAACACGTCCTTCGGCGGGCTGCCCGTACTGCTGAAGCTGCTGGCCCGGGACAACTACCTCCCGCACGTCTTCGCGTTGAAGGCCGACCGCCAGGTGCACCGGCACGGGGTGCTCGCGCTGGCCGCGGTCTCGGCGGCCCTGCTGGTGTTCTCCGGGGGCGACACCAACACCCTCGTGCCGCTCTTCGCGATCGGCGTCTTCGTCGGGTTCACCGTCGCCCAGGTGGGCATGGTCCGGCACTGGCGCGGCGAGCGAGGCACCGGCTGGCGCGGCAAGGCCCTCCTGAACGGCTTCGGCGCGCTTCTCACGGGCATCGCGGCGGTCGTCGTCACCGCGAGCAAGTTCGAGGAGGGCGCCTGGCTGATCGTGATCACCCTGCCGCTGCTCGTGCTCGCCTTCGAGACCGTGCACCGCGCCTACGGGCACATCGGCGAGCGCCTGGGCCTCGGCCGTATTCCAGACCCTCCGCACCGCGACCGGTCGGTGGTGATCGTGCCGGTCTCCTCCCTCACCCGGCTCACTTCCGAGGCCCTGACGGCAGCCGCCTCCCTCGGCGACGAGGTCCGCGCGGTCACCGTCTGCTACCCCGATCCCGAGGACCGCGCCCACCTCCACACCCTGGAACGCGCCTGGGCCGAGTGGAACCCCGGCGTCCCCCTGGTCCGCCTCACCTGCGAACGCCGCACACTGGGCCGCCCGATCGCCGCGTACGTAAGGGACGTGTCGGCAACCGAGCCGGACACCCGCGTCACCGTCCTGATCGCCGAGGTCGAGCCCGTACGGCTCTGGCAACGGCTGCTCCAGAACCAGCGCGGGGCCGTCGTCGCCCACGCGGTACGGCGGGACACCGACGCGGTGATCTGCCGGCTGCGGTTCCGGCTGTTCTGACACGCGGGGTGCGGCGCGGGCGCCCTTGCTTCGCCACCGGGGCGCGGCGCCCACACCTGCGCCTGCCGCGAGGCGTCGACGCGGAGCCGCCTGCGGGTCGGTGCGGGTGGGTTGGGGCGGAGGCGCCCGCGGGCCCGGCGCCCGCGTTGCCGTAGAACCGCATGCGGCCCGGTACCGACACCGCCGGAATCCGCCCGCGACCCCGAGCCCCGCACCCCCGTAGAACCTCGCTCGGCAGCCGCAGCCCGGTGCTGCCGTAAGAGTCCCGTCAAAGGCGTGCGTGCCGCCGTATGGGACCCGTCAACGGTGGCCGAATCGGGTCGGGGGCGCGGTTACCTCTAAGCGTCCGTTCCATTCGAACCTCAATCCAGGAGCTCACGATGGCCGATCTGGCCTTCGTCGTCACCACGATCGCGGTCTTCGCGTTGGTGGCCCTCGTCGCCAAGGGGGTGACGAAGCTGTGACCGCCGAGAACATCGTCGGCCTCGTCGTGGCCGTCGCCCTGCTGGGCTATCTCGTCCTCGCCCTGATCTTCCCGGAGAGGTTCTGAGCAACGACATGGGTCCCGTACTCGCAGGCGTCCTCCAGTTGCTCGCCCTCATAGGCGCGCTGGCACTCGCCTACATCCCGCTCGGCAACTACATGGCCCGGGTCTACTCCTCCGACAAGCACCTGCGCGTCGAGACGTGGATCTACAAGGGCATCGGTGCCGACCCGAACACCGAGATGCGCTGGCCCGCGTATCTGCGCGGAGTGCTCGCCTTCTCGGCCGTCGGGGTCTTCTTCCTCTATCTGCTGCAGCGGATCCAAGGGATCCTGCCCGGGTCGCTGGGGTTCTCCTCCGTCAATCCGGCGCAGTCGTTCAACACGGCCGTGTCGTTCGTGACGAACACCAACTGGCAGTCGTACTACGGCGAGCAGACCATGGGTCACGTCGTGCAGACCGCCGGTCTCGCCGTGCAGAACTTCGTCTCCGCGGCCGTCGGCATCGCTGTCGCGGTCGCTCTCGTACGGGGCTTCGCGCGCTCCCGCACCGGTGAACTCGGCAACTTCTGGGCCGACTTGGTGCGTGGCACGATTCGTATCCTGGTGCCGTTGTCGGTGGTCGCCGCTGTCGTCCTCGTTGCCTGCGGGGCTGTCCAGAACTTCTCCGGGATCCACGAGGTCGGGCAGTTCATGGGCGGGCACCAGCAGTGGAACGGCGGTGCGGTCGCCTCGCAGGAGGCCATCAAGGAGATCGGCACCAACGGCGGCGGATACTTCAACGCCAACTCCGCACACCCCTTCGAGAACCCGACGCCGTTCACCAACCTCTTCGAGATCTTCCTGCTGCTGGTCATCCCGTTCGCACTGACCCGCACCTTCGGCGTGATGGTCGGCTCGATCAAGCAGGGCTACGCGATCCTCGCCACCATGGCCACCATCTGGGTCGGCTTCGTCGCCCTGATGATGTGGACCGAGTTCGCCCACCACGGCTCGGCGCTCCAGATCGCCGGCGGTGCGATGGAGGGCAAGGAACAGCGCATCGGCGTAGGTGCTTCCTCGATCTTCGCGGTGTCGACCACCCTGACCTCAACGGGCGCCGTGGACTCCTTCCACTCCTCGTTCACCGGTCTCGGCGGCGGAATCACCATCCTGGGCATGCAGTTGGGCGAGATCGCGCCTGGTGGTACCGGCTCCGGCCTCTACGGCATGCTGATCATGGCGGTCATCGCGGTGTTCATCGCCGGGCTCATGGTCGGCCGTACGCCCGAGTACCTGGGCAAGAAGATCGGCACCCGCGAGATGAAGCTCGCGGCCTGCTACATCCTGATCACCCCCGCCCTGGTGCTGATCTTCGCGGCCGCCTCCATGGCGCTGCCGACCCCGCCGCACTCGATGCTGAACTCCGGCGCGCACGGCTTCTCCGAGGTGCTGTACGCCTTCACCTCCGCCGCGAACAACAACGGCTCGGCGTTCGCCGGTCTCAACGCGAACACCGACTGGTTCAACACCATGACCGGGCTCGCGATGCTGCTCGGCCGCTTCCTGCCGATGGTGTTCGTGCTGGCGCTGGCCGGTTCGCTTGCCGAGCAGAAGCCGGTGCCGGTCACCGCGGGCACCCTGCGCACCGAAAAGCCTCTGTTCACCGGCCTGTTGGTGGGCGCGATCCTCATCATCACCGGTCTGACCTACTTCCCGGCGCTGGCGCTGGGCCCGCTGGCCGAGGGGCTGGCGTCATGAGCACCCGTACAGAGAACACAGAGAACACAGAGAACACAGAGAACCAAGAGGACTCGATGTCCACAGCCACTCCGACCAGGGCGCCGCACAGCGATGTGCCGACCGGGCACAAGTCCCCCGAGAGCCGTGTCGGCGCGGGCTTGTTCGACCCGAAGCAACTGATCAAGTCCCTGCCCGACGCCTGCCGCAAGCTCGACCCGCGGGTGATGGTCAAGTCGCCCGTCATGTTCGTGGTGTGGATCGGGTCCGTGCTGACCACGGTGTTCTCCTTCAAGGACCCGGGCGACTGGTTCGGCTGGGCGATCAGCGCCTGGCTGTGGCTGACCGTCATCTTCGCCAACCTCGCGGAGGCCGTCGCCGAGGGCCGCGGCAAGGCGCAGGCCGACACCCTGCGCAAGGCCAAGACCGACACGGTGGCCCGGCGGCTCAACGGCACCGTCGAGGAACAGGTCCCCGGCACCGAACTCCGCATCGGCGACCTGGTCGTGTGCGAGGCCGGCGACATCATCCCCGGCGACGGTGACGTCGTAGAAGGTGTGGCGAGTGTCGACGAGTCGGCCATCACTGGCGAGTCCGCGCCCGTCATCCGCGAGTCCGGCGGCGACCGTTCGGCCGTCACCGGCGGGACGAAGGTCCTCTCCGACCGCATCGTCATCAAGATCACGACGAAGCCCGGCGAGACCTTCATCGACCGCATGATCGCCCTCGTCGAGGGCGCCGCCCGGCAGAAGACGCCCAACGAGATCGCCCTGAACATCCTTCTCGCGTCCCTCACCATCGTCTTCCTGCTCGCCTGCGCCACGCTGCCGCCGTTCGCGGACTACGCGGGCACGCACCTCACGATGATCGTGCTGGTGGCGCTCCTGGTCTGCCTCATCCCTACGACCATCGGAGCGTTGCTCTCGGCGATCGGTATCGCGGGCATGGACCGGCTGGTGCAGCGGAACGTACTGGCCATGTCCGGCAGGGCGGTTGAGGCCGCGGGCGATGTCTCGACGCTGCTGCTCGACAAGACCGGCACCATCACCCTCGGCAACCGCCAGGCCTCCGAGTTCGTGCCGGTGACCGGCACCACCGCGGCCCAACTCGCCGACGCCGCCCAGCTCTCCTCGCTGGCCGACGAGACGCCGGAGGGCCGCTCCATCGTCGTACTGGCGAAGGAGAAGTACGACCTGCGCGAACGCCACCAGGGCGAGTTGGCGCACGCCGAGTGGATCGCCTTCACCGCCCAGACCCGGATGTCCGGCGTGGACGTGGACGGGCGCAAGATCCGCAAGGGCGCGGCCGGTTCGGTCGTCGCCTGGGTCCGGGAGCGGGGCGGCGAGGTGTCCGAGGACGCCGGCGCGCTCACCGACCGGATCTCCGCGGCGGGCGGCACGCCGCTGCTCGTAGCCGTCGAAGACGCCGACGGCGCACGGGTGTTGGGCGTCATTCACCTCAAGGACGTCGTCAAGGCGGGCATGCGCGAGCGGTTCGACGAGCTGCGCCGCATGGGCATCAAGACCGTCATGATCACGGGCGACAACCCGCTGACCGCCAAGGCGATCGCGGACGAGGCCGGCGTCGACGACTTCCTCGCGGAGGCCACTCCCGAGGACAAGATGGCGCTCATCAAGCGGGAGCAGGCCGGCGGCAAGCTGGTCGCGATGACCGGTGACGGTACGAACGACGCGCCGGCCCTCGCACAGGCGGACGTCGGCGTGGCGATGAACACGGGGACGTCCGCCGCGAAGGAGGCCGGCAACATGGTCGACCTCGACTCGAACCCGACCAAGCTCATCGAGATCGTCGAGATCGGCAAGCAACTCCTCATCACCCGGGGTGCGTTGACGACGTTCTCCATCGCCAACGACGTCGCCAAGTACTTCGCGATCATCCCGGCGCTGTTCGCGGCGGTCTACCCGGGCCTCGACAAGCTCAACATCATGCACCTGGCGTCGCCCGACTCCGCGATCCTCTCTGCGGTCATCTTCAACGCGCTGGTCATCATCGCGCTGGTGCCGCTCTCCCTGCGGGGCGTGCAGTATCGGCCGGTCAGCGCCGACAAGATGCTCCGCCGCAACCTGGGGATCTACGGCATCGGCGGCCTGATCGCGCCCTTCATCGGCATCAAGCTCATCGACCTGCTCATCTCCCTCATCCCCGGAATCGGCTGACCAGCTATGAACAACTCGGTATCCAACACAGCCCGGTTGCTCTGGGCGGCCCTGCGTGCCCTCCTCGTGCTGACCCTGGTGACCGGCGTCATCTACCCGCTGGCGGTCACGGGGGTGGCCCAGGCCCTGTTCAACAACAAGGCGAACGGTTCGGAGATCAAGGCGGACGGCAAGGTCGTCGGTTCCTCGCTGATCGGTCAACAGGGCTACAGCCTGGACTACTTCCAGGGGCGTCCGGCCAACGGCCTGGGCACGAACTCGGTCAACACGCAGTACAAGCTGATCCTCTCCGGTGCCACCAACCTCTCCGCCGACAGCAAGGTGCTCGTCAAGCAGGTGGAGGACGCCAAGGCGGCGGTCGTGAAGAACAACTCCACGGCCGACTACAAGGTGAAGCCCTCCCAGGTCCCGGCCGACGCCGTCACCTCCTCCGGCTCCGGCCTCGACCCGGACATCTCCCCGTCCTACGCCGAACTCCAGGTCCACCGGGTCGCCGAGCGGAACCACCTCTCCGTCAGCCAGGTGGAGAAGCTGGTCAAGGACCACACCGACGGCCGCACCCTCGGTTTCATCGGCGAGCCCACGGTGAACGTCCTCGAACTCAACATCGCGCTCAAGTCCCTTGTGACGAAGAGCTGATGGCGGTACGCGACCGGCAGGGGAGTCGGCGGCCCGGTGCCGCCGACTCCCGCCGCCATGCCAGGGACCACACGAAAGGCACACCCCCATGACACGGGTGCTGGTGGTGGAGGACGACCCGCAGCTCGTACGGGCCCTCGTGATCAACATGCAGGCCCGCCAGTACGGCGTGGACGCGGCCCCCGACGGCGCCACCGCGCTGCGGCTCGCGGCCATGCGACAGCCGGACGTCGTGATGCTCGACCTCGGACTGCCCGACATGGACGGCGTCGACGTCATCAAGGCGCTGCGCGGCTGGACCCGGGTCCCGATCCTGGTGCTGTCGGCCCGGCAGGCCTCCGACGAGAAGGTCGCCGCCCTCGACGCGGGCGCCGACGACTACATCACCAAGCCGTTCAGCATGGACGAACTCCTGGCCCGGCTACGGGCCGCGGTCCGCCGCGTCGAGGACGTGCCGCTCGCCCCGGCCACCACCCTGGTCACCACCGACGACTTCACCATCGACCTGCTCGCCAAGAAGGTCACGCGCGCCGGGCACGACATCCGGCTCACGCCCACCGAGTGGCATCTGCTGGAGATCCTGATCACCAACCCGGGCCGCCTCGTCACACAGAAGTACCTGCTGCAGGAGGTGTGGGGGGTCAGCCAGAGCAACAAGACCAACTATCTCCGGGTCTACATGGCCCAGTTGAGAAGGAAGTTGGAGGGGGACCCGTCGAGCCCCCGCTATCTGATCACCGAGCCCGGCATGGGCTACCGCTTCGAAGGATGACATGGGACGCGGCAAGCTCCGGATCTACCTCGGCGCGGCACCGGGCGTCGGCAAGACGTACGCGATGCTGTCCGAGGCGCACCGCCGAACCGAGCGGGGCACCGACTGCGTGGTCGCGTTCGTCGAGCACCACAACCGGCCGCGCACCGAGGTGATGCTGCACGGCCTGGAGGAGATCCCGCGCCGCGAACTCGCCTACCGGGACACGACGTTCAGCGAGATGGACGTCGACGCGGTCCTCGCCCGCCACCCCGAGGTGGCCCTCGTCGACGAGCTCCCGCACACCAACATCCCCGGGTCCCGCAACGCCAAGCGCTGGCAGGACATCGAGGAATTGCTGGCGGCGGGCATCGACGTGATCTCGACCGTCAACATCCAACACCTGGAATCCCTGGGCGACATCGTCGAGTCCATCACCGGCGTGCGGCAGCAGGAGACCGTCCCGGACGAGGTCGTCCGCCGGGCCGACCAGATCGAACTCGTCGACATGTCACCACCCGCGCTGCGGCGCCGCATGGCCCACGGCAACATCTACAAGCCGGACAAGGTCGACGCGGCCCTCTCCAACTACTTCCGGCCCGGAAACCTCACCGCGCTACGGGAGTTGGCGCTGCTCTGGCTCGCCGACCGGGTCGACGCCTACCTCCAGGAGTACCGCAGCGAGCACCGCGTCTCGGCGATCTGGGGCTCGCGCGAGCGGATCGTCGTAGGCCTGACCGGTGGTCCGGAGGGACGTACGCTGATCCGCCGGGCCGCGCGCCTCGCCGAAAAGGGCGCGGGCGGTGAGGTGTTGGCGCTCTATATCTCCCGCAGCGACGGCCTGACCTCCGCCTCCCCGAAGGAACTGGCCCAACAGCGCACTCTCGTCGAGGACTTGGGCGGCACCTTCCATCAAGTCGTGGGCGAGAACATCCCGGTGGCGCTGTTGGACTTCGCGCGGGGGGTCAACGCCACGCAGATCGTCCTCGGCGTCTCCCGCCGCAAGGGCTGGCAGTACGTCTTCGGGCCCGGTGTCGGTTCGACGGTCGCCAGGGATTCCGGCCCCGACCTCGACGTCCACCTGATCACCCACGACGAGGCGGGCAAGGGGCGCGGACTGCCCGTGAACCGGGGTGCGCGGCTCGGGCGGGCCCGGATCGTCGGCGGCTGGCTGGCCGGGATCGGCGGCCCGCTGCTGCTGACCTGGCTGCTGAGCGGTGTCGCGCCCGAAGTCGGCCTGGCCAACGACATGTTGCTGTATCTGTCGCTGACCGTGGCGGCGGCCCTGCTCGGCGGACTCTTCCCCGCGCTGGCCTCGGCGGCGGTCGGATCGCTGCTGCTGAACTGGTACTTCACCCCGCCCGTGCACACCTTCACCATCGCCGACCCGAAGAACATCGTCGCCATCGCGATCTTCGTGGCCGTGGCGGTGTCCGTCGCGTCGGTGGTCGACCTGGCGGCCCGGCGCACCCATCAAGCGGCCCGGCTGCGCGCCGAGTCGGAGATCCTCTCCTTCCTCGCGGGCAATGTGCTGCGCGGCGAGACCAGCCTGGAGGCGCTCCTGGAACGGGTCCGGGAGACCTTCGGCATGGAGTCCGCCGCCCTGCTGGAGCGCGCGAGCGACGTCGACCCCTGGACCTGCGCGGGCAGCGTCGGCCCGCGCCCCTGCCAGAGCCCCGAGGACGCGGACGTCGACGTACCGGTCGGCGACCACATGGCCCTCGCCCTCTCCGGCCGGGTGCTCCCCGCCGAGGACCGCCGCGTCCTCGCCGCCTTCGCGGCACAGGCAGCCGTCGTACTCGATCGCCGTCGTCTGCGCGAAGAGGCCGACCAGGCCCGCGCGTTGGCCGAGGGCAACCGCATCCGCACGGCTCTCCTGGCCGCCGTGAGCCATGACCTGCGGACGCCCCTCGCCGGTATCAAGGCTGCCGTCACCTCGCTGCGTTCGGAGGACGTCGCCTGGTCGGACGAGGACCAGGCGGAGCTGCTGGCCGGTATCGAGGACGGCGCCGACCGCCTCGACAACCTCGTCGGGAACCTCCTCGACATGTCCCGCCTCCAGACCGGCACGGTCACCCCGATGATCCGCGAAGTGGACCTCGACGAGGTCGTCCCGATGGCGCTGGGCGGAGTCCCCGAGGACACCGTCGAACTCGACATCCCGGAGACGCTGCCCATGGTGGCCGTCGATCCCGGGCTGCTCGAGCGGGCGGTGGCCAACCTGGTCGAGAACGCGGTGAAGTACAGCCCGGAGGGAACTCCCGTACTGGTCAAGGCGAGTGCCATCGCCGACCGCGTCGAGATCCGTGTGGTCGACCGCGGCCCCGGCGTCCCCGACGAGGCGAAGAACCGCATCTTCGAACCCTTCCAGCGCTACGGCGACGCCCCGCGCGGCGCCGGAGTCGGCCTCGGTCTGGCAGTGGCGCGAGGCTTCACCGAGGCCCTCGGCGGCACGCTCAGCGCCGAGGACACACCCGGCGGCGGCCTCACGATGGTCCTCAGCCTCCAACTCGCCCCTGCGAGCGACCTTGCCCCCGTCGAAGGATCCACCTACAGTCCCGCTCCGTAAGGTTCGTAGAGCGGCCCGAATGTTTCGACGGGCCGGACGGAGGGCGGACACCCATGCGGACGTACGACAACCCGGTCATCGGCGGGTTCCATCCCGACCCCAGCGTGTGCCGGGTCGGCGAGGACTACTACCTCGCGTGCTCCAGCTTCGAGTACTTCCCCGGCGTCCCGCTCTTCCACAGCCGGGACCTGGTGCACTGGCGCCAGATCGGCAACGCCCTTGACCGGCCGAGCCAGTTGGACCTGCCGGACGACACCCCCGCCTCGGCCGGAATCTACGCCCCGACCCTCCGCCACCACGACGGCCGCTTCTACCTCATCACCACCGACGTGCGCGGCAAGGGCAACTTCCTCGTCACCGCCGACCGCCCCGAAGGTCCCTGGTCGGACCCGGTGCTCGTCGACGTGCCGGGCATCGACCCCGACCTGGCCTGGGACGAGGACGGCACCTGCTGGTGCGCGGTCGCCGGGGTGAAGGTCGCGGCCATCGACCCCACGACCGGCAAGGTCCTGGAGGGCCCGTTCCCCGTCTGGTCCGGTACCGGACTCCAGCACCCGGAGGCCCCGCACCTCTACCGCGTCGGCGACTGGTGGTACCTGATGCTGGCCGAGGGCGGCACCGCACACGGCCACAGCGTCTCGATCGCCCGCGCCCGCTCCCCGCGCGGCCCCTACGAACCGGCCCCCACGAACCCGATCCTCTCCCACCGCAGCACCGACCTCCCCATCCAGAGCACCGGCCACGCCGACCTGGTCACGGCCCCCGACGGCACCTGGTGGATGGTGCTGCTCGGCACCCGCCCCCGGGGCTGGTTCCCCGGCTTCCATGTGCTGGGCCGCGAGACGTTCCTGACCCCGGTGGAATGGGTGGACGGCTGGCCACGGGTCGGCCCGGTACGGGAACAGCACCCGGCACCGGAGGCCTGGCACCCCTTCCAACTCCCGGCCGTGCGAGACGACTTCGACGCCCAGACCCTCGCCTTCTCCTGGATCTCCCCGCGCAACCGGCCCGACGGCAGCTGGTCGTCGACCGAGCGGCCGGGGTGGCTGACCCTCTCCGCGCAGGCCGGCCCCGTCTTCCTCGGACGGCGACAGCAGCACCCCGACTGCCGGGCGGCGGTCCGCATCGACCCCGGTTCCGGGCGCGCCGGACTCTCCGTCCGCATGGACGAGGCCCATCACTACGACATCGAGGTCGCCGGGGGAGCGGTGAGCGTGGTCGCGCGGATCGGCCCGGTCCGGCAGCGGGTCGTGGAGCAGCCGTTGCCGCCCGGTCCGGTCACCCTCGCCGTCTCGATCAGCACCGCCGACACCGGCACGCGCGGCCCCGACACCCTCACCTTCTCCGTCGAGGGCCCCGAAGGAGCCGTAGAACTCGCCGAGTTGGACGGCCGCTATCTCTCCACCCAGGTCGCCGGAGGCTTCACCGGCCGAGTGATCGGCATGTACGTCACCGAGGGCACGGCGGCCTTCGACTGGTTCGACTACGAGCGGCAGTAGCACAACTTTCTGGATGGATTCCGAAAGTTTCGACCTGCACCGGCACCGGCGCCAACCGACGTACTGCTCATCCATGGACAGGAGTCGCACCATGCCCAGAAACAGACTGAGACTCGCGGGCGCGCTCACCGCTCTCCTCCTCGCCGCGGGGATCGCCGCCGGCCCGCCCGCGCAGGCCCGGGAGAAACAGCCCACCCTCGCCCAACTCGCCGAGCGCCACGGCCGCTACTTCGGCAGCGCCACCGACAACCCCGAGCTGACCGACACCGCGTACACGTCGATCCTCGGCAGCGAGTTCGACATGATCACCCCCGGCAACGGCATGAAGTGGTACGCCACCGAGCCGCAACAGGGCGTCTTCGACTGGACGAACGGCGACCAGATCGTGAACCTCGCCCGCGCCAACCACCAGCGGGTCCGCGCCCACACCCTGGTCTGGCACAGCCAGTTGCCCGACTGGCTCACGTCCGGGACCTGGACGGCGGACGCGCTCAGGGCCGTACTGAAGAAGCACATCATCACCGAGGTGCGGCACTACCGCGGCAAGGTGTACTCGTGGGACGTCGTCAACGAGGCCTTCAACGAGGACGGCACCTACCGCGACACCCTCTGGTACCGGACGCTCGGCCCCGGCTACATCGCCGACGCGCTGCGCTGGGCCCACCAGGCCGACCCGCACGCGAAGTTGTACCTCAACGACTACAACATCGAGGCGACCGGCCCCAAGAGCGACGCCTATTACGCCCTCGCCAAGCAACTCAGGGCCCAGCACGTGCCGTTGGACGGCATCGGGCTCCAGGCGCACCTGGCTCTCCAGTACGGCTATCCGGCGACCCTCGAGGACAACCTCCGCCGCTTCTCCCGCCTCGGGCTCGACACCGCGCTCACCGAGGTCGACGTACGGATGCAACTCCCGGCGACCGACGCCAAGTTGGCGGAACAGGCCGACTGGTACCGGGACCTGACCGGGGCGTGCCTCGCGGTGCGCCGGTGTGTGGGCGTGACCGTATGGGATTACACGGACAAGTATTCGTGGATTCCGGCGTTCTTCCCGGGGGAGGGCGCGGCTCTTCCGTGGGACGAACAGTTCGTGCCCAAGCCCGCCTATTTCGCGCTGCGGGAGGCGCTCGGATAGCGGTCGACTACGGGTCGACTACGCGGAGTGATCAGTCCCGGATATGCGTCGGGGCCGGTGCGCACCTCGTGTGTGCGGCCGGCCCCTCATGTTCCTGAATTGCTCAAGCGGCAGTCATCACCTGGCGGTGTGGGGCGATGATCTGGCCGTCGGGCAGGAGCTCACCGGTGTCCTCGAACAGGAGAACGCCGTTGCACAGCAGGCTCCAGCCCTGTTCGGGATGGCTCGCCATGAGGCGGGCGGATTCCCGGTCGGCTGATTCGGCTGTGGGACACGGTGGCTGGTGCTTGCACATTGGTGGGATCTCTCGCTCTGTTGTGGTCATGTCCGTCCCCCGTGGTGTTGAGTTGGTCCGAACCCAGTGTTGCCCCACGGGCGTCAATCCGCAGGGATTTAGCGGCACCGCTTCTCACAGGTTGATGACGCATCACCCGCGCGGACGGTTCATCCCAATTCCCGGCTCGTACGAGCTATTTCCTGCTCGTACGAGCGTTACGAGCATAAAGAGGATCGGAAACGCGATCGTACCCCGCCACCGGGAATTCGGTGACGGGGTACGGGAGTGACAGCGGAGAGAAGTCAGGCGGGTGAACTGAGTAGCGGCGCCGGAGTCACCCGATGAGTCAGCACCGGCAGCAACTCGGCGACCCGGTGCGGACGGTGGGCCGCGATGCCGGGTGGTGCCGGGGCCAGTGGGACCAGCAGATCGGTCGCGGCGGGGTGGCCGCCGGCGCCGTCCGCGGTGAGATCGCCGTGCAGCCACAGCGTGAGCATGTAGAGGCCGGGCACGGAGAGCAGCCGCGGCTGGTAGGCGCCCTTCATGTTCTCGGCCTGGCGCAGCGCCCGCTCGGTGGCGGCGATGTACGGGCCCTCGAAGAAGTGCGAGAACGCCCAGCCGTCGGGGGTCAGCATCGTCTCGGCGGCGGCGACCGCGCGGTCGCCGCAGCGGATCAGGAAACGCCACCCGGCCAGCGAGGTGACGGCCGTCCCCTCCGGCGTCACACGGTCAAGTACGTGGACGGGCAGCGGGAGTTCGGGTGTGGCGGGCCCCTGGGCCGCGCGCAGGGAGGGGGTTCGGGCCTCGCGGACGGCGGTGGGGGAACCGAGTGCCGTGAGAACGGAGCGCAGTGCGGGCGCGGGAGCCGGGGGGACATGCAGCGGCATGGTGGGTCGCCTCTCATTCGACAGGCACGGTGGCGCGAGGGCGGGACGGGGGCGGACGGCGCTGTCAGCTCTCGGGGTCAGAGAGGCGGGGGCCGGGGGTGCTGTGAACATGGGTGCGGCCTGCCGCACGTCACCTCGACGGCAGGTTCCAGGACCGTGGCGCCAACCTTCTGCCTTGTTCGCGGAGTTTATACGACACGTGTTCAGACGGTGTTTCGTCTAACCGTTTCCCGTATGAACAACAAGGGACCATTCGGCCAGCGATTCGCGGGAATCATCCCGGTTCCGAACCGGGAAAACGGCGATGACCTCGGGATATGTCACCCATGCGGTCGGCCAATTCTCGTCGGCGTTTTTCACGAGGCCCGCATTGCGCGCGGAACGCGCACCGCCCCATGCCTCGTGAATGTGCCGCGGGTCACTTCGCACCAGAGTAGCGGGCGCCGGGCCGCCGCGGGACGTTATCGATCGCCAGGTCTGGGCATCATCCTTCCTACCCGGGACGAGGAGGTGAGGCTTCGATGGGGGAGAAGGTCGTGGCAGGGCCGTTCGAGCTCGCCGACCGCCAGCGCTACCGCGCCAAGCTGCGACGGTGCCTGACGGGGCTAGAGCGGCTGCTGGCCGAGAAGCGGTTCGACCGCCCCAGGAACCTCATGGGGCTGGAGATCGAACTCAACCTCGCGGGCACCGACGGCATGCCGAAAATGTTGAATGCACAAGTCCTCGAACGCATCGCGAGCCGAGATTTCCAAACAGAACTCGCCATGTTCAATCTGGAAGTCAACATTGCCCCACATCGATTGGAGGGCCGGGTATTCGACCGGCTCGCCGAGGAGATCCGTACGTCACTGGCATATGCCCACCGGAAAGCGGGCGAGGTCGACGCCGGAATAGTGATGATCGGCATTCTGCCCACGCTCGATCGGGACGACCTGGTCTCCTCGAACCTCTCGGCGGTCGACCGCTACACCCTGCTCAACGATCAGATCGTGGCCGCCCGGGGCGAGGATTTCGTCCTCGACATCGACGGCGTCGAGCACCTCACCTGCACCTCGGGCTCCATCGCCCCCGAAGCCGCCTGCACCTCCGTGCAGTTGCACCTCCAGGTCACCCCGGACCGCTTCGCCGACGTGTGGAACGCGGCCCAGGCCGTCGCCGCCGCGCAGGTCGCCGTGGGCGCCAACTCGCCCTTCCTGTTCGGCCGCGAGCTGTGGCCCGAGTCCCGCCCGCCGCTCTTCCAGCAGGCCACCGACACCCGCCCGCCCGAACTCCAGGCCCAGGGCGTCCGCCCCCGCACCTGGTTCGGCGAACGCTGGGTGACCTCGGCGTACGACCTCTTCGAGGAGAACCTCCGCTACTTCCCGCCGCTGCTCCCGGTCCACGACGACGAGGAACCCCTCGACGTCCTCGACGCCGGCGGCATCCCCACCCTCGCCGAACTCGTCCTGCACAACGGCACGGTGTACCGCTGGAACCGCCCGGTCTACGGCATCGCCGACGGCGTCCCGCATCTGCGCGTCGAGAACCGCGTCCTGCCCGCGGGCCCCACCGTCACCGACGTCATCGCCAACACGGCCTTCTACTACGGCGTCGTCCGCGCCCTCGCCGAGGAGTCACGGCCGGTGTGGACCCGGCTGCCCTTCGAGGCCGCCGCCGCCAACTTCGACACCGCGTGCCGCCACGGCATCGACGCCCGCCTGCTCTGGCCCCGGCGCGGACGGCTCGGCGGCACCACCGAGATCGACGCCGTGGCCCTCGTACGCGACGAACTCCTGCCGCTCGCCGAGGCCGGACTCGACGCCTGGGGGGTCGAACCGGCCGACCGGGACCTGTACTTGGGCGTGATCGACGAACGCTGCCGACGCCGGGCCAACGGCGCGACCTGGCAGTCCGCCACCTTCCACCGCGCCCTCGAACAGGGCCTCACCAGAGAAGCCGCCTTCGCCGCGACGACCCGCCGCTACAGCGAGCTGATGCACCTCGGTGAGCCGGTGCACACGTGGCCGGTGGGCCTCCCCGAACCGGCACCGCTGGGGTGAACCGCCTTTGTCTCAGCCCGAGTCGGCGGAGGCTCCCGCCGCGCCCGCCGCCACGATGGCCTGGAGGATCACCGACTGGATCTGCGCGGGGTTGCTCACCTCGTGGCCCGAGCCGCCGGTCGCCTCGGCGATCTGCCGGGCCTCCTCCTTGTCGGCCTCGGGACCCACCGCGATCATGATCAGCGGCACCGGCCGCTCCGGGCTGGCGAGTTGGCGCAGTTCCTTGAGGAGCGTGGTGCGCGAGATGCTGCCCGGGTCCTGGTTGACCCCGTCGGTCAGAATCACCAGCGCGTTGAACTTCCCGTCCGTATAAGAGGACGTGGCCGCCTTGTACGCGGCGAGCGTCGTGTCGTAGAGCCCCGTCGCCCCGTTCGGCACCGGCTTCAGACTCCCGAACGCCGCCGACAGCCGGTCCCGTTGGGTGCCGCCGCCCACACGGTCGCCGAGCCGCTCGGTCGGCACCAGGACGCGGTAGTCCTTGTCGCCGTCGAGCTTCGTGGAGAACTCCCACAGTCCGATCTCGTCCTCGGGCGTGAACGTGGCCAGCGCCTGCAGCAGCGACGCCTTGGTGACGTCCATCCGCGACTGCCCGGTCCCCGGCACCGGCTCCGACATCGACGACGACGCGTCCACGACCGTGGTGATCCGCGCGCTCTGCACCGTGATCGTCCACGTCCCCAGGGCCTCCTGGAGCGCCGCGTCGGAGGCAGGCTCGGCGGGCGCCACGGCGTACGGCTGGGGACTGCTGCCGCCGGCCTTGGCGACCACCGCCTTCGGCGCGTCCTCGTCGTCGGTGCGGAAGCCGTACTTCTCCATCAGTCTCTGCTGCGCGGGCTGGCTCAGAAACGTCATGAACCGGATCGCGGCCCGGCTCTCGTCCGTCGTCAGCCGCTCCCGGTCCACCAGGTTGTACGGGTAGTCCAGCCGGGGAGAGCCGTCCTTCGGATAGAACAGGTCCAAACTCCCGCCGCCGTCGGACCCGTTGTACGCGAACGCCGACTGTTCGCTCAGCACCAGCGCCTGGTTGCGCTTCGGATTGCCCTGCTCGGTGCCCGAGGAGTCGCGCGGCAGGGTGTCCAGGACCTGGCTGTCGGTGTCCGAGATCCGCTGCGACAGCGTCTTCATCATCGCCGCCGCCTGCGTGTCACCGCCCTTGACCTTGGCTGCGGCCGTACTGAGCTGCGTCAGCGCGAGCAGCCCGGTCGCGCTGCGCGCCGGATCGGCCGCGCCCAGCCGCAGCGAGTCGTCCTGGAGGGTGGCCCCGGCCAGGTCCAGCCAGGTGTACGTCTTCTTCGGCCACCCCAGTGACTTCGCGGCGGCCGGCACCATCGCCACACCGACCGGGGTGGAGGCGACGTTGCCCGCGGGAGTCGCCTCCGTCGCGTCCGAGTCGGCGGCCGACGTGACCTGGTTCACCCACAACTCCGAGTCGGGCACCCACACCTGGACGTCCGGGTGCTTGCCCGACTTGAGCGTGTCCGCGAACTTGTACGACTCCTGGGCGGTCACCGAGATGTTCAGGCACTGCCCGTCGGACGTGATGTTCTCGTCGCGCGCCTTGCCGGCCGCCGCGCGCAGGGCGGGGGCCATGTCGGGGGAGGCGGCCAGTTTCAGACGTACCGCGTCCTTGCGGCAGGAGGAACCGAAGGAGAGCAGTCCACTCTGCACCGCGGCCGCGGTACCGCCGGCGACGGTCAGCACGAGCACCGTGGCGAGGGCCACCTTGCGGCGCCGCGCACGAGGACGGGGGTCGCTGCCGCCCGCCCTCTGCGGATCGGGCAAGCTGTGACGTCCCATGACGGTGGTGCCCCTCCCTGTTGAACCTCGTGCCTCCGTCTCCCCCAACGGCCTGTCGCGCACGATCTTCGTAAGTTCTTTCGAGACCCTAGCGGGGCGAAGATGGGCATGAGGCGGGATTTCCGAACTGAAGGCAGGTGTGCAGGTGGAGGCAGGGCAGGTGGCCGAAACTTTTCCGCTGGAGCGGCCCACACGGCGGATTCTCCGGTCCGAGGCACTGCTCGTTCTGGGGCTTTCGCTCGGTGCGAGCGGAGTGTCCGCCCTGATCAGCTTTGTCGGATCGGTCACGAAACCGGGCGGTCTCAAGGACCAGGCGGCCACCCTCAACGCCTCGGCCGCGCCCGGCCGTCCATGGCTGGATCTCGCCTGGCAGCTCTTCGGAATCGCCTCGGCCCTCGTCCCCGTCGCCCTCGTCGCGCACTTCCTCCTCCGGGAGGGCGCGAGCCTGCGCACGATCGGCTTCGACCGCACCCGGCCCTGGCCCGACCTGGGCCGCGGCGCGGCGATCGCGGCGGTGATCGGCAGCACCGGCATCGCGTTCTACCTGGCCGCACGGGGTCTCGGCTTCAACCTCACCGTGGTGCCCGAGGCGCTGCCCGACGTCTGGTGGAAGTACCCGGTCCTGATCCTCTCCGCTATGCAGAACGCGATCCTCGAAGAAGTGATCGTCGTGGGCTATCTCCTGCGCCGCCTCGGCCAGTTGGGCTGGACGCCGGGCACCGCGCTGGTGGCCAGTTCCGTACTGCGCGGTAGCTACCACCTCTACCAGGGCATCGGCGGATTCGTCGGCAACATGGTGATGGGTGTGGTCTTCGTCTACCTGTACCGCCGTTGGGGCCGTGTGGGCCCGCTGGTCGTGGCGCATTCCCTGCTCGACATCGGGGCGTTCGTCGGCTATGCGCTGCTGGCGGGGAAGGTGGGCTGGCTGCCGACCGCGTAAGTCGCCTGAGCGGCAGGTCTGTTGAGGTTCAGGCGAGCAGCTCGCCGTCGATGACGGTGACCGCGCGACCGGTCAACAGGGTCCGGTCGCCGCGCAGTTCGGTACGGACGAGCCCGGACCGGGGCGAGGCCTGAAGCCCGGTGAGAGTGGTGTGCCCGAGCCGCTCGGACCAGTACGGAGCCAGCGCCGTGTGCGCGCTGCCGGTGACCGGGTCCTCGTCGATCCCGACGTTCGGGAAGAAGCACCGGGAGACGAAGTCGTAGCCCCGCGTGGGGTCTTCGGCGCGGGCGGTCGCGATGATCCCGCGCTCGGAGTAGGCGGCGAGCGCCTTGTGGTCGGGCGTCAGTCCTACGACGGTCTTCTCGTCGGCGAGTTCGACGACCAGGTCGCCGACGTTCGGCCCGGTGTCCACGGCGGTCAGCGCCTCGGCGCCCAGGGCCTCGGCGACGCCGTCCGGGATCTCGACCGGGGTGAGCGGGGCGGTCGGAAAGTCGAGGGTGATCGACCCGTCCGGCGCCGGCGTGGCGATGAGCACACCGCTCCGGGTGGCGAACCGCACGGGGCCCTCGTGGACGCCGGTGGTGTGCAGCACATGGGCCGTCGCGAGGGTCGCGTGTCCGCACATCGCGACCTCGGTGGCCGGCGTGAACCACCGCAGCGCCCAGTCGGCCGCCCCGCCCTCGGGCAGCGGGTGCGCGAACGCCGTCTCGGCGTGATTGACCTCCAGCGCGACCTTCTGCAACCAGTCGTCGCCCTCCGGGAAGACGTCGAGCAGCACGACCCCGGCCGGGTTGCCGGCGAAGGGGCGGTCGGTGAACGCGTCGACGATTCGAATCCGCATGCTTTGACGCTAGAGGGACTCTGGCCTGCCGGGCCAAGGCCAATTCGGGGATGGTGGACTGATTCGGGGGCGGGGTGGTGCGGCGGTGTGGGGGTGGGGTGGGGGTGCGCGGCCGGTTCGGTGGCGCGGGGTCGGGCCGGTCGTGCTGGGTCGGGTCGGTGGTGCTCGATCGAGCCGGTGGTGCGGGGTCGGGTCGGCGGTGCTGGACTGATTCGGTCGTGCGGGAGTGGTTCTGCGGTGCTGGATCGGGCCGGTGGTGTGGAGTCCGGCCGGCAGTGCGGGGTCGGGTCGCGGTGCCGGACTGAATCGGTCGTGCGGGGGTGGCTTCTGCGGTGCTGGGCCGATCTCGTGGCGGTGGACCGGGGCTGGTGGTGCTGGACCGGTCAGGCGGTGCGGCCTCGAATCGGCGGTCCGGTACTGATCCGGCGCTGCCGTGCTGGGTCGCTCCGAAGGGCGGCCGCTACGACGGCGACGGGTGCTCCGGCTTCCGCGCCAGGACGGTGGCGTACGTCCTCTTCGATTCCGCCGTGGGTTCCTGGATCAACCGGGCGGTGATCGCGAACCCGGCCCGCTCCAGCAACTCGGCGATCCGCTCCGGCGGGATCAGATGGGACTCGTAGGACACGGGATGCCCGCCGTACGCCTGCGTCGGGCGCCGGAGTTCGCCCTCTCCCACGTGGCCGGCCAGCATCAGCTGGCCGCCGGGCGCGAGGGTGCGGTGGAACTCGCCGAACACGACCGGCAGTTGGTCCGGCGGGGTGTGATGGGTGGAGAAGTAGGCGAGGACACCGCCCAGTTCACCGTCGCCGATCTCCGGCGCGGTCATCGAGCCCACGGTGAAGGTCAGCTCCGGGTAGGCGCGACGGGCCAGCTCGATCATCCTCGGGGACAGGTCGATGCCGAAGACCGGCACCCCCAACTCCGCCAGATACGCGGTGACTTTGCCGGGCCCGCACCCCAGGTCCGCCACCGGACCGAGCCCCGCCGACCGCACGGTCTCCGCGAACGCGGCCAGCATCGCCCGTGACAGCGGGTCCAACTCGGCCGGATTCTTGACGAGTTGGACGTAGTCGGCGGCGACGGTGTCGTACGACTCCCGGATCGCGGCGAGGTAGGAGGGCTCGGTCATGCGGGCGACTTTAGAGGGGGGATCCCTGACCGAACGGGCGGAACGCCCGCTGCTTTTCCTGGACGTCGACGGAACGCTCCTGCCCCTCGGCGGCGCGCGGATTCCGTCGAGTCCTCAGGGGTGGGTGGACTGGCAGGGCACGTCGAACCCCCAACTGGCGAAGATCGACACGGACCATGTTCCGCGTCTGCTGGCACTGCCCTGCGAGCTGATCTGGGCCACCGCGTGGATGGAGTACGCGAATGAGGTGCTGTCCCCGCTCCTCGGACTGCCGCGCTTCCCGGTGGCCGAACTCCCGGACCCACCGCAGGAGTACGAGCCCGACGTACTCAACTGGAAGACCCGAGCCCTCGTCCGAGCCGCGGCGGGCCGCCCCTTCGTCTGGGTCGACGACGAGATCACCGACCTCGACCACGCCTGGGTGTCGGCCCATCACGGTGGACACGCCCTCCTCCACCGCGTGGATTCGACGACCGGCCTCACCGGGGCCGACTTCGGGGTGGTCGACGACTGGTTGCTGGAGCGGAGCCGGGACCGTCGGCGCGGATGACCGTCAGTCCATCGACCCCAGAATCCGGTCGAGCGTCCGGCGCCCCATCCTGCTCATCGGCGGGTTGGTCTCGGTGTAGTACCAGACGAGGCCCATCGCCTGTTCGAACGCCCAAGCCTTGCCGCGCTCCCACTCCAGGTCGTCGCAGCCCAGTGCCCGCCGGAGCACGTCCCGGGGGCCCGGCCGCAGCAGGTGCCAGGCGCTGACCAGGTCCAGTGCGGGGTCGGCCGGGCCGAAGCCGCCGGTGTCCAGGACGCCGCCGAGGCGGTCTCCGGCGACCAGGACGTTGCCGGGGATCAGGTCACCATGGCTCATCACGTCGGCGCTCGTGCGTGGCAATTCCCGGAAGTGGACCCACAGTCGGCGCAGCGGGCGCACGTCCAGCAGCCCCGCGCTCTCCTCGAAGCACTGTGCCATCCAGTCGTCGTGGTGGGCGAGGACGCCGCCGCGATTGTCGCCGTCGAAGATCCGACCCCGTGTCTCGGTGTCCCGCAGGGATGCGATGAAGGCCGCGAGGTCCTCGGCGAAGGCGTCCGAGCCGCTGGGGTCGGCGTCGAGGGCGATGGTCCCCGGCAGCCAGGTCTGGACGGACCACGGCATGGGGTAACCCGCTCCGGGCTTGCCCAGGGCGACGGGTTCCGGGACGGGGAACCGGGACACCTGGGCCAGCTCCGCGCTCGCCAGGGCCTCCCGTTCCAGCACTGCCAGCACCTCGTCTGCAGCGGCCGGCCGCAGCGGGAAACGCGCGGAGAGGTCGTCGCCGATACGGAAGATGGCGTGGACCGTCCCTGTCGTCGACAGGGGCTGGATCGCCCGGCCGCTCCAGTGGGGGAACTGTTCCTGGATCAGGGCCGCGACGATTTCGCTGGTCACGTCCACTTGGTCGGCATGCATGGTCATCCAGTCAGCCATGCGTCCAAGGCCGGATCAACCGAGAATTTTTCAGGGCTTGTCATCCGATCGGTTCCGATATATCGTTGACGCATCGCGACAGATCAACGATGGAATGGAGTGATTGCGATGCGTACCCACGGATACGAGCGTGGACATGGACAGGAAGGCCACCCCCGGCGCGGCCGGGGCGGCCCCGACGGGCGGCGTGCGGCTTTCGGACCCTTCGGTCCGGGTGGCCCGGGCGGTCCCGGTGGCCCCGGCTTCGGACCGGGCTTCGGTCCCGGCCCCTGGGGCGGACGAGGGCGCGGCGGCCCGCGAGGCAGGGCACGGCGCGGTGACGTACGCGCGTCGATCCTCGCCCTCCTCAAGGACCGGCCGATGCACGGCTACGAGATGATCCAGGAGATCGCCGAGCGCAGCGGCGGCGCGTGGAAGCCGAGCCCCGGCTCGGTCTACCCCACCCTGCAGCTGCTGGAGGACGAGGGCCTGATCGCCAGCGCGACGGAGGGCGGCAAGAAGCTCTTCTCGCTCACCGACGCCGGCCGTACCGCGGCCGAGGAAGGTCCGGACGCGCCCTGGGAAGAGGCTTCCCGAGGTGTCGACTGGGAGGCCCTGAGTGAGATCCGCCAGGCCGGCTTCGGTCTGATGGAGGCCTTCGGGCAGGTCTGGAAGACCGGCAGCAAGGAGCAGCGCGAGAAGGCGCTGACCGTCATCAACGACGCCCGCAAGAAGCTGTACCTGATCCTGGCCGACGAGGACTGATGTCCTCGGGGTCGGAAAGGGCAGCAGGTCAAGGCGCCCCACGGGAGTTCCGTGGGGCGCCTTCCCTGTGCGCGTTCCCGTTCCTGCGGTGCCCCGGTGCCTTCCTCAGGCCACCAGCCCGCCCAGTTTGCGCAGCGATTCGTTCAGGGCGGCCGTCCCCGAGTCCTTCAGCTTGCCCGCCATCAACGTCACCGCCGCACCCGTGAACTCGCCGTCGATACGGACCGTCGTGGCGTCGCCGTCGGGTGTGAGCGTGTAGCGGGTGGCGACGTTCACGGCCATCGGGCCCTTGCCGCGGATAGCCAGCACCCGGGCCGCCTCCACCTCCTCGACGGTCCACTCGACCTCCGCCGGGAAGCCCATCAGCTTCATGTTCTCCTGGAAGGTCGCGCCCGCTTCGAGGCTCTCGGGGCCGCCCTTGGGGAAGTTGGTGTGGGTCGTGTTCCACTCGCCGTACGCGGACCAGTCCGTGAGCTGGGTCCACACCTTCTCGGCCGGGGCCTCGATGCGTGCCTCCGCGCTGATTTCGGCCATACGACCACCTCTTCCTGTCGGGCTACGGTGCTGTCGGGCTACGGTGTCGCGGAACGTAGCCGCAGGGCGCGCAACATTCAATACTGATGAACCGTCAGGAAGTGTCCGCAGCGGCCGCGTTCGGAGCGTACCGACCTCGTCGGCCTCAGCCCACGCGCCGTATCACCGCCGCGTCGAAGAGATCCCACGCGCGCGGGTGGGCGCTCTCGTCGTGGCAGTGCCACGCGTCCCAGAACAGGTCGGCGGGCAGTGCGTCCTCCGGGGCGTACACCCGGTACACGTACTGCCTGCCGTCGACCGCCGGCAGCGCCACCAGCCAGCACCTGCTCTCCACGTTCGCGAAAGACGTACGCCCGGTGCAGAGCGGTTGCGCACGGGGCGCGCGGCAAGGCGGCGCGCGCCTCTCGGGGTTGAGGCGCGTGATCTCATCCATAAGGAGGAGATCTCGTCGCCCGGAGTCCACTCTGTGTGGGATGCCGAAATGCTCCCCTCCGGGGATGACCTCGATGCGGGGGACTGATGGGGTAAGAGTGTGCAACCCCGTATTCCCAGGCAGTCGAACCGCGAGCAGGGCATTCACCGCGCGGACAACGATGCCAGGCTCAGTGCAGAGCTGGCAGCGGTGGTGGCGGGCGCCCGCCGCCGGGCCCTGCGGGACGGGGACCGGCAGATCGACACGGCCCATCTGCTGCACAGCCTCCTGGAGTCGGATCCCGAGGCACGTGCCGTCTTCGGTGACGGCCCCCAGATCGCCCGGCTGCTCGGCTACCTGGTGCAGCGCAGCATCGGCTACGGCCTGCGCTGGCAGGGCAGCGTCGAGGACTCCGGCGCGATCCCCGTGATCCCGGCGGCGGAGGGCTGGTCGCCGCTGGCCGCGGGCGCCCTCGAGTACGCCTGTGAGCGCGCCGAACTCCGCGACGACGACCTGGCGGGCGGCATCGACCTCCTCGCCGCACTCGTCGCGGACCCCGAGGCCCGCGCCGTCGAGGTCCTCCACCGCGCGGGCATCGAGTCCCCCGAGGTGCTGGTGTGGATCGAGAGCCGGCCGGGGGAGTACGTCACGGGCGGCGAGCCGGGCTGCTGACCGAGCGAGCCGCCCACCGCGCGGAGGCCGTCCACGCGCTGAGACAGGTGTCAACGGGGGTGACGCTCATGTCATCCCCTGTCATCATGTGGCCGTGCATACGTCTGAGAGCAGTGCCGCCGGTGGGGCGAAGGGTGTCGGGCTCGGTCTGGCGCTCGGGTCCGCGCTGGCCTTCGGGGGATCCGGAGTCGCGGCCAAACCGCTGATCGAGGCGGGCCTCGACCCGCTGCACGTGGTGTGGCTGCGGGTGGCAGGCGCCGCCCTGGTGATGCTGCCGCTCGCCGTGCGCCACCGCGCACTCGTCCGGAGCCGCCCCGCACTGCTCCTCGGCTTCGGACTGCTCGCCGTCGCGGGCGTCCAGGCCTGCTACTTCGCCGCGATCTCCCGCATACCCGTCGGTGTCGCCCTGCTCGTCGAGTACCTCGCACCGGCCCTCGTGCTCGGCTGGGTCCGGTTCGTGCAGCGGCGTCCGGTCACCCGCGCCGCCGCGCTCGGCGTGGTCCTCGCGGCCGGCGGCCTCGCCTGCGTCGTCGAGGTGTGGTCGGGCCTGAGCTTCGACGCCGTCGGCCTGCTGCTCGCGCTCGCCGCGGCCTGCTGCCAGGTCGGCTACTTCGTCCTCTCCGACCAGGGCAGCGACGCGGGCACCGAGGTCCCCGACCCGCTCGGCGTGATCGCCTACGGCCTGCTCGTCGGCGCCCTCGTCCTCACCGCCGTGGCCCGCCCCTGGACCATGCCCTGGTCCGTCCTCAAGGGCGACGCCCACATGAACGGCAACGCGGTCCCGGCCGCGCTCCTCCTCGCCTGGATCGTCCTGATCGCCACGGTCCTGGCCTACGTCACCGGAGTCGTCTCCGTCCGCCGCCTCTCCCCACAGGTCGCCGGCGTCGTCGCCTGCCTCGAAGCGGTCATCGCGACGGTCCTCGCCTGGATCCTCCTCGGCGAACACCTCTCCGCCCCGCAGATCATCGGCGGAGCGGTCGTCCTGCTCGGCGCGTTCATCGCCCAGTCCTCGGCTCCGACGAAGGGCTCGGAGGAACCGGTCGCGATCGGCGGCCCCGAAAGGGAGTTGTCCCGTCGGGAAACGGCCGCCTAGGCTCAAGCCGAGCACGGGCAAGGAGGACCTGATGGGGCTCATGCTCTACCCCGCGGACGGCGACGTGACCAGCCCGGACGCCGAGTGGTCCTACAGAGGCTTCGCCGAGTTCAGGCAATGGCTGGCGCAGGCCGAGGGCTTCGACCTCGACGAGATGCACGGCTTCGGCGGAGACCGTCAGTGGAACAGCGTCACCACCGCGCTGGAACCGCTGCTCGACCATCCGGACGACGTCGTCTCCGAGTTCACACCCGCCCAATGCGCGGCCATGCTGCCCCGACTGGAAGCAATCGTCGAGCGACGCCAGCACGATGGCAGCGACCCCGTTCTGCAACGCCATCTCGCTGACGCCCGCCGACTGGTCGTCGTCATGAGGCTCTGTCTGGACAAACACGTCGAGCTCTACTTCGGCTGACCGCAGGCGGCACCGGCACCGGCACTCTCACCCTCATGCCCACCCCCGCCTCACCCCTCCCGCCGCCGCAGCAAATGCCCCCGCGCCACGTCGTCCCGCACCCCGCCCCGCCCCGCAAGTCCCGCCGCGATGCGGTCCTGGACCTCCGCCGACCGCTTGCCCGCGTACTTGAACTTGGCCCGTACGCCGGTGACTTCGAGGCGTACGGCGCGGATGCCGGACAGCAGGCGGCCGTTCGGGGGCTCGCCGGGGGCGACCGGTGTGGTGCCGCCCTCGGGCTGGAAGTGGCCGACCTGGCGGTTGAGGAGGGTCGCCTTCTCGGTCGGGTCGTCCACGAGGTGGGCGGTGCAGCGGAGTTGGACGGCCGCGTAGAAGCTGGTCGGGACGCCGTGTTCCGGTGGGACGTCCGGGTCCGCCTGCCAGGGGCCGGGGATGAACACGTAGTCGTCGACGACGCTCAGCACCACCTGGGGGTTCGACTCCAGCGCCGGCCACAGGGGGTTGGGGCGGGCCAGGTGGGTGACCGCCTCGCCGCGCTCGGGGTCGTAGGCGAAGTGGAGGGGCTGGATCAACGGGGGTTCGCCGGGTGGTCCGTTGACGGCCAGTTGGCCGAAGTCGTGGGCGGCGAGCCAGTGTTGCCACTCGGTGTCGTCGTGGGGTGCGTCCCAGGGGTGGATCAGCATCACAACTCCGCCAGGTAGCCGGGGAGTTCGATGCCGGGGGACAGGTCGTCGTTCGGGAGCGGGGTGCCGTAACCGGTGTTCAGGGGGAGGACGCCGGCCCAGTGGGGGAGGTCCAGGTCCTCGGGCTCGTCGTTCGCGCCGCCGGTGCGGAGCTTGGCGGAGACCTCGTCGAGGTCGAGGCGGATCACCATGGTGGCGGCGAGTTCCTTCTTGTTGCCGGGCCGCGAGTCCGCCGAACGGCCGGGCACGACATGGTCGACCAGCGCGTCCAGCGCCGTCCGCTTCTCCTCGGGGTCCGTCACCTGGTGGGCGATGCCGTGCACCACCACGGAGCGGTAGTTGATCGAGTGGTGGAAGGCGGAGCGGGCCAGGACGAGACCGTCGACGTGGGTGACCGTCAGGCACACCGGGAGCCCCGGGTCGGCCTTCCCCGTCATCCGCAGCGGACGCGCACCCGTCGAACCGTGCACGTACAGCCGCTCCCCGACCCGCCCGAACAACGTCGGCAGCACGACCGGCCGGCCGTCGCGCACGAAGCCGAGATGACAGACGTAGGCCGTGTCCAGTATCGCGTGCACCAACTCCTTGTCGTACGACGCCCGTTCCGCGGAACGCGTGGGCACGGTCAGGTCGGTCGGTGTGTACGCCGCGGGCTGCGGTATCGGCTGCGTCGTCGTCCCCTGCATGACGTTCTCCGTGTTCATCGGTGTTCGAGTTGCGATGTGTATTGCACTAGTGCATAGTTAGCTTTGTGCTAGGAGAATACCGGATCGAAGGGCGACGCGCAGCCGACATCGCTGCCGACGTCGAGCGCGCGGTGGGCTCGGGAGAGCTGGAGCCGGGGCAACTGCTGCCGCCGATGCGGGAGTTGGCCGTAGAGCTGGGGGTGAATCCCAATACGGTCGCGGCCGCGTACCGGACCCTGCGGGAGCGCGGGGTCATCGAGACCGCCGGGCGGCGCGGCAGCCGGGTGCGGCCGAAGCCGGCCACGACCGGGCGGGAGCACATCCGTGTGGAGGTGCCGGAGGGGGTGCGCGAGGTGTCGCACGGAAATCCGGATCCCGCCCTGCTGCCCTCCCTCGCCGGGGCGTTCGCCTGGGCCGCCGAACTCTCCGACCGGGAACCGGTCATGTACGGCGACGACCCGGTCGAACCGGAGCTGGCACGCATCGCGCGGGCCGCGCTGGACGCGGACGGTGTGCCGGCCGGCCCCGTGGCCGTCGCCTCCGGGTCGCTGGACGCCATCGAGCGCGTCCTCGCCGCCCATCTGAAGCCCGGTGACACCGTCGCCGTCGAGGACCCGGGGTGGGGCAGCCTGCTCGACCTCGTACCGGCGCTCGGCCTGCGCGTCACCCCCGTCCGCGTCGACGACGACGGACCGCACCCCGACGACGTGCGCGCCGCGCTGGCGTCCGGCGCGCGGGCCCTGATCGTCACCGACCGGGCGCAGAACCCCACCGGAGCCGTGGTGAGCGCCACGCGCGCGCGTGCCCTGCGTTCCGTGCTCCGCGACCACCCGGAGACCCTGCTGATCGAGGACGACCACGGCCACGGCATCGTCGACCAGCCCCTGCACCCGCTGGCCGGCGCCACCCGTCACTGGGCCTTCGTGCGCTCGGCGGCCAAGGCCTACGGCCCCGATCTGCGCCTCGCCGTGCTCACCGGGGACACCGTCACCCTCGACCGGGTCCGTGGCCGCCAGCGCCTCGGTCCTGGCTGGGTCAGCCGGATCATCCAGCGCGCCGTTGCCAGGCTCTGGGCCGACGGCGCGGTGGACACCCCGGCCGTGGCCGCCGCCTACGGCCGCCGCCGCGACGCGCTGATCGCCGCGCTCGCCGACCACGGGGTCGCGGCGTACGGCCGCAGCGGCCTCAACGTCTGGATCCCGGTACCGGACGAGACCGGCGCGGTCTCCCGCCTCCTCCACGCGGGCTGGGCCGTGGCGCCCGGCGCCCGCTTCCGGATGAGCGCACCGCCCGGCATCCGGATCACCGTCTCGACCCTGACGGCCGACGAGACCGGGCGGCTGGCGGAGGCGATCGCCTCCGCGTGCGGCCGGACGCCGATGCGCGGCTACGCGTAAGGGCGTGACCTTGTAGCGCGAGCGGGACGCGACTCCGGGTTTCTCGTAGCATCGCTTACATGTTGAACCTGGAGCGGCTGCGCACCCTGGACGCCCTGGCCCGGCACGGCTCGGTCAGTGGTGCGGCCGAGGGGCTGCATGTGACGACCTCGGCCGTGTCGCAGCAGATGTCCAAGCTGGAGCGGGAGGTGGGACAGCAGCTCCTCGCCAAGAACGGACGGGGAGTGCGGCTCACCGACGCCGGCCGGCTGCTCGCCGAGCACGCGGGCCGGATCCTGTCCCAGGTGGAGTTGGCCCAGGCGGATCTGGAGGCCCAACGCGGCCAGGTGGTGGGCGAGTTGAGGCTCTCCGCGTTTCCGACCGCCGCCCGCGGTCTCTTCCCCGCCGCACTCGCCGCGCTGCGCGCCGAGCACCCCGCGCTGCGCGTCCGCTCCACCGAACTGGAGCCGGAGAGCGGTATCGCGGGCGTCGTGCGCGGCGATCTCGACCTCGCGGTCGTCCTCGACTGGTACAACAAGCCGATGCCGCTGCCCGACGGCCTGGTCAAGGCGCCGATCCTGGACGACCCCGCCGATGTGGCGATGCCGGCCGGACATCCGCTGGCGGGCCGTGAGGAGGTGGACCTCGGGGAGTTCGCCGAGGACGAGTGGATCACCTGGGCCGAGGGCGAGTTCTGCCACGAGTGGCTGATGTTCACCCTGCGCTCCCGGGGCATCGAGCCGATCATCGGCCACCGCGCCGCCGAGACGCACACCCAACTGGGGCTGGTGGCGGCCGGGTTGGGCGTCTGCATCGCGCCTCTGCTGGGCCGCAGCCCGATGCCCGCCGGGGTCGTCACCGTCCCGCTGAAGCAGCGGGTGAGCCGGCATGTCTACGTCGTCTGGCGCGCGGACGCCGACCGCCGCCCCTCCATCCGCGCGGCGGTCGCGGCGCTGCGGGCAGCGGCCGAGACGGTCGTCTGACGGCCTGCCCGGGGCAAGTCGCGGGCAGGGCTGGCGACTTGCGGGCAGCGCGGGCGGCTCGCCGTCAGGGCAGCCGGTGTGCGCGTGGCGGGGCCAGTCCGCCCGGAGAGCCGCCGACGTGTGCCCAGCCCGGCGATCTCCCCTACAGCGCCGCCAACTTGCGGAAGTCCCAGGACGTGACCGTGTCCGGCGTCAGCCGAATCCAGGCGTGCCGGCCGTCGTAGGGCATCGCGTCCAGGCCGAAGTTCTTCTGCGCGAACAGCTTCTCCACCGCGACGAGTTCGGGCTGCGGCTCACCCGTGCGCGGGGACTCGCCCACGAACTCCACGGTCCCGGACAGCTCGACGCCCCGCAGCTCGTCGTAGGCGTGCCCCCCGTCGACGACCACGGCGACGCGCTGGTCGCGGCGCAGGTCGGCCCAGCGCTTGCTGCGGGTGATCGAGTACAGCCAGAGCGAGGTGCCGTCCCAGGCGAACCACAGCGGGCTGACGTGCGGGGCCCCGTCGGCGGAGACGGTCGCGACGCGGCAGGTCCGCTCGGCGGCGAGGAACTCGTCCAGCTCCTCGGGTGTCATCATGATCTTCCGGCCTCGACGCTGAGTGGCGGTCATGCGATCCCCTTCGGCAACGGCGCGAGCGGCGGGCAGCCGCTTCTGACGGTACGTCAGGAAATGTGGCCGGATGGGCGCCGGTCGTCTTCCGAACGCACGCGATGCTCGTTACTGTCACCCGCCCCGGCCGTCGACGACAAGGGAGAGCCATGCCGTCGCACGCACAACTCAGTGAGATCCTCGACACGGTGAGCACTGCCCTGCTCACCGTCGAATGTCAACAGGGCGTGGTCGGCCCGGACAGTGCGCTGCCCGAACTCGCCCTCGCCGCACGCTCGTCGGGCGCACTCGCCAATGTCGCCCGGCTGGTCGCCGCCGCGCACGAGGGCGGGGTCCAGGTGATCCACGCCCTCGCCGAACGCCGCCCGGACGGCCGGGGCGCGAACCACAACGCCCGCCTGTTCCGCGCCGCCGAACGCCTGCCCGTCCAGCAGCTCTCGGGCACCGCGGCGGTCCGCGTGGCACCCCCGATCGAGGTCGCCGAGGAGGACTTCGTCGTACGACGGCTGCACGGCCTGTCACCGATCCAGGGCACCGAAGTCGACGCGCTGCTACGGAACTTGGGCTGCCGCACCCTGATCGTCACCGGCGTCTCGGCCAACGTGGCGATCCCCAACGCGGTGTTCGACGCCGTCAACCGCGGCTACACCGTCGTCGTACCGAAGGACGCCATCGCGGGGGTGCCCTCGGAGTACACCCCCGCGATGATCCGCAACACCCTCGCATTGGTCGCTACGGTCGCGACCACGGACGAGGTGCTGGGCTGCTTCAAACGACCGCGCAGGGCCGATCGACGCTGACCGTCACGCCAGCGTGATGGAGTCCCCGGTCACGGTGATCTGCTCGGCGGGCAGCGCCTGGGTCGCGGGACCCTGCTTCACACTGCCGTCGGTGATCGAGAACTCGCTCTTGTGGCACGGGCAGCCGATGACGCCGTTGGTGATCGTGGTCACGGCACAGCCCTGGTGGGTGCACTTCGACGAGAACGCCTTGTAGGTGCCCGCCGTCGGCTGGGTGACCACCACACCCTGGCTGGCGAAGATCTTGCCGCCGCCCTCGGGGATGTCCGTGGTCTTCGCCAGTTCGGTGCCACCGGCGTCACCCTGGGCGGTGGAAGCGCCGGCCGTGGTGGTGGAGCCCGAGGTGTCCGAGGAGTCCGACGAGGAGTCGTCGCTCGACGAGCACGCGGTCAGCGCGACGGCGAGTCCCGCCGCGCCGACCGCCGCCAACGCGGTGCGACGGGAGGGCGCCGTAACGGGTTCGAACGAATCGCTGGTCATGCTGACGTTCCTTCCAGAAGAAAGCATTTGTGGGTCTGCAAAGGGGTACGGGATGCGGATGACCGTCGTTCAGACGGTGTCGAGAGCTTGGCCTTATCGAGATCAGGGAGGCGTAAAACCTCGCTGTCGTTTCGCTGTCGGCCCTGCATAAGGCCTGAACACGCACCCGGTGAAGCCGTGAGTGAACCTCCTTGGCGCGTGCGCCGTTTCAAGTCCCGCCAGGACAAAGCCTCCGCCGCCGACAGGCGTCGGGCGCGGGGGCCCGACGAATGGACGGACTTGAACGAGCAGAGCAAGAGATCTCCCGGCCGGCGGAACCTGCTGCGCGGTGCCGCGGTGGCGGGTTGCGCGATGGCCCTGTCCGTCGCGGGGGCGACGGCGGCGAGCGCCTCGACGCACACCGCGCGCACCGTGAACTACGTCGCGCTGGGCGACTCGTACGCCTCCGGCCCCGGCATACCGACCCAGGTCGATGCCACGTGCGCGCGGTCCGACCAGAACTATCCGTCGCTCCTCGCGGCGGCGCGGAACTGGCAGCTGACGGACGTCAGCTGTTCGGGCGCCACCACGACGGCCCTGGCCGGACCCCAGGGCACGAAGGCGCCCCAGCTGGACGCCCTCGGCGCGGACACCGACGTGGTCACTCTGACCATCGGCGGCAACGACATCGGCTTCTCCGGCAATCTGGCCACCTGCGCCGGACTGACGTCCAAGAACCCGACCGGCAACCCGTGCCAGAGCTTCTTCACGAGCGACGGCACCGACCGGCTGGCGCAGCGCGTCGACGACACCGCTCCCAAGATCGCCGCCGCCCTGGACGCCGTCCACGAGCGGGCTCCCCGGGCCAAGGTCGTGGTGGTCGGCTATCCCGACCTGTTCCCGGACGACGGAGTCGGCTGCACCAGCTCCGCCGTACCGCTCGCGGCCGGTGATTTCGCCTATCTGCGGGACACAGAGAAGAAGCTCAACGCGATGATCGAGGACCAGGCGTCGGCGCACGGGGCGTCCTACGTCGACACCTACACCCCGACGGTCGGACACGACATGTGCAAGCCGGCCGGCGAGCGCTGGATCGAACCCCTGGTCGCGGCGGCCCCGACCGCGCCCGCCCACCCCAACGCCCTGGGCCAGCAGGCCATGGCAGCCGCGGTGGAGAGCTCCGTCCACTGCGTCGCGTACCGCCGATGACCTGAGCGCGGAAGAGGGGCGCCGGCTGTCCCGGCCCTGGTGAGAGCGGGCGCCCCCCACTCCTCATAGAATGCTGACTCCGTGCCAAAGGCGCGTCCGAAGCGGTTGTGGACGGCAAGGCCAGGGAGTCTCGGAAAGTGCTCAAGGAAGTCATCGCGACCCGCTACATCACGCCCCTGCGCGAGGGCGGCTCGCTGCCGGGGCTCGTCGAGGGCGACGACTTCGCGCCGTACGTCATGAAGTTCAGCGGCGCCGGGCAGGGCCGCAAGACGCTCGTCGCCGAGGTCGTGGTGGGGGAGCTGGCCCGGCGGCTGGGCTTCCGGGTGCCACGGCTGGTGACCCTCGACCTCGACCCGGTGCTCGGGCTCGGCGAACCCGACCAGCAGGTACAGGAGTTGCTGAGGTCCAGCGGCGGCGCCAACCTCGGCATGGACTTCCTCTCCGGAGCCCTCGGCTTCGACCCGCTGGCCTTCACGGTGAGTGCCGAGGAGGCGGGCCGGATCGTCTGGTTCGACGCGCTCGTCAACAACGTCGACCGCTCCTGGCGCAACCCCAACCTGCTGATGTGGCACGGCGACCTGTGGCTCATCGACCACGGCGCCACCATGATCTGGCACCACAACTGGCCCGGCGCGGAGGCATCGGCGGCCCGCCCCTACGACGCCGCGGACCACGCCCTCGCCCGCTTCGCACCCGACCTCGCGACCGCCGCCGCCGACCTGGCACCGAAGGTCACCGGGGAACTCCTCGCCGAGGTCACCGCCGAGATCCCCGACGCCTGGCTGACCGGCGAACCCGGCTTCGACACCCCGGACCTCCTCCGTGAGGCGTACGCGGCGCCCCTCCTCGCGCGCGTGCCCTTCATCCACGAGCGCATCAAGGGACTCCAGTGACCGAGCGCCACATCATCCGGCCCAGCGAGGCCAACGAACGGGACGTCTTCGAGTACGCCCTGCTGCGCGTCGTACCGCGCGTGGAACGCGGCGAATGCATCAACGCCGGAGTCCTCGTCTACTGCCGCGCCCGGTCCTACGTCGGCGCCCGCACCCATCTGGACGAAGCAAGGTTGCTCGCCCTCGACCCGGAGGCCGATGTGGCCGGGATCAGGGCCGCGCTCGGTGCCGTGGAAGGCGTGTGCGCCGGTGGTGACGCGGCCGGTCAGGCGGCGCGGGACGATGCCGGGCGGCGGTTCCGCTGGCTGATCGCGCCCCGGTCCACCGTCGTGCAGCCCGGGCCCGTGCACACCGGTCTCACCGTCGATCCGGCGGCCGAGACGGAGCGCCTGCTCGACCTGCTGGTGAGGTAATGAATCACACCCGGCTCATGTGGCGTTGACACCGAGTGCCAGGGCTTCTAGCGTCACGTCTGCCGAAGGTACTAAGCGGTCGCTCACCGGCGGGCCGCAGATTTCCAGGGCGAGAGATTCTCAAGGGCGAGGAGAGCCAGCAATGTCCACCACTGAGCAGCGGGTCGCGATTGTCACCGGCGGGGCGCGGGGCATCGGCGCCGCCACCGCCGTACGCCTCGCGGCCGAGGGCCGTGCGGTCGCCGTGATCGACCTCGACGAGGCCGCCTGCAAGGACACCGTGGAGAAGATCACCGCGGCCGGCGGCAAGGCCCTCGCGGTCGGCGCCGACGTCTCCGACGAGGCGCAGGTCGAGGCAGCCGTCGCGCGCATCGTCGCGGAGCTGGGCGCGCCGACGATCCTGGTCAACAACGCGGGCGTGCTCCGCGACAACCTGCTCTTCAAGATGAGCGTCTCCGACTGGGACACCGTCCTGAACGTGCACCTGCGCGGCTCGTTCCTGATGACCAAGGCCGTCCAGAAGCACATGGTCGACGCGGGCTTCGGCCGGGTCGTCAACCTCTCCTCGTCCTCCGCCCTCGGCAACCGCGGCCAGGCCAACTACTCCGCCGCCAAGGCCGGTCTGCAGGGTTTCACCAAGACCCTCGCCATCGAGCTCGGCAAGTTCGGCATCACGGCCAACGCCGTCGCCCCCGGCTTCATCGCCACCGACATGACCGCCGCGACCGCCGCCCGCGTCGGCATGGGCTTCGAGGACTTCAAGGCCGCCGCCGCCACTCAGATCCCGGTGCAGCGCGTCGGCGAGCCCGACGACATCGCCAACGCCGTCGCCTTCTTCACCAACGAGGCGGCCGGCTTCGTCTCCGGCCAGGTCCTGTACGTCGCCGGCGGACCGCTCAACTAGGGAACACGGGAACACGCGAAATGACTGAACTGCCTGAACTCTCCGGCAAGGTCGCCGTCATCACCGGCGCCAGCCGCGGCATCGGCTACGGCGTCGCCGAGGCGCTGCTCGCCCGCGGCGACCGGGTCTGCATCACCGGCCGCAACGAGGACGCCCTCAAGGAGGCCGTCGAGGCGCTCGGCGCCGACCGCGTCATCGGCGTGGCCGGCAAGGCCCACGACGAGGCCCACCAGGCCGTCGTGGTCGAGCGCACGATGGAGGCCTTCGGCCGCGTCGACTATCTGGTCAACAACGCCGGTACGAACCCGGTGTTCGGCCCGATCGCCGACCTCGACCTGAACGTCGCCCGCAAGGTCTTCGAGACCAACGTCATCTCCGCGCTCGGCTTCGCCCAGAAGACCTGGCACGCCTGGCAGAAGGAGCACGGCGGCGCCATCGTCAACATCGCCTCCCTCGCCGGGATCTCCGCCTCGCCGTTCATCGGCGCGTACGGCGTCAGCAAGGCCGCGATGGTCAACCTGACGCTCCAGCTGGCGCACGAGTTCGCGCCCGGCGTACGGGTCAACTCCATCGCCCCGGCGGTGGTGAAGACCAAGTTCGCCGCCGCCCTGTACGAGGGCCGTGAGGCGGAGGCCGCCGCCTCCTACCCGCTGGCCCGGCTCGGTGTGCCGTCCGACATCGGCGGCGCCGCCGCGTTCCTGACGTCGGACCAGTCCGAGTGGATCACCGGCCAGACGCTCGTCGTCGACGGCGGCATCCTCCTGAACGCCGGAGTGGCCTGACCCGACGACCCGGGCGCCGGTTTCTTTGCTGTTCCCTTGACGGAACCGGCGCCCGTGTCGAGGTACGAAAACGCGCACAGCGGACTGACAACGTCGTCATAAAACCGCTGATCAAGTGCCCCGTCCGAACCTTGCTCAACCGGCCGGGGCACTGCGGTATGGTCTGCCGACCCTTGGTATGGCGGATCGAGGAGCGTGCGCGTGTTCAACCGGAACCGAGGCCTGCGGAGAGCCGCGGCGATGACGTCGATATCCCTGGTGGCCGGATGCGGGGTGTTCTCGGACGGAAATCCGGACGGCGGGGGACCCATCGTCGTCGGCACCACCAGCGCCCCCAGCACGCTCGACCCGGCCGCCTCCTGGGACGGTTCGTGGGAACTCTTCCGCAACATCTACCAGACGCTCCTCGCCTACCCGACCGGCGCGACCACACCCGAGCCGGACGCCGCCAAGAGCTGCGGTTTCACGGACGGTTCGAACACGACGTACCGCTGCGAACTGCGCGCGGGCATGAAGTTCGCCGACGGGGACACCCTCGACGCCCAGGCCGTCAAGCACTCCATCGACCGCATCAGGCAGATCAACGCGCCGAGCGGTCCGGCGGGCCTGCTGGGCAGCCTCGACCGCGTCCAGGCCACCGGTGACCGCGAGGTCCTCTTCCACCTCAACAAGCCCGACGCCACCTTCCCGTTCGTGCTCGCCACCCCGGCCATGTCGATCGTCGACCCCGACGACTACCCCGCGCACTCCCTCCGCAAGGACGACAAGGTCTTCGGCTCCGGGCCGTACACCCTGAAGTCCTACGACGACGGCAAGGAGGCCCAACTCGTCCGCAACGACCGCTACAAGGGCTTCGCCAAGCGGGAGAACAGCGCGGTGACGATCCGCTACTTCCAGGACTCGGGCACCATGGTCAAGGCGCTGCGGGACCAGAAGATCGACGTCACCTACCGCGGCCTCGCCGCCGACGACATCGTCACCCTCCAGGGGAGCCGCTCCAAGGACCTGCAACTGGTCGACGGCGCCGGCACCGACATCAACTACCTGGTGTTCAACCCCAAGGACCGCTGGGCCCGGAACCCCGCCGTCCGCAAGGCCGTCGCCCAGGTCGTCGACCGCGGGGCGATCACCCACAAGATCTACCGCGACACCGTGGACCCCCTCTACTCCATGGTCCCGAAGGGCCTCACCGGCCACACCACCGCCTTCTTCGACGACTTCGGAGACCCCAGCGTCCCCAAGGCACGGAAAATCCTCACCCGCGCGGGCATCACCGACCCCGTCCCGCTCACCCTCTGGTACACCAGCGACCGCTACGGCTCCGAGACCGCCCTGGAGTTCAAGGAACTCAAGCGCCAGCTCGACGCCTCCGGGCTCTTCACCATCACCCTGAAGAGCCGCCCCTGGAAGACCTATGTGACGGGCTACCAGAAGGGCGAGTACCCGGTGTTCGGGCGCGGCTGGTTCCCGGACTTCCCCGACGCCGAGAACTTCATCGCGCCCTTCGTGGGACAGCAGAACGCGCTCGGCACGCCCTACCCCTCGCCGAAGATCACCGACGTACTGCTGCCCGAGTCCCGCAAGGAGACCGACCGGGCCGACGTGGTCAAGGAGTTCGAGGAGGCGCAGCAGATCCTGGTGGACGACACCCGGCTGCTGCCGCTGTGGCAGGGCCGGCAGTACGTGGCCGCCAGCGACGACATCTCCGGCGGGGAACAGGCCCTCGACCCGTCGACGATCATGATGATGTGGCAGCTGTACCGCAAGACGAGCTGGTGAACCGGATCGCGGCACCGGTTGTCAGTGGTCGCCTGTAGGTTCTGGGACATGGAGGCGACCGCACTCGCGCGGTCGCTCCGCATCGCAGTCGCCGCACACGGTAAGGAAGTTGACGTGACCGACATCTCCATGCTCCCCGAGTCCTGGCGCGGAGTCCTGGGCGACGAGCTTCAGCAGCCCTACTTCAAGGAGCTGACCGAGTTCGTCGAGGAGGAGCGGGCGAAGGGGCCGGTCTACCCGCCGCGCGAGGAGGTCTTCGCCGCCCTGGAGGCGACTCCGTACGACCAGGTGAAGGTGCTGGTCCTCGGTCAGGACCCGTACCACGGCGAGGGCCAGGGACACGGCCTGTGCTTCTCGGTCCGCCCCGGAGTGAAGACCCCGCCCTCCCTGCGGAACATCTACAAGGAGATGAAGGAGGAGCTGGACCTCCCGATCCCGGACAACGGCTATCTGATGCCGTGGGCCCAGCAGGGCGTCCTGCTGCTCAACGCGGTGCTCACGGTCCGCTCCGGCGAGGCCAACTCCCACAAGGGCAAGGGCTGGGAGAAGTTCACCGACGCGGTGATCCGCGCGGTGGCCGACCGCCCCGACCCCGCGGTCTTCGTCCTGTGGGGCAACTACGCGCAGAAGAAGCTCCCCCTGATCGACGAGGAGCGGCACGTGGTGGTCAAGGGCGCGCACCCCTCCCCGCTGTCCGCCAAGAAGTTCTTCGGCTCCCGCCCGTTCACCCAGATCGACGAGGCCGTGGCCAAGCAGGGCCACACCGCCATCGACTGGCGCATCCCGAACCTGGGCTGACCCCACCGGGCCGTTCGGGGGCCGCCTGACGGGGATTGCCAGTGGCGCCGGTTAGCGTCGACGAGGACAGCCGACGAGGTGCGGAGGACGCGGTGGCGGAGCGACAGGACCAGGCGGCGCCGGACGCCCTGCTGACGCGGATCGGACAGGTCGTCATGCTGCACCACGGCGGCGACCGCGAGGAGGCCAGGGAGCGGCTGCTCGGCCTGTGGGCGGAGCTCGGTGAGGACGGCGACCCGCTGCACCGCTGCACGCTGGCCCACTACCTGGCCGACACCCAGGACGACCCGAGCGACGAACTCGCCTGGGATCTCAGGGCGTTGTCGGCGGCGGACGAGCTGACGGACGGGCGGTGGGCGGGGGACACCGGCCAGGAGGGGGCGGGCGCGGTGCGCGGCTTCTACCCCTCCCTGCATCTCAACCTCGCCGCCGACTACATCAAGCTCGACCGCCCGGACGCCGCCCGCACCCACCTCCGCCGCGCCCGCGCCGCCTGCGCGGTCCTCGCGGACGACGGCTACGGCAACGGGGTGCGGGCCGCGATCGGCCGGCTGGAGCTGCGGCTCGACACGGAGGGCGGCGCGGCCGGGGAAGGGAACTGGGGGCCGCCGAGACAGCGGCCCTAGAGTCCGGCCGATCCGTTCCCGTCGGCCTCAACGCCCGTACGTCTGACCGCAGATGATCGACTGCGGACTGTCCGACTGCCAGCCGCCGTACTTCCTGCCCAGGGCGCACACGTCCGACTGGCTCTTGGGCACCGACTTGACCACGTCCGGGATGTCCGCGCTCGGCTGCCGGGAATGGCGTGGCTTGGTGTGCGGGTGGGGACGGGGGTGCGGGTGTGCGCGGGGGACCGGTACCGGTGCCTGCGCCGCCCGCGGGGGCGGAGCCGGTGCGTCGTGCGGCGGATGAGTGGCCGGTTTCGGACGGTGCGAGGGGTCGATGAGTTCGAGCGCCTCCCGGGCCGGAGCCTGCACGACTTGCGGCTCCGCGCTGCCGTCCGGGCGCGGCACCGACGCTTGGGACGGTGCGGCCGGGGGAGCGGGAGCCGGTGGCCGCTGGACGGTCACACAGCCGGACAGGGCCGAGACAGCCACGGTGACCAGGAGCGTTGCGGTGGTCGTCGTTCGATGCACCCGCGCAACTCTGCTGGTTCCGGCCCGGTTTGGGACAGCGGACGGGCGGATGATGCCCCACACGGGTGATCTCCGCCCCCTTACGGACGGCCCGCGCCCGCCCCGGGTGACGTGACGCCGGTCAGTCGCCGGTGCTGCCGTCGATCCGCTCCCGGAGCAGATCGGCGTGACCGTTGTGCCGCGCGTACTCCTCGATCATGTGGGTGTAGATCCAGCGCAGGTTGAAGCGCTCGCCGGTGCGCCGGTGCTTGCCGAGGGAGTGGTCGTCGAGGGCGAACCGGGCCGCGATCGCGTCCGCCGCCGCGATCTCGGCCCGCCAGGTCGCGTGGGCCTCCGCCCAGGTGTCCGTCCCGGAGGTGTGGAAATCGCCGTCCGGGTCCTCTTCGGTGTAGTAGATCGGATCCGCCTGCTCGTCGGCCATGACCTTGCGGAACCAGCCCCGCTCCACCTCCGCCATGTGCCGCACCAGGCCCATGAGCGACAGCGTGGAGGGCTCCACGGACGTGGCCCTCAGCTGTTCGTCGGTCAGGCCCTTGCATTTCCAGGCGAGGGTGTTCCGGTGGTAGTTCAGCCAGCCCTCCAGCATGGTTCGTTCGTCGGCGGTGGTCGAAGGTTCACTGCGCTCGATCGTCATGCCCGCATCCTCGCGCGCCCGGTCCGCCCGCACCACCGGATATCGCCCCGCCGTATGCTTCCGGGAACGTACCGCTGGGCGAGCGCCAGGGAGGCTCCGTGAAGGTCGGCTGCATCGGACTCGGTGACATCGCGCAGAAGGCCTACCTGCCGGTTCTCGGTGCCCTGCCCGGCGTCGAACTGCATCTGGAGACCCGCACCCCCGCCACGCTCACCCGCGTCGCCGACAGCCTTCACCTGCCGGCGGACCGGCGCCACACGGACCTCGACGCACTCCTCGCACAGGACCTCGACGCCGCGTTCGTGCACGCGCCCACCACCGCGCACCCCGAGATCGTCACCAGGCTCCTGGCGGCGGGCGTACCGACGTACGTCGACAAGCCGCTCGCCTACCAACTCGCCGACTCCGAGCGCCTGGTGCGGCTCGCGGAGGAGCGGAACGTGTCGCTCGCGGTCGGCTTCAACCGCCGCTACGCCCCCGGGTACGCGCAGTGCGCCGACCATCCGCGCGAACTGATCCTCATGCAGAAGAACCGGATCGGGCTCCCGGAGGAGCCCCGCGCGATGATCCTGGACGACTTCATCCACATCGTGGACACCCTGCGGTTCCTGGTGCCCGGGCCGGTCGACGACGTGACGGTGCGCGCCCGCACCCAGGGCGGACTGCTGCACCACCTCGTGCTCCAGCTCTCCGGCGACGGCTTCACCGCGCTCGGGGTGATGAACCGGCTCAGCGGCTCGGTGGAGGAGATCCTGGAGGTCTCGGGCCAGGACACCAAGCGCCAGGTCGTCAACCTCGCCGAGGTCGTCGACCACAAGGGCCAGCCGACCGTACGGCGCCGCGGGGACTGGGTCCCGGTGGCCAGGCAGCGCGGCATCGAGCAGGCCGTACTCGCCTTCCTGGACGCCGTACGGGCCGGGAAGGTGCTCAGCGCCCGGGACGCGCTGGCGACTCATGAGCTGTGCGAGCGGGTGGTACGAGCGGTCGTGGAGCGGTCCGCCGCAGCCTGAACGCCGTCGCGCCCTCACCGGCGCACATGGCCGCGAGCACCAGCAGGGCCAGGCCCACCGGCCAGGCGCCGTAGCGGACGTACGGCGTGATGCCGTGGGCGAGCGGGACGTCGTAGACCTGAGTCGTGTCCGAGTCCGTGCCGAGCCAGGGGCCGATCCGTTCGCCGCTCGGGCCGTAGACGGCGGAGACGCCGGTCAGGGTGGCGTGGACCATCGGGCGGCCGGTCTCGGCGGCGCGCAGGGCGCCGAGCGTGGCGTGCTGTTCGGGGGCCCAGCTGCTCTGGAACGAGGACGTCGACGACTGGGCGAGGAGGACGTCGGCGCCGTCCTGGGCGAGATGGCGGCTCATGTCGGGGAACGCGGTCTCGAAGCAGATCAGCGGGCCGATGCGCAGCCCGTGCCCCACGTTCATGACGACCTGCTCGGTGCCGTGCCTGCGGTCGACACCCGCCGCCTTGCCGACGGAGGTGGCCCAGCCGAGCAGCGAGCGGAACGGGATGTACTCCCCGAAGGGGACCAGCCGCATCTTGTCGTAGCGATCTCCGGTGAGCCCTTTCGGGCCGACCAGGACCGAGCTCTTGTAGATGCCGGGCTTGTCGGAGCGCTCGGCGTCCACATTGACCAGGATGTCGGCGCCGGTCTCCTTGGAGAGAGCGGCGATACGGCGGGCGAGATCGGGCCGCTTGCCGAGGTCGAAGCCGACGCTGCTCTCGCCCCAGGCGATCAGGTCGACGTGCTGACCGGCGAGTTGGCGGGTCAGCTGCTCCTCGCGGTCGAAGCGCCGCTCGCCGCTCGCGTCGCCGTCGATGATCCCGGGCTGTACGACGGCGATCCGCACCCGGCCGTCGATGTCGGGGCGCGGCGACCACACCCAGGCCGCCGAGGTCACCGCGGCGGTGGCGACGAGCCCGGCGACCGCCGGAACCCGCACCTCGCGGACCGCGACCAGCACGGCGACCGCCACATTCACGGCCACCACCAGGAAGCTCAGCAGCCACACCCCGCCGACCGAGGCGAGCCGCAACGCCGGTTCCACCTGCCACTGGGTGGAGCCGAGCAGACCCCAGGGGCCGCCCAACCCCTGCCAGGACCGCACCAGTTCGACCATCAGCCAGCCCGAGGGCAGGACCAGCAGCGCGGCGGCGCCCCGCCGAGGCGTCGGCACGCCGCCCAGGAAGCGGCGCACCAGCCAGCCCCACGGTGCCCACAGCACGCCCAGCAGCCCCGCGATGACCACGATGAACACGCTCAGGCTCGGCACCAGCCAGCTGTGCACGGCCAGCATGAACCCGAGCCCGCCGAACCAGCCGTCGTAGACCGCCCGGCGTGGGGTCGGTGCCGAGCGGGTCAGCAGGATCCAGGGGACCAGCGCGACGTAGGCGAACCACCACCACGACGGCGCAGGGAACGCGAACACGGGCAGCGCTCCCGCGAGCGCTGCGAGCAGCGAACGCCGCCATGGGGAGGCGAGCCAGTCGCCGAAGGTCTTCATACGGCACCTCCCTACCCGCTGATCGCTCCAGTGTGCGCGCCACGGACGATCTCGCACAGAGGACGTCGCGCCAGTCACCTCGATCGACCCCATCGACTCAGTTGATCACGGCCTCCGGGCGCCGCTCGGGAAGGCGCCGCCACTTCTCCGCCACGACGACCTCGGTCAGCCGCCAGCCGTCGTACGTCCGCAACAGCCCGAACTGATAGCGCCCGCCGCACACGAAGTCCGGCGCGGTGGACGTGTCGTCGGCGTCCTCCTTGGCGAAGCGCATCGGATTCACGTAGTCGGCCTGGACGCGCGCGGTGTCGTCGGTGTTCTGGTCCAGGGCGCCGAAACGGATGCGCCGGTTCACGATCAGATGCTGCCGCATCGGGAACAGCCGCATGCTCTCGGCGAGCCACCCGGCGATCTCCTCCGCGTTCCCCTCGATGCCTCCGGCGGACCGGTAGTCGGCCCGTCCGTTCGGCGCGAACAGTTTCCGGTACGCCTCCCAGTCGCCGTCGTCCACCGCCACCGCGTACTCGGTGATCAGTTCGTCCACGGCCAGCCGGTCCATCACGATCGCCAGTTCCACACGCTGCGTCATCGGCCAAGTGTTGGTCACTCCGTGTGCCGAGCCAAGGGGTACGGGGGGACAACGTGGGGAACATTCGGTGGTGTTCGGACAGGCGTGCGCTTTCGAGGGCGAGCGCGGTCGGCTTCTCCCATGCAGGGAAGCTTGAGGGGAAGCCTGGAGGGGGTATGCGTGAAGCGTCTCGTCACGGTCGTCACGGGAGGCAGCCGGGGGATCGGCGCCGCGACCTGTCTGCGGCTCGCGGAGGACGGACACGACGTGGTCGTGGGATACCTCCGGGACGCGAAGGCGGCCGAGCAAGTGGCGGACAGGGCAAGGCAGTCCGGGGTACGGGCCGTGTGCGTCGGCGCGGACACCTCCGTGGAGGCGGACGTGGAGCGGCTGTTCACCTCGGCGGAGCGACAACTCGGGCCGGTCACCGGGCTGGTGAACAACGCCGGGGTGACCGGACCGTTCGGCCGGCTCGCAGACGTCGACACCGCGGACCTGCGCCGGGTCGTCGAGGTCAACCTGCTGGGCACACTGCTGTGTTCACGCCGCGCCGCGCAGACCATGACGGCCCGGGGCAACGGCGTGATCGTGAACGTGTCGTCGTCCGCCGCCACGCTCGGCAGCCCCGGGGACTACGTCCACTACGCCGCGACGAAGGCCGCCGTCGACACCCTCACCCTGGGCCTGGCCAAGGAACTCGGCCCCGACGGCATCCGCGTCAACGCGGTCGCGCCCGGCATCGTCGACACCGAGATCCACGCGAGAATGGGCGACCCGGACCGCGCGCAACGCGTGTCTGCGTCGATTCCGCTGCGCCGCCCCGGGCAGCCAGAGGAGATCGCCGCGGCCATCGCCTGGCTGATGTCACCGGACGCGTCGTACACGACGGGTACGGTGCTGCGGGTGTCGGGCGGACGGTGAGGTTCGCGATCGGGTGTGGCCGCCCACCGCTCAGGCGGCCTCGATGACCTCGTCGCGTATCGCCGCGGCCCACTCGACCACCAACAGCTCGTATTCCTCCCGCTCTTGAGTGGAGAGCGATCCGCCCGCGCGCAGCCAGAGAGCCCGGATCTGCTCGTTCACCTCGTAAGCAGACCGCACGGAACCAGGGGTCACGGAATCGGGGGACATGCGCAACAGCCTAGGGGCAAGGACTGACACTGCGCTACCGGACGGCTACTCAGACCGTATGGGGTTGGTCACGGGCGCGGTGCGGGCGTTCAGTCGACCCAGGTGACGACGCACTGCGCGTGGTGTGCGGCAGCTCGGTAGAACTCCCGCATGGCGACGAAGTGTTCGGTCAGATGGCCCCGCACGTCGCCGTCGAACCCGGCACCGAACCCGCAGGCGGTGGCCGCCTCTTCGGTTGACGTCGGCAACTCCGAGAGGAGGTCGTCGAGTCGGACGCGGTCCAGCGCGGCGGCGATGTCGGTGACGGCGGTCGGGGTGAGCAGGCGGGGCGGGTGGCCGAAACCGTCGTAGATCTTCTCGTGGTTCAGGAAATCCACATCCCCGTCGGGGTCGCCCGTGACGGCGCGGTCGAGCAGCGCGATCACCTGCGGGTCGGCGCCGGTCGAGCGGCAGTAATGGATGAGGCCCCATATCGCCCAGTCCGTGTCGAGCAGGCAGGCGTCCGGCGGGTCCCAGCCCGGAGACGCGTCGGACGCGGCGAGCGCCGAAGCGCGGCAGCGGTCGAGGTACTCGGACGTCACACGGGCGAACTGCTGGGTCAGCGGCATTAGTCGGCCCTCTCTCGCCGCTCGGCCCACACCCGCGACCAGTCCAGCAACGGCGCCATCGCCGTCACCAGGTCCGTGCCGAGCGGGGTCAACTGCCAGGCCCCGTCGGGCGTCTGTTCCGCGATGTCCGCCTCGCGCAGCTCCGTGAGGCGGGTGGAGAGGACGCTGGAGGACATGTCGTCGCAGCGGCGGCGCAGTTCGCGGAAGCCGATCGGGGTGCCCTGCCGGTGGAGTTCCCAGATCACGCGGAGGGTCCAGCGGCGGCCGAGGAGATCGAGCGCGGCCATGACGGGACGCCCGGTGTCCGACCCGCGCACGGGGCGACCAGGCAGCGGAGTCGGTTCCAACAGGACCTCCCCGTACGACTCGTGGCGATCTCCCGACTCACTCTTGCGCTTCGATTTCAGAAGCGCAAGAGTCGGTGGACATGAAGCAGCGCATCGAAGGAGTCACCCCGCCCTACACCCCCGACACCGACCGCGCCCTGCGCCGCTGGATGCCGCCCGGTGTCGCCCACGAACCCCTCATGCTCTTCAAGGTCCTCGAACGTCACCCCGAACTCGCCTCCCGCATGCGGGCGTTGGGCGCCGGACTCCTCGTCCACGGCCGTCTGGGCACCGCCGACCGCGAACTCGTGATCGCCCGCGTCTGTGCCCGCGCCGGCTGCGCCTACGAGTGGGGCGTCCACGTGGCGGCGTACGCCGAAGCCGCCCAACTCACCCCGGAACAGGTCGCGTTGACCGCGACCGGCACCCCGGACGAGCCGGCCTGGTCGCCACGGCAGTCCGCGCTGCTCCTGGCCGTCGACGAACTCGACGCCGGCGCACGGCTGAGCGATCCCGTCTGGTCCGGCCTGCGGGAGCACCTCGACGAGCCCGAGGCGCTCGAACTCCTCGTACTGGCCGGGTGGTACCGCACGATCGCCTACGTCGCGAACGGCGTCGGGATCGCCCCCGAGCCCTGGGCCCTCGCCCTGCCCGAGGGGTAGTTCAGCCCGCCGACTCCGCCGCGTGCGGGCTCAGCGCGCCCGCCGTGACCAGCGCGATGATGACGATGCCGAGGGCGATGCGGTACCAGACGAACGGCATGAAGCTCTTGTGCGAGATGAACTTCATGAACCAGGCGATGACCGCGTATCCGACCGCGAACGCGATCACCGTCGCGAACATCGTCGGCCCCCACGCGATGTGTCCCTCCTCGGCCGCGTCCTTCAACTCGAAGGCGCCCGAGGCCAGTACGGCCGGCATGGCGAGGAGGAAGGAGTAACGGGCCGCCGCCTCACGGGTGTAGCCCATGAACAGGCCGCCGCTGATGGTCGCGCCCGAGCGGGAGACGCCGGGGACCAGCGCCATCGCCTGGCAGAGGCCGTACAACAGGCCGTCCTTGGCGTTCAGGTCCACCAGTGTCTTGCGCTGCTTGGGTGCCCGGTGCCGGCCACCCGTCTCGTCGCGGGCCGCGAGGCGGTCGGCGACGCCGATGACGATGCCCACCACGATGAGCATGGTCGCGGTGATCCGCAGATCCCGGAACGGCCCCTCGATCTGGTCCTTGAGCGTGACCCCGAGCACGCCGATCGGAATGGAGCCGACGATCACCAGCCAGCCCATCTGGGCGTCGTGGTCGCGCCGCATCTCCTTGTTCGTGAGCGACCGGAACCACGCGGCGAGAATCCGCCCCACATCCTGGCGGAAGTAGATCAGCACCGCCGCCTCCGTACCGAGCTGGGTGATCGCCGTGAAGGCCGCACCCGGGTCCTTCCAGCCGGAGAAGGCCGCCGTCAGCCGGAGATGCGCGCTGGACGACACGGGCAGGAACTCGGTCAGCCCCTGGACGAGTCCGAGGACGAGGGATTCAAACCAAGACATGGAGTTACGGCGTCCAAGTGCTGCTCGCGGAGGAGTAAAGGACACACCAAAACGCCGCGCACGGTGATCGAGTGTGTGTGAGGGGCAGCGTAGCGTCCCGGTGTGACAGGCCGGACACGGGGGTTTCGCGGGCGGTCGGGCGACTCCGGGTGTGCGGTGTTGACCAGGCGCGGGGGCGGCGCATACGTTGCAGCGGAGGAAAGCGCTTGCTGGACGCGCTCGCTGTCTCCGGAGGAGTGCTGATCACGCCCATGTCCACACCCGCCACCAACCCCGGGGCGTTCCAGCCCTTGCCGCCGCTGACCGGCCGACGCATCAGGGCAGCCGTGGTCGGCGCCGGTGCCATCGGCCGCGGCTCCCATTTCCCCGCGCTCGCCCGGCTCGCCGAGGCGGGCGAGACCGAGGTCGTCGCGGCCGTTGACATCGATGCCACCGCGGTCGAGTCCTTCTGCGCCGAGGCCGGGATCCCGCACGCCTACACCGACCTGGAGCAGATGCTCCGGGAACAGCGGCCCGATCTCGTGACCATCTGCACCCCGCCCACCCTGCACCGCGCGCAGACCGTCGCCGCGCTGCGGGCCGGCGCCTGGGTGTGGTGCGAGAAGCCGCCGGTGCCCACGCTGGCCGACTTCGACGCCGTGGAGGACGAGGAAGGGAAGGACGGGGGGCCGTACGCCTCGATCGTCTTCCAGCACCGCTTCGGCTCGGGCACCCGGCATGTGCGCAGGCTGCTCGCCGAGCAGGCCATGGGGCGGCCGCTCGTGGCGCACTGCCAGACCACCTGGTACCGCGACACCGCCTACTACGCGGTGCCCTGGCGCGGACGCTGGGCGACCGAGGGCGGCGGTCCCGCCATGGGACACGGCATCCACCAGATGGACCTGCTGCTCGATCTGCTCGGGCCGTGGAGCGAGGTCAAGGCCATGGCCGGGCGGCTGGTCCACGACGTGGAGACCGAGGACGTCTCGACCGCCCTGGTCCGCTTCGCGAACGGCGCGATGGCGACCGTCGTCAACAGCGTCCTGAGCCCCGACGAGGTCAGCCGCATCCGCATCGACTGCGAGCGCGCCACCGTCGAACTCACCCACCTCTACGGCCACAGCAACGACAACTGGCGCATCACCCCCGCCCCGGACGTCTCGGGCGACGAGGCCGCCGCCTGGCAGAACTTCGGTCCCGACGTACCGAGTTCGCACCTGGAGCAGCTGCGGGAACTCGTCGTCAGCATGCGGGCCGGCGAACGGCCGCGCAGCAGCGGCACCGACGGGCGCACCAGCCTGGAGCTGATCACCGCGCTGTACAAGTCGGCGTTCACGGACACGACCGTACGGGCCGGCGAGATCGGCCCCGGTGACCCCTATTACACGGCGCTGCACGGCGGCGCCCCCGGCTGGGCGCCCGTGGCGCGCGAGGAGGTGTCGGCATGACCGGCCTGCGTATCGTCCACGCCCACGGCGACCGCATCACGGTCACCGAACCGGCCACCGGCGTCGAGCTGTTCAGCTACGTCTACCGGCCCGAGGCGGCCTGGGAGGCGCCGAAGCCGTACCTCCACCCGATCCGGACCCTGGCCGGCGACATCGTCACGGACTACCGGCCCAACGACCACCGCTGGCACAAGGGCCTGCAGTTCACCGCCTCGCATCTCTCGGGCCAGAACCTGTGGGGCGGCAACACATACGTCCACGGCGAGGGGTATCTCGAACTACCGGAGCGGGTCGGCTCGATGGCCCACGTCGCCTTCGACGAGATCGACGCCGACGAGGACCGTCTGGTCATCGCCGAACGGCTCACCTGGCACCCGTACAGCGGCGAGCTCTGGGCCGACGAACAGCGCCGGATCGAGGTGCACGACGTCGACACGGAGTCGGGCTCCTGGGCGCTGACCTGGACGAGCGCCGTGACCAACCGCCGCGACGAGCCGCTGCTGTTCGGCAGCCCGACCACCCACGGACGCGAGGCGGCCGGCTACACGGGCCTGTTCTGGCGCGGCCCGCGCGCCTTCCGCGACGGCCGCATCATCGGCCCCGACGGCGAGGGCCCCGGGCTGATGGGCTCCCAGGGCCCCTGGCTCGCCGTCTCCGGAGAGCACGACGGCACCGACGGCCACGCGACGATCGTCTTCGCGCACGCCCCTGAGAACGATCACACCGGCGCCGAGGGCACTCACCCCGACCACTGGTTCGTACGCAACGAGCCGTTCGCGGGAATCGCCCCCTCCTACGCCTTCTACGACGAGCTGGTGCTCGATCCCGGCGACACGCTCACCCGGCGCTACCGGGTCGTCGTCGCCGACGGTGCATGGGAACGGGAGGAGATCGCCAAGTACCTGGAGGCGCGGCCGTGGTGAGCGCGCAGGGTTTCGGCGGACTGCCGGGCGGGGTCGCCGTCTCGCACCTGTCCGTCTACGACTGGCCGGCCGAGGTCGACGGCGGGGTGTGCGGCGGAACTCCCCATATGCACCTGACCTGTTCGGAGGGGTACGTCGTCACCGGCGGGCGGGGTGCGGTGCAGACGCTCACGGCGACCGGGTACGAGGTCACACCGCTCGCGGCCGGAACGGTCGCCTGGTTCACGCCCGGGACCATCCACCGGCTCGTCAACGAGGGCGAGCTGCGCATCACCGTCCTCATGCAGAACAGCGGGCTCCCCGAGGCGGGCGACGCGGTGCTCACCCTGCCCCCGCAGTACCTCACCGACCCGGAGACGTACGCCGCCGTCACCGTCATCCCGGCCGACGCGCCCGAGGCCGAACAGGAACGGGTCGCCCGGGCCCGCCGCGACCTCGCCCTGGAGGGCTACGAGGCGCTGCGCTCCGCCGACGGACCGGAAGCGCTTGCTGCGTTCCACCGGGCCGCCGCCGCGCTGGTACGGCCCCGGCTCGTGGAGTGGCGCGAGCGCTGGGAGCGTGGTGCGCGGGCCGCCGCCGCGGCCACGGGGGAGCAGCTCGACCGGCTCGACCGGGGCGACGTCTCCCACCTCGCCGACGCCGCCGTACGGGCCGAACAGCCTTCGGCGTACGGGAAGTTCGGGATGTGCGGGCGGTTGGACGTCTACGACGTCTACAAGGGAACCGTCTGAGGCCGAGCGGTTTCTACGCCGCTGCCGGGCCCGTCACGGTCCAGCCCGGCGCCTGCGGGTGGGCCGTCAGGTCCTCGTGGCGGACCGGGGCTCCGCAGGCCGTGCAGGTGACGGTCGGGACCAGTTCGTTGCCGCAGCTGTGCTCGACCACCATGGGGCGGTCGTCGTCTTTTCTCAGATGACGGTCGCCCCATGCCATGAGGGTCATCAGGACCGGCTCCAGTTCGAGGCCCGCCTCGGTGGGCCGGTACTCGAAGCGCTGCGGGTGTTCGCTGTACGTCCGCCGGGTGAGGATCCCGGCGTCGACGAGGCGGCGCAGCCGGGTGGCCAGGACGTCGCGCGGGGCACCGATGTTGCGGACCAGCTGGTCGAAGCGGCGATTGCCCAGGCACACCTCCCGCAGGACGAGCAGGGAGTACTTCTCGCCGACGAGCGCGAGGGCGTCGGCGATCGAGCAGGGGCGCGGGTCTTTGGGGCCGGGCTTGTCTTTGGGAGGGGCCATGGCGTCCAGTCTAGGGGAGGGTTTGATTTTCCAACTGACCGCGTTATGGTGAGTTTGGATTTCCTACTCACTGGTAGTTCTGGTCGCTCTTTCTGGCTGGTCATCCTGGAGGCCCGCATCATGCGTGACGCAGTGATCGTCGAAGCCGTACGCACCCCCGTGGGCAAGGGCAAGCCGAACGGCTCCCTCGCCCAGGTCCACCCCGTCGAACTCCTCTCGCACACCCTGCGCACCCTCGTCGAGCGCACCGGGATCGACCCGGCCCTCATCGACGACGTCATCGGCGGCACGGTCACCCAGGTCGGTGAGCAGTCCGTCAACATCACCCGGCAGGCCGTGCTGTCGGCGGGCTTCCCGGAGTCGGTGCCCGCGACCACGGTGGACCGCCAGTGCGGTTCCTCCCAGCAGGCCGTGCACTTCGCGGCGCAGGGCGTGCTCTCGGGGGCGTACGACCTGGTCGTGGCCTGCGGAGTGGAGTCCATGGGGCGGGTGCCGATGGGGTCGGCCGTGCTGCCCGGCACGGACCCCTTCGGTCCCGGAGTCGCCGCACGCTACCCGGAGGGTCTGGTCCCGCAGGGCATCAGCGCCGAACTCATCGCCGCCAAGTGGTCGATGACCCGCGACCAGTTGGACGAGTTCGCCCTCTCCTCGCACCACAAGGCGGCCGCCGCCTGGGACGCGGGCCTGTTCGACGCCCAGGTGACACCCCTGGCGGGCGCCACGCGCGACGAGTGCGTACGGCCCGGGAGCACCGCCGAGGTCCTGGGCGGCCTCAAGCCCGCCTTCTACGACCCGAGTTGGGCCGAGCGGTTCCCGGGGATCGAGTGGAACATCACCGCCGGCAACTCCAGCCCGATCAACGACGGGGCCTCCGCCGTCCTGATCACGTCCAGCGAGACCGCGGCGCGGCTCGGGCTGCGCCCGCTCGCCCGGCTGCACAGCTTCGCGGTGACCGGCTCCGACCCGCTGCTCATGCTCACCGGTGTCATACCGGCCACCGAGAAGGTGCTGCGCAGGGCCTCGCTCACCCTCGACGACATCGACCTGTTCGAGGTCAACGAGGCGTTCTCCAGCGTCGTTCTGGCCTGGCAGCAGGAGACGGGCGCGGATCTCGCCAAGGTCAACGTGCACGGCGGGGCCATCGCGATCGGCCACCCGCTCGGCGCGAGCGGCACCCGGCTGACGACCACGCTCGTGCACGCGATGCGGGACCGGGGAGCGCGCTACGGGCTGCAGACGATGTGCGAGGCCGGGGGCCTCGCCAACGCGATGATCATTGAGGCGGTCTGACGCGTCACTGGGGGCGCAGGTGGTGGCGCTTGCGCCAGGCCACCACCGCGCCGCCGAGGGCCGGGAGGGCGATACAGGCCATGGCGATCAGGAAGGCCGGAGACGTGGGGCTGGAGGCCCGGGCGCCGGCGACGACGTACGCGGCCGTGTTCGGCAGCGACCCGAGCGCGGTCGCGATCAGGAACGGCATCCAGCGCATGCGGGAGACGGCGGCGCAGTAGTTCACGCCCCAGAACGGCAGTCCCGGGAACAGCCGGGCCGCCATCATCGAACGGAAGCCGTGCTTGCTGAGCTGCCCGTCCGCCGCCTTGAGCCATCGGCCCCGCAGCAGCGGGCGCAGCGCGTCCTGGCCCAGCACGCGGCCGAGACCGAACGAGATCCCGGCCCCGAGCACCGTGCCCGCCAGCGCCGACGCGGTGCCCACCTGGGAGCCGAACAGCGCGCCCGCCGCGAGGTTGAGCAGCGGACGTGGTACGAACGCCACGCTGCACAGGCCGTAGGCCGCGGCGAACACCAACGCCGCCATGGCGCCGGTGAGTTGGGGCGGCCAGCCGTCGGAGAGGAGTCTCTGCGGGTGGAAGAGCAGCACGGTCGAAGCCGCCCCGGCGAGCAGGACGAGGAGCAGCGACAGCCGGGACCACGGTGAGAGCAGGGCTCTCGTGCAGCGCGCGGCGAAGCCGGTCGGGACGACGGGCAGCACGGGCGCGACGGCGACGACGGAGGGGGCCGTGGGGACGGTCACGACTGCGGCGAGCTCCGTGGCGGTGATCTGGGCTGGGGCCTGGGGAGTGGCCGTGGCGGTGCCCCCAGAGCGGGTGGTGGCATCGGCGAGCATGTCGGCGACCCTAACCGACCTGTGTATGTGATCGCCGTATGGTTCGTCTCATGAGCGTCACAGGTGCGGGCACCGTGGAGGTGCCGGGCAGTGTTCTCGCCGACACCGTGCTGGAGCGGCTCACCGCCACGTACGCCGCCGCGGCCGACCCGGAACGGGCCGTACCGATGCGGGCCTACATGAAGGACATCGCGCCCTTCCTCGGTCTGACCACGCCCGTACGCAGGGCTTTGTCCCGCACGGTCCTGGAGGGCACGCCCCGCCCCGACGAGACCGACTGCACCGCGATCGCCCTGCGCTGCTGGGAACTGCCCGAGCGCGAGTACCAGTACTTCGCGGTGGACTATCTGCGCAGCCATGTGAGGCACTGCACGTCCGGCTTCCTGCCCGTCGCCCGGCATCTCGTCTCCACGGTCCCCTGGTGGGACACCGTCGACGCACTCGCCTCCCACGTAGTGGGAGGCCTGGTCGCCGCCGATCCGAAGCTGACGGCCGACATGGACGCGTGGATCGTCGACGACGACCTGTGGGTCGCCCGTACGGCCCTGCTCCACCAGCTGCGCTACAAGGAACGCACCGACACCGAACGCCTCTTCGCGTACTGCCTGCGCCAGTCCGGGCACCCCGACTTCTTCATCCGCAAGGCGATCGGCTGGTGCCTGCGCGAGTACGCGAAGACGGACCCGGAGGCGGTGCGGGGCTTCCTGGCCCGGGAGAAGGGGCGGTTCGCGCCGCTGTCGGTGCGCGAGGCCCTGAAGAACATCGGGGCATGAAGTCCCTTCTGAAGTCCGGCTGCTGATAAATCGTTCGACGTGGGGCAAAGCGTCGGCAATGATCGGCGTCATGTTCCGGTACGCCTTCCACCTCGCAGCATCCGCGGTCGCGGATGCCCCGAAGGCTGCCGTTCCCGCACTCGTCGCCACAGTCGACGGCGCCCGAAGCTGACCCTCTCCGGATCGTCCGGCGGACCCCGCAGGGGGAGGGTCGGCGAGTCCTCGGGGTCCCCGCAATCCACTTCACCAGGCTTCGAGGTACCGCCATGTCCAAGACGGCATACGTCCGCACGAAACCGCATCTGAACATCGGCACGATGGGCCATGTCGACCACGGCAAGACCACCCTGACCGCCGCCATCACCAAGGTCCTCGCCGAGCGCGGCGCGTCCACCTTCGTCCCGTTCGACCGCATCGACCGGGCGCCGGAGGAGGCCGCGCGCGGCATCACCATCAACATCGCGCACGTCGAGTACGAGACCGACACCCGGCACTACGCGCACGTGGACATGCCCGGCCACGCCGACTACGTCAAGAACATGGTCACCGGGGCCGCGCAGCTCGACGGGGCGATCCTCGTCGTCTCCGCGCTCGACGGGATCATGCCGCAGACCGCCGAGCACGTGCTGCTCGCCCGGCAGGTGGGCGTCGACCACATCGTGGTCGCGCTCAACAAGGCCGACGCGGGTGACGAGGAGCTCACCGACCTCGTGGAGCTGGAGGTCCGGGAACTGCTCACCGCGAACGGCTACGGCGGCGACTCCGTACCCGTCGTACGGGTGTCCGGCCTCAAGGCCCTTGAGGGGGACCCCCGTTGGACGGCGTCGATCGACGCGCTGCTCGACGCCGTGGACACCTATGTGCCCATGCCCGAGCGGTATTTGGACGCGCCGTTCCTGCTGCCGGTCGAGAACGTGCTCACCATCACCGGGCGCGGGACAGTCGTCACGGGCGCGATCGAGCGCGGCACGGTCCGGGTGGGCGACCGGATCGAAGTGCTCGGGGCCGCCGTCGAGACGGTGGTCACGGGCCTGGAGACCTTCGGCAAGCCCATGGAGGAGGCGCAGGCCGGGGACAGCGTGGCGCTGCTGCTGCGCGGGGTGCCGCGCGACGCGGTCCGTCGCGGGCACATCGTCGCGGCGCCCGGCAGCGTCGTGCCCAGCCGTCGCTTCTCGGCGCAGGTGTACGTCCTGTCGGCCCGCGAGGGCGGCCGGACGACCGCGGTGTCGACCGGCTACCGGCCGCAGTTCTACATCCGCACCGCGGACGTGGTCGGCGACATCGACCTCGGCGAGACGGCGGTCGCGCGGCCCGGGGACACCGTCACGATGTCGGTCGAGCTGGGCCGTGAGGTCCCGTTGGAGCCGGGGCTCGGCTTCGCGATCCGCGAGGGCGGCCGGACGGTCGGCGCGGGCACGGTGACGGAGGTCGGCTGAAGGAGCGAGGTGCCCGTCCCTGCGGGGGCGGGCACCTTCGCGCGTCCGAGGCGGGGTGGTCCCGCCCGGCCCGCAGCGGTCATTGTCAGTGCCGTGCGCAAGACTTGATCGCGGAAGCAGTCGTGGCGAGCGACGGAGAGGCGGGGCACCATGGCGGGCAAGGCACTTGTGCTGGGCGGCGGGGGCATCAGCGGTATCGGCTGGATGGCCGGGATGCTGTACGGGCTGGGTGAGGCGGGCGTGGATCTCGGCGACGCCGATGTCGTGATCGGTACGTCGGCGGGTTCGAGCGTCGGCGCGCAGCTGCTGGCGGGCACAATCAAGGAACTCTACGAGCGCCAACTCACGCCCCCCGAGGGCGAGATCCCGAGCCGACTCGGCGTCGGCCTGCTGTTCCGCTACGTGGCGGCGGCCCTGACCTCGCGCACTCCCGAGGCGTACGGCCGGCGGATCGGCCGTATGGCACTCGCCGCCAAGACGCCCGACGTGGCGGCCCGGCGGGCGGCGATAGAGAGCCGACTCGTCTCGCCGGAGTGGCCCGACCGCGCCCTGCGCCTCACCGCGGTGGACACCGCGACCGGGGAGCTGCGGGTCTTCGACAAGGACAGTGGGCCCACCCTCGCCGACGCGGTCGCCGCGAGCTGCGCGGTTCCCGGCGTGTGGCCTCCGGTCCCCATCGAGGGCCGGGTCTGGATGGACGGCGGTATCCACTCGTCCGCCAACGCCCATCTCGCCGAGGGGTACGACCGGGTCGTCGTCCTCGCCCCGATGGCTGTGGGCGGCGGCCCTCTCGCCTCGGCCGCGGACCAGACGCGGCGGCTCGTGGAACAGGGGGCCCGCGCGGTCGCCGTCCATCCGTCCCCGGAGGCGAAGAAGGCGTACGGCCGCAACCCGCTCGACCCGGCGGTACGCGCGCCGGCCGCCCGCGCGGGACGGCAACAGGCGGCGGCGCACGCGGCGGAGGTGGGGAAGGTGTGGGGGGTCTGACGGACCGACGGGACACGACCCACGGGCTCCAGTGCCGGAGGGAGTGCCGCCGGACGGGCTCGCGCCCTCGCGCCCCGGCGCCCTCACGCGCCCGTGCTCGCGTGTCGCGGGTCCGGCACGACCGGCAACTCCACAGCGCGACCGCACGGACACGCGCTCGGGCGACCTCGCGGGCCGGGCCGCTCCGACTCACGTGCTCACGCCCCACGCCCGAGCCCGCACAAAGCCGCACGACCCCGCCGCCTCCCGTCACCCCGGCACAATGGACCCGTGAACGAGCCGATACCCGTGACCCGGGACGTTGATCACGGGACCGCCAAGCTGATGCCCGATGTGGATCGGGCACGGGCCTGGCTGCTGACCGTCGACGGGGCGCCGCAGTCGTATGTGGACCTGGACGCGCCGACGCATCTGGAGTTCGAGTACGCGCGGCGGCTGGGGCATGTGCTGGACACCGTCGCCGAGGCGGGGCGTCCGCTGGACGTGGTGCATCTGGGGGGTGGGGCGCTCACGTTGCCCCGGTATCTCGCGGCGACCCGGCCCGGTTCGCGGCAGGACGTCGTGGAGGCGGACCTGGGGTTGCTGGAGCTGGTCGCCGAGCATCTGCCGGTGCCGGACGGTGCCGGTGTCACCGTGCACGGCGCCGACGCCAGGGCGTGGCTGGAGGCGGCGCCGGACGGTTCGGCGGACGTGGTCGTCGCGGACGTCTTCGGCGGGACGCGGGTTCCGGCGCACCTGACCTCCGTGGCGTACGCCCGCGAGGCCGAGCGTGTGCTGCGGGCCGACGGGTACTACCTCGCCAACCTCGCGGACTCCGCCCCCTTCGCGTTCCTGCGCGCCCAACTCGCCACGTTCGGCGCGGTGTTCGGGGAACTGGCGCTGATCGCGGAACCGGGTGTGCTGCGCGGACGCCGGTTCGGCAACGCGGTGCTCGTCGCCGCCCACCGACCCGTCGACACGGTGGCCCTGACCCGGCTCGTGGCCTCGGACGCCTTCCCGGCGCGGCTCGAACACGGGCTCGCGGTACGGGACTTCATCGGCGGCGCGCGACCCGTCCGGGACGAGGACGCCGTACCGTCACCCGAGCCCCCCGACGGAGCGTTCGGGATCGGCTGAGCCGTTCGCGGCCTCCGGTTCGCCGTGGGCGGGCGATCCGGTGCGCCGCCGGAGATTCCGTACCTCCGGCACGCACAGTGCTCCCGCCGTGACCAGGGTGACCAGGGCCGCGCACCCCCACAGGGCCGCCGTCCGGCCGAAGGCCGACTCCGCGGGGCCCGCCGCCGCGGCGGCGACCGGCATCAGCGCGATCGAGCCGAGCCAGTCGTACGCCGCTATCCGGGAGAGTTTCTCCTCGGGGATCTCCTGGTGCAGTGCCGTCATCCACGACACCCCGAACACCTCGACGGTGGCTCCGGCGACGAACATCACCACGCACAGGACACCGACCGGCACCGGTACCGCCAGCGCGGCGGACGGGAGGGCCAGGGGGAAGATGCAGAGCATGCCCGCGAGGAGCAGCCTGCGGGGTTTCCAGCGGGTCATCAGCAGGGCGCCGCCGACCGTGCCCGCGCCGAACGCGGCCAGGGCCAGGCCCCAGGGACCCGCGCCGCCGAGGCTGTCCCGTGCGACGAGCGGGCCGTAGACGCCGTCGGCCGCGCCGACCACCGCGTTGGCGACGGAGAACGCCACGACGATGGACCACAGCCAGGGCCGGCCGATGAACTCCCGCCAGCCGTCCCGGAGATCGGCCAGCATCCCGCCGCCCGGCGCGCGCGGCGGGATGTGGCTCACGTCGAGGAAGGAACGCAGCGCCCCGGCGACCGCGAACATCGCCGCGTCGATCGCGAGCACCCAGCCGGGGCCGACCACCGCGACCAGCGCGCCGCCGAGGGCCGCGCCGCCCAGGGACGCGCCCTGCATCGCCATCCGGAACACCGCGAACGCCCGGCCCGCCTGCTCCCCGCTCACCGTGGACATCAGCATGCCCTCGGCCGCCGGACCGAAGAACGCGTGCCCGGTCCCGCCGAGCGCGGCCAGCAGCATCATCTGCCACAGCCGGGGCTCACCGGCGAGGACCAGCACCGCGAAGGCCGCCTGCGACACACAGCTGAGGGCGTTGGCCGCGACCATCACCCGGTGCCGGGGCACCCGGTCCGCCAGCGCACCGCTGACCAGCAGGAACACCACCAGCGGCAGTGTGCGCGAGGCGGCCACCAGCCCCACGTCACCGCTGTCGCCACCCGCGTCCAGCACCGCGAACGCGGCGGCGATCAGCGCACCGCTGCCGCCGAGACCGGTCGCCACCGCGGCGGTGGTCAGCAGGGTGTAGTTGCGGCCCGCCCACTCGGGACGGCGCGGGTGACGGAGGGCGGCGGTGGCGTTCACCGGCCGACTATCGCCGCCCCGACCTGTCCCTGCCAAACAGATTACGGCCAGAAATGAGCCGGACGACCAGATCCGTCAGCTGGTGCTGCCCGTCGGATCCCCGTGCAGCCGTACGGTGCTGAGGATCTTCTGCACCGTCGCGTCGGGGATCTCCTCGCTTACGCCCTTGGCGCCGTAGAGGGTCCAGGAGACGAAGTCGCCCGCCGAGTTCTTGAAGGCGAACGTGGTCGCCTTGCCGTCGGTGGAGCACTTGCCGCTCTTCGGCACGCCGGTCGTGTACGAGGTGGCGACGCTGCCGGCGACCCCCGACTTCGTGGTATACGACTTCGCCGAGCCGATCTTCAGATACTTCTTGGAGGAGTCCTTCTGGTCCGTGTAGCCGCCGAACGCGAACGCGGCAGCGTCACCGCGCGCGGTGCTCGCGGTGTCCTTCGCACCGTCCTCGCCCTTGGTGCCGCTCGTCGCCAGCCCCGAGGTCTCCTTGGTGCCGTCCTTGTCGTCGTCGGACTCGCACCAGTTCTGCTTGAGATAGGCGGGCGCGGAGAAGCCGATGTACGGGGAGCCGTCGCCCTTCTGCTCGTCCTCGAAGAAGTTGAAGGTGCCCGGCTTGCCGACCTCCCAGTCGGCGGGGACGTCGAACGCGGTGCCGTACTTCTGGTTGACGACGACCTTCCAGCCCGCGATGGTCGGCTGCTCGGTCTCGGTGCCGCGCGGGTTGTCGTCGGAACCGGAGGAGGAGGCGCTCGGGTCCGTGGACGCGGAGGGCGACTTGCTCGACGTGTCCTTGCCGCCGTCCGCCTTGTCGTCCTTGTTCCCGCCCAGGACCAGGAATCCGGTCACCCCGGCGGCCACGACGACGGCCGCGGCGGCGACGATCGCGACCAGCTTCGTCCGGTTCCCGCCGCCCCCGCCCTGCGGCGGCTGCGGTCCGCCGGCCGGGCCCGGAGCACCCCACTGCGGTTGCTGCGCATAGGGGTTGGGCTGCTGGTAGCCGGGCTGCTGATAGGGATTCGGCTGTTGGTACCCCGGCTGCTGGTACGGGTTCTGTTGCGGGTTCTGCTCGCCCCCGGGCGGCTGCTGTCCTGGCCACATGGGCAGTAACCCTAGTGCGGCACAGGACACGGTGGGGTCACCGGCCCTTGTCAGGGTCGTACCAACTCGGGATCGGACGGTGTTTGCCGGCGCACAGGTCTGGCCCGAATTGGCTACCCGTGGGTAACATGCCGTCCATGAGCGCAGATCAGATGTCCATCGGCGAGTTGCTCGCCGCCACGGTGCCGATGGTTCGCACGCTGAACCTGGAGTACCTGGAGACCAGTCCGGAGCGGGCGGTGCTGGCCCTGCCGGACCAGAGCGAGTACCGCAACCACGTCGGCGGGCCGCACGCCGGTGCCATGTTCACCCTCGGCGAGTCCGCCAGCGGCGCGATCGTCCTCGCCGCCTTCGGCGACCAGCTCTCGCGGGCCGTGCCGCTCCCGGTCAACGCCGAGATCGCGTTCAAGAAGATCGCCCTCGGCCCGGTGAAGGCCACGGCGACCCTCGGTCGCCCGGCCGCGGACGTCGTCGCCGAGCTCGACGCGGGCGAGCGCCCCGAGTTCCCGGTCACCGTCGCCATCCAGCGCGAGGACGGCGCCGTGACGGGGGAGATGACGGTCACCTGGACACTGCGGCCGAACGGCTGACCGTCACATCGCTGACAGGAGGGCCCGGTCGTCGCCCACGGCGTGACCGGGCCCTCGTGCGTGCGGAGTTCAGGCCGCGAGCCGCTCGTCCTCGCTCGCGCCGCCTTCCAGTCCCGCCACGAACTCCTTGAGCCACGCCACGAATTCGGGCCCCAGGTCCGGGCGGTCGCAGGCCAGCCGGACCACCGTGCGCAGATAGTCGGCCTTGTCGCCGGTGTCGTAGCGCAGACCGTCGAAGACGACTCCGTGGACCGTGCCGCCGGCGGCCAACTCCTGGAGGGCGTCGGTCAGTTGGATCTCGCCGCCGCGGCCGGGCGGGGTGCGCTCCAGGGTGGGGAAGATCGCGGGGTCGAGGACGTAGCGGCCGATGACGGCGTAGCGGCTCGGCGCGTCCTCGCGGGACGGCTTCTCGACCAGGCCGGTGACGCGTACGACACCGTCCTCACCGGTCGGCTCGACGGCCGCGCAGCCGTACAAGTGGACTTGTTCCTCAGGGACTTCCATGAGGGCGACCACGCTGCCCGCGTACCGCTCGCGGACCTCCAGCATCCGGCTGAGCAGGGTCTCGCGCGGGTCTATCAGGTCGTCGCCGAGCAGGACCGCGAACGGCTGGTCGCCTACGTGGTGGCGGGCGCAGAGCACCGCGTGGCCGAGGCCGAGCGGGTCGCCCTGGCGGATGTGGTGGATGTCGGCGAGGCGCGCGGGATCGCGTACGGCGTCCAGGCGCACGGTGTCGCCCTTGGCGGCCAGGGCCTGTTCCAGTTCGAAGGCGTGGTCGAAGTGGTCCTCGATGGCGCGCTTGTGCCGGCCGGTGACCATCAGGATGTCGTCGAGTCCGGCCGCCGCGGCCTCCTCGACGACGTACTGGATCGCGGGCTTGTCGACGACCGGGAGCATCTCCTTGGGCGTCGCCTTCGTCGCGGGCAGGAACCGCGTGCCGAGCCCGGCGGCAGGCACGACCGCCTTGCGGACCGTGGGCGCGGGGGCGGGTGCGGGGGTGGCTGAGGAGTGGGGGGCGATCATGCGGCTCATGGTGGCCCACGGCGATGAGAGCATCCCGAGAGAAACTTCAGAGTTCCCTGTGCGCCTCCCTTAGTTCGCGGAGGAGTTGGAGATTTCGTGCAGACGCCTGTGGATACCCGCGGTAACCAATCTGAATTCACAGCGTTTTGAACATCGGTCACCCTAACTCCTTGTTTCCTGTCAGGCGCTTGTGCGAGTGTGAGCCACCTCATGAGGCCAGTCGTGAGAAGGCAATGGTCAGGGTCGTTTCTGACATCTCATAGGTATGCACCAAGCAAGCACCTGCTTTCCGATGGTCGGGCATTCGTGTGCCGTCCTGCGGCTTGGAAGGAAATGGTCCCGTGCAATCCCCCTACCCCCCACGCCCGCCGTTCCCGCCTCGCCCCGGATCAAGTCCGGGGGAGTCGGACCGCAATCTCATGGCACAACTCGGCGACAAAGCCGCGGGCACTCGTGCCGTCGCCCTGCTGCTCGCGCGCCACTGGCAGGCGACAAGCGAATATGCGGCCATCTGCCTCGCCACCGCCGAGAGTTCGGCGTCCATGGTGGCCGGTGCCGCCTTCCACCAGGTACTCGCGAGCCGGGCGACCGGTGGCGCCCTGCGGCCCCAACTCCTCGTAGCAGTCAGGGAGATGGTGAAGAAGTGGGCCGCCGACGAACGAATTCCAGCGCTGCTGCCGGAACTTCGCAAACCCACCGGCGGCCGGGGGCTGAGCGCGGCGAGGCCCGGGACCTCCGAAAGGCGGAAGCTCGCAGAACGGGCTTTCGGAAGGCTGCCGGGCGCCTCCCAATGCCTCCTCTGGCACACCGAGGTCGAAGCTGAACCCATAACCATACCCGCCGGTCTGCTGGGCGTGGACGAGGCCACCGCGACCGCCGCGCTGGACCAGGCACGTGAACAATTCAGGGCGGGCTGTGTCCGCGCCCACCTGGAACTCGCGCCGACGCCCGAATGCCGCTACTACAACCGTCTCCTCGATGTCCCGATCCGCCGCGGCGGCAGTCTGCTGCCCGATGTGCAACGCCATCTCATGACGTGCCGCTACTGCCGTTTCGCGGCGGAGCAGTTGAGTCATTTCGACGGCGGCCTCGAAGTACTGCTCGCCGAGACCGTCCTCGGCTGGGGCGCCCGCCGCTATCTCGACTCACGGCCCGGCCGCGCGACGCCCGGGACCGCCGCCCGTGTCGTCCGCCGCCCGGTGGGCCGCCACCGCCCCACCCCGGAGGGCGTCCTCGCCTTCCCCCGCAGACACCCCAAGGCCGCGGTCGTGGGCGTGGGCCTGACCTCCCTCGCGCTGCTCGCGACCGTGCTCGTCTCCAAGGGCTGGACCCAGAGCGACACCCCCGATCCGCAGGCCACCTGGGGTGCGCCCAGCGGCAGTTCGTCCCACCAGAGCCCCGTCGCGGCACCCTCGTCGGCGGGTGCCGAGTCGGCCGCCGGTACCGTCGGCGCGGGAGTCGTCCAGCAGGGTGTGCTGCGCGCCCTCGCGTCCGGGTTCTGCCTCGACGCGGCCGGCGGGCGGGTGCGGAACGGCGCTGCCGTCACCCTGGCCGCGTGCTCCGACGCCGGGTCGCAGCAGTGGTCGTACGACCAGGACGGTCTGCTGCGCAGCCTCGACGATCCCGGGCTCTGCCTCGCCGCCGACACCGACGGGGGCACGGTCACGCTGGCCGGGTGCCTGGTGCACGCCGGCGAGGTGCACTACGACCTGACGGTCCGCGGTGAGTTGCTGCTCCGCTGGAGCCAGGGGCTGGCCGTCGCTCCCGAGAACGGGAAGAAGGGGGCGCGGATCGTGCTGGCGGGACGGAACGGGTCCGCCGGTCAGCGCTGGGCGCTCGGATCCGCCGCCGACGAAGGGGCCGAGGGCGGCGAACCGGCGGACGGGCGTGAGCCGGAGGGAAGGGGCGACGAACCCCGCGGCGGTGCTCCGACGGCACCCGAGGGCGACGACGTGCCGCAGCCGCGCTCCACGGATCTTCCCCAGCAGGGGCAACCGCAGAACACGCCCCGCGCCGCGCAGGTCGCCTGCTGCGAGGATCCCGCGCCGGAGCCCGAGCCCACGCCCGCACCGGTCGCCGATGTCGTGCAGCCGGTGGTGACGGTCGTCGGGGATGTCGTGAACACTGTCACCGATGTCATCGCCGGGCTCGTCCCGGCGCGGCACTGATGTGGAGGTAAGGTAAGGCTAACTTTACCTAGGGGGTTCCATATGGCAGACACCGCAAGCGCCCCGGCGCCCGCACGGACGCTCGCCCGGGTCCGGCTCGGCGCCGGTGGGCCGCTTGCCCGGCTGCGGGTGGCGGACGGCACGATCACCCATGTCGTCCCGGAAACGGGCGCGGACACCGACGCCGGGCCCAGCAGTGAACCCGTCGTCGATCTCGACGGGCGGGTGCTGCTGCCCGGCCTGTGGGACGCCCACGTCCACCTCGCGGAATGGGCGAGCGCCCGGCACCGGCTGGACCTGGCCGGAACCGCCTCCGCCCGGGCGGTGACCGACCTCGTCCGGGCGCGCGCCGGAGCGGCCGACGGCACGGTGCTCTACGGCTACGGGTTCCGCGACGGCCTGTGGCCCGACGCCCCGCACAAGGCGCTGCTCGACGCGGTGCTGCCCGACCGGCCGGTCGCCCTGGTCAGCGCCGATCTCCATGCCGCGTGGTTCAACTCGGCCTGCCTCGCCCTCGTCGGCCGCGCCGACCACCCCACCGGCCTGATCAGGGAACACGAGGCCCACGAAGCCCTCGCCGCCCTCCCCGCGACCCCGGCCGAGGTGCTCGACGGCTGGATCGAGGAGGCCTGCCGGGCCGCCGCCGCACGCGGGGTCACCGGAGTCATCGACTTCCAGTTCGGCGACACCGTCGCGGACTGGGAACGCCGCGCGGATCAATTCCGGCCCGCCGTACGGGTGTTGGCCGCGGTGTATCCGAGGTACCTGGACGCCGCGATCAAGCGCGGGCTGCGCACGGGGGACGAGATCGGGAGCCTGGTCGGGGTGGGCCCGCTGAAACTCTTCACGGACGGCTCGCTCAACACCCGCACCGCCCTGTGCCGCGACCCCTACCCCGGCCTGGAGGACACGGACGGCGCCCACGGCATCGAGGAGACCGCCCCCGACGAACTCGTACGGCTCATGCGGCGCGCCGCCGCGCACGGCATCGAACCCGCGGTGCACGCCATCGGCGACCGGGCCAACACCGTTGCCCTGGACGCCTTCGAGGCGGTGCGCTGCCGCGGCCGGATCGAGCACGCGCAGCTGCTGAGCCCCGAAGACCTCCCGAGATTCGCCGAGTTGGGGGTGGTCGCGGGAGTCCAGCCCCGGCACGCGACGGACGACCGCGACGTGGCGGACCGGCACTGGGCCGGACGTACCGAACGCGCCTTCGCCTACGGTGACCTGCTCGCCGCCGGCGCACGGCTGGAGTTCGGCTCGGACGCCCCGGTCTCGCCGCTCGACCCCTGGCTCGCGATCGCCTCGGCGGTCAGCCGCACCGACGACGAACGCCCCGCCTGGCATCCGGAGCAACGCCTGTCCGTCCCGGACGCGTTGGTCGCCGCGGCCCGCGGCCGCCGGCTCATCAGGGTCGGGGACCCGGCCGACCTGGTGGTCGTGGACGTGGACCCGCTGGACGCCGATCCGGACACCCTGCGCGAGATGCCCGTGCACGCCACGATGACGAACGGCCGCTGGACCCACGGCCCTTACTCATGATCCCGTACGACATGCCGGGTCCCGCCGCGCTGCCCCCGGACCGCACCGGCTGGTCCGTCGACGCGCGCCGCGCCGCCCTCGTCGTCCTGAACGTCCAGAACCACTTCCTGCACGTGCTGCGTGAGTCCTCCGCGCCGGTCGGTCAACTCCTCACCGGAGTGGGCCTGTTGGCGGAGTCGGCGCGGGCCGCGGGCATCCCCGTGCTGTACACCCTCAAGACCGCCGAGCGTGAACCGGACGGACGCGAGACCAGTTTCGGGCATCCACGGCTGCCCGGCGGCGAGGACTCCCGGGACATCGTGGACGCGATCCGGCCGCAGGTCGGCGACAGCGTGCTGGTCGCCAAGCGGTTCAGCGCCTTCGCCGGCACCAGACTGCGGCGCAGGCTCGCGGAGTTGGGGCGCGACCAGCCCGTGATCGTCGGCGTGTTCGCGCGGACGCAGGTGCTGCTGACCGCCGCCGACGCGTGGATGCAGGACATGGAGCCGTTCGTCGTCGCGGACGCGGTGGCCGACCGGGCGCACGAGGACCACCGGATGGCCGTGGACTGGATCGCGGCGACCTGCGGGGCGGTTCGGACGGTGCGGGGCGTGGCGGATGTGTTCGGCGAGCCGGTGGCCCAACACCGCTGATTGTGCGGGGAGTTGATCGGGTACAGGCAAAAACCCCGGGCCCGGAAGGGACCGTACCCTCCGGGCCCGGGGAGTCGTGGGGTGTCAGACGGCTACTTTCGTCGCCTGTACCGAGCGGTGGATCTCCTCCGCCCGGACCGCGACCGTCGACAGCAGGGTGCTGGTCAGCCCGTGGGTGTGCTCGGTGCCGCCCTGGAGGTAGAGGCCGGCGGTCACCTCCGGGACGGTTTCGACCCGGTGGTCCCGGCCCACGCGGATCTCGTCGCCGTCGTCCCTGAGGCAGAGCTTGGCCGCCTCGCCGAGCAGTGAACCCAGGTCGCGGGGCCGGTAACCGGTGGCGAGCACCAGTACGTCGGCGGACAGCACCTGCTTCTCGCCGGTGGGCAGGAACTCCACGGCGACATCGAGACCGCCGTCCGCCCCGGCGTCCACCGCGCGGACCCGCGAGACGTTCAGGAAGCGCAGCCGCTCGCGTCCCGCCACCTTCTCCCGGTACGCGGTGGCGTACAGGGCCTCGATCAAGTCCATGTCGACCACGGAGTAGTTGGTGGACCGGTGGTAGTCGAGCAGCGACTGCTTGACCTCGGAGGGCGCCGAGAAGTAGACGTCCACCGCCTCCGGGTCGAAGATGCGGTTCGCGAACGGGCTGTCGTCGGCCGGGGTGTAGCCGTACTTGGCGAACACCGAGCACACCTCGGCGTCCGGGAAGGTGCGGTGCAGATAGTCCACCGCCTCGGCTGCGCTCTGGCCCGCGCCCAGCACCACGGCCCGTCGCACCGGCTGTCCCGCGTCGGAGAGTTCGGTCGCGCGGGGGATCAACTCGCTGTTGTGCCAAAGACGTTCGCCCAGTTCGAGACCCGGCGGCACATGCGGTTCGAGCCCCATGGCCACGCTGATGTTGCGGGCCCGGCGGGTCACGGTCGCGCCGTTCCCGGCGGGGTCCCGGGTGGTGACGTCGAAGAAGGCCACCTCGCCGTCGTCGCCGCGCACCGGGTCGACGGCGACGACCTCGCTGCCGTAGGAGACGAGGTGGGAGACGCGCTCGGCCGCCCACTCGAAGTACTCGTGGAACTCCACGCGCAGCGGGAAGAGGGTCTTCTGGTTCAGGAAGTCGATCAGTCTGCCCTGCTCGCGCAGGAAGCAGAGGAAGCTGTAGTCGCTGGTCGGATTCCGCAGCGTGACCAGGTCCTTGAGGAACGACACCTGCATCGTGGCGTCGTCGATGAGCATGCCCCGGTGCCAGCCGAAGCGCGGCTGGCGTTCCAGGAACAGGGCGTTGAGACGGCTGTCTGCCGGAAGGCTCTTGTTGTGCTCCTCAACCGCTATGGACAGAGCGAGATTTGACGGACCGAATCCGATTCCGAGTATGTCGTGGACCACTTCGGAATCCATGAGCGGTGACTTCACCGTGGCATCGCCTCCCTCAGGCAGCCCAATGCTAGATAAGGTAAGGCTTACCTTGCAATGAGTCGTTGAAGGGAAGGACCGTCATGCGGGTCGTCATGCTCGGCTATCAGACCTGGGGTCACCGCACGCTGCAGGCGCTGCTGGACTCCGACCACGAGGTCGTCCTCGTGGTCACGCACCCGAAAAGTGAGCATGCCTACGAGAAGATCTGGGACGACAGCGTCGCCGAACTCGCCGAGAAGAACGACGTCCCCGTCCTGCTGCGCAACCGCCCCGACGACGCCGAACTCCTCGACGCCGTAAGGGAAGCGCGGCCGGACATCATCGTCGCCAACAACTGGCGCACCTGGCTGCCGCCGGAGCTGTTCGACCTCCCGCCGCACGGCACCCTCAACATCCACGACTCGCTGCTGCCGTCGTACGCGGGCTTCTCGCCGATCATCTGGGCGCTCCTGAACGACGAGCCGCGCGTCGGTGTCACCGCGCACCGCATGAACGGCGAACTCGACGCCGGGGACATCCTGATCCAGCGCTCGGTACCGGTCGGCCCCACCGACACCGCGACCGACCTGTTCCACCGGACCGTCGACCTCATCGCGCCCATCGTGCGCGAGTCGCTCGACCTGATCGCCTCGGGCCGCGACGCCGGCCAGTGGGTGCCGCAGGACCGCGGCCGCGCCAGCTTCTTCCACAAGCGGTCGGCGGAGGACAGCCGTATCGACTGGAGCTGGCCCGCGGAACGCCTGGAACGACTCGTACGCGCCCAGTCGGACCCGTACCCGAACGCCTACGCCTTCCATCGCGGGCAGCGGCTCAGGATCGTCTCGGCGGCCGTCTCGGAGGGACGCTACGGCGGCACCCCGGGGCGGATCTTCATCCGCGAGGGCGACGGCGTGGTCATAGTCGCGGGCCCCGAGGCCCACACCGGGCGCGGCCGTGGGCTGTTGGTGCGCCGGGTGCGGACCGACGACGGCACCGAGTACGCGGCCGGCGACTACTTCCGCACGATGGGCGGGTACTTGACGTCCCGGCCCTGAGCGAGCGGGCCCCTGTCACGTGCTGACGGGGGCCTCACCGGGTCGTCACCGCGTCCTCGGTCCGGGAGTTGCCGTCGTGGTGGTGCCGTCCCAGCGGGATCACCATCGGGGTGCCGCTGACCGGGTCGGGGGTGATCCGGCAGCGCAGGTCGAAGACGTCCTCGACGGTGGTCTCGGTGACGACGTCGGCGGGTGCGCCCTCGGCGACGATACGGCCGGCCTTCATGGCGATGACGTGATCGGCGTACCGACAGGCCTGGTTGAGGTCGTGCAGGACCATCACGACCGTGCGGCCCTCGCGCCGGTTGAGGTCCGTGATCAGGTCGAGTACGTCGATCTGGTGGGCGAGGTCGAGATACGTCGTCGGTTCGTCGAGGAGCAGGACCGGGGTGCCCTGGGCAACTGCCATGGCTATCCAGGCGCGTTGCCGCTGGCCGCCGGAGAGTTCGTCCACCGCACGGTCGGCGAGATCGGTGAGGTTGGTCGCATCGAGGGCCGCGTGCACGGCCTCCTCGTCCGCGGCCGACCACTGCCGCCACCAGGTCTGGTGCGGGGAACGGCCCCGGCCCACCAGGTCGAGGACGGTCAGCCCCTCCGGTGCCACCGGGGTCTGGGGCAGGATGCCGAGTTTCCGGGCGAGTTCACGGGTCGGCACGGAACGCAGCGCGACACCGTCCAGCTCCACCACGCCCTGGCGCGGGGCCAGCAGCCGGGCTAGTGCCCGCAACAGCGTCGATTTCCCACAGGCGTTGGCGCCGACGATGGCCGTGATCCGGCCGGTCGGCACGGTGAGGTCCAGATTCTCGACCACCGCCCGACCGTCGTAGGCGAGATGAAGATCACGTGCCCGCAACTCGGGCCCGGAGGAGGGTGGTTCGGGGCTCCGCGGGGCTTCGGCTCCGGAGGTGGGTGATGCGGGTGCCCGCAGGTCCTCGGTTCCCGTGGCGGGTGAATCGGGCGTCCGCAGTGTCTCGGTCCCCGTGGCGGGTGTTCCGGACGTCCGCGGGGCGCGCGGGTCAGTGGTCGACATGCGATCAGCCTCCAGAGCCCGCGCGGTTGACGCGGATGAGCAGCCACAGCAGGACCGGCGCGCCCAGGGCGCCGGTGACGATACCGACCGGCAGTTCCGTCCCGGGGATCGCCTCGCGGGCGAGGAGGTCCGAGCCGAGGACGACGAACGCGCCGGTGAGACCGGAGACGAGCGGGGGCGGCGAGGAAGTGCCGGCCAGCCGCTGGGCGATCTGCGGACAGGCCAGCGCGACGAACGCCACCGGACCGGCCGCCGCCGTACCGAACGCGACCAGGCCCACCCCGGCCAACAGCAGTGCCAGCCGCACGACTTGCACCGGAGTGCCGAGACCGGCGGCCACGTCGTCGCCGAGCATCAGCGTGCGCATCCAGCGGCCCATGCCCAGCGTGACCGGCAGCAGCACGGCCAGGGCGATGGCCAGGGAGTCGACCTGGCTCCAGGTCCGGCCGTTGAGGTTGCCGACCAGCCAGCCGAGGGCCGCTTCCGCCTCGAAGCGATTGCCGCGCGCCACAAGGAAGTTGGTGGCACTGGAGCAGATCCAGGACACCCCGATACCGACGAGGATGATCCGGTACCCCGTGGCCCCGCCCTTCCACGCCAGCGCGTACACGAGCAGCGCGGTCACCAGCGCCCCGAGCAACCCCAGCGTGGACAGGCCGAGTCCACCGGTCCAGCCCAGAACGACCGCCGCCACCACGGCAGTTCCGGCGCCCTCGGTGAGCCCGATCATGTCGGGGCTGGCCAGCGGATTGCGGGTCATCGTCTGGAACACGGCCCCGGAGACCCCGAACGCGATCCCGACCAGCAGCCCGACGAGGGCGCGCGGCAGCCGCAGATCCTGTACGACGATGACCGTGCCCGCGTCGCCCGAACCCCACAGCGCCCTGATGACGTCGGTGAACGCGACCGGGTAGTCGCCGATCGTCAGCCCCCAGCAGAACAGCAGGAAGGCGCCGACCGCGACCCCAACTCCCGTAAGGAGCAGGCGCGGACGCAGTACGCCGGACACCGGGGGGAAGGCGAGCCGGAACGGCCGGTTGCGCAAGGCGGCTGGTGGTGCGGACACGCTCATACCTCCGCGAGCTTCCGGCGGCGGACCAGGACGATGAAGAACGGGCCGCCGAGGAAGGCGACGAGGACACCGGCCTGGATCTCGGTCGGGCGGTCCACCATCCGGCCCAGGATGTCGGCGGACAGCAGCAGCACGGGCGCGAGCGCGGCGGACAGCGGCAGCAGCCACCGGTAGTCGGGGCCGATGCCGACCCACTGGGCGAGGACCCGGGCGATGTGCGGGACGACCAGACCGAGGAAGACGACAGGGCCGATGACGGCGACCGACGCGCCGGTCAACAGCACGACGGCGGTGACCCCTTGGAGGCGTACCAGACCCAGCCGCCGCCCCAGAGACGCGGCCACGTCGTCGCCCAGCGCCATGCTGTTGAGGGCGGGCGCGCAGGACAGCGCCAGTACGGCGCCGACGGCGAGGAAGGGCAGGATGCGCACCAGATCGCCGGAGTCCTGGTCGGCCAGGGTGCCGGCGGACCAGAAGCGGTAGCGGTCCAGCGCGTCCTGGTCGGTCAGCACGATGGCGCTGGTGAACGACTGCAGCAGCGAGGTGACGGCGACTCCGGCGAGCGCGAGTTTGACCGGCGTCGCCCCGGACCGGCCCAGCCGCCCGAGGAAGAAGACCACGACACTCGCGACCAGCGCCCCGCCGAACGCGAACCACACATAGCCGTACAGCGAGGTGGCCCCGAGCACGCCGACCGCCAGGACGATCGCGAAGGACGCGCCCGCGCTCACCCCGAGGATCCCCGGGTCGGCGAGCGGATTGCGGGTCAGGGCCTGCATCAGCGCGCCGGACAGGCCTAGCGCGGCACCGGTCGTCAGGCCGAGCAGGGTGCGGGGCACGCGTACCGACCAGATGACGTTGTCGATCAGCCGGCTGGGCGGATGGCCCAGCACCGAGCGCACGACCTGGTCGAGCGGCACGCTGAGCGCGCCCAGCGCGACGGACAGCAGGGACAGCAGAACGAGGAGGGCGACGACGAGGGTCACCAGCACCGTGGTGCGAAGCCTTCTGCCTGAAGCCACGTGCCGGTCTCCATGTCGTCTTCCGGGTCATCTTCCGTGCTCTGGAGCCCTGTTGGCGGACCACCGGACGGCCCGGCCAGCAGCTTAGGTGAGCATAACCTCAGTGGCTGTGACGTGGGCCTGCGGTTCGGGGGAAGGTCTATCAAGTAAGGCAATGCTTACCTTACTATGCGAGCGGTCGCGGCTCCGCTGAGCCGTTCCGCACGCATTGGGAGGCACGGGCAGCTGTGGCGGGCAACACGCTTTCTTCGGCACGGGCAACGGCGACGAACGACTTCTGGCGACGGCGCTTCGCGTCACCGGTACCGGAGACGGCACTGCCGCTGGACTTCCCCCGTCCGCCACGCCAGGACGGCCCGGTGCCCCGCGCGCGCCGCACGGCCGTACTCGACACCACGGCCGACACGGCCACCCGACTCGCCGCCTTCGTCGCCCTGTTGCACCGCTACAGCGGCACCACGGCCACCGAGACGGCGGTCGCCCACGAGGGCCTCCCGCTGCGCGTCACGATCGACGGCGACACCCCGTTCGCCCAACTCCGCGACCAGATCGCCGCCGTACGTGCGGAGGCCGCGGCCCACCACCTGCCGACGACCGATCTCCTACGGCTCCTCGCCCCCGAACCCTTCCGAGGCGGCGGCCTGTTGTGCGCCACGGGCTTCGGCGCCGATCCCTGGGACGAGAGCGGGCCACTGGACCTGGCCCTCACGGTGACCGACGGGGAGGTGACGGCGGACTACCGCACCGACCTCTTCACCCCCGCCGCCGTCGACCTGATCCTCGGCCACTACGGCACCCTCCTCGCTGACGCCCTCGCCCGCTCGGACGCCCAGGTCGCCGACCTCGAACTCCTCGGCGCCGACGAGCGGCACCGCATCCTGCACGGCTGGAACGACACCGCGCACGACGTGCCCGCGCTCACCTGGCCCCGCATGTTCGCCGACCAGGTCGCCGCCCGCCCGCACGAGGTCGCCCTCATCCACGAGGACGTCCGCCTCACCTACGCCGAACTCGACGCCCGCGCGGCCAAGTTGGCGCACGCACTGGTGGCCCGGGGTGCCGGTCCCGAACAGGTCGTGGCGCTCGCCGTACCGCGCTCCGCCGACATGATCGTGGCCGAGGTCGCCGTCCTGAAGGCGGGCGCCGCCTATCTGCCCGTCGACACCGACTACCCGGCCGACCGCATCGCCTACATGCTCGCCGACGCCCGCCCGGTCTGCCTCGTCACCACCGCCGAGATCGCCCCCGACCTCCCGCCGGGCCTCGACCCGCTGATCCTCGACGCCCCCGAGACAGTGGCCGAACTCGCCGCCCACCCCGCCCAAGGCCCGTCCACCGCCGACGAGTTGACGACCGCGCACGCCGCCTACGTCATCTACACCTCCGGCTCCACCGGCCGCCCCAAGGGCACCGTGCTGTCCCACGCGGGTGTCGCCAAACTGGTCGCCACCCAGCAGGAACGTTTCGGAATCGGCCCGCACAGCCGGGTCCTCCAGTTCGCCTCACCCAGCTTCGACGTCGCGTTCTGGGACCTGTGCCTCGGCCTGCTCTCCGGCGGCCGCCTCGTCGTCGTCCCCGCCGACCGCCGCGTCCCCGGCGCACCTCTCGCGGACTACGCCAACGAGCACGGCATCACCTTCATGATCCTCCCGCCGGCGCTCCTCGCAGCCATGCCCGAGGACGTCCGACTCCCGCCCGCAGCAACCCTGTTGGCGGGCACCGAACGCGTCTCTCCCGAGCTGGTCGGCCGCTACGCACGCGGCCGGATGATGTTCAACGCCTACGGCCCGACCGAGGCCACCACCAACTCCACGCTCGGCCTCTGCGACCCGGACACCCCGGCCGGCACCATCGTGCCCATCGGCGTCCCCGACCCCGGCACCCGCGCCTACGTCCTCGACGACCGACTGCGCCCCGTCCCCGCCGGAGTCACGGGAGAGCTCTACCTCGCGGGCGACGGCCTGGCCCGCGGCTACCTCGGCCGCCCCGCCCTCACCGCCGAACGCTTCGTCGCCGATCCCTTCGGCGCACCCGGCGAACGCCTCTACCGCACGGGCGACTTGGTGCGCTGGAAGACCGACGGCCGACTGGAGTTCCACGGCCGCGTCGACACCCAGGTCAAGATCCGAGGCTTCCGTATCGAACCCGGCGAGATCGAGTCCGTCCTGCGCTCCCACCCGGCCGTCGACCAGGCCGCCGTCGTCGTCCGCGAGGACCGCCCCGGCGAACGCCGCCTCGCCGCCTACGTCGTGCCCTCGCTGGACGCCGAGGCGACCCCCGACGAGGGCGTCGCCGACTGGAAGGACCTGCACGAACTCCTCTACTCCGCCGCCGGATCGGACGGTTTCGAGGAGAACTTCGCGGGCTGGAACAGCATGTACGACGGCCTTCCGATCCCGCTCACCGACATGCGCGAGTGGCGCGAGGCCACCCTCGACCGCATCCGCGCGCTACGGCCCCGCCGCATCCTGGAGATCGGCGTCGGCTCCGGCCTGCTGCTGTCCCGGCTCGCCCCCGACTGTGCCGAGTACTGGGGCACCGACCTCTCCGAGGAAGCCGTACGCGCCCTGGACGCCCAGGTGTCCGCCGTCCCCGAACTCGCCGACCGCGTCACCCTGTTGGCCCGCCCCGCGCACGACCTCACCGGACTGCCCGAGGGCCACTTCGACACGATCGTCGTCAACTCCGTCATCCAGTACTTCCCCGGCGGCGACTACCTCACCGACGTCCTCCGCAACGCCGCCGAACTCCTCGCCCCCGGCGGCGCGGTGTTCGTCGGAGACGTCCGCAACCTGCGCCTGCTGCGCACCCTGAGCGCCGCCGTCGAGAGCGGACGGGCGGACGACGAGGTCGACGACAAGGAAGCCCTGCGCGCCGCCGTGGACCGGGCCGTCGCCTGGGAGGGTGAACTCCTCGTAGACCCCGACTACTTCACCACCCTCGACGGCCTCACCGCCGACATCCGCGTCAAGCGCGGCACTCACCACAACGAACTCACCCGCTATCGCTACGACGTTGTGCTGCGGCCGGGTTCTGACGCGTCCGAGGAGATCCCCGACTCGCCCTGGCCCGCGCTCGGTTCGGCCGGTGCCCTTGACGCACTGCTCGCCGCTCGCCCGGACCGGACGCGCGTCACCGGCATCCCCAACTCCCGCCTGGCAGACGACCTGGGCGCGCTCACCGCCCTCGACGACAGCAGCAGGCCGGCCGCCGGACCGTACGGCGTGGACCCCGAGACCCTGTATGCGATCGCCGCCCGACACGGCTACGAGCTGGCGCTCACCTGGAACGGGGACGCCGAGGACGGCAGCCTGGACGCCGTGTTCGCCCTCGGAGCGGAGGCGCGGGCGCCGTACCGCCCCGGAGGCGGCCACCCGCTCACCAACCGCCCCGCCCCCTTCCGCAACGTCAACGCCCTGATGTCGACCCTGCGGACGCACGCCACCGAGTACCTGCCCGACTACATGGTCCCGGCCGCGTTCGTCCCGCTGGACCGGCTGCCCGTCACCCCCAGCGGCAAGCTCGACGCCGCCGCGCTGCCCGTGCCCGATCTCACCCGGCAGCTCAGCGCGGGCCGGGCGCCGGAGACCCCTCGCGAACAACTCCTGTGCGACCTCTACGCCCGGGCCCTCAAGGTCCCCTCGGTCGGCGTCGACGACGACTTCTTCGCGCTCGGCGGCGACAGCATCGTCGCCGTCCAACTCCTCATCCTCGCCCGCCGGGCAGGCCTGGAACTCACCCCGCGAGACGTGTTCCGCCACCGTACGGTCGCCGAACTCGCCACCGTCGCCCGCACCGGGACGGCCGATCTTGTTGAAGAAACCCCGTGGCAGACGCTGAGTGACGACGAACTCGCCTCGCTCCAGATGGAGTTCCCCGTCACCGTCGAGGAGACGCTGCCCCTCGGTCCGCTCCAGGAGGGCTTCTTCTTCCACGCCCTGGTGGACGGCGCCGAACATGACGCCTATGTCGTGCAGCAGGTCATCGAACTGTCCGGCCCGGTCGACGGCACCCTGCTGCGCACGGCCGCACAGCGACTCGTCGACCGGCACGCCCCGCTGCGCGCCTGCTTCCGCCAGACGCCCGACGGCCGCCCGGTGCAGCTCATCGCCTCCGACCTCGAACTGCCCTGGCACGAAGTCGACCTGTCCGCACAGGGGGACCCCACGGTCCGCCGCACCCTCGCCGATGCCGTCGCCGCCGACGAACGCGCCCACCGTTTCGACCTCGCCCACCCGCCGCTGATCCGCTGCGCCCTCGTCCGCTTCGGCGAGGACCGCAGCCGACTGGTCCTGACGTTCCATCACATCGTCGCGGACGGCTGGTCCCTGCCCGTCCTGCACCGCGAACTCCTCGCCCTCTACGGCGAGAACCCCACCCCCCTTCCCGAAGTCGCCCCCTATCGCGGCTACCTCCGCCGGATCGCCGGAGCCGACCGCGACGCGGCCCGCGCCGCCTGGCGCACCGCGCTCGCCGGCGTCGACGAGCCCACCCGCCTGGTCGAGGCGCCCGCGCCCGCCGGACCCCTCGAACCCGCGCAGATCCGCGTCGAGTTGACCGAGCGGATCACCTCGCGGCTCACCGCCCGCGCCCGTGAACGCGGAGTCACCCTCGGCACGCTCGTCCAGGGCGCCTGGGGCCTGCTCGTCGGCCGGATGACGGGCCGCCAGGACGTCCTGTTCGGTACGACGGTCGCCGGTCGCGACGCCGCCGTCGACGGCATCGAGTCGATGATCGGCCTGTTCATCAACACCCTGCCCACCCGTCTGCGTTGGGCCCCCGGAGACACCCTGGGCGCGCTCCTCGACCGGCTCCAGGACGAGCAGAGCGCGCTCCTCGACCACCAGCACCTCGGTCTCGCCGACATCCAGCGCGCCACCGGCCACGCGGGCGACGGCGAACTCTTCGACACCCTCGTGGTGTTCGAGAACTACCCCGGCGGCGAGGGCGCCCCCGGCATCACCGACCCCACCGGCACGATCGCCGTCGCCGGACACGCCTTCCACGACGCCGTGCACTACCCCCTCGCCCTCATCGTCAAGCCCGGCCGCCGCCTCGACCTGCGCCTCAAGCACCACGCCGGGCGCCTCGACGCCGACGCCGTACAGTCCCTCGCCGACCGGCTCACCCTCGTCCTGCACGCCCTGGCCGACGACCCCGGCGCCCGCGTCGCCGACCTCGACCTGCTCACCCCGGACGAGCTGACCGGCGCCCACCCGGCGGGGGAGGCCCGACCGGTCCCAGCCACCACGCTGGCCGACTCCTTTGCCGTACAGGCCGCGCGAACTCCGGACGCGACGGCCGTCGTCTTCGACGGTACGACCCTGACCTACGCCGAACTCGACGCCCGGGCCGAGGAATTGGCCGCCCGACTGCGGGCCAAGGGCGCCGGCCGCGAACGGTTCGTCGCCGTCGCCGTACCCCGCTCGGCGGAGCTGATGGTGGCGCTGCTGGGCGTCCTGAAGTCGGGGGCCGCCTATCTGCCCCTCGACCTGGACTACCCGGCCGAGCGACTCGCCTACATGCTGGCCGACTCGGGCGCGACCACGGTCGTCACGACGGAACGGGACGCGGACCGGCTCCCCTCGGTCGAGGGCCTGGACGTGCTGCGGGTGGACGTGGATGGCGAGGAGGCCCTCTTCGGCGGGGTCCCTGAGGCTGCCCGGCCGGACGACCCCGCCTACCTCATCTACACCTCCGGCTCCACCGGCCGCCCCAAGGGCGTCGTGGTCACCCACCGAGCCATCGGCAACCGGCTCGCCTGGATGCAGGGCGCTTACCAACTCGCCGCAGACGACCGGGTGTTGCAGAAGACGCCGTCCAGCTTCGACGTGAGCGTCTGGGAGTTCTTCTGGGCGGTGCGCGAAGGCGCCGCCGTCGTCCTCGCCGCCCCGGACGGCCACCGCGACCCCGCCTATCTGGCCCGCCTCATCCAGGCCGAGGGCATCACCACCATGCACTTCGTGCCGTCGATGCTGGAGGCCTTCCTCACCTCCGACGAGGTCACCGCCGACCCGGCATGGGCGAACAGCCTGCGCCGCGTCTTCAGCAGCGGCGAGGCCCTGTCCGGGTCCGCCGCCCACCGCTGGCACGAACTGACCGGCGTCCCGCTGTACAACCTCTACGGCCCCACCGAGGCCGCCGTCGACGTGACGTACCACCCCTACGACGGCTCGCCCGACACCACCGTGCCCATCGGCCGGCCCGTGTGGAACACCGGCCTGCGCGTCCTCGACACCTGCCTGCGCCCGGTCCCGGACGGCGTCCCCGGCGAGCTGTACCTGACCGGCGTCCAGCTGGCCCGCGGCTACCACCGGCGCCCCGCGCTCACCGCCGACCGCTTCGTCGCCGACCCGTACGCCACCGAGCCCGGCGCCCGCATGTACCGCACCGGCGACCTCGTACGCCGCCGCCCCGACGGCACGATCGACTACCTCGGCCGCACCGACCGGCAGGTCAAGCTGCGCGGCAACCGCGTCGAACTCGGCGAGATCGAGGCCGAGTTGACTCGAATCCCCGCAGTGGCGCGGGGCGCCGTCGTCATCCGCGAACAGCGGCTCATCGCCTACGCGGTCCCGGCGTCCGGTGTCACCCTCGACCCCGCCGACCTGCGTGCGGCCCTCGCCGACGTCCTGCCCGCACCCCTGGTCCCGGAGGCGTACGTCGTCCTCGCCGACCTCCCGCTCACCCCCAGCGGCAAGCTCGACCAGGCCGCGCTGCCCGCGCCCGAGGCCGAGCGCGCCGAACGCCGCCTGCCCGAAGGGCTGTTGGAGCAGCAGCTCACCGAGATCTTCGCGGCCGTCCTCGGTATCGAGGACGCGGGTCCCGACGACGACTTCTTCCGCCTCGGCGGCGACAGCATCAGCTCCATCGGCGTCGCGAGCCGCGCCCGCGCGGCGGGCCTGGAGCTGAGCCCGCGCGACGTGTTCACGCACCGCACACCGGCCGCGCTCGCGGCGGCGGCCGGCACCACAACGGCCTTGCTGGGAGGCCGAGTCGAGGCATTCACCCTCACCGAGGCCGAGCACGCCCGCGTCCGCGCGGTAGCCGCTCCGGCCGAGGTCGCCGACGTCTGGCCGCTGGCCCCCCTCCAGGAGGGCCTGTTCTTCCACTCGGCCTACGACGAAGGCGCGTTGGACGTCTACACCGTCCACGAGACCTTCGACTTCGCCACCCGCCTCGACACCACCCGTCTGCGCGCGGCCGTTCGCACCCTCCTCGACCGCAACCCGGGCCTGCGCGCCGGCTTCACCAGCGACGGCCTCGACCAGCCGGTGCAGTTCATCGTCGAGGACCCGGAGATTCCCCTCGAAGAAGTCGACCTCTCGCTCCTTCCGGCAGCCGAACAGGATGTACTGCTACGGGAGTTGACGGACGCCGAGCGCAACCGCCGCTTCGACCTGTCCGCGCCCCCGCTCTTCCGGCTGCTCCTGCTCCGCCTCGGCGCGGAGCGCGGCGACCGGCTCGTCATCGGCCGTCATCTGATCCTCTGGGACGGCTGGTCGGCCTGGCTGTTCCTCGACGAGCTGTTCGCCCTCTACGAGACGGGCGGCAACGCCAACACCCTGCCCACGCCCGGCAGTTACCGCGACTACCTGACCTGGCTTGAGGAGCAGGACGACTCGGTCGCCACGACCGCCTGGCGCACCGCGCTCGCCGGTCTCGACGAGCCGACCCTGCTCGCACCCACCGCCGCCGACGGCCTCGAACCGGTCATCCCCGACCAGCTCGACACCCGTCTCCCCGCCGAACTGGGCGACCGGCTCCGCGAGTTGGCCCCGGCCCACGGTCTGACCCTCAACACCATCCTCAACGCGGCCTGGGGACTCACCCTCGCCTCCGCGACCGGCCGCGCCGACGTCGTGTTCGGCACCACCGTCGCAGGGCGCCCCAGCGAGGTCCCGGACGTCGGCGACATCATCGGCCTGTTCCTCAACACCGTCCCGACCCGTATCGCCCTCGACCCCGCCGAACCGGTCCTCGACCTGCTCCGCCGTATCCAGGGCGAACGCCTCGACCTCATGCCGTACGAGCACCTCAGCCTCGGCGTCCTCCAGGCCGAGACCGGACACCGCAAGCTCTTCGACACGCTGTTCGTGCTGCGCAACAACGACACCGAGGAACGGCTCGCCGACCTGAAGACCCGGCACGGCGCCACGGCCGTCGCCAACGTCGACGCCACCCACTACCCGGCCAACCTCGTCATCACCCCCGGCCGCGAGATCGCCGTCACCCTCACCCACCGCCCCGACCTCGTCCCAACTGCCCGGGCGCAGGCCCTCCTCGACCGCTTCGCGCTGCTCGTCGACCGTCTCACCACCGACCTCACGGCTCCGGTCGGCTCCCTCGACGCGCTCCTTCCCGCCGAAGTCGAGGCGCTACGGCGGGAGTCGGCGGCCAGCCGTGTCCCTGACCCCGAGGACACCATCGCCGATCTGCTGGCCGCGCAGGCCGAACGCACCCCGGACGAGCGGGCCCTGGTCTTCGGCGAGCGCAGCATGACGTACGCCGAACTCGACGCCGCGGTCAACCGGATGGCCCGGCTGCTGATCGACCGGGGCGCGGGTCCCGAGAGGGTCGTCGCCCTTGCCCTGCCGCGCTCCCTCGACATGGTGGTCGCCCTCTTCGCGGTCCTGCGCACCGGAGCGGCCTACCTGCCACTGGAGTTGGACCACCCGGCCGACCGTCTGTCCCTGATGCTGGCCGACGCCCGCCCGCTCCTGCTGCTGAGCACCACGGTCGTATCGGCCACGCTGGACGGCGAGATGGCGCGTGTCCTGCTCGACGACCCTTCAATCAAGGGGGAGTTGGCCGATCAGCCGGACAGTGCCGTCCGCCGTCGCTTCAGCCTCGAACACCCCGCCTACGTCATCTACACCTCCGGCTCGACCGGCCGCCCCAAGGGCGTCGTCACCCCCTACCGGGGCCTGACGAACATGCAGTTGAACCACCAGAAGGAGATCTTCGAGCCTGCCATCGCCTCGGCCGGCGGCCGACGCCTGTGCATCGCGCACACCGTGTCCTTCGCCTTCGACATGTCGTGGGAGGAGTTGCTCTGGCTGGTCGAGGGCCACGAAGTGCACGTCTGCGACGAGGAGTTGAGGCGTGACGCCGAGGCGCTGGTCGCCTACTGCGAGCAGCACCGCGTCGACGTCGTCAACGTCACGCCCACGTATGCGCGGCTGTTGATCGAGCAGGGCTTGCTGGAAGGCCACGTCCCGCCACTCGTGCTCCTCGGCGGCGAGGCCGTCCCGGAGACGGTGTGGACGGCCCTGCGCGACACCGAGGGCACGTACGGCTACAACCTGTACGGGCCGACCGAGTACACCATCAACACCCTCGGCGGCGGCACCCTCGACAGCGACACCCCGACCGTCGGCAAGCCCATCCGCGGGACCCGCGCCCACATCCTCGACGCCTGGCTGCGCCCGGTGCCCGACGGCGTCCCCGGTGAGCTGTACATCGCCGGAATCGGCCTGGCCCGGGGCTACTTGGACCGGCCCGCGCTGACCTCCGAGCGCTTCGTCGCCGACCCGTTCGGCGAGCCCGGCGAGCGCATGTACCGCACGGGCGACCTGGTCCGTCGCAACCCCGACGGCAACCTCGACTTCCTCGGGCGCACCGACGACCAGGTCAAGATCCGCGGCTACCGCATCGAACCCGGCGAGATCGAGACCGCCCTCAGCCGCCATCCGCTCGTCTCCCAGGCCGCCGTGGTCGTCCGCGACGAACGCCTCGTCGGCTACGTCGTGCCCTCCGGCGCCGACCCGTCCGAGCGCACCGCCGCCGAGGCCGCGCAGGTGGGGGAGTGGCAGGAGATCTACTCCGACGAGTACGAGGAGATCGGCACCGCCGTCTTCACCGAGCAGTACGACGGCTGGGACAGCTCCTACGACGGCCGGCCCATCCCCTTCGAGGAGATGCACGAGTGGCGCGAGGCCACCCTCGCCCGCATCGGCGCCCTCAAGCCCCGCCGCATCCTCGAAGTCGGCGTCGGATCAGGCCTGTTGCTGTCACGGCTCGCCCCGGACTCGGAGGCCTACTGGGCCACCGACTTCGCCGCCCCCGTCATCCGCAAGATCGGCGAGGAGGTGCGGCGCGACCCCGCCCTCGCCGCCAAGGTCGAACTCCGCTGCCGCCCGGCCGAGGACCTGAGCGGCCTGCCGTTCGCCTACTTCGACACGATCGTCATCAACTCCGTCATCCAGTACTTCCCGAGCATCGACCACCTCACCACCGTCATACACGGCCTGATGGACCTGCTCGCGCCCGGCGGCGCCCTGTTCGTCGGCGACGTCCGCAACCTGCGGCTCGCCGGCACCTTCCACACCGAGATCCAGCGCGCGAGGGGCACCGCCGAAGCGGATCTGGAGCGGGCGGTGGAGCGCGGACTGCGCCTGGAGAAGGAACTCCTCGTAGACCCCGACTACTTCACCACCCTCGGCTACGGCGTCGACCTCCGCACCAAGCGCGCCGAGCACCACAACGAGCTGTCCCGGCACCGCTACGACGTCGTCCTCTACGCCGACGACCCGGACGTCCGCCTGGACAACATCCCGTCCGTCGACTGGGCCACGGGCAACACCATCGGTGAACTCCTGTGCGGAGACTGGTCGTCGGCCGAGGCGATCGGTCAACTCCTCGACGGCAACTGGTCCGCGACGGGGACAGCTGGTGAACGACCGCGCGGCGAACGCCCCGAGGCGCTCCGCTTCACCGGCATTCCCGACGGTCGTACGACCGAGACGGGCGTCGACTCCGAGCACCTGCACGAGTTGGGTACGGCGGCGGGATACCAGGTGCTGACCACCTGGTCGGAGCGGCAGGGGACGTACGACGCCGTCTTCCTGAAGGCGTCCGAACTCCGCCTGACCGGCGGCCTGTTCAAGCCCGGCGGCGGTACACACCCCTATGCCAACGACCCCACCGCCGCCCGCGAGGCGAGCGCGCTCGTACGCCGTCTGCGTGAGGACCTGGGCCGCGAACTGCCCGACTACATGGTCCCGTCGGCCTTCGTCACCGTCGACGGCCTGCCCATGAACGCCAACGGCAAGCTCGACGTCCGCGCCCTGCCCGACGCCGAACCCGCCGTCGCCCTCGGCGGTGGACGCGGCCCGCGCACCCCGCAGGAAGAGGTGCTCTGCCGCCTGTTCGCCGAGGTGCTGGGCCTGCCCGAGGTCGGCGCGGAGGACAACTTCTTCGACCTGGGCGGTCATTCACTCCTCGCGACTCGGCTGGTCAGCCGCGCCCGCACCGAGCTCGGCGCCGAACTCGCCATCCGTGACCTGTTCGAAGCCCCGACTCCCGCCCTGCTCGCGGGTCGTGCTGACGCGGCGAGCCCGGCCCGTCCGGCGGTCACGCCCGTCGCCGACCGGCCCGCCCGCATCCCCCTGTCGGCCGCCCAGCGACGGCTGTTGCTCGTCGAGGAGATCACCGGCAGTGGCGTCGCCTACAACTTCCCGCTGGTCTTCCGCCTGCGCGGCACCCTCGACACCGAGGCACTGACCGCCGCCCTGCGGGACGTCGCCGGACGGCACGAGGCGCTGCGGACGGTGTTCCCGACGCATGAGGGAGAGCCGTACCAGCGGGTCGTCCCGGCGGAAGAGGTGGACCCGTCCTGCACGGTCGTCGTCTGCGCGGAGGGCGACCTGCCCGCGCTGATCGAGGGGGCCCAGCGTCGCCCCTTCGATCTCACCACCGAACTCCCGCTGCGCTGCGAGGTGTTCAGGCTCGGCCCGGACGAGCACGTGGTGGCCGTCGTCCTGCACCACATCACCACCGACGAGTGGTCAGACCGTCCCTTCCTCGCCGACCTCGACACCGCCTACGCGGCCCGCAGGGAAGGGCGGGCACCCGACTGGGCGCCGCTGCCGGTGCAGTACGCCGACTACACGCTTTGGCAGGACGACCTCCTCGCGCACACGGGTGAAGCCCAACTCGCGCACTGGGCCGAGGCCTTGAGTGGTCTGCCCGACGAACTCGCCCTGCCCGCCGACCGACCGCGCCCCGCCGAGCCGACCGGCCACGGCGGCAAGGTCCGTCTGGAACTGCCCACCGCCACCGGCCACGCCCTGCGTGACCTCACCAACGCCACCGGCACCAGCATGTTCATGCTGTTCCAGGCGGCCACCGCCGCACTCCTGAACCGGCTCGGCGCGGGCGACGACATCCCGCTCGGCGCCCCGATCGCCGGCCGCACCGACGAGGCCCTCGCCGACCTGGTGGGCTTCTTCGTCAACACCCTGGTCCTGCGCACCGATGTCTCCGGCGACAAGCTGACCTTCCGCGAACTCCTGGGCCGGGTAAGGGAGTCGTCCCTCGCGGCCTTCGAGTACCAGGACCTGCCCTTCGACCGGGTCGTGGAGGCCCTCAACCCGCCCCGCGTGGCGGGCCGCAACCCGCTCTTCCAGGTCATGCTCGGCTACCACCACCGCCCCGACGGCGACCCGGACGTGCTCGGCCTCGGGACCGAGTGGTTCGACATGGACACCGGGATGGCCAAGTTCGACCTCCACTTCACGTTCGTCGACGAGACCGGCCGCGACCGGGTGGTCCTGCTCCTGGAGTACGCGACCGACCTCTTCGACGAGTCGACCGCCGAACGCATCGCCGGCCGCATGGCCCGCCTACTGGACCATGCGGCGGCCGAACCCGACCGCGCGGTAAGGGACTTCGACCTCCTGGAGGACACCGAACGCGCCCTGGTCCTGGGGGAGTGGAACGCCACCGAGCACCCCGTCCCGGCCACCAGCCTCCCGGAACTCTTCCGCGCCCAGGTGGTCCGCACCCCTGACGCCACGGCCCTCGTCTTCGAGGGGCAGCGGCTGACGTATGCGGAGCTGGACGCCCAAGTCGAGCGCACGGCCGGGGTGTTGGCCGCGCTCGGCGCGGGCCCCGAGCAGACCGTGGCCGTGGCTCTCCCGCGCTCACTCGAACTCGTAGTCGCCCTGCTCGCCGTCCACCGCGCCGGCGCCGCCTACCTCCCGCTCGACCCCGACTACCCGGAGGACCGCCTCGCCCTCATGGTCGAGGACGCCCGCCCGGTGTATGTCGTCCGCGACACCCTGCCGACCGGCCCCGAGGCCCAACTCCCCACGTCCTACGACCCGTCGAGCCCGGCGTACGTCATCTACACCTCTGGCTCGACCGGCCGCCCCAAGGGCGTCGTCGTCCCGCACGAGGGCATCGTCAACCGGCTGCTGTGGATGCAGGACGCGTACGAACTCACCGCCGCCGACCGGGTGTTGCAGAAGACGCCGTCCAGCTTCGACGTGTCGGTGTGGGAGTTCTTCTGGCCCCTGATCACCGGCGCGACCCTGGTCGTCGCCCGCCCCGAGGGCCACCGCGACCCGGCCTACCTCGCCCGCCTGATCCGCGAACAGGGCGTCACCACCGCCCACTTCGTGCCCTCCATGCTCCAACTCTTCCTGGAGGAACCGGCGGCAGCAGACTGCACCGGCCTGCGCCGCGTGATGTGCAGCGGCGAGGCCCTGCCCGTCGCCCTCACCCACCGCTTCCACGACATCCTGACCACCACCGAACTCCACAACCTCTACGGCCCGACCGAGGCCTCGGTCGACGTGACGGCCGTGGAGATCGGCCCGGACGCACAGAGCGTGCCGATCGGCCGCCCGGTGTGGAACACCCGCACCTACGTCCTCGACGCCGCCCTGCGCCCCGTGCCGCCCGGCGTCCCGGGCGAGCTGTACCTCGCGGGCATCCAGCTCGCGCGCGGCTACCTCGACCGACCCGCCCTGACCGCCGAGCGCTTCATCGCCGACCCGTACGGCGCCCCCGGCACCCGGGTGTACCGCACCGGCGACCTGGCCCGCTGGAACACCGACGGGACGATCGAATACCTCGGCCGCACCGACGACCAGGTGAAGGTGCGCGGCTTCCGCGTCGAACCCGGCGAGATCCAGGACGTGTTGACCACGCACCCGTCCGTCGCACACGCCGTCGTGGTGGTCCGGGAGCAACGCCTGGTGGCGTACGTGGTCCCGGCCGGGGACGGCGGACTCCGCGTCGGTGCGCCCGTCGGCCCGCTGGACGAAACGGCGTCGCGCGGTCGCGCGGTGGTCGGCGCGCAGGAGGGGACTGAGAACCGCGCCGGCACGGTCGCCGGGCTGGTGGACGCGACGGAGGTTCGCGGAGGTTCGGCCGAGGCGTCGGCGGATGAGAATGCGTCGGGCGCTTGCACGGTGGTCGGCCCGCAGGAGGGGACGGAGAACCGCGCCGGCACGGTCGCCGGGCTGGTGGACGCGACGGAGGTTCGCGGAGGTTCGGCCGAGGCGTCGGCGGACGAGAATGCGTCGCGCGGTCGCGTGGCGGTCGGCTCGCAGGACGGGATGTCGAACCGTGCGGACGCGGCCGTCGAGCCGGCGGATGAGAATGCGGCGGGCGCTCGCGCGGTGGTCGGCGCGCAGGAGGGGACGGAGAACCGCGCCGGCACGGTCGCCGGGCTGGTGGACGCGACGGAGGTTCGCGGAGGTTCGGCCGAGGCGTCGGCGGACGAGAACGCGTCGGGCGCCCGCACGGCGGCTGGCCCGCAGGACGGGACGGCGAGCCGTGCCTACACAGCCGCCGAGCCGGTGGAAGCGCTGGCGATTCGCGCAGGTACGACCGACGACCCGACGGACGAGAACGCATCGCGCGCTCGCACCTCCGCACGGCCACTGGACGCCGCTGCCCTCCGCGCCCACACCGCCGCCGCTCTCCCCGCCCACATGGTGCCCGCCGCCTTCGTCGCGCTGGACGCGCTGCCGCTGACCCCCAACGGCAAGCTCGACCGCGCCGCCCTGCCCGCCCCCGACTTCACGACGGCCACCGGCACGGACACGAGCACGTCGCCCCGCAGCCCGCGCGAGGAGATTCTCGCCGGGCTCTTCGGCGACGTCCTCGGTCTCGAACGCGTCGGCACAGACGACGACTTCTTCACGCTCGGCGGTCACTCCCTGCTCGCCATGCGTCTGGTCAGCCGCGTTCGTACGGCACTTGGGGCCGACCTCACCGTCCGTACCGTCTTCGAGGCGTCCACCCCCGCACTGCTCGCCGCCCGCCTCGACGACCGGGCCGGCGGACTGCCCGCCCTCGTCCCCACCGACCGTCCCGACGAACTCCCGCTCTCCTACGCCCAGCAGCGCCTCTGGCTGCTGCACCGCATCGAGGGTCCGGGAGGCACGTACAACATCCCGGCTGCCTGGCGGTTGACCGGCGCGCTCGACCGGGACGCGCTGGCCGCCGCCCTGGACGACGTGGCCCTACGGCACGAAAGCCTCCGCACGGTCTTCCCCGAGCGGGACGGCCGCCCCCACCAGGTGGTACTGGACCAGGCCTCGGTGCCCCTTCACCACAGCCGGGCAACCGAGACCGAACTGCCCGACCGGCTCGCCGAGGCCGCCGCGCTCGGCTTCGACATCGACCGTGAACTCCCTCTGCGCGCCCACGTGTTCGAGCTGGCCGAGGACCAGCACGTTCTTCTCCTGGTGCTGCACCACATCGCCGGCGACCAGTGGTCCGACGGACCGCTGTGGCGGGACCTGGCCACCGCGTACGAAGCCCGCCGCGAGGGGCGGACGCCTGCCTGGGCTGCGCTGCCGGTGCAGTACGCCGACTACGCCCTCTGGCACCGCGAGGCCCTCGGTGAGGCCGACGCCCCGGACAGCCGCCAGTCCCGTCAACTCGCCTACTGGCAGACGGCATTGGCGGGCCTCCCGGACGAACTCGCGCTACCCACCGACCGCCCCCGCCCGCTGGAGAGCAGCCACCGGGGCGGCGCGGTCGGACTGACCCTCGACGCCCAACAGACGCGACAACTGCGCGCGTTGGCCCGCAGCCACGGCGTCAGTATGTTCATGGTCACCCAGGCCGCCGTCGCCGCGCTGCTGCACCGCCTCGGCGCCGGGGACGACATCCCGCTCGGCGCACCGATCTCCGGACGGGCCGACGAAAGCCTCGAGGACCTGGTCGGGTTCTTCGTCAACACCCTTGTCCTGCGCACCGACTTGTCCGGCGACCCCACCTTCGCCGAGCTGCTCGCCCGAATCCGGAACACCGACCTCGCCGCCTACGAACACCAGGACCTGCCCTTCGAGCGCCTGGTCGAGGCGGTCAACCCGGCCCGCTCGCTGGCCCGGCACCCGCTGTTCCAGGTGATGGTCGTCCACCTCGACGACGAGGGCGCCACCCCCGCCCTGCCCGGCCTGACCGCCCGCCGCGAGGAACTCGGCCAGCAGGGCGCCAAGTTCGACCTCAGCTTCGACTTCGTAGAACAGGGCGAGAACGGCATGCGGTGCTGGATCGAGTACAGCGCCGACCTCTTCGACGAGTCGACCGCCCAACTCCTCGCCGAACGCCTGGAGTCACTGCTCGCGCAGGTCGCCACCGCCCCGGACCGACGCCTCGCCTCCCTCGGCGTCCTCCGCGACGACGAACGCGCCCGCGTCCTCTCCGACTGGAACGCCACCACCAGGACCGTCCCCGACCTCACCCTGCCCGAGCTGTTCCGCTGCCAGGTAGCCCGCACCCCCGAGGCAACGGCCGTCGTCTTCGAGGACACCGCCCTCACCTACGCCGAACTCGACCTGCGGGTGGAGAAGTTGGCGCACACCCTCGCCGCGCACGGTGCGCGGGCGGAGGCCGTAGTGGCCGTCGCCCTGCCGCGCTCCCTCGCCCTCGTGATCGCACTCCTCGCGGTTCACCGCGCGGGTGCCGCCTACCTCCCCCTCGACACCGGCTACCCGGCCGACCGTCTCGCCTACACGCTCGCCGACGCCCGCCCGGTCTGCCTGGTCACCACGGACGGCGTCACCCTCCCGGACACCGACGTGCCCACCCTGACCATCGACACGTACGGCACCCCCGACCACCCGGCACACGCACCCCTGCCCACCGCCCACGACCCCCGCCACCCCGCCTACGTCATCTACACCTCGGGTTCCACCGGCCGCCCCAAGGGCGTCACGGTCCCCCACCAGGGCATCACCAACCGCCTGTTGTGGATGCAGGACACCTACCGCCTCGACGCCGAGGACCGCGTCCTGCAGAAGACCCCGGCCGGGTTCGACGTGTCGGTGTGGGAGTTCTTCTGGCCGCTCATCACCGGCGCGACCCTCGTCGTGGCCCGCCCCGAAGGCCACCAGGACCCCGTCTACCTCGCCGAACTGATCAAGCGTCAGCACATCACCACGGCCCACTTCGTACCGTCGATGCTGCGCGCCTTCCTCGACGAACCCACCGCGGCCGACTGCGCCGGCCTGCGCCAAGTCATGTGCAGCGGCGAGGCGTTGCCCGCCCCGCTGGCCGCACGTTTCCACCAGGTCCTGCCGACCGCACGTCTGCACAACCTCTACGGCCCCACCGAGGCGTCGGTCGACGTCACCGCCCACGAGGTCACCGCCGACCCGATCACCGTGCCGATCGGCCGCCCGGTGTGGAACACCCGCACCTACGTCCTCGACGCCGCCCTGAACCCGGTACCGCCGGGCGTGGCCGGTGAGCTGTACCTGGCCGGCGTCCAGTTGGCGCGCGGCTACCTGGGCCGCTCCGGCCTGACCGCCGAACGCTTCGTCGCCGACCCCTACGCCACCGGACCCGGCGCCCGTATGTACCGCACCGGCGACCTGGCCCGCTGGAGCAGGGACGGGGAGCTGGAGTACCTCGGCCGCGCCGACGACCAGGTCAAGCTGCGCGGTTTCCGGATCGAACTCGGCGAGATCGAGAGCGTGTTGGCCGCGCACGAGAGCGTCGCGCACGCCACCGTCCTCGTACGGGACCAACGGCTCGTGGCGTACGTCGTACCAGTCGGCACCCCGGCCGGATCGGCCGAACTCTGCGCCCACACCGCCCGTTCGCTGCCCGACCACATGGTCCCGGCCGCCGTCGTCACCCTGGACGCGCTCCCGCTCACCCCCAACGGCAAGCTGGACCGACGCGCCCTGCCCGCTCCCGACTTCGCCGCCGAGGTCACCGACACCCGGCCGCGAACGGCGCTCGAGGAGACCCTCTGCGCGCTCGTCGCGGACGTCCTCGGTCTCGAACGCGTCGGTGTCGAGGACGACTTCTTCACCCTCGGCGGCGACAGCATCGTCGCCATGCAGCTGGTCGCCCGGGCCCGCGCCGCCGGGCTCACCTTCAGCCCGCGTGACGTCTTCCGCCACAAGTCGGCCGCGGGGCTGGCCACCGTCACCGCCACAACGGTCACCGCCGAGCGCGCCGACGACGCCGTGCTGCTCGACCTCACCGACGACGAGCGCGCCGAACTCTCCGCCCTGCCCGCCGGCACCGAGGTCCTGCCCGTCTCCCCGCTCCAGGCCGGCCTGCTCTTCCACGCCGCCCTCGACTCCGGCGACGACGGACCGGACGTCTACACCGTCCAGGTCTCCTACGACCTCGAAGGCCCCCTGGACGCCGACCGGTTGCACACCGCCGCACAGTCCGTGCTCGACGCACACGAGAACCTGCGCAGCGGCTTCCGGCACCTGTCCTCCGGGCGGCCCGTCGCCGTCGTACCGCGGACGGCCGTACTGCCGTGGCGACAGCTCGACCTGACCGACGACCCGCGGGAGTGGGAGCGGCTGCTCGTCCAGGAGCGGCGACGCTTCGACCCCGAACAGCCGCCACTGCTAAGGCTGTTGCTGGCCAAGCTCGGTCCGGACCGGCACCGGCTCGTGCTCTCGCACCAGCACCTCCTGCTGGACGGCTGGTCGTTGCCGCTGCTCACCGCCGAACTGTGGGCGCGCTACGAGGGCCGCACTCCGGCCGCGCCCGCCCCCTACCGCGAACACCTGCGGCTGCTCGCCGCCCAGGACCCGGCCGCCTCCGCCGCCGCGTGGGCCGAGGCGCTCGGCGGGCTGGCCGAGCCGACCCGGCTCGCGCCTGTCGACCCCGACCGCGCCGCCGTCGTACCCAGCACCCACACAGTGGAGTTGGACCCGGACCGCACTGCGGAGCTGGAGGCGTTCGCACGGCGTCGGGGCGTCACCGTCAACACCCTTGTCCAGGCCGCCTGGGGTGTACTCCTCGGCCGGCTCACCGGGCGCAACGACGTGGTGTTCGGCGCCACCGTCGCCGGACGCTCGCCCGAACTGGCCGGTGCCGAGTCGATGATCGGCCTGTTCATCAACACTGTGCCGGTACGGGTGAACGTCCGCCCGGAGGAGAGCACCGCCGCACTGCTCACACGGCTCCAGGACGAGCAGTCCGCCCTCATCGCCCACCAGCACCTCGGTCTCGCCGACATCCAGCGGGCCGCCGGACTCGGTGAACTCTTCGACACCCTCGTGGTGTTCGAGTCGTACCCCGTGGCCGACGCGGAGGAGTCGGGCGACGGTCCGCGCGTCAGCGTCCGCGACCACGAGGACTCCACCCACTACCCGTTCGCCTGGGCCGTCGAGCCCGCCGACCGGCTGCGGCTGACCGCCGAGTTCCGCCCGGCCCTGTTCCAACCGGCCGTCGTACGACGGATCTCGGACGCCCTGACCACCCTCCTCACCGGGATGGCGGCCGACCCCGACCGCCCCGTCGGACGCCTCGACCTGCTCGGCCCCGCCGATCTGCACACCGTCCTGGAGAGCTGGAACGACACCGCGCTCCCGGAGGCCGAACGCCTCGGCACGGTCCCCGAGTTGTTCGCCGCACAGGCCGCCGCAGGCCCGGACGCGATCGCCGTCACGGATGGCCGTACGACCTACACCTTCGCCGAACTCGACTCCCGCACAGACCAGTTGGCGCGCACCCTCGCCGGACACGGCGCGGGTCCCGAGCGGATCGTGGCGCTCGCGCTGCCCCGCACCGTCGACCACATCGCCGCGATCCTCGCCGTGATGAAGGCGGGCGCCGCCTACTTGCCCCTCGACCCCGACCTTCCCGCCTCCCGCCTGACCGGCATGCTCGACGACGCCCGCCCCGTGCTGATCCTGGCCACGGGCGAGACCGCCGCCACGCTGCCGCCAACGGACGTACCCGTCCTGCGACTTGACGCCCCGGCCGACGGACTGCCGCAGGCGGAACCCGTCGCCCCCGGCCCCGACCACCCCGCCTACGTCATCTACACCTCGGGCTCCACCGGCCGCCCCAAGGGCGTCGTCGTCACCCAGCGAGGCATCGCCAACCTCTTCCACAGCCACCGTCACGACCTGCACCAGGTGGCCAGGGAACGCACCGGACTCCGGCGCCTGCGGGTCGGCCACGCCTGGTCGTTCTCCTTCGACGCCTCCTGGCAGCCGCAGTTGTGGCTGCTGGACGGGCACGCGCTGCACATCGCGGACGACGAGACCCGCCGTGACCCCGAACTCCTCGCCGAGTTCATCCGCGGCCGGGGCATCGACTTCATCGAGGTCACGCCGTCGCTGCTCGCGCAGATGGCGGACAGCGGACTGATCGGCACCGAGGGCGACTGCCCGCTCGCCGTGGTCGGCTTCGGCGGCGAGGCCGTACCCGAGTCGCTGTGGACGCGGCTCGCCGCGCTGCCGGACACCGAGGCGTTCAACCTGTACGGCCCCACCGAGGCCACCGTCGACGCGCTCGTCGGCCGGGTCCGCGACAGCGCCACCCCGGTCGTCGGACGCCCCGTCCACGAGTCCCGGGCCTACGTCCTCGACAGCGCGCTGCGGCCGGTACCGCCCGGTGTCACCGGCGAGTTGTACCTGTCGGGACCCGGCCTGGCCCGCGGCTACCTCGACCGGCCCGACCTCACCGCCGAACGCTTCGTCGCCGACCCGTACGGCGCACCGGGCACCCGTATGTACCGCACCGGCGACCTCGCCCGCTGGACCGAGGACGGCCAGCTCGAGTTCGCCGGCCGCACCGACGACCAGGTCAAGATCCGCGGCTTCCGCATCGAACTCGCGGAGATCGAGGCCGCGTTGGACTCCCACCCTGCCGTCACTCAGACGGTCGTGGTGGCCCGCGAACACCGGCCCGGCATACGGCAGTTGATCGCCTACGCGGTCGCCGAGGAGATGGACGGGAGCGCTCTGCGCGCCCACGCAGCCGCCGTACTGCCCGACTACATGGTCCCGGCCGCGGTGGTCGTCCTCGACCGGCTGCCGCTGATGTCCAACGGCAAGCTCGACCGATCCGCCCTGCCCGCCCCGGACTTCACCGCGACGGGCGGTGGCCGGGCCCCCGAGAACGACGCCGAGCGCACCCTGCGCGACCTGTTCGCGGACGCCCTCGGGCTGCCCGCCGAGGCGGTCGGCACGGACGACGACTTCTTCACCTTCGGCGGTGACAGCATCGTCGCGATGCAACTCGTCGCCCGCGCCCGGGCCGCAGGCCTGCGGGTCACCCCGCGTCAGGTCTTCCAGCACCGAACGGTGGCCGCACTGGCGGCAGTTGCCGTCCCGCTCGGCACCGGCGAACGGCACGCCGTCCACGACGACGGCACCGGCACCGTCCCGCTCACCCCGATCATGCGCGGCCTGCTGGAGCGCGGCGGCCCCATCGCCGCGTACCACCAGGCGGCCCTGGTCCAGACCCCCGCCGACCTCACCGAACCCGGCCTGCTGACCGTGCTCAAGGCGCTCGCCGACCGGCACGACATGCTGCGGGCCCAACTCGCCCGCGAGCCCGAGTGGTTGCTACGGGTTCCGGCTGCGCGGGACACCGACGTGAGCACCTGGCTCACCCGCGTCGACGTGCGCGGCAGTGACGAGGCCGGACTGCGCGCCGCCATCTCCCGCCACGCAGAGACAGCGCGCGGGGGACTGGACCCGGACGCCGGTGCGATGGTGCGGGCGGTCTGGTTCGACGCCGGACCCGGACAGCCCGGGCGGCTGCTGATCCTCGTCCACCACCTGGTGATCGACGGCGTCTCCTGGCGCGTGCTCCTGCCCGACCTGGCCACCGCCTGGGCAGCGGTCCGAGGCGGTCACACGGCCGAACTCGCCCCCGTGGAGCTGTCGCTCGCCCGCTGGTCGCGGCTCCTGGGGACCCGCGCCACCGACCCCGCGACCGAGGACGAACTGCCGTGGTGGACGTCCGCCCTCGCCGAGGGCGCCGGCCTTCCGCTGGCGCGCCCCCTCGACCCGGTCCGGGACACCGTCGCCACCACCCGCCATCTCTCCCTGACCCTGCCCGCCGACCTCACCGAACCGCTGCTGAGCCGTGCCCCGGCCGCCTTCGGTGCCACCGTCAACGACGTCCTGCTCACCGCGTTCGCGCTGGCGGTCGGGGACTGGCGGACCCGGACACTCGGCGCGCAACGCACGGGCGGGCCCGTCCTGGTCGACCTGGAGGGGCACGGCCGCGAGGAGCAACTCGCGGGCGACGCCGACCTGTCCCGTACGGTCGGCTGGTTCACCAGTGTCGTACCCGTACGACTCGACCCGGGCGAGGCCGACTTGGCGGACGCCTTCGCGGGCGGCCCCGCGCTGGACACGGCCCTGGCCCGGATCCGCGCCCACCTCACCGCGCTGCCCGCGGCCGGCATCGGGCACGGACTGCTGCGCCACCTCAACGCCGGGACCGGTCCGCTGCTCGCCCAACTCGCCGAGCCGCAGATCGAGTTCAACTACATGGGCCGCTTTGACCGCCCGGCCGCGGCCGACTGGTCCTACGCGCCCGAGGACGACGCGGCCGACCTCGACGCCGACCCCGGCCAGCCGATGTCCCACGCCCTGACCCTCAACGCCATCACCGAGAACCGTCCCGAGGGCCCGCAACTCAGCGCCCACTGGGCGTACGCGGCCGAACTCCTCACCGAGGAGCAGGTGCAGGACCTGGCCCGCACCTGGTTCCGGGCGCTGGAGGCCGTCGTACGACGGGCGGACGCCCTCAACAGGCCCTGACCGAAACGCACTTACCCACCACAGCGCACGAGAGGCAAGGAACCCCCGACATGAGCAACCCGTTCGAGAACCCCGAAGGCGTCTACTCCGTCCTCGTCAACGACGAGGGCCAGTACAGCCTGTGGCCGGACTTCGTGGACGTACCGGCCGGCTGGACGGTCGTGCACGGACCCGCCGCCCGGCAGGAGTGCCTGGACCACATCGAGGCCAACTGGACGGACATGCGGCCGAAGAGCCTGGTCGACGGGGTCTGAGCACACGGAAGGGGGGCCGGTCCGAGTCGTGAACTCGGGCCGGCCCCCCTTCCGTTGAGTCAGGAGGCGGGCTGCTCCACCTTCGTCGACGTCTTGCCGTCCACCGCCGCCGCGAGCTGCGGCACCAGCCGGTCCAGGACGTAGGGGATGCTCAACACGGTAGACAGGGATACCGCGTTGCCGTAGTCGCTGGTCTCCTTGACGAAGACCTCGCGGCCCTGCTTCACCACGTTCAGGTCGCCGTAGATCTTGTCGTCGTGCAGCTTGGTGACGGCCGTGGTGGTGTCGGGCACGATCCACACGGCGACCTTCTGGTCGAGCAGGTCGTAGCGCTCCTTGCTGATGTTGGCGCCGAACGTGTCACCGATGACCTTGTCGAGGTCCTTCGGGAGCGAGAAGCCCAGGTCGGACAGGAGGCGGGAGCGCGGGTCCTGGCTGCCGTAGACGAACACGCCCTCGTACGGGGTGGCCATGACGGCGGAAGCGCCGGCGAAGGCGGGGTTGGCCTTCTTGGCCGCGTCGAACTTGGCCTCGACGCCCGCCACCAGGGTCTTGGCCTCGGCGGACTTGCCGAGCGCCTGGCCGATCTCCTCGGTCTGCTGCTGCCACGGCACGCCGTAGTCGTTGTAGGCCTTCGGCTGGGCGACGACCGGCGCGAACTGCGACAGGCTCTGGTACTGGGCCTTGGTCAGGCCCGAGTAGACGGCGAGGATCAGATCGGGCTTCAGGGCGGCGATCTTCTCCACCTGCGGGCCGGTGCCGGTGTCCTTGAGGACGGTCGGCGCGGCCGCGCCGTTCAACTTGTCCGTCGCCCACGGGCCGATGGCGCCCTTGTAGCCGCCGAGCCACTCGGTCGTGCCGACCGGCACCTTGCCCAGGGCGAGCACGGCGTCCTGGTCGGTGAGGCCGACGGTGACGATGCGCTTGGGCTCGGACTTGATCGTCGTGCTGCCGAACTTGTGAGCGATCGTCACGGGGAACGCGTCGGCGGAGACCTTCGCCTCCGAACCCGCCGTCTCCGAAGAGGACGAATCGGAACCGGAGTCGGAGGAGCCGCAGCCCACCGCCGTGACGGCCAGCAGGAGTACGGAGGCGAGCAGGCCGGACAGCCGGGAGGCTCTGGTGGCGCGGGGCATCGGATGATCCTTCTGTTCGTCGCGATGGGTCGGCGGGGGGTGACGGGTTCAGGGGGTGCTGGAGGAGCGGCTGTCGGACCAGGCCTGCCAGAGCGCGGCGTACTGGCCCCGGGCGGCGAGGAGTTCGTCGTGCGTGCCGTTCTCCACGACCCGGCCGTCGCTGAGGACGACCACCCGGTCCGCGGAGGCGGCCTGGCTCAGCCGGTGCGCCACGACCAGCGCGGTACGGCCGCGCAGGGCCTGTTCGGCGGCCTCGTCGAGCTGGCGGGCGCCCGAACTGCCCGCCTCCGCCGTCGCCTCGTCGAGCACGACGACCGGCGGGTCCGCCAACAGCAGGCGGGCCAGGGCGAGTTGCTGGGCGCGGTCGGCGGTCAGCCGGTGACCGCCGTCGCCCACGACCGTGTCCAGGCCCTCCGGCAGCGCCTCGGCCCAGCCGAGCGCGCCCACCGTTTCGAGCGCCTCCCGCAGTTCCTCGATGTGCGCGTCCGGGCGGGCCAGCCGCAGATCGTCGACGAGCGGCCCGGCGAAGACATGGACCTCCTGCGTGACGAGCCCGACCAACTGCCCTGCCTCGTCCGGCTCTTCGCCGCCGACGTCGATCCGTCCGGCCTGCGGGCGGTGCAGCCCCGCGACCAGCTTGGCGAGCGTCGTCTTGCCCGCACCGGTCGTCCCGACCAGCGCGACCCGCTCCTTGGGCCGGATCTCCAGATCGACGTCGTGCAGTACCGGACGGCCCGCCACATACGCGTGCGAGACACCGGTCAGCGTCACGGACGGGGGTCCGGCGGCGGTCGTACGGTCGTCAGCACGCGCGGCGGCCACCGGCGCGGGTTCGTCCACGACCCCAACGAGCCGCGCCAGCCCGGCCGTTGCCGACTGGGCGTCGTCCAGCAGCACCAGCGCGGTGTTGACCGGCCCGAAGAGACTGTGGAAGTACAGCGCGGCCGCGGTGGCTGTACCGACCGAGGCGGAACCGTCCCGCACCAGCAGGAACCCGGTGACCAGGACGGCGGACAGCCCCAGATACTCGGCGATGTGCAGCCGACTGTAGAAGCGCAGCATCAGCCGCACCCCGCTCATCGTCAACTCCACGGCCGCGCGCGAGCGTTCGGTGACCTGCCGGGTGTGCCCCTTCTGCAGCCGGTACGCCCGTACGGTCCGCGCCCCGCCGATGGTGTCCAGCAACTGCTGCTGCTGGGTCCCGGTCGCGATGCGCTCCTTGGCGTACAGGGGAACGGCGTTGCGCACATACCAGCGCGCGGTGTGCGCCTGCACGGGCACCGCGATCAGCGCGGCGAGCAGGAAGCGCCAGTCCAGCAGGGCGAGCGCGCCCAGCGTCAGCACGATCGACAACGCGGACCGCGCCAGTTCGGGCAGCGCGCCGCGCACCGCGTCCGCGACCCGCGAAACATCGCGCGTCACACGGGAGTTGAGGTCTCCTGACCCGGCCTTCTCGATCCGGTCCAGGGGCAGCGACAGTGCCCTCTCGACGAACAGTTCGCGCAGCCGCGCGAGCGCGGTCTCCCCGAGCCGGGACACCAGCGACATGCCCAGCGCGGTCGTCACACCCTGGACCACGGCGACCCCGGCCAGCGCGACCACGGGCAGCGTGAGCGCGTCCGGGGAGCGGTGCTCGGTGACCACGTCGACGATATGGCCCAGCAGCGGCTGGGTGAGCAGTCCGACGGCCGTGGCGACCACCATCAGCCCGAACCCGGCGAAGGCCAACCCGCGCTGCGGGCGCAGGAGTTCGCGCACTGCGGCACGGGTGCGGGCGGGCGTGGCGGTGGGGAGCAGGGCGCGACCGGAATCCGTCGTCCGTATGTCTTCCGTCGTCATGCCAGCACCGCCGTCCGGTAGGTCGCGTCGGTCCGCACCAGATCCGCGTGGGTGCCCTCGGCGCCGACGCGCCCGGCGTCGAGGAGGATCACGTGGTCGGTGACGGCGAGAAGTGCCGGGCTGTTGGTCACGACGATGGTGGTCCGGCCCTGCCGGAACTCGCGCAGCCCCTCCGCGATCCGCGCCTCGGTCACCGTGTCGACGGCCGTTGTCGGGTCGTGGACGACCAGTACCGGCGCCCCGGCCCTCAACGCCCGTGCCAGCAGGACGCGTTGACGTTGCCCGCCCGACAGCGACCGGCCGCCCTCACCGACACCGGTGTCGGTCCCGTACGGCAGGGACTCGGCGACCTCGTCGGCGCGGGCGGCGGCCATGGCGCGCTCGGTGAGGGGACGGTCGCCATCCGCACCCGAAGAGGACTCCTCCTCCGGAGTCACGTTGGCCGCCAACGAGCCCTCGAACAGAGCCGCGTCATGGGCGGCGACCAGCACCGCCGCCCGAAGTCCCGTCGGATCCAGCCGGGTCAGCGGTACGCCGTCCAGCTCCACCGAACCCGACTCGGGGTCGGTCTCCCGGCCCAGGCAGCGCAACAGGGCCTCGGCGCCGGCCGGATCCGTCACCGCGATGCCGGTCAACTGCCCGGCGCGCAGGTCGAGATCGAGGCCGTCGAGGCCACCGAGCCGCACGCCCCGCAGCCGCAGGTCGCCGCGCACGGGCTCGGCCACCGGGTCGTCGCCGTCCACGACGGCGGGCCCGGCGGCGAGCACCTCCGCGACCCGGGCGGCCGAGGCGCGGCCCTGGGCCAGCTCGGCGTTGACCCAAGCGAACGTCTCCAACGGCCCCAGCAGGAACAGCGCGAGCCCCACCGCCGACACCAACTGCCCCAACGTAAGGGACCCATTGAGGGCGAGCCGTCCGCCCACCAGGGCGATCAGCGCGATGAATCCACCGGTCAGCGCGAGCACGAGCCCGGTCTGCCAGGACTCGGCACGCGCCGAACGCAGCGTGGCGGCAAGGGAGATACGACTCGTCCGCCGATACCGCTCGACAGCGGCCTGCTGAGCGCCCAGCCCCTTCAGCACCCGCAGCCCGGCCACCAGGTCGGCGGCCACACCCGAGGCATGGGCGGCCCGGTCCTGTTCGGCCTCGCTGCGCCGCTCCAACGGCTTGGACAGCAGATGCCCCAGCCACAGCAGAACAGGCGTCCCCAGCAGCACGATCAGCCCGAGTGTCACAGAGATCAGCAGCAGCGCGACGGCGCTCACGGCGACCCCGGCGATCGCCCAAATCCCGCTCATCAGCGCCATGTTGACCGCGCCGACCCGCTTGGCGTCCTCGGTGGCGACATTGGCCAGCTCACCGGGCAGCCGCCCGTCCTCGGCACCGCCGCGGGCGTCCAGCACCCGCCCGACGATCGCCAACCGCAGTGTGTGCGCGGCCTCTTCGGCCCCGCGCTCACCGGCCTTGGCGCCGAGCCGGAAACTCCACGACAGCGTCACGTACATGAGGGCCAGTACGCCGAGCCAGAGCGCCAGTCGCCCCGCGTCCTGACCGGCGACGGCCTGGTCGATGACGACACCGATGAGCACCGGCACCAGGGCTTCCCCCAGTTGGTGCACGCATCCGAGCGCCGAGCCGAGAGCGACGCGTCGTAGCTGTCCCTTGACCGAGCGCGCCAGGACGTCCCGCCCCGACAGTTCCCCTGCTCCCACCAGCCACCCTCCGGAAACCGGCCAACTTAGGCAAGGCTACCTTAAGTGAATTGCGGGAAGTGGGAGCCCTTTCTGCCCGCCCAGTAGGTAACGGAGCGGTTCCGATGCGGCCGATCGGCGGGGCGTCGACGCGTGACGCAGGGCGGTACCCTTCCCGGAGTGCGCCCTTTTGCGCGGCGCACGCCCGCAAGGCAGTTCATGAGTTCGGGAGGACCGGCGTTGCACGTCCAGGAATGGCTCGACACGGTTCCCCCGGTGGCCGTCTACGCCGTGGTGGCGCTGGTCATCGGGGTGGAGAGCCTGGGCATCCCGCTGCCGGGCGAGATCGTCCTGGTCTCGGCGGCGCTGCTCTCCTCCCAGCACTCCGGCATCAACCCGATCGTCCTCGGCGCCTGCGCCAGCCTCGGCGCGGTGATCGGCGACTCCATCGGCTACGCGATCGGCCGCAAGGGCGGACGCCCCCTGCTCGCCTGGCTGGGCAACAAGTTCCCCAGACACTTCAGCGAGGGCCATGTGGCCACCGCTGAGCGCTCGTTCGAGAAATGGGGCATGTGGGCCGTCTTCTTCGGCCGCTTCATCGCCCTGCTCCGCATCTTCGCCGGCCCGCTCGCAGGCGTACTGCACATGCCGTACTGGAAGTTCCTGACCGCCAACCTCCTCGGCGGAGTCATCTGGGCCGGCGGCACCACGGCCGTCGTCTACTACGTAGGAATCGTCGCCGAGGACTGGCTCAAGCGCTTCTCGTACTTCGGCCTGGCAGCGGCAGTACTGGTGGGCCTGGCCTCCATGCTGATGGTGAGGCGCAAGGCGCAGAAGATGTCAGCCGAGAAGAACCAACCCGAACCAGTAAACGCCGCCGAGTAGTCCGACCCAAAGGGGCGCGGGGAACTGCGCGACCAGCCACAGGCAACCCGCACCCGCCAACCGGTCTACTCATGCACCCCCTTGTGCGCCTTGGCCAACTCCGCATACATGGTCCCGTTGAGGGTCAACCCCTCCCGCTCCTCCCCGCTCAGCTCGCGCCGCACCTTCGCGGGCACCCCGGCGACCAGTGACCCCGGCGGCACCACCATCCCCTGCGGCACCAACGCCTGCGCAGCAACGAGCGAACCCGCCCCGATCACCGCCCCGTTGAGCACCGTAGCCCCCATCCCGATGAGACAGTCGTCCTCGACGGTCGCCCCATGCACAACGGCGTTGTGCCCCACGGACACCCGCTCCCCGACAGTCACCGGAAACCCGGGATCGGCATGCAACGTGCAGTTGTCCTGGATATTGCTGCTGGCTCCGACGACGATCCGCTCGACGTCACCGCGCAAAACGGCCCCGTACCAGACACTCGCGCCCGCAGACAGCGTCACGTCCCCGATCACGGACGCCGTAGGAGCCACGAACGCCGACTCATCGACCTCCGGCTCCCTGCCACCAATACCTACGATCAACGCCCTGTGCGTCATAAGACCCTCCCAACCGTCGGAGACACCCGCACCGTATGTCATGAGGTAGGGCGAAGATCACAGCGGCCGGACCTCATGGGTGCGGCTCACGCTGAGTACCGTGAGCGGGTGCCCAAGCGCAAGAACACGTTCTCAGAATGGCGCCGCCACCTCGCGCAACGCGCCGTCCACGCGAGCTGGGCCTGGGTGCAGCGCACGGGCTCCGTGACCGCCGCGCACCCGGGACGGTTCCGCTTCGGCGCGATGGGAACAGGTACCAGACTCGCCTTCCCGCTGGGCACCGTCTTCGGCGAACCGTGGATCCACCTCGGCGCCCACTGCATCGTCGGCGAACAGGTCACCCTCACCGCGGGCCTGATGCCCGACCTCGACCTCGGCCCCGACCCCATCCTGCGCCTCGGCGACGGCGTCGTCCTCGGCCGCGGCAGCCACGTCATCGCCGACACGACGGTCACCATCGGCAGCGACTGCTACTTCGGGCCGTACGTCTACGTCACCTCGACGAACCATTCCTACGACGACCCGCACGAGCCCATCGGCAAGCAGTGGCCGCGTATGGAGCCCGTCGAGATCGGCCCGGGCTGCTGGATCGGCACCGGCGCCGTGATCCTGCCGGGGGCGCGGATCGGCCGGAACGTGGTGGTGGCGGCCGGCGCGGTGGTCCGGGGCACGGTGCCCGACCACGCCGTGGTGGCGGGGGCGCCCGCACGGGTCGTACGCCGCTGGACTCCTGCGGAGGGCTGGCAGCCACCGCTGCGGACGCCGGCGCCGGTGCCGATCCCCGAGGGCATGACCCCGGACCAGTTGAATGCGCTGGCCGGCCTGGACGAGGAGACCGCGGCGCGGCTCGCCGAACTCGACGACGACACGATCGCGCGGCTGGCGGAGCTCGACGCGGAAGCCTGATCCCGCATCGGAGTGGAGGCCCGCACCGGCCCCCACCCGCCGTTGCTCACCCCGTGGCCAGCAACAACGTCCCCACCAACGCGAGCCCCGCCCCCGCAGCCTGCACCGCCCGCAACCGCTCACGCAGGAATCCGCGGGCGGCCAGCGAGGTCACCACCGGGTACAACGACGCGAGCACCGCCGCCACGGTCACCGGCCCATGCTGCGCGGCAACGGAATACGTCCCGTTGGCCGCGACATCGGCCAGCCCCACGAAGGCCAGCGCGGGCAGCGACCCCCAGCGGAACCCGCCCTCCGGGAGCGCGGTCCCGCCCCGCCGCACGGAGACGTAGAGGGCTGCCCCGCCCGTGGCCACGTTCGTCAGTCGCTGCACGAACAGGGCGAGGAACAGGCCGGTGACGGTGGTGGAGGCCTCCGCGATCAGCGCGAACACCGTGCCGAAGCCGAGCGCGGCGATCAGCGTCAGCAGGATGGTCTGCCGCTGCACGGGCGCGCCCCGCAGCTGCGGACCGCCCGCCAGGACGACCCCGGTGACGGCGACCGCGATCCCCGCCACCTGTATCAGCCCGGGCCGCTCCCCGAGGAACAGCCCGACGCCGACGGGCACGGCGACGCTCAGCGTGGCGAGCGGTGAGACGACGCCCATCGGGCCCAGCGCGAGCGCCTTGTAGAAGGACAGGAGCGCGATCGGCCCCACCAGGCCCGCCGCGAACGCGAACCACAGGCGCGGCCCGGCCTCGCTCCAGCCCCCGGTGGCGACCACGACCGCGCCGAGCACGGCCGCCGCGATCCCCTGCGACACCACGACGACCGTCAGCGCCGGGGACCTCCGGGTCAGCAGACCTCCGCCGAAGTCGGCCAGCCCCCACAGGAGGCTGGTGGCCAGGGCGAAGAATGCTGTCACGGGGTGCCTCGCAGTACAGTTCGGTGAACGATCGGTGCATCACACCGTAGTTCAGCAAAGTGAACTCTGTCATCCACAATATTGAACTGAAGGTATGGACGGAACGTGTCGGACCTCGACCTGCTGAACCAGTCCCTGGCGCGCAACGTCAAGCACTGGCGCTCGGTGCGCGGATTCACCCTGGATGTACTGGCCGCGCGGGCCGCCGTGAGCCGGGGCATGCTCATCCAGATCGAGCAGGCCCGCACCAATCCCAGCATCGGTACGGTCGTCAAGATCGGCGACGCCCTCGGGGTCAGCATCACCACCCTGCTCGACTACGAACAGGGCCCGAAGGTCCGCATCGTCCCCGCCGACCGGGCCGTACGGCTCTGGCACACCGAGGCCGGCAGCTACAACCGCCTCCTCGCCGGCACCGAGGCGCCCGGACCGCTGGAGATGTGGGACTGGCGGCTGATGCCCGGGGAGAGCAGCCCATCCGAGCCGCATCCCACCGGCACCGTCGAACTGGTCCACGTCACCACCGGCGAGCTGACCCTCACCGTGGACGGCGAGGACCACCTCGTCCCGGCCGGCGCCAGCGCCACCTTCGAGGCCAACACCCCCCACACATACGGGAATCGGGGCGAGGTGCCGATGGAGATGGTGATGGCGGTGTCCGTCCCGCCGGTGCACCGGGACGCCCCGTGAACGGCCGCCGTACGACTGTTAGCGTGCCGTCATGCGCGCACCCATCGGACACTTCGACCACGCCACCGCCGCTCCCGACTGCCTCGACGAACTGATCCGCCCGGTCGCCGAGGCCGTGCGCGGCTGGCAGGGCACCGTCCCCGCCGAGCAGATCGTCTACGTCGACACCGACCCGGAGTGGGCCGACACCGCGACCTTCGTCGAGCACTACGGCCGGGAGCTGCTGGAGCAGTCCGCGAACTGCGTGGTCGTGGCCGGGAAGCGCGGCGGCGAGACGACGCTCGCCGCCTGTGTGGTGCTGTCCACCACCCGCGCGGACGTCAACGGCCTGGTCCGCCGCCAACTCGGCGCGCGCAAGGCCTCGTTCGCCTCCATGGACACGGCGACCGGCGAGAGCGGCATGGAGTACGGCGGCATCACACCCGTCGGACTCCCCGCCGACTGGCCGGTGTTGGTGGACTCGGCGGTGGTCGACCTGCCCTATGTCCTGGTCGGCAGCGGGCGCCGTCGCGGCAAACTCCTCGTCCCCGGCAAGGCGTTCGCGGAACTTCCGGGCGCGGTCGTACTCGAAGGTCTCGGGGTCGCCTGACCTCAGGCCATGCTGTGGTGGTGGGCCAACTCCCCGTGCGGGTCCGCCTCGCCCGGCACCGGTGCCGGGTCGGCGTGCACCAGGGCCGCGGTGAGACGCGGCACCGCGTGCAGCAGCGCGTGTTCAGCCGCCACGGCGACGGCGTGGGCCTGCCGTACCGTCGCCTCCCCGTCCACGACCACCGCCACCTCGGCGCGCAGCCGGTGCCCGATCCAGCGCAGCCGCAACTCGCCCACCCCGCGCACCCCTTCGACCTCCCGGACGGCGTGCTCGGCCCGGTCCACGAGTGCGGGATCCACGGCGTCCATCACCCGCCGGAACACCTCGCGCGCCGCGTCCCGCAGCACCAGCGCGATGGCGGCGGTGATCGCCAACCCCACGAGGGGGTCGGCGAGTTGCCAGCCCAGCGCCGAACCACCCGCGCCGATCAGCACGGCCAGCGAGGTGAACCCGTCGGTACGGGCGTGCAGTCCGTCGGCGACCAGCGCGGCCGAACCGATCTCCCGCCCGACCCGGATCCGGTACCTGGCCACCCACTCGTTGCCGACGAAACCGGCCAGCGCGGCCCCCGCGACCGCCACGACATGCGTGACGGGCCGCGGATCGAGCAGCCGGTCCACCGCCGCCCAGGCCGCGAAGGCCGCGGACGCGGCGATCGTCAGCACGATCGCGATACCGGCCAGGTCCTCGGCGCGCCCGTAGCCGTACGTGAAGCGGCGGGTGGCGGCCCGGCGGCCGAGCACGAACGCGATGCCCAGCGGTACGGCCGTCAGCGCGTCCGCCGCGTTGTGCACCGTGTCGCCGAGCAGCGCGACCGACCCCGACACCACGACCACGACCGCCTGCGCCAGCGCCGTCGCACCCAGCACCGCGAGCGACACCCAGAGCGCGCGCATACCGCGGGCCGAGGACTCCAGGGCGGAGTCGAGTTTGTCGGCGGTCTCGTGGGAGTGGGGGGTGAGGAGATGCCGGACGCCCTTGGGGGAGTGGTGATGATGGTGCTCGTGATCATGGCTGTGGTGGTGCTGGTCGCTCACGTGCGTCCCCTTCCGGTGCGCGGGTGGACGTACGGCGCCCACGGGACCATTATGTGCGTATGAGCGCACGCACGCACCTATCACCTGCGCACGATGCGCATCCGCGCACGCCGAGCGAGGAACAGTTCGCGCTGGCCGCCGAACTCCTGGCCCTGCTCGGCGACCGCACCCGCCTGACCCTCCTCCACGCCCTGACGGCGGGCGAGTCCGACGTCACCACGCTCACGGAGGCGTGCGAAGCGGCCCGCCCGGCCGTCAGCCAGCACCTGGCGCGACTGCGCCTCGCGGGGCTGGTGACCACGCGCAAGGAGGGCCGCCGGGTCATCTACGCGTTGAGCGACGGTCATCTACGGCGCCTCGTCGACGAGGCGTTGAACGTGGCGGACCACCGGCTGAGCGACCGCCCGCCGCACGACTGACCGTCCGTCAGCCGGCCGGGTCCTTGCCGAGGTACGACTCCGCGAACGCGAGCCCCGCGGAAGGGGATTGGAAGACGCGGCGCAGCCGGGCGAGGGTGGTGCCCGCGAGGTACGGGTCGCCGGACGAGGCGCCGTGGTACACCTCGGAGAGCCACCGGGAGAACTCCTGGTACTCCCAGACGCGGCCGAGACAGGCCTCCGAGTAGTCGCCCAGGCCCGCTGATTCGCCCGTGGCGAGGTACGCGACGAGCGCGTCGCCGAGCAGGAACGCGTCGTGCAGGGCGAGGTTCATGCCCTTCGCGGCGATGGGCGCGGTGAGGTGGGCCGCGTCGCCCGCGAGGTAGAGCCGGCCGAACACCATCGGTTCGACAACGTAGTTGTGCATGTCGAGCACGCGCTTCTCGATCAGCCGGCCCTCGGTGAGCGGAGGGGCGCCGGTCGCGGCGAGCCGGTGCTGCAGCTCGGACCAGACGCGGTCGTCCGGCCAGTTGGCGGGGTCGTCGCCGGGCGGGCACTCCAGGTAGTAGCGGGTGACTTCGGGGCTGCGCGCCATGTGCCCGGCGAAGCCGCGCGGATGGACGCCGAACAGGACGCAGTCCGAGGACGGCGGCGCCTCGGCGAGCAGCGCGAGCCAGCCTATGCCGTAGTCGTGCCGCGCGGTACGGGCCCGCTCCGCGGGTATCGCGGCCCGGCTCACCCCGCGCGCACCGTCGCAGCCCGCGACGAAGTCCCCGTGCACGAGCTGCCGTTGACCGGTCTCGTCGGTGTACGACACCACCGGGCGGTCGGTGTCCAGGTCGTGCAGCTCGACGTCCCGCACACCGAAATGGATCTCGCCGCCGCGCACGTCCGCGTACTCCCGCACCAGGTCCGTCACCAGCAACGGCTGCGGATAGACATAGTGGTGATGCCCCGTCAACTCCGTGTAGGAGAACCGGTGCCGCTGCCCGCCGAACCGGAACTCGCACTGCGTGTGCCGCTGCGCCCGCTCCAACAGGTTCCGCGCGAGGCCCCGTTGCTCGAGTCCACGAACGGCCCACTCCTCGATCACCCCGGCCCGCGGCCGCTGTTCGATGAACTCCCTGCTCTCGGTCTCCAGGACCAGACAGTCGATTCCAGCCGCGCGCAGGATGCAGCCGACGGTGAGCCCGGCGGGACCTGCGCCCACGACGACGACCGGAAAGCGGGGAGTGGACGGCGAGTTGGGGTGGGGGGAGGCAGAAGTCACCGGCTCAGTATGACGGCGTCCCGACAACCAAGAACCGGCCGCCTGGAGGGCGGCCGGTTCGGATCGCGGGGGAGGAGGGACGGATCAGTGCGCGGGCGCGTCCGTGATCACGACCTCGTCGATGCTGCGCTCGATGTCCTCGACCGTGGACGAAGTCGCCTTGGCCCAGTAGTAGATGCCGAGGGAGAAGGCGGCGATGAGCAGGATGTCCCACCACAGCGGGATGTTGCCCTGGCCGCCGAAGCCGCCCTGCCAGGAGATCAGGCCCATGCCCAGGAGGTAGACGGGCAGCCACTGCGCGGCCTTGAAGTCCAGTCGGGGCGCGTCCGGCAGGTTGTTGCTGTGGGCGTAGTAGGCGTAGCCGCCGAGCAGGAGGTAGCCGAGCAGGATCGCCAGGCCGAGTCGCCACAGGGTGTCCCAACCCGCCCAGTAGATGATCAGGTTGGCGACCACGAACGACAGCGGGGAGATCAGCTTGCCGGCCGGCAGCCGGTACGGGCGCTCCAGGCGCGGCAGCTTGTCGGCGAAGACGCCGTAGGCCAGCGGAGCGCCCGCGTACATCAGCACGCTCGCCGAGGTGATGAAACCGACCAGCTTGTGCCAGCTGGGGAACGGCAGGAAGCAGATCACGCCGGTGATGAAGGACATGATGAGGCCGAACCACGGCACACCACGCGCGTCGGTCTTCGTGAAGATCTTCGGGGCGTAGCCGTTCTTCGCCAGGCCGTAGGAGACGCGGGAGGTGGCGGTGGTGTAGATCAGGCCGGTGCCGCCGGGGGAGATGATCGCGTCCAGGTAGAGGACCCAGGCCAGCCAGCCGAGGCCCACCATGGTGGCGACGCCGGCCCAGGGACCGCTGTCGCCCTTGAACGCGAGGTTGGCCCAGCCGTGTGCGAAGGAGCTGTGCGACAGCGCGCCGATGAACACCACCTGGAGCAGGACGTAGATGACGGCACCGATGGCGACCGAGCCGAGTGTGGCCCGCGGCAGGTCCTTCTTCGGGTTGCGGCTCTCGCCCGCCAACTGGATGGCCTGCTCGAAGCCGAGCAGCGCGAAGATGATGCCGCTGGTGCTGATCGCGGTGAGCACGCCCTTGGCGCCGAAGGGCGCGAAGCCCTCCGAGTGGAAGTTGGACGGGTGGAAGTTGCCGACGGCGACGATGAAGATCGTGCCCAGCGGGACGGCTATCTTCCACCAGGTCGCGGTGCTGTTGGTGTGCGCGAGCACCCGTACGCCGAAGAAGTTCACGGCGACGAAGGCGGCCATGAGCACGATCGCCACCAGCAGACCGCTGGTCGTCAGGGTCTTGTCGGCGTGCTGGAAGTGCTTCGCCCACGACCAGTGGCCGGCGTAGCCGATCATGGCCTCGACCTCGATCGGCGCCACGGTCGCGGCCTGGAGCCAGGAGAACCAGCCGAACGACATGCCCGCAAGGCCGCCGAACGCGTAGTGCGGGTAGCGGGCCGTACCGCCCGCCACCGGGAACATGCCGCCGAGTTCGGCGTGCACCAGCGCCAGCAGCACGATCGCGACCGCGCCGATCACCCACGAGATGATCGCCGAGGGGCCGGCCTGGATGACCGCGTCGTGCGCGCCGTACAACCACCCGGAACCGATGATCGAGCCGACGGATGCCCATGTCAGCCCGATCAGGCCGACGTCCCTCCGCAAGCCGCTCGGATCCCTGGTGGCCTCCGGAACGGACTGGTCAACGCTCACCATGTCAAGAGGCCTCTCGAAGTCAGCACGCATGCTTAACGGACGGGAGGCCTCAGGCTAGGAATGAATGAATTCTTACAGAAGTCCGTTGCCTGAAATTTTACTTGTCTTCGAAGTCTTCTTTGACATGCTCACAGGCTTCTTACAGTGCCTTCTTACTGTCTCCGCCTCAGCCGCGGCCGAGCCTCGGGATCTCGATCGCCGGGCAGCGGTCCATCACCATCTCCAGGCCCGCTGCCCGGGTCCGCTCGTACGCGGTCTCGTCGATCACGCCCAGCTGGAACCAGACGGCCTTCGCGCCCTTGGCGACCGCCTCGTCCGCGACCGCCCCGGCGAGGTCGCTGTTGACGAACACGTCGACGACGTCGACCTCGAAGGGGATGTCCGCGAGCGAGGCGTACCCCTGCTCGCCGTGCACCGTCTCCGCCTTGGGGTGGACGGGGACGACGCGCTTGCCGAAGCGCTGCAGCACCTGCGCCACGCCGTACGCCGCGCGGGACCGGTTCGAGGACAGGCCCACGACCGCCCAGGTGTCACCGGACTCGGTGAGGATCTTGCGGACCGTTGCTGAGTCGCCGTACACGCTCGGCCTCCTTGATGTGCGTGCGGAGTCTGACGCGTGGCACAACGGCGCACGGCGGGCGGGGATTCCCTCAGTCCGAGACCACGGCGGTGTTGAGGCCCTTGTCGTAGTGATTGTCGGCGATCTTGATCCCCGTGCTGCCGTGGAAGACGAACAGCGGGGAGGTGTACGGCGGCTCGTCCGGGGCGGCCAGGCGGCGGACCGTGTTGCCGGTGAAGGTGAAGCCGCCGACGCTCTTGGCGTTGACGACCGTCACATCGCCGATGTCGAAGGAGTTGTGCTCGACCGTGATGTTGTGGTGCACCGGGTTCGCCGGGTCGATGACCTGGTTGGTCGGTTCCACGAAGATCACCGGACCCGTGGGGCGGGTGAAGGAGTTGTCGCGGATCGTCAGGTGGGCCACCGGGCCGGACTCGAACCACTGGTACGCGTCGGCGGAGACGTAGATGCTCGCCATGGACATCGCGTCGAAGTGGTTGCCGCTGATCAGAACGGGCTTGCGGGTGGTGACCAGGATGCCGCGGGTCGGCACGTTGCGGAACGTGTTGCCGGAGACGACGACCGACGGGGTGGCCGTGATGTTCTCGACGACCGTGCCGCCGATCTGCACCCCGGCGGGCACCGGCCGGTCGAAGGTGACGTTCATCGTGGTCAGCGGCTTGTCGTGGTCCATGCCGCTCGGGCCGTCCACGGCCGTGACCTTCGCGTGCGGGTCCGCCACCGGCGTCATCGTGCGCTGGGTGGTGAACTCGACCTCGTCACCCGGGGCGAACTGCGGGAAACCGGCGGTCTGCGGGTGCTCGTAGGCGAGGGTGAGGGTGTTCGGACCCGGCTGCCCGACCACTTCGAGGTAGGTGCCGTGGATGTTGATCGGGTCGTCCTGCGGGCCGTCGAAGAGGCTCCGGGTGATGGAGACCCTGCCCTTCACGCCGGACATCTGCACGAAGTCCGCGAACGAGGCCGTCGAGCGGCCGGACCTCGGATCGGGCGCGAAGTTCACCTTGTCGATGGTGATGTTCTCGCTGAACTGGCCCACCACACCGAAGGATTGGAGGTAGTAGGCGTTCATCGAGCGCATCGTGACGTTCTTGGACTGCCAGATGAAGGCGCCCGGCTCCGTGCGTTCGATCAGGCGCATCTGGTAGACGAGACCGGCGTCCGACGGCTGTGACGCCGTGCTGTAGTCGATACGGATCCTGCGGTTGCCGAGGTCGGTGACCGAGGAGACGTCGTTGAACAGCGGGTTGTCGCCGCGCCAGGTCTTCTGCGCCTTCGGGTCGTGGATCTGGGTGTACTGGAGTCCGTCCTCGCCCTGCCAGTACGGCTGTCCGGTGGCCGGGCTCCTCTCGCCGAGCCAGGTGATGTGCGTGCCGTTCACCTGGTACGGGCTGCCGGCCGGGATCGACAGGACGCGGTAGGCGTGCCCGTCGCTGACACCGGCGGACGCGACGGTCGCGTCGACGACCTCGGGGGCCGCGTAGTCGAACGAGAAGTTCTGGAAGGTCACATCGGTCGAGCGGATCGACGCGAACGCCGTCTGCAGACCGTGGTAGACGAGCTTCGCGCCGCCGCCGTCGACGGTGACGTCGTGCATGTCCTCGATCAGCAGCCCGATCTTCTTGTCCCGGTAACGCTGGTCGGCGCCAACGGTGTTGGAGACATACAGCTCACGCGTCTCGGCCCGCTCCGGGTAGAGCTGATAGGTCCCCTTGGAGAAGACGATCCTGACCGGCCGCCCTTGATCGACCTTCTTCGCGTGCCGCAGCGCGGCGACCACGGCGGGCGTCGAGTCCGTCCGGCCCGTGGGATCGGCGCCGTACGCGTCGACTCTCACCACCGTCGGCGCGGGCGTCGCTCCCGACGCCGCGGCGACGGGACCCCCGCCGCCCACGAGCAGCGCGAGCGCCACCCCCAGAAACTCGAACCTAGACCGAGACATAGCCCCTCCGGAGCATTCATGAGTCGCCAAACACCCGATGAATAAACGGAGTTACGGCCGGTTCATGCCGGTCAGACTCCGACTGGAGTGTCCATAGATCCGACCTCTAGGTCAATGGTCCGGACGAGCAAGGGAGTTCAGGCTTTCGGCGCCGCCGTGCTCGCGCGGATCACCAGCTCGGGGTCGAAGAGGAGCTCGCCGACGGGGACGTCACGGTTGCCGACCAGGGCGAGGACGCCCCGGCCCGCCTCCGAGGCCAGCCGGTCGGCCGGCTGGCGGACCGTGGTGAGCGGCGGGTCGACGAAGTCCATGATCATGGAGCCGTCGTAGCCGACGACCGACACATCGCCCGGGACGTCGTACCCCTGCCGGCGCGCACCGCGGATCGCGCCCAGCGCCATGTAGTCGCTGGCCGCGACGATCGCCGTCGCGCCGCGCCCGAGCAGCGAGATCGCGGCGGACTGGCCGCCCTCCACGGTGTACGACTGCCGGACCACCCACTCCTCCGCGTCCTCGACCCCGCGCCTGGCGAGCGAGGCGACGAACCCGCTGACCCGCCGGTCGGCCGGCCGGTTGCCGACCGGTCCCGAGGCCATACCGATACGGCGGTGGCCGAGCCGGTACAGGTGGTCCACGGCGAGTTCGGCCGCGAGCAGATCGTCGGTGGAGAAGACCGGCGCCTCGCTCACGCCCTCGAAGCGGCCGTTGATCCCCACGAACGGGATCCGGCGGGAGCGCAGGAGTTCGTACGCCTGCGGATCCGCGCCCTCGATCGTGTTGCTGGCCGAGAGGAAGACCACGGCGGCCACACCCCGGTCCGCGAGAGAGGTCACGAAGTCCAACTCCTGCACCCCGCCCGGGAAGCACGGGCACAGCACCGTCTTCAGACCGTGCGGGGCGAGCACGGACTCGATCCGCTCGGCGACATCGGCGAAGAACGGGTTGGAGACCAACTCGGTGACGACCGCGACGAGTTGCCCGCGCGTCTGCCGCTCGTAGCCGAGGTCGGCCATCGCCTGCTCGACGGCCTCGCGGGTCCTGCGGGACACGCCCTGGCGCCGGTTGATGACCCGGCTGACCGTGGCCTCGCTCACCTGCGCCCGCTCCGCGACCTCGGTGATGCCGACCTTCATACGGTTCCCTCCGTCCCGACTTGCAATAGTCAGCTGAAAACTTTCAGTCCAACCTCCCGCGCAACATAGCAGCGAAACTGCGTGTCTTCCATGTTTCTTGCGCATGACCATTGAACCGCCACTTCGGCCCCTGCTAGCTTTCCGGCCACCACGCGGCGCCCATCCCGCAGTGACCGAAGACCCGGGAGACCCGATGAAGCCCTCAAGGCTCATGCTGCTCACCGCTGTTGCCCTGCTCGCACCGATGGCTCCCGCTCTGTCGGCCACCGCGTCCGCCGCCCCCCGCCCCCAACTCGCCATCCCCGACCCCGGGTTCGAGAACGGTGGCGTGGGCTGGACCTTCACCTCGGGCGCCGGCGTCGGCACCGGCAACAGGCACGGCGGCCAGCGCTTCCTCTACCTCGACTCCGGAGCGGGCAAGAGCGGGCAGACGACCATCGTCGCGCCCCGCGACGGCAGTTACGACTTCTCCGCGTGGATCGGCAGCGCCGGCACCGGCGGCACGTACACGATCCGGCGCAACGGCGTGACCGTGCAGACCATCACCCTGCCGCAGCACCCCGGCTACGCCCGCTACACCATCAGCGACGTCAAGCTGAGGACCGGCGACCTGCTGCAGATCGAATTCGGCTCCGGCACCTCCTGGGTCAACGCCGACGACCTGATGATCTCGCCCGCCGCGCCCGCCGACCCCAAGGTCACCTCGTCCGACCCCGCGGTGGTCGAGATGTTCGCCTGGGCGCAGAAGAAGGCCAACAGCTGGGTCCAACTCCCCGGCACGGTGGGCCCGATCAACGTCGACGAGTACCAGACCGGCGGCACCGGAACCGCGACGTACGAGCCCACCTACTGGGCCGGCTACGCCAACCGCAGCGCCTACTACTCCCGCGACATGACCCACCAGCTCGCCGGCGCCCACCTCATCGGCCTCGACACCGAGAACGAGACGATGCTCCGCTCGTACGCGGCGTCGGCCACCGCCGAGAGCAAGTACTTCCCCGTCTGGTCCCTCAACTTCGACGCCAAGACCTACCTGAGCATCGACTACAAGAGCCCGGACAACTTCGTCCGCGAGGTGCCGGCCACCTTCGAACTCGTCGAGAAGGCAGCCCAGGCCTACCTCTGGACCGGCGACCGCAGATACGTCGACGACCCGGTGCTGTGGAACTTCTACCGGCACGCCACCGAGCAGTTCATCGACCTGCACAACTCCGCCAAGGACAACGGCAAGGTCAAGGTCGCGGAGGGCACCGGCCAGGGCATCTTCGCCGGCGCCGCCAGCTACAACGAACAGGACGGCGACGACCTCGCCGAGGCCGGCGACACCATCGCCACCGAGTACCAGGCCTACCTGGCGATGGCCGTGCTCGCCCGCGGCAAGGGCGACACCAAGCTGGCGAAGACCTACGACAAGAAGGCCGCCGACCTCAAGACGTACTTCAACGACACCTGGAGCGGCACCGGCAGCGGCGCCGACATGGTCCGCGCCTACACCGTCTCCGGCACCCCGGTCACCGGCTGGGGCAAGGAGAACAGCGTCTTCATGCCGATGAAGCAGATCATCGACCCCGGCCCGCGCAACGACGCCTACCTCGACTACATCCAGCAGCAGGAACTGGGACCGCAGGGCTCACCCAACATCGAGTCCACGACCTACCTGCCCGACATGTTCTTCAAGAACAACCGCGCCGACACCGCCTGGCAGTGGATGCAGAAGATCTACGGCGAGCGCGAGACCCAGCACGTCAACTCCAGCCAGGGCCCCGACGGCGACTACCCCGAGGTCTCGTTCACCCTGGTCAGCCAGACCATCCAGGGCCTGATGGGCATCACACCGGACGCGCCGGACCACAAGGTGACCACCCAGTCGCAGCTGCCGGCCGGCATGAAGTGGCTCCAGGCGGCGGACGTCCCCATCGGCACCGGCACGGTCACCGTGCGGCACGACGGCGCCACGAAGACCACGCTGACGAACAACTCCCGCAAGGACTCCTACAGTTGGGAGGCCCGCTTTCCCGGCGTCCACAAGAAGATCAAGGTCAACGGCGTCACGCAGCACGTGCGCGTGAAGACGGTCCACGGCGTGACCTACACCTACGCGACGCCGACGGTCCGGGCCGGGGCGACGACGGTCGTGCAGGTCGGCGACTGACGCGAACTCCCGCTCACCGAGGGCCCCGTAGCGCGCCGGCGAGTTCGTCGAGATACCGCGCGACGGGGCCCAGGGTGAGCAGGCCACTGCCCGCCCCGGCCAACTCGGCTGCGGCGGGCGCGAGTTCGTCCCTCGCGCGCTCCATCGTGTCGCGGTCGCCCACGGCGAGCGCCGCCCGCGCGGCCAGGCACCACAGCGCCTCGAACAGTAGGTCGCGCGGCGGCTCCGGGAGTGAACGCAGCGTGGCCCGGGCGTCGTTGGGGCGACCGTGGGCCAGCGACACGAGCGGGCGGGCCCACGGTTCGTACGGCCCCCAGTCGAGGTGCTCCTCGGTCTGCGCGGGCCGCCCGTGCCGCACACGCAGACACAGCAGGGCCAACGGCAGCAGCCCGTGCTCCAGCCCCGGCATCCCGGCTCCGTCCAGCCGCAGCGCCGCGTCCTGGTAGGCAGCCTCCACGTCCTCCGGCCGCGCACTCCCGCTCTCGGCGAGCCGTAGAACTCGATACCACTGGGTGAACACGCCCACCAGCGGCAGTTCATGACGCTCCGCCAGCTGCTCGGCGGCGGCAGCGTGTCGATTTGCCCCGCTGAAATCGGCGAGGGCGCTACGAGCCTGGAGCCGGATGAGATGGCCGAGCACCTCGTGGGTGACGAGGCCGTGCCGAGCGGAGATCTCGACCAACTCGGCCCCGATCCCGTCCCGTTGCGGGGCGAGGCCGGCGCGTTGGAAGGTCTGCATGAACACCCCGTTGAGGGCGAAGACCAGGAGCGCGGGGTCGTTGAGCCGGCGGGCGATGCCCTCCGCCTGGCGGGCGGCCTGGGGGCCGCGCGCGGAACGCGTACCCCGTGACTCCAGAGCGACCGTGGCCAACAGGCGGGCCCGTACCGCGAGTCGGGCGTCCGGCGGGAGCGCGGCGAGGGTGCGTTCGGCGGCGGCCACGGTCTCCGCCGCCAGCCGGGGGTCGTCGACACGGGTCCAGATCGCCGGGACGTCGTAGGCGCCGATCACGCGAGCGGTGAGTTCCGGGTCGCCCAGCTCGGCCGCCGCCGCGATCGCCGCGAGCCGATGCCCACGGGCCGCCTCCAGCCCGCCACCGCCGGTCACCGCGAGATCCCGCAACAGCCCCACGGCCGACTCCAGCCGCACCCGGGCACCGGCCGCGACGGTCCGGTCGTAGGCGGCGGTGGCGGCGGCCCATACGTGGTCTGCGGGACCGGTGTCCGCTTGAGACCGGGTTCGCTCCGCCGGGTCGCCGTCTGCCTGAGCTCGCGCTCGTGCCGACGGGCCACCGTCGGCTTGCGCCCGCGCTGGTTGCGGCGACTCGCCGTCCGGTTGGGCTCGTCGCCGTTCTTGTGAGCCGCCGTCGGTCTGCGCCCGCCCCTGTCCGCGTGGATCGCCGTTCCCGTGCGCCCGCGCCGGTCCCGGTGAGCCGCCGTCTGCCCGGACTCGCGCCTGTTCCTGCGGGCTGCCGTCGGCTCGGGCCCGCGGACGTTCCGGTGGCCCGCCGCTCGCCGGGGCCTGGTTCCGTTCCTGCGGAGCGTCGTCCCCGTGCGCCCTCACCCGCTCCGGCGAGCTGCCAACGGTCCGCGCCCGCGTTCGTTTCTGCGGACCGTCGGCCGGTTGTGCCCACGCCTCTGTCGGCAGACGGCCGGGCCCGGGGTCCAGGTGCGGAGCATGCGCCAGGATGTCCGCCTCCAAGCGGCGCAAGGCCGGCCCCGGGTCCGCTCCGAGTTGTTCCACGAGGAGGGTGCGGGCCCGGCGCAGTACCGCGAGGGCGTCGCCCTGGCGGCCGGTGCGGTAGAGGGACAGGGCCAGCAGGCGCCAGGCGTTCTCGCGCCATGGGTGTTCGGCCGTGTGTGCGTCCAGGTCCGGTACCGCCTCCGCGGCCAGGCCCAGGGCGAGTTGGGCCTCGGCCCGGCGTTCGACGGCGTGCAGGCGCAGCTCGGCGAGGCGTGAGCGTTCCGCTCGGGCCCAGGTCTCCGCGTCGAAGTCGGCGTAGGCCGGGCCTCGCCACCAGCCGAGCGCCTCCTCCAGGCCGGCCAGTGCCCGTGCCTTCGGCAGAGTTCCGGCGGCGGTCACCGCTCGCTCGAAGCGCCACGCGTCCACGGCCTCCGGTCCGGCCCGCAGTGCGTACCCCGGTCCCTCCGTCACCAGCAACCGGGCCGGCGCGCGTGGCGGGCGCTCCGGTTCCAGGGCCCGGCGCAGCGCCGCGACGAACGTGCGCACCGCGCCCACCGCGTCGGCGGGCGGCTCCTCCCGGCCCTCCCACAGATCCTCGACCAGCCGCCCGACCGGGACGACCCGGCGCCGGGCCACGAGCAGCCGGGCCAGCACCGCCCGGTGTCGCCGCCCCCGGAGGGCGATCACGTCCCCGGCACCGTCCCAGGCCGTCACCGACCCCAGCACCCCGAACGCGACCTCCATCACCGACCACCCTTTCCGGGGCATCGCCCCAGGTCACGGTAGCGCGCTCACCCGTTGCTCATCGGCGGGCGGCAGGCTCGAAGACACCACTGGCACACGTACGAAAGCAGGGCGCACCATGCCACCGACCATCCCCGGCTTCACCTACCACCGCGTTCCCGTCGCGGACGGCGTGTCCCTGAACGCGGCCGTGTCCGGTACGGGCAGCCCGCTCGTGCTGCTGCACGGCTTCCCGCAGACCCACCTCATGTGGCGCCACGTCGCCGCCGACCTCGCGGCCGACCACACCGTCATCTGCCCCGACCTGCGCGGCTACGGCGCGAGCGACAAGCCGGCCGAGACCGACGGCTCCGGGGACGGCTACGCCAAGCGCACCATGGCCGCCGACATCGTGACCCTCGCCCACGCCCTGGGCCACGACCGCTTCGCACTCGCCGGCCACGACCGCGGCGCACTCGTCGCCTTCCGCGCCGGGCTCGACCACCCGGACACCGTCACCCACCTCGCCTGCCTCGACGTACTCCCCACCCTCGACATGTGGGACGTGATGCACGGCGTCACCGCCGCCGTCGGCTTCCACCTCTATCTGATGGCCCAACCCCCGGGCCTGCCCGAGGAGTTGATCGCCGCCGCGCCCGACGCGTTCTTCGGCCACTTCCTCGACCTCTGGGCGAACGACCCGCACGCGATCCCCGCCGACGTCCGCACCGCCTACCTGGACGCCTGCCGCGCCGCGGTCCCCTCGATCGTCGCCGACTACCGTGCCTCCGCCGGCGTCGACCTCGCCCACGACCAGGCCGACCGGGAGGCAGGAAACCAACTGCGGATGCCGGTCGCCGTGCTCCAGCAGGACTGGGGCGCCGCGCTCGGCTTCGACGCGGCGGCCCTGTGGCGCGCCTGGGCGCCGGACCTGCGGCACTCCACCGTGACCTGCGGCCACTTCATGGCGGAGGAGGCACCCGCCGACGTGGCCAAGGCACTCCGGGACCTGCTCGCCCGCTGACCGCGTTCCCCCTCGCCGGAGCGCGCAGTACTGTCGGGACAGTCCCCACGGCAGGGGGTGCCCGATGCCCGCGCCCGACCCGCTCGCCGCCCGTCTCACCGTCCATCTCGACGCGGCCGCGCTCTGGCACCACAGGCCGGCCTACGCCGAACTCGTCCACCGCGCCCACCGCGAGGGCCTCGCCGGAGCGAGCGTCTTCCACGGAGTGACGGGGTTCGGCGCGGGCGACCCCAAGGCCCGGCCCCCCGGCAGGGCCCCGCACCTCCGTGATCACGGGCCCTGCCTGGTGATCATCGTGGACGAGGAGCGACGGCTGCGTTCGTTTCTGCCGTGCGTGGCCGACGTGTTGGCAGAGACGGCGGCCGTCGCGACCCTGGACCAGGTGCGGATCCATGTGCCAGCCCGCCTTGCGTGAACCCCGCGACTCCGGCCTGAACAGAGCGAACATGCGTGCGCACGGCCCTCCACCCGCCTACGCTCAGGCCGTGCTGCGCATCATCGACGCCCGAACCGGCGACTCCACCGAAGCCGCCCCCGCCCGCCGTGGCCTGACCAGGGTCGAGGCGCACGCGTCGGGCCTCGATCCCACGGCACTACGTGTCCTCCTCGTCGCCGACCTCCTCGTACGCGCCCTCGAACTCGGCGGCACCCCCGTGTGGGCCCTGCTCACCGGCGAACACGCCCAGGGCGAACTCCGTGCCGCCGCAGGGGCGTTGGGCATCCGCCCCTTCGAGGACGGCGGAGACCTCGGCTCCGGACTCGGCGAGGCCCAGGTCCTCCACGTGGCCGCCGGGAGCGAGGCGACACCCGGGGGAGCCCTGGTCGCCGTAGCGCCCGTCGAATCCCCTACGACCGCTGCCCCGGACCTCTCCGACCCGGGTGCGTTCCGGCTCGCGCTGCTCTCGCACCCGCGGGACCTGCCGGTGCGGCTCGACGCGGACGGGCTGGACGAGGCGCGGCGGACCCTCGCGCACTGGCGGGCGTCGGTCGCCGACTGGGCGCGGCGGCCCTCGCGGCCGGTGCCCGACGAGGTGCGCGTCGAACTGCGGAGCGCCTGGGAGAACGACCTCGACGTGCCCGCCGTGCTGGGGGTGTTGCGGCGCGTGGAGACCTGGCCCGAACTGCCGGACGGTGCCCGCTTCGAGACGTACGCCTACGCCGACCGGCTCCTCGGGCTCGAACTCACCCGTGACATCGGGTCGTTGGCGTGAGCGCCCGTTCCGGGGCCCGCCCGCTGCGCCGACTGGTCGTGCTGCGGCACGCCAAGTCGGCCTGGCCCGAAGGCGTTCCCGACCAGCTACGACCCCTCGCCCCGCGCGGTCTGCGCGACGCCCCGGCCGCCGGAATCGCGCTCGCCGAGACGGACTCCCTGCCGGACCTCGCGCTGTGCTCCACGGCCGTACGGGCGCGCCAGACCTGGGAGTTGGCGTCGGCCCAGTGGGGCACCCCGCCGCCGGTGCGGTACGAACCGCGGCTCTACGCGGCCGATGTGGAGGATCTGCTCGACGCCGTGCACCAAGTGCCGCACGAGGTCGAGACGTTGCTCCTCGTCGGCCACAACCCCGGCCTGGAGGAACTGGTCCTCGAACTCGCCGGTGACAGTCTCGACGACGCGCTCGACGAGGTGCGGGTGAAGTTCCCGACCTCGGCGATCGCGGTCCTGGCCTGGCACGGCCGCACCTGGCAGGACCTCGCCCCGGGCACGGCCCTGCTGACGGGCCTGACCGTCCCGAGGGGCAAGAAGAAGTAGGCCTGTTTCTAAGGGAGTTGGAGGAACTCCCGCGCTCCGCGGAGTCGGGTGCCCAGCCGCTCCTGGGTGGCTCGGCTGTCCAGGCGGACGTCGAGAACCATGGACGTGCCCTCTCCCCGCCCGGCGGGGAGCCGGCTCGCGTCGAGGCCGTCGCGTCGGGCGATGAGCACACCGAGGTCGTGGCGGCTGAGGGCGTCCGGTCCGGCGAGATGGAACATCCCGGCCCGGTCGGACCGGGCGAGCTCCAGCAGGGCGGCGGCCAGGTCCCCGACATGGACCGGGCAGCGGACGACATCGGTGAACAGGACGCCTTCGCGGGCACCGGCGGACAGTTCGCGCACCATGCGCTCGTGCGCGGAGCCGCCGTTGCCGATGATCAGCGAGGTGCGCGCGATCGCCGCGGCGGGTGTCAGGAGGCGTACGGCGGTCTCGGCGGCCGCCTTCGCCGCGCCGTACGGGGTGACGGGGTCGGGCGGGCACGACTCGTCGTAGACGATCCGGGAACCGGAGAACACGGCGTCGCTGGAGACATGGACCAGGCGGCGGCCATGGCGTGCCGCGGCCATCGCCACGCGGACCGAACCGTCGGCGGTGACCGCCCAGTCGCTCAGTCCGCTGGTCGCGTTGATGATCGCGTCCGGGGTCAACCCGGCCAGGAGGTCGTCGAGTCGGTCCGACGCGCGCAGGTCGAGCCGGTGCCAGGAGACGCCGGGCGGCGCGGTGCCGGGGCGCGCGGAGCAGTACGTCGCCGCCGTGGCCCAGCCGGCCGCGCTCGCCCGGCGCACCAGTTCCGTACCCAGGAAGCCGCTGCCGCCGACCACAAGGACTCGCACGGCGGTCAGCCGACGTGGACGCGGGGCCGTCGCTCCGGGTCCGGTTCCGCGCGGCGCAGCACCTCACGGGTGACCGGGGCGACCTCGCCGTCGCCGAAGACGAGGAAGCGGATGAGATGGCTGACCGGGTTGCCCTCGGTCCAGGTGAAGTAGGCGTGCGGGACCTTGCCGGTGCGGTCGCGCAGGGAGAGCAGGACGGCGGCGATCGCGTTGGGGACGGTGGGACCTACGACGCGCAGTCGGCGTACCCCGTACTTCTTCTCGCCGTGGACCGTGATGTCCGCGGAGAAGTCCGAGGAGTCGTGCAGGAGGACCTCGAGGAACAGCACGGGGCCGCGGTCCGGGATGTGGGTCTCCTCGCGCTGGCTGTACTCCTTGGCGCGGTACTCCCGACTGCTGTGCTCCTGCGGCTCGTTGGCGATCAGGCGGAGCGGTCCGGAGCGGGCCGCCTCGTCGATGAAACGGGCCGCCGTGTCGTCGAACGTGACCTCGGCGGCGCGGAGTTCGAAGGCGCGGTGGATGCGGGAACCGAACGAGGTCGCCAGGATCAGCACGATGAAGATCCCGGCGATCTTGATGCCGTCGGGGCGTTCGATGACGTTCGTGACGAGGGTGTACGCGAAGACGGCGGTGATCGTGCCGAAGCCGAGCGTGGCCCTGCGGTGGCCGCGCTTGTGCACGGTGACCGTGGAGGCGAAGGCGGCCGAGAGCATCAGCACCAGGACGCCGGTCGCGTACGCGCCGCTCTGCGCGTCGACGCTCGCGTGGAACCAGAGCGTGATCAGCACGGCCGTCACCATGAACACGAGGACCAGGGGGCGTACCGCCCGCGTCCACTCGGGCGCCATGCCGTAGCGCGGCAGATAGCGCGGTACGAGGTTCAGCAGACCGGCGAGTGCGGAGGCGCCCGCGAACCACAGGATCGCGATCGTCGAGACGTCGTAGAACGTGCCGAAGACCTGGCCCAGGTGCTCGTGCGCGAGGTAGGCGAGGGCGCGGCCGTTGGCGGGGCCGCCGGTCTTGAACGCGCTCTGCGGGATGAGGATGGTCGTCGCGAGGCTGGACAGCAGCAGGAAACCGGACATGATCACGGCGGCCGTGGTGAGCAGCTTGCGGGTCTCGCGGATGCGGCCCGTCGGCTTCTCCCAGGTGTCCGTCGGATCGCCCTTGACCTGCGGCATCACCGCCACACCGGTCTCGAAGCCGGACATGCCGAGGGCGAGTTTCGGGAACACGAGCAGCGCGACGCCGACCATCGCGAGCGGCGAGGAGTGCGCGGCCGTCATCGCGTCCGTCCAGTCGCCGATCTTCACCGGATGGCTCAGCACCTCCCAGGCGGAGACCGCGAGGACCACCAGGTTGAGCGTGAGATATACGCCCACCAGCACCACGGCGATCCCGATGGCCTCCCGGAACCCCTTGAGGAAGACCGCGCCCAGCGCGCCGACCAGCACCAGCGTGATCCAGGTGTTGCCGCCGTGCATCCAGCCCGGCGCGAACGGGTTCTCCACGACGTGCGCCGCCGCGTCCGCCGCCGACAGAGTGACCGTGATCATGAAGTCGGTCGCCGCGAAGCCCAGCAGCACCAGCACGAAGATCTTCCCCGACCACCACGGCAGCAGCCGCTCCAGCATGGCGATCGACCCCTCACCGTGCGGGGACTCGTGCGCCACCCGCCGGTACACCGGCAGCGCCCCGAGCAGCGTCAGCCCGATCAGCACGACGGTCGCCAGCGGCGACAGCAGCCCGGCCGCGAGCGCGGCGATGCCCGGCTGATAGCCCAGCGTGGAGAAGTAGTCGACGCCGGTCAGACACATGACCCGCCACCACCGGTGCCCCTCGTGCTCCGGGTTCGGCGTCGCGTGCGGCCCCGGATGCCGGGCACTCTGCTCGCTCAGCCCCTCCAGCAGCCAGGCCCGGCAGCGCTCGGCGGCGGACCCCGAACCGTCGGACTTCACGCTCTCCGTCGGGTCCACCTGCGCGCCGGTCATGCCGAGAACTCCCTGAGATCGGACGAGCGTGCCCGCCACCCGGGCAACGAGCAGCGAGTATCCACCACATCGTCACCCGCACCCGGACCGGGGGCGACCCCTGACCCTGCGCATAGGCTGGTCGGATGCAGGACGAGTACCGCACAGTGGCCCGGCCGGGCGTGCACGAGACCGAGGTCAACCGCTCCCGCTTCCTGTGCGCCCTCGCCCCGGCGGCCACCGAGCAGGAGGCCCAGGACTTCGTCGCCCGGGTCCGCAAGGAGCACGCCGACGCCACGCACAACTGCTTCGCCTACGTCATCGGCGCCGACGCCGCGATCCAGAAGGCGAGCGACGACGGCGAACCGGGCGGCACGGCCGGCGTCCCCATGCTCCAGATGCTGCTGCGCCGCGACATGCGGTACGTCGTCGCCGTCGTCACCCGCTACTACGGCGGTGTCAAGCTCGGCGCGGGCGGCCTCATCAGGGCCTACGGCGGCTCGGTCGGCGAAGCGCTCGACGCCCTCGGCACACTCACCCGCCGCCGCTTCCGGCTGGCCACCGTGACCGTCGACCACCAGCGGGCCGGCAAGATCCAGAACGACCTGCGCGCCACCGGCCGCGAGGTCCGGGACGTCCGCTACGGCGAGGCGGTCACGATCGAGATCGGGCTGCCGGACGCCGACGTGGACGCCTTCCGGGCGTGGCTGGCCGATGCGACGGCGGGGACGGCGGCGCTGGAGCTGGGTGGCGAGGCGTACGGGGACGCCTGACCCGTCTTTGATCTCTCTGACGATCCGTCAGGAGTGCCAGTTCCAGACCTGATTGGAGCTGCCCGCGCAGCCGAAGGTCTGCACCGGCTGACCGTCCTGCCCCGACTCGGAGGCCTCCGCGTCCAGGCAGAAGCCGTCCGGGACGCTGACCAGGGTTCCGGCGCCGCCCAGTTGCCACCGTTGCGCGCTCAGTCCGTCGCAGCTCCTGGCCCGGATCCTCGAGAAGTTCTGGCCGACCGTGCCGGCGTCGGCGTCCAGGCAGTTGTGGTTGCCCTGATTGACCACGAGGTACTGCGACGCGTGGCCGGGCACGCGGTACAGCGCCCACTTCTGGGCCGCCGTGCCGTTGCACCCCCACACCTGCACCGCGGCGACGCGGGCGTCGAGACACCGGGCGACATCGACGGCGTGCACGCTCTCGGTGACGGTCACCGAACCGGTTCTGACCGGTCCGCGCTCCGTGCCGTACAGCAGCTTCATGGTCTGCGCGTCGACCGACCCGCTGGGCGTGGTTCCGGCCTCGCTCTGGAACGCCTTCACCGCGTCGCTCGTCGCCACCCCGTAGTCGCCGTCGACCGTGACGTGCAACCCGTAGCCGGCGAGGAGGAGTTGGAGGGCCTTGACGCAGTCGCCGTGGGAGTGCGACGCGATCTCGGCGACGCACGAGGCGATCCGGATGTCGAGGGTCGCGGGATCGTGAGTGGCCGGCGCCTTCGTCGGGCTCTGTGACGCCACGTTCCCCGTGCCCGGCAGGGTCGAGTCCGGGGTCGGTGAACTGCTCGGCGCCGAGGGCGAGTTCTCCGGTACGGCCGCTGCCGAGGACGCCTCCGGCCCGGCACCGGCCGACGTCCCGTCGTCGTGGTGCAGCAGCAGCGTCGCGGTGATGCCGCCGGCGACCAGGACGGCTGCGGCGACGGCACCCACGATCAGCTTTCCGCGTCTCCCGGGCGCGAACCCCCGCTTCCCGGGCGCGACTTGGGGCTCGGCGGGCGTCTCGGCGGGCGTCTCGGCGGGCGGTTCCGGGGGCGTCGCCACGGGACGGACGGCGGGGGAGATCGCGAGACTGGAAGCCGCCTCGTGCTTGCGAGCCACACGTGGCGGGTCCCCGACCGGCCCGGACAGCTGATGCCCGATGGCGGTCCTGAACACGGCCTCGGGCAACGGCCGTTGCTCGGGATCCTTGTCCAGGCAGACGCGGATGAACGCGGCCAGGTCCGCGTCGACGGCCGCCACCTTGTCGAGGGTCTCCTCCCGGGGCGGGTCGAAGGCCACCCGGTGCAGCACGTCGACGCCGGTGCCCTCGCCGAACGGCGCCTCCCCGGCGAGGGCGTAGGTGAGCGTGGAGGCCAGCGAGAAGATGTCCGAGGCGGCGGTGACCTCCTGGCCGCGGACCTGTTCCGGGGACATGTAGGCGGGGGTGCCCACGTTCTGGCCCGTGGCGGTGATCGACGTGCCGTCGGTGGCCTGGACGACCCCGAAGTCGATGACGCGGGCGCCGTCGGCACCCAGGATGACGTTGGACGGCTTGAGGTCGCGGTGCACCAGCCCCGCGCGCCAGATCGCCTCGATCGCCCGTCCCACGTCACCCATCAGCCGCCAGGCCGCCGCCGCGTCGACCGGTCCGCGCGCGTCGACCAGCTGGTCCAGCGTGGGCCCGGGTATGTACTCGGTGGCGACCCACACCAGTTCCTCGTCGCAGCCGCTGCCCAACAGCCGTACGATGTGCGCCCCTTGGATGCTGTCCAGGGCGCCGACCTCGCGCTCGAAGCGCCTGCGGAACTGCGGGTCCTCCGCGTACTCGGGACGGATCACCTTCACGGCGGCCGGGCCGGTGGAGCCGGTGGCGTCGCGGCCCAGATAGACCCGGCCCATCCCACCGCTGCCCAGCACCGACAGCAACCGGTACGGGCCCGCCTGCCGGGGATCGCTCTTCCGCAACGGGACCACGGGCGGCGGTTCCATCCCCGCCGCCGCATAGGCCATCGTTTCGGACCGACCGCGGTACTCGACTGGCATGGGGACCCTGTGTCTCTCGCGTGGTGCGTGTGACGTGAGATTAGCGCAGCTCCCTTATGGGGCAGGGGAGTTGAGGGTTTCCTGTGGAGAGCCGGCAGCCGAGACCGCGCGAGATCGAGCCGGCCCGGCCCGGTCCGTGTCCGGGCGATTCGTAACACCCGCACCAAGGGACGTACAACTTCTCCCCAACAACAAGTGTCTGGTACGGCAACACCACTTGTCCCGGGGGGGATGTCTTGATCAAGGTGAGCGTTGTCGTGCCGGTGTACAACGCCGGTTCCTACATAGAGCGTTGTGCGCCGTCACTCGTCAATCAGAGTCTCGGAGCGGATGCCTACGAGGTCGTGTACGTCGACGACGGGTCGACGGACGACTCGGCCGAACGGCTCGGGCGGCTGGCCGAGGCGCACGCACATGTGCGGGTCCATCGGCAGGAGAACTCCGGCTGGCCGGGCCGGCCGCGGAATGTCGGGATCGATCTGTCCAGGGGGAAGTACGTCCAATTCGTCGACCAGGACGACGAGTTGTCGTACGAGGCGCTGGAGCGGCTGTACGCGCTGGCGGAGCGCAACGGGTCGGACATCGTGCTGGGCAAGGTGCACGGGACGATGCAGGGGCCCAGCAATGTGTTCAAGAAGACCGTCGAACGGTGCACCGCCGCCGACGCGCCGCTCTTCGAGAGCCTGACGCCGCACAAGATGTTCCGCCGGGACTTCCTGCACGAGCATGGGATCCGTTTCCCGGAGGGGCGGGTCAGGCTGGAGGACCAGCTGTTCATGGCGCGCACCTATGTGCGGGCCAAGACCGTGTCGATACTGGGCAGTTACCCCTGCTACCGGTGGAACCGGCGCGACGACGGCGGCAACAACAGCAGCCGCCGGATCACCCCCGACGACTACTACGGCCACCTCGGCAACGTCGTCGAGGCGATCAAGGAGGGCACACCGCCTGGCGACCTCCAGGACCGGCTGCTGCGCCGCTCCTACCGGGTGGAACTGCTGCGGCCGGTCAGCGAACCCCGCGTGCTGCGGCGCAGCGGGAAGGATCTGGAGGAGTACTTCACCACCGTCCGCCGGATGGCGATGACGAGCTACCCGGCGGGGGTGAGGGAAGGGCTCCCGGCGATCAGCCGGCTGCGGGCGGAGCTGCTGGTGCGCGGCCGGCTCGACTCCCTGGTCGAACTCGCCCGCCGCACCGAGCAGATCAGGGCGCACGTCGAGGTCGACGACATGCGCTGGCGCAACGGCCGGCTGGTGATCCGGACCCGGATCGGGATGGTCCGGGGCGACGGCGAACCGTTGACCGTCGTACGGCGCGGCGGACGCACACTGCTCGATCCCGAACTCCTCGACGGCATCGGGGGAGCCGAGGACTGGGAGGTCCCCGACCCGTTCACCTCCGCGCACGGGGAACTCATCGTCCACGACACCGCGGGCAATCACTGGTGGTATCCCCACGGAGAGCTGACGCCGGCCCTGGAACCGCTCGGCGGAGACCGCCACCGGGTCGTCGTCACCGGCGAAACGGCCATCGACCCGCTGACCCTCACCGGCGACGAGCCGATGGCCCCCGGCGCCCACCAGGTCTGGGCCAGCGCCCAGCTCCTCGGCGTCGGCCGCCGCCCCCGGCTGACCCCTACCCCTGGCGGCACCCGGATCATCCTCGGCACCGTCGCCGTAGGAGCACCCGCGCGCCTGGTCTCCCCGACCTGGGCGGGCCCCGGCGGCCAGCTCCGGCTATCCGTCGGCGCCCCGGGCCGGATCGGCACCACCCGCCGCCTCCTGCTCCGCACCACCGCCGACCACCGCCTCCGCCACGGCGTCCGCGAGATCCTGCGCCGCCTCCCGACCGACACAAGCCGCGACCTCCGCGCCACGGCCCGCCGGGCCGAGCGGTGGCTGCTGCGGTAGCGGGTCGGCGGACGGGAGAACCGATTTGCGTTGCTCCACGGCCCATCCGAACGGGGTGGGCCGCACCACCCGCGCCATGGCGCGCCGGGCGGCTGCTGCTGCGCTAGCGGAGGGCGAGAGAAGGGATCGCGTAGGTCCGCGGCCCACCCGGCCGGGGTGGGCTGCACTGTCCGCGTCGCGGTGTGCCGGGCTGGGCGGTGGCTGTTGCGTTGGCGGGGGCGGGGGGCGAGGGAGCGGACTTGTGTTGGTCCGTGGTCCATCCGACGGGGGTGGGGTGCGCCGTCCGTGCCATGGCGTGTCGGGTTGAGCGGTGGCTGTTGCGTTGGCGGGGGCGGCGGACGGGAGAACTGATTGTGTTGGTCCGTGGTCCATCCGAACGGGGTGGGCTGCACCGTCCGTGCCATGGCGTGCCGGGTTGAGCGGTGGCAGTTGCGTTAGAGGGGGCGGCGGACGGGAGAACTGATTGTGTTGGTCCGCGGCCCACCCGGCCGGGGTGGGCTGCACCGTCCGCTTCACGGCGTGCCGGGTTGAGCGATGGCTGCTGCCTTAGCGGGGGCGGCGGGCGAGAGAGCGGATTTGTGTTGGTCCGCGGCCCATCCGAATGGGGTGGGCCGCACCGGCCGTGTCGGGGCGCGCCGGGCCGAGCGGTGCTGCTGCGCCAGCCGGGCAGTGACGAGAGAACCGATTGCGTAGTCCGGGGCCCACCCGACCGCGGTGGGCCCCGGCGTCCCGATGTGTCCTGCGGTCCGTTCAGCGGACTGCTGTCTTTCCGGGAACGCGGCGGCCGACCGAATAATGGGCGAACTCCGTTCCGTGGGGCCCCACCCCCTGCTCGGCCCGACCTCCACAAGAGGGGCTGAACAGCGGTTTCACTCCTAGGCTTGCAGCTCATAACAGCACGGTCCGCGTGTTCCCCGTTCGGCCGGGACACGCTCCGCGGTTTCCGGACGCCGCCGTACGCAGCCGTACGGCGAGACCGTCCCGCCGCCCCTCCATCCCCGCGGACTCACACAAGGGAGCAGCCACCACGACGGTGGTCTCCTTCCCCACGCCCGGTGAACCCCGCGTTCCCGTTCGATGCCTCAACGCCGGAGGTTCAGATGACTCGTTCGCGTCTCACTCTCACAGTCACGGCCGGTGCCGCCGGGCTGGCGCTGCTGACCACCGCGTGCGGCGGTGGCAGCAGCACCTCGTCCAGTACCGCCAAGGCCCAGGACCCCAGTGTCCTGACGGTCGCCTCGGCCATCGCGCCCAACAGCCTCAACCCGGCTCTGGGCGGTTCCGCCGACCCACAGCAGTACTTTTTCGAACTGGCATACGACACGCTGATCCGTCAGACCCCGGACGGTAAGTACACGCCCGCCCTCGCGACCAAATGGGGCTTCGTCGGCTCCGACAGCAAGACCTTCGACCTCACCCTGCGCTCCGGCGTGAAGTTCAACGACGGCTCCGCACTCACCGCCGACGGTGTGAAGAAGTCGCTCGAGTACTACGCCAAGGCCGGCGGCCCGCTCGCGGCCGACCTCGCCCCCGTGGAAAAGATCGACGTCACGTCCCCGCTCTCCCTCCGTATCCACCTCAAGACGTCCGATCCGCTGCTGCCGCTCTATCTCTCCAGACCGACCACCGGAGAGATCATCAGCCCCACCGGCCTCAACAAGACGAGCGAACTCGGGACCACCACCCACGGCGCCGGACCGTACATGATCGACAGCTCGCAGACGGTCTCAGGCCAGACCTACACCTACGTCCCCAACCCCACGTACTACGACAAGTCGCGGGTCCACTGGAAAAAGGTCGTCGTCAAGGTCATCAAGGACGAGAACACCACGCTCAGCGCCTTCCGCTCCGGCGAGGTCGACTACGCGCTCGGCGACTCCACCACCACGAAGGGCGCCAAGTCCGCCGGGTTCCAGGTCCTTTCGAGCCCCTACTCGATCATGCAGCTGATGATCCAGGACCGGGCGGGCACCATGGTCAAGGCCCTCGGCGACCTGCGGGTACGGCAGGCCATGATGTACGGCATCAACCGCGACTCGATCGCCAAGGCCCTGTACGGCTCGTACGCCAAGGGCTGGGACTACCCCGTGCTCGCGAACACGAGCGGCTACACCCGGGGCAGCGAAGGCAAGTACCCCTACGACGTCGCCAAGGCCAAGAAGCTCCTCGCGGCGGCCGGCTACCCCAACGGCTTCACCATGTCCATCACCGTGAACCTCACGGGCGTAGGGGAATCGCAGGCCGCGGAGGCCTTCGCCGCGGAGATGGCGAACATCGGCATCAACGTCAAGATCAACGTCCCGGCGAACGTCAACGAGCTCTTCTCCACCTACGCGAAGTACCCGGCGATGATGTTCGACTACGGCACCGGCATCGCCCCGCCCTACGCCCAGGGCAACGACCTCCTCTACAGCTGGGGCAACCCGCTCAAGGTCAGCGACAAGCAGCTCGACACCCTCTACAGCGCGGCGGCCTCCGCACCGAGCGCAGCGCTCCAGGAACAGGGCTGGCAGAAGTTCGAACAGCGCCTGTCCGACCTGTCGTGGACGATTCCGATGGTCTCCCTGGAAAAGATCGTCTACGTACGGCCCGGTCTGAAGGGCGTCGACCTCTCGGCCACGAACCTCACGCCGGACCTGACGACCTTGTACGCCGCCAAGTGACCCTCCAGTGACCCTCCCGAGAAAGGCACCCAGTCATGTGGCGAACCAGCGGAATGCGGATCGTGCAGGCTGTACCCCTGCTGCTCTTCGTCTCGGCGCTCACCTTCTTCCTCCAGCTGTTCATTCCGGGTGACGCCGCCCGGTCCATCGGAGGCCTGACCGCCTCACCCCAGGCGATCGCCGCGCTGCGGCACCGCCTCCACCTCGACCAGCCGGTCTGGGAGCGCTACTGGGCCTGGCTCAAGGACGCGGTCCACGGCGACCTCGGACGCTCGATCAGCAACAACGAAGCGGTCGCGGGCACCCTCAACACCCGCCTGGGGGTGACCCTTTCGCTGGTGATCGCGACCACTCTGCTCGCCCTGGTCGTCGGAGTCGTCCTGGGCATGGCGAGCGTGCGCGGCGGGCGCACCACCCGGCTCGCCGCGGACAGCGCGTCCATCGCGGGCATGACCATCCCCGCCTTCTGGGTCGGTCTGCTGGGCATCTGGGTCTTCAACACCCGGTTCGACCTGCTGCCCGCCAACGGCTACGTGTTCTTCGGGACGTCCGCCGGCGGCTGGGCGCGCTCACTGGTCCTGCCGGTGGCCGCCCTGGCCTTCGCCCTGGTCACGGTGATCGCCAAGCAGACCCGTGAGCAGTTCGCCGACGTACTGGGCCGCGACTTCGTACGGAACCTGCGGGCCAACGGCGTCAGCGAGCGCTCGATCCTCTTCAAGCACTCGTTGCGGCACGTCTCCGTCACCGTCCTCACGGTGGCGGGCAACAACCTCATCGGACTCCTCGGCTCCGCAGTGGTGATCGAGGAACTCTTCGGCCTGCCAGGCCTCGGCAGCGCGGCGGTCACGGCCGCGTCCAGCGGCGACATTCCGGTGATCCAGGGAGTGGCGGTGTACTTCACCCTCATCGTGGTCGGACTCAATCTCCTGCTCGACCTCGCCATCGGCTGGCTCAACCCACAGGCGGTCGCCGCATGAGCACACCCCAAGTCCCCTTCGTCCGCCGCGCGTTGGGCCGCCCGCGCATCACGGTCCCGGCCGTGATCCTGGTCCTGGAGCTGATCGCGTCGTTCGGCGCGAGCTGGCTCGCCCCCTACCCGCCCCAACAGGCGGACTTCACCGCCGCACTGAGCGGCCCCAGCGCGAAGCACCTGCTGGGCACCGACCGCCTCGGCCGCGATGTGCTGTCGCGGCTGATGTACGGCGGCGCGGACACCTTCCGGGAGATCGCGATCGCCGTACTGATCACCCTGGTGATCGCGGTCCCGCTCGGCCTGGTCGCAGGACTGCGCCGGGGCCGTATCGACGCGGTGCTGATGCGGATGGCGGACGTGGTGATGTCCATCCCCGGCATCATCCTGCTGCTGATCGTGCTGGCCCTGTTCTCGCAGAGCATGACCGCGGCCATGGTCGTGATCGGTCTGCTGTCGGTACCCGGCATGATGCGGGTCGTCCGGTCCGCGTCCCTCACGGTCGGCCGCGAGACCTACGTCGCCGCCGCACGGGTCTCCGGACTCGGCACCTGGCGCGTGGCCCGCCGGCACGTGCTGCCCCGGATCACCGGTCTGATCCTGGTGAACGCGGCCCTGGCCTGCGCGAACACCCTGCTGATCGCGGCCGGCATCAACGCCATCGGTCTCGGCGTGAAGCCGCCCGCCCCGTCCTGGGGCGGCATGATGGCCGACGCCGCGCAGACCCTCAACCAGAGCCTCTGGCTGGCCATCCCGACCGGCGGTCTCGTCGCCGTCACGGCCGCCGCGCTGATCGTCCTCGGCGACGGCCTGCGCGACACGCTCGCCGAACGCTGGTCCGGCACCTCCCACGCGACAACGACCCGGCGCCGTACGGCAGTTGCCACCACGGCGGCCGCCGCCGCGGCACCGCAGTCCGACGACGCCTGGCTGCTGGCGGAACCGCATCCGGTCGTACGGCTCACCAAGGTGACCGTCACCGCGGAGACCGAGCACGGCGAGGTCGAACTGATCAGCGATGTGAGCCTGGCCGTGGGCCAGGGCCGCACGGTGGGACTGGTCGGCGAGTCCGGCTGCGGCAAGTCCATGACCGGACTGGCTCTCCTCGGCCTGCTGCCGAACGGCGCCCGGGTCTCCTCGGGCACGGTCGAGATCGACGGCGTCGACGTCGGCCCGTACGGTCCCGCCCAGTGGCGGGAACTGCGCGGCGGCACCATCGCCTTCATCTCGCAGGAACCCATGGTCGGCCTCGACCCCCTCTTCACCATCGGCCAACTGCTGCGCGAGGCGGTCCGCACCCACGAGAAGCTGTCCCGCAAGGAAGCCACGCTCCGGGCCCGCGAACTGCTCGAACAGGTCCAACTGCCGGACCCCGACCGGGTGTTGAAGCTGCGCCCGTCGCAGATCTCCGGCGGTATGGCACAGCGCGTCTCCATCGCCGTCGCGCTCGCCGGCCGCCCGCGCATCCTCGTCGCCGACGAACCGACCACCGCGCTCGACGTCACCGTCCAGCGCGAGATCGTCCAGCTGCTGCGCACCATCCAGCGGGACACCGGCATGGCGCTGCTGATGATCAGCCACGACTGGGACGTCATCGCGGAGGCCTGCGACACCGCCCTGGTGATGTACGCCGGCCAGGTCGTCGAAGCCGGACCGACGGAGCGCGTCATGACCGCGCCGCTGCACCCGTACACCCGCAAGCTGCTCGCCGCGAACCCGCGACTTGCGACGGTCGGCGAGCCCATCCCCACCATCCCCGGCACCGTGCCGCCCCCGGGGCAGTGGCCCGTCGGCTGCCACTTCGCCGACCGCTGCCCCGACCGGGTCGCCCGCTGCACCGAGGCCCCGATCGCCCTGACCCAACCCGACGACCAGGGCGTCGCCCGCTGCGTCCTGGTCGGCGACGAGCTGGGCGAAGAACTGCTGGAGGTGTCCTCGTGAGCACATCCGGAGTGACCGTGACCGGACTACCCCTGCTCGACATCCGCGACCTCTCGGTCTCGTACCACCGCCGCGGCAAGGGCACCCCGGCCATCCGGGACGTGTCCCTGGACATCCGGCCCGGCGAGACCGTCGCGCTGGTCGGCGAGTCCGGTTCCGGCAAGTCCACTCTGGGCCGTGCCGTGCTCGGGCTGACGGCCGTCACCCAGGGCACGATCCTCTTCGACGGCGAGGACATCACCCATGCCGCCGGTGCCCGGCGCAGGGAGCTGAGCAAGAGCGTCCAGGCCGTCTTCCAGGACCCCAACGGCTCGCTCAACCCGGCACTGACCGTGGGCCAGACCCTGGCCGAACCGCTGCTGGTCCACTCGCGCGACGAGCGGTCCGTGGTCCAGCAACGGGTACGGGAGGTACTGGAGTTGGTCGGGCTCCCGGCCGAGGCGGCCGACCGCTACCCGCGGCAGTTCTCCGGCGGCCAGCGGCAGCGGATCGCGATCGCCCGGGCCCTGGTGATGGCGCCGAAGCTCATCGTGTGCGACGAGCCGGTCAGCGCGCTCGACCTGTCCGTCCAGGCCCAGGTCCTGAACCTCTTCACCGACCTCCAGCGGGAGACGGGCGTCAGCTACCTGTTCATCTCCCACGACCTCGCCGTTGTACGGCACCTCGCCCAGCGGATCGTCGTCCTGTACCGCGGTGACGTCGTGGAGCACGGCACCACCGAGGAGGTCTACGCCGACGCCCAACACCCCTACACCAGAAAGCTGTTGGCGGCTGCCGGGGTGCAGAGCGCAGCTCCCGCCACCCCTTGACCCCCCAACTCCCGGACACGGAGGCCAACATGCAGCAGTTCGCCGAACGCTTCGGCGTCACCAAGCCCCCGGAGCGGTCCGGCTTCAGCGCCGAACGGCTGGGCCGTATCGCCGAGTTCTTCGACCGGCAGACCGAACTCGGCGTCGTCCCCGGCTGGTCGGCGCTGGTGGCCCGCGACGGGGAGCCCGTGTACGCGGCGGGCGGCGGACTCCGCGACCTCGAAGCGGGGCTGCCGGTCGAGCCGGGAACCCTGTGGCGCCTCTACTCCATGACCAAACCGGTGACGTCCGTCGCCGTCATGATGCTCGTGGAGCGCGGACTGCTCGGACTCGACGACCCGGTCGCCGCGTACATCCCCGAGTTCGCGGACATGCGCGTCTACGACGGCGGGTCGCCGGGGAGTGTGCGGGTGCGCCCGGCCGCTCACCCGGTGACCGTGGGCCATCTGCTGACGCACACCGCCGGGCTGACCCTCGGACTGGCCCACATGGATCCCGTCGACGCGCTCTACCGGCAGGCGGGCCAGGACGTACTGCCCCTGCCGGGCGCGACACTCCGGCAGATGTGCGCCGACGTCGGCGCCCTGCCGCTGCTGTTCGAACCGGGCACCGCCTGGAACTACTCCCTGGGTGTCGACATCCTGGGCCGGATCATCGAGGTGGTGAGCGGCGAGAGCCTCGACACCTTCATCGAGTCGAACGTGCTCGGCCCGCTCGGGATGACCGACACGACGTTCGCGCTCGCGCCCGAACGGGTGGCCGACCTGGCCGAGATCTACAGCCCGGACCCCGAAACGGGCCGGCTCGTCGTCAACGAGGAACTGCGGCCCACCTTCCGCGAGCCCGCGCAGTTCCCCTCCGGCAGCGGTGTGCCGGGACTGGTCTCGACCCTGGAGGACTACCACCGGTTCGCGGCCATGCTCGTCCGCGGCGGCGAACTGGACGGCGAGCGGCTGCTCGGCCCCCGGACCCTGGCCCACATGACGGCCAACCACCTGCCCGGCGGCGCCGAGATCAACTCCTTCGCGCGGTACCCCGACGACGAGCACCGCGGCTGCGGGTTCGGGCTGGGCTTCTACGTCGTGACCGACCCCGTGGGCGCGGGCTCGTTCGGCAACAAGGGGGAGTACGGCTGGTCCGGCGCGGCCAACACCCACTTCTTCGTGGACCCGGTCGACGGCGTCACGGCGGTCTTCTGCACCCAGGTCGTCACCTGGGGCAAACACCGCACACCGATCCGCCGCCAGTTGCGCAACCTCGTGTACCAGGCCATGACATAAGGGGTGTTGGGTGCCGACATAAGGGATATTCGCGGCTTCTTGTTCGATGCGGCAGGCGCAAGCGTGTGGCCGTGGTGAAGCAGGGGGGCCACAGGCGCTAGCGTGGTGGCTCCATGAAACTGCTGCACACCTCCGACTGGCACCTGGGCCGGGCGTTCCACCGAGTGAACATGCTCGGGGCCCAGGCCGACTTCGTGACCCACCTCGTCAGCACCGTGCGCGAGCACGCGGTGGACGCCGTGGTCGTGTCGGGAGACGTGTACGACCGTGCGGTCCCGCCGCTGGCCGCCGTCGAGCTCTTCGACGACACCCTGCACCGGCTCGCCGACCTCGGCGTGCCCACGGTGATGATCTCCGGGAACCACGACTCGGCCCGCCGCCTCGGCGTGGGCGCGGGACTCATCGACCGCGCCGGCATCTACCTGCGCACCGAGCCGTCGGCCTGCGGGACGCCCGTGGTGATTCCGGACGCCTTCGGGGACGTGGCCTTCTACGGGCTGCCGTATCTCGAACCCGCCCTGGTGAAGGCCGAGTTCGGGGTGGAGAAGGCCGGGCACGAGGCGGTGCTGGCCGCCGCCATGGAGCGCGTCCGCGGCGACCTCGCCACTCGCGCGTCCGGCACCCGGTCCGTGGTCCTCGCGCACGCCTTCGTCACCGGCGGCGAGGCCAGCGACAGTGAGCGGGACATCACCGTCGGCGGGGTCGCCGCCGTACCGGCCGGTGTCTTCGACGGCGTCGACTATGTGGCGCTGGGACATCTGCACGGCTCACAGACCATCACCGGGCGCGTGCGCTACTCGGGCTCACCGCTGCCGTACTCCTTCTCCGAGGCCGACCACCGCAAGAGCATGTGGCTCGTCGACCTGGACGCCGACGGGACCGTCACCGCGGAGCGTGTCGACTGCCCGGTGCCGCGCGAACTGGCCCGGATCCGGGGCGCGTTGGAGGACCTGCTCGACGATCCGGAGCTCGCCCGGCACGAGGAGGCCTGGGTCGAGGCGACCCTCACCGACCCGGTGCGCCCGGCCGACCCCATGGCCCGGCTCACCGAGCGCTTCCCGCACACCCTCAGCCTGGTCTTCGACCCCGACCGGTCCCCGGACGACCCCGACGTGTCGTACGCCAGGCGCCTCGCGGGCCGCAGCGACCAGGAGATCGCCGACGACTTCGTGGCCCATGTGCGTGGTGCCGGTCCCGACGAGGACGAACAGACCGTGCTCCAGGAGGCGTTCGACGCGGTGCGTGCGGACGCGGTGGTGCGGGAGGTGACGCCGTGAACGCGTGGCCCTCGGCGCGCGTGAGTGCGCGGCCCTCTGCGCGAGTGAGCGCGCGGTTCTCGGCAGGAGGGGGTGTGCGATGAGGCTGCACCGGCTCGACATCACCGCCTTCGGACCCTTCGGCGGCTCGCAGACCGTCGACTTCGACGAACTGTCCTCCGCCGGCCTCTTCCTCCTGCACGGGCCGACCGGCGCCGGCAAGACCTCCGTCCTCGACGCCGTGTGCTACGCGCTCTACGGCTCGGTGCCCGGCGTCCGCCAGAGCGGCCAGGGGCTCACCCTGCGCAGCGACCACGCGGCGCCCGCCACCCGCACCGAGGTCCGGCTCGAACTGACCGTCGCCGGGCGGCGGTTGGAACTCACCCGGCAGCCGCCCTGGGAGCGCCCCAAGAAGAAGGGCGGTCCCGGGACCACGGTCGACAAGGCACAGAGCTGGCTGCGCGAGTACGACGCGACGGCCGGCACCTGGAAGGACCTCAGCCGCTCGCACCAGGAGATCGGCGAGGAGATCACCCAGCTGCTGGGGATGAGCCGGGAGCAGTTCTGCCAGGTCGTGCTGCTGCCCCAGGGCGAGTTCGCGCGGTTCCTGCGCTCCGACGCCGAGGCGCGCGGCAAGCTGCTCGGCCGGCTCTTCGACACCCACCGCTTCGCCGAGGTCGAGAAGCGGCTCGCTGAGCGGCGGCGCGCCACGGAGGCCCAAGTCCGCCAGGGCGACGCCGAGTTGCTGGCCGACGCGCACCGCATGCAGCAGGCCGCCGGGAACGCCATGGAGCTGCCGGACCTCGCACCCGGCGAACCCGGCCTCGCCGCCGAGGTGTTGGGCGCGGCGGCCGTCGCCCGCAGCACCGCGCGCGAACAGCTGACCATCGCGCACAGCCGCCTCACCGCCGCCGAGTCCGCCCGGTCCGCCGCCGACCGCGAGCTTGCCGACGTACGCGAACTGGCGCGCCTGCAACAGCGGTTCGCGCAGGCCCGGCAGCGGGCCGCGCTTCTGGAGGAGCGCGCCGACGGCTATCGGCAGGCGCAGGCGCGGATGGAGCGGGCGCGCAAGGCGGAGGCGGTGGCGCCGGCGCTGGAGCTGCGGGAGGCCGCCGAGACCGAGCACCGGGAGGCCGCCCGGGCCGAGGCACGCGCGCGTGACCTGCTGCCGGAGTCCTTCGCGGACGCCGGAGCGGCCGGGCTCACCGCCGCCGCCCGCCGGGCCGCCGAGGAGCTGGGCGGCCTGGAGTCGGCCCGCCGTGCCGAACAGCGCCTGTCCGAACTCGGTGTGGAACGCGCCGAGTTGGACCGGCAGGAGCGCGCCGACGAGGACGTACGGCAGGAGGCCGAGGCCTGGCTCGCCGGGTGGGACACCAAGCGCGCGGAGCTGCGGACGCGGATCGAGTCAGCTCAGGAGGCCGCGAGCCGGGCCGAACAGCTCGCCGTGCGCCGCGAGCCCGCCGAGCGGCGGCTCCGGGCGGCCCGGCAGCGGGACCAGTTCGCCGGTGACACGGAGGACGCCCAGCGGCAGGTGCTCGCCCTTGCCGAACGCGCCGTCGAGGCCCGCACCCACTGGCTCGACCTCAAGGAACAGCGGCTGAACGGCATCGCCGCCGAACTCGCCGCCCACCTCACCGACGGCGAACCCTGCGCGGTCTGCGGAGCCTCCGAACATCCCGCGCCCGCCCGCAAGTCCGCGGAACACGTCGACCGCGCGGCCGAGGAACAGGCCCTCACCGCCCACCAGCACGCCGACGAACAGCGCACCGAGGCCGAGCGCCGCCTCGGCCTCGTACGGGAAGCACTCGCCGCCGCCACCGCGGAGGCCGGAGACACGCCCACCGATCAACTCGCCGATGAAGTAGCGGAGTTGGAGCGGCTGTACGAGCAGGCGCGCCGGGACGCGTCCTGGCTGCACCCCGCGACCGAGGAACTGCGACAGGCCGAGCAGGAGCACGACCGGCGGACCGGTATCCAGCAGCAGGCCGCCCTCAGAGCCGCCTCCCGTACGACCCTCCGCGACACCCTCGACCGCGAACGCGCCTCGCTGGAAGAGGAGTTGACGCAGACGCGGGGCACCGCCGACAGCGTGGCGGCGCGCGCCGCGCAACTGGAGCGGCAGGCCGCGCTGCTCACCGACGCCGCCGACACCGCACGGGTCGCCGAGGACACCGCGCAGCGCCTCAAGGACGCCGACGCGCGGCTGGCCGACGCGGCCTTCCGTGCCGGGTTCGAGACCCCGCAGGCGGCCGCCGACGCCCTCCTCGACGACACCGCCCATCGCGAACTCCAACGGCGCCTGGACGCCTGGCAGTCGGAGGAGGCCGCCGTACGGGCGGTCCTCGCGGAGGAAGACACCGTGGCAGCCGCCCAACAGGCCGCCGCCGACCTGGACTTGGCGGAGCGCACCGCGGGCGCGGCCGAGCGGCGGACCCGGGACGCGGCCTCCGCGCGCGACGCGGCGGCCCGGCGCTGCACCGAACTCGACCGGCTCTCCGCCCGGTCGGCGGCCGGGGCACGCCAACTGGCGCCGCTGCGCGAGGAGTACGACCGGGTGGCCCGCCTCGCCGCCCTCACCGCGGGCACCTCGGCGGACAACGAACGCCGGATGCGCCTGGAGTCGTACGTCCTCGCCGCCCGCCTGGAACAGGTGGCCGCCGCCGCGACCGTACGACTGCGGCGCATGTCGTCAGGGCGCTACACCCTCGTCCACTCCGACGACCGGGCCGGGCGCGGCCGCAGCGGACTCGGGCTGCATGTCGTGGACGCCTGGACCGGGCGGGAGCGGGACACGGCGACGCTGTCCGGCGGCGAGACGTTCTTCGCCTCGCTCGCCCTCGCGCTCGGACTCGCGGACGTGGTCACCGACGAGGCCGGCGGGGTCCGGCTCGACACCCTCTTCATCGACGAGGGCTTCGGCAGCCTCGACGAGCAGACCCTCGACGAGGTCCTCGACGTCCTCGACTCACTGCGCGAGAGGGACCGCAGCGTCGGCATCGTCAGCCATGTCGCCGACCTGCGGCGCCGCATCCACGCGCAGCTGGAGGTCGTGAAGGGGCGCGCCGGGTCGGCCGTACGGCAGCGGGGTCAGTGAGGTCAGCGACCCAGCGGGCGGCGGGGGAGCGGTGAGGAGTAGACGACGCTCGTGGTCACCGAGCCCAGCGCGCCGATCCGCCCCGACACCTCCTCCAGGTGGCGCATCGAGCGGGCCGCGACCTTGATCATGAAGCAGTCGTCGCCCGTGATGTGATGCGCTTCCAGGATCTCCGGCGTCACCGCGACCAGGTCGTGGAACGGCTTGTAGTTGCCGTTCGGATAGCGCAGCCGCACGAACGCCAGGATCGGCAGGCCGAGCCGTTCCGGGTCCACGACCGCCGTGTACCCCTGGATCACCCCCGCCTCCTCCAGTCGTCGCACCCGCTCGGTGACCGCGCTCGCGGACATGGACACGGCACGGGCCAGCTCGGCGAAACCCGCCCGGCCCTCCCGCTGGAGGACGTCGAGGATGCGCCAGTCGGTGGCGTCCGGGGAATACGCGGTCATACCTGAGAAATAGCAGGGGAATCCCCGGCGGATCAAGCGGGACGCCGGGAATCGGCACTTCAGGGGCCCGGCCGTCGACCGTAGATTTCCGGGTGTCAGGACACCTCGGTGAAAGGCCGGTCATCCATGAGCAGCACCACCCCCGCGGCAGCCGCCGCCCACTTCCGCGCGAGCCTCGCCTTCCACACCGACGTCTCCGACGTCGCCGCCGCGCTCGCTTCCGGCGATCCCGCTTTCGTCCTCGTGGACTCACGCTCCACCGAGTCCTGGGACCAGGGCCACATCCCCGGAGCGGTCCACCTCCCCACCGCGCTCATCCCCGAACAGGCCGGGCGGCTCCTCGACAGATCCGTGCCGGTGGTGACGTACTGCTGGGGCCCCGGCTGCAACGGCGCCACCCGCGCGGCCCTCGCCCTCGCCGAACTCGGTTACCAGGTACGGGAGATGCTCGGCGGCTTCGAGTACTGGGTGCGCGAGGGCTTCGAGTTCGAGACCTGGGAAGGGCGGGAACGGCGCGCGGCCGACCCGCTGACGGCGCCGGTGGGTGCGGGCGACTGCGGCTGCTGAAGCCGCGAACGGGCTCTACCGGTAAGCGAGTTGGCGGCGCGCGCGGCAGCTCGAACCATGAACATGTGGGCTCGCTGTGCGTTAGGTTCTGCCCATGGCGCGATACGCAGAGCCGGACACGGCGGTGCAGTGGGTGGAATCGGGCGGCGGGCCGCTCATAGCGGTACCGGAGACGGTGCTGCCGTTCTGGACGGGAGCAGACGGCGACGAACTGGCCTCGGACTACGACCGGGCGTGCGAGGTCGGCGGGGATGTCGGCCTGCTGCCGGTGGGGGACAGTGCGGCCCTGGTCCTGGGCGACGAACCCGCCTCGACGGCCTTCCTGCCGGAGCACGGCACGTTCGTACGGTGGTGTGCCGCGGACTCCGAGGCCGAGGTGCTGGCCGGAGTGCCCGCCGCGCTCGCCGGCGCGACCTGGGAGAACGAGGTGCGGTGGGACGTACCCGGACCGCTGGTCCTGTTCGACTCGGCGTGGCCCGGGCGGGACTCCGAGGGCACCGAGCATCTGAAGGTCGACCTGGAACCGGGACGCTACGCCGTCCGCGCGGGCCGTGCCCAGCCGGGCCCGGAGACCTGGCTGGGTCTTGTGCAACTGCGACGACTTCCCAACTGACCTGGGGTCGACGGGACTTCGGTCCCAGGCGCCAACTGGCCTGGGGCTGATGGGACTTCGGCCCAGGGTGTCGACGTCAGAGCTGCGACAACTCGTCCACCAGGTCGTCGAGGCCGAGTGAACCCTGCGACAGCGCGGCCATGTGCCAGGCCTTCAGGTCGAAGTCCTCGCCGTGCCGCTGCCGCGCGTTCTCCCGGCCCAACAGCCAGGCCCGCTGGCCGAGTTTGTAGCCGATGGCCTGGCCCGGGATGGTGAGATAGCGGGTCAGCTCGCTCTCCACGAAGTCCGCCGGACGGCTGCTGTGCGCTCCGAAGAACTCCTGCGCCAGCTCGGGCGTCCACCGCTCACCGGGATGGAACGGCGAGTCCGCCGGGATCTCCAGCTCCAGGTGCATGCCGATGTCGACGATGATCCGGGTGGCCCGCATCATCTGCCCGTCCAGGAAGCCGAGCCGCTCCTCCGCGTCGGCCAAGTAGCCCAGCTCGTCCATCAGTTGCTCGGCGTACAGGGCCCAGCCCTCGGCGTTGGCGCTGACCATGCCGACGGACGCCTGGTAGCGGGACAGGTCCTCGGCGACGTGCGCCCACTGGGCGAGCTGGAGGTGATGGCCGGGGACGCCCTCGTGGTACCAGGTCGAGACGAGGTCGTAGACCGGGAACCGGGTCTGCCCCATGGTCGGCAGCCAGGTGCGGCCAGGCCGCGAGAAGTCCTGCGAGGGTGACGTGTAGTACGGCGCCGCCGCACTGCCCGCGGGCGCGATCCGCGACTCCACCCGCCGTACCCGCTCGGCGAGTTCGAAGTGAGTGCCGTCCAGCTCCTCGATCGCCCGGTCCATCACGCTCTGGAGCCAGTCACGGACCTCGTCGACACCCTCGATGTGCCGCCCGTGCTCGTCGAGGTGGGCGAGCGCCACCCACGGGGTCTCGGCGCCGGGGAGGATCTTCTCGGCCTCCCGCTTCATCTCCGCGAGCAGCCGGTGGTACTCGGACCAGCCGTACGCGTACGCCTCGTCGAGGTTCAGCTCCGTACCGTTGTAGTAGCGGGCCCAGCGCGCGTACCGCTCACGGCCCACCGTGTTCGGCGCGCCCTCGATCGCCGGCGCGTACACGTCCCGCATCCAGTCCCGCAGTTCCACCAGGGCCGCGGTCGCCCCGCGGGCGGCCTCGTCCAGCTCGGCGCGCAGGGACTCGGGTCCGGCCGAGGCGAAGTCCTCGTACCAGCCACGCCCCTCGCCGTCCGGGTCCGACCACTCGGTGAGCTGGCCGATGAACGTGGCCGTCGGGCGCGGGCCCGCGAACAGCTTGCGGTCCAGGCCCAGTTGGAGGGACTCGCGGTAGCCGGCCAGCGCGGTGGGCACCGCGCGCAGCCGCTCGGCGATCGCCGCCCAGTCCTCTTCGGTCTCCGCCGGAGTCACCGTGAACACATCACGCACCGAGTGCGCGGGGGTGTGCATGTTGCCCACCTCGCGCAGACCCTCCTCCGTGTCGTGCACACCGAGTGCGGCGGTCAGCCGCTCGCGCAGCAGGCGCGCGCACCGGCGCTCGACACCACTGTCCGCGCCGGGTCGGCGCTCTGCCTCGTCGAGCTTCGCGAGGGTCGCCCGCTGAAGCTCCGCGAGTCGTTCCTGACCTGCGGGGGAGAGATCGGGCAGCCCGCTCGAACTCTCCTTCACGCCGAGATACGTACCGATGACCGGGTTGAGGGCGATGAGATCGTCGACGTAGGCGTCGGCGACCTGCCGGGGCAGCGGGGTATTGGTCTGCGACATGGAGACCATCCTCGTACCTGGGACTTCTCCCCGTCACCCCGATTCAGCTACGGGCGTGGCAAGCGGTAGCAAGGGCCCGCAGTCCCACTGCTGGAAGATCAACCGGGTCTCCACGCGCGCCACTTCCCGCTGTGACGTGAACTCGTCCAGGACCAGCCGCTGCAAGTCGGCCATGTCCGCGACGGCCACATGGATCAGATAGTCGTCCGGCCCGGTCAGATGGAACACGGTCCGCGACTCGGGCAACGCCCGCACCCGCTCCACGAACGGCCCCACCAACTCCCGTCGGTGCGGCCTGACCTGCACCGACAGCAGCGCCTCCAGACCGCGCCCCAACTTCGCCGGATCGAGCCGCAGTTGATGCCCGAGGATCACCCCGGCCCGGCGCAACCGCGCCACCCGGTCCAGACACGTCGACGGCGCGACCCCGACCTGCGCGGCCAGATCGCGATACGTCGCCCGGGCGTCGTTCTGCAACAACCGCAGCAGATGAAGATCCACCGGATCGAGTACGACAGAGTCGGTCATCCGCCGAACGTAACACGGAGATCTGTCATGTCGTCCCGGCTTATGTTCACCCTTCTCCCCATGGACCAAACGAGCCTGCACCCTTCCTCTCCGGCCCGGCGCGCACTGGACACCGAAGCCGTGCACGCCGGCCGCGACGACCTCGCCCGGAAGGGCCTGCACGCCCCGCCCATCGACCTGTCGACCACCTACCCGTCGTACGACAGCCGTGGCGAGGCCGCCCGCATCGACGCCTTCGCCACCACCGGCGCCGAACCCGACGGCCCGCCCGTCTACGGCCGCCTCGGCAACCCGACCGTCGCCCGCTTCGAAACCGCCCTCGCCCGCCTCGAAGGCACCGACAGCGCGGTCGCCTTCGCCAGCGGCATGGCGGCCCTGACCGCCGTCCTACTGGCGCGCGCCTCGACCGGGCTGCGCCACGTCGTGGCGGTACGACCCCTCTACGGCTGCAGCGACCACCTGCTCACCGCCGGACTGCTCGGCTCCGAGGTGACCTGGACCGACCCGGCCGGCATCGCCGACGCGCTGCGCCCCGACACCGGTCTTGTCGTCGTCGAGTCACCGGCCAACCCGACCCTCGCCGAACTCGACCTGCGTGCCATCGCCCACTCCTGCGGCTCGGTGCCCCTCCTCGCGGACAACACCTTCGCGACCCCCGTCCTGCAACGCCCCGCCGAACACGGCGCCCGCCTCGTCCTGCACAGCGCCACCAAGTACCTCGGCGGGCACGGCGACGTGATGGCGGGCGTGGTGGCCTGCGACGAGGAGTTCGCCGGCCGACTGCGCCAGATCCGCTTCGCGACCGGAGGCGTACTGCATCCACTCGCCGGCTATCTGCTGCTGCGCGGCCTCGCGACCCTGCCGATCCGCGTACGCGCCGCGTCCGCCACCGCCGCCGAACTCGCCCGCCGCCTCGCCACCGACCCGCGCGTGGCGCACGTCCACTACCCGCGCATCGGCGGCGCGATGATCGCCTTCGAGACCCACGGCGACCCCCACGAGGTCATCGCCGCCGTCCGCCTCATCACCCCGGCGGTGAGCCTCGGCAGCGTGGACAGCCTGATCCAACATCCGGCGTCGATCAGCCATCGGGTGGTGGAGGAGACGGACCGGCGAGGCGCCGGGGTGAGCGACCGTCTGCTTCGGTTGTCGGTGGGCCTGGAGGATGTCGAGGACCTGTGGGCAGATCTGGACGGCGCGCTAGCGCCGTCCCTCAGGGGCGCGGGGCTGTATTCATCTGCGGCTCCGCCGCGGGGCGCGACCAGCTACAGCGCACCCGCACCCACCAACGAACCCGCTACTGCTACGGCGCTTCGGCCTTCCCGAACTCCGTAACGTCCACGGAATTCACCGCCGCCCCCAGCCGCGCCGTCACAACCAACGTCCCCTCCTCGATCTGATAGTCGAGCGGCAGCTCAAGCCCCCGCATCGCCGCCACCATCCCCGTGTTGGACGCCTGCGTCACGGCATACACACTCTCGCAACCGGCCTCGACAGCCATCCCCACCAGCCGCCCCAGCAACTCGCTCCCGATGCCCCGCCGTTGCCAGTCGTCCTCGACGAGCAGCGCGACCTCCGTCTCGTCCCCGTCCCACAGCAGGTGCCCGAGTCCGACGATCCGTCCCGAGGCCGTCTGCACGGCGAGTGTCCGGCCGAAGCGCGGGGAGAGCAGGTGGTTGAGATAGCGGTCGGCGTCACCGACCGGCCCGTGGTACCGCATGCCGAGCGTGCGCGCGGAGCAGCGCTCGTGCATCTCCCGCGCCGCCTCCAGATCGCCGGTGTCCGCGCGTCGCACGGTGATCGCGTTGCCCTCGGGCAGCGTCAGCACGTCCTGGCTGCGCGGGATGCGCGGACCGAGCCGGGCGTCCAGCTCCACCAGGGCCCGCGCCCGGGCGAACTCGGTGGGCGTGAACGGCAGATACGGCCGCTCCACGGTGATCACTCCGCCTTCCGGCGCCCGCAGGCGCATGACCGTGTCCTCCAACGCCCCTTCGGTCGGCACCGACTCCGGCTCGCGTCCCTTGCCCGCAGTGGTCCCGGGCAGCGAACGGATGGTGCACCGGCCCAGCAACTGCCGCAGCGCCAGCGGCAGTTCCGCCGCGTCCAGGGCCGTGCGGGTGGCCAGGCCCAGGACCCGGGTCGGCGCGTCCACCAGATCGTGGGCGTCGGCCCGCTCGATCCAGGTGCTCGAACCGCCGGCCGACGCCACCACCCGGGTGATCTCGGCCGCCGCGACCGCGCCCGGCGCCCGCAGCAGGAACTCGTCCACCGTGCCCTCGGCCAGCGGATGCGTCTGCAGACTCAGGATGTCGACCTGCCGTCCGGCCAGCGCCGTGCACAGCGCCGCCAGCGATCCGGGCGCGTCCCGCACCGTGGTCCGCATGCGCCACAGCGTGGCCGGCTCGGCGACGCCGTCGGGCGCCACGGACGACTGCTGGGACTCCGACTGCTGGGACTCCGACTCGGACCCGCTCGGGGACTCCGATTCGGAGGGCCCGGCCTGCCGCACCCGCGCGGCCGACCGGGCACCGGTATCACCCGTAGGAGGCGCATGACCGTGGCGGCGTGACCACCATGTGTGGAACCCCGCCGTGGCGATCAGCGCCAGCGCGGAGATCGCCAGCAGTACCGGGCCCCCGGGCCCGTGCCCCACCAGGTTCGCCACGACGTCCGCCACCGCGACCGCCGTGAACAGCGCCGCCAGCTCCACCAGGTCGCGCCGCCAGTGGTGCACCGGACGCCCGTGCCTGGCACGCGTCACATCAAACATGTCTCGACTCATGCAACCACTGTGAAGGAAGGGTGTTGCGTGATCACGAACGCTCTGTGACCGACCGGTAAAAGCGTGGTTCTGTACCTTTTGCAGTTCTTTTTACGAGTCTGCTGCCCTGAAGGTCAGCCCCGGTGCCCTACGTCATGCGGCCACCCCCGCCACCAGCGCGCTGCGCAGCCGACGTGCCTGCGTGACCAGTCGGGACGAGCCGGTCCGGTCCGCCGTCTGCGCCAGCTGCGGCAGCTCGCCCCGCGCCCCGGACCGCTCCGCGCACTCGGCGGCCACGGCGAGCAGGTCCCCGAGCCCCCGCGCCTGCGCGGGCTTGATGTCCCCGTCGAGATCGGCGAGCAGCGCGCTCAGAGTGTGCCGGAGGATCCCCCATATGCTCGTGTTCGCCCCGGTGGCGGCCCCCGTCCGCATCGACTCGGCGAGCCGCGAGGGCTTCACCGCCCCGCTCCGCACCAACTGCCCGAGATCCGTGCCCAGCCGGTCCCCGTCCAGCTGTCCCCGCGCCGCGAGCACCAACAACGCGTCCACCGCGGCGAGCCGGTCCCCGGGGTGCCGGGCACCGAGCCCGTACGCCAGACACAGGTGCGTCGCCTCACCGGCCACGCCGTCGGACTCGGCCAGCATCGGGAGTACGGCGGCGGCGCCGCGGGTGCCGTCCAGGGCGGCGGCCGACACGTCCCGTACGATCCTGGCCGCGATCAGTTCGCGGCGCTCGGGGAGTATCGCGAGCCAGTGCCGCTGCATGTCCCGGTTCCAGTGGTAGCAGTACCAGTTGTTGCCGTAGACGGTCACCGGCTGCCCCAGCGTCCGGAACTCCGCCGGGAAGTCCTCCTGGATATCGAGGAGTTCACCGAACTCCAGGAGGACGCGCGGCCCGGACGCGCGTCGCCTGCTCAGGGGCAGGGCGGGGCTCTCGGACGTCAGCCAGCGAGCGAGCCGGACGCCCTCCGTCGTGCCGAGCGACTCCGCCCTCTCGGCGGCAGCCGCTGCCGCCACCCGGTCCCCGCGGCGCACCCGCAGCAGCGCCTGCGCGAAGTCGGCGGCCGAGACCCGCGCGCCCAGCCGTCGGTAGGTGTCCAGCCGGTCCACCAACTCGTCCGGCTCCAGCAGGCCCGTGTTCCAGCTAGGAGTCGAGAGCAGGAACGGCAGCGGCTCCACGCGGAGCCGGTACGCCACCTCCCACACCCGGGCGTCGAAGGCCCGGGACAGCGCGCTGTGCCCGCACGTCCGGGAGCGGTGGCCGTCCTGCGCCCCTTCGTGGAGCGTGACGGTGCGCACCTTGTCCTGGAGGGTGGCCAGCAGGAGATCGAGACCGTACTCCGCGCTGCCGAAGGCGCGGTGCGTTCGACCGAAGTGGTCGTCGGCCCGCCGGGCGTCCTCGGGATCGTCGGAGTGCCACCAGCGGCGCGCGACCACCGGCTCCAAGGCCTCCACCAGGGTTTTGTGGTCCCGGTACGCATGGCGGACGAGTCCGTCCAGCACGCGCTCGAATGCGGGCACTTCACCCTCGGTCGCCAGCAACGCCCCCACCTCCTCGGCGAGTTCGACGGCTGACTCGGGTGCCGCCACGAGGCGTACCGGCTCCGGCGCGGGCGGGAGCACCTCCTCGTACACCGTCTGTGTCGACGTCACCGGCGCTGCCCCCAGCGACTCGACCGCGCGTGCGCGCAGCGTGGGGACCAACTGGTCGGCCGCCGCCGCGAGTTCGGCCCGCACCTCGGGGGAGTCGACCTTCTTGAGGTGCCGCTCGACCAGTTTCAGCGCCCGCTCCTGCACGTCCGTGTCCTCGTGCCCGAAGGCCTGGGCGACGGCGGGCAGCACTACGGCGGCGGCCGACGCGTCCCGTGCCAGCACCTTCCCCAGCAGCACGAGCTGCGCCCGGACGAGCTTCTTCTCGGACCTGAACAACACCGCGTCGGACATCTCCGCCAGCCGGCGCGGCGTCAACTCCCCGTCCAGGGCGAGGGAGCCGAGCACCGCCTGGGCGTGCGAGGCCGCGGTGGGCACCGCGTCCGAGACCAGGGCCAGCCAGTCGGCGATGTGCTCCCGCTCCTCCTCGCGGGTGAGGGCGAGCCCCTTCAACACGCGGAGAAACGCCCGCTGATCGAGAGTCGCCCCGCCCCGCAGCAGCCGGGCCACACAGGCGTCCACCGTCCGCTGCCGGTCCAGTGCGCCCTCGACGGTGAGCCGGGCGATCGCGTCGACCCAGCCCTCCACGTTCTCCGCCGAGGACCACTCCATGGGGCCGGCGACGTCGTTCGTCTCGAACAGCGCGGCCATCAGCTCCGCGAGGTGAGGATCCCTGCGCAGCCGGTCGAACAGGGTGTCCCCGAGCTGCCACAGCTGACCGGTGTACGCCACCCAGGCCTGCACATAGGTCTCCGTCGTCGGCACCGGACAACCGGAGAGCCGGACCAGACCCGCCATCAGCTCGTACGACACACCGGCGGAGGCCGGACGCCCGGCGAGGCGGTGTGTCACATCGGCCAGCCAGGAGGCATCGCGGTCGCCCAGGATATGGATCAGCAGCGCCGCCGACGACTGCGACCAGCGCATGTCGCTCCCGGCGATCCAGCTCACCGCGGCGGCCGCCCCCGTCTCACAGGCGGCACCGGCCGCGTGCAGCGTGGGATAGGCATGGCGGGACGGATGCCCCCACGGCACCGTACGCAACTCCTTGCGGAGGTCCTTCAACTCCGGCAGGAACGCCCGTCGTTCGGCATCCGTCAGCCCGTCGAGCAACCCCACCACCTCGGCCGTCCGCCCCGCCCGCACCGCTTCCAGCAACGCACTCATCGCACACCCCCGTCGACCCGAACCATGTCCCGCTCCACCGCTCCGCCCCGTCGCACCATGCGCACCGCCAGCGCGTGCTTGCACGGCCCCCGCCCGCCCCGGTACTTCGCCCACCACACACAGCTGCAACTCAGCACCCCCGCCTCGTCCCGCACCCGGTGCACATGACCGTCATCGGCCGTCACCGTGCCGATCGCGCCCTCCAGCCGCACCGCGCCCGCGGCCACCAGTGCGAGGGCCGAGCGCAGCCGCGGATTGTGACGCTCCACGCGCCGCGCGTCGTACGGCAGTTCACGGTGGAAGTAGGCCGCCTCCGCCGTGTCGTACCCGACGCGTCCGGAAGTGCCCAGCCGGATCAGCGCGGCGCGGACCCGCTCGGGGGTGAGTCCCGAGGCGGCGGCCAGGTCGGCGACGTCGATGCGGGGCTCCCAGGCCAGCAGCACGGCGATCAACTCGGCGTCCTCTCCGGCCTCGTCGGTCGCGAGCGCGTCCAGGACCCCGCCCTCGCCGGAGAAGCCGCGCGACGCGTCCGGCGACAGCGTGAGGGTGAGGCGCATCCCCGGCAGGACGGCCTCCCACGCACCGGCCGTGGCGTCGGCGCCGACGACGGAGGGGCCGTAGATCCGCAGGGCCGTCGCGTGGCGCAGGACCCGCTGGAGGGCGATCAGCCGCTCCGGGCCCGGCAGGCAGACCGCGCCCGGGACGGGGCGGGTGGTGGGGCGCAGGCCGCGGCCGGCCGGCACGACCCAGCGGGGGCCGATCGTCGTGCCGCGCGCGCCGGCCTTCGGGAGCGAGCGCAGGAAGCGGACCGCCTCCGCCGCGGGCAGCTCGGCCCGCAGGTCGAAGCCGGCCGCTATGACCTGCGCCTCCGCGAAGCCGCGCAGCCAGCGGTCCGGGAGCGGCACCTTCTTCTCCAGCACCGGGCCGTCCAGCGTGGTCACGGCCAACTCCTCGGGGCCGACCCGGAGATGGAGCGGATCGTCCGAGCCGATGCGCGAAAGGGCTTCTCGCAGCGGGTTGTTGACGTCGACGTTCGTCGTGCCGTGTCCCACCTCGCCGCCGTCGAGACCGGGGCCGAGCACGTCCAGTCGCGCGTACACCCCGCCGCAGCCGGAGAAGGACTCGAAGCGCAGCCGGTCACCGCCCGCGGTCACCACCGGGTCGAGCGAGGAGGCCAGTTGGCGCTGGTAGTACCGCGCGCCCGCCACGTCGGCCACCGCCAGCAGCGCCGCCGACGCCACCTGAGGCGAGGTCAGGAAGCCCGCGAAGAAGCGCGGATGGTCGGTGACACCCGAAGGAGTCGCCCCCTGCGAGGTCTCCAGCCCGAGGCGCCGTTCACCCGCCGACGACTCCAGCACGGAGGGTCGGCGATAGGTCACGGCCTGCAAAGATCGCGTCATGGAAAAACCGTAGAGGCCGCCACTGACAATCGGCCTGACCTGCGAAAACGCGATCTGTGCGCGGGAGTTCGGCGCGCCGCGGAACGCACCGCGCACCGGGGGATGACGCCGGTGCGCGGTACAGGTTCGAGGGTAGTGGAGTTACTGACCGACCCGTCCCGGCTGCAGGGTCTGAGTGAACAGCACGGTGCCGTCCGACTCCCGCAGACGCACCGTCAGTTCCCCGCTGTGGCCGTCGATGTCGACCTCGCCGAAGAACTGGTAGCCCTCGGCCGGCGACACGTTCGCCTCGGTCGGAGCCTTCACGAACACCCGCTCGGGACCGAAGGTGTTGTCGAGGGCGTTCGCCGGGAAGGCGCCCGCGTTCAGCGGACCGGAGACGAACTCCCAGAACGGCTCGAAGTCGGTGAACGCGGCCCGCGAGGGCTGGTAGTGCTGGGCGGAGGTGTGGTGCACGTCCGCCGTCAGCCACACGGTGCCGGTGATCCGCCGGTGGTTGATGTACCGCAGCAGCTCGGCGATCTGCAGCTCACGCCCCAGCGGCGCGCCCGGGTCGCCCTGCGCGACCGCCTCGATGTTCGCCTTGCCCTCGGTGGCGTCGGGCACGACCAGGCCGAGCGGCATGTCGGCGGCGATCACCTTCCACACCGCACGCGAGCGCGACAACTCCCGCTTCAGCCACTCCAGTTGCTCACGGCCGAGGATGCCCTGCGGGTCCACGGTCTGGTTGTCGGGCGAATTGGCGTTGCGGTAGGTCCGCATGTCCAGGACGAACACGTCGAGCAGCGGACCGTGCCGCATCACGCGCTGCACCCGGCCCTCCTTCGCACCCGGCCGCAGCGTCGAGACCGGGAAGTACTCGCTGAACGCGCGCCGGGCGCGCACCGCCAGGGCGTCGACGCTCTTCTCCGTGTAGCGGGTGTCGGTGGCGGCGATCACCTCGCCCGGGTACCAGTTGTTGCGCACCTCGTGGTCGTCCCACTGGATGATCGAGGGCACCTGGGCGTTGAACCGCTTGAGGTTCTCGTCGAGCAGGTTGTAGCGGAAGTTGCCGCGGAACTCGGCCAGGGTCTCGGCGACCTTCGACTTCTCCTCCGTGGTGACGTTCCGGTACAGGCTGCCGTCGGGCAGAGCCTGCGTCGCCGTGATCGGACCGTCGGCGTAGATGTTGTCGCCGCTGCACACGAAGAAGTCCGGGTCCAGCTTGGCCATCGCGTCGTAGATGCGGTAGCCGCCGAGGTCCGGGTTGATGCCCCAGCCCTGGCCCGCCAGGTCACCGGACCACAGGAAGCGCACACCGCGCCGCCCGGTGGGCACCGTGCGGAACGTGCCGGCGACCGGCTCGCCGGTGCGGCGCGGGTCGTCGGGGTCGGCGAGCAGGACCCGGTAGTGGATCTGCTGCCCGGAGGGCAGTCCGCGCAGCCGGGTAGTGCCGGTGAAGTCGGTGTCCGGGCCGAGCAGCGGACCGTGCCAACGGTGCGGATTGCGGAACGACTCGGTGGCAGAGGTCTCCACGATCATCCGGGCCGGGCGGTCCGAACGCACCCACACCAGACCGGAGTCGGAGGTCACGTCGCCCGCCTGCACACCCCAGCCCGCCTTCGGACGTCCGGACAGGGCGAAGGCCGGCGCGGCGCCGAGGGCGGCGGGCGCGGTCAGGGCCGCCGACGCGGCCAGGGTGCCGCGCAGGACGCTGCGGCGGGCGGGGAACGGACGATGCGACATGGGGTTGCGCCTCCACGGACGGGATGCGGTCAGGGTGCACCGCCACAACTACTGGTGCGCCGCAGCGCGCACGGAAACCACGGGTGAACAACGGAACGCGTCACATCAGAGGCCGTCCGGGTGCAGGGCGCCGGCCATCAGGCGTACACCCGCGCGGATCCGCCCCGGAGACAGATGCGCGTACCCGAGGACCAGCCGTACCACCGCGTCGCCCGCACGCGCGTGTGCGTAGGCGGTGAGCGGGCGCACCGCGACACCGGCGGCGGCCGCCCGTTCCAGGAAGTTCTCCTGGGGGCCGTACTTCTCCGGGAGTTCGGCGATGACGTGCAGTCCCGCGGCGATCCCGGTGACCTCCGCTCCGGGGAAGTGTTCCTCCAGGGCGGCGACCAGGGTGTCACGCCGCTGCCGGTAGGCGCGCTGGCAGCGGCGCAACTGCCGGTCGTAGTCGCCGCGTTCCAGGAAGCGCGCGAACAGCGCCTGGTCGAGGGTCGGGTGGCCGAGATCCATGGTCCGCTTGCGCTCGACGACGTCGTCGGCCAGCGACTCCGGCACCAGCAGCCAGCCGAGCCGCAGTCCCGGGGCGAGCGATTTGCTGACCGAGCCCGCGTAGGCGACATGCTCCGGGTCGAGGCCCTGGAGCGCGCCCACGGGGGCCCGGTCGTAGCGGAAGTCGCCGTCGTAGTCGTCCTCGAAGACCAGGCCGTCCACCGACCGTGCCCAGTCGAGGAGTTGGGCCCGCCGCCGCGCGGAGTAGGCGATGCCCGTGGGGAACTGATGAGCGGGCGTCGTGACCACGGCCCGCACACCGGACGTCCGTAGCGGCCCGATGGCAATCCCCTCCTCGTCCAGAGGCAGCGGTACGGTGCCGACGCCCGCCGACGCGTACAGGGCGTCGTGCTGCGGGCTGCCCGGATCCTCGACGCCGACGGTGCGCATCCCGCGCGCGTGGAGCACGAATCCGAGCAACGCCGTCGCCTGCGCCACTCCGGAGACCACGATCAACCGCTCCGGATCGGCGACCACACCCCGGCGGCGCGCCAGCAGTTCCGCGAGAGCCGTACGCAACCGGGGCAGCCCGCGCGGATCGGGATAGCCGAGCAGGTCGTGCGGCGACTCCGCCAGCACACCGCGCTGCGCGGCGGCCCAGGCGGAACGGGGGAACAGCGACAGGTCCGGTGTTCCGGGCACGAAGTCGACCCGGGCGCCGGGGGAGCGCGGTGCGAGATCACGCGCGCGTGGCCGCGCCGCCCGCACGGCACCGCCCACCCAGGTGCCCGCACCCCGGCCGCTGCGCAGATACCCCTCCGCCGTCAACTGCTCGTACGCCTCCGTGACCAGCCCCCGCGACACCCCGAGGTCGGCCGCCAGGTCCCGGCTCGACGGCAAGCGCGTGCCCGGCGCCAGCCGCCCCGAACGCACCGCCTCCCGCAACGCGGCCTGAAGCGAACGGCCACGCGTGCGTGCCGGTGCCGAGACGGCGGGCAGCAGCAGCTCCCACGCGGCGGAACCCGTCAGACCCTCCGGATCGATCGGCCCCTCCGGATTGGTCCGCGATGACGTCATGGAAGTGGACCTTAAACCGGACTGCCCCGCTCCCTAGCGTCTCCGCCATGACCGCAACCGCCGCCCGCGGCGCACCGCTTGCCGCCTTCGCCTGCGTCCTCGTCGGCGCGTCCTTCACCGCCAACAGCGTTCTCGGCCACTACCCGTACGCGGGCGGCCAGTTCCTGCGCTACGGCCTCGCCTGCCTGCTGCTGCTTCCCTTCACGAGCAGAGACGCGACGGCTCGGTTGCGCGCGCTCAGGCCACGTCAGTGGGCCCGGCTCGCGCTCCTCGCGGCCATCGGCATGGTCGGCTTCAACCTGGCCGTCATCGCCGCCGAACGCAGCGCCGAACCGGCCGTCCCGGGCGTCTTCGTGGGCTGCGCCCCCGTGGTCGTCGCGACCCTCGTCCCGCTTCTGGAGGGACGCCGTCCGCGGAGGATCGTGCTCTACGGGGCGTCACTCGTCGCCGTCGGCGCGTTCACCGTCCAGGGGTGGGGCCGTACGGATGCCGCCGGAATCGCCTTCTCCGGGTGCGCACTTGCGGGAGAGGTGGGCTTCGCAGTGCTCGCGGTGCCGGTGCTGCGCCCCCTGGGGCCGCGGTTGTTGTCGGCCACCGTGTGCGGTGTGGCCGCGATCGAGGCGGCGACGGCCGGGCTCCTTCTCGACCGGACCGGCTGGCTGCGGCGCCCCGACGCCACCGAGGCCGCCGCGCTGCTGTGGCAGGCGGCGGTCGTCACGGTCGTCGGCTTCGTGTGCTGGTACATGGGCCTGCAACGGATCGGCGCGGAGCGCGCCACGCTCTTCTCCGGCCTCATCCCCGTCGCGGCGGCCGCAACCGCGCCGCTCGTCGGAACGGGCGCCTACGGGGCCGCCCAGGCCGTCGGCAGCGCCCTCGTCGGCGCCGGAGTGGCCCTGGGATCAGGTGCGTCGACGTGGTTCCCGCGCCGGTCAGCGGCTGCCGTCGAGGATGACGCGTGCGACCAGCGCCGGATCGTCGCTCATCGGGCAGTGCCCGCAGCCGGGCAGCCGTACGAGCCGCGCACGCGGGATCAGGTGCTTGGCCCGGACGCCCTGGCGGCGCAGCAGCAGCCGGTCCTGGGTGCCCCAGGCCACGGTGACCGGCAGGCCGGGGAGGTCGTCGGTGAACCGGACGGTCGTGCCGGCCCGGAGCGTGTCGTCGAACCCGGGGGCGTTGACCAGCGCGAGCGTCTCGGCGACCACGGCCTCGGGTGAACGGCGGCCGGGGCGGGCGTAGATGGTGCTCGTCAGGGCCGTGCGGCCGGCCGCCGTACGCGACAGGCGCTCGACCATCGGGAGCGGCATCCGGCGGGCGATCTGCCGCATGGTGAGCAATACCCCGAAGGCGTAGCGGCGCTCCGCCTCGGACCAGAACCCGGCAGGGGAGAGGGCGGTGACCGACCGCACGACCTTCTCGCGGCCCAGTTCCAGGGCCATCAGACCGCCGAGCGAGTTGCCGGCGATGTGCGGACGGTCGAGCCCCAGTTCCTCGCAGAACGCGCTGAAGACGGCGGCCGTCGTGGACAGGTCGTACGCCAGCCCCTCCGGCAGCGCGGGGGAGGCGCCGAACCCGGGGAGGTCCACGGCGATCACGTCCCGCTCGGTCGCCAGGATGTCCACCACCGGGTCCCAGGCCTGCCGGTGATGACCGATGCCGTGCAGCAGGAGCAGCGGTTCGCCGCTGCCCACGCGCGCGTAGGACAGCGTCACGGTCCGCGGGCCGTGCGGAGAGGGGACCGGGAAGGAGACGGTGGCGGACATGGGGATGCTCCTCGTCTGGACTCGCTGACAGACGCCGTACAGGCCGTGTAGACAGCTTGTCAGCAAAAGCTACCCACTGGTAGCCCCTGTCCTGGAGGACCTCAACGCGCGCTGCGCACCTCAAGGTTGAACTCGCCGTGCCCCAGGGTCCGGAACAGGTTCACCCACAGCGGCAGCATCATCTCCACGGCGCGCGCCGACTCGATGCCGCCCAGGTCCAGCACCCGGTGAGCGGGCCAGCCGAACTCCCCGAGCAGGGCCGTCACCCTGGCCTTGGCCTCCGCGTCCTCGCCGCACACGAACACCTGGTGCTCGCCCGGCACGAGTGAAGGGTCCACCATCACCTGGCAGTTCACGGTGTTGAGGGACTTCACCACGCGGGCGTGCGGGAAGGCGCGCTGGATCTGCTCGCCCACACTGTCCGACTCCACCGGCGACAGCCTGAGCCGGCCGTCCTCGAACGCCAGGGGATTGGAGACATCCAGGACGACCTTCCCGTCGAGATGCTCGGCCCCGGCCGCCTCCAGCGCGGCGAGCGCCACCCGGCCGCCCACCGCGTTCACGATCACCTCGCCCGCCGCGGCGGCCTCCGCGAACGTACCGGCACCGGCTCCGGCACCGGCGCTCTCGGCCCACTTCAGAGCAGCCGGATTGTCCTTCGTGCGCGAGCCCAGGGTCACCTGGTGCCCCAGCTCGACCAGCTTGCCGCCCAAGGCCTGGCCGACCTCGCCCGTACCCAGCACCGCGTATCGCATCGCCACCTCCGGAATGGGCCGCCGGACGCCGTCGGCCCGTGGCCAATTCTGCTCCGGGACACACGGTTTTCTCCTGGACAGGGTCGCACGCGTCGCATGGGATAAGACCGTGACCACCGACATACCGACCGACGTCTTCGAAGAGCACCGCCCCGTCCTCATGGGAGTCGCCTACCGCATGCTCGGGCGCGTGGCCGACGCCGAGGACGTGGTCCAGGAAGCCTGGCTGCGCTGGTCCGGAGCCGACCACCGCGCGGTCCGCGAACCACGCGCCTACCTGGTGCGCGTCACCACCCGCCTCGCGATCGACCGGCTGCGCCAGATCAAGGCGCGCGGCGAGACCTATGTCGGCCCCTGGCTGCCAGAGCCGTACGTCACCGACTTCGGGGACGCCGTCGAGGACACCGCCGAACGGGCCGTGCTCGCCGACTCCGTCTCCCTCGCCGTACTCGTCGTCCTGGAGTCGCTGTCGCCGCTGGAGCGCGCCGTGTTCGTCCTCAGGGAGGCCTTCGGCTACCCGTACGCCGACATCGCGGCCATGCTGGACCGCGGTGAGCCCGCCGTGCGCCAGCTCGCCGGACGGGCCCGCAGACACGTCGACGAAGGGCGCCCGCGCTACGAGGTCGACCCGGCCCAGCGCCGCGATCTGACCGAGCGGTTCCTCGCCGCCGCGGCGGAGGGCGATCTGGAGGGCCTGATGGCGCTGCTCGCGCCGGATGTCCGACTGGTGGGCGACAGCGGCGGCAAGGCCAAGGCACCGCTGCGGATCCTGGAAACTGCGGACAATGTGGGCCGCTTCCTGATCGCCGTCGCGGGCAAGGGCATCCCGGAACTCACGTTCCGCTTCCTTGAGCTGAACGGCGGACCCGCGGTGCTGATCCTTTCGGGTGACAAGCCCGACAGTGTCTTCCAGGTGGACGTATCCGCCGGACGCATCCGATCCGTGTATATCGTCCGCAACCCCGACAAGCTCCGGTCGCTGGCTTCCGCTTAGCCGAGCTCCCTCCAGGGCCCCCGTTTCGCGACGGGGGCTTTGCCGTCGTGTCACGAAACGCGCCCTTTACGAACGCCCCGTGAACGCTCTATGGCAACCGCTCTCTGTGTTGCCTGTGGGATCGAGGATTGGTCTTGACCAAGGGTGTGGGCCGTCCTATGGTCACTGATAAGTGAAACAACCTTTAATAAACAAGGGCGCTAAAACGCGGCCGGACCACGGCGATTGCGGAGGACAGGGTGGGGACCACGCAGTTGGAATCGGTGCCGGAGCCGAAGTACTGGCATCTCAAGACAGTGCTGAGTGAGGCACTGGACTCCGAGTTCTCCGTGGGCGAGATCCTGCCCAACGAGCGAGACCTGGCCGCCCGCTTCGGCGTCGCCCGGGCCACACTCCGGCAGGCTCTGGAACAGCTCGAACTCGAAGGGCGGCTGCAGCGCCGCCGCGGCGTCGGCACGACCGTCGCGCCGCCGCGCGTGGGTGTCGCCGTCGGCACCGAACAGCACGCCTGGCCTGGCGCCGCGGAGGACGCCTGGCAGTCCGTCGACTGCGTCCTGGCGGCTCCGCCGGCGGCCGTGGCCGAGGTCCTGGAGACCGCTTCCGAGGAACTGGTGCACACCGTGCGGCGCTCCCGGGTGAGCCACGGCCAGCCGGTCGCCGCCGAGCTGCTCTACATCCCGGAGTCGTCGGTGCCCGACCTCTCCGCGATAGACACTCCGTCCGCGACGGCCCGCGCGCGTGCCGTGCTGCGCGAACTGCAGCGCCTCGAACTGGAGGGCCAGGACCGCGCCGTCGAGCTCGGCTCGGCCCGCGCGGACGACGCCAAGGAGCTGGACCGCCTCCCCGGGGCACCGGTTCTCGTCGTCACGACCCGCTTCTTCGCCGTGGGCCGCACCGCCGCGGTCTCCGTCGCGACCTACCGCGCGGACACCTGCCGCCTGACCTTCGCCGACTCCGGCGGCGTAGAAATCCACCACGGCCCGGAACGCCAGGCTTCCTGACCACGGTCACGCCACAGCCGTAGCGCCCCGGAACTCCACCGGGGCGCTAGGCATTTTCTTCTCAACGCCGGGGATGGCAGCGCCCCTTCAGGGGCGCGGGGCTATGTCGATTTGCGGCTCCGCCGCGTGGGCGCGCCCAGCCACAACGGCGCCGCACCCGACAAACGACACCAGCGCACCCAGCCCCAACGGCCCCGCACCCGACACACGACCCACCCGCCAAGCTAGCGCCGCGTCACCGTGCCCTCGACCGCGAACAGTTGCTCCTCGACATGATCGAGAGCCAGCCGCAGCGCCCCTGTAGCCGCAGCCGCCTCGCCGAGCAACGACAGGGCCACCTTGGGCGGCCGCAGGCAATACCGCGCCAACTCCCGCCGCAGCGGCTCCAGTACGCCGTCCAGCCCGGCGGCCCAGCCACCCACGACGACCAGTTCCGGATCGAGGGCCAGGACGAGCGCGGCGACATCGTGCACAAGGCGCTGTATGAAGCGGTCGACCGCCGCGCGGGCCCGCTGGTCGCCGTCGCGGGCCAGCGCGAAGACCTGCGCGACCGCCTGTTCGTCCAAGGGATGCAGCGGCTCGTCCGTCGTGGACAGCAGCGTCTCCGGAGTCACGTCCCGGCCCAGCAGATGCAGCGCGCCGATCTCACCGGCCGCCCCGCGATACCCCCGGTGCAGCCGCCCCCCGATCAGTGAACCGGCGCCGGGGCTCAGCCCCGCCAGCACCATCACCATGTCGTCGGACTCGGTCGCGGCGCCCTTCCAGTGCTCGGCGACCGCCGCCGCGTTCGCGTCGTTCTCGACCAGGACAGGGCACTTGAAGGAGCGGCTCAACCGCTCGCCCAGGTGCAGCCCCGTCCACTGGGGCAGCGCGGTGCCCAGCCGTACGGTGCCGTCCGCCTCGACGATGCCCGGCGTGGCGACGCCCACCGCACGAAGGGAACCGCGGGCGACTCCGGCCCGGCGCAGCAGCTCGGCGACCGCCGTGCGCAGCCGCTCCAGACGCTCGTCCGCCGAGGCCGTCTCGTCGACGTCCTTGGCGATCGCGCCGAGCACCCGGCCGTCCAGGTCGGCGAGGAGCACGGCGACGCGATGTGCGCCGATCTCCAGGCCCAGCAGATGCCCTGCCTCGGCCCGGAACCTGAACCGCCGCGCGGGCCGCCCCTGGCGCCGTACAACGCTCTCGTCGGCTGCCTTCTCGACGACGAGCCCGGCCTCGATCAGTCCCTCGACGACGCCCTCGACGGTCGGCCGGGACAGACCCGTCACCCGGGTGATCTCCGTCAGCGTGGCGCAGTCCGTGGCACGCAACGCGTGCAGCACCACCGCGGAGTTGATCCTCCGCAGCAGCGAGGGGTCCCCGCCGGTCAGCCCCGCCAAGGTCTGTCCTCCCAGCTCGTGCGCGTGTTGGGCGGATCGTACTCGGCGCGGCGGACCCCGGCGAGTGCCGGGCGCCCCCGACTCATGAGCCCCACCGGATCACCCGGGCGCCACGAACCCCGACTCGTACGCCGCGATCACCGCCTGCGTGCGGTCCCGGGCCCCCAACTTCGCCAGTACGGCGCTCACATGCGACTTCACCGTCTCGGTGCCGACGACCAGCCGGGCGGCGATCTCGGCGTTCGACAGACCTCTGGCCATCAGCCGCAGCACCTCGGCCTCCCGCTCGGTCAGCCGGGCCCGCTCCAGCACCGCGCGCGCCGCTCGGTTCCCGCCGCTATCGCCGTACTCAGCCGCCAACTGCCTTACGGAGGCCGGGAACAGCAGCGACTCGCCCTCGGCCACCAGCCGCACCGCGTGCACGATCTCGGCCGGCCGGGCCCGCTTCAGCAGGAACCCGTCCGCGCCGGCCCGCAGCGCCTCGTAGACGTACTCGTCGTTCTCGAAGGTCGTGATGACCAGGATCTTCGGCGGGTCCTCGACCGTGCGCAGCACCGCGCGTGTGGCTTCGATGCCGTCCAGGAGCGGCATCCGCACGTCCATGGCGACCACGTCGGGCCGCAGCTGCCGCACCAGGGGGATCACCGTGGCCCCGTCGGCGGCCTCCCCGGCCACCTCGATGTCCGGCTGCGCCTCCAGCACGGCCCGCAGACCCGCGCGTACGAGGGGTTCGTCATCGACCAGGAGAACGGTGACCGGCATCCGGCCACCCTAGATCAGCCCAGCGGCAGCTCTGCATGCACCTGCCAGTCACCCTCGTCGGGCCCCGTGTGCGCCCGGCCCCCGAGCAGTGCCGCCCGCTCGCGTATGCCCCGCAGTCCGCTGCCCCTGCCCGGCCCGGATATCGCCGCCGTCAGCGGATTGCGCACCTCCAGATCGAGTGTGCTGTCCGCGACCCGGATACGGACCCGGACGGGTACCGACCCCGCGTGCCGCAGCACATTCGTCAGCGCCTCCTGAAGAATCCGGTACCCCTCCCGGGAGACCGGCCCCGGCACCGTCTCCAACGGCCCGGTCACCTCCGCGTCGACCTTCGCCCCGGACGCCCGCGCGGACTCCCACAGCCGGTCGGCGTCCACCAGCGTCGGCCGACTGCTCACCGGCCGCTCCGCCTCACGCAGTACACCCAACACCCGCTCCAGGTCCTCCAGCGCGGCCCGGCCGGTCTCCTCGATGGCACCCAGCGCCCGCTCGGTGAACTCCGGGTCGCCCGCCGCCCGGGCGGCACCCGCCTGCACCACCGCCACCGTCAACGCGTGCCCGATGGAGTCGTGCAACTCCCGCGCGATCCGGTTGCGCTCCAGCAACTGCTCGGTGCGCTCCTCCAGGGCGGCGAGCTGCTCCGCGCGCGAGGGACCTAGCAGCTTGCGTGCCAGGGACGTGGCCAACGCTCCGAGACCGACCACAGCCACGTACAGGGCGATCAGGGGCAGGGGCACCAGCAAGGCGTACCAGCCGTGCGGCGTTGCCTCCTTGAGAAGCCATACATCGTCCTCGGGCACGTGCCCGCGTGCGGCCTCGATCAGCTGGAAGGCGATGATCGGCAGCCAGACGCAGGCGAACGTCGTCGCCCAGCCCAGAGCCATCCGCGCCTCCAGCCACAGCACCGTCCGGCCCCGGTCCCGCCAGGTCGCCGACGGCGCCACGGAGATCCCCGAGTCCTCCTTGCCCGGCGTCAGCAGCAGCTGCGCCTGCACCCCCTCGCCCATCCGCACGGCCGGGATCAGGCCGACGGGGAGCAGCATGAGCGCGGGTGCGTACGGAGTCCCAGGGCTGATGAAGATCCACAGGCTGGTGATCAGCATCGGCACCCAGAGGTGCAGCAGACGCGTGTACGTCGTCCCCCGGAGCAGCGGGCGCAGGAAGCGGGCCATTCCGACATCGTGACAGCCGGCACTGACAATCGGCCTCCCCCGGGCGGGGGAGACGATCTCCACCGGCGGGGGAGGACCGAACTCCCTTGAACGGCCAGGCTGTTGGCCATGACCAGCATCGACGTACGAGACCTCACCAAGGAGTACGGCACCCGGCGGGCCGTGGACCATGTCACCTTCGGCGTCCGCCCCGGCAAGGTGACCGGCTTTCTCGGCCCCAACGGCGCCGGAAAGTCCACCACCATGCGCCTCGTCCTCGGCCTCGACCGGCCCACCTCCGGAACCGCCACCGTCGGAGGCCGCCCCTACGCCGAGCTCACCGAGCCGCTGCGCCATGTGGGTGCCCTGCTCGACGCCCAGGCGGCCCACGGCTCCCGCACCGGCCGTGACCACCTGCGTGCCCTGGCCGCGAGCAACCGCATTCCGGTCGCCCGGGCCGACGCGGTGCTGGAGGAGACGGGACTCGCGTCGGTCGCGCGACACCGGGTGAAGGCGTACTCCCTGGGCATGCGGCAGCGGCTGGGCATCGCCGGTGCTCTCCTGGGCGATCCCGAAGTCATCCTGCTGGATGAGCCGTCGAACGGCCTCGACCCCGAAGGCATCGTCTGGATCCGGGAGTTGCTGCGCCGGCTGGCGGCGGAGGGCCGCACGGTCCTGGTCTCCAGCCACCTCATGAACGAGACCGCCTCCTTCGCCGACCACCTGGTCGTCCTCGGACGCGGCCGACTCCTCGCCGACACCCCCATGCGGGATTTCATCGACGCGCGCGTGCAGCCCCACGTACGCATCCGTACGACGGACGCCGGCGCCCTGAAGGCCGCGCTCGCCGGGCACGGTCACGACGCCGTGGAACACGAGGAAGGGCACTGGACCGTGACGCACGCACGCGTGGACGAGATCGGTGCCCTGTTGTCGGCGGCGGGCGTACCGATCCTCGAACTGGCTTCCGCGGAGGGCACGTTGGAGCAGGCCTATCTCGATCTGACCGCCACCGAGACCGAGTTCACCGCACCGAACCAGGAGGCCTGACCATGGCGTTCGCGCCCGTGTTCCACTCCGAGTGGATCAAGATCCGTTCCCTGCGCTCCCAGCTCGCGTCCCTGGCCACGATCCCCGCGGTGACGGCCCTCTTCTCCGCGCTCTCCTCGTCCGACACCGGGGGAGACGACTTCGACCCGCTCTTCGCGGTCTTCTTCGGCGCGAGTTTCGGACAGATCGCGGCGATCGCCTTCGGCACGGCCGCCGTGTCCGCCGAGTTCCAGGGCGGAGCGCTACGGCTGTCGCTGGCCGCGGTGCCGCGCCGGGGCCGCTGGTTCGCGGCCAAGGCGACCGCGATCGCCGTACCGGTGCTGGCCGTCGGCCTGGTCACCGGTGTCGTGACGCTGTTGGTGGGCAAGGCGGTCCTCGGTGCCAAGGCCGATGCGCTCGGCTGGGCGGAGCAGGTGCGCGGGGTGGTCGGCTGCGCCGTCTATCTCACGCTGATGGCACTCTTCGCGGCCGGTCTCACGGCACTGCTGCGCAGCAGTGCGGCGACGCTGGGCATCCTCATCCCGTTCCTGCTGATCGTGTCCTTCGTCATCGGCGACATGTCGAACAACATCGCGGACCTGCTGCCCGACCGGGCCGGCCAAGTAGTGCTGCACGCGACCTGGGACGGCGCGATGGGCCCCTGGACCGGGCTCGCGGTGACAGCGCTGTGGACGGCGGCGGCATTGGCCGCGGGGGCGTTGAGCGTGCGGCGCCGGGACGCCTGATCCGGGAAGTTCACCGATCCGGGGAAGCACTGACGGCCCGCCAGTTGTCAGTGGTGGCCGGTTTACTGGAGCCATGAACATCACGCACTGGCTGACCACGATCGACCTGCTGCGCACCCGGGACTTCCCCGTGGAGCACGGCAGGACGGACGTGGGCACGGGGGGACCCGGCTATCACATCGCCGAGTTACAGACGAGCGGCGACTTCTGGGAGGACGACGGCACGGAGCGGGAGGAGACCGAGACGCAGTTCGAATTCGACCGGGACGGACTCGGAGAGCGACTGAACGAGCGCTGGGGAGCACCCGATGTCATCAGCCTGGCCGACACGTTCGATCGGGCGGGGGACGGCGAGGACATACCGGAGCCCTGGGCCTCCCTGAGCTCGCACGTGCCGGACGTCCAGCTGTGGAAGCCGGCGCACGAGGACCGGTGGATCGCTCTCGGCATATCCCAGTGGGACAAGGAACTCCCGTTCCAACTCCTGGCCGTCGTCACGGAGACAGCCCCACCGTGATCCGCCGGACAAGGCCCTAGCCCCGCGCAGCGTCCCGCAACCGCCCGAACTCCTCAGCCATCGTCGCCGCCGTCCAATGCGCGTTCAGCCCGCTCGGATTGGGCAGCACCCACACCCGCGTGTCCCCGAACATCCGCTCCTGCGGCCCCACTTGAGCCCGACGGTCGTCGAACGCGGCCCGATACGCCGTGACACCCAGTACCGCCAGCCACCGCGGCTGCCACCCCGCCACCTTCGAGGCGAGCGACTGGCCGCCCTCCCGGTACTCCTCCGCGCTCAGTTCGTCGGCCCGTGCCGTCGCCCGCGCCACCACGTTCGTGATGCCGAGCCCGAACGACAGCAACTCGCCCTGTTCCGAAGGCTTCATGAGCCTCGGTGTGAAGCCGGACAGGTGCAGCACCGGCCAGAAACGGTTGCCGGGACGGGCGAAGTGATGGCCCGTGGCCGCCGTCATCAGACCTGGGTTGATACCGCAGAACAGGACACCGAGGCCGTCCGCGACGACGTCCGGTACGAGACGGTCGCGGGCGGCCTCAAGCTCGGCCTGGGTGAAGCGCTTCGGAGGCGCAGGAGGCGTCAGAGGATCGCCCCCGGGGTGTAGCCCGCGGCCTCCGGGTGCTGCTTCGCGATCTCCTCGACACGGGCGACCACGGCGGCGACCTGGTCGGCGGCGGCGCCCGTGAAGGACAGCTTGTCGGCCATCAGCGCGTCCAACTGGGCGCGGTCCAGCGGGATGCGCTCGTCGGCGGCGAGCTTGTCCAGCAGCTCGTTGCGCTCGGCGCCCTGCTCACGCATCGCCAGCGCGGAGGCGACCGCGTTCTCCTTGATGGCCTCGTGCGCGACCTCGCGGCCGACACCCGCGCGGACGGCGGCCATCAGCACCTTGGTCGTCGCGAGGAACGGCAGATAGCGGTCCAGCTCACGCGCCACGACCGCCGGGAACGCGCCGAACTCGTCGAGCACGGTCAGGAACGTCTCCAGCAGCCCGTCGAGCGCGAAGAACGCGTCGGGGAGGGCCACCCGGCGCACCACCGAGCAGGAGACGTCGCCCTCGTTCCACTGGTCGCCCGCCAGCTCCCCGGTCATCGACGCGTAACCGCGCAGGATGACCATGAGGCCGTTGACGCGCTCGCAGGAGCGGGTGTTCATCTTGTGCGGCATCGCGGAGGACCCGACCTGGCCCGGCTTGAAGCCCTCGGTGACCAGTTCGTGCCCGGCCATCAGCCGGATCGTCTTCGCGAGCGACGAGGGCGCCGCCGCGACCTGCACCAGCGCGGTCACGACCTCGTAGTCCAGCGATCGGGGGTACACCTGGCCGACCGAGGTGAACGCCTGCGAGAAGCCGAGGTGGGAGGCGATCCGCTGCTCCAGCTCCGCGAGCTTCGCCGCGTCACCGCCGAGCAGGTCCAGCATGTCCTGCGCCGTGCCCACCGGGCCCTTGATACCGCGCAGCGGGTAACGGCCGAGCAGTTCCTCGACCCGGCCGTACGCCACGAGCAGCTCGTCGGCCGCGGTCGCGAAACGCTTGCCCAGAGTGGTGGCCTGCGCGGCCACATTGTGCGAGCGGCCGGCCATGACCAGCTCGCCGTACTCACCGGCCAGCTTCCCGAGCCGGGCCAGGACGGCCACCGTACGGTCGCGCATCAGCTCCAGGGAGAGCCGGATCTGCAGCTGCTCGACGTTCTCGGTCAGGTCCCGGGACGTCATGCCCTTGTGGACCTGCTCGTGCCCGGCGAGGTCGTTGAACTCCTCGATCCGTGCCTTCACATCGTGCCGCGTGACCTTCTCGCGCTCGGCGATGGAGGCCAGGTCGACCTGGTCGAGGACGCGCTCGTAGTCCGCGATCGCCGCGTCCGGCACCTCGATCCCGAGGTCCTTCTGGGCCCGCAGCACGGCGAGCCAGAGCTGCCGCTCCAGCTTCACCTTCTGCTCGGGCGACCAGAGCGTGGCGAGCTCGGTGGAGGCGTAACGTCCGGCGAGGACGTTCGGGATGCGGGGCTTGGCGGCAGCGGAAGTCACGTGTACGGATTCTACTGGCGATTCGTGCAGGCCAGCGCCACAGTGCCCTTCGTCGGAAGCTACGAGACCTCCGTCACCACCCCGAGTCCGCCAGCTCGGCCAGCACCCCCGCGTGACACAGCAGCGGAGCGCACCAGCAGCCCAGCGTCCGTCCGCGCAGCTCCGGTACCAGGGCCAGCAGGTCGGGGCGGGCCAGGAGATACGCCCGGTACTTCGCCATCACCTCCGCGCGCGTGCCGTCCCGGCGGCGCGTGGGGGTGTCGTAGGCGAAGGGGTTGTAGAGCGGGTGGCGGGGGAGGTCCCAGCCGCCGAGGGTCCAGCGGCGGCCGACGTAGACGAGGTCCTCGGGGGCGCGTTCCAGACGGGGGCCGTACTCATGAATCCGGCCCCTGACGTTGATCACCCGCGTGGTCATGGGGAGTTACGCCGCCGGGCCCTCGTAGGGGAGGAGGTCCGGGCGCTTGGGGGAGAGGCCGTCGCCCGAGGAGCGGCCGGTGAGGCGGCGGCCTATCCAGGGGAGGAGGTACTGGCGGGTGAAGCGGACGTCCTCCACGCGGCGGGCGGTCCAGTTCGGGGGCGGGGTCGGGGGCATCGGGGTGCGCCACTCCGGGTCCTCCGCCTCGTAGCCCAGGGTCTGCCACACCGCCTCGGCGACGCGGCGGTGCCCCTCGGCCGTGAGGTGGAGCCGGTCGACGTCCCACGCGCGCTGGTCGGCGAGCGAGGGCGCGCTGTACAGGTCGACGACCAGGGCGCCGTGCCGGTCGGCGAGGTCGTCGACGTAGGAGAAGAGTTCCTCCATGCGCGGCCGGAAGCGCTGCTGGACCGGGCCCTCGCGGCCGGGGCTGCGCATCAGCACCAGGTGCTTGCAGGCGGGCGTGAGGCGTTCGACGGCCTCCTCCAGCAGTGCGCGGACCCGGCCCATGTCGCACTTGGGGCGCAGGGTGTCGTTCAGGCCGCCCACCAGCGTGATCACGTCGGGCTGCATGGCGGCCGCCGGGCCGACCTGCTCGTCGACGATCTGCGCGATGAGCTTGCCGCGCACGGCGAGGTTGGCGTACCGGAAGCCGGGCGTCCGGGCGGCCATCCGGCCGGCGAGGAGGTCGGCCCAGCCCCGGTAGGTGCCGTCCGGGAGCAGGTCCGACATGCCCTCGGTGAAGGAGTCGCCGATCGCGACCAGGCTGGTGTGCGTGGGATTCGTCTGCATGGCGACGAAGATGATATCCCGCGTCCATACCCGCCGGTCGGTGGGCCTCCACCACCCCCTGGCCTACGCCCGCTGCCCGAACAGCTCCCGCAGCACGTCCTCCATGGTCACCAGACCGGTCAGCCTGCCCTCCTCGTCGAGGACCGCCGCGAGGTGCGTACGGCCCCTGCGCATCGCGGTGAGGACGTCGTCCATGGGCGTGCTCTCCCGGATGTTCGCGATGGAGCGCATGTCCTCCACCCGGAACGGCTCGTCGCGCGGTGAGGCGTCCAGCGCGTCCTTGACGTGGAGATAGCCGATGATCCGGCGCTCGCCGTCCACCACCGGGAAGCGGGAGAAGCCGGACTCGGCCGACAGCACCTCCAGCTCGGCCGGAGTGATGCCCGCGACCACGTAGTCGACGCGTTCGAGGGGCAGTACGACGTCCCGGACCGGCCTGCTGCCGAGCTCCAGGGCGTCGTTCAGCCGCTCCCGGGCGCGCTCGTCGATGAGACCGGCCTCGCCGGAGTCCCTTACGATCCGGGCGAGTTCGGCGTCCGAGAAGGTCGCCGTGACCTCGTCCTTGACCTCGACCCGCAGCAGCTTGAGCAGCGTGTTGGCGAACGCGTTGATCGTGAAGATCACCGGGCGCAGCGCCCGGGAGAGGGTCACCAGCGGCGGTCCCAGCAGCAGCGCGCTGCGCACCGGCTCGGCGAGCGCGATGTTCTTCGGCACCATCTCGCCGAGCAGCATGTGCAGATAGGTCGCCGCCGCCAGCGCGATCACGAAGGACACCGCGTGTCCCGCGCTCACCGGGACGCCGACCGCGTGGAACACCGGTTCCAGGAGATGCGCGATCGCCGGTTCGGCGACGATACCGAGCACCAGGGTGCACAGCGTGATGCCGAGCTGGGCCGCGGCCAGCAGCACGGACACGTGCTCAAGCCCCCACAGCACGCTCTTCGCGCGTCGGTCGCCCTGTTCGGCATGCGGCTCGATCTGGCTGCGGCGCACCGAGATCAACGCGAACTCGGCGCCCACGAAGAAGGCGTTGACGACCAGCGTCGCCAACCCGATCAGCAGTTGTACGGCGGTCACAGCTCCCCCTTCGCGGAGTCGGAATCGGAACCAGAATCGGAGCCAGGGCCGGATGCGTCGCGCGGCGCGTGCAGCAGCAACCGCGCGGCCCGCCGCCCCGACGCGTCCACGACGTCGATGCGCCACCCGGCGACCTCGACGGTGTCCCCGACCTCCGGAATCCGCCCCAGCTCGGTGGCGACCAGACCGGCCAGCGTCTCGTACGGCCCCTCAGGCGCCCGCAGTCCGACGCGCGCGAGCTGGTCCATGCGGGCGGCGCCGTCCGCCGAGTACAGCGTCCGGCCCTCGTCGTCCGTCCCGGCCGGGGCCAGGTCGGGCGTCTCGTGCGGGTCGTGCTCGTCCCGCACCTCTCCCACGACCTCCTCGACGATGTCCTCGAGGGTCGCGACGCCCGCCGTACCGCCGTACTCGTCGATGACGACGGCCATCGTGCGCTTGCCGGAGAGCCGGTCCAGGAGGCGGTCGACGGTGAGGGACTCGGGGACGAGGAGGGGTTCGCGCAGCACGTCCGACAGGGGGAAGCGGGCCCGCTGGTCCGCCGGTACCGCCAGGACGTCCTTGATGTGCACGGTGCCGACGACCTCGTCGAGGCTGCCGCGGTAGACCGGGAAGCGGGACAGGCCGGTGGCCCGGGTCGCATTGGCCACGTCCTCGCAGGTCGCCTGGGCGTCGAGGGCGACGACCTGGACGCGGGGCGTCATCACGTTCTCCGCGGTGAGGTCGGCGAGGTTCAGGGTCCGCACGAACAGCTCGGCGGTGTCCGGCTCCAGGGCGCCCTGCTTGGCGGAGTGGCGGGCCAGCGCGGCCAGCTCCTGCGGCCCGCGCGCGGAGGCCAGCTCCTCGGCGGGCTCCAGGCCGAAGGCGCGCACCACGTGGTTGGCCGTGTTGTTCAGATGGCTGATGAAGGGACGGAACGCGGCACTGAACCAGCGCTGCGCGTTGCCCACCCGTTTGGCCACGGCCAGCGGCGAGGAGATCGCCCAGTTCTTCGGCACCAGCTCGCCGACGACCATCAGGAACACCGTCGACAGTGCCGTGCCCAGCACCAGCGCGACGGACTTCGACGCGGAGTGCGAGATGCCCAGCGACTCCAGGGGGCCCGCGATGAGCGCGGCGATCGACGGCTCGGAGAGCATGCCGACGACCAGGTTGGTGACCGTGATGCCGAGCTGGGCGCCGGAGAGCTGGAAGGTCAGATTCCGTACGGCCTTCAGGGCACCGGAGGCGCCGCGCTCGCCGCGCTCGACCGCGCGCTCCAGCTCGCCGCGCTCCACGGTGGTCAGCGAGAACTCGGCCGCGACGAAGGCGCCGCAGAGGAGCGAGAGCAGGATCGCCACCAGCAGCAGAAGCACTTCGGTCATCGGGTCACCTCCGTCCCATGATCGGACAGGGCAGGGAGGTTCGCGCGATGTCGCTTACTGGGAGGCTCGCCCATGGGCGGACGCTCACACCTTTCGAGGAGATGCAGAAGTTCCGGGTCGTCCGCCAATGGTAAAGGATGAGCAAAGCGTTCAGGTGGTGAGGTGCTTCACCCAGCGCCGCCAGTGGTCTTCGCGTGCATACCCCGCCGCGCGCCACGCATGCTGCCCGGTCTCGTTGCGTTCCAGCACCATCGCGTCCCCGCGCCGCCCGCCCAGCGCCACGAACCGCTCCTCGGCCGCGGTCAGCAGCGCCGAGCCGATGCCCCGGCGGCGCTGCTCAGGGTGCACGGCCAGCCGGTAGAGGTGACAGCGCCAGCCGTCGAAGCCGGCGATCACGGACCCGACGAGCCGCCCGTCGCGTTCCGCGAGGATCAGCGCGTCGGGGTCCCTCTCGACGAGCCGGGCCACGCCGTCGCGGTCGTCGCTGATGCTCGTCCCTTCGGCGGCCTCGCGCCAGAACGCCAGCACGGCGTCGATGTCGGGGAGGGCCGCGCTGCGGATATGAAGATCACTCATGGGTCGAGCCAAGCAGAGGGTGGGCGGGTGCCGCGAGCGGGTTTCGGCGCAGTTCTTCGACGACCGGCGCGAATGCCTCGATGTACGGCTCCAGCACGGTGAGATAGGAGAACCCGTACCGGTCGCGCAGCGCGCGCACCTTCGCGGTGATCTCCTCCAGGGTGCCGACCAGCATGACGGGCAGGTCCAGCACCTGCTCCAGGGTGAGGTCCGGTCGGCGCTCCAGCAGCGGACGGAGCGCGCTCGCGGGGTCGTCGGTCACCGCCACCAGCTGGATCAGCAGGTTGAGTTCGGCGGGTTCCGCCCGGTCGGCCGCGAACTCCCGGTAGCGGGCGACCCGTTGACCGAACTCGGTGGAGTCGACCGGCGCCAGCTTGCCCGTCGTACTGCCCGGCTCCAGGCTCGCCCCGGTGAACGCCGCGATGTCCGCGTGCTCGGCGGTCAGGCGCAGCATGCGGTCGCCGTTGCCGCCGAGTAGCAGCGGCACCCGGGGTTCCGTGGTCTCCAGCAGCCGCGCCAACTCCTCGACGGTGCGCCGGAGATGGTCCACGCGTTCACCCGGTGAGCCGAAGGGCAGCCCCGCCGTGTCGTGCTCCGCCTGAATGTAGCCCGTGCCCAGGCCGAGTTCGAGACGGCCGCCGGTCAGGTCGTGGGTCGTCGCGACCTCGCGGGCCAGCAGAGTCGGGTTCCAGAAGCCCGCGTTGAGCACGAACGTGCCCACCCGTGGCCGCTCGGTCGCGTCCGCCGCCGCGACCAGTGCGGGGAACGGCGCGACCATGCCGAGATGGTCGGGGACCAGGATCACGTCGTAGCCGAGTTCCTCGACGCGTCGGCATCTGGAGCGCCACTCGTCGGCGGGCGCGGACGTGAGCAGACTGGCCCCGAAGCGGAACGGGCGCGGCATGAACTCTCCTCGGTGGCAGGGGACTTCAGAACGACCGTCGCGATTCCATCACTCGTGCGCGATCGCCGCCAGCACGTTCATGCGGGAGGCGCGCAATGCCGGCAGCAGTGCCGCCACGATGCCGACCACCGCCGAACCGATCACCACCGCGATGATCGTGGTCCACGGGACCGCGAGCGCCTTCATGCCCTGGAGCGCGAGGACTTGCTGCGCGCACACGCCCCACACCAGGCCGAGACCGAGTCCCAGTACGGCGCCGAACACCGCGATCACCACCGACTCCAGCCGGATCATCCGCCGCAGTTGACGCCGTCCGAGTCCGATCGCGCGCAGCAGGCCGATCTCCCGGGTGCGCTCGACGACCGACAGGGCAAGGGTGTTGACCACGCCGAGCACCGCGATGACGATGGCCAGCCCGAGCAACGCGTAGACGAGATACAGCAGTACGGCGATCTGGTCGTGGATCAGCTTCTTGTAGTCGGCCTCGTCGCGGACCTGTACCTGCGGATAGGGCTTCAGCGTCGTGTCCAGCGCCTTGCGGAGTTGGTCCGCGCCGGTGCCGGAGGCGGCGTTCACGTACAGCGTGGAGTCCTGGCCGTTCGGGACGTACTTCTCGACCGTGGCGATCCCGAAGAACAGCCCGCCCTGCGTCCCGAACCCGCCGGCCGTGCCCTGGTCGCTGAGGGCGCCCACCGTCAGTTGTGTGGTGCGTCCGCCCGGGAACTCGACGGGGAGCACGCTGCCCAGCCGTACCTTGTGGTCCTTCGCGAAGTCGACGTCCATGGCGAGGTGCCCAGCCGCGAGTGCCGAAGTCGTGTTCCCCTGCGCGTACTTGATGTGGGCGACCTTGTCGAGCGGGGAGTCGTAGCCGGCGGCCGTCGTCTCCACCCGCTTGCCGTCCGGCAGCCGGACCGCGAGGGGCGCGAAGCGGGCGCGTACGACGAGACCGACGCCGTCGGTGGCGCGCACATGGTCCGTGACCTCCTTGGAGAACGGCACGAAGCTGCCGTTCTGGATCACGAAGTCGGCGCCCAGGGTCTTGTCGATCTGCTGGTCGAAGGACTTGGACATGGAGGCGCTCGCCACCGACATCCCGCCGACCAGAGCCAGGCCCACCATCAGGGCCGCCGCGGTGGCGCCCGTACGGCGCGGGTTGCGCAGGGCGTTGCGCTGGCTCATCCGGCCGACCGAGCCGAACAGGGCGGGGAAGGCACCGCCCAGCACCCGGATCATCGGGCGGACCAGGAGCGGGCCCGCGATCACGGTCGCGATCAGGGTGAGTACGATCCCGAGCCCCAGGAGCGAGGCGGACGAGGCCGTCTTCGTCGCGGCCGCGCAGCCCGCGAGCGCGGCCACGCCGATCGCGCCGACGATCGAACCCACTACCGCGCGCACCCTCAACGGCCGCCCCACACCGGCGACTTCGGCGTCCGCGAGGGCAGCCATGGGCGAGACCGTCGCGGCCCGCCGGGCCGGGAGATACGCGGCGACGAAGGTGACGCCGACGCCAACGACGTACGCCGCCACGGGAGTCGGCCAATTCACCACCATCTCGGCGGTCTTGAGGTTCATACCGAACGCGGTCATGAGCTTGATCAGCCCGACCGCGAGCCCGATCCCCGCCGCCAGCCCCAGAGTCGAACCGACAAGACCGAGCAGCAGCGCCTCGGTGAGCACCGAGCGCCGCACCTGCTTGCGGTCCGCGCCGAGGGCGCGCAACAGGCCCAGTTCGCGGGTGCGTTGGGCGATCAGCATCGAGAACGTGTTGACGATCAGGAACACACCGACGAGGACGGCGATGCCCGCGAAGCCCAACATCACGTACTTGATGACGTCGAGGAATCCGCCCAGGTCGGCGGCGGCCGACTTGGCCTGCTCGTCGGCGGTCTTGATGTCGTAGGAGCCGGACGAACCGATCGCGGCGGCCACCCGCTGCTTGAGCACCGCGTCGGACACGCCCTTGGCCGCGTCCACCGAGATGCTGGTCGCGCGGTCGGATGCGCCCAGCAGCTGGGACTTCGCGGTGGCCGGGTCGAGGAAGACCAGCGCGGCACCGGGGTTGGTGGTGGTGAAGGTGGCGATGCCGACGATCTCGACCTTGAAGCTGCCGGGCTGCGCCTGCACGGTCAGCGTGTCGCCGATCTTCACGTGCTTGTTGTTGGCGGTGTCCGCGTCCAGGAGGGCCTGGCCGGCGCCCTGCGGGGCGTGCCCGGAGGTGAGTTTCACCGGGCTGCGGTCGGTGAGGTACCAGTCGGTGGCGATGGTGGGCGCGCCAGTGGTGGGCCCGACCGACTTGTCCTTGCTGTCGACGACCACGATGTTCTGCACGGACACGTCGGCGTGGGTCGCGGCGACCCCGGCGACCTTCGCCACCTGCCCGGCCAGTGCGGCGGGCACGGTCTCGGTCGCGCCGGTGGGCACCGAGGACTTGAGGTCCTGCTTCGGCTCCACGGTCACATCGGCGGACGTGGAGGCGAAGAGGCGGTCGAAGGTGCGGGTCACCGTGTCGGAGAAGATCAGGCTGCCCGCGACGAACGCGACGGACAGCACTACGGCCAGCGCCGAGAGCAGCAGCCTTCCCTTGTGCGCGAGGAAGCTCCGGAGGGTCGCCTTCAGCACGGGTTCAGTCCTTGTCCTCGGTGTCCCCAGTGGCTGCCGGCGGGCCGTCGAGCTGCCCCCTGGCCAGATCGAATCGCTTCATCCGCTCCAGCACGCCCTCCGCCGTCGGCCGCTCCATCTCGTCCACGATCCGCCCGTCCGCGAGGAAGAGCACCAGGTCGGAGTGGGCGGCGGCGCCCGGGTCGTGGGTGACCATGACCACGCTCTGCCCCAGGCCGTCGACCGCGTCGCGCAGGAAGCCGAGCACTTCCAGACCGGCCCGTGAGTCGAGGTTGCCGGTCGGCTCGTCCGCGAAGATCAGCTCGGGCCGCGAGGCGAGCGCCCGCGCGCAGGCCACCCGCTGCTGCTGGCCGCCGGACAACTGGGACGGCCGGTGCTTGAGCCGGTCCCGCAGACCGAGCGTGTCGATGACCTGGTCCAGCCACTTCTGGTCCGGCTTCTGGCCGGCGATGTCCATGGGCAGCGTGATGTTCTCGGCCGCGTTGAGGGTCGGGATGAGGTTGAACGACTGGAACATGAACCCGATCCGGTCCCGGCGCAGCCGGGTCAGCTCGCGGTCCTTCAGGCCCGTTATCTCGGTGTCGCCGAGCCACACCTGCCCGGCCGAGACGGTGTCGAGCCCCGCCAGGCAGTGCATCAGCGTGGACTTCCCGGAGCCCGAGGGCCCCATGACGGCGGTGAAACGGCCGCGCGCGATGTCCACGTCCACCGCGTCCAGGGCGAGCACGGTCGTCTCGCCCGAGCCGTACGCCTTGGTCAGACCGCGGGCACGGGCCGCGATCCGGCCGGCCGGGGCCTGACCCGGGGCGTGCTCCGCTGCAGGTGTGGACAAGACGGCCTCCTGGAGTTCCCTCGCTCGTGGACGTGCCCGACTCCGTACTCCCGGCCGAGCCTAGTGTGACGCGGCGCACACCCGATATCCCCCGTGCGACCGAGGCGGTCTCCGCCCCAGGTCGGGCCCCGGACACCGGTGTAAGGGGCACTCTCCACCCACCGGATGAGCCCTTGCCTCTGCTAGCAATTCGGCGCTAGCGTCTAGGTATGGCGAAGACCCAGCTGAACGTACGCGTGGACGAGGGCACCGCCCGCGCGGCGCGTGAGCGTGCCCTGGCCCGTGGCATGAGCGTCAACCGCTACATAGAAGAGCTGGTCAGACAGGACACCGGGGAGGTCGGCCACACCTTCGTCGAGGCCGCCGCCGACTTCATGAAGCAGTACGAGTCCGTCTTCGCCGACGAGTTCGGCACCGACGGGAAGAGCACCCGCGAAGGTCGCCGCTGATCCCTTGAACAACCTCAGGATCGACCTCGCCTGGCTGCTCATGCTCGCCGAACACAACACACCCGGAGACCCCCAGGTCACCGACTGGGGCGCGCTCGTCGCCGCCGTCGCCCGCCACCAGGCCGACATATTCGACGTCCCCGTCTACGACAGCCCGCACGCACGCGCCGCCGCGTTACTCCAACTCCTCATCCACGTCCCCGCGTTGGAGCGCTCCAACGCCCTCTTCGCCTCGGCCGTCGCCTACGCGTACCTCGTCGCCAGCGGCCTGAAGGTCATCACCTCGCCCGAACAGGTCCGGGATCTGGCCCGGTTGGTCAAGAGCGGCGAGGCGTCGGTCGACGACATCGCGCACGAACTGCGCCAGTGGAGCCTGTGATCAGTCGTCCGTGACCGGCCGCCAGGCCGTACCGAGGACGCAGTACGACGTCGGCAGCGCGGGCCCCTTCTCCGGGATCAACACCCGGCGGTACGGCCCGAGTTCGAACCCCGCGTCGCGCAGCTCGGCGACCGGGTCGCGGGCCAGATGGCAGCCACCGTTCAGCGGCGGCCACAGCGTGCGGTCCAGGGCGCGCTGGGTGAACGCCATCGCCGGCCCGCCGCCCCGGCCGTGCTCGAAGAACCGCACGACCCCGCCGGGCCGCAGCACCCGCCGTGCCTCCGCGAGCGCCCGCGGCGCATCGCGCACGCTGCGCAGCACCAGCGAGAGCACGACCGCGTCGAAGGCCTCGCTCTTGACGGGCAGCTTCTCCGCCGCACCCGGCACCACGTCGACGGGCATCTCGGAGCGGAGCGCGGACTCCACGGCCAGCTGCCGCAGAGTCCGCTCGGGCTCGATCGCGACGATCTCCGAGACCGCGCTCGGATAGTGCGCGAAGTTCAGGCCGTTCCCGGCGCCGATCTCGATCACCCGCCCGGAGAGCCCGGCGAGCAGCCTCTCCCGCATGCCCGCCAGGCCGAACCGTGACTCGGCGCGCACGCTGAAGCGGGCGTAGTAACGGGCGAACAGCGGGTGGTGGACGGCGTCCCGCGGCACAGTGCCGGAGCCTGCGGACCGTAGCGGCATGGCGACCTCCCGGACCGGACCGAAACCGGTCCCTACGGGGATTGTCCCCCTTGTCGGCCGCGCCCACCCCCGCTGTCGCCCTGGGGCGGGTCAGGAGATGAAGTCGTGCACCTGTTCGTAGACGCCGTGGTCGTTGTTCATGTTCGTGTGCGAGATGCACCCGACGTCGACATTGGTCGCGCCGCTCAGTTCGGCGGAGGTGTCCGGGTTGATCGCCTCGTCGCAGTCCGACCAGTAGGCCGCGTACGACACGCTGCCGGGTGTCTCGTCACCGGAGTTGAGCGCGGTGAGGAAGGAGCTCCCGGTCTGCATCTCCTTGCAGGACGTGTACAGCCAGCCGCACAGCGAGGCGATGGTGGTGCCGTGGTTGACCCCGGCGACGGACACGAAGTGGTCCACGTACGACGTACCGCTCAGGTTCTTGAGGAAGTAGCGGGAGCTGAGCGTCCCCATGGAGTGACCGACGATGTCGACCTTCGACGCCCCGGTCTGCGCGAGCACGCTCTTGACCTCGGTGGCCAGCTGCGAGGCGGTCGTGACGTTCGACTGCGTCCAGTCGTACGACCACGCGAACAGCTCGGACGAGGAGTAGCCGTCGGCCTCGAAGTCCGCGACCCAGTCGTCCCAGCCGCTCGCCGAACCGCTGAGGCCGTGCACGAAGATGATGGGATCGTGGCTCGCCGCGTGGGCGGGCGTCGAGGCCAGGGAGAGTGACAGAAGGAGCGAGGTGGTCACGGCCGACAGGGCCGTGGCGATGCGACGCTTGTGGCGCTGCATGATGCCTCCTGATACGGGTGGGGTTGTCAGGAGTGTCAGCGGGGTCTACGCGCGCCGCATCGGCGAAATCGCCGGTCTTTACGTGTGAATTAACTCGCCAGTAACGTCAGTTGTGTGGTGACACCAGTGAACCCCCCACCTCTGGACCGCACTTGGCCACCGTCGCGCACCGATGTGTGGCGAACCCTCGATCCCGGGCTCCCCGAGGGCGTCCGCATCCGCCTCCTCCGCGCGGCCTACGGCGACCTCCGCGCCGCCGCCGAACTCCGCTCGCGCCTGACCCCACGCCAGGCCGCCGGCCTCGACCCCCTCCCCACCGAACCGGCCTCCCTGGCACCGGAGTTGCTCAGCCGCCACCGCCGGGAGATCCGCTCCCTGCCCGACGACACCCGCCTGCTCCTCCTGCTCGCCGCCGCCGACCAGTACCCGGTCCCCACCCACGCTTTCCTCCGCGCCGTAGCGGCGGGCCGGCTCGACACCCGGCCCCTGGAAGCCGCCGAGACGGCCGGGGTCGCACAGGCGACGGCCGGCGGGGTCGTGTTCCGTGACGCGTGGACGAGGATCGCCGCGTACGAGACCGGGTCCCCGGCCGACCGGCGGGACGTGCACCGGTTGCTGGCGCGGGTGTTGCGCGCGGAGGGCGAGGCCCCCCGGCGCTCCTGGCATCGGGGTGCGAGCGCGCTCGGCCCCAGCGTGCGGCTCACCGCCGAACTCCGTACGGCGGCGGGCAAGGCTCGCGCGACGGGCCAACACGCCCTCGCCTGCGCCCTGGTGGAACGCGCCGCCGCCCTCTCCCGCGACCCCCGCGAACAGTCCCGCCTCCTCGACCGCGCCGCCGGCGACGCCTGGCAGTCCGGCGAGGGCGACCGCGCCCGAAGACTCGCCGCCGCGACGGACAGCGACGCGCTGAACGGGGTGTTCGCGCTGCGGTCCGGGAACGCGGCGGAGGCGTTCGACGCGTTGCTGATCGCGGTGGTGCGACGGGGAGTTGAGGGGTCGGTGGCGGGGCGAGGGGGCGACGGGCCGGTGGTGCGGCGATCGACCGAGGAGCCTGCGGCGCGACCAGTGGCCGAGGAGCCTTTGGCACGACGGGAGGCCAAGGAGCCTTTGGCCGGAGGCCACTTGAGTGAGGCGCCGGGAACGGCGATGCCGCGAGCGGAAGCATCTCGGACGGCGGCGACTCCCGGGGTGGGTGTGTCTGGAGCGGCGACTCCCGGAGTGGGTGTGCCTGAAACGGGGACTCCCGGGGTGGTTGAGCCTGGAAGGGCGACTCCCCAGGTGGATGCGTCTGGGACGGCGACTCTCCGGGC
>NZ_BARG01000047.1 GCF_000376565.1 Streptomyces hokutonensis | reverse complement strand
CCCCCACCGGCCCGCACCCGACGTACAACCCCTACGCGGCGTCCTCCAGAACCTGCTCCCGAATCCGCCGACAACACCGACTGATCAACCGGGACACATGCATCTGCGAAATCCCGAACTCCTCCGCGATCCGACTCTGCGTCATGTCCCCGAAGAACCGCAGATACAGAATCTCCCGCTCCCGCGCGGGCAGCGCGGCCAACCGCGGCTTCACCGCCTCCCGGTCCACCACGACGTCCAACGCCGGATCAGCAGCCCCGAGTACGTCCCCCAACGCCCACCCGTCCGAGCCGCCGGAGGCCTCCGCGTCCAACGACAACGCGCTGAAACTCTCCAGCGCCTCCAGCCCGGCCCGCACCTCCTCCTCGGAGAGGCACGCGTGCGCGGCGAGCTCCGCCACGGTCGGCCGCCGCCCCGGCACCGTCTGGGCCAGCTCCTGCCCGGCGACCCGCACCCGGTTCCGCAGATCCTGCACCCGGCGCGGCACGTGCAGTGTCCACATGTGGTCGCGGAAGTGCCGTTTGATCTCGCCGGTGATGGTCGGTACGGCGTAGCTCTCGAAGGCGTTGCCGCGCCCGGGGTCGTACCGGTCCACGGCCTTGACCAGGCCGAGGGCGGCGACCTGGCGTAAGTCCTCGGTGCTCTCGCCCCGGTTGCGGAACCGTCCGGCGAGCCGGTCGGCCATGGGCAGCCAGGCCTCCACGATGCGTTCGCGGACCGTGTCGTGCTGCGGGCCGGGCGGCAGCGTGACCAGGGTGCGGAACGCCTCCGCGGTGTCGGGGGTGTCAGGGTGGGAACGTCGCCTGCTGTCGATGCGAGTGGGCATGGTGCGTCACAACTCCCTTGAGCATGCTCCGGGTTGGACGGTCACCGGTGGGAACGCGAGTGCGCTCCAGCGCTGATGGTTCGCCTGCCCCCGACCTCGGGGGACAAACACGCGTCAGTCCCGCTCGCGTGCCCCCTGCCGGGTACGGCCGGGGGCCACGAGGCGGCGCGGATGGCGGCGCAGGTACTCGCCCTCCAGCCGGGCCATGCGGTCGTTGTGGGCGCGCAGCGCGTCGTTCGAGCCGTACAGCAGGGTGTCGTGGCGCGTGCGGTGGATGGTCTCCAGCTCCTTCATGAGCTGGGAGTCGTCCAGGCGCGCAGGGTCGACTCCGGTCATGGTGTGCCCCGCTCGTCGAGTCTCACGGTCCTGGGACCACTCTACGAACATTCGGGCCCCGCGGCCTCCGCACTGCACGGACCTACCGCGCGCGCTCCACCCGCCGCTCGTCCCACACCGGCTCGGTGCTCTCGCGGACCCTGCCGTCGCTGCCGAAGACCAGATAGCGGTCGAAGGAGCGCGCGAACCAGCGGTCGTGCGTGACGGAGAGGACCGTGCCGTCGAAGGCCTCGAGGCCCTCCTGGAGGGCTTCCGCGGACTCCAGGTCGAGGTTGTCGGTGGGCTCGTCGAGGAGCAGGGCGGTGACTCCCTGGAGTTCCAGGAGCAGGATCTGGAAGCGGGCCTGCTGGCCGCCGGATAGCCGGTCGAAGCTCTGCTCGGCCTGGCCTGTCAGCTCGTAGCGGCGCAGCCGGGACATGGCGGGGCCCTGGGCCTGCGCGTGCTCCTTCCACAGGATGTCGAGGAGGGTGCGGCCCTGGAGTTCGGGGTGCGCGTGGGTCTGCGCGAAGTGGCCCGCCACGACGCGCGCGCCGAGCTTCCACTCCCCCGTGTGCTTCACGTCGTCGCCGGCGAGGAGGCGCAGGAAGTGCGACTTGCCCGAGCCGTTGGAGCCGAGGACGGCGACGCGTTCGCCGTAGAAGACCTCCAGGTCGAAGGGTTTCATCAGGCCCGTCAGTTCAAGTCCCTTGCAGGTGACGGCCCTTACGCCGGTGCGGCCGCCCTTGATGCGCATGGTGATGTCCTGCTCGCGGGGCGGCTCGGGCGGCGGGCCCGCCTCCTCGAACTTGCGCAGGCGGGTCTGGGCGGCCTGGTAGCGGGAGGCCAACTCGTGGGAGATGGACGCGGCCTGACGGAGGTTCAGGACGAGCTTCTTCAGCTGGGCGTGCTTCTCGTCCCAGCGGCGGCGCAACTCCTCGAAGCGGGCGAAGCGTTCGCGCCGGGCCTCGTGGTAGGTGGCGAAGCCGCCGCCGTGCACCCAGGCGTCGGCGCCGGTCGGCGAGGGTTCCACGGAGACGATCTTCTCGGCGGCGCGGGCGAGGAGTTCACGGTCGTGGGAGACGAACAGGACCGTCTTGCGGGTCTCCTTGAGCCGCTCCTCCAGCCACCGCTTGCCGGGCACGTCGAGGTAGTTGTCGGGCTCGTCGAGCAGCAGCACCTCGTCGCTCCCGCGCAGCAGCGCCTCCAGCACGAGCCGCTTCTGCTCACCGCCGGAGAGCGTGCTCACCTGCCGGAACTGCGCCTTGTCGTACGGCACTCCGAGCGCGGCCATGGTGCACATGTCCCACAGGGTCTCGAACTCGTAGCCGTGCACCTCGGCCCAGTCGGACAGGGCCTGCGCGTAGGCGAGTTGGGCCGCCTCGTCGTCGACGGTCATGATGGCGTGCTCGGCCTTGTCGACCTCGGCGGCGACCGCGCGGATGCGGGGCGGGGCCACCGACACCAGCAGATCCCGTACGGTGCTCTCGTCCCGTACGGAGCCCACGAACTGGCGCATCACGCCCAGGCCGCCACTCACGGTGACCGTGCCGCCGTGCGGTTTCAGCTCGCCGGAGATCAGACGCAGCAGGGTCGTCTTGCCGGCGCCGTTGGGCCCGACCAGGGCGACCACGGCGCCTTCGCCGACCCGGAAGGACACATCGCCGAGGAGCGGCCTCCCGTCGGGGAGGTAGTACTCGAGGTGTGCGGCTTCCAGATGTCCCATGACCACGCATTCTGTGGGGCGGCCTCGCGGCCGGGCAAACCCTTATTGTGCCCGCCGGGGCCTCGCTACGGCTTCTGGTCCTCGTCGAGCGGCTGTCCGGTCGGGCCCGCCTCCGTGTCCGGTCCGGGCGTCTCCACCGCCGCGCCCGCCCAGGACAGCACCTTCCAGCCGTCGGCCGGTGAGCCGTCAAGGACGACGATGCCGGTGTTGTCGAGGGGGCGGGCGGCGGCGAAGGACACGTCGACGTTGTCGGCGCGGGCGGCGGTCCACATCCGGATCGCGGCGCCGTGGCTGACCATGGCGACGGTGCCGGCGCCGCTGTCGGCGGCCTCGGCGATCACGCCGTCGTAGCGGGCGAGGGCCTCCACGCCGTTCTCGCCACCCGGCATCCGCAGCTCCGTGTCACCGGCCGCCCACGCGAACACGATCCGCATGTACTCGTGGCCGGGTTCCCGGTCGCCGGGCAGCATCTCCAGGTCACCGGCGGTCAGCTCGCGGATGCCGTCCCGGACGCGGACGTCGAGGCCGCGGGCGGCGGCCAGCGGGGCCGCGGTGTGCTGGGTGCGGATGAGGGTGGAGGCGTAGAGGGCCTCGATGTCCTCGTCGGCCAGGGCCTCGGGGAGGGCGGCGGCCTGGCGGCGGCCGAGGTCGGTCAGCTCCGCGCCGGGGATCGCCGTATCGAGGAGGAAGTCCACGTTGGCCGTGGTCTGGCCGTGGCGGATGAGGAGCAGGCGCATGCGGGGGTTCCTCCGATGAAACGGTCCGCCGACGGTTGGAACGGTCCACCGACGGCGGCATCGGCTCGCCGACGGTCCGCCGGGCGGCAAACGGCCATTTCAGGGTACCCGGCACCCCATGAGCCCCGACGTCGACCTCACGGTCCCCCTTCCCGGCCGCCACGCCCTGCGCGCGTGGCTGCTCTCCCTGGACTCCCGTCTCTTCGAGGCGGCGGCCGAGCGGAACTGGCCCGCCGGTGAGCCGGTGCTGCCCCGCCTGAGCCGCAGTGCCAATCACGGTGTGCTGTGGTTCGCGACGGCCGCCGCCGTGGCCGCGAGCCGTACTCCGCGCGCCCGCCGGGCCGCCGCCCGGGGCCTGGCCTCGCTGAGCGTCGCCTCCTTCGCCATCAACACGTTCGGGAAGCGGACCGTGCGCCGCCCCCGGCCCGTCCTGGACCCGGTCCCGCCGGTACGGCAGCTGAAGCGGCAGCCGATCACCACGTCGTTCCCGTCCGGTCACGCGGCGTCGGCGGCGGCCTTCGCGACCGGGGTGGCCCTGGAGTCGCCGGCCTGGGGTGCGGTGGTGGCGCCGATCGCGTTCTCGGTCGCCGTGTCCCGTGTCTACACCGGTGTCCACTTCCCGAGCGATGTGCTGGCCGGGGCCGCGCTGGGGGCGTGCGCGGCGTTCGCGGTGCGCGGGATGGTGCCGACCCGCGGGCAGATCGTGCCGCCGGCCAGGCCGCGCGCCGAGGTGCCCGCGCTCGCGGACGGCACGGGCCTGGTGATGGTGGCCAATTCGGCGTCGGGCACCTCGGACAGGGCGGACGCGCTGACCGACGCACTGCCCGGCGCGGAGCTCGTCGCCTGTCAACCGGCCGACATACCGGCCGAGTTGGAGAAGGCGGCGGCCCGCGCCGAGGTCCTCGGGGTGTGCGGCGGCGACGGCACGGTGAACGCGGCGGCCGAGGTCGCCCTGCGCCACGGCCTGCCCCTCGCGGTCCTCCCCGGCGGCACCCTCAACCACTTCGCCTACGACCTCGGCGTGGAGGGCCCCCGGGACCTGGCCCGGGCGATCAGGCAGGGCGACGCCGTCCGCGTGGACGTCGGCCGCTTCACCTCCGGCGCCACCCGGGGCATCTTCCTCAACACCCTGAGTCTGGGCGTCTATCCAGAGCTGGTGCGCGAACGGGAGCACTGGGCACCCCGCATCGGCAGCTGGCCCGCGGGCGTGGTCGCGGCGCTGCGGGTGCTGCGCGCGGACCGGCATCCGCTGGAGGCCGAACTCGGCGGCCGTACGCGCCCGTTGTGGCTGCTGTTCGCCGGCAACGGCACCTACCACCGGATGGGCATCGCCTCGGGCCGCCGGGTCGACCTCGCGGACGGACGCCTCGACATCCGTGTCGCGCACGGCGGCCGCAGGCCCGCGCTGCGCCTCCTCGCGGCAGCCCTCGCCGGCCCGTTCTCCCGCTCCCCCGCCCACGCGGCGGTCCAGGTCCACCGTCTGCGCCTGACCGGTCTCGCACCCGGCACGCTCCTCGCGTACGACGGTGAAGTCACGGACGTGGAGGGCGAGTTGACGTTGGAGGAGCTGCCGGAGGGGCTGACGGTGTACCGGCCGCTCACCGACTCCCTGATCACCCGTCAGTCCACATCATAAAACGCAGGTCTCATCATGCGACATGCGCGCGTACCGTTCTGCCTACGCCGAAGAAGACGCGAAGGGGTAGGTAGAGCCATGCCGAAACCGCAGGAGACCGCCGTCTACACGCACGGGCACCACGAGTCCGCGCTGCGTTCGCACCGTCAGCGGACCGCCGCCAACTCCGCCGCCTACCTGCTCGGTTCGCTCAAGCCGCACATGAAGATCCTGGACATCGGCTGCGGTCCGGGAACCATCACCGCCGACCTGGCGGCACTGGTCCCCGACGGCCATGTCACCGGTGTCGACCGCTCCGCGGGCGTCCTGGACCAGGCCCGGGAGGTCGCCGCCGAACGCGGCCTGACCAACGTCGACTTCGCGGTCGCCGACGTCCACGCGCTGGACTACCCGGACGACACGTTCTGCGTGGTCCACGCCCATCAGGTGCTCCAGCACGTGGGCGATCCGGTGCAGGCGCTGCGGGAGATGGTGCGGGTGACCAAGCCGGGCGGGTTCATCGCCGCCCGCGACGGCGACTACGCGGTGATGACGTGGTACCCGGAAGTGCCGGGGCTGGACGACTGGCTGGAGCTGTACCGGCGGGTGGCCCGCGCCAACGGGGGCGAGCCGGACGCGGGACGGCGGCTGAAGTCGTGGGCGCTGCGGGCGGGGCTGACGGATGCCACGTCCACGTCGAGCACCTGGACGTTCCAGACTCCGGACGAGCGGGCCTGGTGGAGCGGCCTGTGGGCGGACCGCACCGTCCAGTCGTCGTACGCGCGGATCGCGACCGAGGGCGGCCACGCGACCACAGGGCAACTGCATGCCATCGCGGACGCCTGGCGGGAGTGGGGGAAGCAGGACGACGCCTGGTTCGCCGTGCTGCACGGCGAGATCCTCTGCCGCAAGCCCGTCTGACAGGGCGGCCGGGCCGGGATCGTCCGAAAGGATCACCTCGGCCCGGCCGTCCCAACTAGGCTCTTCCGCATGGACATTCTGGGAGCCACGCTGCGTATCTGCGTCGACGACCTGGAGACCGCCGTCCCCTTCTACGAACGCCTCACGGGCGCCTCGGCGCTCCGTTTCGAGCGCGGCGGGGTGTCGGTGGCCGCGGTCGGGTTCTTCCTGCTGATGAGCGGGCCCGAGGCGGAGCTGGAGGTGTTGCGCAAGGTCTCGGCGACCATCGCCGTCAAGGACGTCGACGAGGCGCACACGCTCCTCACCGAACTCGGTGCCCGGGTCGTCGCGGGCCCGCTGGCGACACCGGTGGGCCGCAATCTGATCGCGGTGCATCCGGACGGGACGGTCTACGAGTACGTGGACCGGCGCGGCTGACGGCCGGCCGCCGGTCCACGTCTCACCTCGTCCCACCGCGCCTCAGCGCGTTTCCGGCCGCATCCGGAAGTCGTAGCGCGCGGGCAGTGGTTCGTCGGTGAGGCGGGCCCAGAGCCGGCCGATCGACTCGGCGCCCTCGCGCAGGTCGGCGACCTCGAAGCCGTCGGCGAAGACCGCCCACGCGTCGTCGCGCCGCCCCTCCGCGAGCAGCAACTCGGCCTGGAGCAGCAGGAATCGGCCGCGTTCCCGGGTCGCGGGGTGCAGCATCTCCCACACCGCGCGGGCGTCCGCCACCCGCCGCACCCGCAGCAGCGCCTCGACGGCCTCGCGGCCGAGCGCGGCCGTGGCGGCGGTCCAGCTCTCGCCGGCGTCGCGCCGCTCGTGGCACAGGTCGGCGAAGGCTTCGGTGTAGCGGTCGGCGGCCCGTTCGTGGTTGCCCGACTCCTGGTCCGCGACGGCGAGACACCGCAGCAACGGCCAGAGGGAGGGGGCGAGTTCGAGGGCCCGCTCCCAGCTGCGCACCGCCTGCGCCCGGTCGCCGGCGTGCCATTGGGAGACGCCGAGGTGGTACTCGGTGAGCGGGGTGGCGGGCGCCGTCTCCAGCATGTCCCGCCAGTGCGGGGCGACGAGGGTCTCACCGGGCGGCCGCACCCGGCGCGGCTCGGGCAGCGCACCGCTGCGCAGCAGCGCCGCCCAGGGTGCCTGGGCCTCGCCGAGCGTGGACTCGTCGAAGGGGGTGCCGGGCAACTTCCAGTCGGTGCGCAGGACTTCGAGGGCGCCCCAGCCGGAGCCGGTGGCGAGGATCTCGCCGGGTTCGGTGTCGGCATAGGGCTTCCAGGCGGTGTAGGCGGCGTCCAGGTCGGCACGGGGCAGGGCGGTTTCGAGCCGCGCCTCGGCACGGTCCACCGCCGCGGGCCACTCCCCTTCGGCCTCGGCGTCGAGCGGGCCGTAGGCCTCCAGCCAGGACACCTCGCTCTCCGGGTCGAGCCGTATGTGCTCCAACTGGGTGCGGGCCAGGCCCGCTTGGATCTCGCAGTAGCCGCCGGTCCCCGGTTCGGTGAGCCAGTCCTGCCAGCGGCGCCCACCGCTGCCGGTGCCCCACACGAAGAGTTTGCGGCCCCGGAGTGCGTCGGTGGACGTCTGCACCAGCCCGTGCCCGTCCGCGTCGAGCGCGGCGATCCAGCGGCGCCGCGCGTCCGGGATCTCGTAGAAGTAGTCGGCGGCGTAAGGGCTGTTGAGGGGATGGGACCGGTCCACTCCGTCGTACGACGGCACGGGCACCCGGCGCAGCCGTCGCTCGTATCCGAAGTGCCAGGCCTCCGACGCCGGTGCGAGGACCCGGCGTTCCTCCGGCACGGCGATGTTGGACCACCAGTAGGTGGGCGCCGGTTTCTCGTGCGGGTTGCGGATGCGGACGCCGACGTGGAGGAAGTCGGAGCCGTCCGGGAGCCAGAGATCGACCTGGAAGGGGAGGTCGCGCAGGCGTTCCCACTCCCACAGGCGGAGCATCTCGCCGCCGTCGGGGGCGGGGACGCGGGCGGCGTGCACGGGTGAGCAGGACAGGGTGGTGTGGCCGGTTGCGCCGATGTTCCACTCGATGCCGCCGGAGAACCAGGCGCCGTTGAGGGCGAAGTTGGCGGGCTGCAACACCGGGTTGCGGTACAGGAGTTCACGGTCGGTGGGTTTGTGGACGAGGGAGGCGATACGGCCGCCGAGGGCGGGGAGCACCGTGGCGCGCAGCCGGTCGTTCTCGATCACGAGGGCATCGATCGCCCGGGGTGCGCGGTCTCTGTCGTAGCCGTCGCGGACGCGGGTGGGCAGGAGGCTGCGGAGGGGCTCGTAGCCGATCTGGCGGGCCATGTCCCGGGGCAGGTCCTCGCGGTCGCGGTCGTCCATGCGGTGTGCCTCGTCGAGCGGACGCAGTGGGGGCAGCGGGTTGTCCGGACCCAACTCCGCGGTGGGCAGGGTCAGTACCTCACGTCGGATCGTCGTCACGATCACCATGGAACCCGGCAACGGGTGCGGTGGCCAGGGGCGCCGCCGGTCAGGATTCCGCAAAGGCGGGGGCGCCGGGAAATTCCGCGTGCGGTTCGTCCCCGTCGACGTAGAGTCGGGCGATCGACGGCGCGGACCGAGGAGTGGAACGGCGGATGGGCGAGCAGCACACGTACCGGGTGATCGTCCGGGGCACCTGGGACGGGCTGACGGACGAGGCGCGGCAGCGGCTGCTGGGCGAGGCGTCGGAGCACGGGATGCTGAGCATGCGGTTCACCGAGGAGGGTTCGCTCAGTTACGAACCGTCGCCGCTCAAGCACTTCTCGTGGCGGTATGTGGTGGTGTCGGACGCGGCGGACGGCGAGGAGATGGCGGCGGCGCTCGCGGAGGACCGCGCCGAGACCGCGCTGAAGGGCCTCGGCTACGGCTTCCGCGACCTGAAGTCGACGGTCACGGACCTGGACACCATGAAGGTCAACCGGAAGTCCGCATCTCGGCGGTGATCGCCCAGCGCTCGTGGTCGCGCCAGGCGCCGTCGATGTAGATCATGTTCGGTGAGAGGCCCTCGAGCCGGAATCCGCAGCTGCGGGCGAGACCGATCGACCCGGCGTTGCCGGGCTGCGCGTTGATTTCGAGCCGGTGCAGCCGCATCGGCCCGAAGGCGTGGTCCACCACGAGGTTCATCCCCTCGCGCATCAGCCCGCGCCCGGCCGCGTGCGCGAAGGCGCCGTATCCCAGCGCACCGCACTGGAAGCCGCCCTGCACGATGTTGTTGATGTTGATGAACCCGGCGATGCCCCCGCCGTCGAGCTCGCACACGAGGAACCCGGCCTTGGTCGGATCCTGGATCAGCCGTCCCGCATAGGCGGTGTACGCGTCCCCGGTCGCCGGCGGGAACAGCCACGGCTGGTGCAGATCCTTGCTCTCCCGGGCACGCGCGGTGAACTCGGCACCGTCCTCGTAGGTGAAGTGACGTATCCCCACGCGGGGGCCCTGGGCTAGATAACGGGATGTGGAATGCGGCATCCCGTCACCCTAGTCAGGGTCGGCGGCGCCGTCGCATGAAATAGGCACCGCAGAGGGCGCCGATGATCGCCGTGGCCAGCAGTGCCATCCACAGCGGCATGGTGACCTCGGGGATCAGCAGGCGGATCCTGGTGTCGCGGGTGTTCTCGAAGATGAAGACGAGGGCCAGGACGGCGAGCAGCAGAACAGTGGTCCGGGCGGGCGTCAGCAGGCGTTCCCGCTGGCCGGTCCGCCCACCGCTCTCGGTGGTCTTCGGGCTCATGTCTCCAGGGTGAGCCCGAATCGGCCATCACGCACGGTGAGACTCAGCCCGCGACGACCGGGAGCTCCAGCACCCCGGTGTCCTGCGGCGAGCTGACCACCGTGACCGGTTTGACCCCCCGGTTCCCGGTGTACGCGTCGTCGCTCGCCGCGATCACGAACCGCAGCCGGTGCCCCTTCGCGAACCGGTGCACGATCCCCGGCAGGGTGACCGTGAAGCTCTTCGTGACGTCCGGGATCCGGACCGGGGCGACCAGCCGGTGGACCAGGGTCCCGGTGCCGTCGGGGGCGAGATCGTAGAGCTTGGCGAAGAGGACGAGCCTGTCGGCGGCGTCGCCGGAGTTCTGCACGCGCCGCGCGGCCGGCGAGACGACCTTGAGGGTCGCCCTCGGGGCGCCCACGACGTCCGTCGTGCGGTTCAGCGGTGGACCGGTCCAACCGAGATAGGTACCACGGGTGTCGTACGGTGCCGGGTCCGCCAGGCCGGTCATGCCGCTCAGCGAGTTCTCCGAATGGCTCGTGGGCACAGGCCTGTTGGTGTACTCGCGGCTGCCGCGCGCCACCTTCGCCCGCTCGTCCACCAGCTTGCCGTCGCCGGAGAGATACAACTTCTCGTCCGTCGCGGGGAGTTGGTCGGCGGTGGCATAGGTGCGGGCCGGGTCCGTGATCCAGTCGCGGTAGTAGGCGAAGGCCGGTCCGGTGTCCACGTTCGTCCGCCCGCGCAGATAGCGGTCGAACCAGGCCGCGATCCGCCGCCCGACATAGCTCGACTCCAAGTCACCCTGGCTCAGGTCGAGTTCACCGGCGGCCGCCCCGCCGCTGTGCCCCCACGACTGCCAGATCATCCTCACCGTGGTCCCCTGCGCCTTCAGCGTCCTGTACGTCGCCGTCGCCTCGTTGAGGTTGAACAGGCTGTCGGCCTGCCCCTGGACGAGGAGCGTCGGCGCCTCGACCCGGTTGAGATACGACACCGGCGAGACGCTGTGCGCGTACCCGAGCACGTCCGCCGTCGGCTTCGCCGGATAGCTTCCGGAGTTCAGTGTGCGGATCAGGGCGCAGGCCTCGCTGACGAAGTGCACGCAGGAGAGGGAGTTGATCCGGGTCGGGTCGAGTCCCGGTACGGTCAGGGGCTGGGTCTCGCCCATGAGATAGAAGCCGTTGGTCCACTGCCACTTGAAGACTCCGGGCACGCTCCCTCCGTTGTCGGGGTCGAGGGAGTACGCCAGGTCGTGCCAGGTGACCATGGGGACGAGCGCGTCCACCCGGTGGTCCACGGCGGCCGTCGCCAACTGGATCGCGCCGCCGTACGATCCGCCGATCATCCCGACCCGGGGGTCCCCCTTCGCGTCGAGTGTCACGAAGTCCGCCCTGGTCCCGTCGTCCGCGGCGCGCGTGCCCGCGAGGAAGTCGACCAGTCCCGATGCGGCCTTTCCGTCGATGTCCGGGTCGTCGAGCGAGATGAGACAGCCCGACTTCCCGAAGCCCAGCCCCGAGTAGACGAGTCCGACGTAGCCGCGCCGCGCGAAGGTCCTGCCGATGGCGTCCGTGGACCCGTCGGACTTGCTGCCGCCGAAGCCGTTGGTCGCCAGTACGGCCGGGGCGGGGTGGGCGCGGTCCACGCCCGCGGGTCGGTACAGGTCGGCGTCGACCGCGCAGTCCCGGCCGCCCGCGCGGACGGTGAACTTCAGTTCGGTGACGGTGTATTGGTCCGTCGCAGAGGCACGGCCGGCGAGGGCGAACGGGGCTGCGAGGGTGAGCGCGAGAGCCAGTGCGGCACGGATTCCGGGAACACGACGGGACAAAGGGGACCTCCACGGTGAGGACAACCCGACGGAGAACAAAGGGAGTTGACCGGCAGCAGTAGGACAGTCGGGCGGGTGGCTACCGCAGCGCGGGCTCGTCCAGCGTCAACGTGCCTGCGTCCGCGTCCAGTTCGGCCGCCACCCCGAGCGGTATCGTGAGCGCCCCTTCGCAGTGCCCGAACCCGAACTCCTCGACGACGGGCACACCGAGCCCGCCCAGCCGGTCGACGAACACCGGGCGCAGTTTCTCGTAGGGTCCGCAGTCGGACCAGGAGCCGAGCGCGATGCCCGTGACACCGTCCAGCCAGCCGCCGCGCAGGAGTTGGGTGAGCATCCGGTCGACGCGGTACGCCTGTTCGCCGACGTCCTCGATGAACAGCAGTCCGCCGCGGGCGCCGGCCGGTGCGTGCGGGGTGCCGAGGTCGGCGGCGAGCAGGGCCAGACAGCCGCCGAGGGTGATGCCCCGGGCCCGCCCGGGCACCAGCACACCGCCGCCGCCTGGGTCGGCCCGGACGGTCCGCACGGACTCCGGGTCGAACAGGGTCGCCCTCAAGTGCTCCTGCGTGCGGGTGTTCTTGACGAAGTCGGCGCCGGCCGCGGCGGGCCCGTACAGGGTGACCAGGCCCAGCCGGGTGGCGAAGGCCTGGTGCAGGACGGTGGGGTCGCTGAAGCCGACGAACACCTTCGGTCCGGCCGCGCGCATCGCGTCCCAGTCGAGGAGGTCGACGATGCGTTGGACGCCGTAGCCGCCGCGGGCGCACAGGACGGCGGCCACGGACGGATCGCACCAGGCGTTCTGCAGATCGGCGGCGCGGTCCGCGTCCGTACCGGCCAGATAGCCCAACTCGCCGTGCCGGTCGCGGACATGGGGTGCCACGACCGGGTCGAGGTCCCAGCCGCGCAGGATGTCCAGGCCCGCCTCCAGCCGTTCCTCGGACACCGGCCCGCTGGGCGCGACGACGGCCACGCGGGCGCCGGGGGCAAGTCGGAACGGCCTGACGAGTGCGGTCACTTGCTGAGCTCCAGGGTGGGGATGCCGGGCGGGTCGATGCCGAAGACCTGTGCGTACAGGGAGAGTTCGGACTCCAGGGCGCGGATCATGGTGTCGGCGCGGCGGAATCCGTGCCCCTCGCCCTCGAACGCGAGGTAGGCGTGCGGCACTTGGCGTCCGCGCATCCGTTCCAGGAGGCGTTCGCACTGGACGGGCGGGCAGATCACGTCGGCCAGGCCCTGCATGAGCAGGAAGGGCGCGGTGATGCGTTCGGCGTGCTCGACAGGTGAGCGTTCGGTGTACCGGGCGGGGACTTCGGCGAGGGGTCCGACGAGGGTCTCCAGGTAGCGGGACTCGAAGTCGTGGGTCTCTCCCGAGGCCCAGTTGGCGAGGTCGAGGACGGGATAGATGATGGTGCCGCAGGCGTAGACGTCGGTGGTCACCAGGGACGCTGCGCTGGTCCAGCCGCCCGCGCTGCCGCCCCGGACGGCGAGCCGGGCGCGGTCGGCGGTGCCCTCGTCGGCGAGGGCGAGGGCGACGGCGGCGCAGTCCTCGACGTCGACGACGCCCCACTGTTCGCGCAGCCGGTTGCGGTACTCGCGGCCGTGGCCGGTGGAGCCGCCGTAGTTGACCTCGGCGACGCCGATGCCCCGGGAGGTGAAGTAGGCGATCTCCAGGTCGAGGACGAGCGCCGACCTGCTGGTGGGTCCGCCGTGCGCCCAGATGACGTACGGCGGCAGTTCGTTGCCCGGCGCGGTCCAACTCGGGTTGTGCGGCGGGTAGATGTGGGCGTGGATCTCGCGTCCGGCGGGGCCGGTGAAGGTGCGGATCTGGGGTTCGGGGTAGTGGGCGGGGTCCACGGGGTCGTCGTGGGCGGCGCCGATGACCCGTGCTCTGCCGGTGCGGGTGTCGAGTTCGACGACTTCGTGGGCGCTGCGCGGGCTGGCGCCGACGCCGACGATCCGGTCGCCGTGCACCGCGAGCGTGGACGTGAACTCGGTCCAGGGTCCTGCCGCGTCGACGACCTCGCCAGTTTCCGGGTCCAGCACGCCGAGCAGGGCGGCGCCCCGGCCGTGCACGACGGCGATCAGGCCGCTCTCCAGCGGTGCGAACCAGCGATAGCCGAGCTTCCACAGCGGCCCGCCGAACTCCTCCTCGCGCGGGCACACCGGCTCGTGGTCGCGGTAGAGGTTCCACCAGCCGGTGCGGTCGCTCGCGTACAGCAGCGAGCCGTCGAACCCCCAGTCGACCTGCGCGACCGACTCCTCGGTCCCGCCGGCCACGACCCGCGGCTCGCCGAACGTGCCGTCGTCCGCCACCTCGGCGAGCAACAGCTCCGTGCCGTCCCACGGCATCCGGGGATGGTCCCAGGCGAGCCAGGCCGCCTTCCGCCCGTCGGGCGAGACACGCGGCCCGGACACGAACCGGTGCCGGTCGTCGGTGAGTTCGCGTACCGCACGCCGGTCCTCGGCGGCGGACCGGTCCAACGGTACGGCGGCCAGGACGCGCCGCACATCGCCGGGCCCCTCGCCGGTGAACTCCTCGAGAACGCACCACACTTCACCCAGGTCCGGGCGTACCCGCGGTTCCGCCCAGCGGAGTCCGCCGCCCACGGGAGAGACCGGCGTCAGAGGCTCCGGTTCGCTCCCCGGCTTGTAGCGGTAGAGGCGTTGGTCGGTGAAGTTGACGAACACCACGAGGGGTTGGCCGTTGTGGACCGTTCCAGCCCAGGGTCGTCCGCCGTACTCGATGACCCTGCTGCGGACGTTCCAGGGCGCGGGCAGCACCGACTCCTGGGAGCCGTCCGCGCGCAGGCGTACCAGGGTGCGGCGGCCGCCCTCGGTGGGCCGTGGTTCGGTCCACCAGGTCTCGTCGCCGACGAATCCGACGAACTCGGGATGTCCGTCGTGGGCGGCGGCGAGCGCCGCGTCGATGGGCGAGGGCCACGAGCCGTATGCCGACGTCCGCATGTTTTCCCCCACTTGCTAGGCCGACCTCAGGAAACGGTCCAGAACGCGGACGCCGAAGTGGAGTGCCTCGACGGGGACCCGTTCGTCGACTCCGTGGAACAGCGCCTGGTAGTCGAAGCCCTCGGGGAGCTTCAGCGGTGCGAAGCCGTAGCCGGTGATGCCGAGGCGTGAGAACTGCTTGGCGTCGGTGCCGCCGGACATGCAGTACGGCACCACGTGTCCCTCGGGCGCGAACTCCTCGACGGCGGCCCGCATCCGGGCGTAGGTCAGGGAGTCGACGGGGGCCTGGAGGGCGACCTCGCGGTGGTGGAACTCCCAGTCGACGTCGGGTCCGGTGAGGCGGTCCAGGGTGGTGCGGAACTCGTCCTCGCCGCCCGGCAGATACCGGCCGTCGACATAGGCCACGGCCTCGCCCGGGATCACGTTGACCTTGTAACCGGCGTTCAGCATGGTCGGGTTGGCGCTGTTGCGGACGACGGGCTCGACGAGTCTCGCCGCCGGGCCGAGCTTGGCGAGGAGCAGGTCGATGTCGTCGAGGTCGGGTTCGAGGCCGTACAGGGCGGCGAGTTCGGTGAGGGCCGCGCGGACGGTCGGGGTGAGCCGTAGCGGCCAGTCGTACTCGCCGATGCGGGTGATCGCGGCGGCGAGACGGGTGACCGCGTTCTCGTGGTTGACCTTGGAGCCGTGGCCGGCCCGGCCGTGGGCGGTCAACTTGAGCCAGGCGGTGCCGCGTTCGCCGGCGGCGATGGGGTAGATCTCCTTGCCGACGCCGTCGTGGAAGGTGAACGCCCCTGATTCGCTGATGCCTTCGGTGCAGCCCTCGAAGAGCCCGGGGTGCCGGTCGGCGAGAAAACCGGAGCCGTCCTCGGCGCTGGCCTCCTCGTCGGCGGTGAACGCGATGACGAGATCGCGACGCGGCCGTACGCCCGCTCTGGCCCAGGCGCGGACGACGGCGAGGATCATCGCGTCCATGTTCTTCATGTCGACGGCACCGCGCCCCCAGACGACGCCGTCGCGGATCTCGCCGGAGAAGGGGTGCACGGTCCAGTCCTCGGCCTGTGCCGGTACGACGTCCAGGTGACCGTGGACGAGGAGCGCGTCCGCGAGGGGTCGGTGCCCTCGATGCGGGCGACGACGTTGGTGCGGCCCCTGGAACGTTCCAGGAGGGTGGGTTCGAGGCCCGCGCCGGCCAGCCGTTCGGCGGCGTACTCGGCGGCGGGGCGCTCCCGGCAGTCGCCGCCGCCCCGGTTGGTCGTGTCGATGCGGATGAGGTCCGAGGTGAAGGTGACGACCTCGTCCAGGGCCCGCGCGTCGATGTCAGCCATACTGCTCCTCCACCGCGGCCGAGACGATCGTGGTGACCGCCTTGAAGGTTCGGATCCCCTCGTACATGGTGTCGCCGGTGTAGGCCACCTTCCGCTCCCCGACCCTGTCGACACCGGGCACGACGGTGGCGGCCATCGCGAGATGCTCGGCGTCAAACTCGAGGGCGACCGTGAACGGCCCTCCCCGCACCGGTTCCTGACGGACCGCCAGCTTCGCCGCCTCCTTCGCCGCCGCGCGGATGTCGGCGGCCGTCCTCGCCGGTGTCCGGCACACGGCCGCGTACCGCGACACATGGTCCTTGACGGCGACCTTCAGTGCCCCGGGCGCGTACCCGAGGGCGTCCTCGCAGGCCACGTCGTCACCCGTGACCAGGATCACCGGTACCCCGTACTCGGCGACGACATGCGCGTTGAGCAGTCCCTCGCTCGCGCGGACGTCGTTCAGCCACACCCCGGTGATCGAGTTCGCGAGGTAGGTGTGGGCGAGGACGCCCTCCATGCCGGCGCCCGCGTGGTAGCCGACGAACGCGATGCCGTCGACGTCGCCGTGCTGCACGCCCTCCACCATGGACAGCGACTTGTGCCGTCCGGTGAGCATCTGCGTCCGCTCGTCGAGCCGCTCGAGGAGCAGGTTGCGCATCGTCCAGTGCGCCTCGTTGACGAGCACCTCGTCGGCGCCGCCGTCGTAGAAGCCGAGGACGGCGGCGTTCACGTCCGAGGTGAACAGCGAACGGCACCGCTCCCACTGCGGTGTCCCCGGCAACACGTCGGCGGGCCAGGTGACGCCGGTGGCACCCTCCATGTCGGCGCTGATGAGGATCTTCATGCTGCGTCACGTTACGCGCCGGCGATGCGGCCCACCAGGAAGCGCCGCACCCCCTGGTGTCCCCGCGCCAGGGTTATCACCGACCTCGCCTCTGGGGCGCGGCACCCCGGGCCGTTCCTAGAGTCCGCGTGCAGGTGACGGTCGAAGCCGCTCCATCCGCGAGCCGCTCGCCGTCTTCGGGGAACGCAAGGGAGATGACCATGGGACCAAACGATGTCGAGCTGGTGCGGGTGTTCACCCGACGGCCCAAGAGCCCCATCGCCGACGTGACGTTCGAAACCTCCGGGGAGATCGAGATCGTTCTGGAGGGGGAGTGCGGATCGACGCTCCTGGGGCTCGGCAGCAAGTACCAGGTGGAGATCCTCGTCCGTGACATCACCGCGAACGACAACATTCCCTTCAAGGTGGCGGGACCCACGAAAGGCTCCTTCGCGGATCCCACCTGGCCGCAGGAGGACCAGGCATTCGTGTACCACGTGGAGTCGGCCGCGCTGGCGGGACGCGGTGGGCACCTCTGCCAGGTGTACGCCTACCTCCTCGTCGGTGTGCGGAACTTCGACGCCGACTTCAAGACCAGCGAACTGTTCCTGATCGAGCCGTAGGCACGAGGGCATCGCTGTGGGCCGGCCCGGAGAGCAACCCCGGGCCGGCGGACTCTCAGGGTGCGGGTGCCAGGGCCGCGACGAGGCCCACGCGTGAAGTAAGACCGAGCTTCGCGTAGATGTGGCCGAGGTGGTACTCGATGGTCTTGATGCTGAGGGCCAGCTCGCGGGCGATCTGGCGGTTGCTCAGGCCCTGGGCGGCGAGGCTGCCGACGGTGAGTTCCTGGGGTGTGAGTGCCGAGTGCGCGGCGCTGCGCCTGCGGGCGGAGGTTCGCCCGCAGGCGGCGAGTTCCACCCGGCACTGCTCCAGGAACGGCACGGCGTCCAGGCGGGTGAACGCCGCCCAGGCCACGTCGAGTTCGACGGCGGCGGCGCCGCGTTTGGAGACGCGGCGCAGGAACGCGCCGTAGGCGAGGTGCAGCAGGGCCCGCTCCCAGCAGTCGGTGTCCCGTTCGCTGTGGCGCAGTCCGGTCCGGAAGGCCCGGTCGGCGGCGTCGGTGTCCCCGCGTGCCCCTTCGACGATGCCGCGGCAGCGGGCGGCGGCCGCCATGTCGGGCCAGCGTCCGCGGGTCTCGGCCAGCGTCTCGTACGGGACGAGAACCTCCTCGGCCTCGCGCGGGCGGCCGGTGCGGACCAGTCCTTCGACCAGCAGGTGGTGCCAGGGGAAGACCCCGGGTTCGTCGAGGGCGTCGCGGTAGGCCAGTTCCCGGCCGAGCAGCGGACGCAGCGCCTCGACCACGCCCTCGTGGTCGCTCTCGGCGGCCCGCAGCAGGGCCAGCGCGCTCATCGCGTACGCCAGGTCGTTGGCGTCGGCGAGTTGCCTCGCGTACTCGACGGCACACCGTACGTGCTCGCGTGCGGCGGCGAACTCGCCGCGGCCCGCGAGCGGATAGGCGGCGACCGCGTGGGTCAGGGCCAGCGACGTGTGGTCGGTGTCCTCGGCCAGGGACAAGGCCTGGGTGCTGTGGGCGATGGCCTCGTCCCAGCGTCCGGCGCGGTACTCGGCGTCGGCGAGATAGCCCAGGGAGGGCGCGACCACCGACGGCAGACCGCCCCTTCGGTGTGCGGCGGCGGACTCGCTCAGATTGCGGCAGGCGGCGTCGTACTCCCCGTTCCACATGTGCAGCGCGCCGCGGGCGAACAGCCCGTCCAGTTCCTTGGCACCCCAGTAGGGGCCGTGTTCGGGGAGGTCCGCGACGGCTTTGAGCCCTTCGTCGAACTGCCCGGTCAGGGCCAGCCCGAGCGTGAGTTCGTCCCGCAGGAGCGAGGCCCGGTCGCCGGGTCCGGTGTCGAGTCCCCGGCGGGCCCAGCCGACCGCGCCGTGTCCGTCGCTCTGGATGAGACACAGCCAGGCCATCTGTTCGGCGATGCACCGCACGGTCTCCGGCTCGGTGTCGGCGCTCCGGCTGCGCCAGGCGGCGGTGAGCTCGCGGCGGGCCTCGTCCTGGCGGCCGGACTCCAGGGCGAGGCGCCCGAGTACGTACTGCTGCTGGGCGGTCTGCTGCAACCCGCGTACGGTTTCGGTGAGTTCGACGGCCTGCCCGACGTCTCCCGCGAGCAGCAGGTACTCCACCGCCCGGACGGTCCGCTCCTCGGCGCGGGTGCGGTCGGCGGTCAGCCGGGCGCTCGACATCAGGTGGGCGGCCGCTGCCGACCAGGCGCCTTCACCGGCCTGCCGGGCGGCGTACGCGGCCAGTTCGTCCGCGAGGTCCGCGTCGGGCTGTACGGCGGCACGGGCGCGGTGGCGCAGCGCCTCGGCCGGTTCGTCCGCGAGGCGTGCCGCCGCCTCGTGCAGCTCCGAGCGTCGCCTGGGGCCCAACCCCTGGTAGACGGCGGCCTGTTGCAGGGGGTGGGCGAAGATCACCCGGGGCAGGTCGGCGGCCGGTTCCTCGGTCAGCAGTCCGGCCGCCACCGCCTCCTCCAGGGCGTCCAGCGCGAGGGTCACTCCGCCGACCCGCGCGGCCAGGTGGAGCGGGCTGGACCTGCCCAACACGCTGGCGGCGCCCACCAGTTGCCGGGCGGGTGGGGTGCAGTCGGCGAGCCGGTCGTGGACGAGGCGCACATAGCTGCGCGGGGCGGGCAGCGCCGCGTCGCTCGCGGCGAGAACGTCGGAGGGTACCTGGTCGAGCAGGGCCCGGGTGTGCAGCGGATTGCCGTGGGTGTGCGCCTGCAGGCGGGCGGCCGCCCTCCGCGACAGCGGGGCGGCGCCCAGGGCGCCGCTGAGTTCGGCCAGTTCGTCGACGCTCAGTCCGTCCAGCGTCAGCCTGAGTGTGCTGTCCTCCGCCAGGATCCGGCGCAGTCCCGCGGGCAGTCGCGGGTCGACGGTGTCGCGGGCCGTCAGCAGCGTCAGCACCCGGTCCACCCGCAGCCGCCGCAGGACGAACGTGAGCGCGTGCAGCGAGGGCGTGTCGGCCCAGTTCGTGTCGTCGATCACCAGGACGACCAGGGACCGGTCCTGAGCCCTGCCGAGAGCGTCGATCAGCGCCGAGCCGACCCCGATCGGATCCGGCAGCGAGGACCCGGGCCGCCCGCAGCCGCCCAGTCCCCGGAGCGGAGCGTCCGGTTCGTCGGCCAGGGCCGCCACCAACTGGGTCAGCACGCCGTACGGGAGGTCCGTCTCGCTCTCCGAGCCGCTGGCCCGCAACACCCGGCACGCCGGTCCGAGGTCCTCCACGAACCGGCGCACGAGTGACGTCTTCCCGATCCCGGCCGGTCCGTCGATCACGACGACCTGGGGCTCGCTGTGCCCGACGCGGCGCAACCGGGCGTCCATCCGCGTGAGTTCGTCCGTACGGCCCAGAAACACCGTTTCCGGCATCCGTCCCAGCATGCGGATCCCTCCCCCTGAGCCACCGCATCAACGGAAGAGTGCAGGCCGCGAAGTCGCACTGCCACAACGATTCGGACCTCGTCCCCCACCTCACCATGACGGGACGACCGGGCTTCTTCAAGCGACTTCACGGACAGGACGACTCACGGACGACCGACTCCGCGCCCGGTGTCATCAGCGTGGCGGACCTCAACTAGCGCGCGGTCCACCCGCCGTCCACCGTGAGGGTGGTCCCGGTGACGAACCGCGAGGCGTCCGAGGCGAGGAAGACGGCGGCACCGCCGAGCTCCTCCACGTCTCCCACGCGGCCCAACGGCGTGCTGTCGACGATGCGTTCGCCCCAGCGGCTGGCCAGCAGACCGGAGCTGAGGTCGGTGTGGAAGTAGCCGGGCGCGAGGGCGTTGACCCGCACCCCGCGGTCGGCCCACTCGACAGCGAGGGCCTTGGTGAGGGCCTCGACCCCGCCCTTGCTGGCCGCGTAGGCGGCGATCCGCTCGAAGCCGGTACGTGCGTGCACCGAGGAGACGTTGACGATCGAGCCCGACCGCTGCTCCAGCATCACCTTGCCGGCCTCGCGGCAGCAGTAGAAGGTGCCCTGGAGATTGACGTCGAGGACCTGCTGCCAGTCCTCGTCGGTGACCCGCTCGCTGCGGGTGAAGTGCGGGCTCGTACCGGCGCAGTTGACGACCGCGTCGAGGCGCCCGGTGTCGTCGGTGATGCGCTCGACGACGGTCCGTACGACGGTGGAGTCGGCGACCGAACCGGGCAGCACCAGCACCTTGCCGCCGTGCGCGGCGAGTTCGGCCTCCAGACTCTCGAGGTCCGCCGCGGTACGGGCCGTTGCGGCCACGGTCGCGCCCGCCTGGGAGAGCGCGACGGCGATCGCCCGCCCGAGCCCCTTGCCCGCACCCGTCACCCACACCGTCCGCCCGTCGAGCCGGAGTTGGGCATTCACGTCTTTCAGGTCGCTCATCTCTCAGCCCTCCGCGGGGATGTCGCGCAGGGTCCGCTTGAGGACCTTGCCGGACGGGGTGCGGGGCAGCTCGTCGACGATGTCGAAGCGGGCCGGCACCTTGAACTTGGCGAGCCGGGCCCGGCAGAACTCCCGCAGCTCCTCCGCGCCGGCGTCCTCGCCGGGCCTGAACACCACGAAGGCGCGCGGCACTTCACCCCACCGGGGATGGTTGAGCCCGACCACGGCGGCCTCCAGCACCGCCGGGTGCTCGTACAGCACGCGCTCCACCTCGGGCGTGGCGATGTTCTCGCCGCCCGAGACGATCATGTCCTTCTTCCGGTCGTCGATGTAGAGGAAGCCGTCCTCGTCGACGTGCCCGATGTCGCCGGTGTGGAACCAGCCGTCCCGCAGCGCCGCCGCCGTGGCCTTCTCGTCCCGCCAGTACCCGGCGAAGACCTTCGGCCCGCGCAGCGTGATCTCTCCCAGCTCACCGGCCGGAACCTCGACGCCCGTGTCGTCGACGATCCGCACGCGTGTCTGCGGCACGGGACGCCCGACCGACCCCAGCTTGGACAGGGCGTGCTCGCGGTCGAGGAAGGTGTCACCGGAGACGGTCTCGGTCAGGCCGTAGGCATCGGCGAACCAGGCGTTCGGGAAGGCGGTCATGATCCGCCGCAGCACGGGCTCGGGGGTCTTCTCGCCGCCGCCGAGGATGAAGCGCACCGAGCTGGTGTCGTACTCCTCGCGGTCGGGCACCTCCAGCACCGCGTTGACCATGGCGGGCGCCAGCCACGCATTGGTGACCCGGTGCTTCTCGATCGCGTCCAGCACGCCCTGCGGATCGAACTTCCGCTGAAGGACGACACTCCCGCCCGCGTGCAGCACCCCGAGGGCCGGCATGTCCAGCCCGCCCACGTGGTAGAGCGGCCCGCACACCAGCGTGGTGTCCGCCGCCGTAAGACCGAAGTGGACGATGTGAGCGAGGTTCTTGGCCTCGAGGTTGCCGTAGGTGATCCGCACACCCTTGGGCCGTGACGTGGTCCCCGAGGTGTACATGAGCCGCTGAAGATCGTCGAGTTCGACGTCCACGGGCTCCACCCGCTCCCCCTTGTGCCGGGCCAGCAACTCCTCGTAGTCCGTCCACGGCTCCTCGGAGGGCTCACCTCCGCCGATCAGCACCCGGTGCTCAAGATCCGTCAGACACCCGGCGCTGCGCTCCACCGCCCGGACGAACTCCGGCTCGGTGACGATCACCTTGGCCTGCGCGTGCCCGAGGATGTACTGCCATTCCTCTTCGGAGAGGCGGTAGTTGAGCGGCAGGAAGACCGCGCCGAGCCGGTTGACGGCGTACACCAGCTCCAGGAACTCCGGCTGGTTGTAGAGCAGCAGACCTACGACATCGCCGCGCCCGACGCCCAGCTCGGCCAGGCCCGCCGCCAACTGGTTCACGCGCTCGTGCAGTTGACGGACGGTCAGAGAACGCTCGTCCTGGACGACGGCGACGGCCTCGGGCCGCTGTGCCAGGTGGTAATCGAGGATGCTCGCGAAATTGTGCACGGCTCACTCTCGCTCTGTGGTGTTCGGCGCTGAACACGGCTCGACCACGGCTCATGGGGCAAACCGGATCCCGACCGGTCGGTTGCCCACTCACATAATTTAGTGTACCCCTTGGTCTATAAAACCTATGAGCCGCACTTTACGACGGCGCGTGCGCATCGACAACCATCCGAGCGCTCGTGCCGCCGCTTCCGCCGCTTCCGCCGACGAGGAGGGTTCCCACGTGCCACGCATCCGGCTGGACACCGACGGACCGGTCGTCACGCTCCGCCTCGACAACCCGCCGATGAACGCCTTCGACTCCCTCCAGCGGGAGGAGCTGTCCGCCCGCGTACGCGAGCTGGCCGACTCCCCCGCGGTACGGGCCGTAGTCCTCTACGGCGGCGACCGGCTCTTCGCCGCGGGCGCCGACATCAAGGCCCTCGCGGCGATGGACCCGGAGGAGATACGAGGCTGGAACCGCGCCCTCCAGCGCACCTTCGACGAGGTGTCGCGGTTGCCCATGCCGGTGATCGCGGCGGTCACCGGCTACGCCCTCGGCGGCGGCATGGAGCTGGCCCTGGCCGCCGACTACCGGGTGGCAGCCGAGGACGCGATCTTCGCCCAGCCGGAAGTACAGCTAGGCATCATGCCCGGCTCCGGCGGCACCCAACGCCTGTCCCGCCTGATCGGCCCGTCCCGCGCGAAGAACCTCCTGATGACCGGCCGCAGGGTCAAGGCGGACGAGGCGCTCAGGCTGGGCCTGGTCGATGAGGTCGTCCCCACGGGCGAGGCCCTGAAGGCCGCCCAGACCTACGCCCGCCATCTCGCCGAGGGCCCACCGGCAGCCCTGGAGGCGATCAAGGAGGCGGTGGACCACGGCACGGACGCAAGCATGGCGGCGGGCCTTGCCCTTGAACGATCCCTGTTCACAGGCGTGTTCGCCACGGAGGACGCGACAACGGGACTCCGAGCATTTCTAAGTCGCGCCAAGAGAAGCGCCCCTTAAGGGGCGCGGGGAACTGCGCGACCAGCCCCCACCGGGCCCGCAGCCACAATCGATACGAAAGGGGCGGAAAAAACATGGAGGCACTCGTCTGGCACGGTGCACAAGACCTACGTCTCGAAGAGGTACCCGAACCACCTGACCCCGCCCCACACGAGGCCGTCGTAGAAGTGTCCTGGTGCGGAGTCTGCGGCACAGACCTCCACGAGTACCTAGAAGGCCCCCACATGATCCGCGAGGGCCCCCACCCCCTTACCGGCACCAAGCCACCCCTCGCCCTCGGCCACGAACTCAGTGGCACAGTAGTCGCGTTGGGGGCGTCTGCCCCCGGCATCGGCATCGGCGACCGAGTGACCGCAGACCCGGTCTGGCGCTGCGGCACCTGCTTCTGGTGCACAAGGGGCGAGTACCACATCTGCCCCAAGAGCGGCTCGGTGGGCCTGGCCTCCCCCGGCGGCTTCGCGGAACGCGTCACCGTCCCCCTGGCCGGCCTGACCCGCCTCCCGGACAACGTCACCGACGAACTCGCCGCCGTAGCAGAGCCGTTGGCGGTAGGCCTGCACGCCGTGACCCGCGCCGGCGTCAAACCGGGCGACAACGTCCTCGTGGTCGGCGGCGGCCCGATCGGCGTGGCAGTCGTCCTGGCCGCCCAAATCGCGGGCGCCGCAGGCCTGTTCGTGAGCGAACCCCTGGCCGGCCGCCGCGAGATGCTGCTCGGCATCGGCGTCACCGAGGCCTTCGACCCGCGCGCGAGCGACGTACGGCGCGAGGTGTTCGTGCGAACGAACCGCATCGGCCCGGACGTCGTCATCGACGCGACCGGCGTGCCCGCCCTCGCGGGCCAGGCCGTGTCGATCGTGCGGCGCGGCGGACGGGTCGTACTGGCCGGCGTCGGACACGGCAGCGTCGAGTTCGACATGGGCCAACTCGTGTTCTACGAGCGGTCGGTGGTCGGCACGCTCGGCTACAACTTCGACATCCCGCGCGTGATCGATCTGATGAGCACCGGACGGCTGGATGCCTCCGCCCTGATCACCGGCCGTTTTCCGCTCTCGGGAGGAGCCGGTGTCTTCGAGGACCTGGCCGCCGACCGGGCCAAGCACCTGAAGGTGCTGCTGACCCCGAAGGGACTGTGACATGGACTTCGACCTGCCCGAGGAGACCCTCGCTCTCCAGGACATGGTCCGCGAGTTCGCGGCCAACGAGATCACGCCCCACGCGGCCGAGTGGTCCGAGAACGAGATCTTCCCCACCAAGATCTTCACCAAGCTCGGCGAACTCGGCCTGATGGGCATGCTCGTGCCGGAGGAGTACGGCGGGGCGGGCTCGGACACGGTCACCTATGTCGCGGTGATGGAGGAACTCGGCGCCGCCGACCAGTCGGTGGCCTCCTCGTGGAACGCGCACTCGACCATCGGCACGCTGCCGCTGCTCGCGTACGGCACCGAGGAGCAGAAGCGGCGCTGGCTGACCCCGCTGGCGAAGGGCGAGGCGATCGGCGCGTTCGGGCTGACCGAGCCGGACGCCGGCTCCGACGCGGCCGGCATCGCGACCACCGCCCGCCGGGCGGACGGGGGTTGGGTGATCAACGGCACGAAGATGTTCATCACCAACGCGGGCACCGACATCAGCCAGGGCGTCACCCTGCTCGCCACGACCGGCAAGGGCGCGGACGGCCGGAAGGGCTACGCGACCTTCTACGTGCCGACGGGCACGCCCGGTTACACGGTCGGCGCGAAGCTGAAGAAGCTCGGCTGGCACGCCATGGACACAAGGGAGTTGGTGTTCGCCGACTGCTGGGTCTCCGACGACCATCTGATCGGCGAGGAGGGCAACGGCCTGCGGCAGTTCCTGTCCGTGCTCGACGGCGGCCGGATCAGCGTGGCCGCGCTGGGCCTCTCGCTGGCCAAGGCGGCACTGGCCCTCGCGGTCAAACACGCCAAGGAACGGCACCAGTTCGGGCGTCCGCTCTCCGACTTCCAGGCCGTGGCGCACAAGATCGCCGACATGGGTACGGAGTACCAGGCGGCCCGCTGGATGGTGTACCGCGCCGCGTGGCTCGCCGACCAGGGCCGTCCGCACAGCACGGAGGCCGCGATGGCCAAGCTGTACGCCTCCGAGGTCGCCAACCGGGCCGCCTCGCAGGCGGTTCAGATCCACGGCGGCTACGGGTACGTACGCGAGTCGGAGATCTCCCGTTTCTACGCCGACGCCAAGATCCTGGAGATCGGCGAGGGCACGAACGAGATCCAGCGCAATGTCATCGCCAGGGCCCTCGTCAAGGGCGCGTGAGGCGACGGGTCCCGCGGTGCGCCGAAGCGGCGGCGCACCGCGGATCCGGTCAGCTCGCGACGGAGACCGACTCCGACTCCCACAACGCCTCGGGATCGAGGGGCAGTTCGGGCCGGGCGCGCTTGAACTCGGCGGCCAGCGCCTCGACATCGGGCAGGTCGCCGACGGACGCGGCGAAACCGCGGAACAGCGTCGAGCAGTACTCGCCCGACAGGAACGCGGCGTCCCAACTGCCGCCGGGACGCACCCACTGATAGGTGTGGTTGTGCAGGTTGAGGAACTGGAGGGTGGCCAGGTGCGGTTCGACCGCGCGGAAGGTCCCCTCCTCGACGGCCTCGGTGAGCAGGCCGGTGATCAGGTGCTCGAAGTCGGCGCGCTGCCGCAGCACGATCTCCAGCTCCTTGCCGCTGAGGCTGCGGTAGTCGTGCTCGTAGACCCAGATGTGGTCGAGCCGGCGGAAGATGATCGTCAGCAGCGACTCGGACAGAAGGCGCAGCCGCAGCAGCGGCACCTCGTCGAGGGCCGCGATCTCCTTGGCGCGGGCCAGCAGCGGGCCGAGCACCCGCGACTGGATCTCGATCAGCAGGTTCTCCTTGGAGCCGATGTAGTAGTACAGGGCACCCTTGGCGAGCCCGACCGCGCGGCCCAGATCGTTGATGGAGGTCGCCGCGTAGCCCTGTTGCGCGAACAGGGACGCCGCGGTGTCGATGATCTTCTGGCGTCTGACTTCGAAGCCCGGCCCATGACCCGGCGGTCGTGGCATGTCTTCTCTCCCCTGGCTGTGACGACGTTCGTGCTGTCCCGGGCCCGCACAGGCGCCGCGCTGCGGCACGCCTGGGGGAAGCGGCCCCGGGGACGTCGCTCTAGTTTGCTAGACCAAACGGTACATTAAAGCGAGGACCGTATGACTCAGGCATCGCACCACATCGGAACCGCCACCGGCACCGCACGGACTGACCAGCTCCTGGAGATGTACCGGCGGATGCGCCGCATCCGCCGCTTCGAGGAGCGGGCCTCCGACCTGTACAAGGCGACGGAGATCCCGGGTTTCCTGCATCTGTCGATCGGCCAGGAGGCGAGCGCCGTCGGCGCCTGCTGGCCGCTCGGCGCCCGCGACGGCATCACCTCCACCCATCGCGGCCACGGCCACGTCCTGGCCAAGGGCCTGGACTCGGCGTCGATGATGGCCGAGCTGATGGGCAAGGACGCGGGCACCTGCCACGGCCGCGGCGGTTCGATGCACATCGCGGACCCCGGCCTCGGGATCTACGGCGCGAACGGCATCGTCGGCGCCGGCCTCCCGATCGCCGCCGGGGTCGCCACCGCCGCGAAACTCCGCGCGGCCGGTGACGTGGTGGTGGCGTTCTTCGGGGACGGGGCGGTGGCCCAGGGCATGTTCCACGAGGCCGTGAACCTGGCCGCCGTATGGGATCTGCCGGTCGTCTTCCTCTGTGAGAACAACCACTACTCGGAGTTCTCCCCCGAGTCCGAGCAGCACCGCGCCCCGCTCTCCGCGCGTGCCGCCGGATACGGCATCGAGTACCAACACGTCGACGGCAACGACGTGTTGGCGGTCGCGCAGACCATGACCGGGCTGGTCGCGCGGCTGCGCGCGGGCGGCGGTCCGGTCCTGCTCGAAGCCGAGACCTACCGCTGGCACGGCCACTACGAAGGCGACCCCGAGCGCTACCGCCCCGCCGAGGAGGTCGCCGCCGCCAAGGAGCGCGACCCGCTGCTGATCGCCCGCCGCCAGCTGGACGCGGCGGCGGCCGACGCCGTGGACGAGGAGATCGACAAGGAGATCGAGGCCGCGATCGACTGGGCGAGGAGCCTGCCGGAACCGGCCCCCGAGACCCTGCACGACTACGTCTCCGCCCCCCGCCTCCCCGTCCCCGAGCCCGCGCCGCTCCCGGCCGATGCCGAGATCTTCCGCTCCATGGACGCCGTACGCCTGGCCCTGGAGCATGAACTCACCGCCGATCCAAGCGTGTTCGTGGCCGGCATCGACGTCGGTGCGGGCGGCAACGTCTTCGGGCTCACCCGGGGACTCGCGCAGGCCTTCCCCGGCCGGGTGCGGGACACGCCGATCAGCGAGAGCGCCATCGTCGGTACGGCGGTGGGGGCGGCCATGGCCGGGATGAAGCCGGTGGTCGAGATCATGTACATGGACTTCATCGGCGTCTGCCTCGACATGCTCCTCAACCAGGCCGCCAAACTCCGCTTCATGACCGGCGGCCGGGCCTCCATGCCGCTGGTCGTCCGCACCCAGTTCGGCGCCGGCCGCTCCTCGGGCAGCCAGCACTCGCAGAGCCTGGAGGCCATCCTCGCGCACATCCCCGGCCTGACGGTGGTGATGCCGTCCAACCCCGCCGACACCTATGGCCTGTTGCGCGCCGCGATCCAGGACCCGAACCCGGTGGTCTTCGTGGAGAACCGCCTCCAGTACGGCCTCAAGGGCCCCAAGCCCCCGGCCGACCACCTGATCCCGCTCGGCAAGGCGAAGGTGATCCGCGAGGGCACCGACATCACGCTCGTCTCCTGGTCGCGGATGGTCCAGGACGCCCTGGCCGCCGCCGAGTTGCTCGCGGGCGAGGGCATCAGCGTCGAGGTGATCGACCTGCGCACGATCGCCCCGCTGGACCGCGAGACCGTCCTCGCCTCCCTCGCCAAGACCAACCGCCTGGTCATCGCGCACGAGGCCGTACGAGACTTCGGCGTCGGCGCCGAACTCTCCGCCATGGCCGTCGACGAGGGCTTCTGGCACCTGGACGCCCCGGTCACCCGCGTCGCCCCACCGTCCGTCCCGGCGCCGTACGCACCCTCGTTGGAGCACGTCTGGCTGCCGTCGCGGGACACGATCGCGGACACGGTGCGACGGATCGCCGCGGTCTGAAACAAGCGGTTCTACGACGGGAAGGGCCCCCAGAGACTCTGGGGGCCCTTCCCGTCGTAGCGCTGTCAGACGGTCGCGACCGGTGTCAGCGGACTGCCCTGCGTGCCGGGCAGGTTGAGCGGGGGCGCGGTGAGCAGGAAACGGCTGCGGTCGTGCTCGCGGAGCCAGGCCGCCAGCTTCTCCAGATACCACAACTCGCCCAGGGGAACGCCCAGTTTGAAGAGGCAGAGGTTGTGGATCGGGAGCAGTGAGTGCGGGGTGTTGTCCTCGGGGCCGACGCCCACTCCTTCGACGGCGTAGTTGTCCGAGATCAGCGCCGAGATCTGCGAGTCGGCGATCCACTCCAGCAGCGCCGGGTCGAACGCGTCGAGGTAGGAGGCCGTGGTGTGGATGCCCACGGGGTCCGGGTTCTTGCCCCAGCCGAGGACCGCGGTGTCGAAGCCGGTGTGCAGGAGGAGCATGTCGCCGGGTTCGACGACGATGTTGTCCGCCGCCATGATCTCCTGGAGCGTCTTCAGGTTGACCGGCTGCCAGGTGTTGCCCAGGTGGTGGGCGAGGTCGATCAGGACGCCCCGGCCCTGGACCCCGTGCTCCGCCATGTGCTCGAGGCCGAGGTGGCGGGCGAAACCGAGGGTGCCGCTGCCGTCGCCCTTGGCGTCCTCCTGCGGTCCGACGATGTCGGTGTCCGCGCGGTAGCCGTTGTAGTAGACCGCCTCCTCGACGCCGTCGCCGTCGGCGTCGAACTCCTGGCCCTGGTGGGCGAGCGCGTCCCACTGGGTCGAGTACTGGAGCCAGAGGGTCACCACGTCGTCGGACCAGACGTCCCTGAGGTGCGGCGAGAAGTGCTCGCGCGCCTTGATGTTGTAGAAGACGTCCTGCTTGTGTTCGAGGTCCTCGGTGGGCCGCAGGATCGGAGGGTAGCGCCGCTGGTTCAGCTCGCTCCCGCCCGGATAGTCGAGCGGCAGGCTCAGGCTGAAGCTGATGCCGTGCTCGACCTCGCGGACCCCCTGGAGCACCTTCTCGGGGGTGAGCAGGTTGATGCGACCCAGTTCGTCGTCATCACCCCAATCGCCCCACGTGGAGCCCGGCGGACGCTGCTTCCAACGCTTCGTCATGATCACGCCTCCTTCGGCGACAGTCCCCGTTGACCAGCCGCCCGCATGTTATTTGTGATTGTACCGATCGGTCAACGAATCCTGCGCACCCCCCTCCCTTTATCTTCGACTCATCAATAGACTGAGTGGTCGAAACACCCGACCTTGGAGCGAAGAATGAGCGAATCCACACAGGCGTGGGTCGTGGCGGGCGTACGGGCCGTGCTCGGCGCGCACACCCAGGCCCAGGACGCCGGCCGCACCGACGACGTCGTGGCGCTGTACACGCCCGACGGCGTCCTCGAACTGCCGGGCATGGACCCGATCGAGGGCCACGACGCGATCCACGCGGCCTTCAAGGGATGGGAGCCGACCCAGCCGCAGCTGCACCTCGTGACCAACACCGTCGTGACGTCCACGGGCGAGGACGAGGCCCGCGCGCTGAGCGACGTGGCCTTCCTCCAGCGCGGCGAGGCAGGCTGGGCGATCGGCGTGGTCGGGCACTACGACGACACCCTGCGCCGCCAGGACGGCACCTGGCTGCTGCACCGCAGGAAGACCACGTACCAGGCGTAACGGCCCTCCTCAGCAAGCCAGTTGACCTTCTCGACCTTGGAGTGAGATGACCACATCGATCGACGCGTCCGTCACGGCGGCCGTCCAGACCGCCATCGCGGCCTACGCCCAGGCCCTGGACGCCGGACGGGCCGACGAGATCGCCGCCCTGTACACCCCCGACGGCGTCGCCGAGATCGTCGGCATGGCCAAGTTCGAGGGCCGGGAGGCGATACGGCAGGGCTTCGGCGGCTTCGCGCCCCAGGCGCCGCAGTTGCACCTGATCGCCAACACCGTCGTCACCTCCGCCACCGAGGACGAGGCGACGGCCACCAGCAACCTGGCGTTCTTCGCACGCGGCGAGGCGGGCTGGACGGTACAGATGGTCGGGCGCTACGACGACGTCCTGCGCCGGCACGACGGCGCATGGCTGTTCCAGCACCGGGTCACGACCTTCGCCGAGTAGACCTCGGCGGAGCCCCGGACGCCCGTGCCGCCCACGTCCAGGGCGGCACGGGCGTCCGGGCGTTCAGGCGTCCGGGCTCTCGGCCTTGGAGAGGACGAAGGTCGGGAAGTCGTTCTGCTTCACGGTGTTGATCGCCTCCTGGAGCGCCCAGCGGCCCGTGGGGTTGAGGAGCTGCTTGACCGGCTTGCCGGGGATGTTGCCGCCGTAGAAGTAGCTGCTCTCCAGGAAGGACGACATCTTGCTGTTGTTCATGCTGTCCGTCCACTCCTCCTCGGCCGCCTCGGTGACCTCGATGACGTCGTAGCCGTGGTCGCGCGCGTGGACGATGACGTCGGTGATGATCTCGACCTGGTCGCCGGCGTAGCGCGGGTTGTTGCCGGTCGCGCCGTGCGGGCCGCCGGGGAAGAAGAAGTTGGGGAAGCCGGCCGTGGCGACACCGAGGTAGGTGCGCGGGCCGTCCGCCCAGTAGTCCTTCAGCGGGAGGCCCTGCCGGCCTTGTACACCGAGCCTGTTGAGGGCGCCGGTGCCGAAGTCGTAGCCGGTGGCCCAGATGATGATGTCGAACTCCTCGACACCGTCGGCGGTTTCGATGCCGTCCTCGGTGATGCGGGTGATCGGCGTCGTGTTGATGTCGACGAGGGAGACGTTCGGCTTGTTGTACGTCTCGTAGTAGCCGGTGCCGAAGGGGGGCCGCCGGCCGCCGTAGCCATGCCCCTTGGGGATCAACTTGTCAGCAGTTTCAGGGTCCTTGACGATGCTGCGGATCTTGTCCGCCATGAACGCGCACCACTCGGCGTTGACGGTCTCGTTCGACAGCATGTCCATGTAGTGCTCGGTGAGCTTGGTGAAGCCTGGACCGTTCCACCGCTCCTCGTAGAACGCCTGGCGGTCCTCCGGGCTGTCGTCGAGGCCGGAGTGCATGACGATCTGGTGCAGGAAGCCGCTCGGCGAGGTGTTCAGCGTGTCCCGGATGGACTCGAAGTTGGCCTTGAGCTCGGCCTGTTCCTCGGGCGTGATCGGCGCGTTGTTGAGCGGCGTGAGCCAGTCCGCGTCCTTCTGATACACCGTCAACTGCGCTACGTCGTCGGCGATCGCGGAGATGATCTGCACCCCGCTGGAGCCGGTGCCGATCTGGGCGACCCGCTTGCCGGTGAAGTCGACGGGGGTCTTCGGCCAGCGCGAGGTGTGGTGCTGCTCGCCGCGGAAGTCCTCGCGGCCGGGGATGTTCGGGATGAACGGCACCGAGAGGTTGCCGGTGGCCGCGACGACATAGCGGGCCCTGACCTCGGTGCCGTCGCTGCCCCGGACGGTCCAGGTGCCGGAGGGCTCGTCGAAGACGGCCGAGGTGACCTTGACGCCGGTGCGGATGTCGCGCCGCAGGTCGAACCTGTCGACGACGTGGTTGAAGTAGCGCTCGATCTCGGGCTGGCCCGCGAACCGCTCCGACCACTCCCACTCCTCCCACAGCTCCTTCGAGAACAGGTAGCCGTAGGTGTAGCTCTCGGAGTCGAAGCGCGCCTCGGGGTAGCGGTTCCAGTACCAGGTGCCGCCCACACCCGTGCCCGCCTCGAGGAGCCGCACCGAGAAGCCCGCCTCGCGGGCGGTGTACAGCTGGTAGATGCCGGTGACGCCGGCCCCGATGACGAGGACGTCGACCCGGTCCTGGACCGCCGGCTTCGAAGATTCGCTCATTTGCGCTCCATGGTGACTGGGGCTGCGGCTCCCACATGAGCCTGGTTTGATAGTTCGACCAGTCGGTCGAATATTCAGACCGAGAGTAGATGAGGGGCTTGGCCCGATCAATGGCGATGACGGAGAGAGCTTGGACCAGCCATATCCGCGACAGGCATTGATTGTACCGACCGTTTGATCTAACTTTCGTTTGGGACGAATGCAATCCGCATGCACCGGGAGTCGCGCATGAGCGCCGAAGACGTCAAGGAAACCACCGATCTGCGCGTCGCGGGGCTGAAAGCCCTGCGGGCCGCGCTGCCCGGGGTGGTGCCCGCGGAGGGCGAACTCGACATGCGGGACGGCAAGTTCGGCGAGGATCTCGTCGAGATCGGCCTGTCCACCGTGTGGGGCGCGCTGTGGGGCCGCGAGGGGCTCGCCCCGCGCGACCGCAGTCTCGTCACCCTCGGCATCCTGATCGCGCTCGGCGCCGAGACCGAGCTGAAGACCCATGTCCGGGTCGCCCTGACCAACGGGGTGACCAGGGACGAGCTGGCCGAGGTCATCTACCACTCCGCCGGGTACACCGGCTTCCCCAAGGCCGTGGCGGCCCGTACCGCGGCCCGCGAGGCCCTGGGCGAATAGCCGAACACGAACCACCGGTGCCCGTCCTCCGGCACCGCGCACGAGCGCAAGGGAGCGCACATGTCACTGCAGGGAAAGGTCGCGGTCGTCACCGGCGGCGGCCGGGGCATCGGCCAGGCGATCGCGAAGGTGCTCGCGGCCAGGGGAGCCGCGGTCGCGGTGTGGGACCTCAACACCGAGGGCGCCGAGAAGACCGCGGCGGCCATCCAGGAGGCGGGCGGCACGGCGATCGCCGTATCCGGCGACGCGGCCGAGGCCGGCGCGGTGGCAGCCGCCGCGGCCCGCACCCGCGAGGACCTCGGTCCGGTCACGATCCTCGTCAACAACGCGGGCATCACCGCCTACGAGCCCTTCACCAGCATCTCCGAGGCGTCCTGGGACCGCATGATCGGGATCAACCTCAAGGGCCCGTTCCTGGTCACCCAGGAGATCGTGCCCGACATGCTCGCGGCGGGCTGGGGCCGGATCATCAACATCTCCTCGTCCTCCACCCAGACCGGCGCACCCGCCATGGCGCACTACGTGTCCTCCAAGGGCGGTGTCATCGGCCTCACCCGCGCCCTCGCGATCGAGTACATCGAGAAGGGCATCACGGTCAACCACGTGCCGCCCGGCTTCATCGACACCCCGCTGGTCCGCCAGGGCCCCGTCGACGTGGACGCGGCCGCCGCCACCATGCCGATGAAGCGCGCCGGGCAGCCGGAGGACGTCGCCTACGCGGTGGCCTACCTCGCCTCCGAGGAAGCGTCCTACGTCACCGGCCAGACCCTCAGCACCAACGGCGGACGCTACCTCGTGTGAGCACCCGCACAGAACATCGCGACGACGCTGCAACGGAGCAGAACATGAGCATCGAGGACGACACCGGGGCCGTGGCCCACGTGCTGGTGGTGGGCGCCTCCGCGTCCGGGCTGACCACGGTGGAGGCCCTCCGCCGCAAGGGGTACACCGGGCGGATCACGGTGCTCGGCGCCGAGCCGCACGCCCCGTACGACCGTCCGCCGCTCTCCAAGCAGATCCTCTCCGGCGCCTGGGACCCCGACCGGGCCGCGCTGCGCACGGAGGAGATGCTGACCGGCCTGGACACCGAGTTCGTGTACGGCGATCCGGCGGTCGGTCTCGACACCGCGACCCGGACCGTGCGCACCGAGTCGGGGCGCGAGCTGAGCGCGGACGCGGTCGTGATCGCCACCGGTGTACGGCCCCGAGTGCTGCCCGGACAGGGCGAGTTGACCGGCGTGCATGTGCTGCGCACCCTCGACGACGCGCTCGCCCTGCGCACCGATCTGCTCGCCGGGTCACGTCTGGTGGTCGTCGGCGAGGGGGTCCTCGGCTCCGAAATCGCCGCCACGGCACGGACGTTGGGCCTGGACGTCACTCTCGCCGGGCCGCTGACAGGACCGCTGGCCCTTCAGGTGGGCCCGCTGGTGTCGGGGCTGCTGACCGAGCTGCACACCGAGCGGGGGGTGCGGCTCCGGCTCGGGAACGGCGTCTCCGGGTTCACCAGCGCCCAAGGCCGCGTCTCCGGCGTCGAGTTGAGCACCGGCGAAGTGCTGCCCGCCGATGTGGTGGTGGTCGCGATCGGGGCGAGTCCGGCGACGGAGTGGCTGGCCGGCAGCGGGCTCGAGCTCGACAACGGCGTGGTGTGCGACTCGCGTTGCCGGGCAGCGCCCGGGATCTACGCCGTCGGTGACGTGGCCCGCTGGCACCACGAGCAGCTCGGCCGGCTGATCCGGCTGGAGAACCGGACGAACGCCACCGAACAGGCCATGGCCGTCGCCGGCGCGATCCTTGGGGAGGACCGGCCCTACGAACCGGTGCCGTACTTCTGGACCGATCAGTTCGACGCCAAGCTCCAGGTGCACGGCTTCCTGCCGGCCGATGCCGAAGTCGACGTCGTGGACGGTGACTTGACGGCCCGTCGGTTCGTCACGCGGTACCGCAGCGGGGGCCGGGTGACCGGGATCCTCGGCTGGAACATGCCCAAGCAGGCCAGGCAGCGCCGTCAGGAGATCGTCGACGCGGTCCCCTCCCCCGCTCCCGCCCACTGAACGATCAGGAGAGTTGCCATGAAGGTTGTCGTCGACGAGGACAAGTGCGTCGCCGCCGGGCAGTGCGTCGCCGCCGCCATGGACGTGTTCGACCAGCGCGACGAGGACGGCATCGTCGTCCTGCTGGACGAGAACCCGCCGGCCGAACTGGCCGACGACGTACGGAACGCGGCGGCGGTGTGCCCCGCGCTCGCGATCCGTATCGAGGAATAGCCCCAGCCGCACTCCCCCCACCCCCACCCTCATCTGGAGGAACCACCATGTCCGAGGCCGAGACGGAACTCGCCGCCCCTGACGCGGAGCTCTTCGACTACCCGGGCGCGCGGGACCGCACCTGTCCGTTCGCCCCGCCGGCCGGGCTGCGTGCCCTGAACGAGACGGCGCCCGTGTCCCGGGGGCGGCTGTGGGACGGCAGCACCCCGTGGCTGGTGACCGGGCATGCCGCGCAGCGCGTGATCCTGTCCGACCCGCGCGTGAGCTCGAACGACAAGCAGGCCGGGTTCCCGCACCCGAACCAGGCCATGGCGGAGAACTCCCCCCACCACCCGCTGACCATCTTCAACGCCGACGGCGCCGACCACACGCGGATCCGCCGCATGATGACGGCCCCGTTCACGCGCAACCGGATGGAGAAGCTGCGGCCGGAGATCCAGCGGTTCACCGACGAGCTGATCGACAAGATGCTCGCGGGCCCGAACCCGGCGGACCTGAACGAGGCGCTGTCGCTGCCGCTGCCCTCGCTGATGATCTGCGCGCTGCTCGGAGTGCCGTACGAGGACCACGAGTTCTTCCAGGAGCACGCCTCGCTGGCCACCCGCAGCGACAAGACCGCCGAGCAGGACCGGGCGGCGAACCAGGCGCTCGGCGGCTATCTGGCCGGGCTGCTGCAGAAGCGGATGGAGGAGCCGAGCGACGACGTCATCTCGGACTTCGCCGGGCGGATCAAGGCGGGCGAGGTCACCCTGCCCGAGGCCGTCATGCTCTGCATGATCCTGCTGATCGCCGGTCACGAGACCAGCGCCAGCATGATCACCCTGGGCACCGCCCTGCTGCTGCAGAACCCCGAGCAACTCGCCCTGCTGCGCGGGACGGACGACCCGAAGGTCGTCGCGAACGCGGTCGAGGAGATCCTGCGCTATCTGACGATCCCGGCCCTCGGACAGCGGCGGATCGCCGCCGAGGACATCGACTTCGAGGGCGTCACCATCAAGGCCGGCGAGGGCATCGTCGTCGCGCTGCCCGCGGGCAACTGGGACCCGGCGGCCTTCCCCGAGCCGGAGAGGTTCGACATCACCCGCGAGGCCCGGCACCACCACGCCTTCGCCTGGGGCATCCACCAGTGCCTCGGCCAGCAGCTCGCCCGCATCGAACTGCAGGTCGTCTACGGCACGTTGTACCGCCGCGTCCCGACCCTGCGCCTCGCCGTCGGCTTCGACGAGCTCAGGTTCCGCAGGGACGACGCGCTCGCCTACGGCATTCACGAGCTGCCGGTCACCTGGTAGCCACCCCACGCGATCCACGCTTTCCCGCACACAACTGGAGTCACCCATGAGCGAGTTCGGCTTCGAAGGACGCGTCGCCGTCGTCACCGGCGCGGGCCGTGGCCTCGGCCGCGCCTACGCCCGTCTGCTGGCGGAGCGCGGGGCGAAGGTCGTCGTCAACGACCTGGGCGGGTCGATGGAGGGCGAGGGCTCGGACGCCGGACCCGCGCAGAAGGTCGTCGACGGGATCGTCGCCGCGGGCGGTGAGGCCGTGGCCGACACCCACGACGTGTCCACGACCGCGGGCGGCGAGGCCATCATCGGCACCGCGATCGAGAGCTTCGGCCGGATCGACGTCCTCGTCAACAACGCCGGGATCATCCGCTACGCGGGCCTGCCGGAGATCGAACTCGACAACCTGGAACGGCACTTGGCCGTCCACCTCCTCGGTTCCTTCAACACCATGCGGGCCGCCTGGCCGCACTTCGTCGAGCAGGGCTACGGCCGCGTCGTGCTGACCACCTCCAGCGGCATGTTCGGCATGGACAACAACCTGTCCTACGCCGCCGCGAAGGCGGGCACGGTCGGCATGGCGCGCAGCGCGAAGCTGGCGGGCGAGCCGCACAACATCAAGGTCAACCTGATCGCGCCGGCCGCGATGACCCGGATGGGCGGCGGCCCCGAGGAGGAACCCGCCGAGACCGCGGAGGGCATGCCGTACATGCCGTCGTCGGCGGTGGCGCCGATGGTGGCCTACCTCGCGCACGAGAGCGTCCCGGTGAGCGGCGAGATCTACACGGCCGGCGCGGGCCGCTTCGCGCGGGTCTTCCTGGCCTCGACGGAGGGGTACGCGCACGAGGGCGGCGACGCCTCCGTCGAGGACGTCGCGAAGAACTGGGACGCGATCAACGACGAGAAGGGGTACTACGTGCCGGCGGACCTGATGGCGTGGTCCGGGTCGTTCCTTAAGCACCAGTTCGGATAGGACGGGCAGGGGGAGGCGGTGAGCCGCCCCGCCTCCCCCTGTCGCCTCAGGTGGTCGCGCGGCCCGCGATGTGCCACTTCGACGGCAGCTCGATGCGGGCGCCGTCGGCCCTGAACTCGGTGGTGATCAGGGGGAGTTCACCGCTGGCGAGGATGGTGAGGCCGGCCGCGCGGAGGAGTTCGGGGACCTCGTCGTCGGAGACTTCGCCGGGGGCGATGCCGTGGCGGAGGATCGGGGCGAGCTTCGCGGGCGGCCCCTCCGGGTCCTGGGCCAGGCCGCCGATGATCGGGCGGGCGGCCTCGGCGAGTTCGACGAGGAAGACCTGGCCGCGCTCCCCGACGAGCGTGGCGATCCCGTCCACCAGCGGCTGCCGGTCCTCGGGGTCGACCTGGTGCAGCACACCCCGCATGTAGACGTTGGCGTCGCCGAGTTCGGCGTGCAGCGTCTCGACCTCGGTCTTGTCGGTGGCGTCCAGCAGCCGGTAGGTCGCCTGCCCCGCCGGGTCGGCGTGCCGGGCATGGTCGACGGCAGCCGCGGACAGGTCGACGCCCAACACGTGGTTGAAACGGTCGGCGAGGAAACGGGTCTGCGTGCCGTTTCCGCAGCCGAGGTCGATCATCTGGAGGCCGGGGTCCCGCAACTTCGGCTCGAACAGGGCGAGATGGAGTCCCACTGTCTGCGTCGGCGACGCGTCCCAGAAGACGGCCCCCTGTTCCTCGGGCGCCTCGCGCCAGAAACCTTCCCAGGCGTCCCGGTACCGACTGGTCACGCTCATGCCCAACTCCCCAGGATGCAAGGCCGTTCCGCCGTAAGTGACGGACCAGTACGGTTTATCGCGCCAGGGTCCCGCTCACAAGCACACGGCGCATTCCTTCACCGCTCATTCGACACGTGTACCCCGATGTGCGCCTCGCGCGCCCCCTCGGTCACCTGCGCTTCAGCGGCGCGGCAGGGGTCAGCGGCGGGGGAGCGTGAGTTCGAACCAGACGGTCTTGCCGGCGGTGGTACGGCTGGCGCCCCACTCGCGGGCGAGTGTGCCGATCACGTGCAGTCCGCGCCCGAACTCGTCGTCGGGGCCGGCGCTGAGCAGGGTCGGCAGGGTGGGGTCGTCGTCGTCCACCTCGCACAGCAGGGTGTCGCCGCGCACCAGGCGCAGTTCGATCCGGCGGCCGTGGGAGTGGCGTACGGCGTTGGTGACCAGTTCGTCGGCCAACAGGGTGGCGGTGTCGGCGAGTTTGGCGAGGCCCCACTCGTGGAGCTGTTCGCGGACCACCGCGCGGGCCCGGCCGACCTCGGCCGGGTCGAGGGCGAGCCGCCATTCGGCGACGTCGTCCGGCTCGATGCCGTTCAGCCGGGCCATCAGGAGGGCGACGTCGTCCTTGCGGCCGCCGCGCGTGTTGAGGGAGCGGATGATCGTGTCGCAGGCGTCGTCCATGGACGCGGCCGGATGCGCGGCCGACTCGCTCAGCGTCGCGAGTCCTACGCCGATGTCCTCGCCGCGCACCTCGACCAGACCGTCCGTGCACATCACCAGCCGGTCGCCGGGGTCCACACGCACGCGGACCGCCTCGAAGGGCACCCCGCCTACACCGATGGGCGCGCCCGTGGGCAGGTCGAGGAGCTCGCTGCGGCCGTCCCGGGCCCGCACGATCACCGGCGGGATGTGGCCCGCGTTGCCGAGGTGGAGTTCGCCCGCGATCGGGTCGTAGACGACGTACAGGCAGGTCGCGAGGTAGGTGTCGCCGAGGCGCTGGGCCAAGTCGTCGAGGTTGCGCAGGAGTTGGGCGGGCGGGAGGTCCATGGCGGCCATGGTCTGCACGGCGGTGCGCAACTGGCCCATCATGGCGGCCGAGTTGAGGCCGTGGCCCATGACGTCGCCGACGACGAGCGCGGTGCGGGCGCCGGGCAGTTTCACCGAGTCGAACCAGTCGCCGCCGACGCGTCCGAGGAGCGTGCCGGGCAGATAGCGGGTGGCGATGTCGCAGCCCGCCATGCGTGCCGGGATGTGCGGCAGCATGCTGTCCTGGAGGGTCTCGGCGACGGACTCCTGGTAGGTGTACATGCGCGCGTTGTCGAGCACGAGGCCCGCGCGGGCGGCGAGTTCGGCGCCGGTGACGCGGTCCATGTCGTTGAACTCGACGCGCTCCGGGTGGCGCAGCAGGATCATGAAGCCGAGGACGACGTTGCGTGCCTTGAGCGGGACGACCAGCATGGAGCGGCCGGTGATCAGCGGCCGGATGTCGCGCTTCTCGAACTGCGCGGCGATCATGTGCCCCATCTGCTCGCTGATGCGCGGCACGAGGACGGGGTCGCCGGTGGTCATGCACTGGAAGAACGGGGTGTGGGCGGGGAACGGCATGGCTTCGCCGACCGGGATGACGTCGTCCCAGCGGCCGGGTTCGTCGGTGTGCTCGACGGCGACCCGGTGCCACATGGTGGTGGTGTCGGGCACACCGTCCGGGAACCCCTCGCCGGCGACGACCTGTTCGCGCAGATAGGTGCCCGCGACATCCGTGAAGCGGGGTACGACGGCCCGGCTGACCTCGAGGATGGTGGTGGCGAGGTCGAGCGAGGTGCCGATGCGTCCGCTGACCTCGTTGAGGAACTCCAACCGCTCGCGTACGGCGACGTATTCGAGGTCCTCGCGCTCGTCCACGATCTCCTCGGGCACGGGCAGGCCCTCGGCGACCGCGAGGGCGGCCCGCTCGCGGCGCGCCTTGCGCTCGGCGCGGCGGGCGACGCCCCAGTCGGGGGTCACAGGCACCCGTTCGTTCTGGCTGAACTCCAGGACGGGGTAGCCCAGTTCGAGGACCTGGGCGACGATGCGGGCGCTCTCGTCGACGCTCATGCTGGGCAGGATCTCGGGGAGCCTGCGGGCGAGTTCGTCGGCGCCGGGGAAGTCGGTGTGGTGGGCGAAGGCGGGTGCTATGCGCTCGAAGGCGCCGTCCGCCTCGGGGAGGTCCTGGCGCAGTCCGTCCGCGTCGGCGGCGAGCACGAGCAACCGCTCCTGACCCGGTCCGACCAGCGGGTACGCCCACCACAGGACGTCCACGCGATCTCGCTCGGGCACGGTGAGGCGGGCGCGTCCGGCGGCCGGGTAGGACAGCTGTCCGTCGAGGGAGGACTCCAGGTCAGGGCCGAGTCCGTCGTAGGACGCGAACGCGCCGAGGGGACTGGTCTCCTCCTCGTCGGGCAGGGCGCCGGAGACGGGGAGCAGGTCGACCGCCGTCTGGCCGATCGCCTCTTCCTTGGTCGTGCCGAAGAGCCGCCGGGCGCCTCGGCTCCAGTGCGAGACGAGTCCGTCGCGGTCGATCAGGATCACAGCCAGCGGGATACGGCCCGCCGCGGTGTGCTCGCTCACCACGTCGTCCCCGGCTCCGCGGCCGGGAGGCGCCTCCCGCTCGGTGCCACGGTCCATGGCCCAGGCCCTCTCTCCCCACGGCTCCGCAAGATCTGTGCCGCCATCCACCACGCTACGGGGGCGGCCGGTGGCCATGTGCGGCATTCCTGGAATTGGTTCCATCCAATCCGCACCGGCGTGCGCCTGCGCGCCCCGTGGGGCGGGTGATCAGTCCTCGTGACCGAGTTGCAGATCGCGTTCGGTGCGTCCCCCGCCCGCCACTTGGAGAACGGTGGCCACGGGCGGATACCCGGCGGCGATCACCGTGTACTCGCCGGAGGACAGGTCGACGAACCGGAAGGTGCCGTCGGGGCCGGTGGTGAGGGTGTCGACGACGTTGCCCGCCGCGTCGAGGAGCGTCACGCGCGCGTCCTCGACGGGCCGCCCGCCGCTCGCCCGGACGGTGCCGCGCAGCACGGCGCCGCCGGCGAGTTCGACGTCCTGCCGGGTCTCGCGGGAGGCCTGCACGCTGACGGGGAGCGCGGCCGGCCGGAACGCGGGCGCGCTGGCCGCGAGGGTGTACTCGCCGGCCACCAACTCGCTGATCACATAGCCGCCTTCGCGCCCGCTGCGGGTACTGGCCACCACCTCGCCGTGCACATTGGTGAGCGTCACGGCGGCCTCCCGCACCGGGGTGCCGTCCGCGGTCAGCACACTTCCGGCGAGGCGTCCGGCACCGCCGAGGACGACGTCGAGTTCGACGGGCCGCTCCCCCACGGTCACCGACACCGCCTGCGGCTGGTGCCCGCCGGCCGCCGCGATCAGGACGTACGAACCGGAGCCGGGCGTCGACAGCGCGTACCGCCCGTCCGCGCCGCTGGCGCCGCGTCCGATCTGCTGCCCGGAGACGTCGATGAGGGTGAGCGCGGCCCGGGGCACGACGGTCCCGTCGGGGTGCTGCACCCTGCCGCACACGGGGATTCCGGCGGCGTATCCCGAACGGGCCTGCGGGATCGGGGAGTTGAAGGGTGCGGTCTCCGAGGTCTCGGCGGGGGCGTTGTGGGACACCAGTGGTTTCTCCTTGAGGAAGAAGGCGATGAGCAGGCCGAGGGCGAGCACCGGCACCAGGTAGAGGAAGATCCGGGGCATGGCGTCGGCGTAGGCCCGGATGTAGCTGTCGCGCAGTGCCGGGGGCAGCGCGTGGACGAGCTGCGGGGTGATGGACTCGGGGTCGGGGAGACGGGCACCCGCGCGCGTGGGGAGGCGGTCGCGCAGGGCGTCGGTGAGCCGGTCGGCGAACAGGGTGCCGAAGATCGCGGCGCCGACGCTGCCGCCGATCTGCCGGAAGTAGTTGTTGGCGCTGGTGGCGGTGCCGAGGTCGGCCGGCCGTACGGAGTTCTGCACGGCGAGGACGAGGACGGGCATCACCAGGCCGATGCCGGCGCCGAGGACGGCCATCCAGGCGCTGTACTGGAGCCGGGAGGTGTCGACTTCGAGCCGGGACAGCAGCCACATGCCGAGCGCGGCGAGGGCGCTGCCGAGGATCGGGTAGATCTTGTACCGGCCGGTGTGGCTGATGAGTTGGCCGGAGATGATGGACGCGCCGACGATGCCGCCCATCATGGGCAGCATCAGCAGTCCGGACTCGGTGGCGCTGGCGCCGTCGACCATCTGGAGGAAGGTCGGCAGATAGCTGGCGGCACCGAAGAGCGCGACCCCGATCACCAGGCCCACCAGGGCGGTGACGTTGAAGACGGCGTCCCTGAACAGCCGTAGCGGGATGAGGGGTTCGGGCGCGAAGCGCTCGGCGACGAGGAAGAGGACGGCGGCGGCCACGGCTCCCGCGCCGAGCCCGAGGATGACGCGCGAGCCCCAGGCGTACTCGGTCCCGCCCCAACTGGTCAGCAGGACAAGGCAGGTTGACGCGGCGGCCAGCAGCAGCGCGCCGAGGATGTCGAGGCGGGCCTTGACGGTGGGCTTCGGCAGTTTCAGTACGACGGTCACGACGGCCAGGGTCACCACGCCGAAGGGCACGTTGACGTAGAAGCACCACCTCCAGGAGAGGTGGTCCGTGAAGTAGCCGCCGAGCAACGGGCCCGCGACGGAGGCGAGTCCGAAGGTGGCGCCGATCAGGCCCATGAAGCGGCCGCGCTGCCGGGGCGGCACGATGTCCGCGATGATCGCCTGCACGCCGATCATGAGTCCGCCCGCGCCGATGCCCTGCACCGCGCGGAACGCGATGAGTTGGTCCATGGACTGGGCGCGGCCCGCGAGCGCGGAGCCGATCACGAAGACCGCGATCGCGAACTGGAACACGCTCTTGCGGCCGAGGAGGTCGCCGAGTTTGCCGTAGACCGGCAGGCCGACCGTGGAGGTGAGGAGGTAGGCGGTGATCGCCCAGGACATCCTCTCCAGGCCGTGCAGTTCGCCGACGATCTTCGGGAGCGCGGTGGCGACGATCATCTGGTCGAGGGCGGCGAGGAGCAGCGCGAGCATGAGGCCGAGGAAGACCAACCGCACACGGCGCGGGCTCAGTTCGGCCTTCCCGACGGGTGCGGGGACCGGGGTCTCCGGGGGTGCCGGGGGTCGTTCGTCCTGCACCAGAGTCGTCCCGCCCACGTACCGCTCCCCTCGTCGCGCCTGCCGCACAATTCCCGCTTTAGGCGACAACTGTGAGCAAGCGTGACGAGTTACGGCGTACGCCCGGCTCGAACGGAGATCCACTCGAACCGGTGAGGGAAGCCGCCAGGGCGTCAACACGCCCTGGGGGCTTGGCCCTTGGGACCTACTTCTCGACCTCGGCGGCGAGCTTGTCGAGGACCAGGTCGTAGATGCGGCCGAGGCCCTTGGGGGCGAAGGTGCGCTCGAAGAAGCCGCCGATGCCGCCGGCACCGTTCCAGGTGCTGGTCACGACGACGCGGGACTTGCCCTCGCCGGCCGGGGTGACCCGCCAGGTGGTGACCATGGTGGAGTTGCGGTCCTTCTCGACCAGTTCGCCGTCGGTCGGCTCGCTGACCTCCAGGAGGCAGTCGCGGACGCGCTTGCTGGTGGCCTGGAGCTTCCAGTGGACGAGGGTGCCCTCGCCGTCGCCGCCCTCGCGCACCTCGTACTCGCTGAACTGCTCGGGCAGCAGGTTCGCGCGCGTGCCGGTGTAGTCGGCGAGGGCGTCGAACACCTTCTCCGCGTCGGCTGCGACGACCCGCTCGGTGGTGGCCTCGACCTGCGCCATTTCGTTCCTCCAGGACTTGCGTTCTCGGGGTCGGGGCAAGCCAACCACCCCCGCGCTCGGTCACCCAAATCGGGGTGCCCCAGGGCGTCGGAAGCGATCAGGAGTGATGAGGAAGTTCACTTGCGTCGTAATTCGAACAAGTGTTTCACTCTGGGGGCAGGACTACCGAGGAGGCGTCATGCGCTGGGAAAACCTCACAGTGGAGTCCGACGGCCACAGCCGGACGGCCGACGTCGCGCTGTTCGGCGCGGACGCGGTGACCACCCGAACCTTCGACACGCCCGAGTTCCGCGGAATCACCTTCCACGAGGTGCGGGCCCGCTCGATCATCAACCGGGTGCCCGGGGCGTCCCGTATGCCCTTCGAGTGGACGGTCAACCCGTACCGGGGCTGCTCGCACGCGTGCGTGTACTGCTTCGCCCGCAAGTCCCACAGCTATCTGGACCTCGACACCGGCCTCGGCTTCGACTCGCAGATCGTGGTCAAGGTGAACGCGCCGGACCTGCTGCGCCGCCAGCTCGGCTCCCGGCGCTGGCTCGGCGAGCACATCGCGATGGGCACGAACGTCGACTGCTACCAGCGCGCGGAGGGCCGCTACCGGCTGATGCCGGGCATCCTGAGCGCCCTGCGCGATCACGCGAACCCCTTCTCGATCCTGACGAAGGGCACCCTGATCCTGCGCGACCTGGACCTCCTGGTGCAGGCCTCGGAGGTCACCGACGTCGGCATCTCGGTCTCGGTCGGCTTCACCGACCCCGCGCTGTGGCGCACGGTGGAGCCCGGTACGCCCTCCCCGGAGCGGCGCCTGGACGCCGTAAGGACGCTGACCGAGCACGGCATCGACGTCGGTGTCCTGATGGCCCCGGTGATCCCCTTCCTCAGCGACCACCCGGCCCAACTGCGCGCCACCGTAAGGGCGATAGCCGCCTCCGGGGCCACCTCGGTGACTCCCCTGGTGCTGCATCTGCGGCCCGGCGCCCGCGAGTGGTTCATGGCCTGGCTCGGGCAGCACCACCCGCATCTGGTGCGCCGCTACGAACGGCTGTACGCGGAGGGCGCGTACGCCCCGAAGTGGTACCAGCGCCGGATCACCCGTCAGGTCCACGACCTGGCACAGGAGTACGGCATCGGTCCCGCGCGCGCGGGCATGCCGCGCCGGATTCCCGAACCGGTGGAGCCGGCCGACGAGCCGGTGAGCGGGCCGACGCAGCTCTCACTGATCTGAAGGCTGATCTGAACGCGCTTCCCCACGAGCTGATCCGAGGGCGTTCGAGCGCATCCGGCGGCCCAATTGGGTCAAGTATCGGCTGAACAGGTTCTTCCGCCCCGGCTTTTCGGGACTATGCGGCGAGGACCGGCCGCGAGAACCGCGGTCGGCCGCCTCTCCGTCCTGGGAGGACTCATGAGAAAACGCGCAGCCGTACTGTGCGGTGCCGCCGTCGTCGTGGCCGGGACGGTCACCGCTCTCCCCGCCGCCGCGAGCACCACACATTCCGCGACCACCGTCCAGGCGGCGAAGCTCACCTGGAAGAGCTGCGCCACCACCAACTACCCGACGCTCCAGTGCGCGAGCGTCAAGGTGCCGCTCGACCACGCGAACCCGCACGGCACGCGGATCACGCTCGCCCTGTCCCGGGTCCCGCACACCGCGAAGACGTACCAGGGGCCCCTGTTGGTCAACCCCGGCGGCCCCGGCGGCAGCGGACTGACCCTCGCGGGCTTCGTGGCCTCCTCGCTGCCCAAGGCGGTGGCGTCCCAGTACGACGTCATCGGCTTCGACCCGCGCGGCGTCGGCAAGAGCACCCCCGCCCTCGACTGCAAGCCCGGTTACTTCAACCCGGTGCGGCCCGACTCCGTGCCGAGCACCCCGGCGCTGGAGAAGGCCAACCTCACGCGCGTGAAGTCCTTCGCCGCCGCCTGCGGCAAGAAGTACGCGAGCGTGCTGCCGTACATCAACACCATCAGCGCCGTGCAGGACATGGACTCGATCCGGGCCGCGCTCGGCGCGAAGAAGATCAACTACTTCGGTTACTCGTACGGCACCTACCTGGGCGCCGTGTACGCCAAGCTCTACCCGGAGCGCGTGCGCCGCCTGGTCCTGGACTCCATCGTCGACCCCACCGGGGTCTGGTACGACGACAACCTCGGGCAGGACTACGCCTTCAACGACCGCCAGCAGGCGCTGATGGCATGGATCGCGAAGTACGACTCGACGTACAAGCTCGGCACCGACCCGGCCAGGATCGAGGCCAAGTGGTACGCGATGCGGAAGGCGCTGGCCAAGAAGCCGGCCGGCGGGAAGGTGGGCGCCTCCGAGCTGGAGGACACCTTCATCCCCGGCGGGTACTACAACGGCTACTGGCCCTATCTCGCCGAGGCGTTCGCGGCGTACGTGAACGACAAGAACGCCGATCCGCTGGTCGAGGCGTACGACAACTTCGCCGCGATCGACGCCTCCGGGGACAACGGGTACAGCGTCTACACCTCGGTGCAGTGCCGTGACGCGTCCTGGCCGCGCGACTGGAACCAGTGGCGCAAGGACAACTGGGCGGTCTACGAGAAGGCGCCCTTGATGGCCTGGAACAACGCCTGGTACAACGCGCCGTGCGCGTTCTGGCCGACGAAGTCCGAGCAGCCGGTCAACATCGCCAACGGCAAGCTGCCGCCGGTGCTGCTCTTCCAGGCGACGAACGACGCGGCGACCCCGTACGAGGGCGGCGCGACGGTCCACCAGCTGCTGGCCGACTCCAGCTTCGTGGTCGAGCAGGGCGGCGGGAACCACGGCATCACGCTCAGCGGGAACGCCTGCCTGGACAAGTACCTGGCTACGTATCTGAGCAACGGCAAGGTGCCGCGCAGCGGCGGCGAGGTCGACGCGGTGTGCCAGAAGACGCCCGACCCGAAACCGCTGACCACGGCGAAGTCGGCGACGAGCACGGCACACGGTTCGACACTGCACGGGTTGCTGGGCTTCCGCGGCTGAGCCCGGCCTGAGGGTCGATCGGTCCCTCGGGGGTGGGAATCCCCGTTGTCAGACCCATGGTCCACCATGGACGCATGAGTGATCTGACGAGGATTCCCGCCCCCGACGGCGTCGCCCCCGCGACGGCCTACACGCACGTCGTCATGGGCACCGGCCGCTTCGTCGCGATCTCCGGCCAGCTCGCCCTGGACGAGGACGGCAAGCTCGTCGGCGAGGGCGACGCGGCGGCCCAGGCCCGCCAGGTCTTCGAGAACCTCCGCCGCTGTCTCGCCGCAGCGGGCGCCGGCTTCGACGACGTGGTCAAACTGACCTTCTTCGTCACGGACATGGCCCACCTGCCGGCCATCCGCACGGCCCGCGCCGCCCACATACCCGACGACCGGCTCCCCGCCGCGTCGGCCGTACAGGTCGCCGCGCTGGTACGACCGGAGTTCCTGATGGAGATCGAGGCGTTCGCGGTGATCGGCGAATAATCGGGGGCGGCCCGGCAGCCCAGTCCCTAGGGTGCCCGCCATGGACGATGCCGAGCCCCTCCAGATCCGCCCCATGGTCCTCGCCGACTGCGACCGCGTCTCCGAAATCCGCGTCCTCGGCTGGCAGTTCGCGTACCGGGGCCTCATGCCGCAGCCCTACCTCGACGCCCTCAGCGCGAAGGACGACGCCGAGCGCCGCCGGGCGCGCTTCGCGCAGGACGACGGCAGCGTGGTGAGCCTCGTCGCGTCGCGGGGCGAGGAGATCATCGGCTGGGCCGCGTTCGGTCCCTACCGGGACGGTGAAATCCGCACCGGGGAAGCCGAGTTGTACGCGATCTACCTCGACCCGCGACATCTGAACACCGGCGCCGGCCGGGCCCTGATGCAGGAGGCGCTACGGCGGTGCGCGGCCCTCGGTCACGACCGCCTGTACCTCTGGGTGGTCCGGGGCAACGCCCGCGCCCGCCGCTTCTACCAGCGGGCGGGCTTCCGGGCCGACGGGGCGGAGGAGCCGTACGAGGTGGACGGGGTGCTGGTGCCGGAGCTCCGGTACGTCAGGGAGCTGACGCGTTGAGGGGGCGGTGGGCGGGCTCAGCGCTGCCGTGGGATCCGCCCCAGCGCGTGCACCGCCGCCTCCGCCAGTGCCGGGTGGGCGAGGGCCTCGTTCAGGACCGGTCTGGCGCGGGGGTCGCCCAGTTCGCCGAGGCCCTGTACGCAGGCGAGGGCCACGCGGCGGTACGGGTCGTGGGGGCGCAGGCGGCGCTCCAGGGTGGTGATGAGGGCGGGGACGGACTCGGGGGCGTGCAGGTCGGCCAGGAGCCGGACGGGGTGCAGGGCGTAGGCGACGCGCAGTTCGTTGGTGGCGAGGGCGGCCGCCGCGCGGGCGGTGCGGGGGTCGTCGAGGCGGGCCAGGGCGTACGCGGCGGAGGCGCAGCGCGGTGGATCGCGGTGGTTGAGGAACAGGACGAGGGACTCGAAGGCCCGCCGGTCACCCGCGAGGCCGAGCCGGAACGCGGCCAACTCCCGGGCCCAGAGCGGTTGTCCGACGGCCGTGAGCACCTCCGCCAGTTCGTCGAGGTCGTCGGTCGACACAAGTCGCTCGTACGGCGCCGCTCCTCCCGACTCCTGCCGTAAGCGCTCCGTGAGTGATCGCAACTCTTCGTCCATGAAACCGAGCCTATGGGGGGCACGGGACAGACGGGACCTACATCACAAACTCCGGGGGCTGGCGCGCTCGTTACCCACCGGTTAAGCTCAGACGAGCGAGTTACCCACTCGCGTATCTCCTTACGGTGGCCTGGTGACGCAGCCGCCGTGAGTGCAGTCGGTTCGGCACCTCGTGTGCCGCAGTACGACACGGCTTGGGACAGGGCCGGTCGGAACTCTCAACCCGCCGGGCGTGTGCGCTCGTTGCCCGGCACCACCCGCACTCCTTCTCGCACCCCGTGCGCCCCTCGGCGTACGGCGCGCGCTCCCAGTCGTCACCCTCATTCCAGGAGTCCCGCGATGGCAGCTCCCCTGTCCGACACTCCCCTGTCCCCGTTCAAGACCATTGCCGTCGTCGGTCTCGGCACGATGGGCACCGGTATCACCGAGGTCCTCGCCCGGGCCGGCCGCGAGGTCGTCGGCATCGACGTCAGCGAGGCCGCGACCGCGCACGCCTTCGCCGCCCTGGAGACCGCGACCGCCCACGCCGTGCGGCGCGGCCGGCTGACCGAGCAGGAGCGCACCGACGCCCTGGCCCGGGTCCGCACCTCCACCGACCTGGGCGCGGCGGCCGACGCCGACCTGGTCATCGAGGTGGCCCCCGAGTCGTACGAGATCAAGCACCAGATCTTCCGTGAGCTGGACGGGATCGTGCGCCCCGAGACGATTCTCGCGACCGGCACGAACGCCCTGTCCGTCACCCGGCTCGCCGCCGACTCGGCGCGGCCGGAGCGGGTGCTCGGGCTGCACTTCTTCAACCCTGCGCCCGCGATGAAGCTGGTCGAGGTGGTCTCCTCGGTGCTGACCGCGCCCACCGCGGTCACCGCCGTCACCGAGCTGGCGATCGAGCTGGGCAAGGAGCCCGTCGCGGTCGGCGACCGGCCCGGGTTCGTCGCGGACGGGCTGCTGTTCGGCTATCTCAACCAGGCCGCCGCCATGTACGAGGCGAAGTACGCCTCCCGCGAGGACATCGACGCGGCGATGCGGCTCGGCTGCGGACTCCCCATGGGCCCGCTCGCCCTGCTCGACCTGATCGGCGTCGACACCGCGCGCACGGTCCTGGAGGCCATGTACGCCGAGTCCCACGACCGCCTGCACGCCCCCGCGCCGATCCTCAAGCAGCTCAGCGAGGCGGGCCTGACCGGCCGCAAGACGGGCCGCGGCTTCTACTCCTACGAGGCTCCCGGCAGCGCGACCGTGGTGCGGGACGCACTCACCCCGCCGGAGGGCGCGCAGCTCACCCCGGGCCGTACGGTCCGCTCGGTCGGGGTCGCCGGTTCCGGGACCATGGCGTCCGGTATCGCCGAGGTCTTCGCCAAGGCCGGGTACGACGTGGTCCTCGCCGCCCGCAGCGAGGAGAAGGCGCAGTTCGCCAAGTCCCGTATCGGCAAGTCGCTCTCGCGCTCCGTCGACCGGGGGCGGATGACCGCGGAGGCCGCCGCCGAGACCCTGGACCGGATCACCGCGGCAGGCTCCTACGACTCCTTCGCGGACGTGGACCTGGCCGTCGAGGCGGTCGCCGAGGACCTGGAGATCAAGCAGCAGCTGTTCGCGACGCTGGACAAGGTCTGCAAGCCGGGCGCGGTGCTGGCCACCACGACCTCGTCGCTGCCGGTCGTCGCGTGCGCCCGCGCCACCTCGCGTCCGCAGGACGTGATCGGCATGCACTTCTTCAACCCGGCGCCCGCGATGAAGCTGGTCGAGGTCGTCCGTACAGTGTTGACGGATGGTGACGTCCACTCAACAGTCCACGAGGTCTGCGTCAAGATCAAGAAGCATGCAGTCGACTGTGGCGACAGGGCTGGATTCATCGTCAATGCACTGCTTTTCCCGTACCTCAACAACGCGATCAAGATGGTGCAGGAGCACTATGCATCTCTTGACGACATTGACGCCGCGATGAAGCTGGGCGGCGGCTACCCGATGGGCCCCTTCGAGCTGCTGGACGTCGTCGGGCTCGACGTCTCCCTGGCCATCGAGAAGGTCCTGCACCGCGAGTTCCGCGACCCGGGCCTCGCTCCCGCGCCGCTCCTGGAGCACCTGGTGGCCGCGGGCTGCCTCGGCCGCAAGACGGGCCGCGGCTTCCGCGAATATGCCCGCCGCTGAGCGCTACGGCGACCGGTCCGCGGCCGAAGGAGAGTGGGGCGGGCTGCTCGACCCCACCGGAGGACCCCCGCCCACTGCGGGCGGGGGAAACCCCCGACGTGCGCGGCAAGCTGCGCACATGCAGTACGTTCGGGTCATGCCCCAGCCCGCCAAGCCCTCACGTACCGCAGCCGCGCCCGACGCACCGGAGAGTGCGGCCGGGAGTCGCGCCGCCGCCCAGCGCCTCAAGATGCGGCGCGAACTGGCGGCGGCGGCGATGGAGCTGTTCGCGACGAAGGGGTACGAGGCGACCACCGTCGACGAGATCGCCGCCGCGGCCGGGGTCGCGCGCCGGACGTTCTTCCGCCACTTCCGCTCCAAGGAAGAGGCGATCTTCCCGGACCACGACGACACGTTGATCCGGGCCGAGGCGGTCCTCAATGCCGCCCCCGCGCACGAGCACCCGCTCGACACGGTGTGCCGGGGCATCAAGGAAGTCATGCGGATGTACGCGGCGCAGCCGGAGATCTCGGTCGCCCGCTACAAGCTGACGCGCGAGGTGCCCACCCTGCGCGAGGCGGAGATCGCGTCGGTGGCCCGCTACGAGCGGCTGTTCACGCGCTATCTGCTGGGTCACTTCGACGAGCACGCGCACGACGACGACGCCAACGACGACCCGCTGCTCGCCGAGGTCGCCGCCTCGGCGGTGGTCACCGCCCACAACCACGTGCTGCGGCGCTGGCTGCGGGCCGGCGGTCAGGGCGACGTCGAGGCGCAGCTCGACCACGCCTTCGGGATCGTACGGAAGACCTTCGGCAGCGGTATCGGCGCCGGCCGCACCACGGCCCCCAAGCCGGCCACCGCGATGGTGCACCAGCAGGGCGAGGTCCTGGTGACGGTCGCCCGCACCGACGCCCCGCTGGACGAGGTCATGCGGACCATCGAAGAGGCACTCAGGGACCGCTGAGCCCTTCCGCACCATGTGATGACGGCCACCCTCCGGGGTGGCCGTTTTGGCATGTCAGAGCCCCTTTTCACGCACCTTTCAGACCCCGTTCGATCGATCATCGCTCATTTGTTACGTAAAGATTTCACCTGAGAGCAATTCATGGCACTCGGTGCCTTGCGGGGTGACACGCAGTGTCATACGTTGAAGGTGTCCGGGCGGCCGGCGTACAGAGATCTCCCGTACGTCGGCTGTCCCCGCAACCCACCACTGGGCTGCGCGCCCGGACGCCTGCGTCACAGGCACCCTCCCGCGCCACAAAGCGCTGCCGAAGCACCACCCGCCGAACCGACGGCACCTCTCCACCCACCCTCAGCAGCAGCACCGACGTAACCATCGGCGCCCCTCCCTCAGGGCGCACTTCGCCGGAGGCAACACCGTGACCGTGAAGGACATCCTCGCCGCGATCCAGTCGCCGGACTCGACTCCGGCCGATTTCGCCGCCCTGCCGCTCCCCGAGTCGTACCGCGCGATCACCGTGCACAAGGACGAGACGGACATGTTCGCGGGCCTCAGCACCCGCGACAAGGACCCCCGCAAGTCGATCCACCTGGACGACGTCCCGGTGCCCGAACTCGGCCCGGGCGAGGCCCTGGTGGCCGTGATGGCGTCCAGCGTCAACTACAACTCCGTGTGGACCTCGATCTTCGAGCCGCTGTCGACCTTCGGCTTCCTCGAGCGCTACGGCAAGCTCAGCGAGCTGACCAAGCGGCACGACCTGCCGTACCACATCATCGGCTCCGACCTCGCGGGCGTCGTCCTGCGCACCGGCCCCGGCGTCAACGCCTGGAAGCCCGGTGACGAGGTCGTCGCGCACTGCCTGTCCGTCGAGCTGGAGTCGAGCGACGGCCACAACGACACGATGCTCGACCCCGAGCAGCGCATCTGGGGCTTCGAGACCAACTTCGGCGGGCTCGCCGAGATCGCGCTCGTCAAGTCCAACCAGCTGATGCCCAAGCCGGACCACCTGTCGTGGGAGGAGGCCGCCGCCCCGGGCCTGGTGAACTCCACCGCCTACCGGCAACTGGTCTCCCGCAACGGCGCCGGCATGAAGCAGGGCGACAACGTCCTGATCTGGGGCGCGAGCGGCGGACTCGGCTCGTACGCCACGCAGTTCGCGCTCGCGGGCGGCGCCAACCCCATCTGTGTCGTCTCCTCACCCCAGAAGGCGGACATCTGCCGCGCGATGGGCGCCGAGGCGATCATCGACCGCAACGCCGAGGACTACCGGTTCTGGAAGGACGAGCACAACCAGGACCCGCGCGAGTGGAAGCGGTTCGGCAAGCGGATCCGCGAGCTCACCGGCGGCGAGGACGTGGACATCGTCTTCGAGCACCCCGGCCGCGAGACCTTCGGCGCAAGCGTTTACGTCACCCGCAAGGGCGGCACGATCGTCACCTGCGCCTCGACCTCCGGGTTCAACCACGAGTACGACAACCGCTACCTGTGGATGTCCCTGAAGCGGATCATCGGCTCGCACTTCGCCAACTACCGCGAGGCGTGGGAGGCCAACCGGCTGGTCGCCAAGGGCAAGATCCACCCGACGCTCTCCAAGGTGTACTCCCTGGAGGAGACCGGCCAGGCCGCCTACGACGTCCACCGCAACCTCCACCAGGGCAAGGTCGGCGTCCTGTGCCTCGCCCCCGAGGAGGGCCTCGGTGTGCGCGACGAGGAGAAGCGCGCCCAGCACATCGACGCGATCAACCGCTTCCGGAACATCTGAGGTCCGCTGATGACTGAGCGCCAGAAAGACCGGCCGTGGCTCATGCGCACGTACGCCGGTCACTCCACGGCAGAGGCGTCCAACGAGTTGTACCGGCGCAATCTCGCCAAGGGCCAGACCGGTCTGTCGGTCGCGTTCGACCTGCCGACACAGACCGGCTACGACTCCGACCACATCCTCGCCCGCGGCGAGGTCGGCCGGGTCGGCGTGCCGGTGGCCCACGTCGGTGACATGCGCCGGCTGTTCCAGGACATTCCCCTGGACCAGATGAACACCTCGATGACGATCAACGCCACCGCCATGTGGCTGCTGGCGCTCTATCAGGTCGTCGCCGAGGAGCAGGGCGTCGACATCACCCAGCTCCAGGGGACGACCCAGAACGACATCGTCAAGGAGTACCTGTCACGGGGCACGCACGTGTTCCCGCCGGTGCCCTCGCTCCGGCTGACGACCGACATGATCTGCTACACGGTCAACCACATCCCCAAGTGGAACCCGATCAACATCTGCAGCTACCACCTCCAGGAGGCGGGAGCGACACCGGTCCAGGAGATCGCGTACGCGATGTCCACCGCGATCGCCGTCCTGGACGCGGTGTTCGCGTCCGGGCAGATCCCCGAGGACCGCAAGGGCGATGTCGTCGCCCGTATCTCCTTCTTCGTGAACGCGGGCGTCCGCTTCATCGAGGAGATGTGCAAGATGCGCGCCTTCGGCCGCATCTGGGACGAGATCACGCGCGAGCGCTACGGCATCGAGGACCCGAAGCAGCGCCGGTTCCGCTACGGCGTCCAGGTCAACTCGCTCGGCCTGACGGAGGCGCAGCCGGAGAACAACGTCCAGCGGATCGTGCTGGAGATGCTGGCCGTGACGCTGTCGAAGGACGCACGCGCGCGTGCCGTCCAACTCCCGGCGTGGAACGAGGCGTTGGGGCTCCCCCGCCCCTGGGACCAGCAGTGGTCGCTGCGCATGCAACAGGTGCTGGCGTACGAGAGCGACCTGCTGGAGTACGCGGACATCTTCGAGGGCTCGCACGTCATCGAGGCGAAGGTGGCCTCCCTGGTCGAGGAGTCCCTCGCGGAGATCGACCGCATCGAGGAGATGGGCGGCGCGATGGCCGCCGTGGAGTCGGGCTATCTGAAGTCGCAGCTCGTGTCCTCGCACGCGGAGCGGCGGGGCCGTATTGAGTCCGGTCAAGAGAAGATCGTCGGAGTCAACATCTTCAACACGACCGAGCCCAATCCACTCACGGCCGACCTTGATCAAGCGATCCAGACGGTCGACCCGGCCGTCGAGGCCCGGGTCATCGCGTCGTTGCAGCACTGGCGGGACACGCGCTACCAGCCGCCCTTCAACCACCCGCGCCCGTGCAAGGCGCTGGAGCGGCTGAAGGAGGCCGCCAAGGACACCGACAACCTCATGGAGGCCACCCTGGAGTGCGCCCGCGCCGGTGTCACGACCGGTGAGTGGGCCGGGGCCCTGCGGGAGGTGTTCGGGGAGTTCCGGGCGCCCACGGGCGTCTCGTCGGCGCCGGTCGCGGTCCCCGCCGAGGAGGGCTCGGCGATGGCCGGGGTCCGCCGCAAGGTGGATCTGACGGCGCGCGAGATGGGCGTCGGCAAACTGCGCTTCCTGGTCGGCAAGCCGGGCCTGGACGGGCACTCCAACGGCGCCGAGCAGATCGCCGTACGCGCGCGTGACGCCGGCTTCGAGGTGGTCTACCAGGGCATCCGGCTGACCCCGGAGCAGATCGTGGACGCGGCCCTCGCCGAGGACGTGCACGCGGTCGGCCTGTCCATCCTGTCCGGCTCGCACGCCCAGCTGGTGCCGGACGTCCTCGAACGGCTCCGTGTGGCCGGTGCCACAGACATACCTGTCATCGCCGGTGGGATCATCCCCAATGGCGACGCCGAGCAGCTCAGGGCTGCCGGGGTCGCCGCGGTCTTCACCCCGAAGGACTTCGACATCACCGGAATCATCGGCCGCATCGTCGACGAGATCCGGAAGGCGAACAAGCTCGACCCCCTGGAGGTCCCCGCATGACCACGCCCGCCCCCGTGAACCGGCTCCGTCCGCGGCGCTCCTGTCTCGCCGTACCGGGGAGCAACCCGCGCTTCCTGGAGAAGGCGCAGGGCCTCCCGGCCGACCAGGTCTTCCTGGACCTGGAGGACGCGTGCGCGCCGCTGGCCAAGCCCGACGCGCGGCACACCATCGTCAAGTTCCTCAACGAGGGCGACTGGACGGGCAAGACGCGGGTCGTGCGCGTCAACGACTGGACGACCGAGTGGACGTACCGCGATGTCGTCACGGTCGTCGAGGGCGCGGGCCAGAACCTCGACTGCATCATGCTGCCGAAGGTGCAGGACGCCCAGCAGGTCGTCGCGCTGGACCTGCTGCTGACGCAGATCGAGAAGACGATGGGCTTCGAGGTCGGCAAGATCGGTATTGAGGCGCAGATCGAGAACGCGCAGGGACTCAACAACGTCAATGCGATCGCTCAAGCCAGTCAACGTGTCGAGACGATCATCTTCGGCCCGGCCGACTTCATGGCGTCGATCAACATGAAGTCGTTGGTCGTGGGCGAGCAGCCGCCCGGCTACCCGGCGGACGCCTACCACTACATCCTGATGAAGATCCTGATGGCCGCCCGCGCCAACAACCTCCAGGCGATCGACGGCCCCTACCTCCAGATCCGCAACATCGACGGCTACCGCGCGGTCGCGCAGCGGGCCGCGGCACTCGGTTTCGACGGCAAGTGGGTGCTGCACCCGGGCCAGGTCGAGGCGTCCAACGAGATCTTCTCGCCGTCCCAGGAGGACTTCGACCACGCCGAGTTGATCCTCGACGCGTACGACTACTACACGTCCGAGGCCGGCGGCAAGAAGGGCTCGGCGATGCTCGGCGACGAGATGATCGACGAGGCCAGCCGCAAGATGGCGCTGGTCATCTCGGGCAAGGGCCGGGCCGCCGGTATGCAGCGCACGTCCACGTTCGAAGCCCCGGAGGCCTGAGCACCATGCAGTTCGGACGCACCTACGAGGAGTTCGAGGTCGGCGCGGTCTACAAGCACTGGCCCGGGAAGACGGTCACGGAGTACGACGACCACCTCTTCTGTCTCCTGACGATGAACCACCACCCGCTCCACATGGACGCCAACTACGCCGAGAACACGACGGACTTCGGCAAGAACGTGGTGGTCGGGAACTACATCTACTCGCTGCTGCTGGGCATGTCGGTGCCGGACGTGTCGGGCAAGGCGATCGCCAACCTGGAGATCGAGTCGCTGAAGCACGTGGCGCCGACCTTCCACGGGGACACGATCTACGGCGAGACGACGGTCCTCGACAAGACGCCGTCGAAGTCCAAGAACGACCGCGGGATCGTCTATGTCGAGACCAAGGGCTACAAGCAGGACGGCACGCTGGTCTGTGTGTTCCGCCGCAAGGTGATGGTGCCGACCGAGACGTACATCAAGGAGCGCGGCGGCGAGCAGCCCGGCCGCCCCCAGCTCAAGGAGCAGGAGAAGTAGCCATGGCGCGACTCGCCCAGACCGCCGGTCTCACCGACATCCAGCGGGAAATCCTGTCCACCGTCCGCGACTTCGTGGACAAGGAGATCCTCCCGGTCGCCACCGAGCTGGAGCACCGCGACGAGTATCCGCAGCAGATCGTCGACGGGCTCAAGGAGTTGGGCCTCTTCGGCCTGATGATCCCGGAGGAGTACGGCGGCCTGGGCGAGTCGTTGCTGACGTACGCCCTGTGCGTGGAGGAGATCGCGCGCGGCTGGATGTCGGTCTCCGGGATCGTCAACACCCACTTCATCGTGGCGTACATGCTCAAGCAGCACGGCACGCAGGAGCAGAAGGACCACTTCCTGCCGCGCATGGCGGCGGGCGACATCCGGGGCGCGTTCTCGATGTCGGAGCCGGCGCTCGGCTCGGACGTCTCGGCGATCACGTCGAAGGCGGTCAAGGACGGTGACGAATACGTCCTGACCGGTCAGAAGATGTGGCTGACGAACGGCGGTACGTCATCGCTCGTCGCCGTACTCGTGCGCAGTGACGAAGGGCACCCCGAGGGCACCGCGCCGCACAAGTCGATGACGACCTTCCTGGTGGAGAAGGAGCCCGGTTTCGGTGAGGTGCGGCCCGGTCTCACCATCCCCGGGAAGATCGACAAGATGGGCTACAAGGGCGTCGACACCACCGAGTTGATCATGGACGGCCTGCGGATCCCGGCCGACCGCGTGCTCGGCGGGGAAACCGGCCGAGGTTTTTACCAAATGATGGACGGAGTCGAGGTGGGCCGCGTGAATGTGGCGGCGCGTGGCTGCGGCGTCGCTCAGCGTGCCTTCGAACTGGGCGTCTCCTACGCGCAGCAGCGTCACACGTTCGGGAAGCCGATCGCCCAGCACCAGGCGATCCAGTTCAAGCTGGCGGAGATGGCCACCAAGGTCGAGGCCGCCCATGCGATGATGGTAAATGCGGCACGCAAAAAGGACTCCGGCGAACGAAACGACCTTGAGGCAGGGATGGCGAAGTACCTCGCCTCCGAGTACTGCAAGGAGGTCGTCGAAGACGCCTTCCGGATCCACGGCGGGTACGGATTCTCCAAGGAGTACGAGATCGAACGCCTTTACCGCGAGGCGCCGATGCTGTTGATCGGCGAAGGTACCGCCGAAATCCAGAAAATGATCATCGGGCGCAGGTTGCTCGAAGAGTATCGATTCCAGGGCTGATTGTCCGTTTCGGGGTGTTTTCTTCGAGAAGAAGATCACACCCCGTCAACGCTCTTCAGCCGCCGACTCGACTTACTGGCTTAGCCAGTTGTGGCCCACGACCGGTACGATCCCGGGAAAGCCGCCGTCCCCCGTTACAGTGCGGCATCATCCGCTACGAAGGTCATCCATGCCCCACAGCCAAACCTCTGCACCACGCGACAGCCTGGCAGGCGTACGCCTCGCGCGCGGAGCATCGCCGTGGCTCCTGCCGACCGTCGCCACCGCAGCCCTCAGCCTGGTACGTGCGCGCAAGTCCGGCGCCGCCAAGGCCGTGGCCGTACCCGCCACCGCGCTCGCGGCGGGCATGCTGTGGTTCTTCCGCGACCCCGAGCGCGAGATCACCCCGGGCCGGGTCATCTCGCCCGCCGACGGTGTGGTGCAGAGCATCATGCCGTGGAAGGACGGTCGCACCCGCGTCGCCATCTTCATGAGCCCGCTGAACGTCCACGTCAACCGCGCGCCGCTCTCCGGCACGGTGACTTCGGTCGAGCACATCCCGGGCGGTTTCGTTCCCGCGTTCAACAAGGAGAGCGAGAACAACGAGCGGGTCGTCTGGCACTTCGACACCGAGCTCGGTGACATCGAGATGATCCAGATCGCCGGCGCCGTCGCCCGCCGCATCGTCCCCTACGTCCCGCAGGGCACGAAGGTCGAGCAGGGCGAGCGCATCGGACTGATCCGCTTCGGTTCGCGTGTCGACATCTACCTCCCCGAGGGTGTCGAGGTGGACGTGGAGGTCGGTCAGAAGACGGTGGCTGGGGTGACTCGCATTGACCGTGATTGATCCGGAGACACAGGCGGGCTGGGTGCCCGAGGCGGACGAGGTGGACGACGAGGAGGAGATGCCTCTTTCTCTCCGCCTCTCAATAGCGGACACCCTCACCCTCGGCAACGCCACCTGCGGCTTCATGGCGGTGTACTTCACCACCACCGGCATCCTGATCCCGCACCTGACGGGCAACGACGAGTCGACCGGCATGGCCCGCCACAGCGCGGCCACCGCGGTCATCCTGATGCTGTGCGCGGCGGTCTTCGACCTCTTCGACGGCCTCGTCGCCCGCAAGCTGCGCTCCTCCCCCATGGGCGCGGAGCTGGACAACCTGTCGGACCTGATCAGCTTCGGCCTCGCACCGGCGTACTTCGTCCTCGTCTACGGCATGGTCGCGGACGACGCGCACCAGAGAGTGGCCGCGGTCGGCGCGATCGTGGTGCTGCTGGCCGTGGTGCTGAGACTCGCCCGCTTCTCGTGCGTGACCCCGCCGAACGGCATGTTCCAGGGCATGCCCTCCCCGTTCGGCGCGCTGACGGTGGTCTCGATCGTGCTCCTGGAGCTGCCCTTCGTGGCGACGCTCCTGGCGATCCTGGGCACCGCCTGGCTGATGGTGAGCCGGGTCGAGTACCCGAAGCCGCGCGGTCGCCTCGCGGTGGCCATGCTCGCCTGGATCGTCCTGTCGATGGGCCTGCTGGCGGCCTGGGCGTTCGACGCCCCGAGCGGCCAGCTCCTCCTCCAGACGGGCTGCGCGCTCCAGCTGGTCATGGGCGCGGTGATCCCCCTGTTCGCGACGGCCCGCCGCGTGAACACCTTCCGCGACAACAGGCGTGAGGCGCGAGCCGCACAGCTGCCGTAGCGGTCGTAGCAGACGGAACGAAGGGCCCCGAGCCATGTGACTCGGGGCCCTTCGTCGTGTCGGCGCCCGGCATTGGTGCGGGCCCTGCCTGGGGCTGCGGCCCCGGACCCCCGCTTCGGCCCTGAACTGGCCTCGTCCTCAGACGCCGGACGGGCTGAGAGTGACCGGCGTCGAGCAGTCGCCGCGCCGGTCGTACGACGTGTCGAGGGAGGCCCAGGCCACTTGGCCGGGGCCCTTCGGCGTTCCTCGGGCGGGACTCAGACCAGGAAGTCCCGGGCGATGTTCTCCGCCACCCGCTCCAGGATCGGCCCCGCGTCCGCGATGCACTTCACCACGTCCGGTTCGACGGACGTGAGGGGGTAGGCACGGCGGATGCCCGCGTGGCCGAGGGCCTGAGGGGGCAGGGCGAGGCGGCCGCAGACGGCTACGACCTCCTTGCCCTCGGCACGGGCCGCCGCGGCGACGCCGGTCGGGGCCTTGCCGTGCAGGGTCTGTTCGTCGAGGGAGCCCTCGCCGGTGATGACGAGGGTGGCGCCCTCCAGGGCGGAGGCGAAGCCGAGGACGTCGAGCATGACCTCGATGCCGGGGCGGAAGCGGGCGCCGAGGAGGAGCGCGCCGTAACCGATGCCGCCGGCCGCGCCCGCACCGGGTGCGACGGCGTACTCGGCGGCCCGGGCGCCGATCGTCTCCTCCAGGATCTTCGCGTAGTGGCCGAGGGCCGCGTCGAGGGCGTCCACGTCGTCCGGTGCGGCGCCCTTCTGGGGGCCGTAGACCGCGGCGGCGCCCTTGGGGCCGGTGAGCGGGTTGTCGACGTCGCTGGCGAGGACGAGGGCGACGGAGGCGAGGCGCGGGTCGAGGCCGGAGAGGTCCGCCGAGGCCAGCTCGATCAGGGCGCCGCCGCCCGGGGGCACCGGTTCGCCGTCCGCGTCCAGGAAGCGCGCGCCGAGCGCGGAGAGCATGCCCGCGCCGCCGTCGGTCGTGGCGCTGCCGCCGACGCCGAACACGATCGTGCGGGCGCCCGCGTCGAGCGCGGCCCGCAGCAGTTCGCCGGAGCCGTACGTCGAGGAGGTGAGCGGGGCGAAGACGCCCTTGGGGAGTCTCTGCAGTCCGCTGGCCTCGGCCATCTCCACGACGGCCGTGTCGCCGCGGACCGCGAAGGCCGCGGTGACCTCGTCGCCGAGGGGCCCGGCGACCCGTATCTCCCGTCGCTCGAACCCGGCCGCGACGGCCGCGTCCACCGTGCCGTCGCCGCCGTCGGCGACCGGCATCGCCGCGACCTCCAGATCGGGTACGACCCGGCGCAGCCCTGCCGTCACCCGCTCGGCGACCTGCACGGCCGTCAGCGACCCCTTGAACTTGTCCGCGGCGATGAGCACCCTGTGGGTGCCCCTCTGTGCAGCGTCCGCCACCTTGCGATCCCCTTGCTCTACGGGCCCCGCACACTTCAGGGCCAGTCGCGCCGCTTGCGACCCTAACCGGCCGACGCCCCCGCCGTCATGCCCCGACCGAACGCTGGGACCGGGCTGAGCGTCCGCTGTGCCGCTGCCGGGCCCGGAATCGGGTAGACCGGAGACATGACCCCAGTAGGTACTGAGCAGGTGCTCGCGGACCGTGTCCTCGGGGGCTGGCTGGGCCGGATCGCGGGCAACATGCTCGGCAAGCCGGTCGAGCAGGGCGACCTGTGGACCCGCGACCGCATCGACCGCTACCTCTGGCGGGCCGCCGCCCTGCCGCTGACCGACTACCTGCCCGAGCCGGCCGGCGAGGACGACGGCTTCGAGCTGCGCCCCGAGTGGCAGCGGTGCGTGCGCGGCCGGATCCACGGCAGCTGCCGTGACGACGACGTCGACTACGCCATTCTCGGCCTCGACCTCCTGGAGACCCACGGCTTCGGCTTCAGCACCGAGCAGGTCGGCGAACTGTGGCTGCTGCGCCTTCCGTACCTCCAGACGTACACGGCCGAGCGCGCCGCCTACCGCAACCTCGCCAACGGACTCAAACCGCCGCTGACGGCCACGCACGACAACCCCTACCAGGAGTGGATCGGCGCCCTGATCCGGGCCGACATCTACGGCTGGACCAGCCCGGGCGACCCGCGCCGCGCGGCCCAACTGGCGCGCAGGGACGCCGTGTTGTCCCACACGGGCAACGGTGTCTACGGTGCGATGTGGGCCGCCGCCCTGATCTCTGCGGCGTTCACGGCACCGACCGTGCGGCACGCCCTGGACACGGCGCTGACCGTGATCCCGCCGGGCTGCCGCCTCGCGCGCACGGTACGCCGGGTGCTCACGCTGCACGAGACCCGGATGACCTGGGAGGACACGCTCACCACACTCTCCGAGGAGACGCCGGGCCTCGGCTGGATCCACACGATCCCGAACGCGGCGGTCCTGACGGCCGGACTCCTCTACGGCGACGGCGACTTCACCCGCACCATCACCCTCACCGTCCGCGGCGGCCTCGACACCGACTCGAACGGCGCGACCGCCGGTTCGGTCGCCGGCGTGCTGAACGGCGCCGACGCGATCCCGGGGCAGTGGAAGGACCCGCTCGAAAACACCGTGCGCAGTGCGGTGTTCGGGTTCGACGGAGTGCGGATCAGTGAACTGGCCGAGCGGACCGTGCAGTTGGCGGTCGCGGACCGCTAGACGGCCCCATGGTCGATGAGACTCCGCGCGCAGTCGAGGACTGCTTCCCGGGCCGGGCGCGGTTCCCAGCCGAGGACGCGGCGGGCCTTCTCCGTGCTGTGGCGGTTGCGGCGGCCGAGCGCGGGGGTGATCTCACGGAGGGACCGGTCCAAGAAGCGGGCCGCGAACCGGACCGCGAAGTCCGGGAGGCGGCGCGTGGAGACGGTACGGCCGTGCTCGCCGAGGCCCTCGCGCAGGGTGCGCGCGATGTCCTCCATCCACACGAACTCCCCGGTGGCCAGAAAACGTTGACCGGCGGCCTCCGGTGAGGTCATCGCCCGGAGGTGTACGTCGACCAGGTCCCGGACGTCCACGACTTCGAGGCCGATGCGCGGGACGCCCGGCATCCTGCCGCTCACCATGCGCGCGATGATGCCGACGGAGCCCATGTTCGCGGTGGTGAGGACCGGTCCAAAGACGGCGCCGGGGAGCACGGTGGTCAGCTCGGTCGGACCGTCGTAGCCGCTCATGAAGTCCCAGGCGGCCCGCTCGGCGAGGGTTTTCGAGCGGCGGTACGGGATGAGGGTCGGGTCCTCTGGATCGGTCCACAGCGTCTCGTCGGTGACGCCTTCGGAGGCGTACGACGAGGGGCTCGCGGCGTTCGCGGCCGAGGTCAGCACGACGCGTCGTACGCCCGCCCCGGTGGCCGCGCGCAGGACGCGCAGCGCGCCGTCGCGGGCCGGGGCGATCAGGACCTCGGGGTCGTCCGAGGCGGCGCCGAGCGGGGAGGCGACGTGCAGGACGAGGTCGACGCCCTTGAGCGCGGCGTCCCAGCCCTCGTCGGCCGTGAGGTCGGCGACGGCGAAGCCCAGCCGCCCGGCGGGGTCGGCGACGGTCGCGACGGCGTCGGTGACCGCGCGCTCCTTGCCCTCGGCACGGACGGTCGTACGGACGTCGTAGCCGCGGCGCAGCAGTTCCGCGATGCACCAGCCGGCGATGTAGCCGCTGCCTCCGGTGACCAGGACGAGTTCGGGCATGACGGTGCTCCCTGCGGTGTCGGGTGGGGGTGTGCCAGAATGGCGAGCGAAACGGAGGACCCTCCGGTACATCCGTCAACGTACCGGAGGACCCTCCGCTCAGCAATCCCACACCGGACGGACGACCCGCACCCGTGAACCCGAAACCGACCCGCCGCGACGCTCTCGACAACCGGGAGCGCATCCTGACCGTCGCCCGCGAGGCCATCGCCGCGTCGAGCACCGCCTCCCTCACCGCGATCGCCAAGCAGGCGGGCGTCGGCATCGGGACGCTCTACCGGCACTTCCCCACCCGGGAGACGCTGATCCTGGAGCTGTACCGGCACGACATCCAGCACCTGATCGACCGCGCGCCCGTGCTGCTGGCCGAGCATCCGCCCCTCGCGGCGCTACGACTCTGGCTAGAAGAGGTCGCCCACTACGGGCGGCTCAAGTACGGCGTCGCCGAGGTGATCCACGCGGCGACCGACGGGGGCGCGGACGACGAGTACTTCGCGCCCTTCGTGGCCGCGATCGACGTACTCCTGAAGGCCGGGGCCGCCGACGGTTCGCTGAAGTCCGGGATCGATCCGGAGGACGTGCTGCTTCAGCTCAGCGTGCTGTGGCGGATCGATCCGGCGCGGCCGGGCTCGGAGGCGCGGGCCGGGCGGATCCTCGAGCTCATCGTGGACGGGCTGCGGGCGACTCCGTGAGGGGCGCGTCCTCGAACGAGTCCGCCGTCACGCCGAACGCCTTCAGCACCAGCCGGTCCCGCAGCCCGTCCGGCAGGAAGCGCAGCAGGGCGAGGGCGCGGCCGTCGCGGCCGGTGGTGGTGAGGGTCGCCGGGCGGCGGGCGGTGAGGGCGCGCACGACCGCGTCGACGGCGGGGGCGACCGGGCCGAGCTGCTGGCGGGCGGCCGTCGCGCGTACGGCGTCCAGGGCGCGGGCGTAGTGCTCCTGGGTCTTGGCCGAGCCCGCCCAGCCCAGGTCCGTGCTCGCCTTGTCCGCCGTCGCGAAGATCGGGGTGTCCATGGCGCCGGGTTCGACGAGGGTGACCTTGACGCCCTGGTGGCGGAGTTCCGCGCGCAGGGAGTGGGTGAGTGCGGCGAGCGCGGCCTTGGAGGCGGCGATGGGGCCGAAGAAGGGCGGCGGGACACGGGCCGAGACGGCGCCGACGTTGACGATGCGGCCGCCGGAGGCCCGTAGCGCGGGCAGGAAGGCGCGGATCACGGTCGCCTGGCCGATGACGTTGATCTCGAACTGGCGGCGCCAGGCCTCGGTGGGCGTCAGTTCGACGGGGCCCTGGCCCATGATCGCGGCGCTGTTCACGAGTCCGTCGAGTCGCGACCCGATCTGCTCGGCCGCGGCGAACACGGAGTCCTCGTCGGTGAGTTCGAGCCGGACGGGGGTGAAGCCGGCGTCCCGGAGCGCTTCCGCGTCCTCGGGGCGGCGGTGGGCGGCGTACACGGTCCAGCCGGCGGTGTGCAGGGCGCGGGCGACTGCGGAGCCGACGCCGCCGGTGGCGCCGGTGACCAGGACGGTGCGGGGAGTGGACAGGGGAAGCTCAGCCACAAGGGCCGCCTTTCACAAGGGAGTTCAGACCACCATGGAGTCCGGTGTCCCTCTCACCCTGCGCCGGGTCGCCGCCCACTTGAAGAGTGCAGAATTAACTGGTGCCGGCAACACCACCACCAGAATCCGGGGATCACGGCCGCAAGGCGCTCGCCGCCTTCCTGCGGTCCCGCCGTGAGCGTGCCGATCCGGACGGGACGGGGCTGCCGGCGGGCGGCCGGCGCCGAACTCCGGGTCTGCGCCGCGAAGAAGTGTCCCTCCTCTCCGGTGTCAGCCTGACCTGGTACACGTGGCTGGAGCAGGGCCGTGACATCAATGTCTCCCCGCAGATCCTGCTCGCGCTGTCCCGGGCGCTGCAGTTGGACGAGGTGGAACGGGCGCACCTGTTCCGGCTGGCGGGCAGGGCCGCGCCCGAACCCGCCGAGCGGTCGCTCCAAGTACCGGACGCCGTACGGGCGTTCCTCGACACGCTGATGCCGAACCCGGCGTTCGTCATCGACCGCTGCTTCGACGTCCTGGCCTGGAACCGGGCCCAGGAGGCCGTCCTCGGCGCCGCCCTCCTCGACCGGCCGCGCCGTGAACTCAACAGCGCCTGGCTGCTGTTCAGGGAACCCGGGGTCCGCGCCCTGATGCCCGAGTGGGAGGCGGAGACGGAGTGGATGGCCGGTCTGCTGCGGCAGCAGGCGGCGTACGAGCTGGACAACCCGCGCTTCGCCGAGCTGATCGACGAACTGACCGCCACCAGCCCGCACTTCGCGCGGCTGTGGGAGGCGCACGAGGTGGTGGAGTTCCGCTCCTCCGTGCGCCACTACCGCCACCCCGACGCGGGTGACATCGAGGTGTCGTTCGTACGGCTCGCGGTGCAGGAGGCGCCCTGGCTGAGCCTGATCTGTCACTTCCCGGAGCCGGGCAGCGAGTCGGAGAGACGGCTGCGCGGGCTGGTTACCCTTCCTCAATGACCACCACGCCAGACTTCGCCACGTACCTCGCCGGACTCCCCCGCATCCTCGCCGGGGCCGCCGCGCTCTTCCGCGACACCGAGGGCAATGTCCTGCTCGTCGAGCCCAACTACCGTGAGGGCTGGGCCCTTCCGGGCGGCACCATCGAGTCGGACGACGGCGAGACACCGCGCCAGGGCGCGCGCCGCGAGACGCTGGAGGAGATCGGCCTCGACGTCGAACTCGGCCAACTGCTCGCCGTCGACTGGATCTACCACGGCCCGGACTACCCGCCCCTGGTGGCCTACCTCTACGACGGCGGAGTCCTCACCGCGAACGACCTCAAGTCGATCCGACTCCAGGAGGAGGAACTCCTGTCCTGGCGCCTCGTCCCGCGCGACGAACTCCCCGAGTACCTGCCGGGTTCGCTCGGGCTCCGCGTCCTGGTCGGGCTCGATGTGCTCGCGGAGGGCGCGGGAACGGCGGAGCTGGAGAACGGACGGCGGGTGGGCTGAGCCCCTTCCCGACGGCCCCGCCGGCTCTCAGCCCTCGACCTCGCGGGGCTTGACGTCCACCTCGCGCCGCGCGTCGTCGCGTGCCTCGGCCCTGGCCTCGGTGCGGTGGCCGCGCTGGATGTAGTCGCGGACGACGAGCTCGACGGCGTCCTGCGGGTTGCTCACGCCCGCAAGGACCATGACTTCCACGACGAGCGCGGCGTCGAGCGAGACGTTCACCTTGGCCATGGGCGGACGCCAGCACCTGCGGGCGCGCCCCGAACATCCGTACGAGGCGAGGAACCCACCGCACCGATGACCAGTCCTGCCCCCGTGGACGACGACGCGTACGCCGGGATCGTGTTCTCGCGTCCTCGCGATCGGTGCCGCCGGTGCGGTGGTGGGGTGTGTTCGCTGCCGTCCGTGCGGCGGATCACGGGCCGGTGGTGGACGGGCCCCGCCGTACTGGCCGGCCCGATCGCGGCGACCCGCTGGGCGACGGGCAGTTGATATCCGTTCGCCTCCCGGCGCCCGGGCGACCTACCCTCGGCCCATGAACAAGCCTCTCGTCGCCGTCCTGAGTGGCGCGGGTATCTCCACCGACTCGGGGATCCCCGACTACCGCGGTCCGAACGGGCTGTGGCGCCAGGATCCCGAGGCCGAGAAACTCGTGACGTACGAGTACTACATGGGCGACCCGGAGATCCGGCGCCGGTCGTGGCAGATGCGGCGCGACAACCGCGCGCTCCAGGCCGAGCCGAACGCCGCGCACCGGGCGATCGTCGAGCTGGAGAAGTCCGGCGTACCCGTGCGGGTCATCACGCAGAACGTCGACGGGCTGCACCAGCTCGCCGGCCTGCCCGCCCGCAAGGTGCTCGAACTGCACGGCACGGCACGGGAGTTCAGCTGCACCGGATGCCATGCGCGCGGCCCGATGCAGGACGCCCTCGCCCGGGTCGCGGCCGGCGAGGCGGATCCGCCGTGCCTGGAGTGCGGCGGGATCCTGAAGTCGGCGACCGTCTTCTTCGGCGAACGGCTCGACCCCGTCGTCCTCGGCGAGGCCGCGGCCATCACCAAGGCCTGCCAGGTCTTCATCGCCGTCGGCAGCAGCCTCCAGGTCCACCCCGCCGCCGGACTCGCCGGTGTCGCCGCCGATCACGGGGCCCGGCTGATCATCGTCAACGCCGAGCCGACGCCCTACGACGAGCAAGCCGACGAGGTCGTACGGGAGCCGATCGGGACGGCGCTGCCCGAACTGCTGCGGACCCTGCGGGGCGTCTAGAAGAGCGCCGCCCCGCTCTCGAAGTCCAGCAGTCGCTGCTTGCGGTCCAGGCCGCCGCCGTAGCCCGTGAGGCTGCCGTTCGCGCCGACGACCCGGTGGCAGGGGACGATGATGCCGATGGGGTTCTTGCCGTTGGCGAGGCCGACCGCGCGGGAGGCGCCCGGGTTGCCGAGGGCGTCGGCGAGGTCGCCGTAGGAGCGGGTCTCGCCGTAGGGGATGCGGCGCAGCTGGTCCCAGACGGTGCGTTGGAACGGGGTTCCGTGCAGGCGCAGTTCGAGGGTGAACTCCTTCAACTCGCCCGCGAAGTACGCCTGTAGTTGCGCGGTCGCCTCGGTGAAGGGGGTGTCGTCGGGGGTGCCGAAGGATTCCTCCGGGGGGCGGTGGCGCTGGTCGACCATGTAGAGGCCGCAGAGGGTGCCGTCGTCGTCCGCGACGAGGGTCAGGGGGCCGTAGGGGCTGTCGATCACGGTGTGGTGCTTCGTCACTTCTGTTTTCCCTTACACAGGCAGGAAGTTGATCGGGTGGGTGTCCGTCGCCCACAGGTACTGGACCGCGTACGCCCGCCACGGCCGCCACGCCGCCGCGCGGGCGGTGAGCGCGGCCGGGGTCGACGGGAGGCCCAACTCCTGTGCGGCGCGCCGGATTCCGAGGTCGGTGGGGAGGAAGGCGTCGGGGTCGCCGAGGGCGCGCATGGCGATGACGTCGACCGTCCAGGGGCCGAAGCCGGGGAGGGCCAGGAGCTGGGCTCGTGTCTCCGTCCAGTCGCTCTCCACTCCCAAGTGGAGGGTTCCGTCGGCCAGTTGGGCGATCAGGGTGGCGAAGGTGGTGCGGCGGGTCTGCGGCATCGCCAAGGACTCGGGGGCCAGCGCCGCCAGTGACTCCGGGGACGGGAAGAGGTGGGTCAGGCCGCCCTCGGGGTCGTCGACCGGTTCGCCGTGGGCGGTGACCAGGCGGGCCGCGTGGGTGCGGGCCGCCGCCGTGGAGACCTGCTGGCCGAGGACCGCCCGTACGGCGAACTCGGCCTCGTCGACCGTGCGCGGGACGCGTCGGCCCGGTGCCTTGTCCACCAGCGGTGCCAGAACGGGATCGGTCCGCAGCTGGTCGTCCACCGCGACCGGATCCGCGTCCAGGTCGAGCATGCGGCGGCAGCGGCTGATGGCCACGGGGAGGTCGCGCAGGTCGCTGAGGGTGAGGCGGCAGGCGATGTGGTCGGAGCAGGGGGTGAGGGACGCGATGCCGTGGCCGTAGGGGAGGCGGAGGGTGCGGCGGTAGGCGCCGGCCCGCCACTCCTCCACGCCCGGTACGGCGGTCGCCGCCAGGTGGCCGAAGAGGTTGTCGGGGTTGAGCGGGGCGCGGAACGGCAGGCGGAGGGTGAGTGTGCCGGGGGTGAGGACGGTCGTCCTCGGGCGCCTGTTGCGCAGCTCGCTCGGCGTCAGGGCGAAGACCTCGCGCACGGTGTCGTTGAAGGTGCGGATCGAGGAGAAGCCGGCGGCGAAGGCGATCTCCGCCATCGGGAGCGCGGTCGTCTCGATCAACAGCCTTGCTGTCTGGGCGCGTTGGGCGCGGGCCAGGGCGAGGGGGCCGGCGCCGAGTTCGGCGAGGAGCTGGCGTTCGATCTGCCGGGTGCTGTAGCCGAGGCGGGAAGCGAGGCCGGGGACGCCCTCGCGGTCCACGGTGCCGTCGGCGATGAGGCGCATCGCGCGGGCCACCAGGTCGGCCCGCTGGTTCCACTCCGGGGAGCCGGGGCTGGTGTCGGGGCGGCAGCGCTTGCAGGCGCGGAAACCCGCCTGCTGGCAGGCCGCCGCGCTCGGGTAGAACGTCATGTTCTCGGGCTTGGGCGGTACGACCGGGCAGCTGGGCCGGCAGTAGATGCGGGTGGTCAGGACGGCCGTGAAGAACCAGCCGTCGAAGCGCGCGTCCTTGGACTGGACCGCGCGCACACAGCGCTCCGTGTCGGTGTGCATCCCGTTCTGCATGTGTCCAGCATCCGATACGGGCCGGGCCGGGGCTGGCGGGAATCCGACATCGACGTCGCGTGGCCTGGCCCTCTCCCGGGTCCGTGCCGGTGAGGGCCGGGCATATCGGTTTGTGGTGTGAGACCCGGCTTTGTAGCGTCGACCTCCGTGACCCCTCCCTCACTCTCGCACAGCGCCGATTCCCTCCCGGCCCGCCTCGACGCGGCCCGGAGCGACTACGAAGCCCTCCTCACGAAGAAGCTGTCGCTCGACCTGACCCGCGGCAAGCCGTCCGCGCGACAGCTCGACCTGTCCGCCGAACTGCTCTCGCTGCCCGGCGACCGCTACACCTCCGCCGACGGCACGGACTGCCGCAACTACGGTGGCGCGGAAGGGCTGTTGGAGCTGCGGGAGATCTTCTCCGGGTTCCTCCAGGTACCGGCCGGGCAGCTGCTCGCCGTGGGCAACTCCAGCCTGGAGCTGATGCACGACTGTCTGGTGCACGCGCTGCTCGGCACGCTTCCCGGGGCGGCGGGCCGCTGGGCGGACGAGGAGCGGGTCGCGTTCCTGTGCCCGGTCCCCGGCTACGACCGGCACTTCGCGCTGTGCGAGCGCTTCGGCATCGAGATGATCCCGGTGCCGATGACCGCCGAGGGTCCCGACATGGACGTGGTGGAGCGGCTGGTCGCCGCGGACCCGGCGGTCAAGGGCATCTGGTGCGTGCCCAAGTACAGCAATCCGGACGGCACTTGCTACAGCGACGAGGTCGTACGACGGCTCGCCGCGATGCCGACGGCGGCGCCCGACTTCCGGATCTTCTGGGACAACGCCTACGCCGTGCACCACCTCACCGACGAGGAGGTGGAGATCGCCGACCTGTTGGCGGCCTGCGCCGAACACGGCAGTCCCGACCGGGTCTTCGTCTTCGGGTCCACCTCGAAGATCACGCTGGGCGGTGCGGGCGTGGCGTTCTTCGGCTCGTCCCCGGCCAACGTGGCCTGGCTGCGCGGCTACAGCGCCAAGCGCTCCATCGGACCCGACAAGGTCAACCAGCTGCGGCACGCGATGTTCCTGCGCGATCCCGACGGCGTGCGCGCCCATATGCGCAAGCACCGTGAGCTGCTGCGGCCGAAGTTCGACACCGTGCTGCGCATCCTCGCCGACCGGCTGGGCGACACCGGTCTCGCCACCTGGTCGACGCCCAGGGGCGGTTACTTCATCACCCTCGACGTCCCCGAGGGCTGCGCCCGCGAGGTGGTGCGCCGCGCGGCGGACGCCGGTCTCGCCCTCACGCCGGCGGGCGCCACCCATCCGTACGGCGACGACCCCCAGGACCGTACGATCCGGATCGCCCCCTCCTTCCCGGACGCCTCGGAGATCGAGGAGATCATCGACGGGGTGGCCACCTGCGTACGGCTCGTGGGCTACGAAAAGCTGGTGGCGGACGCGAGTTGACCCGGTGCGAGGCACCGCACACCTGATGCTCCAGAGGTGTGCGGTACCTCACGCCACGGTTACAAATCGCTCAACCTCTGGTTGCGAAGCGGTGAGCAGTCCACGATGGGGACATGACCCTGGCCGAGAGAGCCATGCAGCGACTGACAGGCTGGCCCGACCTCAGTCCGGGCCCGGCCAGCTGCGGCACGGGGCGGGCGCTGCGGTCCGTCCACAGCGAGATCGTGCATTTCCACTCCGACCACGATGTGGACCTGCATCTCACCGTCGGGGCCATCCTCCGGTTCCATCATGATCTCAGCGAGTCGACGGCGATCCGGATCATCCCGGGTTCCCGCTGGGTGACGGTCCACCTGGACTGCGAGACGGACGTCGACCTGCTGCTGAGCCTGGTCAGCGTCGCCCTCAAGGCACATGCGGGCGGGCCCCCTTCCGGGAACCCGCCCATGACCGGCTGCAACTTCCACCGGGTGACACTGGTGCCGCGGGACGGCGACTAGGACCGGTCCAAAAGGACCTCGCCCCTAGAACACCGCCGCCGTGTCGTCCTCCCCCGCCTCCAGCAGGGTGGCCGCCGCGCCCACGATGCGTGGGTCGGGGCTGCCGACGACCTCGTCGTCCTTGTCGGCGTAGTCGAAGCGGGCCAGCACGCTGCGCATGGCCTCGACGCGGGCGCGCTTCTTGTCGTTGCTCTTCACCACGGTCCAGGGGGCATGCTCGGTGTCGGTCTCCCGGAACATGGCGACCTTGGCGGCGGTGTAGTCGTCCCAGCGGTCCAGCGAGGCCAGATCCATCGGGCTGAGCTTCCACTGCCGTACGGGATCCACCTGGCGGATCGTGAAACGGGTGCGCTGTTCACCCTGTGAGACGGAGAACCAGAATTTGATCAGGTCGATGCCGTCGTCCGCCAGCATCCGCTCGAACAGCGGGGCCTGGCGCATGAAGCGGCGGTACTCGTCCTCGGAGCAGAACCCCATCACGCGCTCCACGCCGGCCCGGTTGTACCAGGACCGGTCGAACAGCACGATCTCGCCGGCGGTCGGCAGATGCTGGACGTAGCGCTGGAAGTACCACTGCCCGCTCTCGCGCTCGCTCGGCTTCTCCAGGGCGACCACGCGGGCGCCGCGCGGGTTCAGGTGCTCGGTGAACCGCTTGATGGTGCCGCCCTTGCCGGCCGCGTCCCGTCCCTCGCAGACGATGACGAGCCGGCGTCCGGTCTCCTTGATCCAGCGCTGCAGCTTCAGCAGTTCGATCTGCTGGAGCCGCTTGTGCCAGTCGTACTCCTTGCGCTCCATGCGCTGTTCGTACGGGTAGTTCTCGCGCCAGGTGTCCACCGGGCTGCCGTCGGGCCGGATCAGCACCGGGTCGTCCTGGTCCGTGTAGTCGACGCGCAGCCCCGACAACAGCTCAGTCATCCCGGCCTCCTTCTCGATGGTGTTCGGTTGATCAGTGGCATCGGCGGTATTCAGTGGAACTGCGGCACGATGAGATATATGCCGTATGCCACGACAGCCGCGCAGGCGAGAAAGCACAACCCCGCCTGGGCAAATCCGAGCGCGTGGGTGCCGCCGTCCTGTTCGCGGGCGGTCTCGACCTGGGCGATGCCGAGCACCCCCAGCGCGAAGACGACGACCACGCCTACGGTCACTCCGACACTCACCGCGAAGACCTCGCCGAGGGCGTTCCAGTCCAGGCTCATGGCTCAACTCCCTTGATTCAGGCGGCCGTACGGACGTCGGTGGACGCGCCGCCGCGGATGGTGACCTCGTGGGTCTCGTTGACGTTGTCGGCGTGCACGGGGTTGCGGCGCGAGGCGATCACGATGAATCCGGCCACGGCGGCGGCGATCAGCGCGATCAGGGCCGTACCGAGGTTGCCGCCGTGCTTGACGACGGTCGCGGACAGACCGCCGACCGCGGCGGCGGCCGGGAGGGTGACCAGCCAGGCGATGACCATGCGGCCCGCGGTGCCCCAGCGGACCTCGGCGAGGCGCCGGCCGAGGCCCGCGCCCAGGATGCCGCCGGAGCAGACCTGGGTGGTGGAGAGCGCGAAGCCGAGGTGGGCGGAGGTGAGGATGACGGTGGTGGAGGCGGCCTCGGCGGCGAAGCCCTGCGGGGACTGGATGTCGGTGAGGCCCTTGCCCATCGTGCGGATGATGCGCCAGCCGCCGATGTAGGTGCCGAGGCCGATCGCGAGTCCCGCCGAGGCGATGACCCACACCGGCGGACCGGCGTCGTGGCCGAGCGCGCCCACGGAGATCAGGGTCAGGGTGATGACGCCCATCGTCTTCTGGGCGTCGTTCGTGCCGTGTGCGAGGGAGACCAGCGAGGCCGAGGCGATCTGGCCGAGCCGGAAGCCCTTGGTGACCGATTCCTTGCGGGCCCGTGCGGTGATCTTGTAGGCCAGGTAGGTGGCGAGGAGAGCGGCGATTCCGGCCACGAGCGGGGAGGCCACCGCGGGGATCAGGATCTTCTCCACGACCTTGTCGAAGTGGACCCCGTTGGAGCCCGCGCCGACCCAGACGGCACCGATCAGGCCACCGAAGAGGGCGTGCGAGGAGCTGGACGGGAGCCCGAGCAGCCAGGTCAGGAGATTCCAGAGGATCGCCCCGACGAGCCCCGCGAAGATCATCCCCGGCGTGACCAGGGTGTCGTCGACGATGCCGCCGGAGATCGTCTTGGCGACTTCCGTGGAGAGGAAGGCGCCGACGATGTTGAGAGCTCCACTGATCAGAACCGCCGTCTTGGGCTTCAGCGCCCCGGTGGCGATGGACGTCGCCATCGCGTTGGCGGTGTCGTGGAATCCGTTGGTGAAGTCGAAGGCCAAGGCCGTGACGATGACGACCGCCACGAGGAACGTGATGTGGTCCATCGCTCGATGGAAGCAATCGAAGGCGTACATTCGGCCAACCGGAGGCCAAATCCAGGCATGGCCCGGTCAACGTGGGCCTACGTACGGCACCCTCCGGCCCTCGTTCGCACCTTCCTCCACTTCATGCGCACACTTCCTTCTTTTTATGGCATGGCCCGGTCAAATCTGCGAAGCTTCCCCCGCGATCACGCACCAGCTACGCGCGTTCCCGAGGCCACCCACCGGCACACCCAGTCCGGCCGGGCGGCCACCGAGCAGGCCGGGATCCCGGCCGCCGTATAAGGAGTTCCGTGTGAGACCGACCCCCCACAAGGCCCTGGCCGCCGGCGTCTTCGCCGTCGCGGCAGTGGCCGCCCTGTCGCTCCCCGTCACCCCGGCCGCCGCGGCACCGTCCGCGGCCCCCGTGGCCGCCGCCTGCACCCCGGCGCAGGTGGTCGCCAACGGCGGCTTCGAGAGCGGCACTTCGTCCTGGACCCAGTCCTCGACGACCGTCATCACCAGCCGCACCGGGCAGAGCGCCCACGCCGGCACCAGCTTCGCCTGGCTGGACGGCACCGGCGGCACGCACACCGACACGCTGTCCCAGAGCGTGACGATCCCGTCCGGCTGCGCCAGCGCGACGCTCACCTTCTGGCTGCACATCGACACCGCCGAGACGACCTCGTCGACCGCGTACGACAAGCTCACGGCGAAGATCGGCAGCACGACCCTCGCGACGTACTCGAACCTGAACAAGGCCACCGGCTACGTCCAGAAGTCGTTCGACGTGTCGTCGTTCGCCGGCCAGACCGTGAGCCTCGCCTTCTCCGGCGTGGAGGACTCCAGCCTCCAGACGAGCTTCGTCGTCGACGACATCGCCCTCAACACCTCGGGCGACACGGCCCCGCCGGCCGACTCGACGCGCACGCCGGCCGCCCCGGCGTACACCGTGAGCCTGAGCAGCAACACCGCCGGCACGGTGTGGACCGGCCACGAGAGCACGACCTTCACCAACGCGTCGGCGACCCCGCTGACCGAGGTGTACCTGCGGCTGTGGGACAACTACCACGGCACCTGCACCGCCCCGCCGATCACCGTCACGAACGTCACCGGCGGCACCGCGGGCGCCCTCTCGGTCGCCTGCACGGCCCTCCAGATCGCGCTGCCGACCCCGCTCGCACAGGGTCAATCCACCACGATCGGCTTCGACTTGGGGATCACCGTCCCGAGCGGCGCGGACCGGTTCGGCTACGACGGCGCGTTCAGCATGATCGGCAACGCGCTGCCGGTCCTCGCGATCAAGGACGGTTCGGGCTGGCACCTGGACCCGTACACGAACAACGGCGAGTCCTTCTACTCCCTGGCCGCCGACTTCAAGGTGACCCTGGACCACCCGAGCACCCTGCTGGTCCCGGCCACCGGCGCCTCGGTCGACACCCCCGGCACCAGCGGCCGTACGGTGACCACGGCCACCGCGTCCAAGGTCCGCGACTTCGCGTGGGCGGCGGGCCCGTTCACCAAGATCTCCGGTACGTCGACGGCGGGCACCCCGATCAACATCTACTCGGTCACCGGCATCAGTTCGGCCAACGCCCAGTCGATGCTCACCACCGCCAAGTCGGCGGTCGACGCACACGCCGGCCGCTTCGGGGCCTACCCGTACGGCGAGTTGGACGCCGTCATCGACAACAACTTCTGGTTCGGCGGCATGGAGTACCCCGGCTTCGTCCTCGACCTGGTCAGCACCACGGCCCTCACCCATGAGATCGGCCACCAGTGGTTCTACGGCATCGTCGGCGACGACGAGTACAACAGCCCCTGGCTGGACGAGGCGTTCACCGACTACGCCACCGACCTGGCCCAGGGCCTGACCGGCACCAACTGCTGGAACAACGTCTCCTGGGCGTCGTCGGCGGAGAACATCACCAACTCGATGGCCTACTGGGACGCCCACTCGTCCCGCTACTCCACCGTCGTCTACGGCTACGGCAAGTGCGCCCTGCACGACCTGCGCCGCACCCTCGGTGACACTGTGATGGCCAAACTCCTGAAGGACTACGCCACTTCGCACTGGTACGGCGTCTCGACCACGGCCGAGTTCAAGGCGGCGGCCCAGGCCGCGACGACCACGGACCTGACCTCGTTCTGGACGACGCACCGCATCATCGGCTGACGGAGGGGAGTTGGCGGTGCGGTCGGGTATCGCACCGCCAACTCCCTTTCGCGCTCAGGCCCGTCGCGTAGGTGCCGCCGCAGTGGGCGGTACGGCGATCCCGCCAGCCTCCGTGCGCCAGGCGTCGGCTAGTTCGGCGGGGAAACGCCGGCCGCTGCGGACCAGGACGACACCGGGGGCGAGTTCGACCTCGTCGCCGGGTCGGAAGGACCGGTCCACTCCGGGCGGCAGCGTCTCCCAGGGGCCGGGCACACCTCTACGGCCGGCTCCGCGCATCCGCGTCCCGTAGGTGCTGACATCACGGACCAGGACCGTGCCGCCCCGCGCGGAGAGCGCCACATGGCGGCGGCTGACCCGCGCGGCGACCTCCGGCGACAACAGACGGTGCAGGGCGATGCCCTCGGGTCCCGGCAACCGTCCGACGTGCGCCTCGCGGCCCTCGTCGAGTGTGTAACGGGCCACGCAGACACGGTCGATGACGACCTTGAGCTGGGCGGCGGCGGGCCTCGGCCCCTCGTCGGCCAGCGGGGCGCCGTGCAGTTCGCAGGTGGGGACCCCGCGTCGCATGCGCGGCAGCAGGACGCGGTCGCCCCTGCGGACGTCGTAGAGCGTGCAACGGGGTTCCGGGCAGCGCCAGTTGCGCATGACGACCTCGGTCAGCGGGGTGCGGGACGGGCCGAGCAGGCCCTGTTTCTTGAGGGCCGCGAGCTCCATGCGGTAGGAGATCTCGGCCTCCGTGCGCACGCCCATGTCCATGGCCACGAGGGCGACCGAGCCGTCGGGGCGGGGCTCGGGTCTGAGGAACTGCCAGGTGTTGCCCTGGATCCACGGGTGTTCGACGCGATGGTCGACGTACTGGTCCCCGGTGACGACCCGGGTACCGGTCATCCTCGCCAGGTCCAGGACGCGCTCGTCGGCGTCGTCCACCTCCTCGACCAGCCCCTCGGCCACCCACCGGCGCAGCCGCCGGACCTCGGCCGGATCACCGAACTCCCGGTGCCCGCCCAGCAGACTGGTGTCGGCGACCAGATAGACGGAGACGTCGGGGTCCCCGGTGAGTTCCGTCAACGCCCGCAGGACGAGCCCGAGTCGGCGCAGCGACCGCGGTCCCCGGGGGCCGATGGAGGTCTGGCGTACGACGTTGGAGAGTTCCAGCAGATAGTCGGCGCTCTCCGCCGAAGGGGACAGATAGTGTTCCATGCACGCCTCACCGTCCGACGGGACCGTCAACTTCCCTGATTCTCCCCGCATTTCGTCGTAATTCCTTGATCTCCTCGGACCCTTCCGGATGACCGGGTTGCGCCGGTACGATCACTCGCCTGGCGAGGGGGCCGATCATCGTGAACAACGCTGAAAACACCGACCACTTGAGACCGCTGGGTCCCGACGACCCGCAGGACGTGGCCGGTTACCGGCTGCTCGCCCGGATCGGCGAGGGCGGCATGGGGTCCGTCTATCTCTCGCGCACCCGAGGCAACCAGCCGGTCGCCCTGAAGGTGATCCGCCGGGAGTACGCCCAGGACGCGGAGTTCCGCCGCCGCTTCGAGCAGGAGGCGGCCGCCGCCCGCCGCGTGCAGGGCTACCACATCGTCCCGGTCGTCGACCACGACACCACCGGGCCACAGCCCTGGCTCGCCACCGTCTACGTCCCCGGCCTCGCCCTGGACCGGGTCCTCGCCCGGTACGGGACGCTCCCGCTGCCCGCCGTGCTCCAGTTGACCGGCTGCGCGGCGGAGGCGCTACAGGCCGTGCACAAGGCCGGTGTCATCCACCGGGACATGAAGCCGAGCAACATCCTCGTCGGCTCCGACGGTCCCTGGATCATCGACTTCGGCATCGCGCGGGCCGCCGACGCCACCCAGCTCACCCGCAGCGGCGGGCTCATCGGCACCCCGCAGTTCATGTCGCCGGAGCACGCGAACGGCCAGGAGCAGACCCCGGCCGCCGATGTCTTCTCCCTCGGCCTGATCGCCGCCGTGGCCGCGACCGGCCGTCATCCGTACGGCGACTCGGGGGCCATCACGCTGGCCACGAAGATCGCCAACACCGAGTTCCGCCCACCGGACCTGACCTCGTACCCCGAGCCGCTGCGCACGGTCCTGGAACGCACACTGGCCGCCGACCCGGCCGCCCGGCCGACCCCGGCCGAACTGGCCGAGCTGTGCCAGGAGTTGGCGGGACGGCCGTTGCGGGACTTCACCGACTGGTTGCCTGCGGCGGTCGCCGAGGACATCGCCCGGCAGGAGCAACTCGCGGTTGAGGAAGGGGTGTCGGGCGGTGACGTGAGCCTCGCGGGTGCCTCCACGCATGCGGGTGCGGCCGGCGCGCCGACCCTACCGCCCAACGGGTATACGCCCACCCACGTACCGGGATCGGGGCCCGGCGAGCCGACGCAGCACGCGCCGACGCGGCAGCCGCCGCCCCCGTCCGACCCGGCGCCCTCGGCTTCGGTACCGACGGCATCGACGGCACCGCCCCGCAAGCGGACCCCGCTGGTCGTAGGCGCCGCCGCGCTCGCCGTCGTGGTCGTGGCCGCCGCGGCCTGGGTCCTCACCCGCGACGACGACAACGACAAGGACACCGGCGCCCAGGGAAGCGGCGGAAAGACGGCCTCGTCACCCAGCACGAGCGCAAGCACGAGCACGACCGCAACGCCGAACGGCTACACCGTGGTCTTCGAGGCCAAACCCCTCACCCTGCGCGCCCAGTTCACGACCGGCCGCAGCTCGTACACGAACGTCGACCTGGACGCACCGCGGATCGACACCCACGCCTCCAGCTCGACGACCGGAGCCGAGTTGCAGTACGCGGAGTGGGGCACCGCCCACACCCTGAACCTCGTGACGACCACGGGCAAGAGCGCGGGCCCCACACCGGAGCAGTGCGCCGAGGGCGCGGCGGCGAACGCGCTGCCCTCCCAACTCGCCGACGCCGACCAGGCCAAGGAACTGACCAAGGGCACACTGCTGTGCACCGTCACCGACGAGAAGAACCTCGCGATGCTCAAGATCAAGGACGTCGTCGTCCAGACGGACGCCTCCGGCGTCAAGGCCCGCGACTACGTCGCCGAACTGACGCTCTGGAAGACGGCCTGACAGTCGGGTGGACGGTCCGGTGACGGCCTGACGGTCGAGTCGGGCACCCGCGCACGAGGGGCCCGGAACCGGTCGTCCGGAGCTCGCGGCCGGTGTCCGCCGCTCGGTTACCCTTCCGCCATGACCAGCAACGGGACCCGCCCACGTGATCACTCGGTGCAGTCCGTCGACCGGGCGGTGTCGATCCTCCAGGTGCTGGCGACGCGGGGTCCCAGTGGTGTGACCGAGATCGCCGAGGAACTGGGCATCCACAAGTCGACCGTGTTCCGGCTGCTGGCGACCCTGGAGTCACGGGGCCTGGTCGAGCAGGACACCGAGCGCGGGCGGTACCGCATCGGGTACACGATGGTCGAACTCGCCGCCGGGGCGAGCAAGGTGAACGACCTGTCCCTGCTGAGCCGTCCGGTCTGCCAGGAACTGGCCGCGGCCGTGGGCGACACGGTGAACGTGGCGATCCACGACGGACATGACGTGATCACCATCGACCAGGCGATCGGCGCGGCGGCGATCAAGAGCGTCGACTGGGTCGGCCGGCGCGCCCCGCTGCACGCCACCGCGGCCGGCAAGCTCTTCCTGGCGCACATGACCCCCGACCAGGTCGCGGAGATCTTCGCGGGGGGGGCGGAGAAGTACACCCCGCACACGATCGTCGACCCGACGGCCCTCGCGGCGGCGCTGGAGACGGTCCGCGAGCGGGGTTACGCCACCACCAGCGAGGAGCACGAGATCGGACTGGCGGCCATCGCCGCCCCGATCCGCGCCCTGGACGGCCAGGTCATCGGGGCTGTGACCCTGTCGGGACCGACCTTCCGCATCGACGAGGACACCGTGCCCGGTCTCGCGGAACAACTGCTGGCGGCCGCCGCGAAGATCTCCTGGCGGCGGGGTCACGTGAAACGCGGATGAGCGCTGCGCGCACGGCGAGTTAACACGGCGGGCTATTGACGGCCGGGGATTCCCAGCTCCACCATTTGTCTCGTATGGCGATGCTGTTTTGCATCGCGAAACAGCGCCACAGCATCCTTCGAGGAGCAGCCGTGCCCTCAGCCATCCTGGATCCCCTGCTCCAGCCCTTCCGGCTCAAGCACCTCACCCTGCGCAACCGCGTGGTCAGCACCTCCCACGAACCGGCGTTCGGCGAGGACGGCCTGCCCAAGGACCGTTATCGGGCCTACCACGTGGAGAAGGCCCGGGGCGGGGTCGGTCTCACGATGATCGGCGGCTCGGCGGTCGTCTCGCCCGACAGTCCGCCGGCGTTCGGCAATCTGCTCCTGTACCGCGACGACATCGTCCCGTGGCTGCGCCGGCTCACCGACGACGTGCGCGAGGCCGGGGCCGCCGTCATGTGCCAGGTCACCCATCTCGGCCGCCGTACCAGCAACTTCACCGGCGACTGGCTCCCGGTGGTGTCCGCCTCACCGCTGCGCGAACCCGCGCACCGCGCCTTCCCGAAGGCCGCCGAGCCCTGGGACCTGGACCGGATCGTCGCCGACTACGCCTCCGCGGCGGTCCGTTGCCGGGAGGGCGGTCTCGACGGCATCGAACTCGAGGCGTACGGCCACCTGTTGGACAGCTTCCTCTCCCCCGCGACCAACCACCGCGACGACGAGTGGGGCGGCGGCCTCGAGAACCGCATGGCGTTTCCGCGCCGGGTGATCCGGGCGGTGCGCGAAGCCGTCGGCCCGGACTTCGTCGTCGGGATCCGGATGTCACTGGACGAGGCACAACCCGGCGGCCTCACCTTCGACGAGGCGATCACCGCCGCCCGGCAATACGAAACCGACGGCATCGACTTCATCAGCACCATCCACGGCTCCATCGAGCGCGACGCGTCCCTGGCGAAGGCCATCCCGTCCATCGGCACCCCGCTCGGTCCGTACCTGGAGTTCACCGGTGAGATCAAGCGACGCCTTTCCGTCCCCGTGATGCACGCGGCACGCATCGCCGACGTCGCCACCGCGCGGCACGCCCTGCGCGAAGGGCTGCTCGACCTGGTCGGCATGACCCGAGCCCAGATCGCCGATCCGCACCTGGTCGCCAAGGTGAAGGCCGGCCACGAGGACCGCATCCGGCCCTGCGTCGGGGCGAGTTACTGCCTCGACGCGATCTACGACTCGGGCGACACCAAGTGCGTCCACAACCCGGCCGTCGGCCGCGAACTCCACCTGCCTCACATCGTCCCCCTCACAACTGGCCGTCGCAGAAAGGCAGTTGTCGTCGGAGCGGGACCGGCCGGACTGGAGGCGGCTCGTGTGCTGGGCGAACGCGGCCACGACGTCGTCCTGTTCGAGGCGAGCGACCAGCCCGGCGGGCAGATCAGGCTCGCCGCGTCGAACCCGCGCCGGGCCGACCTGATCCAGATCGTCGACTGGCGCCTCGCCGAGTGCAAAATCCTCGGCGTCGACCTGCGCCTGGGCACGTACGCCGAGGCCGACGACGTCCTCGCCGAACACCCCGACCTCGTGATCGTCGCCACCGGAGGCATGCCCAACCGCGGCTTCCTCACCGCCGGCGAGGGCCTGGTGTCCGACACCTGGGACGTGATGACGGGTTCGCTGCGGCGCCCGCGCGGCGAGATCCTGGTCTACGACGACCACGGCGGCTACCCGGCGATGGACGCCACGGAGGTCCTCACCGCCCTGCCCGACGTCCGGATCGAGTACGTCACCCCGGAGCGCGCGCTCGCCCCCGACGTCGGCAGCATGAACTCCCCCGCCTACCTACGGGCGTTCACCGCGCACGACGTCACCGTCACGCTCGCCCGGCGGCTGCGCTCCGTGCGCCGCACCGGGGACGGACGACTGGCCGCGACCCTCTACAGCGAGTACACCGAGGCCGAGACCGAGCGGATCGTGGACCACGTGGTCGTGGAGCACGGGACCCTGCCGGCGGACGAGCTGTACGTCGAACTCCTCGCCGGATCGAGCAACTTGGGCGAGGTCGACCACCGCGCCCTGCTGGGCAACGAGCGGCAGTCCGTGGTCCGCAACGAGGCGGGCCGCTACCAGCTCTTCCGCGTCGGCGACGCAGTCGCCTCCCGCAACATCCACGCCGCGATCCATGACGCGCTGCGGCTGTGCCTGCCGGTCTGAGCGTCACCCCCCCGTCCTGACGTCAACTCCCCAGTCGTACCGGAGAGATGAGATGAAGCAAGCGACCTCCGACGTCGGCGACCTCGTCGCCCGACGTCCCGCGGGCCAGAGCCTCGAAGCACCGTTCTACGTAGGCGAGGAGTTCTTCGACCTCGACATCGAGGCCGTCTTCGCCCGGAGTTGGCTGTTCGTGGCCGCCGAGGCGGAGCTTCCCGAGCCCGGCGACTATGTGACGGTCGACCTCGGGTCGTACTCGGTCATCGTCGTGCGCGACGACGACGAGGACGTCCGGGCCTTCCACAACGTCTGCCGCCACCGCGGGGCACGCATCCTCAACGAGGAGCGCGGCTCGGTGGGCAACATCGTCTGCGGGTACCACCGTTGGACCTACGGCGTGGACGGCAAGCTGCTGTACGCCGAGTCCCAGGCGCCCGGCTTCGACCCGTCCTGCTTCGGGCTGCGGTCCGTGCACGCGCGCACGGTGGCCGGGCTGGTCTTCATCTGCCTCGCCCAGGAGCCGCCGGAGGACTTCGACGAGGTCGCCGCCCGCATCGAGCCGTACCTCGCACCGCACAACCTGGCCAAAGCCAAAGTCGCCACACAGATCGACCTGGTCGAGCACGGCAACTGGAAGCTGACCATGGAGAACAACCGGGAGTGCTACCACTGCGTGGGCCATCCCGAACTCCAGGCCTGCTACTTCCCCATCTACGGCTACCAGGAGAAGGACATCCCGCCCGCGCTGCGCCCCGCCTACGAGCGCTTCCTCGTGGCCGACGCCGAGGCGCGCACCACCTACGACTCGTTGGGCCTGCCCTACGCCGAGATCGAGGAACTGGACACCCGTCCCACCGGTTTCCGCATCCAGCGCGAACCCCTCGACCTGGCCGGGGAGTCGTACACCCCCGACGGCACGGCCGCGTGCAAGCGCCTGCTGGCGGACTTCCCCACGGCCCGTCTGGGCCGGCTGTCCATGCACATCCAGCCCAACTCCTGGTTCCACTTCATGGCCGACCACGCGATCACGTTCTCCGTGATCCCGCTCGGCCCGGACCGCACCCTCGTCCGCACCACCTGGCTCGTGCACGCCGACGCCGTCGAGGGGATCGACTACGACCTCGACACCCTCACCAAGGTGTGGCAGGCAACGAACGACCAGGACGCGGTGCTGGTGGCCCGCGCCCACCGGGGCATCAGCAGCCCGGCCTATCTGCCGGGTCCGTACGGTCCGACGGAGGAGCAGGTCGAGGCGTTCGTCAACTGGTACGTGACCAGGCTCAAGGCACACCTGGAGCGCCGGCCATGAGCGAGACCGAAGAGCTGCTGGTCTGCCGGCAGGTGCACCCGCTCACGCACGACGTCTCCACGTTCGTGTTCGAGTACGCCGAACCCCGGCTGTTCCGGCACGACCCGGGCCAGTTCCTGACACTGACCCTCGACATCGACGGCCGGCCGGTGCAGCGCTGCTACACCATCTCCTCACCGCCCACCCGCCCCTTCCTGCTCTCGATCACGGTGAAGCGCGTACCGGGCGGGCTCGTGTCGAACTGGCTGCACGACCACCTCGGGCCGGGCGACACCGTACGGGCGCACGGACCGCTCGGCGACTTCTCCACGGCCCGGCATCCGGCGCCCAAGTACCTCTTCCTGTCCGGGGGCGTCGGCGTGACGCCGTCGATGTCGATGACCAGGACGCTGTACGACCTCGCGGACCCCGCCGACGTGGTGTTCGCGCACAGCGCGCGCACCCCGGCGGACATCGTCTTCCGCCATGAACTCGACCTCATCGCCGCGACCGCGCCCAACATCCGGATCGTCCACATCTGCGAGGAGGACCGCCCGTACGCCCCGTGGGGCGGACACCGCGGCCGGCTCACGATCGAGACACTCCGGCAGATCGCGCCGGACTTCCTCGAACGGGAGGTCTTCACCTGCGGCCCCGCCCCCTACATGGCCGCCGTACGGCGGATGCTGTCGGACGCGGGCCTCGACATGGACCACTACCACGAGGAGAGCTTCACGTTCGAGGCACTGACCACGCAGACCGACTCCTCCCCCGCCACCTCCGCGGACACCGGTTTCAAGGTCGAGTTCACCCGCACCGGACGCACCATCGAGTGCGACGCCGACACCTCGCTCCTCGCCGCCGCGTCCCGAGCCGGCCTCAGCCTGCCGGCCTCGTGCGCGCAGGGCATGTGCGGCACCTGCAAGACGACCCTGGTCTCCGGCTCCGTCGACATGCGGCACAACGGGGGCATCCGGCCACGCGAGATCGCCCAGAACAAGATCCTGCTCTGCTGCTCGAAGCCGCTGGAGGACGTCGTGATCGACGCGTGAGGCAGAGGGACTACGCCCCTTGGTCAGCTGACCTGGCGGTCGAACGCCTCGTACGCCGCCTCGTCGAAGAGCACGAACGTGACCTCCTCGACCGACGTGTCCGCCGCGCGTACGGTCTCCACCGCGATGCGTGCCGCGTCGTCCATCGGCCAGCCGTAGATGCCGGCGGAGACGGCGGGGAACGCGACCGTGCGGGCGCCGAGTTCGTCGGCGACGCGCAGCGACTCCCGGTAGCAGGAGGCGAGTTGGTCCGAGCGGTCCTCCTCGCGGGAGTGGACGGGGCCCACGGTGTGGATCACCCACTGGGCGTCGAGTTCGCCCGCTGTCGTCGCGACCGCCTGGCCGGTGCGCAGGCCCTTGCCGTAGTGGGAGGCGCGGAGTTTTCGGCAGGCCTCCAGGATCGCGGGGCCGCCCCGGCGGTGGATCGCGCCGTCCACGCCTCCGCCGCCCAGGAGTGAGGAGTTGGCCGCGTTGACGATCGCGTCGGCGGTCTGACGGGTGATGTCGCCCTGGACGAGCTTGATGGTGGTGTTGTTGGTGGTCATGACTGCCTCAGTCTGCGCCAGACGGCCTTCGCCGCATTGTGTCCCGACATGCCGTGCACACCGGGGCCCGGCGGGGTCGCCGAGGAGCAGATGAAGACGGCCGGGTGCGGGGTGCCGTAGGGAGAGAGGGAGAGTTTGGGTCGGAGGAGGATCTGGAGGCCGGAGACCGCGCCGGTGCCGATGTCGCCGCCCACGTAGTTGGCGTTGCGGGCGGCGAGTTCGGGCGGGCCCGCGGTCGCGCGGGCGAGGACGCGGTCGCGGAAACCCGGAGCGAAGCGCTCCAGTTGGCGTTCCAGGGCGTCCGTGAGGTCGCCGGTCCAGCCGCTGGGGACATGGCCGTAGGCCCAGAAGACCTGCTTGCCGGCCGGGGCCCGGGTGGGGTCGACGACGCCGGGCTGCACGGTGATCATGAACGGCCGGTCGGGGGCGCGGTTCTCGCGGGAGGCGGCGCGCAGGGCGTTGCCGATCTCCGTGCTGTCGGCGCCGATCTGTACGGTGCCGGCGGTGCGCGCCTCCTTGGCGGTCCAGGGGACCGGGCCGTCCAGGGCGTAGTCGACCTTGAAGACTCCGGGGCCGTAGCGGAAGTTCTCGTAGTAGTTGCCGAAGCCGGCGATCTTCGCCAGGGCGGTGGGCGAGGTGTCGAAGACGTAGGCGCGGGCCGGGGGGAGGTCGTCGAGGCGCTTGACCTCGTAGTCGGTGTGGATCTCGCCGCCGAGGTCCTTCAGGTAGGCGGCCAGGGCGTCCGAGATGGACTGGGAGCCGCCGCGGGCCACCGGCCAGCCGCGCGCGTGTGCCGCGAGGGCGAAGACCAGGCCGATGGCTCCGGTGGCGAAGCCGCTGAGCGGGGCCATGACGTGACCCACCAGTCCGGCGAACAGGGTCTTGGCGCGCTCGTCCCGGAAACGGCTGGTCAGCCAGGTCGACGGGGGCAGTCCGGCCAGGCCGAAGCGGGCGAGGGTGACCGGGTCGCGGGGCAGCGAGGTGGACGGCAGGGACATGAAGTCGCGGACCAGGGTGTCCCACTTGGGGAGGAAGGGCTCGACCAGCCTGCGGTACGTCCCCGCGTCGCGCGGCCCGAAGGAGGCGGCCGTCTCCGCGACGGACCGGGAGAGCACGGCCGCGCTGCCGTCGGTGAACGGGTGCGCCATGGGCAGCTCGGCGTGCAGCCACTCCAGGCCGTAGCGCTCCAGGGGCAGGGCGCGGAACGCGGGCGAGTTGATGCCCAGCGGGTGCGCCGCCGAGCAGGGGTCGTGCCGGAAGCCGGGGAGGGTGAGCTCCTCGGTGCGGGCGCCGCCGCCGACGGTGTCCCGTGCCTCGAACACGGCCACGGAGAAGCCGCGCCGGGCCAGCTCCACGGCAGCCGTCAGTCCGTTCGGCCCCGCACCCACCACGACCGCATCGAGCATCGACGGCACCTTCGGACCCCTTCTTCGTCAGCCCATGGCCACTCGGGGTCAGGATATGCCGCGGGACTGACATCCCCGGGGCCGGTCCGTCCAGTGTGCGGAACCCGTGACCCTAGGACGCCCGCAGCAGTTCCATGACGCGCCGGGCCGTCGCCGCGTCCCGGGCCGCCGTGAACGGCAGTGCGTTGCCGCCCGTGATGCGGAACGGCTCTCCGGTGAGCGTGAGGTGGGCGCCGCCCGCCTCCTCGACGAGGAGCAGGCCGGCCGCGTGATCCCACGCCGCTTCCCAACTGAAGGCGGTGGCGTCCAACTCGCCCTTGGCGATGGCGAGATACTCGAGGCCGGCCGAGCCGCACGGGCGCGTGCGCACCCCGTCCGCCCAGAGGCCGAGCAGGGCGCGCTTCTGGGCGTCCGTCGTGTAGTCCGGGTGGGAGGTGGCCACTTCCAGGTCCCGGGCGGGGTCCGGGGCTCCGGGGCGCAGCCGGACGCCGTCGAGGAAGGCGCCGCCGCCCTTCACCGCCGTGGCCAGTTGGTCGCGGGCGGGGGCGTAGGTCCAGGACGCGAGCAGTTCGCCCTGCCGGGCGAGTGCGACCAGCGTGCAGAAGCCGGTCTCGCCGCGCACGAACTGGCGGGTCCCGTCGACCGGGTCGACGATCCAGACCGGGGCGTCGCCCTGGAGCGCCTCGTAGGTCTCCGGGTCGGCGTGCACCGCTTCCTCGCCGACCACGACGGAGCCGGGCAGGAGGGCGCCGAGCACCTGCGTGAGGTGTCGCTCGGCGTTGCGGTCGGCGTCCGTGACCAGGTCGTGCGGGCCGCTCTTCTGGTCTATCTCGTGCGCGGCGAGCTGCCGGAAGCGGGGCATGATCTCGGCCGCCGCCGCCTTGCGGATCGCGTCCTCGACGTCGGCCGTGTGCTGTACGAGAAACTCGTCGATGGTTTCGGTGTCTTCGATCATGTCTCCATGAGAGCACGGGCCACTGACAATCCACACCCGCCCGGTGCACTCCGGGTGGAATCACCATGAACACCCGGATTCGCGATCACCGTCCGATTCACTGTCCGTGTCGCCCTCCGGATCAGCGTCCGACGGCATACCCCTGCATGCCGCGCGGGTTCGCCGCCGCCGAGAGGATCCCGGCCGCCGGGTCCCGGGCGACCGCGCACAGCCGCCCCTCCGACCAGGCGTCCCCCACGGTCACGTCGTGGCCGCGCCGGCGCAGTTCCTCGACCACCGTCGCGTCCATCCGGGACTCGACGGTCACGCTGCCCGGTCGCATGCCGCGCGGGTAGAAGGAGCCGGGGAAGCTGTCGTTGTGCCAGTTCGGGGCGTCGATGGCGCCCTGGAGGTCGAGCCCGCCGCGTGCCTTCGCGCGCGTGGCGACCGCCAGGAAGAAGTGCAGCTGCCACTGGTCCTGCTGGTCCCCGCCGGGTGTGCCGAAGGCCAGCACCGGGACTCCGTCGCGCAGGGCGATCGACGGGGTGAGCGTGGTGCGCGGACGGCGGCCCGGAGCAAGGGAGTTGGGCAGTCCCGACTCCAGCCAGGCCATCTGCAGCCGGGTGCCGAGGGGGAAGCCAAGCTCGGGCACCACCGGGTTGGACTGGAGCCAGCCGCCGCTGGGCGTGGCCGCGATCATGTTGCCCCAGCGGTCGACGACGTCGAGGTGGCAGGTGTCGCCCCGGGTACCGCCGTCGGCCGTGAGCCGCGCGACGGTCGGCTCCCCCGCCCCCATCGGGTCGAACCCCGGCTCCGCGGGCGCCACCACGCGCGCGTGCCCGCTCAGCCGCGGAACGCGCCCTCCGGGGCTGCCCGGCCGCAGCTCGTACGACGCCTTCTCGCCGATCAGCTCCCGCCGCGCCGCGTTGTAGTCCGCCGACAGCAACTCCCCCAGCGGTACGGCCTCTTCGCCCGCGTCCCCGTACCAGGCCTCCCGGTCCGCCATCGCGAGCTTGCAGCCCTCGATCAGGAGGTGGACGTAGTCGGCGGTCTCGTAGGCGGGCAACTCGGGCGGGAGGAGTGCGAGTTGCTGGAGGAACGCCGGGCCCTGGCTCCAGGGGCCGGCCTTGCAGAGTGTCCAGCCGTTCCAGTCGTAGGTCGCGGGTGCCTCGTAGGACGCGGACCAGGAGGCGAGGTCGGCGGCCGTGAGGGTGCCGGTGTGGCGCTCGCCGCTGGTGTCCATGGTGGGCCGCCCGGACTGCCGTACCAGGGCCTCGGCGATGAACCCGGACCGCCACACCGCCCGCGCCGCCTCGATCTGGGCCTCCCGGTCCCCCGCCCCGTGGACCTCAGCGAGCAGGCGCTTCCAGGTGGCGGCGAGGGCGGGGTTGCGGAACAGCTCGCCGGGGCGGGGCGCCTTGCCGCCGGGCAGGTACACGTCCGCCGACGAGGTCCACTCCGTCTCGAAGAGTTCCCGTACGGTCTCGACGGTCGCGCCGACGTTCTCCACGCACGCGTGCCCGTCCTCGGCGTACCCGATGGCGTACTTCAGGACGTCGGCGAGGGACTTCGTGCCGTGGTCGCGGAGCAGCAGCATCCAGGCGTCGAAGGCACCTGGGACGGCCGCGGCGAGGGGGCCCGTGCCGGGTACGAGATCCAGACCGAGTCCGCTGTAGTGGTCGATCGTGGCTCCGGCGGGGGCGACGCCCTGTCCGCACAGCACCCGCACCTCGCGGCCCGCCGGGGCGAGCAGGATGGGCACCTCGCCGGCCGGGCCGTTGAGGTGCGGCTCGACGACGTGCAGGACGAAGGCCCCGGCGACGGCGGCGTCGTAGGCGTTGCCGCCGTCCTCCAGGACGGCCATCGCGGACTGCGAGGCCAGCCAGTGGGTGGAGGACACCATGCCGAAGGTGCCCTGGAGGGTGGGGCGGGTGGTGAAGGACATGTCTCACCTCGGTGATCGCGCGCGTGGTTGCCCTGATCGTTCAGCAGACTATCGACCGGGGCGTGCACCCTTCGGCGCGCGTCGGGCCGCAGGGGCGACCGGTGTTCAGGAGCCCACCCATGTCCGTTGCCGCCCTACTTCGCGGGAGCGAACACGCGCTGTGCCGCGACCACCGCCCCGCCGCGCGCCCACTCCTCGAACGGCAGGGGGCGGACCACCAGATCGCAGTCGACCGCGGCACCGAAGGCGTGGTCCACGAAGGCCTGGCGGATGTGGTCGGCGAAGAGGTCGTAGGAGGCGACGCCCTCGCCGGAGATGATGATGCGCTCCGGTCCGATGAGGTTGGCGACGCAGGCCAGGGCGAGGCCCACGGCGTGTCCGGCGCGGGCGAAGACGGCCCGGACGGCGGGGTCGCCGGTGTGCGCCAGGCGGATCGCGCCGTCCATGGTCAACTCCGCGTCGCCGGTGGCCTGTCGGGCCTGTTCGACGATCGCGTGGGTGGAGGCCACCGCTTCCACGCACCCGGTGTTGCCGCAGGTGCAGACCCGGTCGGTGCCGCTCACCGGGAGGTGCCCCACCTCGCCCGCGACGCCGTGCGCTCCGGAGACGACCCGGCCGGCGACACAGAGTCCGGCGCCGATGCCTGCGCCGACGGTGACCAGGGCGAAGATCGACAGTCCGACGCCGGCCCCGAACCACTGCTCGGCCACGGTCAGGGCGCGTACGTCGTTCTCGATGACCGTGGGTGTCCCGGTGGCCGTCTCGACGAGCTGGGCGAGCGGCACCCGGCGCCAGTTGAGGAAGGGCGAGTACTGGACCGTGCCCAACTGGCTGTCCACGTCGCCGGAGATGGTGACGCCGACGCCGTGGAGGTCGGCGGTGCCCTCCAGGTGCGCGGCCGCACGCAGTTCGTCCACGAGCCGGGCGATGGCCAGCACCACGGTGCCCACGTCGCGCGAGTCGAGGCGGACACGCCGGGAGGCCAGTGGACGGGCCGTCAGATCGGCCAGCACGCCGATGAGTTCCTCACCGGTGACCTTCACACCGGCGAACAGGGCGCGTTCGGGCCGTACTTCGACCGGGGTCGCCGGGCGGCCGTTCGTCCGCTCGGTGGCGGGCCGACCGCCCTCGGTGATCCAGCCGTCGGCCATCAGCGAGGTGGCCACCTTGGTGACGGCTCCCGCGGTCAGTCCGGTCCGCCGGCCGATCTCGGCGCGACTCAGCGGACCGTGCTGGAGCAGGGTCTGCAGGACGAGTGCGGCCGCGGGCGGCTGGTCGGCGAGGGTCATGGGGCGACGTTACCTTTCCTTTGGAAAGTAAGACAAGGGATATTCATCGGCCCTATGGGCCTGAAACCGCAGGTCATTCGGCAGCAGGTGGCCGAAACCCCCCACCTGGCCACACAAAGGTCGGAGTTTTCCGCCGGTCGACTATGTTGACGCTGGAAGGAAACTAAGCCTAGATTCGCCGCACTCCTCGTCGGGGCGGACGGGACGGTCCTGCGCCGGTGAGGAGTGTGTGGCCCCCACCCACTCGCCCGTTGGTCCCAGCGAACCCCCTCGGTGATGTCCCGGGACGACCACCACCGAGAGGCTCCCCGCACCTCGACACCTCAGGCGGGAACCCCGCCTGCAGCCGCGCCCTGACGGAGTGAACACATGCCTCGTCCAGCTCGACCCACACGTCTGAGAACTCTCACCTGCCTCACCGCGCTGACGGCGGCGCTCGTCGTGCCCGCCTCCGCACGGGCCGCGACCGCCGCGGACGCCTCGGGGGCCCAGGCATCCGGTACCACGACCGCCACGACCACGCCTCTCGTGGCCGCCAAGCCCTACATGGGCTACAGCACTTGGAGCGTCGAGTCGACCAACTTCCCCGGCTACGGCGGGGACTGGCTCACCGAGGCGCACGTCCTGCAGCAGGCGGACGTGCTGTCCTCGAAGTTGAAGTCGCACGGCTACAACTACGTGAACGTGGACGCCGGTTGGAACGACGCCAAGGGCGACGCCTATGCCCGGCCGACCCCGAACCTGACGAAGTTCCCGCACGGGATGAAGTACCTCGCGGACCAACTCCACCGCAAGGGACTGAAGTTCGGCCTCTATCTGGCCGTCGGCCTCTACCAGCAGGCGTACAACGACGGCAGGACGCCGATCTACAACGCGCCGGGCTGCACCACCAAGGACATCGTCTACCCGGACCTGCGCAAGACCAGCGGCTGGGACGACGTCTCCTACCAGCTGAACTTCTCCAGCCCCTGCACCACCAAGTACATCCAGTCCGAGGCCGACCAACTGGCCTCCTTCGGCGTCGACTTCCTCAAGATCGACGGCGTGGGCCCCGGTTCCAACCAGGGCGACGCGGCGCACAACAACGTCCCCGACATCCAGGCCTGGCACACCGCCCTGAAGAACACCGGGCGGCCCATCGAGTTCACCCTGTCCTGGTCGCTCAGCCACAACCAGGCCGACGTCTGGAAGGCCAACTCCAACGGCTGGCGCATCGACACGGACGTCGAGTGCTACTGCGACACCCTGGTGACGTGGAACAACTCCGTGAAGGCGCGCTGGAACGACGTCGTGCCGTGGATCGACGACGCAGGGCCCGGCCACTGGAACAACCTCGACTCGCTCGACGTGGGCTCGGACGTCATGGACGGCGTCAACCAGACCGAGCGGCAGAGCTACATGACGCTGTGGGCCATCGAGGCCGCGCCGCTGTACATCGGTGACGACCTCACCAAGCTCGACAAGTACGGCCTGAAGCTGCTCACCAACGACGAGGTCATCGCGGTCGACCAGGCGGGCAACCCGGCCAGGCCGGTCAGCCAGAAGACGCCCCAGCAGACCTGGTACGCCCGCAACTCGGACGGCAGTTACACCGTGGCCCTGTTCAACCTGGGCAAGGGCTACTCGGACGTGACCGCGGACTTCAGCGACCTCGGCATCAGCGGCAAGGCCAAGGTCCGTGACCTGTGGAGCCACAAGAACCTCGGCTCGGTGAGCGGCAGGTTCACCGACAACCTGGCCCCGCACGGCTCGCGTCTGCTGCGCATCACGCCCGCCGCGACCGGCAGCCACCCGGGTGTACCGCTGAACGTGCACGGCACCGCGTCGACGGCCGGCAGCGTCTCGCTCGCCTGGAGCGCGGTGAACTCCGGTACGAAGACCACCGGTTACGACGTGTACGCCAACGGCACCAAGAAGGCCACCGTCACCGGCACCTCCGCCACCGTGAGCGGTCTGCAGGCCGGTACCGCCTACTCCCTCACCGTGGTCGCGCATGACGCCAAGGCCCGAACGTCCGCCCCCAGCAAGGCAGTTGACGTCACCACCCCGGCGGCCGGCGGACCGGTGTCCTACGAGGCCGAGGCCTCCGGGAACACCCTCACCGGCAACGCCTCCGTGGGCGACTGCTCCGCGTGCTCGGGCGGCAAGAAGGTCGGCAACCTCGGCGGCACCGGAACCCTGGCGGTCAACCACGTCACCGCGCCCCGCGACGGCACCTACCTGATGAAGCTCGACTACACCGACGGCTCCACCGGCCGCACGATGATCATCGGCACGGGTGACACCTCCTTCCAGCAGTTCCTGCCCGGCAGCAACGACAACAACTGGGGGCAGCCGAGCTCGATCACGGTGCCCGTCCAGCTGAAGGCCGGCGACAACACGATCACCTTCGGCAACGCCTCGGACTACGCCTCCGACGTGGACCGCATCACCCTCTGACGGTCGTCCGTCCGACCCGACCAACCTCCAACCGACCGACATCCGAGGAGAGTTCCGTGGTGGTCACATCACAGGGCGAGCCCAAGACGCCGACCCCACCGCCGTCCGCCGCGGTGACCACCACGGCCACCGCCCCCGGCTCAACCCCCCGCATCCGCAAGACCCGTTCGGCCCGCAGAGCGAGCCGATACGCGCCGACCAGGTCCGCGGCGGCCCGCCGCCGCGACCTGCCGGTCGCACTCCTGCTGATCATTCCCTCCGTAGTCGGATTCGCGGTCTTCTACGCCTATCCGACCCTCCGAGGCATCTACCTCAGCTTCACCGACTTCCATGTCCTCACCCCGCCGCACTGGGTGGGACTGGCCAACTTCCACCAGATGTTCGGCGACGACGTCTTCTGGCACTCCCTGCTCGTCACCGTCTACTTCGTGATCCTGGCCGTCGTCTTCGGCACATTGGCCTCCCTGGTGACGGCCGTGGTGCTGCACCGGGTGACCAAGTCGTCGGCGCTGCGCGGAGTGATCCTGCTGCCGTTCCTGATCTCCAACGTCATCGCCGCGCTGGTCTGGCAGTGGATGCTCGACCCTTCCCTCGGTGTCGTCAGCCTCGTCCTGCAGCATCTGACGGGCCACTCCATCCTCTTCTTCGGCAGCAGCGCCTGGGCCATCCCGTCCCTCGCCGCGATCAGCATCTGGAAGTGGATGGGCTACTACTCCCTGCTGATCTTCGCCGGACTGCAGACCATCCCCTCCACCATCTACGAGGCCGGCCGGGTGGACGGCGCCGGCGAAGTGCAGATGTTCCGGCGCCTCACAGTGCCGCTGCTGCGGCCGATCCTGGTCATGGTGGTCGTCCTGACGGTGATCAACTCCTTCCAGGTGTTCGACATCGTGCAGGTCACCACCCAGGGCGGCCCGGCGAACGCCTCGAACGTGCTGCAGATGTACATCTACAGCAAGGCGTTCAGGCAGTTCGACTTCGGCTACGCCGCCACCCTCTCGCTGGCCCTGTTCGCCCTGCTCATCACGGTCACCTTCACCCAGCTGCGGCTCGCCCGCGCCAATGAATCCGACCTCAGCTGAAGGAGCCCGTCATGGCAGTCACCCTCGCCCCCGGCCGGGCGGCCACCGCGCGGCCCCGGCCGCGGAAGAACCGCAGAAGCCTCTCCCCCGGCAGGATCGTCGCCTGGACCTATCTGGGCATCGTCGTCCTGATCACCCTCTTCCCGTTCTACTGGATCCTGCGCACCGCGCTGTCCAACAACTACAAGCTGTCGACGCACCCGTCCTCACCGCTGCCGGTGGGCTTCACCTGGGGTGCCTTCGAACGCGTCCTCGGTATCGCCTCAACCGCCGACGCACAGGCCCAGGGCGGCTCGGGCGCGGCCATCAACATCGCGCTGTACCTGCGCAATTCGCTGATCTACGCGTCCGTGCAGACCGTGCTGATCGTCCTGTTCGCCTCGGCCGGCGCCTACGCGTTCTCCCGGCTGCACTGGCGTGGCCGCAACCTGGTCTTCAACATTCTCATCACCGCGTTGATGGTGCCCAGCGTCTTCACGCTGCTGCCCAACTTCGTGTTCGTCAAAGACCTCGGCCTGACCAACACGTTCGCCGGACTGATCCTGCCCGGGGCGCTCTTCCAGGCGTTCACGCTGTTCTTCCTGCGGCAGTTCATGCTGGGGCTGAGCAACGAGGTCGAGGAGGCCGCGATCCTCGACGGGGCGGGCCCGCTGCGGATCTTCTTCCGGATCGTGCTGCCGATGTCGTCGGCTCCGATCGCGACCGTGTCGCTGCTGATGTTCGTCAACGCCTGGAACGACTACTTCTGGCCGCTGCTGATCACCAACAGCCAGGACGTGGAGCCGCTGACCCTCGCGCTCGGCGTCTTCAAGCAGTCCTCGCCCCAAGCCGCCCCCGACTGGGCCGGGTTGATGGCCGCCGCCCTGGTCGCGGCCCTGCCGATGCTGCTGCTGTTCGTCGCCTTCGGCAAGCGCATCGTCAACTCCATCGGCTTCTCCGGCCTCAAGTGACCGGCCGTACCCCGCGATTGGACGACACAGCCATGCACTCCAGCGACCTGGTGCTGAGCTGGCCCGCGCCCGCCGCCACCTGGACGGAGGCCGCCCCGGTCGGCAACGGCAGGATCGGCGCGATGGTCTTCGGCGGCACCGGCCGGACCCGTATCCAGATCAACGACTCCACCGTCTGGTCCGGCACCCCCGGCGGACCGGCCACCGCTCTCGCCGCACTCCGCGCGCAAGGGGCAGGACCGGAGCGGCTCGAAGAGGTCCGCGCCGCGCTGCGCGCCGGCGACCAGGACCGCGCCGAGTCCCTCCTGATGACCTTCGAGGGGTCCTACACCCAGGAGTATCTGCCGTACGCCGACCTGCACTTGACCGTGCCGGGCGGCGAGCGCGCCCAGTACCTCGGCCGGACGCTCGACCTCGACACCGCGGTCGCCGAGGACGGCTTCGACCTCGACGGGACGACGGTACGGCGCCGGGTCTGGGCCGACGCCGTCACCGGTGCGCTGTGCGTGACGCTGGACGCGGACGCCGGCACGGTCGACCTGGCCGTCGAACTGTCCACCCCGCTGCGGGAGTTGCTCCGCTCGGCCGCGCCCGACGGCATCACGCTGGGCATCGAGATACCGGTGGACGGCGCCCCCGAGCACGAACCCGAGGTCGCGGAACCGCTGCGTTACGCGGACGGTCCCGTCGACGGCTACGACCCCTTCGGCGCCCTCGCGCTCGCCGTGGGCACCGACGGCACGACGACCGTGGACGACGAGGGAGGCCTGCGCGTCACCGGCGCCTCGCACGTCCTGCTCACCCTCGCCAGCTCCACCGCGGCCCACCGCGACTGGAGCGGGGCCCCGGCCGTGGACCGCTCCGCCCATCCGGCCGAGGCCGCCGAACTCGCGGCGCGGGCCCTCGCACAGGGCGCCGACCGTCTCCTCAAGGACCACGAGGCAGACGTACGGGCTCTGTTGGGCGGCACGTCCCTGCGTGTCGGGCCGCGCCGCTCCGGCACCTACGACGTCGCCCGCGACATCCTCGGCGGCGACGACGAACTCCTCACCGCCACCGTGCTGTTCCAGCTCGGCCGCCATCTCCTGGCCACCGCCTCCCGCCCGCACACCGGCCCCCCGGCCAACCTCCAGGGCATCTGGAACGCCGAGCTGCGCCCCGCCTGGTCGTCCAACTACACGATCAACATCAACACCCAGATGAACTACTGGGGCGCGGAGACGGTCGGGCTCAGCGCCTGTCACGCGCCCCTCTTCGACCTGCTGGACCGCATGGCCGTCCAAGGCACGCGTGTGGCACGGGAGTTGTACGGTGCGCGCGGCTGGGTGGCCCACCACAACACCGATCCGTGGGGATGGGCGCTGCCGGTCGGCATGGGGCACGGCAACACCTCGTGGGCGCTGTGGATGATGGGCGGCGCGTGGCTGTCCCAACACCTGTGGGACCACTACGAGTTCACCCGCAACCTCGTCTTTCTGCGGGAGCGTGCCTGGCCGTTGCTCAGTGGCTGCGCCGAGTTCCTTATCGACTGGCTGGTCGACGACGGCACGGGTTACCTCGACACCCTGCCGTCGACCTCCCCGGAGAACCTGTTCCTGGCCGACGGCGTCCCAAGGTCCCTGACCCGCTCCGCCGCCATGGACCTGGCGCTGATCCGGGCCACCTTCCAACGGGCCCTGCTGGCAGCCGAGTTGCTCGATCTGGACACCCCACTGACCGGCGAGATACGCGCGGCGTTGCCCCGGCTGCGCCCACTGCCCGTCTCGCCGGAGGGCCGGCTCCAGGAGTGGGCCGAGGACCTCACCGAGGCCGACCCGCACCACCGTCATCTCTCGCACCTGATCGCCGTACACCCGCTGGGTCTGATCGATCCCGACTCGACCCCCGAACTGGCCGACGCCGCAAGGAAGTCGATGGACCGGCGCGGGCCCGGGGCGATGGGCTGGTCCTGGTCCTGGAAGATCGCTCTGCGGGCGTGGCTGCGCGATGCCCCCACCGCGCGCTCGCTGTTCCTCGAAGCCGTACGGCCACTTGACGGCGACTCCGGAGTGAACGCCCCGGTGGACGGCTCGCGTTGGGGCGGGCTGCTGCCCAACCTGTTCTCCACGCATCCGCCGTTCCAGATCGACGGCAACTACGGGCTGATGGCCGGCCTCGCCGAGATGGTGGTCCAGAGCCACACCGGCACGCTCCATCTGCTGCCCGCGCTGCCCGCGCAGTGGGCCGAGGGCGAGGCCCGCGACCTGCGCTGCCGGGGCGGTCTGGCCGTCGACTTCGCCTGGAACGAGGGCGAGTTGACCGGTGCGACCGTGCGCAGGCACGCGGGTGACGCCGGTGAGCCGGTACGGATCCGGTATCGCGACCGGACGGCCGAGCTGCTGCTTCCGGCCGGTCACCAGGTCGAGTTGGACACCGATCTGCGGCCCCGAGGGGAGCCGGTGCCGTGCTGACCGAACAGGACGTACCCGAGCTGTTCGCCTATCGCAGCGCCTACCGGGAGCCCGCCGACTTCGACACCTTCTGGAAGGGCACCCTCGCCGAGACCCGCGCCGGACAGGAGGCCACCCTCCAACTGACCGAGGTCGCCACCGGGTTGGAGACGGTCGACGTCTTCGACGCCGTACTGCCCGGCTTCGGCGGGCACCCCGTCCGCGCCTGGCTGCGGATGCCCCGGCAGCGGGGCGGCACGCTGCCCGCCGTGGTCCAGTTCCATGGCTACGGCAGTGGGCGCGGTGCCCCGATCGACGACCTGCTGTGGGCGTCCGCCGAGTACGCGCATCTGCTGGTGGACGCGCGCGGTCAGGGCGGCGCGTGGGCGGGCGGGGGCGCGACCCCCGACCCGGTCGGCAGCGGCCCGGCGCATCCCGGATTCCTCACCCGGGGCATCGAGGACAAGGAAACCTACGTCTACCGGCGGGTGTTCACCGACGCCGTCCGGGCCGTGGACGCGCTGCGCGCCCGTACCGATCTCGTCGACCCGGAGCGGGTCGCCGTGGTCGGCCCCAGCCAGGGCGGCGGCATCGCCCTCGCGGTCGCCGGACTGGTGCCCGACCTCGCCGCCGCCCACTTCCAGTCGCCGTTCCTCTGCGACATCCGGCACGCCACCCGGCTCACCTCCGCCGAGCCCTACGCCGAGATCATCGGCTATCTGGCGGCCCGCCGGGACCTGGTGGAGCAGACCTTCGACACCCTCGGCTACTTCGACGGACTCGCCTTCGCCCGCCGCGCGAACGCCCCGGCCTGGTTCTCCGCCGGGCTGCGCGACGAGGTGTGCCCGGCCGTCACCGCGATCGCCGCCTACCACGCCTACGCCGGCCCAAAGGAGCTGCGGCTCTGGGAGTTCAACGGCCACGACGCCGGCGGGCCCGAGGACCTGGCCATCGCACTGGGCGCCTTCGGCGCCCTCCTCAAGACGTCGTCCCATCCGCTGGTGCAGCCGTCCCCCGCACCGACCGCGTCATCCCGAGAGAAGGAACAATGAGAAGAATCAAGGGAGTTCGGAAGACGGTCGCGCTGGGCGCCACGCTCACGCTGGCCGCGCTGCTCTCCGCGTGCTCCAACGGCTCCTCCTCCGCCGGTGGTTCGAAGACCGTCAACTGGTGGACCTGGGACGACAAGCAGGCCGCCGCGTACAAGGTGTGCGCCACGGACTTCGAGAAGGCCAACCCCGGCACCAAGGTGAAGATCACGCAGTACAACGTGAACGACTACTTCACCAAGCTGACCGCCGGATTCGTGGCCGGCAACGCGCCCGACGCCTTCCAGAACAGCGTCCAGTTCTTCCAGGCGTACGCCTCCCAGCACCAACTGCTGGCGATGGACGACTACATCAAGAAGGACAACTTCGACCTGTCCCGGTTCTCGGTCGGCGTGGACGCCTGGAAGTTCACCGACGGCAAGCAGTACGCCCTGCCCCTGGACTGGGCGGCGTCCGGCGTCTACTTCAACGAGGACGCCATCAAGAAGGCCGGGTACACCGACCAGGACGTCAAGTCGCTGAACTGGAACCCCGACAACGGCGGCACGCTGGGCAAGATGATCGCCCACCTGACGATCGACACCAAGGGCCGGCGCGGCGATGCGAAGGGCTTCGACAAGTCGCACATCAAGACGTACGGCTACGGGGAGATCGCGTCGAAGGACTTCATCGGCCAGTTCACCTGGAACCCGCTGGTCAGCACCACGGGCTGGCGGCTGGGCGACAAGACCACCTGGCCGACGGTGTTCAACTACGCCGACCCGCGGTTCGTGAAGACCATGGACTGGATCCGCTCCCTGACCGACAAGGGCTACGCGCCGAAGATCGGGCAGTTCAACGACAGCGTCAGCGACGTCGACCTGCTGTCCTCCGGCAAGGTCGCGATGGAGACCGGTGGTTCGTGGGAGGCCTCGACCTTCGTGAAGATCCCCGGCGTCAAGGTCGGGATCGCCCCCACTCCCTACGGCCCCGACGGCAAGACCAGGTCCGTGCTGAGCAACTCCAACGGCAACAACATCTGGGCCGGCACCAAGAACCCCGACCTGGCCTGGAAGTGGGTCTCGTACATGGGCAGTGAGGCCTGCCAGTCCAAGGCCTCCCTGACGGGCACCTTCTTCCCGTCGATCCCGGCCTCCATGGACGCCTCGGCCGCGGCGCTGGCCAAGACGGGCGTCGACCTGTCCGTCTTCACGGACATGATCAAGGACAAGGTGCTCTACCCGTCCCCGGTCTACGGCAACGGCGCGGCGCTCCAGGACGCGTTCCAGCCCCTGTTCCAGGCCTACTTCGCCGGTCAGAAGAGCGACTCCGTCTTCACGGACATGCAGAACCAGAGCAAGCAGCTGCTCGCCAAGAAGTGACCCCACCCCTCCTCCGCACTCCCTGTCCGGCCGCCGGACGGGCCCACTGAGCCGGGCCCGTCCGGTGGCACCGGGCGCTCGGAAAGGACTGTTCATGCCGGACACCACGGCGCGGATCCACATCCTGCGCGCGGCGGGCACCGCCCTCGTCGTGGAGCTCACCGAGCCGGTGCCCAGGGTGCTGCACTGGGGGGCCGACCTGGGCGACCTCACGCAGGACGCCCTGGCCGCGCTCGCCCTGACCGGCGAACCCGCCGTGCTCAACAACTCCGTCGACATCCCGCGCCGGTTCACCGTCTGGCCCACCGAGGCCGACGCCTGGTCCGGCACCCCCGCCCAGGAGGGCCATGCCGCCGGCGCGTTCGCCGCGCCCCGCCTGACCCTGACCGACAGTTCGTACCAACCACGTTCTACGGGCGGGGAGTTGACCCTTCACCTTACCGACCCCGGCACCGGACTCGACGTCACGCTCTCCTACCGCCTGGAGCCCTCGGGGGTACTGGGCGCACGGACCACGCTCACCCGCCGGCCTGACGCCGACCCGGCGCCGTACGACCTGGCGGGCGTCACGACGCTGCTGCCGCTGCCGCGCCGGGCGTCCGAGGTCCTCGACTTCACCGGCAAGTGGAGCCGGGAGCGGTCACCTCAGCGGCGGCCGCTGGGCTTCGGCACCCATGCCCGTGAGGTGCGGCGGGGCAAGCCGGGAGTGGACTCGCCGTACGTCATGGCGGTGGGCGTGCCAGGATTCGGTTTCCGCGACGGGGAGATCTGGGCGGTCCATGTGGCCTGGAGCGGCGACCAGCGGTATCTGGCCGAGCAGTTGCCGGAGGGCGCGGGTGCCCATGCGGGGGTGCTCGGCGGCGGTGAACTCCTGCGGGCCGGGGAGATCCGGCTCGCGCCCGGTGAGTCGTACACCGCTCCGGTCTGTCACTTCGCCTGGTCCGAGCAGGGCCTGGACGGGCTCGCCGACCGCTTCCACACCCTCCTCCGGGCCCGCCCCACGCATCCGCGCGGCCCCCGCCCGGTGATCCTCAACAGCTGGGAGGCGGTGTACTTCGACCACGACCTGGAGCGGCTGCTACGGCTCGCCGACCGGGCCGCCGAGGTCGGTGTCGAGCGGTTCGTGCTGGACGACGGCTGGTTCCGGGGCCGTCGTTCGGACGACGCCGGCCTTGGCGACTGGACCGTCGACCCGGTGGTGTGGCCCGAGGGGCTGACCCCGCTGGTGGACCATGTGCGCTCGCTCGGCATGGAGTTCGGGTTGTGGGTGGAGCCAGAGATGATCAACCTGGACTCCGACCTGGCCCGCGAGCATCCCGACTGGGTGCTGGGCCCCGCCCGCGGGGTCGGCCCGGCGGCCCGCCACCAGCATGTGCTGGACCTGGTCAACCCGGATGCCTGGCAGTACCTGTTGGACGCGCTGGACGCACTCGTGGAGAAGTACGCCATCGCGTATCTCAAGTGGGACCACAACCGGGAACTCCACGAGACCGTGCACTCCGCCGCCGACCGTCCCGTGGCGCACGCCCAGGTGGTGGCCCTCTACCGGCTGATGGACGCCCTCAGGGAGCGCCACCCCGCCCTGGAGATCGAGAGCTGCGCCGCCGGTGGCGGACGGATCGACCTGGGCATCCTGGAGCGGACCGACCGGGTCTGGGCCTCGGACTGCAACGACCCGGTGGAACGCCAGACCATCCAGCGCTGGACCGCGCAACTACTGCCCCCGGAACTGGTCGGCACCCACGTGGGCCCGCGCACCAGCCACACCACGAACCGCGTCAGCTCCGACCAACTCCGCCTGACCACGGCCTTGTTCGGCCATGCGGGGATCGAACAGGACCTGACTCGCTGCTCCTCCGAGGAACTGGCCCGCCTCACCGCCTGGACCGCCCTCCACCGCGAACTCCGCCCCCTGCTCCACGGCGGCCGCACGATCCGCGCCGACCTCACCGACGAGTCGACCCTGCTCCACGGAGTCGTGGCCCACGACGGCTCGGCCGCGCTGTACTGCTGGGCACGGCTCACCACGTCCCCCGAGGGCCAGTACGGGCGAGTACAGCTGCCCGGCCTCACCCCCGAGGCAACGTACCGGGTACGGGTACGCACCGAACTGGGCCTCCCGTCGTTCCACGAGATCACGGAACCGGCCTGGCTGTCCGCGGCCCTCGCCGACGGCCTGTCCCTCCCCGGCTCACTGCTCACCGTCGCGGGCCTGCCCCTGCCGAACCTCAACCCCGAGCAGGCCCTGCTTCTCGAACTCACGAGGACGGCCCGCTGACCGGACGCGGCGAGGCGGGCGGTCAGCGGGGCCGTCTGCCCGCGGTGAGCAGATGACCGCTGGTGCCGAGCAGGGTGGGCTCGCGCTCGATGTGGCGGCTGGCCACCAGGACGGCCTCGCGGCGGTCCGGGTCGTCCAGCCAGTCCTCGATGCCACCCATCAGCCAGGCGACGCCTTCGAGGCCGTACTGACCGTCGACGGTGAGTGCGGCCTCCTCGAACTCCTCGGGGGCCTCGTGGGGTTGGGCGAAGTAGGCGGTCGTGAAGTGGCCGCCGTCCTCGGAGTCGTGGCGTCCCTCTTCCATCTCTCGGTCGACCAGCGCGCGGTGCGGGTCGGTGAAGTACAGCTCCTGCCTGAGCATGTCGTGCAGTCCCGCGAACCGGTTGATGGTCGCCGCGACCACCAGCCCACCCGGTCGCACGACACGACGCGCCTCCCCCAACGCCCGTACGCGGTCCGCCCGTTCGGGCAGGTGATAGAGCGGCCCGAGCAGCAGCACCACGTCGTACGACGCGTCTTCGGCGGGCAGCGCCCTGGCGTCCCCGGCACGGGCGGTGACCCCCGGCAGCCGGCCCGCCTGCTCCACATGGAGCGGTACGGGGTCGACGAGTTCGACCCCGTACCCGTCCCGTGCGAGCCACTCGGCGTGGATGCCGCTGCCGCCGCCGACGTCCAGCACCTTCGCGGGGGCATCGGGCAGCAGGCGCCGCAATACGTCCTGGGTCCGCCAGAACTCCAGCCGGTCGGAGCCCTGTCTGAGGCGGCCGTCCTCCTCGCCGCGGGCGTAGTAGGCGAGGATCTCCTCGCGGACGGCAGGGCCTTGTGCGCGTGTCGTCTCGGTCATCGCCCCAGACTGCGATCTGGTGTCTCCGCCCCGCAACGGGATTCCGTTGCGCGAGCCGTCACGAGGCCCGACTCGTAGGCGAACACGACGAGTTGGGCCCGGTCGCGGGCGCCGAGTTTGGTCATGGCTCGGCTGATGTGGGTCTTTGCCGTGAAGGGGCTGATGACCATGTGGGCGGCGATCTCCTCGTTGGTGAGGCCGCGGGCGGCCAGGGCGGTGACCTCGCGTTCGCGGCGGGTGAGGTGTTCGAGGCCGGTGGCGGTGGAGCGGTCGGGGGGCCGGGAGACGAACTCGCCGATGAGGGTGCGGGTGATCGACGGGGAGAGGAGGGCCTCGCCGGCGGCGACGATGTCGATCGCCTGGAGCAGGTCCGCGGGATCGGTGTCCTTCAGGAGGAAGCCGCTGGCGCCCGCGCGGAGCGCCTCGAAGACGTACTCGTCCAGGCCGTAGTTGGTGAGGATGACGACCCGGACCGCGGCGAGGGCGGGGTCGGCGGCGATGCGGCGGGTCGCCTCGATGCCCGTCATGACCGGCATCTGTACGTCTATGAGCGCGACGTCGGGCAGTTGCGCGCGGACGAGGGCCACGCCCTGTTCGCCGTCGGCCGCCTCGCCCACCACCTCGATGCCGTCCTCGGCTTCGAGGAGGGCGCGGAAGCCCGCGCGCATCAGTGCCTGGTCGTCGACGACCACGACCCGGATCATCCCGCCTCCCCCAGGGGCAGTTCGGCCCGGACCGCGAAGCCGCCCTCCGCGCGCGGGGCGGTGTGCAGGGTGCCGCCCAAGGCCGTGACGCGCTCGCGCATACCGGTGAGGCCGATGCCCGGCTTCGGCGGGCAGCCGGGGTCGGCCGCCCCGTCGTCCTCCACCCGTATCGTCAAGTCCTCGTCGCCGTAGTCGAGTTGGACGCTGACCTTGGCCGGGCCCGCGTGCCGGGCCGCGTTGGTCAGGGCCTCCTGGACGATGCGGTACACCGCGCGGTCGACCGTCGCCGCGAGGGGGCGCTCCTCGCCCGTCACCGCGAGTTCGACGGCGAGTCCGGCCGCGCAGGCCCGCTCGACGAGCAGCTCGGGGGTGCCGGTGGGCTCCTCGGTGGTGCGCAGGATCTCCAGGGTGGCCCGCAGTTCCCGCATCGCCTCGCCGCCCGCCTCCTGGATGGCGAGCAACGCGGGCGGCACCTCCTCGCCGCGCTTGCGGGCGAGGTGGACGGCGACGCCCGCCTGGAGCTTGACGATCGAGATGCTGTGGGTGAGGGAGTCGTGCAACTCCCGCGCTATGCGCAGGCGTTCCTCACCCGCGCGGCGCAACGCGACCTCCTCACGGGTGCGTTCGGCCTCCAGGGCGCGCTGTTCGGTCTGGCGCAGATACGCCTGCCAGTTGCGGTCGGCGAGGCCGGTGACCACCGCGCACAGGAACCAGCCGGCGATGAGCGCGGTCCGCTCGACCACCTGCTGGGTCGTGGGTCCCGTCGCGAAGTACGCGGCCAGGAACAGCCCGCCCGCCCCGGCCGCCCAGCCGCGGTGTCCCGCGCGGGCCGCCGTGTGCATGGCGGCGAGCACGGGCAGACCGGCGACCGGCCCCGGGTGGGCGTGCAGGACGTAGGCCGCCTCCGCCACCGTGGCCACGACGAGGACCGCGCGCGGAGCCGTCTGGTAGAACGCCAGGGCCGCCGAGGCCAGGGCGATCAGCGCGTAGTCGACGGCCGTGGTGTCCGCGTCGAAGGCGGCGAGGGTCATGACGAGGGCGCCGATCACGACCGCGAGGGAAGCGTCGGCGAGGCGCCTGCGTGGGGTCACATCGACCGGGTACCCGCTCATGACCGCACAGTAGACCGCCGCGCCGACACGGTCGTCAGCCCTGTGGACAACTCCTGGACTACTCCCCACGCAGTACTTTCCGGGTCCACGCCACCCGGCCGACGCAGCGTCAACTCCCTTCGACCGTACGACGACCGGAGGCACCCGGGCGGCGCACGCTACTGCCATGACCACACCCTTCCGCCACACCCGGCCCCCGTCGCCGAAGTCCGCCACCGGCCGCACCGCCGAGGTCTTCGACCAGATCGCCGTCGACTTCGGAATAGAGCGGCCCCCGACCTTCGTGGTCCTGTCCTCCGCGCCCGAACTCCTCGCGCCCGCCTGGGCGTTGATGCGGGAGTCCCTGATCGCGGGCGACGGCAGCCGTACCGGCAAGGAGCTGGCCGCCCTCGGTGTCTCGCTCGCCAACAAGTGCCCGTTCTGCGCGGACGCGCACACCGTCCTGCTGCACGCCACCGGCGACCACGCCCTCGCCGAGCACCTGGCGCGCGGCGGCACACCGGAGCACGAGGAGCACGCCCGTGTGCTCGACTGGGGCCGCCGCACCAGGATCCCGGGCGCCGCCCTGACGCCGTACCCGTTCCCGGCCGGGCAGGCGCCCGCCTACCTCGGCACCGCCCTCGCCTTCCACTTCATCAACCGCACCGTGTCGGCCCTGCTGACCGAGCAGCTCCTGCCGGGCAACGCCCAGCGGTTCCGGGCCGTACGGAGCCTGGCCGGCCGCAGCGTGGCCCGCACCGTGCGCCGCAGCGCCGTACCGGGAGCGGCACTCCCCCTCCTGGACACGCCGGGCCCCGGCCCGGACTGGGCGGCCGGAACCCCGGTGGGCCCGGCCTACGACGCCCTGCGCACGGCGGCGCTCGCGGGCGCGGACCTTCTCGACACGGACGACCTGACCCTCGTACGGGAGACGCTGTGGGCCTGGGACGGGGGACATCCGCCGGTCGTGCTGCGCGGCTTCCCGAACCGGCGGGAGCGGCCGGCGGCGCGGTTGGCGGTGCTGGCCGCGCTCGCGCCGTACCGGATAACGGAGGAGGACGTGGCCGCCTGGCGGGAGCCGTCGCGGAGTGACGCGAGTCTCGTGCGGCTCGTCGCGTACGGGGCGTTCGCCGCCGTCGAACGGATCGAGACGACGATGCGGGTGCCCGCCGCCCGCACCTGAGCGGTGGACATAAGAGGACACACAACGCGTCCACAGTCAGGCACTGTCACCGCACAGGCACGGAGCGAGTTCATACTTCCGCCTCACAGGGAGTCATGTGACACTGGCGTCCCCGTCCGCAGTGCGGACCCGCTCCGCACCCTTCCCCCACGAGAAGTGCGACTTGCGTTCTCTTCCTCTGCCGCTCGCTCTCACCGCGCGTCTGTCGCCGGTCGTCGTGCTCGCCGCGATGGGCTGGGCCCTGACGTCCGGTCCGTTCGCCGCGACGACGACCGCCGATCACAAGGCGACGCCCGAGTCCGACTCCTCGTCCGGGTCCTCGGCGCCTTCGACGGCGCCCGCGGTCAAGGCGTACTCCACGTCCCCCGCCCCGTGCGGGAGTGTGACGGCGGCGACGCTCAAGTCACTGGTGCCGGGCGCGAAGACGGCCGGCAAGGAGATCCCGTCGACGGACACGAAGGTGCGCCGCACCTGCTCGTGGAACGCGCTCAAGGGGTACGACTACCGCTGGCTCGACGTGTCGTACGAGATCACGGAATCGGACGAAGCGGCAAAAAAGTCGTACACCGAGACGACTACGGAGAAGAGCGGCGGCGGGGTGGTGCCCGGGCTCGGGGACGCGGCCTACTCCATCGTGAACCTCACCACAGAGGACAAGCAGCAGACGCGTGAGGGCACGGTCGTCGTCCGCGCGGGCAACGCGCTGGTGACCATCACGTACAACGGCAGCGACTTCGAGAACAAGAAGGCGCCGAGCACGGACGTCATCAACAAGGGCGCGATCAAGGCCGCGAAGGAAGCGGTGACCGCGCTGGAGGGCGCCAAGGCCAGTTAGCCCCGGCGCCCTCCGACCAGACGAGTCCTACGCCTCGACGGGCGTCGGCTCCTGCGGCGCCGGCTCCTTCCGGGTCAGCAGCGTCAGCCCCACATAGAGGACCATCGACGTGCCCAGGCCCACCGCCCAGCCGTAGTCGGCGAGGGAGGACAGGGCCGGGATGGGACGGCCGTCGATCAGCGGGTGGAAGTCGGCGCCGCCGACGGCGAGTACGCCACCGACCAGGAAGGCGACGACGGCCCGCCAGTTCCAGCCGCCGTCGTACCAGTAACGGCCGCCCGCCTTGTACAGGTCGGTGAGGTCGAGCTTGCCGCGGCGCAGGATCCAGTAGTCGGCGATGAGGATGCCGGCGACCGTGCCGAGCAGACCGCCGACCAGACCGAGCCAGGTGAAGATGTAGCCCTGCGGGTCGGAGTACAGCTTCCACGGGAAGATCAGCACGCCGAGGACGCTGGTGATCAGGGCGCCGGTGCGGAAGCTGATCTTCCGGGGCGCGATGTTGGAGAAGTCGAAGGCGGGCGAGACCAGGTTGGCCGCGATGTTCACGGAGAGGGTCGCCACCAGGACGGTCACCAGCGCGTAGAGCAGACCGACCACGTTGTCCGTCTTGGCGGCCAGCTGCACCGGGTCCCAGATCGCCTTGCCGTAGACGGCCTGCGAACCGGAGGTGACGAGCACCGACAGGAACGCGAACAGGGTCATGGTGGTCGGCAGACCAAGGGCCTGGCCCCAGGTCTGGGCCTTCTGGCTCTTGCCGTAGCGGGTGAAGTCGGGGATGTTCAGCGACAGCGTGGACCAGAAGCCGATCATGCCCATCAGCGAGGGCCAGAACAGCTTCCAGAAGCTGCCGCCCCAGCCGAGCTTGGAGGGCTGGTCGAAGAGCGGGCCGAGGCCGCCGGCCTTGCTGCTCATCCACCACAGCATCACGAACGCGCCGACGAGGACGAAGGGCGCCGCCCAGTTCTCGAAGCGGCGGATCGTCTCCATGCCCCGGTAGATGATGGCCACTTGGAGCGCCCAGAACAGCGCGAACGACAGCCACATCGTCCAGGCGTACCCGCCGATGTGCGAGGCGTTGGCCCAGCTGTCCCCGATCAGCTTGCCGGCGAGGAAGAAGATCGCCTCACCGCCGATCCAGGTCTGGATGCCGAACCAGCCGCAGGCCACCAACGCCCGTACGACAGCGGGGAGGTTGGCGCCGCGCACACCGAACGAGGCGCGCGCGAAGACCGGGAAGGGGATGCCGTACTTCGGTCCCGCGTGCCCGGTGAGCAGCATGGGCACGAGCACGATCAGGTTGGCCAGGGCGATGGTGAACACCGCCTGCTTCCAGTCCATGCCCACGGCGATGAGCCCCGAGGCCAGGGTCCAGGAAGCCGTGTTGTGGGCCATGCCGACCCACAGCGCGGAGAAGTTGTACGTGGTCCAGGTGCGCTTCTCGACGGGAACCGGGAGCAGATCGTCGTTGGCGTACGGCCCGCTGGGCTGCGGGGACCCGGGGGCGATCTCCACCCGCCCGTCGGCGAGGGTTACTTGAGCGGTCGGCTCTATGGCCGTGGGAGCGGTGTCGGTCATGGGCAGGCCAATCAATGAGGTGGGTCCGGAAAGGCCGTGCGGGGGCTTGGCGGGGCCGGGGAAGGGTGGGTGCGTGCTTGCCCTTCCCCGGCCCCGCCACCCCCTCCCCAGGACGGTGGGGAGGGGGAGAACTGGAGTGGGGGGACGGGGAGTTGAGCGGTGGCGCGGGTGTGCGTCAGGCGTTGACGGCCGGGATGATCGTCGCGCCGTATGCGTCGATCGTGGCCTCCTGCGCGTCGTGCATGTCGTAGACGGCGAACTGGTCGACGCCCAGCTCGCGCAGGGCGTTGAGCTTTTCGATCTGCTTCTCGGCCGATCCGATGATGCAGAACCGGTCGACGATCTCGTCGGGCACGAAGGCGGTGTCGGGGTTGTCGGCACGGCCGTGGTGCGAATAGTCGTACCCCTCACGGGCCTTGATGTAGTCCGTGAGTTCCTCGGGTACGGCGGCGGAGTGCTCGCCGTACTTGGAGACGAGGTCGGCGACGTGGTTGCCGACCATGCCGCCGAACCAGCGGCACTGGTCGCGCGCGTGGGCTAGCGCCTCCGGGGAGTCGTCCTCGGTGACATAGGCGGGCGCGGCGACGCAGATCTTGACCTCGGACGGGTCGCGTCCGACGGCGACGGCCGCGTCCTTGACCGCCTTCACCATGTACTCGGTGAGGTAGAGGTCGGAGAGCTGGAGGATGAAGCCGTCGGCCTCCTCGCCGGTCATCTTCAGGGCCTTGGGGCCGTACGCGGCCATCCAGACCGGGAGTTGGGCGTCCTCCTTGGCCCAGGGGAACTTGATGACCGTGCCGCCGAGGTCAGCCTCCCGGCCGGAGCCGAGCGCCCTGATGACCTTCATGGCCTCGCTGATCCGGGCCAGGGTGTTCGGGGTGCGGCCCGCGACGCGCATCGCGGAGTCGCCGCGGCCGATGCCGCAGACCGTGCGGTTGCCGAACATGTCGTTCAGGGTGGCGAAGGTGGAGGCGGTGACCTCCCAGGTGCGGGTGCCCGGGTTGGTGACCATCGGGCCGACCGTCAACTTCGTGGTGTTGGCCAGGATCTGACTGTAGATCACGAACGGCTCCTGCCACAGCACGGCGGAGTCGAAGGTCCAGCCGTAGGTGAAGCCGTTGCGCTCGGCGCGCTTCATCAGGCTGATGACCCGCGAGGCCGGCGGGTCGGTCTGCAGGACGAGTCCGAAGTCCATGTGCGCCACTCCTAGTTGAGGTACTGACTGGTGGAGCGCGGGGTGTAGACGCCGTGGCCCGCGTGCCCGGTGTACTCCCGCTCGGTGATGACGAGTTCGCCGCGCGAGAGGACGGTCTCGACGCGGCCGGTGAGGCGCTTGCCCTCGTAGGCCGAGTAGTCGACGTTCATGTGGTGGGTCTCGGCGGAGACGGTCTGCTCGGCGTGCGGGTCGTAGATGACGACGTCGGCGTCGGCGCCCGGGGCGATGGTGCCCTTCTTCGGGTAGAGGCCGAACATCCGCGCCGGGGAGGCGCAGGCGATCTCGATCCAGCGGCGGCGGCTGATGTGCCCGTCGACGACGCCCTGGTGGAGCAGGTCCATGCGGTTCTCGACGCCCGGCATGCCGTTGGGGATCTTCGAGAAGTCGCCCCGGCCCAGTTCCTTCTGGCCCACGAAGCAGAAGGGGCAGTGGTCGGTGGAGACCACCTGGAGGTCGTTGGTGCGCAGGCCCTGCCAGAGCTTGGCCTGGTGCTCCTTGGGGCGGAGCGGCGTGCTGCACACGTACTTCGCGCCCTCGAAGTCGGGCTCGGCGAGGTTGTCGGTGGAGAGGAACAGGTACTGCGGACAGGTCTCGCCGAAGACGGGCAGGCCCTCGTCGCGCGCCTTGGCCAACTCCGCGACCGCCTCCATCGCGGAGACGTGCACGACGTAGAGCGGGGCGCCGGCGACCTGCGCGAGCTTGATGGCGCGGTGGGTGGCCTCGGCTTCGAGGAGGGCCTTGCGGACCTCGCCGTGGTAGCGGGGGTCCCTCTCGCCGCGGGCCAGCGCCTGCTCGACCAGTACGTCGATGGCGATGCCGTTCTCGGCGTGCATCATGATCAACCCGCCGTTGTCGGCGGCGCGTTGCATGGCGCGCAGGATCTGGCCGTCGTCGCTGTAGAAGACGCCCGGGTAGGCCATGAACTGCTTGAAGGAGGTGACGCCCTCCTCGACCAGCAGGTCCATCTCCTTGAGGGTGTCCTCGTTGACGTCGGACACGATCATGTGGAAGCCGTAGTCGATGGCGCAGTTGCCCTCGGCCTTGGCGTGCCACGCGTCGAGGCCCTCGCGGAGGGCGCCGCCGACGCTCTGGATCGCGAAGTCCACGATGGTCGTCGTACCGCCCCAGGCGGCGGCCCGGGTGCCGGTCTCGAAGGTGTCGGCGGCCTTGGTGCCGCCGAACGGCATCTCCATGTGGGTGTGGGCGTCGACCCCGCCCGGGATGACGTACTTCCCGGTGGCGTCGATGACCCGGTCGGCGGTCCAGGCGTCGGCCGTCGGGGTGCCGGAGGTGGCCAGGGCTGCGATGCGGCCGTCTTCGATCAGGACGTCGGCGTGGAGTTCGTCGGACGCGGTGATTACTAGGCCGCCGCGGATGACGGTACGGGTGCTCATTTTGACTCCGCTGGGTTGTCGTCGGGTGCGGGTCGTTGGGTTGTCGGGTGCGGGTCCGTGGGGGCTGGTCGCGCAGTTCCCCGCGCCCCTCTGGAAGGGCTGCGCCCTCCAGAGGGGCGCGGGTTGCTTACGGTGCGGTCAGCGGGCCGTACGCGTCCGGGCGGCGGTCGCGGTAGAACTGCCAGCGGTCGCGGACTTCCCGCAGCTTGGCCAAGTCCAGGTCGCGGACGACCAGTTCGGGCTCCTTGTCGCTGGCCACCTCGCCGACGAACTGGGCCTCCGGGTCGACGAAGTAGGTCGTGCCGTAGAAGTCGTTGTCGCCGAGCTCCTCGACACCGACCCGGTTGATGGCGCCGACGAAGTACTCGTTGGCGGCGGCGGCAGCGGGCTGCTCCAGCTGCCACAGGTAGGCGGAGAGGCCGCGCGAGGTCGCCGACGGGTTGAAGACGATCTCCGCGCCCGCGAGGCCCAGCGCACGCCAGCCCTCCGGGAAGTGCCGGTCGTAGCAGATGTAGACACCGATCTTGCCGACCTTGGTGTCGAAGATCGGCCAGCCGCTGTTCCCCGGGCGGAAGTAGAACTTCTCCCAGAATCCGGGGACTTGGGGAATGTGGTGCTTGCGGTACTTGCCGAGGTAGGAGCCGTCCGCGTCGATCACGGCGGCCGTGTTGTAGAGGACGCCGGGCTGCTCCTCCTCGTACATCGGCAGGACCAGGACGATGCCGTGTTCCTTGGCGAGCGCCTGGAAGCGCTTGACGATCGGGCCGTCCGGGATCGCCTCGGCGTACTCGTAGAACGCCTTGTCCTGGACCTGGCAGAAGTACGGTCCGTAGAACAGCTCCTGGAAGCACAGGACTTGAGCACCCTGCGCGGCGGCGTCGCGCACCGCCTGCTCGTGGACCTGGATCATGGACTCCTTGTCGCCCGTCCAGGCTGTCTGGAACAGGGCGGCACGAATCACGGTGCTCATCGGGACCTCCGGTCGCTAGGTGTGCGAGGAGCCTAGGAAGTCCGGAACGTGTCTTTGAGTTGCACGGTGTCACGTCTGCGGGCGCGCGGCGTTCCACGGTGTCACCCTCGCTTGGCCGCATGTTTCACCGCCGTTTTCGCAGGTAGTCCCATGTTTCACCCCTGTTGCGCGTCGTGCGCGAGGAGCGCGATGTGCACCGACGCGGCCTGCTCGAAATCGTCGAGGTCCACCCCGAGCCGGCCCTCTATCGCCTCCAGCCGGCGGTACAGCGCGGGCCGTGAGACGTGGTGGAGCTGGGCCGTGCGCGACTTGTTGCGGCCGGTGGCCAGATATGTGCGCAGTACGGCGAGCAGGTCCTCGTCGGCCGTGCACAGCAGCCCGTCCAACTCCCGCTCGGCGAAGGACTGCACCTGCGGGTCGTCCCTGAGCAGCCTGATCAGGCCGCGCAGATGGACGTCCTTGAGGCGTACGACGGTGGGGAGTTCGAGGGCGTCGCTGGAGTCGGCCACGGCGTCGGCGACGTGCTGTGCCTCGCGCAGGCCGGCGGGCACGTCGTCCCAGACGGTGCGCTGCCCCGCGGCGGCCACGACCGCCTTCAACGCCCCGGACTCGGTGCGCAGCCGGCTCGCGAAGTGCGCGGCGAGGGCGTCCGCGTCCTGGTCGCGGGGCAGGCTGAGCAGCACGGCGGTGACGCCGTCGGCCAGTTCGGCGACGAGCCCGGGCAGGCCCAACAGCCTTAGCACCCGGTCCAGTTGGGCCGTGTCGCCGTCGCGTACGACCATCGGTACGAAGGTGCGCCGGTTGACCGGCAGGCCTGCGGCCCGCGCGCGGGGCAGGAGTTGGCGGGCCGGTACGACTCCGCTCGCCAGGTCGGTGAGCAGGCTCTGCGCGGACTGTTCCTCCCAGGTGTGGGAGGAACCGCCGAGCATGCGGTGCAGGACGAGGGCCTCGGCGGCGCGGTCGGCGAGGAGGCGGCCGGTGGCGGTGTCGCCGCGGTGGCCGCACAGCATGATCTGGCCCCAGCGCTCACCGCGTCCGCCCAGTTCGGCGCGGATCCAGCCGTCGCCCTCGCTGCCGCCGGCCTGGCGGGAGATGCGCTCCCAGTCGCGCAGCACGTCGTCCACCGCCGACCGCTCCCCCGCCGTGGCGAGGACGCGGTGGGCGAGGTTGGTGACGACCACGGGACAGGCGCTGTGCGCGGCGACCTCGTCGAGCAGGCTCTGCAGCGGGGCGCCGCCGGTGATGAGTGCGGTGAGCGCGGTCCGTACGGCCTCGGAGAGGCTGACGGCGGCGAACTTCCGCCGTACCAGGCGGGATTGGACCTCTTCCGTCAACTCCGCGAAGGGGAAGGGCCGGTGGAGCACCACCATGGGCAGCCCGCACCGCTCGGCCGCGCGGCGCATCACGTCCGGCGGGGCGGGGAAGGCGCGGCCGAGACCGAGTACGACGGCGGATGCCTCCGCGCGGTGGAGCGACTGGATGTACTCGGCCTGGGCGCCCTCGTCACCGGCGAGGAGCACTCCGGTGGTGAGGATCATCTCGCCGCCGCTGAGCATCACGCCGACGTCGGCGGCCTCGGCGACATGCACCCACCGCACGGCGCGGTCGAGCTGGCTCGCGCCGGCCACCACCTCGGGCTCCCCGGCCAGCACCCGTTCCAGGGCGAGGACCTGACGGACCGACAGAGCGGGTTCCAGGGGGTCGAGGGTGGTGGCCATAACGCGTTTCCCTTGCTCGTACTGCTGTTACTGCGTGCTCGCCAGAGCCCGTTCGAGGATGGCGGCGCCCTCTTCGGCCTCCGCGACGGTGAGGGACAGCGGCGGGGCGACGCGCAGGGCGCTGGTGTCGTGGCCACCGCCCTTGCCGAGCAGCAGCCCGCCCTCGCGGGCCGCTTCGAGCACGGCGGAGGCGGCCTGCGGATCGGCCTCGTCGGTGCCCGGTTTCACCAGCTCGACGCCGATCATCAGTCCGCGTCCGCGCACTTCCCGTACGCCGGGATGCTTCGCCGCGGCGGCCCGCAGCCGCTCGATGAGGAGGCCGCCGACGCGCCGGGCGTTGCCCTGGAGGTCGTGCTCCAGGAGGTAGGTGAGGTTGGCGAGGCCCGCCGCCATGGTGATCTGGGTGCCGCCGAAGGTCGAAATGCTGTTGGAGTCCAGGCAGTTCATGATGTCGGCGCGGGCGACGACACCGCCGATCGAGCTGCCGTTGCCGATGCCCTTGGCGAAGGTGAGGATGTCCGGCGGACCGTTCTGCGCGTGGGCCTGCCAGCCCCAGAAGTGGTCGCCGGTGCGGCCCCAGCCGGTCTGCACCTCGTCGGCGATCCACAACACGCCCCGCTCGGCGAGGACTTCGCGGAAGGCCGCGTACAGGCCGTCGGGCGGGGAGGTGAACCCGCCGACGCCCTGGACGGGTTCGGCGATGAGGGCGGCGGGCGGACGGACGTGACCGAGCAGGTCCTTCAGGTCGGCCACACAGGCGGCGATGAACTCGGCGTCGGACAGGTGGGCGTAGGGTCCGCGCGTGCGCACACCGCCGTGGACGTAGAGCGTTTGGAGCGGAGAGAGCGAGGTCGGGGACCAGCCGCTGTTGCCGGTGATGCCGACCGCGCTGAAGGAGCGGCCGTGGTAGCTGTTGCGCATGGCCAGGATCTGGTTGCTGCGCCGGTACGAGGTCGCGAGCAGCAGGGCGGTGTCGTTGGCCTCGGTGCCCGAGGTGGTGAAGAAGACGCGGGCGTCGGGGATGCCGGACAACTGGGCGACGCGCTCGGCGAGTTCGACCATCGGGCGGTTGAGGTAGAGCGTGGACGAGTGGAGGATCCGCCCGGCCTGCTCGCTGACCGCCTTGGTGACCTCGGGGAGCGCGTGCGCGGTCATCGTGGTGAGGATGCCGCCGAAGAAGTCGAGGTACTTGTTGCCCTCGGCGTCCCAGACGTGCCGGCCCTCGCCGTGCGTGATCTCGAGCGGGTTGTCGTAGTAGAGGGCGAGCCAGTCCGGGAGCACGGCCTTGTGCCGTCCCAGCAGATCCTTGGTCACGGTTGCACCAACCCTTCGTAGGCGTCGGGACGACGGTCGCGGTAGAACGCCCACTGCTGGCGGACTTCCTCGATCAACCCGAAGTCGAGGTCGCGGACGACGAGTTCCTCGTCCTTGTCGCTGGCGACGTCGCCGACGAACTGGCCTCGCGGGTTGACGAAGTACGACGTCCCGTAGAAGTCGTTGTCCCCGTACTCCTCCTGTCCAACCCGGTTGATCGCGGCGATGAAGTACTCGTTGGCCACGGCCGCGGCGGGCTGCTCCAGCTGCCAGAGGTAGGCGGAGAGGCCGCGCGAGGTGGCGGACGGGTTGTAGACCAACTGGGCGCCGTTGAGGCCGAGTTGGCGCCAGCCCTCGGGGAAGTGGCGGTCGTAGCAGATGTAGACGCCGACCTTGCCGACGGCGGTGTCGAAGACGGGCCAGCCGGCGTTGCCCGGCCTGAAGTAGTACTTCTCCCAGAAGCCCTTGACCTGCGGGATGTGGTGTTTGCGGTACTTGCCGAGGAAGGTGCCGTCGGCGTCGATCACGGCCGCGGTGTTGTAGTAGAAGCCGTCCTGCTCGATCTCGAAGACCGGGACGACGATCACCATGCCGGTCTCGCGCGCGAGCTGTTGCATACGACGCACGGTCGGCCCGTCGGGCACCGGCTCGGCCCAGTCGTAGTGCTCCGGTTCCTGGACCTGACAGAAGTAGGGGGCGTTGAACACTTCCTGGAACCCGATGATCTTGGCCCCTTGGCGGGCCGCCTCGCGGGCGTGTTCCTCGTGTTTCGCCACCATGGACTCGGTGTCGCCGGTCCAGGTGGCCTGGACCAGAGCGGCGCGTACGACGTTGGCCATGAGCTGCTCCTTCGACGGGGACGTCAGAGCCTCTACGCCCGTAGACAAAGGCCGTAGAGGCATGAACGTAAGCCTCCGGAGGAGCCTTGCCAAGACCATCGTCGTTAACCCGCGGAGTCGATCGCGTTTCACACTCCGGTGGGCGAGTCGATGGGCCGGTCAGGCAGTGAAGCCCGCGACCCGGAGGGCGTGGACCAGGTCCCAGTGACGTTCGTCCGAGACGCCCCGGGCCGCCTCCACCAGCAGCGGGACGAGTTGCTGGGGGTCGGCCGCGACGCTGCGGGCCGCCTCCTCGGGGGTGCGGACGCGGACGTAGGCGTCGAGCAGGGCCATGATCTCGCGGCGGCGGCCCTCGGCGACGAGCGCGAGCACCGCCTCGCCTATCTCCTCGGCCGGGCGGGCCACGCCCTGCCGCAGGATCTGCTCGCCGTCCGCCGTACGGCCCGCCGCGACCAGCGCGTCCGCCGCGCCGACCAGCCGGTCGGCGGGCAGCGAGGCGGCCTCCCACAGCAGGGTCGCCCAGTCCGCGCCGAGCCCGGCGCGCTGGAGCTCGGCCGCGAGCAGCGGGAAGCGCGCGGCGGGCCAGTACGCGGCCTCGGCGAGCAGCGCGTGCGCCTCGCCGCTACGGCCCTCCCGCCGCAGCCCCACGAGCCGCTGCACGGCCTCCACGGTGGCCTGCCGCGCCTCGGCGTCCAGCGCCTCCCGCTTCGGCTGCGTCCGCTCGGCCGGCCGCGCCGCCCCGGCGAAACGGGCCCCGCGCGGGGTGCGGCGGGCGGTGGACGCGGGGGTCGGCAGCTCCGGTACGGCCGCTGCGGGGTCCGGGGCCGGGGCGGCGGCAGCGGCGTCGTCCTCAGTCATGCCGGCGAAGCGGGCGCTGCCTCGGCGGCGCTTGCGTTGCTTGGGGGCGGGGGCCGCTTCGGGGTCGGGGGCGGGGTCGGTGGACTGCGTGGGCTCGGGGGCCTCGGGCTGTGCGGGGTCGAAGGCGGCGGAGCGCGTGGCCTCGGGTGCGGGCCAGTCGGCGGCGTCGGTCGCGGGCCAGTCGGAGGGCTCGGGCGCGGGAGCGGCGGCGGGGCTCGGGAAGTCGTCCCGCAGGGGGGCCGGGCTGCCGTAGCCGGGGTTGGCGCGCTCGAAGTCCTCGTAGCCGCGGCGCGCGTCGGGGGCGCTGTCGTCGCGGCGCGCGGGGTGGGATTCGGTGCGGTCGATGCCCGTCGGGTCGCCCGCCGGGCCGTAGCCGCGGCGCGCCTCACGGACGCCCTCGTCGTGACGCAGGGGATCGGGGCCGCCGTAGGCCCCTCCTCCGGAGTTGTCCGGGCCGCCGTAGCCGCCCTGCGGACCGCTGCCGGGACTCTGTTCGGTGTCGCGCTGGCGGGGCAGGCGATGGGGAGCCGGGCCGTTGCCGTACGAACCGTACGGATCCGCCCCGCCGGACCGGCCGTCCTGGGCCTGGTCCTGGAAGGTGTCGTCGACCCGGAACACGTTGCCGTGCCGGTCGCGGTGGATCGCACCGCCACCCCGGAGGTGGACGCGCTTGTCCAACTCCTCGATGCGGGCGCGGAGTTCGGTGCAGCGGGCGGTGGCGCGCTCGTGGTCGTCGTGGGCCCAGGCGAGGTCGAGGCGGAGGGCGTCGGCCTCCTCCTGCGTGGTGGCGGCGCCGAGCAACCGCCCCAGTTCCGCCTGCCGTTCGGCGGCGTACTTCTGCTCGCGGAGCATCACGTCGAGCCGGTCACCGAGGGCGTCCCGGCTGCCGGGCCGGGCGTCGAACGCGGCGAGCGCCGCCGCGTGCAGGGCGCGGGCCCGCTCCTTCTCCTGGGCGGCGACACCGGGGCCGTACTCGGCGGCGAGGTCCTGGAGCAGCGCCTCCACGACGTCCCAGGGCGGTATCTCACGTCCGCCCAGGCAGGCCTGCATACCATCGGGATCGCGCTGCCAGAACACCCCGCACCAGCCCCCGCCCTGGTCGAGGCGCGCCAGAAGCCGGTCGAGGTAGTTCGCGAACTCCCGCACCTGTCCGGGGAGTTGATCCACAGCCATGCTCCAACTCCCGCCAGACCGGAATGCTCCGGTCCGTAGAAAACACCATTTGTGTTACGACGCGGCTACGGAAGCTTTTCGAGCCGGGCGCAGAGAGTTCGGAGCCTACGCCTCCGCCCTGTGCGCCCGCCGGGTTCCACCGTATTCGCCGTGTCAGCCACCCGTTTCAGGCCGCCAACGGCGCACACCTGACCACGAGTTGATCCATGGACAGCCCGAGCGCGTCGGCGAGCGCGGCGACGGTGAAGAAGGCGGGTGTCGGCGCCCGGCCGGTCTCAATCTTGCGGAGGGTCTCCGCCGAGATGCCCGCGTGCGCCGCCACGTCGGTCATGCTCCGGCCGCCGCGGGCCTCGCGGAGCAGCCGGCCCAGTCGTTCGCCGCGTTCGCGCTCTTCGGGGGTGAGAGGGGTGCGTACCATGCCGTCATTCTAATACCGGTATAGTAATTGGCATGGTGGAACTCAAGACGGACACGTCTCTCGATGCGATGTACGAGGCGGGCCAGGTCGTGGCCCGCGCCCTCACGGCCGTGAAGAAGGCCGCCGACGTGGGCGTATCCCTGCTGGAACTGGACGAGTTGGCGCACGACGTACTGCGCGGGGCGGGCGCGACCTCGCCCTTCCTCGGCTACCGCCCCTCGTTCGCGCCCACCCCGTTCCCTGCGGTCGTCTGCGCCTCGGTGAACGACGCGATCGTGCACGGCATCCCGGACGGCTACCGGCTGCGCGACGGCGACCTGGTCTCGATCGACTTCGGCGCGAAGCTGGGCGGCTGGGCCGGCGACTCGGCGATCAGCTTCACCGTCGGCACACCGCGCCCCGCCGACGTCCGCCTGATCGACACCGCCGAGCGCGCCCTCGCGGCGGGCATCGCGGCGGCCGTCGTGGGCAACCGCATCGGCGACATCGCCCACGCGATCGGCACGGTGTGCCGTACGGCCGGCTACGGCATCCCCCAGGGCTTCGGCGGCCACGGCATCGGCCGCCAGATGCACGAGGACCCCGGCGTCCCGAACGAGGGCCGCCCCGGCCGCGGCCTCCCCCTCCGCCACGGAATGGCCCTCGCGATCGAGCCCATGCTGATCGCGAGCGGCAAGGACGGCTACCACGAGGCACCCGACGGCTGGACCCTCCGCACGAACGACGGCTCGAGGGCGGCCCACGTGGAACACACGGTGGCGATTACGGATGCAGGGCCCAGGGTGCTGACCGAGCGCCGGTAAGCGGTCCCACCCAGGGGCGCGGGGAACTGCGCGACCAGCCACAACGCACCCGCGCCCGCACAACAACCCAAACTTGCGCATGCCCCACGCAGTGGCCCGTGCCATGGTGGATTGATGACCAGCGGCTACATATCTCCCGAAAACGACCCTTTCGAAGATTTCTTCGCCCGGTTCTTCGGCGGAGCCGCCCGCGGAGCCGCCCGCCCCGGTCCACGCCAAGTGGACATAGGCCGACTCCTCAGCCAACCGGCCAGGGACCTCGTCCGAGGCGCAGCCCAGTACGCCGCGGAACACGGCAGCCACGACCTGGACACCCAGCACCTCCTCCGCGCAGCCCTCTCCGCGGAGCCCACCCGCGGCCTCCTCACCCGCGCCGGCGCGGACCCCGACTCCCTCGCGGCGGAGATCGACGAGCGCTCGGGACCGGTCCAACCCCCGGAGGGCACGTCCCTCAACCTCACCCCCGCCGTCAAACGCGCCCTCCTGGACGCGCACGACCTGGCGAGGGCGGGCGGCGCCGGCTACATCGGCCCCGAGCACGTGCTCGGGGCCCTCGCCGCGAACCCGGACTCCGCCGCCGGCCACATCCTGAACGCGGCCCGCTACGCCCCCACGGGCCTGCCGCCCGAGGCACCGGACGGCGCCCTGCCGCGCACCGACCAGCCCCGCCCCACCGGCACTCCGACCCTCGACAAGTACGGCCGCGATCTCACCGACCTGGCCCGGCACGGTCGTATCGATCCGGTGATCGGCCGCGACGAGGAGATCGAGCAGACCATCGAGGTGCTGTCCCGGCGCGGCAAGAACAACCCGGTGCTGATCGGCGACGCGGGCGTCGGCAAGACCGCGATCGTGGAGGGGCTCGCCCAGCGCATCACGGACGGCGACGTCCCGGACGTGCTGACCGGGCGGCGGGTGGTCGCCCTGGACCTGACGGGCGTGGTCGCGGGCACCCGTTTCCGGGGCGACTTCGAGGAGCGGCTGACGAACATCGTCGGCGAGATCCGCGCCCACTCGGACGAACTGATCGTGTTCATCGACGAGTTGCACACAGTGGTCGGCGCGGGCGGTGGCGGCGAGAGCGGTTCGATGGACGCCGGCAACATCCTCAAACCGGCGCTGGCCCGGGGCGAGTTGCACATCGTGGGCGCTACGACGTTGGAGGAGTACCGCCGGATCGAGAAGGACGCGGCACTGGCCCGCCGCTTCCAGCCGATCCTGGTGCCCGAGCCGACCGTCGCGGACGCGATCGAGATCCTGCGCGGACTGCGCGACCGCTACGAGGCACACCACCAAGTCCGCTACACCGACGAGGCGTTGGTGGCCGCCGTGGAACTCTCCGACCGCTATCTCACCGACCGCCGCCTGCCCGACAAGGCGATCGACCTGATCGACCAGGCGGGCGCCCGGGTACGGCTGCGGGCCCGCACGAAGGGCACGGACGTACGGGCCCTGGAGCGCGAGGTGGAACAGCTCTCCCGCGACAAGGACCAGGCAGCGGCCGACGAGGACTACGAGAAGGCGACCCAACTCCGGGACCGTATCGCCGAGTTGAAGGTACGGCTGACGGAGGCCGGCGGCGAGGACACGGGCGACGAGGGCCAGGACCTGGAGGTCACCGGCGAGGCGATCGCCGAAGTCGTGTCCCGGCAGACCGGTATCCCGGTGAGCAGTCTCACCGCGGAGGAGAAGGACCGGCTGCTCGGTCTTGAGGAGCATCTGCACCGGCGGGTCGTCGGCCAGGAGGAGGCGGTGCGGGTCGTGTCGGACGCGGTGCTGCGCTCCCGCGCGGGGCTGGCCAGCCCGGACCGGCCGATCGGCAGTTTCCTGTTCCTCGGCCCAACGGGCGTCGGCAAGACCGAACTTGCCCGCGCCCTCGCCGAAGCCCTGTTCGGCAGCGAGGACCGGATGGTCCGCCTCGACATGAGCGAGTACCAGGAGCGGCACACAGTGAGCCGTCTCGTCGGCGCCCCGCCCGGTTACGTCGGCCACGAGGAGGCCGGTCAGCTGACCGAGGTCGTACGCCGACACCCCTACTCGCTCCTCCTCCTCGACGAGGTCGAGAAGGCCCACCCGGACGTGTTCAACATCCTCCTCCAGGTCCTGGACGACGGCCGGTTGACCGACGCGCAGGGCCGCACGGTCGACTTCACCAACACGGTGATCGTGATGACCAGCAACCTCGGCTCCGAGGCGATCACCCGGCGCGGCGCCGGGATCGGCTTCGGGCCCGGCGGCGCCGACGCGGACGAGGAGGCCCGGCGCGAGCAGATCCTGCGCCCGCTGCGCGAGCACTTCCGCCCCGAGTTCCTCAACCGCATCGACGAGATCGTCGTCTTCCGCCAGCTCACCGCCGAGCAACTCCGGCTGATCACCGACCTGTTGCTGGAACGCACCCGCCGCCTCCTGCACGCGCAGGGCATCACGGTGGAGTTCACGGACCCGGCGGTCAACTGGCTGTCCCGGCAGGGCTTCCAGCCCGAGTACGGCGCCCGGCCGCTGCGCCGCACCATCCAGCGCGAGGTCGACAATCAGCTGTCCCGGCTGCTCCTCGACGGCCGCATCGCGAAGGGCGGCCGGGTGACGGTGGACGTGGAGGACGGGCGGCTCGCGTTCCGAACGGACACGACACCGCCCGCCGCGGATACGATCCCGCCCGCCTCCGACTCACCGTCTACGGCGCCGGATTGACCACCGCCGCCGAGCCGCCACCGCGCCGTACCTTCTCCGCGGCGGCCAACCACTCCCCGTTCGGCAGCCGCTGCACACCGGTCGCCGCCCCGATCTCCGGGTTCAAGGTGAAGGAGTGCCCGATAGCTTGCAACTGGGTCTTCAAGTCGCTGTTGTAGAGCGCCGGTTCGAGCTCCGTGTTGGCCGCGTTGCGCTGACTCGCGCGCGGCGCCGCGATCGCGTCGACCAGCGGAAGCCCCCGGTCCAGGAACTCCGTGAGGGTCTGCAGCACGGTCGTGATGATGGTCGCGCCACCGGGCGAACCGAGCGCCACGACGGGCTTGTTGTGCTTGTCGAGGACGATCGTCGGCGAGATCGACGAGCGCGGGCGCTTGCCCGGACCCGGGAGGTTCGGGTCGTGGACGGCCGGATTGGCCGGGGTGAAGGAGAAGTCGGTCAGCTCGTTGTTGAGCAGGAAGCCACGCCCGGGCACGGTCATCGCGCTGCCGCCGGTCTGCTCGATGGTGAGCGTGTAGGAGACGACGTTGCCCCACTTGTCGGCGACGGTGAGGTGAGTGGTGTTCTCGCCCTCGTAGGTCGTCGGGGCGGCCGTCCCGGTGGCGGTGCAGGCGGTCGGGTTGCGCGGGTCGGCGGGGGCCAGCGGGCTGGTGAGCACCGCGTCGTCCTTGATGAGGCAGGCGCGTGAGTCGGCGAACTTCTGCGAGAGGAGTTCCTTCGTCGGTACGTCCTCGAAGGCGGGGTCGCCGACCCAGCGCCCCCGGTCCGCGAACGCGATCCGGCTGGCCTCGATGTAGTGGTGCAGGTACTGGACCTCGCTGGCCTTCGAAAGGTCCGTCTTCTCAAGGATGTTGAGGGCCTCGCCGACGGTCGTGCCGCCGGAGGAGGAGGGCGCGATGGAGTAGACGCCGAGTCCGCGGTACGTCGTCTTCGTGGGCGCCTGGAGCTTGGCGCGGTAGGCCGCGAGGTCCTCGGCGGCCAGTTTGCCGGGGCGGGCGTTCCAGCCCGAACTCGCGTCCACCTTCGGGGTGTTGACCGTGGCGAGGATGTCCTTGCCGAGGGCACCGCGATAAATGTCTCCGATCCCCTTCTTGCCCAACTCCTTGTACGTGGCGGCGAGTTCGGGGTTCTTGAAGGTCGATCCGACGACCGGCAGCGCGCCGCCCGGCAGGAACAGCTTGGCGGTGTCCGGGAAGTAGCGGAAGCGGGTCTCGTTGGCCGCCGTCTGGGTGCGGAAGGTGTCGTCGACCGTGAAGCCGTCGCTGGCGATCCGCTCGGCGGGCTTGAGGACCGTACCGAGCTTCTTGCTCCCCCACTGGTCGAGGGCCGTCTGCCAGGTGGCGGGCGTGCCCGGGGTGCCGACGCTGAGGCCGCTGCTGACGGCGTCGGCGAAGGCGAGGGCCTTGCCGTTCTCCACGAAGAGGTTGGAGTCGGCGGTCAGCGGCGCGGTCTCGCGGCCGTCGATGGTGTGCACCGTACGGGACTTGGCGTCGTAGTAGACGAAGTAGCCGCCTCCGCCGATGCCGGAGGAGTAGGGCTCGGTGACGCCGAGCGCGGCGGCGGTGGCGACGGCCGCGTCGACCGCGTTGCCACCCTTCTTGAGGACCTCGATACCGGCGGCGGTGGCGTCCGCGTCGACGCTCGCCACGGCGCCGCCGTAGCCGACGGCGACCGGAACCTTCGTCGGTGTGCTGCTGCTCGTCGCGGCGGGTGGGGCCGCTGCCCCGACCGACACCACGGCGGCCGAGACCGCCAGGACCGACAGTTTCCGTGCCACAGGGCGACGCATCCGTACCTCCAGTCCAGAACCGTCCGCGCAGCGTATCCACCTGGCACGGGCCCCGACAGACCGCTTCCGGCCGCCGCCACACGAACGTCACACGTCGAACACCGGTACGTACCAGCCACATCGGGCCGCTAACATGCGCGCCCATGAATGACGACGTGCGCAACATCGTTCTGGGCGTGGTCGCCGCCGGCCTCAGTGCCGCGCTCGGCTGGCTCGCCCGCACCTACCTGTGGAAGCGCAGACTCCGGCGCAAGCAGGCGTTCTTCGGGCTGCCCGACAACTCCGAGTCGCTGCTCGTGGTCAACCGCGAGGCGGGCGGCCCCGAGCTCACGGTGATGCGGCACGACGTGTTCGCCCTCCTCGAACTCGCCGCCCTGATCAAGGACTGCAACGCGCACGCCCAGGTCGTCGCGCACGACGCGGCCCAGCAGGGCTTCGGCGAACGCACCGAGTTCTGCGTGGGCGGCCCGGCCTCCAACCGTCGGATGGCCGCGCATCTGGCGTCCCTGCTGCCCGGCATCCGCGTCAACGTCGACCCGGAGCCGGGGCCGGACCGGGGCGCGTTCCAAATAGGCAGCGAGCGCTACCGACTCGATCCCGGCAAGGGCGAGTACGTGCTTCTCGCCCGGCTCACCGCCGGCCAACTGGGCGGCGCGCGGCCGGTGTTCCTCTTCTGCGGCCAGCGCGCGATCACCAACCAGGCGGCGAGCCGCTATCTCGCCCGCAACCACGAGAAGCTGGCCCGCAAACACGGCGGCAACACCTTCGTCCTGCTCCTGAAGGTGGTCAACTCGCAGGCGTACGGCCCCGATGTGGTGGAGCTGGTGGCGGACGTGACTCGGGCCGCAGAAACGCCCCTGCCTGCACCGGCACCACGGAGTTCGCACCGCGCCTCCTGAAGTCACACACACGTCAACAATCGTTACTGGCACGTAACTTACCCACGGGTTACCTCAGGTAAAGGGTTGCGGTTACCGTCGGGTCACTTTGCATTGACACGTGTGAGGAGTGACCCGTGCGAAACCGTCGCCAGTCCCTGCGTACGACCGCCGCGGTCGCCGTCTCCGCGACTCTCGTCGCCGGAGGTGTCCTCGGGTTCGCCCCCGCCGCCCAGGCCGCCACCAGCGGCGTCCGCTTCGTCGACATCGCGGGCGACGGCGGTACGAAGCTCGCGGCGAACGTCGTCACGCCGGCGGACGCGGACGGCTCGCACCGCTACCCCCTCATCGTCCTGCCCACGAGCTGGGGCTTCCCCCAGGTCCAGTACCTCGCTCAGGCCGAGAAGCTCGCGAACTCCGGCTATGTCGTGGTGAGTTACAACGTCCGCGGCTTCTGGCAGTCCGGCGGCGGGATAGAGGTCGGCGGCCCGGCCGACGTGGCCGACGCGTCCAAGGTCATCGACTGGGCGCTCGCCAACACCCCGTCCGACGCGGGGCACATCGGCATGGCGGGCGTGTCGTACGGCGCCGGCATCAGCCTCCTCGCCGCCGCACACGACAAGCGGATCAAGGCAGTTGCCTCGCTCAGCGGCTGGGCGGACCTGATCGACTCGATCTACTCGGGCCGCACCGAACACTCCCAGGCTACCGCCCTGCTGGACGGCGTCGGCCTCGTCACCGGCCGGCCGAGCGCGGAGACGAGCCAGGTCTTCAAGGACTTCTTCGCCTCCGACCTGTCCAAGGAACAGGAGTTGATCGACTGGGGGAAGGAACGTTCCCCCGCGACCTATGTCGATCAGATCAACAAGAACGGCGCGGCGATCATGCTCGCCAACGCCTGGGGCGACACGATCTTCCCGCCCAACCAAATAGCCGACTTCTACGGCGAGTTGACCGGCCCCAAGCGGCTGGAACTCCGCCCCGGCGACCACGCCACCGCCGAGCTGACCGGCCTTTTCGGGCTGCCCAACGACGTGTGGACGGACACCGAGCGCTGGTTCGACCACTACCTCAAGGGCGAGGACAACGGGATCAACCGTGAGGACCCCGTGGAACTCAAGTCCCGTTCCACGGGCGGCTACGAGGGCTATCCGGACTGGAAGTCGGTCGGCGCGACCCGCAAGAAGATCGACCTCGCGGGCACGACCACCATCCACACCAACGTCGACTCGGGCGCGGACGGCGGCATCGTCTTCCTGTCCAGCATCCTCGACCAGGTCGCCCAGGTGCCACCGGTCGCATGGGTCCCGCTGCTGCCGCGCCGCTGGGCCGCCGTATGGCAGTCGGCGAAGTACCAGAGCGCCCAACAGGTGCGCGGTACCGTGAAGTTGCATACAACGGTCACGGACACCAAGGAGAGCGGCACCCTCGTCGCGTACCTCTACGACGTGGGCCCGCTCGGCCTCGGCAAGCTGGTCAGCAACGCGCCGTACACCTGGCACGGGCAGACGCCCGGCAAGCCGTTCGGTGTGGACCTGGAGTTGTTCTCCACGGCCTACGACGTCCCGGCAGGGCACCATCTCGCCCTGGTCGTCGACACGGTCGACCCTCTCTACATCGAGCACAACCCGACCGGCGCGCAGCTGACCTTCTCCTCGCCTGCGAACGACCCGTCGTACGTGTCGATCCCGCTGCGCGAGCAGTGATCTCCGGCTGCCGCCGGGCGGGCACGTGCCCTCTCTACTACTGCACCCGCGGCAGCAGCATCCCTGGTTCGGCCGGGGCCACGTCCACGGCCTCGGTCTTGGGACTGCGCTGCTCCCGGCGGGACACCCATCCGGCGAACCAGGAGAGCAGCATGCACATCCCGATGTAGATCGGCGAAATCACCATCACCACGGGGATGAACGGCAAATCGTAGTCGAGGTTCGACGCGATCAGCTTCCCGGCGTGGAGAAACTCCTCATAGGTGATCAGATAGCCCAGCGAGGTGTCCTTCAGGGCGACCACCAGCTGGCTGATGATCGCGGGCAGCATGGCCCGTACCGCCTGCGGCACGAGCACGTAGGACATCACCTGGGTCTTGCGCATGCCGAGTGCGAACGCGGCCTCCCGCTGGCCGCGTTCGACGCTGTTGACGCCGGAGCGGAAGACCTCGGCGAGCACCGAGCCGTTGTAGAGGGTGAGTCCGGCGACCAGTGCGGGCAGCGGCTGCACCTTGAGCGCCACGAAGATGAAGAAGATCATCACCAGGACGGGCATGGCGCGGAAGAACTCCACGAGCAGGGTGGACAGCCAGCGCACCGGGCGGTGGTCCGAAAGGCGTCCTACGGCCAGCAGGGTCCCAAGCGCCAGTGACAGTACGGCCGCCAGCCCGAAGGCCTTGAGGGTGTTGCCGAGGCCGCGCAGCAGGAGTTCCTGAATTCCCTTGTACTCGAAGGGCATCCACTTCGTGTACGTGAACTGGTCGGTGTCGAACAGGAGATAGAGGATCCAGGCGAGGAGGCCGAGGATGACGACGGTGGACGCGATGCCGTAAAGGCGGTGCCGTTTGCGGGTCTTGGGGCCGGGGACGTCGTAGAGGGCGTTGGCGGTGGTCATCGGGCGACTCCCCACTTCCTCTCCAGCGCGTTGAACAGCGCGCTGATGGCGAGGGTGATGATCAGGTAGCCGAGGGCGATCCAGACGAAGGTCCAGACGATGTTGTAGCCGAGCTCGCTCAACGTCCGGTAGGTGCCGAGGAGTTCGGTGACGCTGAAGGCGCCCGCGATCGCCGAGTTCTTGGCGAGGGCGATGAGGGTGGAGCCGACCGGCGGGATCACCGAGCGGAACGCCTGCGGCAGCACGACCAGGCCGAGGCTCTGCCCGAAGGACATCCCGAGGCTGCGGGCCGCCTCGCCCTGTCCTCTGGGCACGGTGTTGATGCCGGAGCGCAGCGCCTCGCAGATGAACGCCGAGGTGTAGCAGCCGAGCGCGAGGACCGCGAACACCTTGAAGGGCAGCACGAGTCCGAAGCGCGGCAGGCCGAGCAGCACCGCGAAGAACAGCAGGGTGAGCGGGGTGTTGCGCAGCACGGTCACCCACACGGTGCCGAACACGCGCAGCGAACCGACGGGGGCGACCCGGAAGGACGCCATCAGGAAGCCGAGGACGAGCGCCAACACCGAGGCGTAGACGGTGAGTTCGACGGTGCCGAGGAAGCCGTCGCCGAAGGTCGAGAAGTTGTCTGTCAGTACGTTCACATCGGCCTCGCTCAGCTCGCCGGGTAGCGGTCGATCGCGGGCGGGGTGGGCGCGGGCACTCCGGACAGGCCGAGCGTCGCCTCGTACGCCTTCTTCCAGTCGCCGTTCTTCTCACGGGCCTCCAACGCGTCGTCGAGGGCGAACCGCAGGGCGTTGTCGCCGTGCGGGACACCGATGCCGTACGGCTCCTTCGAGAAGGGCTTGCCGACGACCTTGAGCTGGTCGGGGACCTTCGCCGCGTAGCCGATGAGGATCGCGTCGTCGGTGGTGACGGCGTCGACCTGATAGGTGAGCAGGTTGTCGACACAGACCGAGTAGGTGTCGTAGGCGACGAGTTGGGCCTTGGGGTAGTCGTCCTTGATGCGCTGGTACGGCGTGGAGCCGGCCGCCGAGCAGACGCGTTTGCCGGCGAGGTCCTGCGGGCCGTGGATGTCGTGCTCGTCGCTGCGCACGAGGAGCGACTGGCCGGCCATGTAGTAGGGGCCGGCGAAGCCGACGAGCTTCTTGCGCATGTCGTTGATGGTGTAGGTGCCGACGTAGTAGTCGATCTGGCCGTTCTGCAGGGCGGTTTCGCGGTTGGCCGAGGCGATCGTCTTGAAGTGGACGGTCTTCGGGGCGAAGCCGAGGGAGGCCGACATCATTTTGGCGATCTCGATGTCGAAGCCGGAGTAGGTGCCGGTCGCGGGGTCCTTCTCGCCGAGGTAGGGCTGGTCCTCCTTGGCGCCGACGACGAAGTAGCCGCGCTTCTTCGCCCGCTTCCAGGTCTTGGAGTCGGGGAGCTGAAAGCCTTGCACCACTTGGTAGTTGGGGAGTTTCTCGGCGGCCGGGCCCTTCACGGGCGGGCTGCCCTCCTTGCCGCAGGCGGTCGCGAGCAGTGCGAGGAGCAGCACGAGGAGCACACGGGTCGTACGGAACACGGATCGCACTCCCCCGCTCAGTGCTTGAGGATCTTGGAAAGGAAGTCCTTGGCCCGGTCGCTGCGCGGGTTGGTGAAGAACTCCTCGGGGGTGCGGTCCTCGATGACGCGGCCGTCGGCCATGAACACGACGCGGTTGGCGGCTGAGCGGGCGAAGCCCATCTCGTGGGTGACGACGACCATGGTCATGCCGTCGTGGGCCAACTGCCGCATGACTTCGAGGACTTCGTTGATCATCTCGGGGTCGAGGGCCGAGGTCGGCTCGTCGAAGAGCAGCGCCTTGGGTTCCATGGCGAGGGCGCGGGCGATGGCCACGCGCTGCTGCTGGCCGCCGGAGAGCTGCGCGGGGAACTTGGGCGCCTGCGAGGCGAGTCCCACGCGGTCCAGGAGTTCCATCGACCGCTTGTCGGCGTCGTCCCGTTTGCGCTTGCGGACCTTGATCTGGGCCAACGAGACGTTCTGCAGCACCGTCTTGTGGGCGAAGAGGTTGAAGGACTGGAAGACCATGCCGACTTCGGCGCGGAGCTTCGCGAGGGCCTTGCCCTCCTCGGGCAGCGGCCGGCCGTCCAGCTCGATCGTCCCGGACTCGATGGTCTCCAGCCGGTTGATCGCCCGGCACAGCGTCGACTTTCCCGACCCCGAAGGGCCGATGACCACGACCACCTCCCCCTTGCCGACGGTGAGGTTGATGTCCTGGAGGACATGCAGCTCCCCGTAGTACTTGTTGACGTCCCGCAGTTCGATCAACGGATCGACGGCCATGCCCAGCCCTACTCACTCTCAGCTGTGTCGTGGTTGCCGCAAACTATCCAGACAAGAACGGAGTTAACGCACGACACGCACTTTTCGGGCATTAGCCGTATTTACGCCCTTCTTACTCTTCGGCGACCTCCGCGTACAGCTGCGAGAGCTCGGGCACACCGCTCGCGGCCCACTCGTGACCGGAGGCCACGACGTCGAACTCGCGCCCGGAGTCCAGCCGTACGACGGGCTGGCCGTCCGGCCGGATCTCCCAGGCGGCGCCCTCCACCGTGCGCACGATCACGGTGCCCAGATACAGACCGGCGTCGTTGCCGAGCCAGGACACGGTCTCCTCGTCGTCCCGCCAGCGCGGCACCAGCTGGTCGAGTGCCTCCAACGAGCTTGCGGAGTCGTCGAGTTGGATGCCCTCCCGGGCAGCGTGCGAGCGGAGCAGCTCGCACTCGGCGAGCAGCTCGGCGATGCCCTCGGCGTCGTGGATACGGTGCTTCTCGGCCCGGTCACCCAGGAAAGGGATGTTCATACATACAGCGTGTCATTCGCATCGCGGTACGCACCACAGGGCGTCGCCGGTGGCGTGTCAACACCCCGGCTGCGGCGGGGGAAAGCCCCTCCGCCGAGCGCGGGTTGGCCGGATGGTGGACGCGATGTCCGGTTCGTACCGTCGCAGTATGAATCGGACAGGCAGGATGATCGTGATGTCTTCGGTTGCCGCAGCCCTGGTGGTGAGCGGTTCGGTGTCCGCGGAGGCCGCGGGGGCGGGGGCGGTTCCGGCCGCGTCGGCGCAGGCCGTGCACGACGCGGGGCGGGGGCGTGTCGTGTCGGTGACGCATCTGCGGACGCTGTCCGCGCGGCAGGTGACCGCCGAGTTGAAGAGCGACGAGGACGGCCCGGACTGGTACACGGGAAGCGTCCGCCACGGCGTGGACACGTACCGCGTGGTCTACCGCACGGTGGACGCCAAGGGCCGGCCGACCACGGCGAGCGGGCTGCTGGCGTTCCCGCGCGGTGGCGAGCGGCGGCTGCGGACGGTGTCGTTCACGCACGGCACCGAACTCTTCAAGGGCGATGTCGCCTCCGTGTCGACGGAGGTGTGGGGCCAGGCGCCCGCCCTCACCTACGCGTCGGCCGGCTTCGCCGTCGTACTCCCCGACTACCTGGGGCTCGGCCTCGGCCCCGGGCTCCAGGCGTGGATGGACATACCGTCCGAGACGACGGCCGCGCTGGACCTGCTGCGGGCCGCCGCTTCCCTCGCGCCCACGGTGGGACGGCAGTTGGGGCACGAGGTGCTGGCCACCGGCTTCTCCCAGGGGGCGTCGGCGGCGCTCGGGCTGACCCGGGCCCTTCAGGAGGGGGCCGATCCGCGCTTCCGGGTCGCGGCGGTGGCGCCGGTGAGCGGCGCGTACGCCTTCCGGGACGTGGCGTTCCCGTCGTTGCTGGACGGGCGGGCGAACCCGAAGGCCGGCGTGATCTACACCGCGCTGGCCCTGGTCTCCTTCAACCGGCTCCATCACGTCTACCACAGCCCGGGCGAGGCCTTCCGGGCGCCGTACTCCCGCACGATCGAGCGCCTGCTGGACGGCACGCACACCGGGCAGGAGGTCGTGGCCAAGACGCCGAACACGATCGACGCCCTGCTCACCCGGCACGGGCGGGCGCTCATCGAGCACCCGACGGGCGGACTGGCCGCCGCGCTGCGGATCACCGACGGGGTGTGCACGGGCTGGACACCGAGGATGCCCATGCGGCTCTACTACGCCGAGGGCGACGAGCAGGCCGTGAACGGGAACAGCGAGCACTGCCAGGCGTCGTTCCGGGCCCGGGGTGTCGACGTACCGCTCGTCGACCTCGGCACTCCGGACTACGGCGGCTCCCGCCATCTGGGCTCCCAGCAGGCGGCGACGGGGGCCGTCGTACGGTGGTTCGCCTCGCTCGGGTGAGCGGGCGGCACGGGCCCGGTCAGACGTCCAGGTCGACGACGACCGGCGCGTGGTCCGAGGCGCCCTTGCCCTTGCGCTCCTCGCGGTCGACGTAGGAGTCGGTGACGGCCTTCGCGAAGGGCTCGTTGCCGTAGACCAGATCGATGCGCATGCCGCGGTTCTTCGGGAAGGCGAGCTGGCGGTAGTCCCAGTACGTGTACGGGTGGTCGTACTTGAGGGGGCGCGGGACGACGTCCGAGAGGCCCGCCTCGCGCAGGGCGGTGAGGGCGGCGCGCTCGGCCGGGGTGACGTGGGTGAGGCCCTCGAAGGCGGCCACGTCGAAGACGTCGTCGTCGGTCGGCGCCACGTTGTAGTCGCCCAGCACCGCGAACGGGCGGCTGCCGCGCGCGTCCTCCGCGACGGCCGCCCTGAGGGCCTCGAACCACTGGAGCTTGTACGCGTAGTGGGGGTGGTCCACCTCGCGGCCGTTCGGTACGTACACCGACCAGACGCGGACCGGGCCGCAGGTCGCCGCGACGGCGCGGGGCTCCTGGACGCCGTCGTAACCGGGGTCCCCGGGGAGGCCCTTGACCACGTCCTCGAGTCCTACGCGGGAGAGCACCGCCACGCCGTTCCACCGGCCGGTCGCGTTGACCGCCGCCTCGTAGCCCGCCGCGCGCAGTTCGTCGAACGGGAACTGCGCCTCGGCGAGCTTGGCCTCCTGGAGGCACAGCACGTCGGTGCCGCTGCTCTCCAGCCAGGCCAGGAGCCTCGGCAGACGGGCGGTGATCGAGTTCACGTTCCAGGTCGCGATGCGCATGCCTCACAACCTACCGAACGGCACTGACACTCAGACCGACGCGCTGTCCCCGGGCGCCAGCCGCAGGTGCTCCGCGCCCCCGAGCGCGCCGATCTGATGGTCGTAGATCGGGCGGGCGAGGTCGGTGAGCAGGGCGTCGTGGATGTCGTAGGCGCGCTGCGGCTTGACCTCGCGGACGTAGTCGATGACCTCGGAGATCTTGCTCCAGGGGGCCATGACCGGGAGCATCAGGGTCTCGACGGGGTGCTCGGGGACGGTGAGGGCGTCGCCGGGGTGGAAGACACGGCCGGCGTCGATGAGGTAACCGACGTTGGTGATGCGCGGGATGTCGGGGTGGATCACGGCGTGCAGTTCGCCGTGCACCTGGACGTCGAAGCCCGCCGCCGTGAAGGTGTCGCCGTGGCCGACGGTGTGCACGCGGCCCGGGAAGGCGGCGGAGAGCTGGTCCGCGACCGACTTCAGGGTCCAGATCTCGGCGGCCGGGTTGGCCTCCAGGCCGGCCCGCAGGCGGTCCTCGTTGAAGTGGTCGAGGTGCTCGTGCGTGACCAGGATCGCGTCCGCGCCGACCGCGGCGTCCTCCTCGGTGAAGGTGCCGGGGTCGATGACGAGCGTCCGGCCGTCCTTCTCCAGACGGATGCAGGCGTGCGACTTCTTGGTGAGCGTGGTGAGCGTCATGGGTCCATCCTGCCGCTGCCCGGCTCCGTGCGGGCAGCCGAGACTGGTGCTTTCGGTACCGGGCTGAAGATCACTCCGTGGGGGTCGTCTCCTCGCGGATGACCTGCTGGGCGACCTTGAAGGCGCTGTTCGCCGCGGGCACTCCGCAGTACACGGCCGCCTGCAGCAGCACCTCCTTGATCTCGACCGGGGTGAGGCCGTTGCGCAGCGCCGCCCGGGTGTGGAAGGCCAGTTCGTCCAGGTGACCGCCCGCGACCAGCGCGGTGAGCGTGACACAGCTGCGCGAACGCCGGTCGAGGCCGGGCCGGTCCCAGATCTCGCCCCACGCGTAGCGCGTGATGAACTCCTGGAAGTCCCCGGAGAACTCGTCCGCCTGTGCCAGCGCCCGGTCCACATGCGCGTCGCCGAGCACCTCCCGGCGGACCTTGATCCCGGCGTCGTAGGGATCCGGACGGCCCATGACCTGTGGCGGTGCGGGAGGCGGCGGCGCGATCTCGGCGATGGGCGCGACCTGCTGCGGCGCGGCGAGGACCGGCCTGACCGGGGGCGCCACGATGGCCATCTGCCCGGTGGACTGGTCGTAGGGCGGCTGCCAGGCGGTGGAGAAGTGCCGGACCAGGAGGTCGGTGACGGCGGCGGGCTGCTCGACCGGGACCAGGTGCGAGGCACCGGGTACGACCGCGAGGCGGGCGTCCGGGATGCCGGCGACCAGGGTGCGGGCCTCGGCAGGCCCTGTGACCTGGTCGTCCGAGCCGACCAGGACGAGGGTCGGCACACCGATACGGGCGAGTTCGGACCGTACGTCGAACGCGGCGAGCGCCTCGCACGCGGCGATGTAGCAGCCGGGGTCGGTGGTGCGCACCATCTGTACGGCCCACTCGGTGATCGCGGGCTGTGTGGCGGCGAAACCGCCGGTGAACCAGCGCTCGGGCGAGGTGCGGGCGATGGGGTCGAGCCCGTTGGTGCGCACGATCACCCCGCGCTGGCGGAACTCGTCCGCCGTGCCGAAGCGGGGCGAGGCGGCGATCAGCGCCAGCGAGGCCACCCGCTCCGGGTGGCGAAGGACCAGTTCGAGACCGACCGCGCCGCCGAGCGCGCAGCCCGCGTAGCCGAAGCGCTGCACGCCGAGCGCGTCGAGGGTGGCGAGCAGCCGGTCGGCCAGGTCGGAGACCGCGCCGGCCGGATGCGCGGGCGAGCCGCCGTGGCCCGGCAGGTCGAACCGGAAGACCCGCCACTGCTTCGCCAGCTCGGGCACCTGGCGGTCGAACATGTGCCACGTCGTCCCGAGCGAGGGGCCCAGGATGAGAACCGGGGCGTCCTCGGGGCCGTCGAAGCGGTACTGGAGGGCGGGGCTGTTGTTCATGTCGCTCACCGCTCCAACGTAACCGCCGTTTCTTACGGCCCGGCTGTGGGGCCCCCGGTCTCCGCACCCGGCTCCCACACTTCGGTGGGGACCCTCACATCGCCTTCACCGGACGTCGGGCGGGGCGTGGGCGGTGGGTGAGCTGCGGCTCAGAGGTCACCGGGGGCGCCCAGGCCCGTGAGCGCGCCGACCGGGTCGAGGTCGGGGGTGCCTCTGGGCCACCAGTCGTCGTGGCCCGGTTCGGACTCGTAGGCGTACCACAACCCGTCGCGGCCCAGGCGGAGTTGGACATGGCCGTGGGGGTGGGTGAGGTGGTTGTGCCAGGGCCTGAAAGCCGGGAGGTCGGCGGCGAGGAGCAGCGGGCGGGCCCGGTCGAAGCGGCCGGCCGGCGGATCCCAGGGCTCCTCCAGCACCGCGAGCCCCTCGATGCCGCCCTGCCGCCAGGCGGCGACCGCGCGCGCCAGGTCGCCCGGGGTGCGTCCGGTGGCCTTGGCGAGGGAGGCGTAGAGGGAGCGGGTGGTGGCGGTCAGCCCCGAACCCGGGCGGGCGGCGGCGAGCCGTACCGCGTCCTGCCACAGGGTCAGCTCCCCGACCGGATCGCGACCGGTGCTGAGCAGCGCGTGCGCTCGGGCGGCGGCGTCGGTCGCCAGCTGGTCGAGGGCGAAGGGGTCCGGGCCGCCGGGTGACGCCGGGTACACGGGAGGCTGCTCGGGGTGCGGGGGTGTGGGCAACGGGGGTGGGAGCGGCGGGAGTCGGCGTTCCGTCGCCAGGGCGTCCGTGGCCCGCACGCCGGGGAGCGGGGCCGGTTCCTGGTCCTGGGCGGCGCGGGCGGCCCGGGTCGCGTTGCGGCGGGACAACGCGTCGAGCAGCGGGCGTTCGCCCCGGCCGCGCAGCAGGAGCAGCACGAAGGGGTCGGCGTCGAGGAGGCGCGCGGTCTGATAGCAGAGGGCGGCGGCGTGCTTGCAGGGGTGTCCGACGTCAGGGCAACTGCAGTGCGGGTCCAGATCACCGGGCCCCGGCAGCAACGGAACCCCGCACTCGGCAAGGGACTTGGGCATCTCCTTGTCGAGCAGTGCGGCGATGTGCCCGGGCCGCTCGGCGGCGGCATCCAGGAACCGGTCCCAGTCGCCGTCGTCGAGCGTCCGCAACCGCACCTGTACGCGGTACGGGCGGGGGCGGCTGCCCTGCACATACGCGAGCACCAGCCCAGGCGTCACGGTGATCGCGTCGACGTGGCCCTTCTCGGCGTAACCCCGCCCGCGCGCAAGCCGCTTGGCGTCCAGCGCGCCTTCCTCCAACGCGGTGACCCAGGCGTTGCCCCACCAGGTCTCGGCGAAGCCGGCATCGTCTGAGGGCCTGGGCGGGAACGCGGGGAAGGTGCGGCGGAGGTCGCCGTCGCGGGTGGGGGCGGCCATGGAGGCGGGGGTTGTGGGGATGGGAGTTGTCGAGACGGGGTTGGGGGTTGCGGCCGTGGCTCGGAGCTCGGTGTGGTCCTGCGTCCGTTCGTTCCAACTCGCTTGGTCTTCGGGGGCGTTGTCGGTGGGCGGCACCGTGGCGGGGTCGTCGTCCTCAGGCATCCGGAAAGCGCCGGCGAGCATGTCCCGTACGGCGCGCGCTCGGTTGGCGTCGACAGCGCCGGGCACTTGGGCACGGGTTCGTGCGGTGCCGGTCGTGGTGGTGCGGGTGCTGGAGGGGGCGGATGTCCGGCGGGATGATCGGGGCGCGGGCTCAACCCCCTTGCTCCCTACGTCAGTCCGGGCCTGCTGACTCTCCCGCCGGGCAGCTCGCAGTGCCTCGCGGGCGAGGTCGGCGGGACGGGCGGACGGCTGATCGGGGGCGCGGTCGCCGAGGGCGGGAGCGGAGGCAGGAGGCGCCAGGGGGTCACCCGGCTGCTCCACGGGGTGGGGAGCCTCCGGTTCGGCACGGGTGTCCTCGGAGGCGGCGGCCGGTGCGGTTGCCTCGCGTCGGACCGGCAGGGCGGCGCGCAGCGCGGCGCGGGCTGCGTCACCGGGGCGTGGGGCGGGCGGTGCGGGATCGGCGGCCGGGGGTGCGGTGACCGTCGTGTCCTCGGCCCCGGTCACCACGGGAGCGGGGGACGCCGACGCCTCGGGATCGTTGGGCCCGGGCGCGCGGGACACCGACTCCCCAGAACCGGCCGACACAGGCGCACGCGACACCGACACCTCGGAACCAGACGACACAGACGCGCGGGACACCAACTCCCCGGGCTCGGCCGACACAGGCGCACGGAACACCGACGCCTCGGAACCAGACGACACAGACGCGCGCGACACCGGCTTCCCAGCACCGGTCGCCCGGGGCGCGCGGGACACCGACCCCTCAGAACCGGCCGGCACAGGCGTGTTGACCACCGGGTCCCCAGGAACCGCCGCATGCCCCGCGGACTTCTCCGCCCCCCGCTCACGCCGCTCACGCGCCGCCCGAAGTGCCTGTCGTGCCAGGTCGGCGGGGCGCGCGGTCGGCTGCTCGGGCTCTTCGCTCTCGCCCGGCGCGGGCCGCGTCGGCCCCGACTCGCTTTCGCCCACCGCGAGTTCTACGTCGCGTTCCGCTTCGCCCGTGCCCTGCGCACTCCCCTCCACTCCCGTCACGACTCCCTCCGCAACCGCACCAGGTCCGACAGCTCCCGGTCCGTCAGTTCGGTCAGGGACGACTCGCCGGAGCCGAGGATCGCGTCGGCCAACGCCCGCTTGGATTCAAGCATTTCGGCGATGCGGTCCTCGACCGTGCCCTCGGTGATGAGGCGGTGGACCTGGACCGGCTGGGTCTGGCCGATGCGGTACGCGCGGTCCGTGGCCTGTTCCTCGACCGCCGGGTTCCACCAGCGGTCGAAGTGGACGACGTGGCCCGCGCGGGTGAGGTTCAGGCCGGTGCCCGCGGCCTTCAGGGACAGGACCAGGACCGGGGTCGCGCCGTCCTGGAAGCGGTCCACCATGCGCTCCCGCTCCGGTACCGGTGTGCCGCCGTGGAGCAGCTCGACCGGGACCGCGCGGGCGGACAGATGGGCGGTGATCAGGCGGGCCATGCCGACGTACTGCGTGAAGACGATCGCGGAACCGTCCTCCGACAGCAGCGTGTCCAACAGCTCGTCCAGCAGGGCGAGTTTGCCGGAGCGGGCGGCGAGGCGGTCACCGCCCGCCTGTGCCGCCGTGTGCTCCTCCTTGAGGTACAGCGCCGGGTGGTCGCAGATCTGTTTGAGCGAGGTGAGGAGCTTGAGGACCAGGCCCCGGCGCGCGATGCCCTCGGTCGTCTCGATCGCCAGCATCGATTCGCGCACCACCGCCTCGTAGAGCGAGGCCTGTTCGCGGGTGAGCGGGACCGGGTGGTCGGTCTCCGTCTTGGGCGGCAGCTCGGGGACGATGCCGGGGTCGGACTTCTTGCGGCGCAGGAGGAACGGGCGGACCAGGCGGGCGAGTCGGGTCACCGCCTCCTCGTCCTCGCCGTTCTCCACCGCGCGCGCGTGCCGGGCACGGAAGGACTTCAGGGGGCCGAGGAGTCCGGGGGTCGTCCAGTCGAGCAGGGCCCAGAGCTCGGAGAGGTTGTTCTCGACCGGGGTGCCGGTCAGGGCCACGCGCGCGGGCGACGGGATCGTGCGCAGGGCCTTCGCGGTCGCCGAGTACGGGTTCTTGACGTGCTGTGCCTCGTCCGCGACGACCATGCCCCACGGCTGCTGGGCGAGCGTTGCCGCCGCCGAGCGCATCGTGCCGTACGTCGTGAGGACGAAGCCGCCGGTCAGGTCCTCCAGGGTGCGGTCCGCGCCGTGGAAGCGGCGGACGGGGACTCCGGGGGCGAAGCGGGTGATCTCCCGCTGCCAGTTGCCGAGGAGGGAGGCGGGGCAGATCACGAGGGTGGGGGCGCGGTGTGCGCGGCGCAGGTGGAGGGCGATGAGGGTGATGGTCTTGCCGAGGCCCATGTCGTCGGCGAGGCAGCCGCCGAGGCCGAGGGAGGTCATCAGGTCGAGCCAGGCCAGGCCCCGGAGTTGGTAGTCCCGGAGGGTGGCCTGGAGGCCGGCCGGTGGTTCGGCCGGCTGGATGCCCGCCGTCAGGCGGTCGCGCAGGACGGCCAGCGCGCCGACCGGGACGGCCTCCACCTGTTCGCCGTCCACCTCCGCCGTGCCCGTGAGCGCGGCGGACAGCGCGTCGACCGGGTCGAGCAGGCCGAGTTCGCGTTTGCGGGCCTTGCGGACGAGGGCCGGGTCGACGAGGACCCACTGGTCCCGCAGTCGTACGACCGGGCGGTGGGCCTCGGCGAGGGTGTCCATCTCGGCCTCGGTGAGCGGGTCGCCGCCGAGCGCCAACTGCCAGCGGAACTGGAGGAGTTCCTCGCTCTCGAAGAAGCCCGTGCCGTCGGTCGCCGAGCCCGGTGCGGACCGGACCACGGCGGACACCGTCAGGTCCTGCGCCAGGTCCCGGGGCCAGTGGACGGCGACCCCGGCCGCCGCGAGCCGGGTGGCCGCCATGCCGAGCAGATCGCCCAACTCCTCCTCGGAGAGGGCGAGTACGTCGGGCACGTCCTGCTCGGTGAGGCGGTCCAGCGGGGGCCAGACGCGGGCGGCCCGGCGTACGGCCAACGCGGCGTCCACGCGCGCGCGGGGGCCGAAGGCGCTGTCCGCCGTGCCCGCCCACAGGGCCGCCGCGTCGACCACGAGGGTGGGGTCGGCGAGGCTGTGCACCTGGACGATCGCCGCGCCCGCGCTGCGCACCCGGCCGCCGTCGTCGAACAGGTCGTAGGCCGAGAGGTCCAGGCGGAGCGAGATCCGCACGCCCGCGTCCATGCCGGCGGCGACCTCGGCGGCCCAGTCCTGGGCGTCGCGCAGGCGCTGCGGCGGGCGGGCCGCGAAGGGCATCCCGGAGGTGTACGGCGCGGCCGGGGTGCGGGGCAGAGTGTCCGCGACGGCGTCCAGGAAGGACCGCATCAGCGCTTCCGGCTCGGGCAGCCGGAGCGGGCCCGGGCCGGGCAGCGGGACGGCGTGCCCCTCGTACGGGAGGGCCGCCGCGACCGCGCGGACGTGTGCGATGTCCTCGGGCTCCAGGGGGCCGGCCCGCCAGGCGTCGTGGCCGGTCGCGGTGAGGCCGGGGAGCAGTCGGCCGCGGGCGGCGAGCCGCAGTGCGTGCAGGGCGGCGGCGCCCCAGCAGGCGGTGGCGGGATGGGCCGTGGGGTCGCGACGGGCGCGCACGAGGAGGGGCAGCGCGGCTTCGATCGGCAGGGTGAACGCGGGGGCGGACCTGCGGCGGACCGCTGCGCCCTGTCGTCGCACGACCGTCAACTCGGTCTGTTCCACGCCCTCTTCGGCCTCGGGGAGGGCGCGCTCGCCGTCGGGGTCCCAGAAGGCGACGCGGCCCTCGCGGGGGACGACGGGGGACGGCAGGAAGACCGCGGCCAGCCGTACGGAGATCTGCTCCATGAGTGCCGTGTCCGTCATACGTCCTGTCACCTCCCGCCCGTCAGTCGTGTCAGCTGTCTTCGACTCTACGGGCGGGGTCTGACAATCGGCCCCGGCGACCGGCCGGGGCGCCCCGCTAGGGAACGGTGCGGGAGACGACGTAGACCATGGGGAGGGCCGGATCGGACAGGTTCACCACGACGTCCTGGGTGGGGGCCGGGTCCTTCTGCTTGTTGACCACGCCCCACCAGGGGCCGGGGCGGGTGAACTTCCAGCCGGTGATCTTCTGGTCGCGGTCGCTGATGGTGATGTCGTTCTTCTTCAGCGTGTCCCGGTCGACCCCTATGCCCGCGAGGAAGGTGTCGAGGCCCGCCTCGGAGGTCTGGAACTGGACGTAGAGGCGGCTGGTCTTCCAGTTGTTGGTCTCGTAGAAGGCGACTTCCTCCGCCGGGTGCGGGACCGGTACCTGGTAGAGGCGGCGCTGGACCTTGGAGGGCCAGCCCACGGTGAGGCCGGTCGCCGAGTACTTGGCCTCCTTGTCCTTGCCGCTGTTGCGGCTCTGGTTCGCGGAGATCGCCAGATAGACGGCCGGTACGCCGATGAGCAGCACGATGATGAGCAGGGTGAGCGCTCGGCGGCGGGCCTTGTGGCGGGGGTCCTCGGGTGGCCGGGGCGGCTCGTCCCGGGAAGTGGTCTGGCGGGGCAGCGATGCGATCATGCGGTGTCCTGGGTGCCGCGCCGGGACTCGGCGAACCGCTCGTAGCGCTCGTACCGCTCGACCCGGCGGCGCTTGGCGCGGCGGAAGCGGCGGGCGACCAGGCGGGCGAGGTCGGCGGCGCCGACCATGCCGGCCTCGGGGCCGAGCTGGGCGCGCACTATGCGGGCCTCGGGGCGGTAGCCGCGGCCGGTGAGCTGCCGCTTGAAGGCGTCCCGCGCGGGGCCGATCAGCAGGTCGTCGGCGGCCGAGACACCGCCGCCGATCACGAAGCAGGAGGGGTCGAGGGCGGCGGCGAGGTTGGCGATGCCCACGCCGAGCCACTGGCCGATGTCCTGGAGCAGCTCGATGCACATCGCGTCGCCCTCGCGGGCCAGCTCGGTGATCATCGGCCCGGTGATCTCGCCGATGTTGCCCTTGACGTGCTCGATGATCCCGTACGCCACCGGGGAGTCCGCAGCGGCCAGTTCCCGCGCTTCTCTGACCAGCGCGTTGCCGGAGCTGTACTGCTCCCAGCAGCCGCGGTTGCCGCACGCGCAGCGGTGGCCGCCGGGCACGACCTGCATATGGCCGAACTCGCCGGCGACGCCCCACTTGCCGCGCTTGACCTGGCCGTCCTCCAGGATCGCGCCGCCGATGCCCGTGCCGAGCGTGATCATGACGAGGTGGTCCTCGCCTCGGCCGGCGCCGAAGCGCCACTCGGCCCAGGCGGCGGTGTTGGCGTCGTTGTCCACCAGGACGGGCACGGAGAGCCTGCTCGTGATGCGGTCCCTGAGGGGCTCGTTCCGCCACGACAGGTGGGGCGCGAACAGGACGCGGTTGCGCTCGGCGTCGACCCAGCCGGCCGCGCCGATGCCGACCGCGTGCACGTCGTGCCGGTCGGACAGGTCCAGGACCAGTTCGACGATGGTGTCCTCGACGACCTTGGGGCTCTTGGACTTGTCCGGGGTCTCCGTGCGGAGCTTCTCCAGGATGTTGCCGTCGGCGTCCACGACGCCCGCCATGACCTTGGTGCCGCCGATGTCGATACCGACCGTGGGCACGCGGGGGGCCGTCAGGTGCGACCTGCGCTCGCGCGTGCCGACAGTTCGGAGCGCCGGGGCGCGGCGGGAGCCTATGGGGGCGCTGAAATTGCCGTAGGTGCTCATCAAGGCCCGATTCTGCCTCACCGTGACCGTAGGTGCTGTGCGGGGGCATATAGGGGGTGCGGATCGTTGTCTTGTGCGGGTGCGTCGTGGCCGGTCGCGCCCCGCGGCGGAGCCGCAAATCGACACAGCCCCGCGCCTGAAGGGGCGCTACAGCGGGCGCCAGTCAAACTCGCACTGTCCGGACATTACGACAAACAACACGGGTGAAACCGTGGCACTCAAGGACGTACCAGTAGCTGGAACTCGAACGAATAGCGCGTCGGCCGATAGGTGTGGCTGCCGAATTCGACCGCTCTGCCCGTGTCGTCGAATGTGGTGCGCTGCATGGTGAGGAGTGGGGCGCCCTCCGTCTCGGCCAGCCGTTCCGCCTCCTCGGCCGTCGCGCCGCGGGCGCCGATGGACTGGCGGGCGCTGTGCAGGGTGATTCCGGCGGTGCGCATCATCCGGTAGAGGCCGGTGGCCTCCAGTTGCGCGGTGTCGAGGTTGAGCAGGCCGAGGGGGAGGTGGTTGGAGAGGTACGCCATCGGCTCGCCGTGGGCCAGGCGCAACCGGTCGATGCGGTGTACGTCGCTGCCCTCGGCGACGCCGAGTGCCGCCGCCACCTCGGCGGACGCCGGGACGACGCTGTTGACGAGGACCTTCGTGGCGGGGCGCTGTCCGGCCGCCTCCAGGTCGTCGAAGAGGCTGCTGAGTTCGAGCGGTCGCTTGACCTGGCTGTGCACGACCTGGGTGCCGACGCCCCGGCGGCGCACCAGGAGGCCCTTGTCGACGAGGGACTGGATGGCCTGGCGGACCGTGGGCCGGGACAGGCCGAGCCGGGCCGCCAGCTCGATCTCGTTGCCCAGCAGGCTGCCCGGGGTCAGCGAGCCGTGCTCGATCGCGGCCTCCAGCTGTTGGGACAGCTGGAAGTACAGCGGCACCGGGCTGCTCCGGTCCACGCTGAGCTCGAGCGGCACTGTCGGGTCCACATCTGGTTTCGGCACGGGCCGAGCGTAGCTCTGTGAATGGTTGACGGGAAGTGATGTAGTTCGATTGTCCGGACATACGCATTGACAGCGTGCCTGGTCGGCCCTCAGTTTGTTCCCATGCGCATCGGAGTCATCGGTACGGGCCGCATCGGGACCATCCATGCCAGGACGCTCAGCCGTCATCGTGAGGTCGGTTCGCTGATCCTCACCGACGTGGACCCGGTACGGGCCCAGGAGCTGGCGAACCGGCTGGGGGAAACGGCGGCACCGAGCACGGAGGAGATCTTCAAGTGGGGCGTGGACGCCGTGGTGATCACTACGGCGACGTCGGCGCACGCCGAATTAATCGGCAGGGCGGCACGCTCGGGGCTCCCGGTGTTCTGCGAGAAGCCCATAGCCCTCGATCTGCCCGGTTCGCTGGCGGCGATCGCCGAGGTCGAGACGGCGGGAACGATCCTTCAGATGGGGTTCCAGCGCCGGTTCGACACGGGTTACACGGGTGCCCGGGAGGCGGTGCGCTCGGGGCGGCTGGGACGGCTGCACACGGTCCGGGCGATGACCTCCGACCAGGCCCCGCCGCCGGCCGCCTATCTGCCGATCTCCGGCGGGCTGTACCGGGACACACTGATCCACGACTTCGACATGCTGCGCTGGGTGACCGGTCGCGAGGTGGTCGACGTGTTCGCGGCCGGTTCGGACGCCGGGCCGGCGATGTTCCGCGAGGCCGGTGACATCGACACGGCCGCCGCCGTCCTCACGCTGGACGACGGCACCCTGGCCACGGTGACGGCGACCCGGCTGAACGGGGCGGGCTACGACGTCCGGATGGAGCTGGCCGGGGAGCTGGACCAGATCGTGGTCGGCCTGGACGACCGCACCCCGATCGCGTCCACCGAGCCGTCCGGGCCGCCGGCCGCGACCAAGCCGTGGACCGGCTTCCTGGAGCGCTTCGGGCCCGCCTACGAGGCCGAGCTGATCGCCTTCGTCGAGGTCGTGGTCGGTCAGCGCACCAATCCGTGCGACGGGCGCGAGGCCCTCCAGGCGCTGCGGATCGCCGAGGCGTGCGAGGTGTCCCGGCGCGAGCGAAGACCGGTCAGGCTCGGTGAGATCGCGGGCGGCTACGCCCTCAGTTGAGCAGTCGTATCGCAGGGGTCGCCGCGTCCGTGGCGGCCCCGAAGTCGCAGTGGGGGCAACGCAGTTCGCGCGGCCGTCCCTGGTTGGTCTGGATGCTGTACGTGGCCGCCTCCTTCGCCTCGGGGCAGTAGGAGCGCAGGTGCAACCGCACCCAGGGGTGGCTGGTCGGGGCCATGGCGGGCCTGCTGTTCCTGGTGTCCTCGAAGGGCGCCCACCAGAAGTCGACCAGGGCCCGCAGGGCCAGCCGCCCGGGACCCGACGTCGTGTCGTACGCGGCGATCCGGCCGGCCGTGCGGTGGCGCTGGAGGCCGCTGCGGCTGCCGGAGCACAGGGCCCGCTCGGCACCGCACTCGAACACCTGCGTGCGGCCGGTCCGCTCGCAGACGAAGCAGTCGACGCTGAACTCGAGCTGTGAACTCCAGTGCAGATGGTGCCCGTTGTCCCCGGCGAGGGGCCCGGTCAGTTCGGCGGTGATCTCCGCGGTGCGCAGCATCTACGGCCCCTCTCAGGACGTACGGACCGACAGGACCGTGCCCTGGGCCACCGCGCAGAGCGTCTCCGTGCCGTCGTCGGCGACCGCGAGGACGTCGCAGCGGACCACGGCCTGGCGGCGGCCGGCCTGGACGACCTCGGCCCGGGCGCGCAAGGTGGCGCCGGTGGCCGGACGGACGTACTGGATGGTGAGGCCGCCGGTGAGGACCGCCGGACCGAGGACCGTGCCGCCCGCGAAGGTGAGCGCGTTGTCGGCGGCGTAGGAGAGGACTCCGCCGTGCACGAAGCCGTTCTGCTGGTGGAGGTCCTCCCTGATGTCGATCTCCAGCGTGGCGCCGCCGTCCCCGAAGGCACTCAGCCGGGCGCCGATCAGCCTGCTGAAGGGCTGGCTCTCCAGCGCCTTGCGGGCCATGGCCAGGTCGAACTCCACGAGTGCGGTCACGAGAGGGGGCCTCCTGGGGCTTCCACTACGGCTTTCGTCACACCTTGGACGGCTGCTACGGCCGTCCGGTGCGGCCGTTCTACCAGCGCACCGGCAGGCTGCGCATCCCGCGCATCAGCATGCCCGGGAGCCAGTCGCCGGGCGGGCCGTCCAGGGCGAGGCCGGGGGCACGCTCCAGCAGCGTCCGTATCGCCGTGCGTGCTTCGAGGCGGGCCAGCGGGGCGCCCAGGCAGTAGTGGATGCCGTGGCCGAAGGCGAGGTGACCTCGGGTTTCGCGGCGGATGTCGAAGCGGTCCGGGGCAGGGAAGCGGGCCGCGTCGCGGTCGGCGGCGGTCAGGCCGACCATGACCGCGTCGCCCTTCGCGACGTGGGTGCCGGCGATGTCCAGGGATTCCGCGGCGAAGCGGAACGTGCCGTTCTCCACCGGGCCCTCGTAGCGCAGCATCTCCTCGATCGCGCCGTCGAGGAGGGTCATGTCGGCGCGCAGGGCGACGAGTTGGTCCGGGTGCGTGAGCAGGGCGTGGACGCCGCTGGTGAGGAGGTTGACGGTGGTCTCGTGGCCGGCGATGAGCAGGATGAAGGCCATGCCCCGCAGTTCCTGCGGGGAGAGCCGGTCGCCGTCCTCGGCGGTGGTGCGGATCAGGTCGCTGAGCAGGTCGCCGCTCGGGCCGGCGCAGCGCTTGTCCTCGATCAGGTCGCCGAGGTACTCGGCGAGCCGCACGAACGCGTCGTACTCACTGCCCGAACTGGTGGGCGCCACCGCCTCCGTGGACAGCTTGCGGAACTCCGCGCGGTCCATGTCGGGCACGCCGAGCAGCTCGCAGATCACGGTGATGGGCAGCGGGTAGGAGAGCGACTCGACGAGGTCCGCGCGGCCCGACGGCAGCATCGCGTCGAGGAGTTCGTCGGTGATCTGCTGGACGCGCGGGCGCAGTTCCTCGACGCGGCGCATGGTGAAGGAGCGGGCGATGAGCCCGCGCAGGCGGGTGTGCTGCGGCGGGTCGGCGGTCAGCAGGTACTTGCCGATCAGCTCCTCGTCGAGGAACGTCACCCCGACCTTGGCGCCGTCCTTGGCCAGCCGGGGGTCGGCGAGCGCCGCGCGCGCCTCCTCGTACCCCACGATCAGCCAGGTCACGTGGTGCTCGTCCGGCTCCGGCAGGCGCACGAGGTGCACCGGCCCGCGCTCGCGCAGCCGGGCGTACACCGGATGCGGGTTCCTTCGGAACTCCGCGCCGAACTCCCCCAAGTCGATCAGCTTGGTCATGTGCTGCCCCCTCCGGACGATCCCCCGAGATCTCCCAGTGCAGTGGGAACGCGCGGCGGCAGCGGCTAGTGCCCGGCGTCGCCGTCCTCTTCGAGGAGGCCCGCGTCGTACGCCAACAGGGCGATCTGCACACGGTTGTTGAGGTCGAGCTTGGCCAGGACGCGGGAGACGTGGGTCTTGACGGTGGCGACGCTCATGAAGAGGCCGGCGGCGATCTCGGCGTTGGCGAGGCCCTGTCCGACGGCGACGGCGACCTCGCGTTCGCGGTCTCCCAGGACGGCGAGGCGGGCACGCGCGCGTGCGCGACGGGTGTCGGTGCCGGCGCCCGTGCCTGCCGCGTGCTCCATCAGCTGGCGGGTGACCGCGGGCGACAGGACGGGGTCGCCGGCCGCGACCCGGCGGACCGCGTCGAGGATCTCGGCGGGCGGGGTGTCCTTGAGGACGAAGCCGGCGGCTCCTGCGCGCAGGGCCCGCAGCACCTGTTCGTCGGCGTGGAAGGTGGTGAGGACCACGATCTGGGGCGCGTCGCCGCCGGCGCGCAGCCGCTCGGTGGCGGTCAGTCCGTCCACCGAGGGCATGCGGATGTCCATCAGGACGACGTCCGGGTGGACGCGGTCGACGAGTTCCTCGACCTCGCTGCCGTCGGCGGCCTCGCCGACGATCTCGATGTCGGCGGCGCCGCCCAGCATGAGGGACAGTCCGGCCCGCACCAGCGGGTCGTCGTCGACGAGGAGCAGTCTGATCGCAGTCATGGGGCTACGTAACCACGGCCCCGCGGGCAGAAGCCGGGTCACCCCCAGGGCAGCCAGGCCCGGACCCGGAATCCGCCGCCCTTCTCCGGGCCGTGTTCGAGCCGTCCCCCCGCCAGTGTCGCCCGCTCGGTCAGGCCGATCAGGCCCTGGCCCGAGCCGGGGACGTGCGGGACCGTCCCCTCCGGGGGCGGGTTGTGCACGGCGACCTCCAGGCCGTCGCCCGGAGTGCCGCCGACGGTCACGGTGACCTCGGTGCCGGGGGCGTGTTTGCGGGCGTTGGTGAGGCCCTCCTGGGCGATGCGGTAGGCGGTGCGGCCCACGGAGGCGGGCACCGCCGCGGGGTCGGTGACCCGGTTGACGAGGGTGACCTTCATGCCGGCCTCGCGGGACTCGGTGACCAGTGCGTCCAGGGCGCCGAGCGTGGGCTGCGGGCGGCCCGTGTCGTCGGGCTCGCCGGCGCGCAGGACGCCGATGATCTCGCGCAGGTCCTGGAGTGCCTCGTGGGCGCTCTCCCGGATGACGCCGGCCGCCCGCGCGACCTCCTCGCGGGGCGCGTCCGGCCGGAACTCCAGCGCTCCGGCGTGCACGCTGAGCAGGGTCAGCCGGTGGGCGAGCACGTCGTGCATCTCGCGGGCGATGGCCTCCCGGGCGAGCCGCTGGGCCTGCTCTGCGCGGAGCTCCGCCTCGGTCTCGGCGCGCCGGGCGCGGTCGCGCAGGCTGAGCATGAGCTGTCGCTTGGAGCGGACGAACATGCCCCAGCCGATGACGGTGAGGGTGAACAGTTCGGTGAACGCGACCGCTCCGGCGTACGGCAGGTCGGGGTCGGGGCGCAGCCAGAAGAAGATCGGGGTCAGGGCGAGCTGGACGCCGCCGATCCAGGCCACGTACCGGAAGGGGCGGTGCACGGCGAGGGTGAACAGGGCGACCAGACCGGCGCCGCCCGCCGTGGTCGAGACGAGGCCGACGGGGATCATCGCGATCGCCAGCCCGACCGGCCAGCGGCGGCGCAGCCACACCGAGAAGCAGGCCAGGACTCCGATCAGTTGGTCCACGACGGCCAGGGCGTGCGAGGTCGAGGTGTCGTCCCTGAGGCTCTGCGCGGCGATCAGCGCGATGATCACGGCCAGCAGGAAGCAGGAGGTGTCGACGACCCAGTCGCGTGCGGTACGGCGGGGCCGTCCCCGCCGTTCGACGTCGGGGTCGAGTTCGTCTGCCACGGCGGACGGCAGCAGCCAGCGGCGCCCCGCGAACGCCGGCGGTACCTGCGCGGTCCTGTCATCGGTCACGGTCGACAAATCTACGCACGGCCAGGGCCGGTCACCCCTCCCCGACGGGGATCGTCGACCAAAGTCGCGGCATCACAGACTTTCGGCGGACACGCCTCGCCCCGCGACCCACGGAGGTGTTCCCTGTCCGTGCGGGGACCGCGTGGAGACGGCGCGCGCCAAGTTAACTTCCCGAAAACTCATCGGACTTGACGGGAAAATCTCTGCGGTTGTCATTGACATGCCACTATCTACGCGCGTCATCATGAGCGCATGAGATTCCCCCCACGAATCACCGGCATCGGCGCGGCAGCCGCCGTCCTGTCCACTCTCCTCATCGGCGGCACCGTCGCCACCGCGACCCCGGCGGCCGCCGCGGTCGGCAGCATCTGCTACAGCGACCTGCCTTCGCAGGCGTACGACACGCTCGACCTGATCGCGACGAACGGGCCCTTCCCGTACTCGCAGGACGGCGTCGTCTTCCGCAACCAGGAGGGCGTCCTCCCCAGCCAGGCGTCCGGCTACTACCACGAGTACACGGTCAAGACTCCCGGCTCGTCCACGCGCGGAGCGCGGCGGATCGTCACCGGGAAGAAGACCCAGGAGGACTACTACACCTCGGACCACTACGTGACCTTCGACCTGATCAACTTCGGCTGCTGAGCCGATCCGTCAGGTCCGTTCCGTAGTCACCCGGGCGTCCGGATCCCACCGGCTGCACCATCGCTCACCCCTCGCCCCGCGGCTCCCCCCACGATCATGGGCCGCGGGGCGAGGCACGTCCTCAGGTCTCCCGCTCCGGTGCGTACGCCTCCGCGGCCAGGCCGAAGGTCCAGGACACTCCCGCTCTGGCCGTGCGCGTCGACGGAGGGACCCGCAGCCAGTACGTGCGGTGGGTACCGTCGGGCTCCGGTGTGGAGTTGAGGACCTCCACCATGACCACGGGCTCGTCGTCGGCCAGGTCGATCCGCCACAGCGTGCCCGTCTCGTCCCGGTGCAGGGGGCGGGCGCCCGAATCGGCCAGGTACCGGTCGTAGCCGTAGTACTCGAGCATCACGCGGCGCAGCTCGGCGTTCTCCTCGGCCCGGACGCGTTCGGGGGTCAGCGCGGGCAGTTCGGCCAGGAAGGCGGCCGGGACCGGCATGCCGCGCCAGGCGTGCAGGGCGAAGCCGTCCGGGTACGCGAGCGCCGGGCCGTCCCCGTGGTCCAGTCGTCCCGCCTCGTCGCGGTGGAGGGCCGAGGGGCGTTCCGACACCACCGCGACCCGCGCGAACGGCCACCACCAGCCGGCGCCTCGGCACACCGTGGACAGCGCGTCGATCGGGCCGTCGGCGGCGGGGAACGCCGCGAGCCACGGCGCGTCGTGCTGCCCGAGCACCGCGTCCAGGAGGAGCAGCCGGATCTCCGCGGCCTCCTTGCCGGTGTCGCTCCCGGCCAGGTCCTCGATCACGCCCGTACGGATCCGGTCCACCAGGGCCTGCGTCGACGGCCACAGCCGTCCGCCGGTCGCCGCCCAGTGCGCGGACCATCCGGCGGGCCCCAACTCGGCGTGCAGCAGCCGTCTCGCGGCCGCCCACGGCGCGCTGCGCACCGCGTCCCGTACGCTCGGGCCCCGGTCCGTCAGCTCCCGGAGGAGCGCGACCGCCGCGCGCGGTGAACCCGCCCAGACCACGCTCTCCGGTTCCGCGAGGCCTGCCAGCCGGTAGGCCCGCCGGACGCCCTCCTCGGCGCTCGCCCGGTCAGCGGGGCCGGTCGCCGAGGCCCACGCCCGCCACTGCGCGAGGTCGGCGGAGGGGCCGAACGGCGTTCCCCCATGGTCGAGTTGGGCCCCCTCGACGTCCTGCTCCACGATCGCCGTCATACTCCCCGCTCCCCCGCCCGGCTTCCGGTCCATCGCCCCGTCCACTCCCACGTCCGTCCCGCCCACGTGCCCCTCCTCCACACCTTGCCCGGCGCTTTCGTAGCGCCGGTGCGTCCCGGTCCCTCAGTCGGCCACGATCCGTACGGAACCGGGCACGTACTCCCGCTGTCTGACGACCCGGAACCACCCCTTGGGCAGCGTGATCGCCGCGTGCTCCTCGTGCACCACCCGGCCGCCCTGGGGCAGATGCAGCAGCAACGGGCCGTAGGGACCCGGCTCGCGCACCAACTCCCCCGGCCCGACGACCGCGTGGGCGTGGCCGGTCACCTCCCCCAGCGCCAGCACGAGCCGTCCGCGTCCGTCGCGCCGCTCGCGCGGGGCGTGCGCCGCGTGGGCGGGCACCGCCTCCTGCGCGACCGGCACGATCAGCACGTCTCCCTGTCGGTACATGGCTGTCCCCTCACCGCCGGGTGCTTCGCGCACCGGCCTCATGACCACGACGTTAGGCGGCACCACTGACAACGCCCGTGCCGCGCCCCGCCGATGGGCACTGTCAGTGCCGGTTGGTAGAAATGCGCATCACACACCACGCACTCTTCTTCTCAGGAGCGGCCGCATGACCATCGGTGAGCACCTCGACGCGCTGTACCGGCTGCCGTCGTTCACCTTTCCGGGGCCGGACGCCCCGGCCGACCGCCTGCCCGAGCCGGACTCGGTCGCCTGGCGCCTCGGCGGCAACGTGTACGACAACGACGAGGCGTGGACCGACGCGTTCGCCCGCTTCCGCGCGGCCGTCGACACGACCCGGGTGCGGGCCCTGATCATCGGTGGCTGGGAGGACGCCTACGACACCGCGCCCACGCCGATCGTCGAGGCGCTCGTGGCGGCCCGGGACGTCTTCCCCGCGCTGCGCGCGCTGTTCCTCGGCGATCTGGTGATGGAGGAGTGCGAGATCTCCTGGATCCACCAGTCCGACGTCAGCCCGCTGCTCAACGCGTACCCGGCGCTCGAGGAGTTCGGTGTGCGCGGCGGGACCGGCCTGGAATTCACCGCGCTGCGGCACGACGCGCTGCGCCGGCTGGTGGCGGAGACGGGCGGACTGCCCGTCGAGGTGGTGCGCGGCATCGGCGCCAGTGACCTGCCCGCGCTGGAGCACCTGGACCTGTGGCTCGGCACGCCGGACTACGGCGGTGACAGCGAGGCCGCCGATCTGGAGCCGATCCTGTCCGGTGCCCGGCTGCCGCGCCTGCGTCATCTGGCCCTGCGCAACAGCGAGATGCAGGACGCGGTGGCCGCCGCGGTCGCCGCCGCCCCGGTGGTGGAGCGCCTTGAGGTGCTGGACCTGTCGATGGGCGTGCTGACCGACGAGGGCGCGGTCGCGCTGCTGAGCGGGCAGCCGCTGACGCATCTCAAGAAGCTGGACCTGCACCACAACTACCTCAGCGAGGGCGTCGCGGAGCGGGTACGGGAGACGCTGGTGGCTGCGGGCGTGGAGGTCGACCTGGACCGTGACGACGCCGACGAGGACACGGAGGACGACGGCACGGTCTGGCGCTACGTCGCCGTCGGGGAGTGACCGCGTCCGCCGCGACGGGGCCGGCCGCCTTCACATCGTCCACCACGGCCGGTCCGGCCGTCGTCACGTCGCCGGCCCGCGCCGGCCTCCGGTTCGCGGTGGTCGGCAATCCCGAGAACCGCAGGGTGTCCCTCTTCGCGGAGGCCGTGCGCGCGGCCGGGCTGCCCGCGCCCCGTGTCGTCGCCTGGACGGACGTCCTGCGCGCGGGGGGCGCGGACTTCGCCGCCGACGAGTTCGTCCGGGTCGACTCCCCCGGTGAGAACCCCGAGGTCGACCGGCTGCTGCGGGGTGCCACGGAGCCGACCCGGGTGGAGGGTTCGGCCCGCTGGTACGCGCGGTTCACCGCCGCGCTGCGCACGCTGCGCGGCGGTGTCCCCCTCGCCGACCCGGACGACCTGGCGGTGCTGTTCGACAAGCGGACGTGTCACGCCGTACTGGACGCGGCCGGCGTGCCCGTCCCGGAGTCCCCGACATCGGGTCCGCTCGGCGCGCGCGTGCGCGGCTGGGACGACGTGCGGGCGCTGATGCGCGAGCACCGGATGCCCCGGCTGTTCGTCAAGCCCGCGCACGGCTCGTCCGCGTCGGGTGTCCTCGCGGTCGAGACGGCGGGCGGCGGCCGGATCAGGGCGACCACGTCCGTCGAGACCGGTCAGGACGGCGCACTGCACAACTCCCTCCGGGTACGGCGGTATCACGACGAGCGGGACGTCGCCCGCATCGTGGACGCGCTGGCGCCGGACGGGCTGCATCTCGAACGCTGGGTGCCGAAGGCCTCCCAGGCGGGCCGGGCCGCGGATCTCCGGGTGGTCGTCGTGGCCGGCCGGGCCACCCACGCGGTGGTGCGCACCAGTCGCGGGCCGCTGACCAATCTGCATCTGGGCGGCAGCCGCGGCGACCTCGACGGCGTCCGGCGGGCCGTCACCGCCGCGGGCGCCCGGTGGTCCGACCTCCTGGACGTGTGCGAGCGCGCCGCGTCCTGCTTCCCGCGCACGCTGTGCGTCGGCGTCGACCTGCTGCCGGCCGTGGACTGGCGGCGCGCCTTCGTCGGCGAGGTCAACGCCTTCGGCGACCTGCTGCCCCGCCTCACCGGCCTGCCCGGCAGCGGCGCGGAGGGTCTGGACACCTACGGCGCGCAGGTGGCGGCGGTCCTGCGCGCGCCGGCCGACAGGGCCTGTCCGGCAGATCAGGTCGCAGGAAAGTGAGAGCGCCTGATCAGCGCCGGCGAACCACGACAACGCCGCAAGCGGGCGAGCCGGACTCCGCGTGCCGGACAGGCCCCAGACCCCCGCGTCACCCGTACAGAACAGGAACAGCCCATGCCTGAGCCCGACATGAACGCGGTCGTCGGGGACCACGACATCCTGCTGGTCACCCTCGACACGCTGCGGCACGACGTGGCCGCCGAGTTGGCGGCCGAGGGGCGCATCCCGAATCTGGCCCGCCAACTGCCCGGCGGACGCTGGGAGAAGAGGCACGCCCCGGGCAGTTTCACGTACGCCTCGCACCAGGCGATCTTCGCCGGGTTCCTGCCCACTCCGGCCCGACCCGGCCCGCATCCACGGCTGTTCGCGGCGAGCTTCGCGGGCAGCGAGACGACCGCCGAGGGCACCTTCGTCTACGACACCCCCGACCTGGTGTCCGGACTGGCGGCGGCCGGCTACCGCACCGTCTGCGTCGGGGGCGTGGGCTTCTTCAACCGGCGCGGTCCGCTGGGCTCCGTACTGCCCGGCCTGTTCCAAGAGGCGCACTGGGAGGAGGAGTTCGGCGTCACCTCGCCGCACTCCTTCGAGAACCAGGTCGCCCGCGTGGAACAGGTGGTGGGCCAACTGCCCGCCGAACAGCGCCTGTTCCTGTTCGTGAACGTGTCGGCGCTGCATCAGCCCAACTGGTTCCATCTGCCCGGCGCGACCCGCGAGTCGGGTGACACCAGGGAGACGCACGCCGCCGCGCTGGAGTACGTCGACCGGCACATCGGGCGGCTGTTCGCCGCCGCGAGCTCCCGGCGCCCCTGCTTCGTCATCGTCTGCTCCGACCACGGCACCGCCTACGGCGACGACGGCTACACCGGCCACCGCCTGGGCCACGAGTCCGTGTGGACCGTGCCGTACGCCCACTTCTTCCTCGACCCCGCAGAGGCCGTCCGATGACCACCGCGCAGCAGACCGGCCCCTACCAGCACTACGTGTACGCCTATCCGCACAAGACGGCGTACCGCCGCCTGCAAGACCGGCCCGCGCTGCGGGAGTTGTGGGCGGCGGAGGACCGGAGCGCGCTCTCGCTGTATGTGCACATACCGTTCTGCGAGGTCCGGTGCGGGTTCTGCAACCTCTTCACCCGCATCGGTGCCCCGGACGGCCTGACCGGCGCCTATCTGGACGCCCTGGAGCGGCAGGCGGACGCCGTCCGGGCAGCGTTGGGCGACGCGGAGCCAACACGTTTCGCCACGGCGGCGTTCGGCGGCGGCACCCCGACCTTCCTCACCGCGGCCGAGCTGGAGCGCCTGTGCGACATCGCCGAGCGGCGCATGGGCGCCGATCTGCGCGCGGTCCCGCTCTCCGTGGAGGCCTCGCCCGCCACGGCCACCGCTGACCGGCTCGCCGTCCTCGCCGAACGCGGCGCGACCCGCCTCAGCCTGGGCGTGCAGAGCTTCGTCGACTCCGAGGCCAGGGCCGCCGTACGCCCGCAGCGCCGCGCCGACGTGGAGGCGGCGCTCGGCCGGATCCGGGACGCCGGGGTCCCCGTTCTCAACATCGACCTCATCTACGGCATCGACGGCCAGACCGGGCGGACCTGGCGCGACTCCCTGGACGCGGCCCTGGCGTGGCGGCCCGAGGAGCTGTACCTGTACCCGCTCTACGTACGGCCGTTGACCGGCCTCGGCCGTCACCAGGGGGACGCCGGAGCCGACCCGGAGTGGGACGAGCAGCGGCTGCGCCTGTATCGCGCGGGACGCGATCACCTCCTCGCACACGGCTATGTCCAGCAGTCGATGCGGATGTTCCGCCGGGCCGACGCCCCGCCCCAGGGCGCCGACGACTACGCCTGCCAGACGGACGGCATGATCGGACTCGGCTGCGGGGCCCGCTCGTACACGTCGGCGCTGCACTACTCCTTCGACTACGCGGTCGGCATGCACGAGATCCGCGGCATCATCGACGACTACGTCACGACGGCCGACTTCGCGCACGCGGAGGTCGGCTACCGCGTGGACCGGCACGAGGCGCGCCGCCGTCATCTCCTCCAGTCCCTCCTCCAGGCCGAGGGGCTGTCCGTCGCCGACTACCGCGCCCGCTTCGGGAGTTCACCCGACGACGACTTCGGGACGGAGCTCGACCGGCTGGCCGGGCGCGGCTGGCTGACCGACACGGCGGGCGAGCGGCTCGTGCTGACCCCGGAGGGGCTGGCGCACTCCGACGCCATCGGCCCGGAGCTGTTCTCCCCCGAAGTGCGGTCCGCCATGGCCGCCTACGAACGGAAGTGACGGACCGTCATGGATCTCACCGTCCTCTACCGGGGCCCGCTCGCGTCCTGCGACTACGACTGTCCCTACTGCCCGTTCGCCAAGCGCCGCGACTCGACCGCCCAACTCCGCGCGGACCGCGATGCGTTGGAGCGCTTCGCGCGCTGGGCGGCGGACAGCGAGGACGAGTTGTCGCTCCTGTTCACGCCCTGGGGCGAGGGGCTGGTCCGCTCCTGGTACCGGCGCACCCTGACCGAGTTGTCCCAACTGCCGCACGTGCGCCGGGTCGCCATCCAGACCAACCTGAGCTGCCGCACCGGCTGGCTCGCCGAGGCCGACCTGGACACGCTCGCGCTGTGGTGCACGTACCACCCGGGCCAGACCCCCTACGACCGTTTCCTCGCCAAGTGCCGCGAACTGGCCGACCGCGGGGTGCGGTTCAGCGTCGGCGTGGTCGGCCTGCCCGCCCACCTGCCGGCGGCCCGCCGGCTCCGCGCCGACCTGCCCCCGCACGTCTACCTCTGGATCAACGCGGCCGAGGGGCACATCTACGGCGACGCCGAGGCCGACGACTGGACCGCGCTCGACCCCCTCTTCCCGTACAGCCGGCACCCGCACCGCAGCGCCGGACTCCCGTGCCGTACGGGCGAGTCCGTGATCTCGGTCGACGGCACCGGCACGGTCCGCCGCTGCCACTTCGTCCGCGACGAGCTGGGGAACCTGTACGACGGCTCGTACCGGGCGGCGCTGCGCCCGCGCGCGTGTCCGCTGGCCGTCTGCGACTGTCACATCGGGTATGTCCACCTGGAGTCCCTGCCGTTGTACGACGTGTTCGCGGGCGGTGTCCTGGAGCGGGTGCCGGCCGCACTCCGCTGAGCCGACGGGTCGATGTGCGTCGTAATGTCAAGATCGTGTCCTCAGTGATGCCGTCCCTTCTCAGGCGTGTCTCAGGAGTGTCATCGGCTGAGGGATCGTCCCGGGGGCCCCGTGATGGAGGGAGAACGACCGCGGGGCAACCGCGGATCGGCAATCACGGGGAGAACGAGACACATGATGTTCAAGCGATTCGGGACCATCGCCGCGACCGCGATCACCGGCACCCTGCTTCTGACCGCCTGCAACGGCGTGGACGGTGCGGCCGACGCCACCGTGTCCCATCCGGCGGCGGAGGCGGGGGCGACGCAGGCCGCCGGTGCCGTCGGCCGCTACTCCCAGAACGCGCCGGGGGCGCGGTACTTCACCACGATCCTCACCGGTGACAACGAGGTGCCCGTCAAGGGCAAGCCGGCCGTGGGCGACAAGGACGGCAACGCGGTGGCCCTCATGCGGATCCAGGGCGACGAGGTGTCCTTCGCGTTCGCGTGGACGGGGATCGGGACCCCGACCATGGCCCACCTCCACCAGGGTGTGCGGGGCACCAACGGTGACGTGAAGATCCCGTTCTTCATGGAGAAGCTCAAGGGCGGCACGCCGTTCGTGTTCGGCACGGTGAAGGTCAAGGACGCCGACCTGCTGCGCAGCATCAAGGCACATCCCGACCAGTTCTACTTCAACCTGCACACCGCCGAGTTCCCCGGCGGCGCGGTCCGCGGACAGGCCGTGGCACTGCCGGGCGCCGTCTCGCTGCCCGACGCCATCCGGCACTCGGCGCTGGCCGGCGTCGTCAAGGGCGCCCAGATCTACGCCTGCACCAAGCAGGCCGACGGCTCCTACGCCTTCACCCAGGACAACGTCGACGCCACCCTCCAGGGCGGCATCCAGCACAGCTTCGCCAAGCACGGCCCCGCCGGCCCGCCCCAGTGGATCGCCCCCGACGGCTCCTCGGTGACCGGCTCGGTCGTCAACAAGTTCGACAACGGCAAGGGCAACATCCCCCAACTCCTGCTCCGCGCCCAGCAGACCGGCAAGAGCAAGGGCCTCCTGTCCAAGACCACCTCGGTCCTGCGGCTCAACACCGCCGGCGGCGTCGCCCCGTCCGGCACCTGCAACCCGACCGAGCAGCCCACCGCCCGTGTCCCCTACACGGCCGACTACCTGTTCCTCGCCACGAAGTAGCACCTACCTGGCCGACCGGCCCGAACACCACCAGGCGATGCGAGTCCCGCGCGGACTCGCATCGCCGCGTGTTCCGACAACAGGCGCTTCGCGCCTCACTAGAGGTTGATCGTTACGGACGCTCCCGGCTTGAGGGAGATCTTCCTGCGCACCTTTCCGGCGCGGAGTTCCGTCCCCGTTCCTCCGACGCTCCGGACCGTCACCGTGGTCGCCCTGCCGTCCCGCCAGGCGAAGTCGACCGTGAAGCCGCCGCGGGCGCCGATCCCGGTGACGGAACCCTTCGCCGACCAGGCCTTCGGCAGTGCGGGGAGCAGTTCCAGGACTCCCGGTCTCGAGTACAGGAGCATCTCCAGCGCGGCGGTGGGACCGCCGAGGTTGGCGTCGATCTGGAAGATCGTGTAGCTGCCCTGGCTGTACATGTCGAACCAGTTCGCCGAGGTGCCGTTGCCGTTGTTCATCGAAGGGCGCAGCACGGTGAGATAGAGCTGGTAGGCCTTCTCCGCGTCCTTGAGCCGCGACCAGCACAGCGATCGCCAGGCACAGGCCCAGCCGAAGCTGTCCATTCCCCTGGCGGTCAGGAGTGCGCGTACGCCGTCCACCAGTTCGCGCGGGCCGGTGTCCACGGAGATCCGGTCGCCGGGGAAGAATCCGATGAGCGGTGACAGATGACGGTGTGTCGTCTCGCCGAGATTGTCGGGGCTCATCCACTCCTCGAGCCAGCCGGTCTTCGGGCTGACCCGGGGAAGGTAGAGCCTGGCCTGCATCGCTTCCAGCTCCGCGGCGAGGTCGGCGTCACGCTTCAGAACGCGGGCGGCGACGGCGAACTCCCGGAAGAGTTCCCACGCGAGCTCCTGCCCGTAGGTGTTGCCCTTGCCGTCCGGTCCGTGCTCCGGCGACCAGGAGGTGTCGTCCACCAGGACCTCCCGGGACGAACCGTCCGCGTCGGTCACCTCGGTGGTGATCAGCCGGGCCTTCCAGAACTCGGCGGCCCCCTTGAGCACCGGGTAGATCGTCTCCAGGTACGCGCGGTCCTGGGAGTACTCGTAGTGGCGCCACAGCGTGGCGCAGAGCCAGGCGTTGCCCGAGGGGTGCCAGGCCCAGCCGCTGCCGCCGTAGATGTTGGTGGAGAAGGCGACGGCCCAGCCGGCCACGTTTCCCGAGCTGTTGCGGAAACGGTTGTCGGGGCTGTTGAAGAGCCGTCTCGTCACATCGGTCCAGACCGGCAGTTGGGACCGGCAGTAGCGGGCGAGCGCCTCCGCGTTGTCGCCCAGCCCTGCGGGGTCGGCCAGCCAGTAGTTCATCTGCACGTTGATGTCGGTGTGGTAATCGGCGTACCAGTCAGGGGTGTTGTTGTGGATCCACAGCCCCTGGAGGTTCATGGGCAGCCAGTCCCTCGACCCGGTGATGGTCAGATAGCGGCCGTACTGGACGTACGCGGCCTCCAACTCCGGGTCCGGGGTGGACGCGTCGGTGTGTCTGACGGCGATGCGCGACCACGAGTCCAGCGACCGCTGCACCGTCGAGGATCTGCCGAGATCGATCGAGAAGCGGTCGTAGAGGCGCCGGTAGTCGGCCACATGGGTGGCGAGCAGCGCGGCGCCGGAGACCTTCGCCGCGGCGGCGGTCTTGGTACGGGCCACCGTGAGCGGGACCAGGGACGGGTCGCGGAAGTCCTTGTCGGCATCGGGTGCGTAGTCGGTACCCGCGCAGAGCGCGATCAGCAGTTCGCGGCAGCCGGAGAAGGACAGCTTGCCGTCCTCGGCCCTGATGGTTCCGGTACTGCTCACGGCGGTCACGGAGGCCGCGTACCGCAGGCCGTTCTTCAGGTTCGCGGCGAACGAGAGCTGTTTCCCGTCCGCCGAGGTGGTCTCGCCGTGCGTGCCCTCCAGCGAGATCGCACCGGTGTGGGTGCCGCCTCCGGTGAGCCGGACCACGATCACGTCGTCCGGGTGGCTGGCGTAGATCTCGCGACGGAAACGGGCGCCGCTGTGCTCATAGCTCGCCGACACGACGCCGTTGCTCAGGTCGAGGCTGCGCCGGTAGCCGCTGATCTGCTGTGCGGTGTGGCCCGGCAGCGTGACGCGGAGCTTGGCCAGCAGCCCGAAGCTTCCGAAGTCATCTGCTCCGTAAGGAAGTTGGCCGTCGCTGGTGGGGGTGTCGTTGCGTCCGCCCGTCCAGAACGAACCGTCCGTGAGGTACAGGAAGTCGTCCGCGGGGTCGCAGCCGACCAGGGCGCCCATCCTGCCGTTGCCCACGGGAAGCGCCTCTTGGATGATGCGCGACTCGTCGGCCGACTGCCGGTACCAGAGGGTGGTGGCCTCGCTCTCCGGAACGATGTCCGCGTGCGCGGGACGCTCGGGGTCGGCATGCGCCACGAACGGGGGCAGGCCGCCGAAGGCGGCGAGACCAGCACCGGCGACACCGGTCAGACGAAGGAAGTCACGACGGGAGGAAGAAGGCACGGCGGATCTCCTCGGGCGAGACGGTCGGGATTAATTCGTAAATTAGTGAGACGCCGAGGAACAAGCAATGGTCGTGCAGCCAAAAGATCCGACCTCTGAGACCTTCCTTCGCCGCCAAAGAGGCGATTAGCGATCCAACCGGGACTATTTATCGGATGACTGAACGACACCCTTGAGCCGTCCGGCCGTCACCGTGCCGCACCGCGTCCCCACGCCGTCCCCACCAGGACGAGTACGCCGCCCGCCAGCCCGTACGCGCCGAGCCGTTCCCCGCCGAGCGCGATGCCGGCCGCGGCGGCCCACAGGGGCTCGGTGCCGAGCAGCAGGCTGACCCGGGAGGGGGAGGTCCGGCGTACGGCCCACATCTGGACGAAGAACGCGAAGAGGGTGCAGCACACGGACAGGAACAGCAGCCCGGCCCACTCGCGCGGCCCGAAGTCCGCCGCCGTCGCCCACGGTGTGGTGTCGGCACCGGCGGACAGCAGCGCGAACACCCCTACGGCGGAGCCGAGTTGGACGGTGGTCAGGGGCAGCGCGTCGGCGCCCCGGACCGACTTGCTGCGGGACATGGCCAGCACGTGCAGGGTGCGGGCCAGGGCAGCGAGCAGCATGAGGAGGTCGCCGAGGGAGGGGCGGCTGAAGCCGGCGCCCTGGGTCAGGAGCAGCACGCCGAGGACAGAGAGCGCGGCGGCTCCGAGGAAGGCGCGGGAGGGCCTCGTGCGGGTCACCGCGGCCTCGGCGAGCGGGGTGAAGATCATGGTGAGGCTGATGATGAGGCCCGCGTTCGTCGCCGAGGTGTGGACGACGCCGTAGGTCTCCAGGAGGAAGATCCCGGCGAGGATCAGCCCGAGCAGGGCCGCGCCGCGCCACTGGGCGGCCGTCAGGGCGCGCAGCGAGCGGTGGCCGGCGACCGCCAGGACGGGCAGGACGAGGGCGAAGCGCAGGACCAGGACGGCGAGGACCGTGCGGGCGGTGGTGATGTCCTTCGCGGCGAGATAGCTGGCGCCCCAGACCACGGCGACCAGCAGGACGGGCAGGTCGGTGGACCAGGTGCGGCGGGGCGCGGCGGCGCGCGGTACGGCGATCGAGGACATGGGGGCGGCTCTCCCGGTCTCCGGCGAAGGGGTGGAGACATCGGCGGCTGCCACACGGAACGATCACCGTACCCGCGCGGACCCCGGCTGACTAGGCGTTTTCCGGGTCGGCGTACGAGCCGTACGTCGGGCGGCCCGCGAGGTCGTACGACTGGATGGAGACCCCGGTGCTGGTGATGGTCCCGCCGGTGCGCCTGAAGGCCTTCGGCGTGGTGCCTTCGGGGAACAGGCGCAGGCCGGTGCCGAGCACGACGGGGAAGGTCACCAGGTGGACGGTGTCGAGGAGGTCGAGTTCGAGGAGGGAGCGGACGAGGGCGCCGCTGCCGTGCACCTGGAGCTCGCCCTCCGTGCGCTCCTTGAGGTCGGCGACCTCCTTGGCGAGGTCGCCGCCGAGGACGGTGGTGCCGGCCCAGGAGGGGTCGGTGAGGGTGGCCGAGGCGACGTACTTCGGCAGGGCGTTCAGCTTGGACGCGATCGGGTCGGCGGGGTCGGTCATGTTCGGCCAGTACGAGGCGAAGATGTCGTACGTCCGGCGGCCGAGCAGATAGGCGCCGGAGCGGTCGAAGACGTCGACCACGAAGCGGCCGAAGTCGTCGTCGCCGTACACGAAGCTCCAGCCGCCGTGCTCGAAGCCGCCGCGGGTGTCCTCTTCGGGGCCGCCGGGGGCCTGGTAGACGCCGTCGAGGGTGACGAAGATGGTGGAGACGAGCTTGCCCATGTCGGGTGCCTGCTTCCTGGTGCGGGGGCCGATGGTGTCATCAGCTCAGACCCCGCCCACCCCCGCAACTCATCGGTCGTCGCTACGGCGTCTCACCCGGCGTGGGTCGAGAACATGCCGCCGGTCGGGCCCTGCTTGTCGCCGCCCTGGGCCTTCTTGAGGGCGTTGGCGAGGCTCTCGATGGTGAGGGACTGGAGGATGACACGGCCGTTGCCCTCCAGGGTGGCCAGGGAGAGTCCCTCGCCGCCGAACACGGCGTTCATCAGGCCCTGGCGGTTGAGGCCGCCGATGCGCTGGACGCCGTACTGGATGCCCTCCTCGAAGGCGACGAGGCAGCCGGTGTCGACCTCGATGCGGCCGCCGAAGTCGGCCGGGTTCAGGTCGATGAAGTTGCCCGCGCCGGCGATGATCACCGTGCCGCGCCCGGTGAACTTCTCCAGGATGAAGCCCTCGCCGCCGCTCATGCCGGTGCGGCCGCCCTGGAAGGCGATGCCGAACTGGACGCTGGACTCGGCGGCCACGAAGGCGTCCTTCTCCGCGAACCACGCGCGCGTGCCGTCCAGTTCCAGGGCGCGCATCTCTCCGGGGAGCACACCCGCGAAGCCGACGGTGCCCTCGCCGCCCTGGGAGGTGAAGTACTGGAACGCCAGCGACTCGCCCGCGAGCGCGCGCTGGCCGACCTGCATGGCCGTCCCCATGGCCTGCCGGAGGATGCCGCCCATACCGCCGGAGCCGGCGCCGCCCTGCTGCTGTCCGGCGCCGGGCGGGCCGCTCAGCCGGGTCTCCATGGTCACGTTCGTCGTCTTGAAGAGGAACTTCCCGGCCTCGCAGTACACGGTCTGGCCGGGGCTCAGGTTGACGACCGCCATCTGCATGGCGTTGCCGACGATTTCTTGCTGAAGGGTCACATGGGGAGAACGCGGCGGGGGGTCGTCCCGGTTCCGGGTGCGGGTGGATTGTGGCTCGGGTCCTTCTGGGAGCTGCGATGAAGAGGCGCCGGACAGGCCGGCAATGCCTGCCCGGCGCTCGCAACCGTGGCTCAGCCGCCCAACTCCTGGTGCCTCGCCGCCAGCCCCGCCGCCCCCTGCTCCGTCAGCGAACCGAACAACCTCAGCCGCGAGATCCCGCCGTCCGGATAGATGTCCACGCGCGCGTGCGTCGCGATCGCCGGGGTGGGGAGTACGAAGCGGTGGTTCGTGTCGGGCTGGAGGCGGGTGCGGGGGAGGATCTCGTGCCAGTCGCCGGTGTCGCCGTCGCGTACCGACACCGATGCCCAGCCCGCGCTGTTGCCCTTCAGGTATGCCGTGTCGATCTCGAGGGCGCGGATCTGGGACTGGGCGGCCAGGGCGTAGCGGATCCAGTCGTTGCCCTGGTCGCGGCGGCGGCGGGTCTCCCAGCCGTCGTCCATCTTGCGGGAGCGGCCTGGCTGGATGGTGTTGGTGGCGGGTGAGTAGAAGAGGTTGGAGGCGTCCTCGGCCCGGCCGCCGTTCTCCAGGGCGACCACGTCGAAGGTGCCCAGCGCCGCCAGCCAGTCGGGGTCGGGGACGACCTCGCCGTAGACCCGCAGGCGCGCGATGCCGCCGTCGGGGTGCTGGTTGACGCGGAGGTGGGTGAAGCGCTGTTCGACCGAGATGGCGAAACCGTTCGCCGCGTGGCCGCCGACCGGCGTGCGCGGGACCAGGGTCGTCCACTTCACGTCGTCGGAGAGCAGGTCCTGGGGGGACGGGGAGCCCGGCACCGAGGTGGCTTCCACAGACACCGCCTGGGGGTAGTTGCCCCGGAAGTGGGCCGTGTCGACGACGATCCCCCGGATGACGCCCGGCGCGCCGAGGCGTACCAGTGCCCAGTCGTGGTCCTCCGCCGTCGGCCAGGGGTGTTCCGCCGAGGCACCCCGGCGGCGGCGGGTCTCCCAGCCGTCCATGATCTTGCCCTTGTGGCCGAAGTGCTCGGGGTCGAACTCGGCGGGCCCGGGCACCAGGAGGTTCTCGCGCTGGGCGAAGAACTCGTCGTTGGCGGCGATGACCCCGGCGCCGAGCTGCCGGTCGGCGAGATTGGCGTACTGGGTGAAGGGGAAGTCGGCCGTGCGGTAGTCCGCGTACGGGTCACCGCCTCCGTAGGGGTTCGCGTCGCCGGTGAAGCGAGCCAAAGGAAATGGATGCTGCGCCGTCACTGAATTTGCCTTTCGGGAGTCGGCCGCTGCGGGTGCGGGGAATCGATCAATCAGGGGGTACGGGTCAGGAGTTGGCCCTTCGGGTCGGTGAACTCGCCGTCCAGCACGATGCGTTCGCCGCGCAGCCAGGTCGACTTCACGACGCCGCTGAGGGTCTTTCCGGCGTACGCCGTGACGCGGTTGCGGTGCTGGAGGGCGGCCGGGTCCACGGTGAACGTCTCGTCGGGCGCCAGGACCGCGAAGTCGGCGTCGCGGCCCGCCTCGATGGCGCCCTTCTGGTCAAGTCCCGCCAGCCGTGCGGTCCTTGACGACATCCAGCGGACCACGTCCTCCAGGCCGTAGCCACGCTTGCGCGCCTCCGTCCACACCGCCGCGAGGCTCAGCTGGAGGCCGGAGATACCGCCCCACGCGGTGGCGAAGTCGGCGGTCTTGAGGTCGGCCGTGGAGGGCGAGTGGTCCGTCACCACGCAGTCGATCGTGCCGTCCGCCAGCGCCTGCCACAGGAGGTCCTGGTTGGCGGACTCGCGGATGGGCGGGCAGCACTTGAACTCGCTTGCGCCGTCTGGGACTTCCTCGGCCGTGAGGGTCAGGTAGTGCGGGCACGTCTCCACCGTGATGCGGACGCCCTCGGCCTTGGCGGCGGCGATCAGCGGCAGCGCGTCGGAGGAGGACAGGTGCAGGACGTGCACGCGCGCGTCGAGGCGCTTGGCGGCGGCGATCAGTCCCGCGATGGCCGTGTCCTCGGCGTCGCGCGGCCGACTCGCAAGGAAATCGGCGTACTTGGGGCCGCCGTGCTGCGGAGCCGCCTCCAGGTGGTGCGGGTCCTCGGCGTGCACGATGAGCAGGCCGCCGAAACCGGCGATCTCGGCCAGGGAACGGGCCAGTTGGTCCTGGTCGAGGTGCGGGAACTCGTCCACGCCGGACGGGGACAGGAACGCCTTGAAACCGAAGACGCCGGCATCGTGCAGCGGGCGGAGGTCCTTGACGTTGTCGGGCAGGGCACCGCCCCAGAAACCGACGTCGATGTGGGCCTTGGTCGCGGCGACCTCCTGCTTGGTACGGAGGTTGTCGACCGTCGTCGTCGGCGGGAGGGAGTTGAGCGGCATGTCGATCAGGGTGGTGATGCCGCCGGCCGCCGCCGCGCGCGTGGCGGTCCAGAAGCCCTCCCAGTGGGTGCGGCCGGGGTCGTTCACATGCACATGGGTGTCGACCAGGCCGGGCAGCAGGACGTCGTCGCCGAAGTCCTCGAACCGTGCTCCGGACGGGACTTGGGCGTCGTAGGGGAGAACGGCCGTGATCTTTCCGCCTGTGACGGCGACCGCCGCGGCGCGCGTCCCCTCGGGGGTGATGACTCGCGTGGAGCGCACCACCAGTTCAGCGTCGGACACCCGGACCCCTCTCTGCCGCCGTCGTCGCTTCCGTTACTTACGAGAAACGGGATTTACGTCCACGTAACGGAATTCAACGTTCTGTTGAAGGAGTCTTCACTCCCGCTCCCGTACCGTCAAGGGCACACTTCTCCACGATGCGCCCACCGCGCACACTCTGGACGTTTCCACAAAGCGGAATTAAACTTCCGGCAAGCAGAACGTAGCTACGCACAGGCGGGGAGTCAACCGACCCCCGGGTAGGCTTCAGCCCTTCCCGCCCGTGCCGAAAGGAACGCGCCGTGCCGCCGTCCAGCGCCAGCAGCACCGACTCCACCAAGTCCGCCACGGGTGGGGTCCAGTCCCTCGAGCGCGCCTTCGACCTGCTGGAGCGGATGGCCGACGCGGGCGGTGAGGTCGGCCTGAGCGAGCTGTCCGCGAGCAGCGGTCTGCCGCTGCCCACCATCCACCGGCTGATGCGCACGCTCGTGGTCTGCGGTTACGTCCGCCAGCAGGCCAACCGGCGGTACGCCCTCGGCCCGCGCCTGATCCGCCTCGGCGAGTCCGCGTCCCGGCTGCTCGGCACCTGGGCCCGCCCCTACCTCGCCCGGCTGGTCGAGGAGACCGGCGAGACGGCGAACATGGCGCTGCTCGACGGCGACGAGATCGTGTACGTGGCGCAGGTGCCGTCCAAGCACTCGATGCGCATGTTCACCGAGGTCGGCCGGCGCGTCCTGCCGCACTCCACGGGCGTCGGCAAGGCGCTGCTCGCCAACACGCCGGACAACGAGGTGCGCGCGCTGCTCGCCCGCACCGGCATGCCCGCCGCGACCGAGAAGACGATCACCACGCCCGATGGGTTCCTCGCGGCCCTGGAGGACGTGCGCCGCCTCGGCTACGCGATCGACGACAACGAGCAGGAGATCGGCGTGCGCTGTCTCGCGGTCTCCGTGCCCAACTCCCCCACCGCCGCCGCGATTTCGATCTCGGGTCCGGCGGGCCGGGTCACCGAAGTGGCGACCGAGAAGATCGTGCCGATCCTCCAGCAGGTGGCCGGCGAACTGTCGGAGGCGCTCACCAGCCAGAACCCGGCGTGAGCGCCGAGCAGTTCTGGCCGGGCCGCTACACCGACCGGCACGGCAGCGAGGCGGTCGTCTTCGAGTCGGACGGCCGGGAGTCGATCCGTACGACGATCCGGGGCGTCCGCTTCGAGGGCGACAGCATGGACGACCTCGGCGCGCTCGGCGGCGATCCGCCGGAGGTCCCGTTCGCCTTCTTCGACGGGGCGTTGTGCTCCTGCCTGTTGGAGTGGGAGGTCCCGGTCTCCGTCACGGTCGAGGGACAGGGCGTACGGACGGCCGCACTGGACTGCGCGTTGTGGCTCGGGGCACCGGCCGGACCGGGCAGGGGCCTGGACATGGAGAGGCTGTTCACCATCCTGCGCCTGGACGGGCAGGAGCACCTGACCACGGAAGACCATGGCACCTTCGAGGACGCCCTGAACGACCTCCAGCGCTGGCTTCTCCCGACAGGCGTACGGCTCCGGACCTGTGTCGCGTGCGCCTGGTCCGACTACAGCCCGTTCGGCAACGGGCTGATGGCGGGGCTGGCCTGCTTCCGTGACGTCAAGGACCGCTACCGCCGGGTCGACGGCAAGCACGGCCCGACGGGCATCTTCGACCTCTGGGACGCGCGCACCGAGTTCATCCAGGAGACCTGGCTGTGCGGGGAGTTCGAGCATCGTTCCGGGAACGCGGGGTACCGCGGAGCGTTCCCGGCGCCGCCGAACTAGCCCTGCCCGCCCCGTGGTTGCCCGAACAGATCCACCGCGTTGCGTACGTCCGTCAATCCCCTCGCGAGCGCGCTCACCGAGCCGATCGCGCCGGCGATCAGGAGCAACGAGCGGCGCAGGCGCGGGATTTCGGGGATGCCGTCGATGGTCATCGCGGCCAGCGCCGCGAGTTCGTCCTCGGCGATGACGCGGTCGGGGAACTCGGCCGGATGCGCGGCCAGTTCGCGGCGCAACCGGGACACCGCGGTCCGCAGTTCCGCCACCCTCGGATCCTCGTCGCTGCCGGTCACTGGCCTCTGCCCCAAGCTCCGCAACACAGCTCTCCCCCCTCGCACGCCGTCGTGCGCAAGAACTTTGTGATCCCGCCGCGCACCCCGCGACACTGGTCGGGCACCGAGGGACGCGGGCCAGTAAACGCCACCCGGTACGGGCTGCGCCACTCCGCGGACCGAAATTAAGTCGGAGGATTCCGTGCCGTCGCCGCCCGGTCAGGTATGCAGGAGGTATGACGCGAAACGAAGACCAGGTGGCCGGGCTGCTGCTCGCCGCCGGGGGCGGCCGGCGGCTCGGCGGGCGGCCCAAGGCGCTGCTGGAACACCGGGGGCGGCCCCTCGTGGAGCACGCGGTCGGGGTGCTGCGCGCCGCCGGGCTCAGCCGCGTCCACGTGGTCCTGGGGGCGCGCGCCGACGCCGTACGGGAGCGGGCGGAGCTGAGCGGGTGCGTGGTCGTGGAGAACCCGGAGTGGGAGCAGGGGATGGGGTCCTCGCTGCGGGCCGGGCTCGACTCGCTCGCCGGTACGGGGGCGCGGGCGGTGCTCGTGTCGCTCGTCGACCAGCCCGGGATCGGTGCGGAGGCGGTGGCGCGGGTGCTGGCGGCCTACCGCTCCGAGGACTCGCTCGTCTCGGCCGCCTACGACGGGGTACGCGGGCATCCGGTGCTGTTCGGGGCCGCGCACTGGGCCGGGATCGCCGAGAGCGCGACCGGGGACCGGGGGGCGCGGGCCTACCTCAAGGCGCATGCGGACGAGGTCGTGCTCGTCGAGTGCGGGGATGCGGCCGAGCCGTACGACATCGACACTGAGGCGGATCTCGTCCACCTTGAGTGAACGGGGTGACACTGAGCGCCACTTTGGCTCGATACGGAGAATCTCGACGTCAACAAACCATTGAACTTCCACGATGAGGAAACTAGTATCCACTGTTCAGAAGCGCCCGGCGGCCCCTCGGGTGCTCACCGTCCTACCCGGGTCATCTGGCACCCGGTGCCACGCTCGCTGAAGGAAGTGACAGTTCATGTCCGCACCAGCGCCGTCCTCGCCGGTCGTCGTCGACGCCGAACCGCTGCCCCGGCAGGAGGAGGTCCTCACCGACGAGGCGCTCGCCTTCGTGGCCGAGCTGCACCGCCGGTTCACGCCCCGCCGGGCCGGACTCCTCGCCCGCCGGGCCGAGCGCCGCGCGGAGATCGCCCGCACCTCGACGCTCGACTTCCTCCCGGAGACCGCCGCGATCCGCGCGGACGACTCCTGGAAGGTGGCCCCCTCCCCCGCCGCGCTGAACGACCGGCGGGTCGAGATCACCGGCCCCACCGACCGCAAGATGACGATCAACGCCCTCAACTCGGGCGCGAAGATCTGGCTCGCGGACTTCGAGGACGCCTCGGCACCGACGTGGGAGAACGTCGTCACGGGCCAGCTCAACCTGATCGACGCCTACACGCGCGCGATCGACTTCACCGACCCCAACTCCGGTAAGTCGTACGCCCTGAAGGCGGACGAGGAGCTGGCGACCGTCGTCATGCGGCCCCGCGGCTGGCATCTCAACGAGCGGCACCTCCTGGTGGACGGTGAGCAAGTCCCGGGCGCCTTCGTGGACTTCGGGCTGTACTTCTTCCACAACGCCCAGCGGCTACTGGACCTGGGCAAGGGCCCGTACTTCTACCTCCCGAAGACCGAGTCGCACCTCGAAGCGCGGCTGTGGAACGACGTGTTCGTCTTCGCGCAGGACTACGTCGGCATCCCACAGGGCACGATCCGCGCGACCGTGCTGATCGAGACGATCACGGCCGCGTACGAGATGGAGGAGATCCTCTACGAACTCCGCGACCACGCCTCGGGGTTGAACGCGGGCCGCTGGGACTACCTGTTCTCCATCGTCAAGAACTTCCGTGACGGCGGGCCCAGGTTCGTCCTCCCGGACCGCAACGCGGTCACGATGACGGCCCCGTTCATGCGGGCGTACACCGAACTCCTCGTCCGCACCTGCCACAAGCGCGGGGCGCACGCGATCGGCGGCATGGCGGCGTTCATCCCGTCCCGCCGGGACGAGGAGGTCAACAAGGTCGCGTTCGAGAAGGTCAAGGCGGACAAGGACCGTGAGGCGGGCGACGGTTTCGACGGCTCGTGGGTGGCCCACCCGGACCTGGTGCCGATCGCCCTGGCCTCCTTCGACGCGGTGCTCGGCGAGAAGCCGAACCAGAAGGACCGGCTGCGCGAGGACGTCGACGTCAAGGCGGCCGACCTGATCGCCGTCGACTCGCTGCACGCGAGGCCGACGTACCCGGGGCTCGTCAACGCCGTCCAGGTGGGCATCCGTTACATCGAGGCATGGCTGCGCGGGCTCGGCGCGGTCGCCATCTTCAACCTGATGGAGGACGCGGCCACCGCCGAGATCTCGCGCTCGCAGATCTGGCAGTGGATCAACGCGGACGTCGAGTTCGAGAACGGCGAGAAGGCGACTCCCGAGCTGGCGCGCAGGATCGCCGCCGAGGAGCTGGAGAACATCCGTGCCGAGATCGGCGCGGACGCCTTCGCCGCGGGCCACTGGCAGCAGGCCCACGACCTGCTCCTGGAGGTCGCGCTCGACGCCGACTACGCGGACTTCCTGACGCTGCCGGCGTACGAGCAGCTCAAGGGCTGAGCCCTCAGGAGGCGGCGGGTTTGTCCGAGTGGCCCAGGGACTTCTCCGGGGCCACTCGGTCGCGTACGAGCTGCTTCACCGCCGTAGGCTCGGGGAAGCCCTGCACACGGCGGTCCCACACGACCTCGTCGTTGACGCGGACGACGAAGACACCGCCGGTGCCGGGCTTCAGGGACAGTTCCGTCAGCTCGGTCTCGAAGGTGGTCAACAGCTCCTGCGCCAGCCAGGCGGCGCGCGGCAGCCAACGGCACTGGGTGCAGTACTCGATCTGAACTCTTTGGGTCATGCCCGTCGTCTTCCCGTCATCCCAGGTGTACCGACCAATCCTGTTCCGCCGCCGGTTTGCCGTGCAGGTCGGGGACCCGCTTGAGCCAACTCGGGCGGCCCTGCTGTGTCTTCGCCGCGCGCCGGGCCTCCTCTGCGGCGAGTTCCTCCCCGCTGGGGAAGTCGGTGGGCAGCCAGGCCGCGGAGGCCCGCACGCGCGCGTGGAGGTGGTCGACGTACGCCTCCCGGATGAGGGCGGGGGTCGCGAGGCCCGGTTCGCCGGCCAGCCAGGCGTCCGGGACCTCGGCCACGATCCGGCGCAGCAGCTCCTCGGTCACCCGGGGCGCGAGTTCCGCGTCGGCGGCCCGGGTGTCGGGCGTGTAGCGGCCGAGGGCGTGGTGGCGGAAGTCGTAGGCCTTCGTGGGGTCGGCGCCGTCCCAGCGGTGGTGGAAGACGAGGGCGGCGCCGTGGTCGATGAGCCACAGGCGCGGGGGTGCGACACCGAGGGTGGGCCAGATCATCAGGTTCGAGCTGTGGACCGTACGGTCGACGTTGACGGTCAGCGCGTCGAGCCAGACGATCCTCCCGGCCTCCAGCGGGTCGACCGTGCACCGCGCGGCGACTTCCGGCGTGAAGTCCTGCGCGCCCGGCAGATAGTCCATCCCGAGGTTCAGGCCCGCGCTCGCGCGGTGCAGGTCCCGTACCTCCTGGTGCGGTTCCCCGTCGGCGATCTCCGGGTCGAAGTGCACGAGCACGAGTTCGGGGAAACGCAGTCCCAGGGCGCGGGCGAGTTCTCCTACGACGACTTCGGCGACGAGTGCCTTGCGGCCCTGCGCGGAGCCGGTGAACTTCACGACGTAGGTGCCGAGGTCGTCGGCCTCCACGACTCCGGGGACGGAGCCGCCCGACCTCAGCGGGGTCACGTATCGAACAGCGGTCACTTCGCGCAGCACACCGGTCAGGGTATGTCAGGCGCTCACCTCGCCAGCGGGCTGGCCACCGGGAGATAGCGCGCGTCCGCGCCGTCCGCGCCCGTCCAGCGCAGCAGCAGATTGGTCTTGCCGGGCAGGGTGGGCGAGGCGAGGAGCGCGGCGATCTCGGGAAGGTCGTCGCGGCGGGCGAGTTCGGCGCGGACGGCGGGCCAGGGGTCCAGCTCCGGGTGGCGCTCGGCGAGGACTCCGGCCACCTCCACGAGGTGGTTGACGACCAGGCAGTACACCAGCCGCTCCCACCCGGCGGCCCGGTCCACGTCCGGCAGCAGCTTCACGCCCTCCGCGTCCCGGTACAGCGCTTGTACGGGCGTTCCGTCGGCGTCGACGGCGACCACCGTGTTCTGCAGATGCGCTTCGAGTACGACGCCGTGGTCCGCGAAGGCGGCCAGCGCGGGCGGTACGACCGTCCTCAGATACGCCTCCCACCAGGCCGCCGGGTCCGCCGTACCGTCGAGCGGGTTGCCGTCGAAGCCCTCCACGAACGCTGCGGCGAGCAGCGGGGTGGTGCCGGGCAGGACGTGGTCGCGCAGGCCGTCGCGGACCAGGACGGCGAGTTCCTCGAAGGCGAAGTCGGCGGTGCGGTGGCCGCGGTCGCTCAGCCAGCCGGCCGGGCCGCCCATCGCCGCGAAGGCGTCCCGGACGGCCGTGTCGGTGCGCCGGAGTTTCAGCAGGTCGTGGCGCCAGAGCCGGCGCACGTCGTTGGTGATCCGCACATCGAGACTGAACTTGAGGAACAGGTCGTCGACGGGGTCGTACACCGTGCGGATCGCGGCCGTCGGCCAGACCGGCGTCGCCGTCGTGCCGAGCCGGATCAGCCGGCCGTCCGCGAAGGCGTCCGCCAGTCCGTCGCCAACGAGGTCGAGCTGCCAGGGATGGGCGGGCAGCAGCCGGTAGCCGGGCGGGGCCTCGCCCAGCGCGTCCAGCGCCGACACGTCGCCCTCCTCCACGACCGCGTCCTCACGCAGCCCCAGCAGCACCAGCGGGAAGCGGGCGTACGCCTCGGGGGCGTAGGGCAGCCAGCCGGCGACGGGGCCGCCGCCGCGGGCCTTGGGCGCGGGATGGTAGGGATGGCCGGTGATCAAGGACTGTTCGGAGCGGAGATACGGGTCGTCGGGCGCCGTCGCGCTCTCGCGCGCGGCGAGCAGCGCGGCGACCGCGTCACGGCTGTCCGTCATCTCGGCGGGCAGTTCGTGGTTGGACACCCCGGTGTGCCGTGCCAGTTCCTCGGCTACGAGTTTCACGAGTTCGGGGTGGCCGACGGGGTGCCAGTCGCCGTCCGCGTACACCTCGGGCCCGGCGGGCCGCCGTGCGCCGCGCACCCGCAGCAGGCGGCCGCTCGCCGGCAGCCGGTACACCCGTCGCTCCCCGGGATCCGGGAGTGGCCGGGCCACCTCCCGGAGCAGACAGTTGAGCAGGGGCGCCGCCGCGTACGCGTCGGCGCGCTCGGCCGTGTCGGCGCCCGGAGGTGTGAAGTCGACGCGATCCATTCGTTCCCTAAGTCCGTGTCCTGCGATCGCGATCAGTATGTCTCTCGTCGTCACCGACCCTGACGCCCCGTCCGCACCCGAGGAGTCGACCGTGGACCGTCCCCCGCATCCCGAGGCAGAGGTGGCCGAGGAGCTCGCCGCCGTACGGCCCGACCTCCTGCAACGGTACGCGGCCGAGTTGCCCGGCGCCCGTGCGGCGGTCCTCACCCGGCTGTGGCGGGCGCTCGCGCACGAGCCGCTGCCGTGGATCACCGGCCGGTCCCCGGGCCTGGTCCTACGGCTCTCCGGCGGCCGGACGCTGCACGGCCCGCCCGCCGATCCGTACGCCACGGCCGCGTACGTCACCGTCGTCCACCTCGACGGCGTGACCTACGACGATCCGGCGCGGCTGATGACCGACCTCGCGGTGCCGCACGGCACGGCCTTCGCCGTCGAACTCGGGCACAGCGTCGCCTCGTTGGCGCTGTCCCGGGCCAACCAGCCCGCCCGCACGGAGGAGTGGCCGACGCACGACTGGGAGTGGGAGCAGCGGATCGTCGACGGGCATCCCTTCCACCCCAACTGCCGTTCCCGGCCCGGGTTCTCGGTGGCCGAGCAGCTCGCGTACGGGCCCGAGCACCGGCCGGTGGTGGCGCTGGGGTCCGTGCCGGTGCGGGTGGAGGAGTGTCTGCTGACCGGCGCGTGGCCGGACGAACTGCGGGACACGGGACGGCTGTTGATCCCGGTGCACCCGTGGCAGGCGGCCCATGTGCTGAAGCGCGCCGGGGACGCTCCGGTGGACGCGCATCCGCTGATGTCGCTGCGCACGCTGGCCCTGGCGGGCGGTACGCACGTCAAGACCGCGCTGAGCGCCCGGCTGACGTCCTCGGTGCGGGACATCTCGGTCTACTCGATCGGCCTCTCGGCGGCCTTGTCGGCCTTCGGGGAGACCCTGGCGGCGCGCTCGGACGGCCTGTTGCACGTCACCCGCACACTGGGCGCGGCCACGGCCAACTCCCCCGACCTGGCGGCCGTGTTGCGGGAGTCGCCGCAGACGTACGCGGACACGGAAGCGGGCGAGCGGGTGCTGCCGGTGGCCGCCCTCGCGACCACCGGCCTGCCCCGATCGCCCGCCTGGCTGGCCGAGTTCACCCGTCTCGCCCTCGTCGTCGGTCTGCGTCTGCTGGAGTCCGGTGTGGCCCTTGAGGCCCACGGTCAGAACCTGCTGGTGGTGCTGGACCGGACGGGTGCCCCGATCCGTCTGGTCTACCGCGATCTCGCCGACATCCGGGTGAGCCCCAAGCGCCTTGCCCGGCACGGGATTCCGGTCCCGGAGCTGAGCGGACGGATCGTCACCGACGACGAAACGACCCTGCGCCGCAAGCTGTTCGGCTCGCTGGTGGCGGGCGCGCTCGCGGGCACGGCCGGTTCCGGTACGGCGCTCAGGGCGGCGCTGGCGGCCGTCGTACCGAAGCTGGAGCGGACGCCCGACCTCCTCGCGCTCCTCCGACAGCCGCTGCCGACCAAGGCGTTGACGCTGATGCGGCTCTCGCCGGAGCTGCCCGGGGACCAGTGGACCGGGCTGCCCAACCCGCTCGTTTTGGAGCCCGGTCCATCTGATCAATAGGATCCGGCGATGATCACAAGACAACGGCTGGCGGCGGGGATCTGTGCCCTGCTCGCCACCCTCTCGGCCGGGGTCGCCTTCCCGGCCGGAGCGGTCGCCGACGAGACGGACTCCACGGCCTCCCCCAAGGTCGAACTCGTGCTGGACGTCAGCGGATCCATGAGCGCCAAGGACATGGACGGCGGCTCGCGGATGGCAGCGGCGAAGCAGGCGTTCAACGAGGTGCTCGACGCGACACCCGAGGAAGTGCAGCTCGGCATCCGCACCTTGGGCGCCAACTACCACGGCAACGACCGCAAGACGGGCTGCAAGGACACCGCGCAGCTCTACCCGGTGGGCACCCTGAACCGCACCGAGGCCAAGACCGCGGTGGCGACGCTCCAGCCCACCGGCTGGACGCCGATCGGGCCCGCGCTGCTGAAGGCGGCGGACGACCTGAACGGCGGTGACGGCTCCCGCCGTATCGTCCTGATCAGCGACGGCGAGGACACCTGCCAGCCGCTGGACCCGTGCGAGGTGGCCCGCGAGATCGCGGCCAAGGGCATCGGCCTGACCATCGACACGCTGGGTCTGGTGCCGGACGCCAAGACCCGCGACCAGCTCAGCTGCATCGCGGACGCGACCGGCGGCACCTACACCTCCGTACAGCACAAGGAGGAACTCTCCGACCGCGTGGGCCAGTTGGTGGACCGCGCGGCCGACCCCGTGGTGACTCCGGTCGCCACCGACGGCACCGCTCAGTGCTCAAGCGCCCCGACCCTCAAGTCCGGTCTGTACACGGACCGCGAGGAGTTCGGCAAGCAGCGCTTCTACCGCGTGGACGTCGACCCCGGTCAGGAGCTGCGCGCCTCGGTCAGCGTCGGCGCCGACCGTGAAGTCAACCCGGACTACGGGGTGTTGCTGCGGGCGGTCACCGTGCACGGCCGCGAGATCGTGCGCGGCGAGGGCACGGGCAACGGCCGTACGGACGTCATCTCCACCGGGCTGCGCTACCCGAAGGCGGAGAGCGACGACGACAACGCACCGGCCGAGACCGTGTGTCTCCAGGTCACCAACTCCTTCTCGGCGGCCTCCGGCGTGAAGACCACACCCGGCCTGCCCCTGGAACTGACCGTCGACGTCGTGGACGCGCCCAGCAGTTCGAGCGACGTGGCCTCCTTCGGCCTCGGCCGCGGCTGGTGGCTGCTCGGCGCCCTCGTGCTGACCGGCTTCGTCGCGGGTCTGCTCTGGGGCTGGCTGTCGCGCTGGCGTCTCGCGGTCTGGAGGACCAACTGATGCGGATCACACGTGTGTTGAGCACAGCCCTGCTGATGGCGGGACTGGCGGCCGCCCCCGCGGTGGCGGACTCCTCGCCCTCCGCGAGCGCCTCCGCCTCCGACGGCAGTTCGGCTCCCACCCAGGCCGGCACCTCCTTCCGTACGGCCACGGAACTCGACCAGGGTCAGCAGGGCACCGCGAGCGGCTCCACGGGTGACTACCTGTACTGGTCGTTCGCCGCGGACGCCGGCCAACGCCCCACCGTCAAGGCGACGGTGAAGCTCCCGGACACGCACGCGGGCGAGACCTGGCAGCTCGATGTCTACGACGGCCTGCGGCGCCGCCAGGCCTGCCAGTACGGGGCCGCGACGCGCACCGCAGCGCAGGGCACCGCCTCCCTGGACCTGGCGTGCACGCTGCGCACGGTCCGTGCCTGGTCGGAGCAGTGGGCCAACGACCCGTTGCCCGGCACCTATTACGTCCGGCTGACGGTCGTGGACCTCCAGTCCTCGGACCTGGGCCAGCCGGTGAGCACCGAACTGCGGGTGGACTCCAAGGACATCGGCGGTTCGGCGGCGGTGGACGGCTCGCTCGCGGAGCCGCTGACGCCGGGGATCGCGGTCAAGTCGTCTTCGGACGAGGACAGTTCGTCGACCACGTCGGCCGCGCTGTCGAGCATCGAGCCCGACGGCGGCTGGTCGTCGGGCTGGTGGTCCGACCGCTGGGTGTGGACGGCCATCGGCGGTGTGCTGGCCGCGCTCGCGGGGATCGGCGGGTATGCGCTGACGCGGGGGTCGGGACGGCCTCGGCGCGTACCGCCACCCGGTATGTGACGTCCCGTCAGAAGGCCCGCCCCCGGCGGGCCTTCTGTCATCTCAGGCTTCCCGCAGGACCTTCGCGAGCGTGCCGTCGCCGCTCACCTCGATGCGTCCGGCACGCACCCCTTCGACAAGGCTCAACTCCCCCTGGGCGACGGCCGTGCACGTCTCGACGCCGAGGACCAGCCGGGCATCGGGCTCGACGGGCGCGGGCCCTTCCCCGTAGACCGCCTCCTCACCGCCCTCCCCCACCCGCAGGTGGAACTCCCCCTCGTCCAGCCGGACTTCGACGAGCCCCTCGCCCTCCAGCGCCCGCAGCAGCGGCAGCGCGAACCAGTGGGCACGCACCGCGTCCGTGGGCCGCCGCTCCCCCAGCTCGGGCGCGCCCCAGGCACCGAGGGCCTGCAGCACGGGCAGCAACTCCCGCCCGCGCCCGGTGAGTTCGTAGACGTAGGCCGCACCGGGCGGCGGCAGCCGTCGCCTCGTCGTCAGCCCGTCCCGCTCCATGTCCTTCAGCCGTGAGGCGAGTACGTCCGTGCTGACACCCGGCAGATCGGCGTGCAGGTCCGTGTAGCGGCGCGGTCCTGCGAGGAGTTCGCGGACGATCAGCAGGGTCCAGCGGTCGCCGACGAGGTCGAGGGCCCGGGCCGCGGAACAGTACTGGTCGTAGCTTCGGCGAGGTGACATGCGACGCAGTCTAGACATGTTGTTGGACTTTCCAAGCTCACACTTGGTAAAACCAAGCAACACACGAAGCCGATGGGGCGAGGGCGCAATGGAGTTCCGGCAGTCGAGCAAGCTCAGCGAGGTCTGTTACGAGATCCGCGGTCCGGTGATCGAGCACGCCAACGCACTGGAGGAGGCGGGCCACAGCGTCCTGCGTCTGAACACCGGCAACCCCGCGCTCTTCGGCTTCGAGGCACCCGAGGAGATCATCCAGGACATGATCCGGATGCTCCCCCAGGCGCACGGCTACACGGACTCGCGGGGCATCCTCTCGGCCCGCCGCGCGGTCGCCCAGCGCTACCAGACCCTGGGCCTGGAGGTGGACGTCGACGACGTGTTCCTCGGCAACGGCGTCTCCGAGCTGGTCTCCATGGCCGTACAGGCGCTGCTGGAGGACGGCGACGAAATCCTCATCCCCGCCCCGGACTTCCCGCTCTGGACGGCGGTGACGACCCTCTCCGGCGGCAAGGCGGTCCACTACCTCTGCGACGAACAGGCCGACTGGTACCCGGACCTGGACGACATGGCGGCGAAGATCACCGACCGCACCAAGGCCGTCGTCATCATCAACCCGAACAACCCCACCGGCGCCGTCTACCCCAAGGAGATCGTCGAGGGCATCCTCGACCTCGCCCGCCGGCACGGCCTGATGGTCTTCGCCGACGAGATCTACGACCAGATCCTCTACGACGACGCCGTGCACCACTCGGCCGCCGCGCTCGCCCCCGACCTGGTCGTCCTCACGTTCTGCGGGCTGTCGAAGACGTACCGGGTGGCCGGCTTCCGCTCGGGCTGGCTGGTGGTGACGGGCCCGAAGCAGCACGCGAAGAACTATCTGGAGGGCCTGACGATGCTGGCCTCCATGCGGCTGTGTCCCAACGCGCCCGCGCAGTACGCCATCCAGGCCGCGCTGGGCGGCCGGCAGTCCATCCGCGACCTGACCGTCCCCGGCGGGCGGCTGTACGAACAGCGCGACATGGTGTGGGAGAAGCTCAACGAGATCCCCGGGGTGTCGTGTGTGAAGCCGAAGGGCGCGCTGTACGCGTTCCCCCGGCTCGACCCCAAGGTGCACAAGATCCACGACGACGAGCAGTTCGTCCTGGACCTGCTGCTCCGGGAGAAGATCCAGGTGGTCCAGGGCACCGGCTTCAACTGGCCCACCCCCGACCACTTCCGCATCCTCACGCTGCCGCACGCGGACGACCTGGAGGCGGCGATCGGCCGGATCGGACGGTTCCTCGGCGGGTATCGCCAGTAACCCCGTCCCACCCTGGGTAGCTCCTCCGCATGACAGACCGCCCGCTGCTGCTCCTCGATGTCGACGGCCCGCTCAACCCGTACGGCGCCCGGTTCCTGCGCCACCGCGGCTATGTCACCCGTCGGATGTGGCCGCCGAACTGGGCGGCCCGCCAGCGGGCGGGCTCCCGGCGGCTGCGGCGCGGGCTGCGGGTACGTCTGCACCCGGGGCACGGCGAGCGCATACTGGCGCTGCCGTACGAGCCGGCCTGGGCCACCACCTGGATGCACCACGCCAACGAGATGATCGCTCCGGTGATCGGACTCCCCGGCGACCTCCCGGTGATCGAGTTCACCGACCTGTTCGCGAAGGACCCGGACGGCCTCTACTGGAAGACCCGGCAGGTCGTGGCCTGGGCGGCGGGACGCCCCTTCGTCTGGGTCGACGACCTGGTCACCGACCTGGACGTACGGCATGTCGAGGCCCACCACGACGGGTCGGCGCTCCTCCTCAAGGTGGACCCGCGCCGCGGTCTACGGGAGAGCGATTTCGCGACGCTGGAGCGGTGGGCCCATAGCCTGTGAGGTATGGGTGATCTTTTCCTGGTACGGCACGGAGAGACCGAATGGTCCCGCTCGGGGCGGCACACCGGCTCGACCGATGTCCCGCTGACCGCGAAGGGGCGGGAGGAGGCGCGCGGCCTGGTCCCGCTGATCCGTTCGCACCGGGTCGGCGCCGCGTTCGTCAGCCCCTTGCAGCGGGCGCGGGAGACCGCCGAGCTGATCGGTCTCACGGACGTACGGATCGACGTGGATCTGCGGGAGTGGGACTACGGCGGCTACGAGGGGATCACGACCGTCGAGATCCAGCGCACCCGGCCGGACTGGTTCCTGTTCACCGACGGGGTCGCGCCCGGGCCGCCCGACCATCCCGGGGAGACCCCGGAGCAGGTGGGCCAGCGCGCCGACCGTGTGCTGGCCAAGGTCGACGCGGCGCTCGCCAACACCGAGGGCGTGGTCGTCCTGGTGGCGCACGGCCATTTCCTGCGGGTCCTCACCGCGCGGCGGCTCGGGCTGCCGCCGTCGGACGGGGCGCTGTTCCAGCTGGCGACCGGGACGCTGTGCCGGCTGGGCACGGAGCACGGGCGGCCGGTGATCGCCGCCTGGAATGTCAGACCCCCGTCGTAGCCTTCGAATGAGCCGCGGACACCCGTCGACGCGGCGGGGAGGAGCACGCCGTGACACGACCGCCGACCGCCGCGCAACGGCGTGTCATCGACGCCGCCGATCCCGTCACCGGACGGCTGCGGGGTACGGAGGCGCAGCTCGCCGCGCTGGTGAAGCGGGGCCTCGCGTTCCGGCATCCGCGCCCGCCGCACGACCACTTTCTGACGCCGACGGGGCATCGCGTACGGGAGGCGCAGCCCGAGGTCGCCGAGCCGGTCGCGGAGACCCCCGCGACCGCCGGGGTCTTCGCCGCCCGGATCGGCGGCGAGGACCTGCCGGACACCGGTCCGGCCCGCACCCGTGAGGTGCACAGCGCCTGGCAGGGGCTGCTGGAGCTGCGCCGGATGACCAATCCGGACGGCTCCGTGGACCGGCCGTGCGGCTGGGAGCGTACGCATCTGGTGCAGGCCGCCGCGCTCGCCCTGGAGGCGGCGGGGCACCGGCCCGCCGGACGGGACTTCGACGGCTACAAGGTGCGGGCGACCCCGCAGCCCGAGGCCGTCGCCGTGCGCGACCCGGACGGGGCGGCGCTGCGCGCCTGCGCGGGGACGCTGGAGCGGGCGGGCTGGCAGGTGAGCGAGCACAACGAGGCGCGAACGGGGGCGAGTTATCTGCTGGCCTCACCGCGGAGAAGCTGAGGGGCGTGCCAAGATCGGTGGGGCAGATCGTCCGTCAGTACGAGAAGGGAACGCAGTGAGCGAGCCGTTTTCCGTCCCGGTGACCGTCCGCGGATACGAGACCGACAGCCTGGGGCACCTCAATCAGAGCGTGTATCTGCAGTACGCGGAGCATGCCCGCTGGGAGCTCTTGCAGGCCGCGGGGGTGGGTCAGGCCGAGCTGCTCGCCGAGGGGATCGCGCCGGTCGTGCTGGAGACGACCATCCGCTATTTGCGGGAGCTGCGCGCGGGCGAGGACGTCGAGGTCAGCTGTGTCTTCGAGTGGGGCGAGGGCAAGACCTTCCGGGTCACCCAGACGATCACGAAGACCGACGGCACGGTCTCCGCGGAGGTCGCGTCGGTCGGCGGCCTGCTGGACCTCAAGGAACGCCGGCTGACCGCCCAACCCCGGGAGTACTTCAAGCAGTTGACCACGGACCCTGGCCTGTTCGGGCTCTGAGCCACGACGCGACCGACGTCCCGGGCCCGGCCTCCATGCCCACCCGTGCTCGGGTCACCCCGCCTCGAACGCGCCTCGGTGGTCCCGGACCCACTCCCGGTAACTCCGCGCCGGGCGGCCCAGGACCTCCCGGACGTCGTCGGTGACGGCCTCGTTGCCGCCGGCGCGGACGAACGCCAGGCCGGTCAGCACACCGTCCGCCCGGATCTCGTCCATGCCCCAGGCTGTACGAAGGAATGCGCGGGTCCCGTCCGGGGACAGGTTCCGGACCGGAACCGGGCGGCCGAGGACCTCGGCGAGCACGGCGGCCTGGCCGGGAACGGTGATCGCCTCGGGACCGGTGAGGGTGTACGTCCGCCCCTCGTGCCCGGCGTCGAGCAGCGCCCGTACCGCCACCTCGGCGATGTCCCGCGGGTCGATCACGCCCGAGGCGCCGTCCCCGGTCATGTTGGGCACCGGCTCGCCCGCCCGGAGCGCCGGGAGCCAGGTCAGTGTGTTGGAGGCGAACGACGACGGCCGCAGCACCGTCCAGTCGAGCCCGCTGTCCCGCACGGCCCGCTCGCCGTCCACGTGCCACTGTCCGGAGGGGCCGGAAGCGGAATCGCCGGTGGCGATGGCGGAGAGCTTGACCAGCCGGTCCACACCTGCGGCCCGCGCCGCGGCGACCAGCGCCGCGTCCTGTCCCTCGTCCGGGCCGGGCGGACGGACCAGGAACACGGCCGTCGCACCGGCCGACGCGGCGTCCAGGGACGCCGGTTCGCCGTAGTCCCCGCGCACCACCTCCACCCCGGCGGGCAGCCGCGCCCGCGCCGGGTCACGGGTCAGCGCGCGCACCTTCGCGCCACGCTCGGCCAGTTGTCGCACGACGTCACTTCCGATGGTGCCCGTGGCACCCGTCACCAGGATCATGTGGTCCACGGTGGACCCGCCGGGGCGCTCGGCTCTTGGAAATTCCGGCACGACCGGCCCGCTCGGACGGCGGCCCCGGTCGCTTACGGTGGAGAGGTGCCGATGACCATCGCCGAGCCGCTTCCGACCATGCCCGAGGCGCTGCGCCCGTGGATCGCCGAGGTGCGGACCATGTCCTTCGGCGAGCCGCCCGAGGGGACGTTCGTCCAGCTGCCGGACGCGGTGATCAAGGTGGTCCTGCGGGTGACGGGCGAGGGTCGGCGTGACGTCCTTGCCGTCGGACCACGGGTACGGGCGGCCTACCACGAGGGGAAGGCCCATATCGAGTGCCTGGAGTTGCGCCTCGCACCGGGTACGGCCCGGCCCCTGCTGGGTGTCGCGGCCGCCGGACTGACCGGCCGGGTGGTGCCGCTGGACGACCTGCCGGGCGGCGCGGCCCGCCGGTTCGCACGTGAGGTGCGGTGGCTGGACCCGCGGGAGGCTCTGCCCCGCGTCGCCGAGGTGCTGCCGGAGCTGCTGGCAGACCCGGCGGATGCGGCCCGGACGGCGCTGCTGCGGGCGGCCGTCGAGGCGTTGTCCGTGCGGATGGACCGGGTGCCCGCGCAGGTGATGGACGTGGCCCGGGAACTGGCCGTCAGTGAACGCCAGTTGCGGAACCTGTTCACCGACGGCGTCGGTGTCTCTCCGAAGCACTACGCCCGTATCGACAGGGTCCGCGCCCTCGCCGCCCGGGCGGGCAGCGCCGGCTGGTCCGAACTGGCCGCCGCTGCCGGCTACTTCGACCAGTCGCACATGACGACCGACTTCCGGGCCCTGATGGGTGTCCCGCCCCGCTCGTTCCTGACCGGCCGGCTTCCCGCGGTCAGCCCCTGTCAGGCGGTCCGGGGCGGCTGAATTCGGGTGCGGGCAAGCCCGTCCACCTGCGATGCTCCGGCCCATGCCCGCACGACGCGTCAAGCCCAGTCTGTACATCTCCGTCGACGTCGAGGCCGACGGTCCGATTCCGGGCCCGTACTCCATGCTGAGCCTCGGCGCGGCCGTCGCCGGGACGCAGGACGCCGACGGGTTCACCGCGGCGGACCCGGAGAAGCAGACCTTCTACCGTGAACTGCGGCCGATCGGCACGGAGTTCGTGCCGGAGGCGCTGGCGGTGAGCGGGCTCGATCGTGAGCGGCTCCTGGACGAGGGGGCGGAACCCGCTGTCGCTCTCGCCGAGTTCAGTGCCTGGGTGCGCGAAGTCGCGGTGGGCGCGCAGCCGGTGATGTGCGGCTACCCGGCGTCGTACGACTGGATGTTCCTGTACTGGTATCTGATCCGCTTCACCGGCGCGAGCCCCTTCGGGCACTCCGGCTGCCTCGACATGAAGACGCTGTACGCGACGAAGGCGCGGCTGCCGCTGCGTGCCGTGGCCAAGGGCACGATGCCGCGCGAGCTGCTGTCCCGGCGGCGGCACACGCACCACGCGCTCGACGACGCGATCGAGCAGGCCGAGCTGTTCGCCAACCTCATGGCGTGGCCCGGGAATTCACAGTGACCTCCTGACGTCACCCCACGGCTTTCCCAAGGTGACCGGCGAGTCTCAGCTGCCTTTCACAGTTGCTGTGTACCGCGCCCGCCTTGGAGTCGACGTGCCGTTCTTCCGGAGAAGAGCCACCCGCCGCACCCTGCTCGCCGCCCTCGGCACCGCGGCGATCGCGAGCCAGTGGCCGTCCGCCGACGCCTCGACCTCGGGTGCGGCGGGACTCGACGCCCCGGCGAAGAAGGACCTCGCGATGCGGCTGGTGTCGAGCGCGGAGAACTCCTCCCTGGACTGGGAGGCGCAGTACGAGTACATCGAGGACATCGGCGACGGCCGCGGCCACACCGGCGGGATCATCGGCTTCTGCTCCGGTACGAGCGACATGCTCGCGCTTGTCGAGCTGTACACGAAGCGGGTCCCGCACAACGTCCTCGCCGGTTGTCTGCCCGCGCCGCGCGCCGTGAACGGCACCGCCTCGCACAAGGGGCCGGCCCCGGGCTTCCCCGCCGCCTGGCGCAAAGCCGCGAGGACGTCCGCCGCGTTCCGCGAGGCCCAGCGCGACGAGCGGGACCGCGGCTACTTCGACCCGGCCGTGGCGCGTGCCAAGAAGGACGGAGTGCGCACGCTCGGGCAGTTCATCTACTACGACGCGATGGTCATGCACGGCCCCGGCACGGGCGACCTCTGCTTCGGCGGCATCCGCGCCCGGGCCCGCCGGCACGCGGCCACGCCCGCCGACGGCGGCAACGAGACGACGTACCTCAACGCCTTCCTGGACGCCCGTGTGTGGGCGATGAAGCAGGAGGAGGCGCACAGCGACGTGACCCGGGTCGAGACCGCCCAGCGGGTGTTCCTGAAGCAGGGCAGTCTCGACCTGGACACACCGCTCAAGTGGAAGGTGTACGGGGACGGTTACACGATCGGCTGACCGGCGAGGGGTGCGGCCTCGGCCGTACCCCTGGTCTGCTCGCGGACCCGGCCGAGGTGGTTGAAGACCAGGTTCAGGGCCACCGCCGCCACACAGCCGGTGGAGATGCCCGAGTCGAGGACGATCCGGACGGTCACCGGGAACGCGTGGTAGAAGTCCGGTGCCGTGATCGGGATGATGCCGACGGCCAGCGAGACCGCGACGACCAGGACGTTGTCGCCCTTCTCCAGACCCGCCTTGACGAGGGTCTGGATCCCGCTCGCGGCGACCGAGCCGAACAGGACGACGCCCGCGCCGCCCAGCACCGGGCGCGGTACGACGGCGATGAGCGACGCGGCCGTCGGACACAGGCCCATCAGCACCAGGAAGCCGCCGCCCGTGGCGACGACGTAGCGGCTGCGGATGCGGGTCATGGCGACCAGGCCGATGTTCTGGGCGAAGGCGCTGCACATGAAACCGTTGAAGAGGGGGCTGATCGCCGAGCCGAGGGTGTCGGCGCGCAGGCCCGCGGCGATGGTCGCCTCGTCCGCGGGGCGTTCGACGATCTCGCCCAACGCCAGCATGTCCGCGGTGGATTCGGTCATCGAGACCACCATCACGACGCACATCGAGACGATCGCGGCGAGCTGGAACTGCGGTGCGCCGAAGTGGAAGGGGGTGGGGAAACCGATCACGTCGGCATCCGTGACCGGGCCGAAGTCCGTTGCGCCGAAGGGGATCGCGAGGAGCGTGCCGAGCAACAGGCCCAGCAGGACGGCCACTTGCCTGGCGAAGCCCCGGGTGAAGCGGCGGAGCACGAGGACGATGACGAGGGTCGCCGCCGCGAGTCCCAGGTTGGTCGTCGAACCGTAGTCATGGGCCGAGGGGTTGGGCCCCTGCGCCCAGCCGAAGGCGACCGGCAGCAGGGACACGCCTATGAGGGTGATCACGGTGCCGGTGACGACCGGCGGGAAGAAGCGGACCGCCCTGCTGAAGAAGGGGGCGGCGAGGAAACCGAGCAGGCCGGCGACGATCACCGCGCCGAAGATCACGGGCAGCGCGTCGGACTTGTCCCTGGTGGAGGCGGCGATCGCGGTCATCGGGGCGACCCCGGCGAAGGTGACGCCGTTGACGAAGGGCAGCCGGGCGCCGATCTTCCAGATCCCGAGGGTCTGCAGGAAGGTGGCGAGACCCGCGGTGAAGAGGCAGGCGCCGGTGAGGAAGGTGAGCTCGGTGCCGGAGAGGCCGACGGCCGCCCCGACGATCAGCGGCGGGGCGACGACGCCCGCGTACATGGCGGCCACGTGTTGCAGGCCCGTGGTGGCCATCTTGAGTGCGGGGAGTTTCTCGTCGACGGGGTGAGCGGTCACTGCGGTTCCTCCGGGTCAGCTAACACGTCGGCTCTGACGTGGGTTTTGTGGAGGTGGTGCGCGGTCGTGCGGGACCGGAGGACGGAACCCAACAAAAGGGATGGGTAAGGCCGTTCCGGGGCGCGCGGATGCACGCCCCGGCCACGGCCACCGGATGAGGGCCGTCCCCCTCAACCGGAGATCTCGGACCGGCCGGCCTGCCGACCTGTCAACTGCTCAGGCCTGTGCGGCGATCCGCGCCAGTCGCCGGGCCTCTTCCCGCGTGGAGCGGGCGATGGCGTCCTCGTCGACGTGCAACAGGCGTCCTGCTTCTACGATCTGACGGCCGTTCACGAACGACGCTGTGACCGGGGCCGCCGCGCCGAAGACCAGCGCGGTCACCGGGTCGGCGATCGAGGCGTGGGCCAGGGTGTCGAGGTTCCACAGCACCAGGTCGGCCAGCTTGCCCGGCTCCAGGGAGCCGATCTCGCTCGCGCGGCCCAGGACCTGGGCGCCGCCGTAGGTTCCGAGGCGCAGCGCCTGACGGGCGTTGAGGGCGGCCTCGCGGTGGGCGCCGAGGCGGTTGATGAGGAGCGCGTTGCGCAGCTCGGTGTGGAGTTCGCCGGACTCGTTCGAGGCGGTGCCGTCGACTCCGAGGCCGACCGGGACGCCGGCGGCGAGCATGTCGGGGACGCGGGCGATACCGGCCGCGAGCCGGGCGTTGGACGAGGGGCAGTGGGCGACACCGGTCTTCGTGCGGGCGAAGGCGGCGATGTCGGAGTCGTTCATGTGGACGCAGTGCGCCATCCACACGTCCTCGCCGAGCCAGCCGGTGGACTCGAAGTAGTCGGTCGGGCCCATGCCGAACAGCTCCTTGCAGAACTGCTCCTCCTCGACCGTCTCCGAGCCGTGCGTGTGCAGCCGTACCCCGAGTCGGCGGGCCAACTCGGCGCCCTGCTTGAGGAGTTCGGTCGAGACGGAGAACGGTGAGCAGGGGGCCACGGCGACCTGGGTCATCGCGTCGAAGGAGGCGTCGTGGTGCTCCCGTACGGTCGCCTCGGTCGCGGCGAGGGCGCTCTCCAGGGTCTCCACGGCGAAGTCGGGCGGCAGTCCGCCGTCCTTCTCGCTGCGGTCCATCGAACCGCGGGCCAGCGTGAAGCGGACACCCGTCTCGCGGGCGGCGCCGATGATGGCGCCGGAGAGGTCGCCGGAGCCCTTCGGGAACACGTAGTGGTGATCCATCGCGGTGGTCACCCCGCCGCGCGCCATCATCGCGAGGGAGCCCTGCGCGGCGGCGCGGACCATCGGCTCGTCGATGCGCGCCCAGGTCGGGTACAGCGCGACGAGCCAGTTGAAGAGGTTGTGGTCGGTGGCCAGGCCCCGGGTGATCCACTGGTAGAAGTGGTGGTGGGTGTTGACCAGACCGGGGGTCACCAGGTGACCGCTGGCGTCGATGCGCCGGACCACGTCGGCGAGCCCCTCGGGGGCGCTGCCCGCGCCGAGCGACTCGATGCGGTTGCCGGCGATGACGACATACCCGGTGGCGTACTCGGTGTCGGCGGCGTCCACCGTCGCGATCGCACAGTTCTCGATGACGACACGCTGAACCATCGTTACCATCGTTCGTCTCAACTTCCTTGTTTCCGAGCCGAGTTCACGGTTCGCGTCGTTGGCGTCAGAGATTGGTGAGATCCACCGGGATCCTCGGCTCGCAGCCGTCACGCAGGACGGTCGCCTCGATCAGCCCGTAGGGCCGGTCGGCGGCGAAGTACACCTCGTTGTCGTTCTTCAGCCCGAACGGCGCCAGGTCCACGAGGAAATGGTGCTTGTTGGGGAGTGAGAAGCGGACCTCGTCCACCTCCTCGCGGTTGTCGATGATCCGCGAACCCATCTGGTACAGGGTCTGCTGGAGCGACAGCGAGTACGTCTCGGCGAAGGCCTCGAGCATGTGCTGCTTCGTCCGCTCGTAGGAGGTCTCCCAGTCGGGCATCTCCTGTGCGTCGTCGGACCAGTTGAAGCGCCAGCGCGCGGACACCTCGGTCGCGAGGATGCGGTCGTGGGCCTCGGGGAGGGTCGTGTACTTGTCCTTGACGTAGCCCCAGAACTCGGAGTCCGTCGAGTTGAGCACCGTCAGGTCCTTGAGCCCGGAGACGACTTCCCAGCTCCGGCCGTCGTACGTGATCTGGGTGAGCCGGGTCTCCTGGCCCTTGCGGACGAAGGAGTGGCCCCCCGTCGTACGCTCCCAGGCGTACTCCTCGATGCGGATCCGGGCGGTCCTGATCGGCTCCTGGCTGGTCACGAAGTGCCGGGCGAGGTGGATGCCGAACTGCTCGGCGGACTCGATGCCGTGCTCCTTGGCGAACGCGTACACCGTGTTCTTGGTGGTGTCGGTCGGCAGCACGTTGGCGTTCGAGCCGGAGTAGTGGACCTCGTCCATGTCGCCGCTCAGCGACACGGACACGTTGAGGTCCTTGATGTGGTGGGTGGCGCCGTCCCGCGTGATCTTGACGACTCGGTTCTCGGCCTTGCCGTACTGGTTCTGACCCAGGATGGTCGGCATAGCTAGCTCCCTCGGTATACGGAGTAGCCGAACGGGTTGAGCAGCAGCGGTACGTGATAGTGCTCCCCGGGCCGGACGGCGAAGGTGATCGCCACCTCAGGGAAGAACACTCCGCTCGTACCGCTGTCCCGATTCGCGGGGGCGTCCTGCTGCGCATCGGCTTGCTGGTTCTCTGAACGCTGGAAATACGTCTCGACGGCGAAGTCGAGCCGCACGTGTGTGGTGCCCGCCGGCAGCGCCGGGAGGTCCTTGCACCGCCCGTCCGTGTCGGTCGCGGAACCGCCGAGCGCCTGCCAGTCCGCCGACGCCCCACTGCGGGCGGCGAGTTGGACGGCGACGCCGACGGCGGGGCGGCCGATGCTGGTGTCCAGGATGTGCGTGGACACCGAGGCGGTGGTGCTGCTGCTCATGCCGTTTCTTCCTCTACGAGCTTGGCCAACCGGATGCGGTTGATCTTCCCCAGCTCGGCGCGGACGATCTCGCGTTCCCGCTCCGGCGAGTTGCCGATCCGTTCCTTGACCGCGTCGCGCATCTGCTCGCCGGTGCGACCGGTGGCGCAGATCAGGAAGACATGGCCGAACCTCTCCTGGTACGCCAGGTTGAGTTCGAGCATCTCCGCCCTGAGCTCCTCGGAGGCGCCCGCCATGCCGCGCTGTTCGCGGGCGGAGGTGGGATCGCCGGGCTTGGGGCGGCCGATCGGCGGGTGGCCGGCCATCGCCTCGCCGAGGTCCTCGGCGGTCAGGTCCGCCATCGCCGCGTCGCTCTCGGCGTAGAGGTCCTCGGGTCCGCCGTACGGACGGCCTGCGAGCAGTCGCCCCGCCCACGCCGTGGAGGCGCACACCTCCAGGAGGGCGGCGAGGGCCGCGTGCTCCTCCAGGGCGTTGAACCGGGCGAGGCCCGGCGGCGTGGATGTCGACGTCACGGGAGCCTCCGTGGCCTTGTGCTGATCGGGCTGGCAGTAGCTAACGCCCTCGGCAACACCACGTCAACACTTTGTTGAAAATTCCGGGTAACAACCGGGGAAGGGGTTCAGCTCTCCTTCTCGCGGTTGAGGTAGTTGTAGACGGTGAACCGGCTGACCCCGAGGGCGCTCGCGACGGTCTCCACGCCGTGCCGTACCGAGAAGGCGCCGCGCGCCTCCAGTATCCGTACGACCTCCTGCTTGGCCTTGCGGTCCAGGTCCGCGAGGGGCCTGCCCTTCTTGCGCTCCATGGCGGCCAGGATGTGGTCCAGCGAGTCCGCGAGCTGCGGCAGGCGTACGGCGACCACGTCGGCGCCCTCCCAGGCGAGCACGACGTCATCGGGGCCGGCCTCGTCGGGCGGGACAAGTTCGCCGCCCATCGCGTCGACCAGCGGCTTCACGGCCGTGATGAAGGGCTCGTCACCGAGGCCGGTCACCGGTCGCCCTCGCCGATCACGTTGAGCTGGAGCGAGATCCGGGTGGCACCGGCCTCCAGGGTCCTGCGCAGCAGCGCGTCGACGGCGGTGAGCACCGCGTCGGCGCCCCCCTCGGCCGTGTTGCCGAACGGCCCGACGTCCACGGCGTCCAGCTCCGCCCCCTCGACGACCTCCCTCGCGACCAGCGCATGCGCGGGGGCCTCGTCGAGGTCGAAGGGCTCTGTCGTGAACTCCACTCGCAATCGCACGCGCACAACCTAACGCGCGGTGCCGTTTTCCGCCGAGCCCTCTTGACAAGCTCCGACACCCGGCGGCAATCTTCCATTAAGCAGAAACAATATTCCACGATACGGAAGGGAGTGCGAATCCGGTGCCGACTTTCACATGGGACACAGCCGCAGACCAGCGCTTCAACGTCAACCTGTCGATCCTCTTCACCGAACTCCCGCTCCTGGAGCGCCCCGCGGCAGCGGCCGCGGCCGGCTTCACCGCGGTCGAGCTCTGGTGGCCCTGGGTCGACTCCCCCACCCCCGCGCAGTCCGAACTCGACGCCCTCAAGCGGGCGCTGGAGGACGCAGGCGTCCAGCTCACCGGCCTGAACTTCTACGCCGGACAGCTGCCGGGGCCGGACCGCGGCGCCCTGTCGATCCCGGGCGAGGAGTCGGAGCGGTTCCGCGCGAACATCGACGTGGCCGCCGACTTCGCGGGCTCGGTCGGTGCCACCGCGCTCAACGCGCTCTACGGCAACCGCGTGGCCGGTGTCGACCCGGCCGAGCAGGACGCGCTCGCGCTGGAGAACCTGGTCCTCGCGGCCCGCGCGGCCGACCGGATCGGCGCGGTCCTGCTGATCGAGGCGCTCAACAAGCCCGAGTCGCCGCTGTACCCGCTCGTCAGCGCGCCCGCCGCCGTGGGCATCGTCGACAAGGTCAACGACGCGACCGGCCTCGGCAACGCGCGCTTCCTCATGGACCTCTACCACCTGTCCATGAACGGCGAGGAACTCCCGTCGGTGATCGAGGAGTTCGCGGCGAAGACCGGCCATGTGCAGATCGCGGACAACCCGGGCCGCGGCGCCCCCGGCACCGGCACCCTCCCCCTCGAAGACCTCCTCGACCAGCTGAGGAAGGCCGGTTACGACGGCTGGGTGGGCCTGGAGTACAAGCCCGGCGACCGCCCGAGCGCCGAGGCCTTCGACTGGCTGCCCAACTGACCTTCACCGAAAGGCACTTCCGATGAGCAAGCTCCCGAAGATCTCCTGGATAGGCCTCGGCATCATGGGCTCCCCCATGTCCGAGAACCTACTCAAGGCCGGTTACGACGTCACCGGATTCACCCTGGAACAGGACAAGTTGGACCGCCTGGCCGCCGCCGGCGGCAGCGCGGCCGGCTCCATCGCCGAGGCCGTGCGCGACGCCGACGTGGTGATCACGATGGTGCCCGCGTCCCCCCAGGTCGAGGCCATCGCCTACGGCCCCGACGGCATCCTGGAGAACACGCGCGCCGGCGCCCTGCTGATCGACATGTCGTCGATCACCCCGCAGACCTCGGTCAACCTGGCAAAGGCGGCCGCGGCCAAGGGAGTTCGGGTCCTGGACGCCCCCGTGTCCGGCGGCGAGGCCGGTGCGATCGAGGCCGTGCTGTCCATCATGGTCGGCGGCGACCGGGCCGACTTCGACGAGGCGCAACCGATCTTCGACGCGCTCGGCAGGACCATCGTGCTGTGCGGCCCGCACGGCTCGGGGCAGACCGTGAAGGCCGCCAACCAGCTGATCGTCGCCGTGAACATCCAGGCGTGCGCCGAGGCCGTGGTCTTCCTGGAGAAGTCGGGCGTGGACCTGGCCGCCGCCCTGGACGTCCTCAACGGCGGGCTCGCGGGCTCCACCGTGCTGACGCGGAAGAAGGACAACTTCCTCAACCGCGACTTCAAGCCGGGCTTCCGGATCGACCTGCACCACAAGGACATGGGCATCGTCACGGACGCGGCCCGCAACGTCGGCGCGGCCCTCCCGGTCGGCGCGGTGGTGGCCCAACTCGTCGCGTCGCTGCGCGCGCAGGGCGACGGCGGCCTCGACCACTCGGCGCTGCTGCGCGCCGTCGAGCGCCTCTCCGGCGCGCAGCTCTGAGACTTCCGGGCGGTGCCGCCGCCGACATCTGTCCTGTCGCGCCCAGGCGGTGGCGCCGCCCGGAATCACGCCCACGAGTTGGGCTGCAGACGGCCCGTGTGTGCCGGACGACCCGGATGAGGGGTGGTCGCCGGCACGGCGCGGGCGGGGCCAGGACCGCGGCGGAGTGCGAGCCAGTGCGGTGGTGAAGGTCCCGGGACCTCCTTCTCGACCTGAGAGAAGCAGCTCCCGGTTCCGTCGCGACCGCCGCGGTCCCAGCCGAAACACCGGCCCGAAACACCGGCCCGGAATACCCCTCCCCATGACCCCGTCCGGCGGCGCGAATGTCCTGTCGCGCCCAGCCTCGCGCCGTCGGACGGCCACCACGAAGAGCGCCGGAGACGGCGCTCTTCGGTGTTTCCGGGTGCGGTTCCGCCGTACTCGCAGGAGCCTTGACGCATGACACATCCACCGACGGAGTTTCCGCACATCGTGGTCCACCCCCCGGCCCTGGACGGCTCCCGTCGGGTCACCACCGGCGACGAGACCCTCGGCATCGCCTCCCACCTGGACGACGTCGTCGAGATCCTGCGGCTGGCCGACCTGGACCGGATCGAGGTCGAGGAGAGCGATCTCATCGAGTGGCAGGGCGGTGGGCCGGAGGACTGGCCGGGGCTGTCGGAGCACCACGATCGGTAAGCCCGCGATCCACAACCCAGCCCCACAAAAGAAGCCCCACAAAAGAGAGGGGGCCGTCCTCAAGGACGGCCCCCTCTGTTCCTCCCGCGGTCTCAGACCTTCAGCGCCCTGATCGACGTCGGCGCGTGGCCCGGCTCGGTCGCGATCTCCTCGAACTCGACCACCTCGCCGATGTCGTTCGTCCGGCTCATCGAGATGTTGGTGACGCGCTCCAGGATCGCCTCGACGACGACCGGCACGCGGAACTCCGCGGCGAGCTTCTTCGCCTGTTCGAAGGCGGTGCCGAGGTCGGCGGGGTCGGTGACCCGGATGGCCTTGCAGCCCAGGCCCTCGACGACCTTGACGTGGTCGACGCCGTAGACGCCCAGCTCCGGGGAGTTGATGTTCTCAAACTCCAGGTTGACCTGGAAGTTGATGTCCAGGCCGAGCTGCGCCTGGCGGATGAGGCCCAAGTAGGCGTTGTTCACCAGGACATGGACGTACGGGATGCGGTGCTGGGCGCCGACCGCCAGTTCCTCGATCATGAACTGGAAGTCGTAGTCGCCGGAGAGGGCGACGACGGACGCCTCGGGGTCGGCCTTGGCAACGCCGAGCGCGGCCGGGATCGTCCAGCCGAGGGGGCCCGCCTGGCCGCAGTTGATCCAGTGGCGGGGGCGGTAGACGTGCAGCATCTGGGCGCCGGCGATCTGGGAGAGGCCGATGGTGGAGACGTACCGGGTCTCCGGGCCGAAGGCCTTGTTCATCTCCTCGTAGACGCGCTGCGGTTTGATCGGGATGTCGTCGAAGTGCGTACGGCGCTGGAGAGTTGACCTCTTCTCCTGTGCCGAGGCCGCCCATGCGGAGCGGTCGGGCAGGCTGCCTTCCGCCTTCAACTCCCTTGCCACTTCCACGAAAAGCTCCAGCGCCGCCTTCGCGTCGGAGGCGATGCCGTAGTCGGGGGCGAAGATCCGGCCGATCTGGGTGGGCTCGATGTCGACGTGGACGAAGGTGCGGCCGGCGGTGTAGACGTCGAGCTTGCCGGTGTGGCGGTTGGCCCAGCGGTTACCGATGCCGAGGACGAAGTCGGACTCCAGGAAGGTCGCGTTGCCGTAGCGGTGCGAGGTCTGGAGGCCGACCATGCCGGCGTTCAGCTCGTGGTCGTCGGGCAGGGCGCCCCAGCCCATCAGGGTGGGGACGACCGGGGTGCCGGTCAACTCGGCGAACTCGACGAGGAGTTCGGCCGCGTCGGCGTTGATGACACCGCCGCCGGCAACGATCAGCGGGCGTTCGGAGGCGTTGAGGAGTGCGAGCGCCTTCTCGATCTGGGGGCGGGTCGCGGCCGGTTTGTAGACCGGCAGCGGCTCGTACGTCTCCGGGTCGAACTCGATCTCGGTGAGCTGGACGTCGATCGGCAGGTCGACGAGGACCGGGCCGGGGCGGCCCGAGCGCATCAGGTGGAAGGCCTGCTGGAAGACGCCGGGGACCTGGGCCGCCTCCAGGACGGTGACCGCCATCTTCGTGACCGGTCCCGCGATGGAGGCGATGTCGACGGCCTGGAAGTCCTCCTTGTGGATCACGGAGGTCGGGGCCTGGCCGGTGATGCAGAGAATCGGGACGGAGTCGCCGGTCGCGGAGTAGAGGCCGGTGATCATGTCGGTGCCGGCCGGGCCCGAGGTGCCGATGCAGACGCCGATGTTGCCGGGGCGGGTACGGGTGTAGCCCTCGGCCATGTGCGAGGCGCCCTCGACATGGCGGGCGAGGGTGTGGTGGATACCGCCGGCGGCCTTGAGGGCGGCGTAGAAGGGGTTGATCGCCGCGCCGGGGACGCCGAACGCGTCGCTGACGCCCTCGCGCTTGAGGATCTCGACTGCCGCGCGGGCAGCGGTCATACGAGCCATGGAGTACTCCTGCTTCGGCTGTCGGATTCGCGTCACCGTCGCGCCCCGCGGTGAGTAATCCCGCATTGAATTCTGCGTTGACTTCCGCATTGCGGAAACTAGATTCTACTATCTGGAAGAAATGTAAGTGGAGGGACGAAGGCCGTCAAGACACGGACAAGCAGGGGTTTTCAGGAGGACCATGGGGCTCATGTCCGAGAGCGTGCCGGTGCGCTGTCCGGCCTGCCGACGTGAGCACGTCTATGCCGCGCCGTCCTACCCCTGTGTCTGCGGTGCCCCCGTGGCCCCGCCGCTCGATCCGCGCGGCGCGGCGACGGTCGTGAGCCACCGGGTCTGGGACGAGGACTGGATCGCGGTGCGCTGCGAGGCCTGCGGCCGGCTGGACGAGTGGCCGTACCCGGAGCTGGGCTGCCCGTGCGGGACGCTGCTGCGGATTCCCGTCGCCGGGGAGGAGCCGCCGGCGCAGCCGGCCGCGAGCGTCCCCAGGGTCGACTCCGGCGCACGGGACCGGCCCGCCTTCCAGCCCGTCACGATCCGCACGGCGCGCGACGCGGTAACGGCCGCAGCTCTCTACTTGCGCTGGCTCGGCTACCGGGACATCCGCCGCGCCGACCAGCGCCCCCCGTCCGGCATCGGCCTGGCCGCCCGCGGCATCCTGGCCCAGGTGGACCCCACCGTGCGCCCGGCGTCACTCCGGGACGTGGAGTGCCTGTGGCTCACGGCCATGACGGAGTCCACCGGCTGCGTCTACTTCTCCCTGGCCGGCTACGCCGACGACGCCCGCACCCGCGCCGACTCCCTCGGCGTCCCCCTCTTCGTCCTCGACCTCACAGGCACGCCTCAACCGGTGAACGAACTCGCGGACCAACTCGACGCGGCGGGGGGCTAGTTCGGGGGCCGCGACAACCACGGCCGACTCCCGGCGATTCGCTGCGACCAACGGCCGCACCGGCGGACCGACTCCGGAACGGTCCGGGGTCGGCACCCCGGGCCACGCGGCCGAAGCAGCGCCACGAGCACCCTCCGCGGACCGTCGGCTCCCCCACGGAACGCCCGCAAGCACCCCGACCGCCGAACGACCCGACCCACCAACTCACCGCAACCAACGCCCGCTCCGGCGGCCACACCGCGGGACGATCCAAAGCCGGCGCCCACAGCCACGCCACCAGGGCGGCACCACGAGAACCCGCCACGCGCCGCCAACTCCGTCGCGGAACGTTCGGGCACCCCGACCGGTGAGCGATCGGCCCGACCAACTCGACACGGCGGGCGGTCAGTTCGAGGACGCCGCCCGGGGCCGGCGCTCCCGCGCACAACCCCGGGCGGCCGCCCCGCCGCGCCCACCCCGTCAGCGTTCCCGCACCGCCCACTCCCGCAGCTCGATCTTGCGCACCTTCCCCGACACAGTCATCGGGAAGGCGTCCATGACCTGGAGCAGGGTGGGGATCTTGTAGTGGGCCAGTCTGTCCTGGCAGAAGGCGCGGAGTTCCTCCAGGGTCAGGGGGTCGGCCTGGTCGCGGGGGATGACGCAGGCGAGAACCTCCTCGCCGTAGCGCTCGTGGGGTACTCCGACCACCTGGACGTCGGCGATCTTCGGGTGGGTGTAGAGGAACTCCTCGATCTCGCGCGGGTAGATGTTCTCGCCGCCCCGGATGATCATGTCCTTGATGCGGCCGACGATCTCGACGTAGCCGTCCTCGCGCATCAGCGCGAGGTCACCCGTGTGCATCCAGCGGCCGGCGTCGATCGACTCGGCGGTCTTTCCGGGCTCGTTCCAGTAGCCGAGCATCACGCTGTAGCCGCGGGTGCACAACTCCCCTGCCGTGCCCCGGGGTTGGGTGACGCCGGTCGCCGGGTCGACGACTTTGACCTCCAGGTGGGGCAGCACCCGGCCGACCGTGCCGGTGCGGTGTTCCAGGTCGTCGTCCCGGCGCGTCTGGAGCGAGACCGGGGACGTCTCCGTCATGCCGTAGCAGATGGACACCTCCGCCATGTGCATCTCGGCGACCACCCGTTTCATCACCTCGACCGGGCAGGGCGAGCCCGCCATGATGCCCGTGCGGAGGGACGAGAGGTCGTACGACGCAAAACCCGGGAGGTTCAACTCCGCGATGAACATGGTCGGTACGCCGTAGAGGGACGTGCACCGCTCCTGCTGTACGGCCTCCAGGGTCGCCGCCGGGTCGAACGACGGGGCCGGGATGACGATGCACGCGCCGTGCGAGGTCGCCGCCAGGTTGCCCATGACCATGCCGAAGCAGTGGTAGAAGGGCACCGGGATGCAGACCCTGTCCTGCTCGGTGTACGCGATCAACTCGCCCACGAAATAGCCGTTGTTGAGGATGTTGTAGTGGGAGAGCGTGGCGCCCTTGGGGAAGCCGGTCGTGCCCGAGGTGTACTGGATGTTGATGGGGTCGTCGCAGGAGAGTTCCGGGTACGGCTCGTCTCCCGTGCCGCGGCCGAGCAGCGCGTCCCAGCTCGGGTCGCCGATGTACACGACCTCGCGCAACTCCGTGCACTTTCCCCGCACTTGGTCGACCATCGCCCGGTAGTCGCTGCTCTTGTGGGCGACCGAGGAGAACAGGACCGAGATGCCCGCCTGGTTGAGGACGAACTCCACCTCGTGGGTGCGGTACGCCGGGTTGATGTTCACCATGACCGCGCCGATGCGGGCGGTGGCGTACTGGACGAGCACCCACTCGGGGCAGTTGATCGCCCAGATCCCGACCCGGTCGCCCTTCGCCACCCCGCTCGCGAGCAGCGCGTGCGCCAACTGATCGACATCGGCGGCGAATTGGCCGTACGTCCAGCGTCGCCCGGACGGTACGTCGACGAGCGCCTCGCGGTCGGGCCAGGCGGCGACCGCCCGGTCGAGGTTCGCCCCGATGGTGTCGCCGAGGAGCGAAGTCCCACCGGTTCCATGGCTGTACGAGTTCATCGGCGAGTTCATCGGAAGTCCTCCTCGCGGTACTCGGCGTCCGACCCCGCGGCCGTCGCCTCGCGCAGTTCGATCCGGCGGATCTTGCCGGAGACGGTCTTGGGCAGCTCGCCGAACTCCAGCCGCCGGATGCGCTTGTACGGGGCGAGGACGTCCCGCGAGTGCTCGAACAGCACCTTCGCCGTGTCGGGCCCCGGCTCCCAGCCCGCCGCGAGCACGACGTACGCCTTCGGCACGGCGAGCCGCAGCTCGTCCGGCGCGGGCACCACCGCGGCCTCGGCCACCGCCTCGTGCTCCAGCAGCGCGCTCTCCAGCTCGAACGGGGAGATCTTGTAGTCGGAGGCCTTGAACACGTCGTCGGACCGGCCGACGTAGGTGATGTAGCCGTCCTCGTCGCGCGAACCGATGTCGCCGGTGCGGTAGTAGCCGCCGGCCATCGCCTCCGCCGTACGGTCCGGGTCGCCGTGGTAGCCGGTCATCAGGCCCACCGGGCGGTTGGACAGGTCGAGCGAGATCTCGCCCTCGGTCGCGCCCGGGGCACCGGACACCGGGTCGAGGAGTTCGACCCGGTACCCCGGACTCGGCCGCCCCATCGAACCCGTCTTCAGCGGCTGGCCGGGGCTGTTGGAGACCTGGACGGCGGTCTCGGTCTGCCCGAAGCCGTCCCGGATGGTGACGCCCCAGGCCCGCCGGACCTGCTCGATGACCTCGGGGTTCAGGGGCTCCCCGGCGGCCAGGGCCTCGCGGGGCGGGGTGCGCAGCTGGGTCAGGTCGGCCTGGATGAGCATCCGCCACACGGTCGGCGGGGCGCAGAACGTCGTCACACCCGCGCGGTCCATCTCGGCCATCAGCCGGACCGGGTCGAAGCGCGTGTAGTTGTGGATGAAGACGGTCGCCTCGGCGTTCCAGGGCGCGAACAGGTTCGACCAGGCGTGCTTGGCCCAGCCGGGCGAGGAGATGTTGAGGTGCACGTCGCCGGGCTGGAGCCCGATCCAGTACATGGTGGCCAGATGGCCGATCGGGTACGAGGTGTGGGTGTGCTCGACCAGCTTGGGGTGGGCGGTGGTGCCCGAGGTGAAGTAGAGCATCAGCGGGTCGTCGGCGAGGGTCGGGGCGGGGTCCCGTACGAAGAGGGAGGCGGAGGTGTCGTAGACCTCCTCGAAGTCCAGCCAGCCGGGCCGCTCGCCACCCACCGCGATGCGGGTGTAGTCGCCGGGTACCTCGTCGAACTTGCCGGTGTCCTCGGAGCGCACGATGACGTGCCGGACCCGGCCGCGGTCGACGCGGTCGCGCAGGTCGGCGGGGCCCAGCAGCGGGGTGGCGGGGATGACCACGGCGCCGAGCTTCATCGCGGCCAGGGCGGTGATCCACAGTTCGGCCTGGTTGCCGAGCATGACCAGGATCCGGTCCTCGGCGCGGACACCTCGTGTGCGCAGCCAGTGCGCGGCCTGGTCCGAGCGGACGGACAGCTCGCCGAAGGACAGCTTGGTCTCGCGCCCGTCCTCCTCGACGATGTGCAGCGCGGTGCCGGCGTTGCCGTGGGCGATGACGTCGAACCAGTCGAAGGCCCAGTTGAAGTGCTCGGGCCGGGGCCAGGAGAAACCCTCGTAGGCCGTGGCATAGTCCTCGCGATGCGCCAACAGGAAATCCCGCGCACTACGGAACGACTCGCTTGCCGTAGTCATCTGTCCTCCTAGTAACCGGACCATTGCCGGGCGGCTCTCTGACATCGTGTAATCCGTGATGTGGGTCTCACTACCCCCGTACGGGGGTGAGTGCAGCGGAACGGCCGCAATGAAGGGGCAAGCGGGTGGCGACGGACGCGGCGGGGATGGTGGAGATTCAGGCGGCACTGGTACGGCTCCGGCGCGGCACGGGGCTGCCGGTCGCCTTCGGCGGCCTGGTCGAGAGCGGCCGGCAGCAGATGCGCATCAGCGAACTGAGCGGCACGCTGACCCCGTCCCTGCGCGCCCTCGCGGTGAACTCGGGCAACGGTCTCGGCGGCAAGGCCGTCGCCCTCGCCCGCCCGTGCGCCGTCCTGGACTACTCCGCCTCCCGCCAGATCAGCCACGAGTACGACGCCCCGGTGGCCGCCGAGGGCCTGCGCGCGATCCTCGCGGTCCCGGTCGTCGTACGGCGCCGGGTGCGCGGTGTCCTCTACGGCGCGCTGCGCACCGCCCAGCCGCTGGGCGACCGGATGCTGAGCGCGGCGATGGCGGCGGCCCGGGACGTGGAACAGGCGCTGGTGGTCCGGGAGGAGGTGGGCGAGCTGCTGAGCGCGGCGCGTCCGGCACCGGTGCCCGACCCGGCGGCGAGCGCGGTGTGGGAGCAGGTGCGGGAGGCGCACGCGGCGCTGCGGGCGCTGGCCCCGCGCATCCCGGACCCGGCACTGCGGGCCGAACTCCTGGACGCCTGCGGCCTGTTGACGGCCGACGCGGCCACCGGGGAGGTGGAACTGGCGCCCCGGGAACTGGACGTACTGACGTGCGTGGCGGCCGGGGCGACGAACGCGGTGGCGGCGGAGCGGCTCGGGCTGCGGCCGGAGACGGTGAAGGGGTATCTGCGCTCGGCGATGCGGAAGCTCGGCGCGCACACGCGCGGGGAGGCCGTGGTGGCGGCGCGGCGGGCGGGGGTGCTGCCGTGAGACAGGCCCCGGGGACCGACTCCGGTGAGGGCCGTCTATTCATTCATCGGAGCTTTGAATTTCCTCCTGTCACACGGTTGTTATTTCCCTCACGACCCCATCCATCCGAATTTCAAGGACTGATTGCCTAATATTGGCCCGGACACGACACACGAGGGGAGCGGTGACCGTGCGACGGGACTTCAAGGAGCCGGCCAGAACCCGCCCCGACCTGGTCATCGGCCGGGAGGAGATGTTCAACGCCGCCCGCGACCAGCTCGCCGGCGGTGGCAGTGTGCTGCTCCACGGCCCCGCCGGAATAGGAAAGTCGACCGTCCTGCGGGCGCTGAGCGCGGAATACGGCGACTCGGCGCGGACCGTGTTGCGCTGCTCGGCCACGGAGTCCGAATCGCATCTCCCCTTCCTGGCCCTCGCCGACCTCCTCGGTCTGGTCCTCGACGAGGTGTCCGAGCGGCTGCCCGCCGCCCAGCGCACGGCACTGGAATCCGCCCTCACCGGACGCGGCGAGTCCTCCCTCCAGCGCGACGGCCTCGCCCTGCGCCTCGCCGTCCTGTCGGCGCTGCGCGCGCTGGCCGCCGACGGTCCCGTGCTCGTCGTGGCCGACGACCTCCAGTGGCTGGACCCGGCCAGCGCGGAACTCCTCGGCTTCGCCGCCCGCCGCCTCGGCGACACCCAGGTGCAGATGATCTTCGCGGTGCGCACCGAGGGCCAGGAGTACGACCGCTATCTGAACGCCTCGCCGCCCGACACCCTCGCGTTCCGGCTCAGCCCGCTCTCCCGGGCGCAGGTCTCCGCGCTGCTCGACGACCGCGGCTACACCGGACTGCCCCGCTCCACGGTCCGCGAGATCCACCGCACCAGCGGCGGCAACCCGCTGTTCGCGCTGGAGCTGGGACGCGCCCTCGCCGAGAACCCCACCCCGCCCAGACCCGGCGAGCCGCTGCCCGTGCCGACGTCACTACGCGCGTTGGTGCTGAGCCGGCTCGACATGCTGCCCGCCGAGGCCCGCCGCACCCTGCTGGTCGCGAGCGCCGGCGCCCGCCCCACCGTGGCCCTCCTCCAGACCGCCGGCCGCGAGAACGCCGAGGCCGAGACCGCCCAGGCCGCCGAACTCGGCCTGCTGGCAACGGAACCCGAGGGTCCCGCCGTACGGTTCGCGCACCCGCTGATCTCCGCCGCGCTGTACGCGGAGGCCCCCGCGCAGGAACGGCGGGCCGCGCACGCGGCGCTGTCGACCGCGGCCTCCGACCCCATCGAGCGCGCCCGGCACCTCGCCCTCGCGACCACCGGCACCGACCCGGAGGTCGCCGCCCGGCTCGCCGAGGCCGCCACTCTCGCCCGCGACCGCGGGGCGCCCTCGGTCGCCGCCTCCCTCGGACTGCTCGCCGCCCGGCACACCCCCGGCGACAGCGTGCCGGGTCCCGACGAGCGGCGGTTGCAGGCCTCCGAGGACGCGATCACGGCGGGCGAGCTGGATCTCGCCCGGGACATCGCGCGCGACGTGCTGAGCCGGACCTCGGTGCCCGCCGAGCGGGTGCGGGCCTGGATCATCGTGATCGACACGGCCGGCCACGCCATGGCCGACGTCGACGCCGTCTTCCCGCAGGCCCTGGCCGACGCGGGCGACGACCCCCGGCTGCTCGGCCTGGTGCGCTACCAGCTGGCCTGGCGGGGGCTGCTCGTCGAGGGCGACTTCGCGGAGGCCCGGGCGGAGGCCGCGCGCTCGGCCGACCTGGCGGCACTCGCCGGTGACCGGCGCACCGAACTCCTCGCGCTCTCCTTCCAGGCCCAGACCGAGACCCTGATGGGCCATCCGGACGCGCCCCTCACCATCAAGCGCGCGCTGAAGGAACCCCAGGACCCGAGGGTGGCCTGCCATCACAACGGCGCCGGTTCGGCCCGCTTCCGCTGGCTGGTGATGAGCGATCAGCTGCCGGAGGCCCGTGCCACCATCACCGCGCTGCTGCGCGAGGTGCGGCGGCGCGGGTCGGTGGAGAGCGAGGTGCACTTCCTGCGCGGCTTCGCCGAGACCGAACTGCGCTCCGGGCACTGCGGCCGCGCCCTCGACCTCGCCCGCGAGGGCCTCAGGCTGGCCCGCGACTCCGGCATCGGCCAGACCGCGTCCGCGATGCTCACCGCGCTCGCCGAGGCCTCCGGCGGTGACGTCGAAGAAGCTCTCGCCCTAGCCCGGGAGGCGGTCGAGCACGCCGAGGAGGACGGCGACCAGATGTACCTGTCCCGGGCCCTCGGCGCCCTGGGATACGCCCAGTTGGTCGCCGGGGACGCCCACGGCACCGTCCGCTCGCTGCGCCGGGTCCGCGAACTGGAGCAGGCCCTCAAGGTGACCGACCCGGCACGCGGCCGCTGGCACGGCGACCTCGCCGAGGCCCTCGTGCGGATCGGCGAGACCGCCGAGGCCCAGGACGTCATCGACGTCACCCGCGAACGCGCCCTGCGCCTCGGCCGCGAGAGCGTCCTCGCCGTGCTCGACCGCGCCGAGGCCCTGGTGCGCGCGGCCCGCGGCGAACACGACGCCGCCGTAGCGCAACTGACGTCCGTTCAGGACCGGCTCGCCAAACTCGGCTACGGCCTGGAGGAGGCCCGCGCCGCCTTCGCGCTGGCGTCGCTGCGCACCGCACAGCCCGGACCGACGTCGTACGACGAGGCGACCCGCCTCTTCCGCCGCTGCCGTGCGCTGCCCTGGCTGCGCCAGGTGGACGAGGCCGCGGTCACCCGCCCGCCGGAGCCGGCGCCCGCGGCCACGCCCGCGCCGCCCGCCCTGGACGGGCTCGACGGGCTGGCCTCGATGGAGCGTCAGGTCGCCGCGCTGGTCATGGAGGGCGCCACCAACCGGGAGATCGCCGCCCGGCTGTTCATCAGCGTCAAGACGGTCGAGGCGACCCTGACCCGGGTCTACCGGAAATTGGGGATCCGCTCGCGGGTGGATATCGTCCGACTGGCGGCGGGGCGCCGTCCGAACTGAGGACCCTACGGGTTAACTGTGCGGCGACCGAGGGTTTTCCCTGCCCAACTCCCCTAGGGGGTTCCCTCATTGGGAGCAGGGTGTGCCTGGTTCTAGCTTATGGGTGTGCCGCTCGCCCGGGCATACGGGGGTCGGTCCCGCGACCCCCGTTGCACACCCCCACACCCGCGCGACCCCCCACCGGCAACCCTAATGAGGAGACTCATGTTCGGGCTCAACCGCGCCAAGAGATCCACCGCAGTCGTCGTAGCAGCCGCCGCTGCCGCAGCGACCGCACTGCTCAGCGCCCCCACCGCTGTGGCAGCCCCCCAGCCCATCGTCGGCGGTTCCACGACCACGACGACGTCGTACCCGTTCGTCATGCAGATCACGGACGCCTCGCAGAACCAGTTCTGCGGCGGCACGCTCGTCTCCGCCACCAAGGTGATCACCGCGGCTCACTGTATGGTCGGCGAGACCACCAGCAGCGTGCGCGTGGTCGGCGGCCGCACGTACCTCAACGGTACGAACGGCACCGTCAGCAAGGTCAGCAAGATCTGGATCAACCCCAGCTACACGGACGCCACCAACGGCGACGACGTGGCCGTACTGACCCTCTCGACCTCGATGCCGTACACGACGGCGTCGTACGTCTCCTCCTCACAGACCAGCGTGTACGCGGCCGGCACCACCGCCCGCATCCTCGGCTGGGGCACCACCTCGGAGAACGGCAGCTCCTCCAACCAGCTGCGGACGGCGACCGTGCCGATCGTGTCCGACACCAGCTGCAAGAGCTCCTACGGTTCGGACTTCATCGCGTCCGACATGGTTTGCGCCGGATACACATCCGGCGGCGTAGACACCTGCCAGGGCGACAGCGGCGGTCCCCTGCTCATCGGGGGCGTCCTGGCAGGGATCACTTCTTGGGGCGAGGGCTGTGCCGAGGCGGGTTACCCGGGTGTCTACACCCGGCTGACCACGTTCTCCAGCCTGGTGACCACACAGGTCAACTCGTAACCCGGAAGGTCTCCTGAGTACTCCTCAGGGAAGAACCAGGGTGCGTTGCGGGCTTCCACGAGCAGCCCGCAACGCACCCTATCCATGTGCCCGGCAAGCCTTTGATGCCTACTGCTTGTCGGCGATGAGCTGCCCCGCCGCTCCCCAGCTGTCGGCGGGCACCTCGTGGATCCACACCTGCACGGTCTCGGCGGGGATCTTGTACGCGTCCACGAAGGCGTCGGTGACCCGCTTGACGAGGTCCCGCTTCAGCTCGACGTCGCGCGGGCCCTGCTGGATGGTCACGATGGGCATGCTGAACTCCCTTGAGTCGGGCTCCTGTTCGGTGAGTCCAGTTCATCGCGCCGGGCGTCCCCGACCAAGAAGCAGCTTGCGAACGCAGCGATCAGTTCTCGTGATCGCCGCAGGCCAGCAGCAGGGTGTCGAGATGCGGGGACGGGTTCGTGGCGTGCACGGCGAGGCCCGTCGACAGCGCGAGACCGGGTGCCTCGAACGGTACGAAGGCCACGCGCGGGTTGTGCAGGACGCGCGCGTGGGAGGCGTAGACGACCGTCCACAGCGGGCGCGTGCCGATGCTGGCGAGGGTGTCCTGGAGTGACCCGCTCACGGGTCCCGGCAGCGGCTCGAAGCCGGCCCGGTGACAGGCGCCGACGACGAGATCGACCAGCGCCGGGTTGTTCCGGCGCTCGGTGACCGCGAGCGGCAGCGCGGCGAGCTCGTCGACGCGGATCTCGGGACGCGCGGCCAACGGATGCGAGGTGGGGACGGCGGCCACGAGGGGATCGGGCCACAGGGGCAGCACCCGTACACCCGGCACCGGCTCGACGGCGCGGACGAACGCGGCGTCCAGCTGCCCGCCGGCGACCCGGGCCAGCCGCTCCCCGACCGGCAGCGAGAACAGCTCGACGGGCACGTCCGGTGCCCGCTCGGCGAACGCGCCGAGGACCCGGTCCAGATGCGCGCCGAGCCCGGTACTGGTCCCGATCCGCAGCCCCGCCGGCGGCGCGACGGCGGCCCGGGCCCGCTCGGCGGCGGCCAGCACCGCCCGCGCCTCGGGCAGCAGCCGCTCCCCCGCCCCCGTGAGCCGCACCCGCCGGGGCGACCGGTCGAACAGCTCGGCGCCCAACTCCCGCTCCAGCCGCCGGACTTGCTGACTGACCGCGGACTGCACGATGTGCAGCCGCTCGGCGGCCCGCCCGAAGTGCAGCTCCTCGGCGACCGCGACGAAGTAGCTGAGCTGCCGCAATTCCATGGGTTCGACTCTAGAGGGGGCTCCTGGACTCCTGTTTCAATGAGCGCCGGATGGGAGTTGATGGAAATGGTGTCCACGGACCGCTTTCTCGCCTTCGCGGCGATGTCGCTGCTGGTGATCGTGATCCCGGGGCCGAGCGTCCTGTTCGTCATCGGCCGCGCGCTCGCCCACGGCCGCCGTACGGCGGTGGCGACGGCGATCGGCAACGTCTTCGGCTCGTACCTGCTGGTGACGGCGGTCGCCTTCGGCATCGGCTCACTCGTCGAACGCTCGGTCACGATCTACCTGACGGTGAAACTCGCGGGCGCGGCCTACCTCGTGTACCTCGGGGTCCAGGCCTTCCGCCACCGCAAGGACCTGAAGGCCTCGGCGATGCGGACGGACCAGGCCTCGGAACCGCGCGGCGACCTCCGCACGGTATTGGACGGCGCACTGGTCGGCGTCACGAACCCCAAGGGCGTGGTGTTCTTCGCCGCCGTACTCCCCCAGTTCGTGAACCACTCGGCGGGCAACGTCCCCCTCCAGATGCTCCTGCTCGGCCTGATCCCCATCTCCATCGGCCTGGTCACGGACACCCTGTGGGGCCTGACCGCCTCGGCGGCCCGCACCTGGTTCGCCGGCTCCGACCGCCGTCTGTCCCTGATCGGCGGCGCGGGCGGCTTCACGATGATCGGCCTGGGCGTGACGGTCGCGGTGACGGGCCGCGCGGACTGACCCGCTACGCCCCTACGCCCCTACGCCCCTACGACCGTCCCGAACCGGATGTCGTACGACGTCCCCGGGTGCAGGGTGTCGAGCATCCGCGCCCCTTCGGCGGTCACGTCGTCGCGCTGGGCCTTGGTCAGCCGACCGAAGGGCTCGACGACGAGGTGACCGTCGCCGTCGTCGATTTTCCACACCCCGGCGAGGAAGCCGTCGACGAGGAGCGTGCGGTGGGCGACGTTGCCCTGCCAGGCGCGGCCCCAGTACTCGGCCGGTACGACCCGGGTGCGGTCGGCGTGGGAGAGGAGCAGGTTGTCGAACTCGGGCAGGAAGCGCGGCGGGGCCGGGGTGTCGGCGGCGGGGCGGGGCGCGTCCGGGAGGTCGAAGAGTTCGACGCCGTTCGGGTCGTGGAAGGTGACGAGCCGCGGACGCAGCCGTTCGAAGGCCTCGCGCAGTCGGGTCAGGCCGGCCCAGGTCTGCATGTCCTTGACGGAGGCCGGGCCGAAGGCGGCGAGATAGCGCAGCACGGTCGCGTCCGGGGTCGGCACGGGTTCGGCGGGCCGGCCGAGCCAGTGCTCGGCGGTGGTGAGCGCGACCTGACCGCTCCTCCCCCACAGCCCGCGCGGGGTGACCTGGACGAGCGGCAACCGGCACCGGGCGGCGATCGCGAGGGCCTGCGGATCGGCGTCGGGCCACTCGACGAGCAGGGCCTCGCGCAACTCCTTCATGGTGCGCGGCTCGGCCTCGACGAGTTCACGGGCGAGTACGGCGAGCCGGTCCAGGTCGACGCCTACGAGCCCCTTGCGGAAGTTGCCGAGCTCACGGTCGCGGGCGGCCTGCACCAGCGGGCGCAGGGTGAGGGCGTCGTCGGCCGTGTGGGTGTGGATGGTGGACCGCATGGTGACGATCCGGACAACCTCGCGCTCGGCCATCGGCCCGGACAGTGCCCCGGGCGTGAAGCCGTCGAGGCGGGCGGCGAGCGCGTAGTACGGCGGCTTGACGTTCTGGGCCTGGAGGCCGAGGAGATGCTCGACGGCCGCTGTGGCGGAGAGCGGTGAGCGGCGCAGGAGGAGCTGCCGGTCGAGGGTGGCGCGGTTGAGTGCGCGGAGGTCGAGTACGGGAGCGGTCGGGTTCTTGGCCATCGGGGTCTTCGCCTTGGTCACAGTCCGCACGCTAGCGACGATTGCGGACACGTTCGGTCCGCAACTCTCACCGAATCCCGGACCCGATCACACGCAGAGGTTGTTTGCCCCGTATATCCTGCTCGTGCCCTTGCTCCGTGATCACGCAGACACAGGCCCGATCGAGAGGCACCGCGATGCCCCAGCGACGCGCCCGCCCCACCTCGAAGAACGGCTGGACCGGCAGGCCCGGTGGAACCGGCAGGAAGTCCGGCTGGCGCCGCACGCCCGCCCCGCCCCCACCCCCCGCACCGGAGCCGCCCCGCTCCACCACCGACGCACCCCCCTCCGAGCCCTCCGACGCGGGCAGTGTCGTCCAGGCCGCGCTGTACCGGGACGGGGTACGGGTCTCGGCGCCGGACACCCTCGCGGACACCTTCCGCGAACTGCGCGAACAGCCGTCCGGCATGGCCTGGATCGGCCTCGCCCGCCCCACCGAGGCCGAACTCCTCTCCCTGGCCGCCGAGTTCGACCTCCACCCGCTGGCGGTCGAGGACGCGATGGAGGCCCACCAGCGCCCGAAACTGGAACGCTACGGCGACACGCTCTTCGTGGTCCTCAGCGCCGCCCGGTACTTGGACACACCGGAGGAGGTCGACTTCGGCGAACTGCACGTCTTCGTCGGCCCGGACTTCGTGATCACGGTCCGGCACGGCGCGGCCCCCGACCTCTCGGCGGTCCGCCAACGCATGGAGGAAACACCGGAGTTGCTCAAACTCGGCCCCGAGGCGGTGCTGTACGCGATCCTCGACGCGGTCGTCGACGGCTACGCGCCGGTGGTCGCCGGCGTCCAGACCGACATCGACGAGATCGAGACGGAGGTCTTCCGCGGCGACCCGGCGGTCTCCCGCCGCATCTACGAACTCTCCCGTGAAATGGTCGAGTTCCAGCGCGCCACCCGCCCCCTGGTCGGCATGCTCCACAGCCTGATGGCGGGCTTCGCCAAGTACGGCACGGACGAGGAACTCCAGCGCTACCTACGCGACGTCGCCGACCACGTCACCCACACCAGCGAACGAGTAGACGGCTTCCGCCAGGCCCTCACCGACATCCTCACGGTGAACGCGACCCTCGTCACCCAGCAACAGAACGCGGAGATGCGGGCGTTGGCGGAGGCGGGGTTCGAACAGAACGAGGAGATCAAGAAGATCTCGAGCTGGGCCGCGATTCTGTTCGCCCCCACGCTCGTAGGAACCATCTACGGCATGAACTTTGAGAACATGCCTGAGCTTGGGTGGCGCTTCGGATACCCCTTCGCGATCGGCCTGATGGGGCTGGTCTGTGCGAGTTTGTACGTTATTTTCAAGCGGCGGGACTGGCTCTAGCATCCGTCGATCGCCCTTCACCTGAGTCCCTGGGCGCGGACTTGGAGTCGTGGTCCTGGGTACGTGGCTCAATCGGTGCCGGGTTGGACGAGCTTGAAGACCAGGCGGGCGACGGCCCGTTGGGCGGCTTGGCGGACGCGCATCGGGGGCGGCAGGGCGGGAGTCCGTGCGGGAGCGCCTGCCAGGCGGGGGAAGAGGGTTTCGGCGTTGGTGCGGTTGACGGCCTGGAGGACACCGGGGTCGACACCGCTGTCGAGGCCGTTGGCGAAGTACTGGCCCGCGACGACGGGGGCGAACGGCCAGTCGCTGCCGAAGAGGATGTGTCCGGGGCGGGCAAACGCGAGCAGCGTGGGCAGGGCGGCGGAGCTGGAGGACAGCGCGGTGTCGTAGTAGAGGCCGCGGAAGTCGTCCAGTACGTCCAGGGGGCTGCGTCCGGTGTCGCCGGCGATGGCGACGGCCATGCGGTGGGAGGCGTAGGGCACGAAGCCGCCGGCGTGGCTGAGGATGAACCGGATGTTCGGGTACCTGCGTACGACGCCGTTGCGGACCAGGAGGTATGCGGCCCTGGTGGTGTCGAGGAGGAAGTCGGCGGCGAACGGCGGGATCCTGTCGACAGCGGGTGCCGGGAGGTCGGCGGGGTGGACGAACACGACAGCGCCCCGGTCGTTCAGGGTCTGCCACAGTTCGTCCTGGCCGCCCGCTCCGACGTAGACGCCCCGGTTGTTGGCGAGCAGGGTGACCCCGTCGGCTCCCAGCCCGTCCAAGGCCCGCTCGGCCTCGACGGCGGAGGCGGCGGCGTCGGGCATGGGCAGCGTGGCGAAGTACCCGAAACGGCCCGGGTGTTCGGCGGCGAGGGACGCGGAGAAATCGTTGAGCTGTCGGGCCAGGTCGGCGGCCTCGCCCGGATCGGCGAGGAAGCCGGTGCCCGGCGTGGAGACCGACACGATCGCCGTGGCGGTGCCCAGCAGGTCCATCACCTCCAGGGCGGACTCGGCGCTCCACTCGGGCAGCTCACGGCCGCCGGCCTCGGCGATGCCCGCCCGGGTGAGGAGGTCCCGGTAGAAGGAGGGAACGATGTGCTGGTGGACGTCGACCCGGCCCGCCGCGCCGGTCACGAGGCGTCCCCCTCGGCCTGCTGGACAGTGAGCGGGTCGAGCGTCACGTCGGTGAGCAGGTCTACGGGGCGGCCTCTCAGCGGTCGTACGAGGTCGTCGGCTGCGTCCGGCACGGCGAACAGGTCACAGCCGTGGGCGTGTCCGAGCTTGTCGGCGGCGATGAACACCTCCAGCGGAACGTTGCCGGCACCGGCGCCCATGCCCGCGAGGACGGCGTCGACGCGTTCGGCGACCCCGTGCATGGTCGACAGACCGCCGGAGTCGACGACATGGACGCAGGTGGCGCCACGACTCTCCATCAGCTTCGCCTGACGGGCGAGGTGTGCCGGGTCGGTCATGTGGCTCATCATCAGGAAGCCGACGGTGTCCATGCCCAACTCCCGCGCGGCCGCGATGTATTGGACGGAGACGTCGGCCTCGGTGCGGTGCGTGGCCACGCCGACGACGGAGGCTCCCGCGCGGGTCGTGGACGCTGCCGCTGCCGCTGCCAGGCAGGAGGAGCCGGCGTGATGTCGAGGTTTCCAGCCTGGGCGGGCAAGCAGTCGTGGGCGCTGGTGACTTCGGGCATGACCGTCAACTCTCAGCGGGTCGATCGGCGCCACCAGGTCGACGGCGTCGCCATGGATCTCCCGGTGCACGAACAGACCGTCGGCGCCGGCGACGGCGACGGCGTAGGTGGCGAGCGTGCGCACGGCGTCCTCGTCCAGATCCGGGAACACCGTCCCGGCCACCTCGGTGATCTTCTGGGTGGCGATGTCACGGACCTGGAGGAACACCGTCCGGCCCCGGGGCTCGGTGGGCCGCCGCTCCAGGGCGAGCATCAGGCCGAGGCGCAGGAAGTCCGGCGCGTCGACCAGCGACCTGGCCACGTTCGCCGCCATGACGGTGACGCGCTCCAGCGTCGTGCCCGTCTCTTCGCCGGGCAGCTCGACCGCTGCCAGCCAGGTCTCGAAACCGCGCTCGATGCCGGCGGCGATCAGGTCGTCCTTGTCCTTGAAGTGCCAGTAGATCGAGCTCGCCGGCAGCCCGCACTTCGCGCTGACCGCCGCGATGGACGTGCCCTCGTCACCGCGCTCGCCCGCGATCTCGACCGTGGCGTCGAGGATGCGCCGCCGTGACTCCACCCCGCTCGCCCGCTTCTTGCGCGTCGCCTGCGGCCTGCTCATCGGATGCGCCCTTCCTGTCGTGCCGCCACTTGACCCCGTTCCGCCACGACCTTACCGTAGCGATCGTTCCAACTGGAGTAAACACTACAGCAACATGTCAGCAACACACCGCGACAGGGACGACAGCGAGGTGCCTGGTGAGCGAGTCCAGAGCCGGAGACATGACCTACGACGTGGCGGTGATCGGCTACGGCCCCACCGGCGTCACCGCCGCGAACCTGCTGGGGGCGCTGGGCCTGCGGGTCGTCGTCCTCGAACGCGACGCCGAGATCTACACCCGCGCCCGCGCGATCTCCACCGACGAGGAGGTCCTGCGGATCTGGCAGCGCACCGGTCTGGCCGAGCGGCTGAAGCAGGACATGCTGGCCGAGCGGCCCCTCGATTTCGTCGACGCGCGCGGCCGGCCGTTCCTCAGCGCGCACCCCACCCCGCGCGGACACGGGCATCCGCCGCAGATGTTCATCTACCAGCCGGCACTGGAGCGGGTCCTGCGCGACGGCGCCGACCGGTACCCCGACGTGGAGATCCTGCTGCGGCACGAGTGCCTACGGATCCAACAGAGCCAGGACAGCGTCGAGTTGACGGTCCTGTCCGCCGCCGACGATTCCGTACGACGCCTGCGCGCCTCCTACGTCATCGCTGCCGACGGCGGCTCCAGCCTCACCCGTGCCCAGCTCAACATCGGCTACGAGGGCAGGACGTACGAGGACCGCTGGGTCGTCATCGACACCGAGATACTGAAGCCGTGGCCGGACCACGACCGGCTGCGCTTCCGCTGCGACCCGGCCCGCCCCGCCGTCGACTGCCCGACCCCGCTCGGGCACCACCGCTGGGAGTTCCCGATCCTGCCCGGTGACGACGAGCAGTACCTGACCACCGACGAGGCCATTTACTCGATGGTGGCCGCGTACGGGATCGGCCGGGACCAGATCAAGATCCTGCGGGCCACCGTCTACAGCCATCATGTCCGCTTCGCCGCCCGCTTCCGCACGGGCCGCGTCTTCCTCGCCGGCGACGCCGCCCACGCGATGCCGCCGTGGATCGGCCAGGGCATGGCCGCCGGTGTGCGGGACGCGGCCAACCTGTGCTGGAAGCTGGCCGCCGTGCTGCGCGGCGAACTGCCCGAGGCGGTGCTGGACAGCTACGAGGCCGAACGCAAGCCGCACGTCAAGGAGATCACCGAGCGGGCGGTGTTCGTCGGGCGGATCATCACCGAACGGCGCCTCCCGGTGACCCGCGTCCGGAACACCGCACTGCGCGGGCTCAACCGCGTACCGGGCTTCGGCAACTGGCTCCAGGACTCCCACTGGATACCCGTCGCCCACTACTCCGCCGGCTTCCAGGCCCGACCCCGCACCAAGGCGTCCGGCCACCAGATCCCGCAGCCCTGGGTGACCGGCCCCGGCGGTGAACGCGTACGGCTGGACGACGTCCTCGGCGGCCGCTGGCTGCTCCTGCACGGCGGGCACCCCGTGCCCCATCCCGCGTGGGACCGCCTCGGTGTTCCCTCGCTCACCGTCACGCCCGCCGGATCCGAGCCGGCCGAGGGCACGGTCGTCGACAGCGAAGGGGTCCTGCTGCCCTGGATGGCCGGGCATCGCGCGGCCACTCTCGCACTGCGCCCTGACGCCTACGTCTACGCGGCCGCACCCACCGGTGCCCAACTCCCGCCGCCGCCCGCCGGTTTCGCCCCGGCGTCGCGCGCGACCGCCTCGATCGCCCTGTGAGGACTGCCATGACCACGCACACCGAACTGCCGTCGATGCGGGAGTCCCTGCTCGACGTCGCCGGCAAGAAGATCTTCGTCGCGGAGACCGGGGACGGCCCGCCCGTACTCCTGCTGCACGGCGGCGGACCCGGCGCCTCCGGAATCTCCAACTACCACCGCAACATCGCGGAGTTGGCCAATGAGTACCGGGTCATCGTCCCGGACCTGCCCGGCTACGGCCGCAGCGCCAAGGGCGTCGACGGCGCCGACCCCTTCGGGTACCTCGCCGACGCGATCCGCGCCCTGCTCGACCAACTCGGCCTGGAGAAGGCGCACTTGGTCGGCAATTCCTACGGCGGTGCCTGCGCCCTGCGTCTCGCCCTGGACACGCCCGACCGAGTCGGGCGGATGGTCCTCATGGGTCCCGGTGGCATCGGCACCACGCGCGCACTGCCCACGCCCGGCCTCAACAGCCTGCTCAACTACTACTCCGGGGACGGCCCTTCGCGGCTGAAGCTGGAGAAGTTCATCCGCACCTACCTGGTCTTCAACGCCGCCGACGTACCGGACAGCCTCGTCGACGCGCGCTATGCGGCCAGCATCGACCCGGAGGTCGTCGCGGCTCCGCCGCTGCGGCGCCCGAAGTCGCTGCGCGCCTTGTGGAAGACGGACTTCACGCGCGACAGGCGCCTGGCCCGGCTGCCCGTGCCGACCCTGGTGCTGTGGGGCGCCGCCGACAAGGTCAACCGCCCCAGCGGCGGCCGGATGCTGGCCGAGCGGATGCCCAACTGCGATCTGTACGAGGTCGCCAACACCGGTCACTGGGTCCAGTTCGAACGCGCCGAGCTGTTCAACCGGCTGTGCGCCGACTTCCTGGCAGGCCGCCGATGAAGGCCGCCGCTTCGGTCTTCGGCGCAGTCCACCTGGGCTACGTCGTCATCGAGACCAACCGCTTCGCCGACTGGCGCCGCTTCGGCACCGAGGCCATCGGCATGCACCGTGACGACCTCGACTCCGGCCTGACGCGGTTCCGGCTCGACGACCAGGAGTGCCGTTTCCTGCTCAGGCGTGGGCCTGCCGAGGACGTCGTCGCCACCGGCTGGCACCTCGACGACCACACGACCTTCGAGCGGATCGAGGCCCGTATACGCGCCCACGGCGTCCCCGTCGCCGAAGGCACCAGGGAGGAGGCGGAGTTGCGCGGCGTCGAACGTCTCCTGCGTTTCCCCGGCCCCAAGGGCATCACCCAGGAGATCTACACCACGCCCGTCCTCTCACCCGAGCCGCTGCGGATGCTCGCGTCCGGGTTCGTCACCGGCGACTCGGGCATGGGCCACATCGCGATCACGTCCACCAGGCCGGCTCAGCTGCGGGGCTACTTCAACACCGTCTTCGACGCCCGGCTGACCGACTTCATCGACGAGACGATCAGCGGCGTCAAATTCAAGATCCGCTTCCTGCGGGTCAACGAACGCCACCACTCCATCGCCGTCGCCGCCGTCCGCGGCCTGCCGATCGACCCGGTCCGCACCCGCGTCCAGCACCTCAACATCCAGGCCGCCACCCTCGACGACATGGCCCGCAGCTACCAGCGGGTGCACGAACTCGGCTTCGACATGGCCCTGTCCATCGGACAGCACACCAACGACAAGGAACTCTCCTACTACGCCCGCACCCCCTCGGGCTTCGAGTGGGAGGTCGGCTGGAACCCCGTCGTCGTCGACGAGACCACCTGGCAGCCCAGCACCCACCAGGGCATCAGCATCTGGGGCCACACCCGCGTCGGCCAGACGATCGTCGACAAGCTCGACCAGTTCCGGCTCGGGGCCCGCTCCCTGGCCCGCCCGGAGGTCACCGTTCCCGCCCTCAGCGGCGCAGGCATACCCGACGACTGACCGCCGTTCCCACCAGCGCATCACCGCGCCCGAACGTCACCGCATCCATGAGGCAGAGGAGAGCCGCCGATGCCCACCCCTCCGACCAGCCCGCTCCTGGGTCCCCCGCGGGACCGGGTCGACCTGGCGCACGGCGGCAGCAGCCTCCTGATCGCCCAGCTCAAGAACCACATGCTGCGACGGACGGAACGAACGTGAACCACCTGCCGAGCGACCACGAACCCCTTGCCATCCGCCCGGGCAGCACGACCAGCGGGAGTACGACCGCTCCGGTACCGACCACCTCAGGGATCTTCCCGGTCTGGCTCCGCGAGGACCTGAAGCGAGAAACCGCCCTCCAGTACTGGAAGGGACCGCACGCCCAGATCGTCGCGCGGCTGCCCGGCATCACCGAGTACCTCCAGCATCACTTCTCCCCCACCGATCACGGTTACTGGCCCTCGTCCCCCACCGTGGGCACCGCCGTCCCCCCGAACTGGCGCTGCGACGGCATCGCCGAGGTCAGGATGGCGAGCACGGTCGCCGCGCTCACCATCCCGGTCCACATGCGCGAGGTGTACCTCGACGAGCAGAACCTCTTCGACCGGGTTCTCGGAAACCTGACCGGCCCACGAGCGGGCCGCTGGTGGACCGACGGCCACGACGCGGGCGTCGGCCACCGCACCGTCCTTCTGCTGCGCCGACGTCGTGGAGTGAGCCGCCGCGCGTTCCGCAGGTACGTTCACGACCGCATCGGCCCCGCGCTCCACGAGGCCGGCGTGCGTGACCTCCGTACCTACACCTTCCTGCCCTGGACCTCGCTTCCGCATCCCACGCCCGGCGTCTCGCACGAGAATCCGACCTTCCGCCGCTACCACGGATGTGTCGTCCTCGGAGCCGGAAACCGCTCCGCCGTGGCCGAGATCCTGGCGTCCAAGCAGGTCGCCGAGCTGGTCGCCGATCAGCACACGGTCATGACAGCCGTCCACGCGTTCACCGTCGAGCACACCGAGCCGGTCATCGGGACAGGCCCCCTGGTCAGACGCTGCCAGGGCCGGCTCAGGGGCAGCGGTCCGATCGACCGGCGCTGACGGGTGGGCGGCCTGATAAGGCGGACGGCGCGTCGAAGCTCCGGGCGGTGCAGGCGACTTGACGCAGCCGTACGTCTCAGTCGGTCGGCAGGCGCAGGGCCGGGCAGACCGTGGTGCGGATGCCGTGAAGTACCGGGACGGACGTGCCCGGCGGGACCTGGCGCAGGACGAGTCTGCGGAGGTCCGGCAGGGTGGCGGTCATGGTCGGCAGGTCCGCTTCCGGCGACCAGTCGAGGACGACCGTGCGGAGGCCGTCCACCTCGTCGAACCGGATCCTTCGGGCGCCGGACACCAGGCTGAGGTGACGGACCCGCAGCCCGGCGGCGGCGAGCAGAGCGGGTCTCCCGTTCGGTTCAGTCGCCGAGCGCGAGGCGGAGACCGAAGGCGGCGATGGCCGCGCCCGTGACGCGGTCGAGACCGCGGCGTACGGAAGGCCGTTGCAGGCGGCCACGGAGCACACGCGCGAAGGCGATCAGCGCGCAGGACCAGCAGACGGCCAGAAGAATGTGAACGCCGGTCAGGAGTAGGCCCGTTGCGAGGTGGGGGGCGCCGACCGGGATGAACTGCGGGAGGACCGCGACGTAGAAGGCGCCCATCTTCGGATTGAGGAGGTTGGTGGCGCTCCCCTGACGCCAGCCACCGAACACCGTGTCGTCGTCGGCGCGCGGCCCGCTGTCTGCTTCAGCCCTGTCCGTCTTCGGGTGCTCGTCCGCCGAACGGCGCCAGGAGGCCCACAGCATCCGGCCTCCCATCCACATGAGGTACGCGGCTCCGGCCCAGCGGAGTACCTCGTAGGCGAGGTGTGAGGCGGTCAGGAGCGCGGTCACACCGAGCGAGGTGAGCACGCCCCAGATCAGCGTGCCGCACTGGATGCCGAGGACCACGCCCCAGGCGCGACGGCGGTGGCCGAGTCCGGCGGTGCGCAGGATGAGCGCGGTGTCGAGTCCGGGGGTGAGGGTGAGCAGTCCCACCATCAGGGAGAAGGTCCACAAGGCGTCGATGGCGATCACGAACGACGACCATAGACACCGAGTTGCCGAACATCCACTTTCCTGCCCGAAATCGGGCAGGATACGCCCCGGCGGCTTCGCGGGACGAGCGGTCGGTCACTCCCCCGTGGCACCGTCGATGGCCTCGCGGAGGAGATCCGCGTGGCCGACATGGCGGGCGTACTCCTCGATCACGTGCTCAAGGACGAACCGCACGTCCGTGTCACCGAACTCCGGGTTCGGCGCGATGCGCGCGAGGTCGGCGGTCACCGTCGCGAACACCTGCCGCGACTCCTCGCACGCCTTCAGGTAGTCCTCGTAGACAGCCTTGGCCGGCGTGGCGTCCGACTCGTCGTACCACTCGTCGCCGTCAGCGGTGACATAGGTCCGGTAGGGGAAGAAGCTGGGCGTCGCACCGGCCAACGTCCGCTGGAACCAGGCGCGTTCGACCCCCTGCAGATGGCGCATGAGCCCCAGCAGGGTCAACGCCGAGGACTCCAGGGGGCGTAGCCGCAGTTGTGCGTCCGAAAGACCCTCGCACTTCCACAGGAAGGTCGCCCGGTGGTAGTCGAGATTCGAGGCGATCACCTCCAACCACGGTCCCGATACGGTGCGTTCGGGCCTGACGATCTTCTGGACGACGAAGTCACGAGTTCGCATGCCAAGAAGACCTCTCTTCGCGTCGGAACTCATCGCTGAATGAACCCATCAGGTCGCTGCACCGGCGACCGCATGCGCGCCGGGCGTGCCGAGGAACACCGAGGCGGATCCCGACGGCGCCTACGGACTCGGTCATGTCCTCGGCGGCTTGCGAGGCTTGCGCGCTCTGCTCCAGCCACCCGATGGCCGGTCCCGGTCCCGGGCCGCCGCCGCGTCGAACTCGGCCTTGCTGATCACCGCACGTGGTTCAGGTACGAGCATGGTCGCCGTCGACCGCCACGGGACGGCCGACGACCAGCCGACCAGCGGCATCGTCTCGTCGTAGTGGGGAGCGAACTGCGCGACGACGACGGCAGGCATCCGATGGCGCAGGCCGCGGACGTGTGCGAGGAACGCGTCCGGCAGCGAGACGTGGTGGGTCTCCACGTAGTGCGAGAAGTCCTGGCGCCACAACCAACTGCCGTCCGTCATCAGGGACGAACATCCCGCAGAGTGCCGGTGAGGGCTCCCGGTGATGACGTCGTGGCCGCCTTCCATGACGTCGACGAGGACGTGGCCGCCGTCCAGGTAGGCCACCAGTTCCGCTTCATCCGCTTCACCGACCGGCCGGACGGCGTCGCGTATCGAACCGTTCGGTTGCCCGGAGCGGTTGTCCAACTCGTCGTAGAAGCCCAGCAGTTCCAGCACCGTCGCTCCTTACTCCTTCGCCGAGCCTTTGCGCGCCAAAAGCAGGTGCCCCATGTTCCCTCAAGCAGGCACCATGCCCGGTGAGCACCATCATCAAGTTCTTCGCGGCACACCTTCGACGCCGAAGAGGCGCTGCTCGAACGGGAGAGCATCTTCACCGGTCGGAGCTTCGATGCGCTCGTGGCTGCCATTGAGCCCGAAGTCGTCGCGGATCCCGGCGACGGCGAGGGCCCGACGGTCCTCGCCGCCTCCTACGCCCTTCAGGACGCACTTGCCGCTGCCGGCCGACCCCGGCTCGTCGAAGTCGGTCGGCTGTGGGTCCAGGAGCGGTCGGTGTCCGGCGAAGCGCTCGACCGGGAGATCACGACCCGGGTGCTGAGCGATCTGGCCCGACCTGCCCACGGGCTCCGCGGGCAGGACCACCGCCTGTACTGCTGGATGACACAAGGACGGAGCAAGCATGTGGGACGGCCCCTTCTACCGAGTCCGGCGCACCGGGTACGAGATCTGCTTCGCGCCCGGTGCGGGCGAGGATCTCGACGAGGTCTGCGACGTGGACATGTGGGTCGTCCGTGACGACGGCGAGCGCTGGTCGGGAACCGTGGTCACGGTCGACGAGGTGCGCCGCGTCATGGACAGGCGGCGGGAGGCGGGCGAGCCGGAAGGCGACTACTGGTGGTGCTGGGACGGCCTGATCGTCCGCGACCCGGGCGTGCCGTCGATGGTCGAGGTCATCGACGGGCTCGTCGCAACGGGCGAGTACGAGACGGTCCTTCGCAACGTGGGCCCCGAAGAGGACGTTTGATCCGGTTCACTCCGACCGGCCTCGTAAGTCGCAGAGCGGCACGGGCGATCACCGACGACAAGCCCCCCGTTCACCCGCCCTCCCCCGGCCGCGGGCCCTCCACCCGCGCGAGCCACTCAGTGAGCAGCCCCTCCAGCTCCTCCGCCTCGCCCGGCGTCAGCAGGCCCAGCAGCCGGTGTTCGTTGCGCATGTGGTCGGTGAACGCCCGGTCGATCAGTTCGCGTCCGGGGTGGGTGAGCGCGACGATCCGGCCGCGCTGGTCGTCGGTGGAACGGCGGCGGGTGACGAGGCCCGCGCGCTCCAGGCGGTCGACGCGTTTCGTCATCGCGCCGGTGGTGACCATGGTGTGGGCGGCCAGTTCGCCGGGTGCCCGTTCGTAGGGCTCGCCGGCGCGGCGCAGGGCACAGAGGACGTCGAACTCTCCCTCACTGAGTCCGTAGCGGCCGTAGACGAGGCTCAGTTCCTCGGTCAGGTGGCCGGCCAGGCGGTGCAGCCGGCCGATCACGCCCTGCGGGGAGACGTCGAGGTCGGGCCGCTCGCGGCGCCAGTCGGCCTGGATGCGGGCTACGCGGTCCGGCGGTTGCGGGTCGTCCATGCGCACCATGATAGCTTCCCGGGAAGCTATATTAGCTTCCATGGAAGCTAATATGCGGTGGGTGGCACTCACCGCCGTCGCACCGGTGGCCTGGGGCACCAACTACTACGTCACCCACCAGTTCCTGCCGCCCGACAGCCCGCTCTACGGCGCGGCCCTGCGCGCCCTGCCCGCCGGCCTCGTCCTGCTCGCCCTGTGCCGGCGACGACCGCGCGGCGCGTGGTGGTGGCGGTCCGCCGTGCTGGGACTGATCAACGTGAGCGTGTTCTTCGTCCTCGTCTACGCCGCCTCCCAGCTGCTCCCGACGAGCATCGCCGCGACCGTCATGGCGGTGTCCCCGCTGGCGATGATGCTCATCGCCTGGGCCCTGATGTCCGAGCGGCCGGGCCTTCCGCATCTGGCCGGCGCCGCGATCGGCCTCGGCGGGGTCTGCCTGATGCTGCTCACGGGGGCGGACGGAGTGAGCGTGCCGGGGATCCTCGCCTCGGCCGCGGCGATGCTCGTGTCGGCCTTCGGTCACATCCTGACCAAACGGTGGAACAGCACCGGTACCGACGTACTCGCCTCGACCGCCTGGCAGCTCACCGCCGGAGGGCTGTTCCTGCTGCCGGTCGCCGCGGCCGTGGAGGGCCCGCCGCCCGCGCTCTCCGCGTCGGCACTCCTCGCGTTCGGCTACGTCACCCTCGTCGCCACCGCGCTCGCCTTCGCCGCCTGGTTCACCGGGCTACGGCACCTGCCGTCCGGAACGGTGGGCCTGATCGGACTGCTCAACCCCGTCACCGGCGTACTGCTCGGCACGGCGGTCGCCGGAGAGACACTGACGATCCGTCAACTGTGCGGACTGGCACTGGTCCTGGCCGGAGTCGTCCTGGGCCGGCCCACCCGCGCCGACCGCCGCAACACCGACCGGACATCACCCCGCCTCGCACCCACCGAGCGTCCCGCCCCCACCTCCGCCCCCGCGCACGAACCCGCCGCCTGCGACCCCCAGTGATGAATCGACCGCGCGACCTGACGCGATGTCAGTGCGGATGAGTAAGCTCCTTTACAGACGAGTTGACACTGTGGGGGGGGCAAATGTCGGCGGAGAATCGCTTACGGCTGGACGACAACCGGATCCGGCATCTGGAGCTGATCCAGACGATCGTGGCCCGGATGGGGAACAACTCGTTCCTGATCAAGGGCTGGTCGCTGACGGTCACCGGCGCACTGCTCGCCTACGCCGCCGGGAACGGCAAGAGCTCGGTCGCGGTGGTGAGTTTCGTCCCCGTCCTGGCCTTCTGGCTCCTCGACGCCTACTTCCTGTACCAGGAGCGGCTGTTCCGGCGCCTGTACGACCGGGTGCGCCGCCCGGAGAATCCGATAGAGCCCTTCGCCATGAACCTGGCGCCCGGTCAGGAGAGCGCGGGCGTACTGAAGGCCGCCGTCTCTCCCACCCTCGCCTTCTTCTACGGGGGCCTGGCCCTGGGCCTGGTCTTCGCCCTGGTCTTCGTGCTGTGAATGCCGGGCCGGTGCCGCCTCAGTGCCGCCGTGCGGTCAGCGCACTGCGCAGTCGCCGCGCGGACTCGTCGAGCAGCTCCGGATCCCCCTCGGCCTTCGCGGGCCACAGATACGGCATCCGGTCGCCCTGGTAGCGCGGCACCACGTGGACGTGCAGATGGAACACCGACTGGGTGGCGACCGCGCCGGACGACTGGATGACGTTCAGCCCCTCGGGGCGGTGGGCGGCCCGTACCGCGTGGGCCGCCCGGAGGACCGCCGTGCCGACGGCCGCCGCCGTCTCCTCGTCGAGGTCCCAGATGTCCGCGACATGGCGCCGGGGCACGACCAGCACATGCCCGGGGTGCACCGGTCGCACGGGCAGGAACGTCAGCGTCTCCGCGGTCTCGGCGACGACGCGGGCCGGTTCGGTGCCGTCGGCGATACGGCAGAAGACGCAGTCGACACCGTGATGATCCACTCTCATGGGTCGACAATAGGCCCGTGCGCGGGCACTCCCCTCAGCGGACGCCGCCGCCGTCGTCGGGGAACGCCAGGGCGAGGTCGGACACGTACGTCTCAGGCCCACCACAGACTCCCCGCCGCCGTCACCGCCCCGCCCTGGGTGACCCGGAACTCCCACCCCTCCCCCACCGGCTCGCACGCGACGTACGCGGGCGGGTCCCAGTCCGTGAACCGGGAGGCCGTCATACGGCAGCCGGTCAGCCGGGCGGAGGTGTCGCCGCCGGTGAGGCATGCGGCCTGGCGGGCGGCTTCCAGGAGGACCATGCCGGGGATGTGGTCGCTGGGGTGGTCGAAGAACAAGGGATGGTGGAGGTCGGCCGGTGCCACCCGGAGGGGACCGGTTCCGTCCCGGGCGATCATCACGCCACCGGGGGCGGTGGCCGAGACATCGGCGGGCGGGAGTCGCCGGATGTCCTCGCCCGGTGCCGGAAACGCACCGGCGCGGGCACCTCGCAACCCCGTGTACTCGTCCTCCGTGAGAATGCGGGCCCGGCCCTCGGCGCTGCCGAACTCGGCGTCGCCCGCGGCCAGTTCGAGCCGGAGGCTGAGTGCGACGGGATGAGGGAGGCCTTCGACGCGGCGGACGTCGTAGACCCTGGCTCGGCAGGTCACGTCGGTCGCGCCGTAGCCGACCACGGGTTCCGTGGCGGGGTCGAGCCGGAAGCCGATGGTCTTGATGACGGACCTGCTCGTCGCGGGGACGCCGAGGAAGCGCCGGCAGAGGTACAAGCAGCCCTGTCGGAGGGTTTCGGCGATCAGGAGCGGGTCGTGCCGGTCGCCGGATCCGGGGCGGAACGTGGTGTGGGAGCGTGACCACTGCGCGGCGAGCAGATACCGTCCCTCGCCGAGGGCGTGTCCGTCGGTGAGGAGGACCTCCGCGATCGACTTCCGGTGGACGAGATCGCGCGGTACGGAGCGGTCCCAGCTCAGCGCCGGTACCGCCGCCGTATCGGAGGGGGGAGACCCGGTGGATTCCTTCATAAAATAATAGGATGCGTGATCCTTGCGGGTGCGGATAAGAAATGCCGCACTGTCCGATAGATTCGCCTGAAAAGACGATTCGGCGTGAAGGGCAAGGGTCGTTGAGGGCGATGCAAGAACGCGCGGAAGCCACCCGGCGGGCCGTCCTGGCGGCGGCGGCAGTGCTGTTCGAACAGCATGGATACGTCGGGACGAGCATCAGCGACGTGGCGCGGCAGAGCGGTTACACCAGTGGTGCCATCTACTTCCACTTCGGCAGCAAGGAGGGCCTGGCCGCTTCCGTCTTCGAGGCGCACTTCGGTGAATGGCCGCGGCTGGTGGAGACTTGGACCTCGCTCGACGGCCCCGTCCTGGACCGGCTGGTGGGCCTCAGCCTCGCGGTGGCACGCGAGTTCCGCGACAACGTGATCGTGCGGGCGGGCAACAGACTCTCGAACGAGAGCAAATCCATTCCCGCCGAATTGCCGCAGCCGTTCGTGGGCTGGATCGAAACCGTCGCCCAACTCCTGGAATCCGCACGGGAGAACGGCGAACTCGCCCCGGAAACCGATACCGAGCGGGCCGCGCGGGTCATCGTCGCCGGATTCTTCGGCACCCACACCGTGTCCGACGCCCTGGACGACCGCAGACACGTCGAGCAGGCGGTGACCGACCTCTGGCTCTTCCTGCTCCCCGCCCTCCAGGCCGCCCCCGATCCGCACGGCTGCCTGGACCGGGCCCGCACGCTGCTCGGTCAGTCCTTGTAGTCCGGGGCGATGCGCTCCACCAGGCGCAGCAGCGCCGACCAGGCGAGGTCGTAGGCCTTGTCGTCCTGGAGGTCCGACTTCTCGTCCTCGCCGGTGAGTTGACGGGCGGTCAGTTCGCAGATGTCGGGGGCGGGGGTGAGCAGCGGGGTGCCCGTGGCGGTCGCGGTGGTCTGGATCTCGCAGGCCTTGTCGAGGTAGTACATGCGCAGGAAGGCCTGCGCGGGGGTCTCTCCTACGGTGAGCAGGCCGTGGTTGCGCAGGATCATCGCGGGGTGGCCGCCCAAGTCGGCGACCAGGCGCCGCTGTTCGGCGAGGTTGAGGGCGACGCCCTCATAGTCGTGGTAGCCGAGCCTGCCGTAGAACTCCATGGAGATCTGGTTGAGCGGGAGCAGGCCGCTCTCCTGGGCGGCTACGGCGCAGCCCGCCCTGGTGTGGGTGTGCAGGACGCAGTGGGCGTCGGGGCGGGCGGCGTGGATGGCGCTGTGGATGACGAAGCCGGCCGGGTTGACCGGGTGGGGGGACTCCTCGACGGGGTGGCCGGACAGGTCGATCTTGACCAGGTTCGACGCGGTGATCTCCTCGAAGAGGAGGCCGTAGGGGTTGATCAGGAAGTGGTGTCCGGGGCCCGGGAGGCGGGCCGAGATGTGGGTGAAGATCAGGTCGGTCATCCTGAAGTGCGCCACGAGCCGGTAGACGGCGGCCAGTTCGCGGCGCAGCCGGAGTTCTTCCGAGGACATGGGGACCTTTCAGCGGGATACGGCACGTGCGGGTGCGGGTGGGGGGTTCCGGTACTGCGGGTCAGGCCACGCTCAACTCCGCTGCTGCGGGCGCCGGTTCGCCTGCCAGGCGGCGGTGCCAGGCCTGGACGACGGACTCCTCGGTCGGCTTGGTGGCGAGACTGACGGCGACGTAGGCGACGAGGCCCGCCAACAGGCCGTAGTAGATGGGCTCGTTGGCGAGGAGGCCGTCGGTCACCATGAGGACGACGACCGTGGTGCCGCCCGCGATCATCGAGGCCATGGCGCCGGGCAGGTTTCCGCGCTTCCAGACGAGGCCGCCGAGGATGGGCACCAACAGGCCGCCGACCAGCAGGTTGTAGGCGACGGTGAGGGCCTCGATGACATCGCCGAGGGCACAGGCCATGCCCATGGCGGCGATGCCGAGGACGACGATCGCGAGGCGGTTGGAGCCGATCTCGTCGTCCTTCGAGCCGGTGACCGTGCGCTTGCGCAGGCGGGCCCAGATGTCGTTGTTGGCGACGGTCGCGGAGGCGATCAGAGCGCCGCTCGCGGTGGACATCATCGCGGAGAGCGCGGCGGCCAGCACCAGACCGCGGACGCCGGTGGGCAGGGCGTGCCGGACGATCGTCGCGAACGCGTCGTCGGCGGCGGCGAGGTTCGGGTAGAGGGATTTCGTCGCCATGCCGATGACGGCTCCGGCCAGGGCGTAGACCAGACAGTAGACGCCGGCGACCGTGCCGCCCCAGGAGGCGACTCTGTCGGAGCGGGCGGTGAACACGCGCTGCCAGATGTCCTGTCCGATGAGCATGCCGAAGGTGTAGATCAGCACGAAGGTGAGGATGGTCTGGCCGCCGATGGAGGTCAACGAGAAGTAGCCGTGCGGCAGTTCGTCGGCCATCGCGCCGAAGCCGCCGGCCTTCACCACCGCGATGGGCAGCAGCAGGACGAGCACACCGAGGCTCTTGACCACGAACTGCACCATGTCGGTGAGCGTGATGGACCACATGCCGCCGAGCGCCGAGTAGCCGACGACGATCGAGCCGCCGATGACCACCGCGACCCAGCGCGGCACGTCGAACAGGACGTCGAAGACGCTGGCGTAGGCGATCGTGGAGGTCACGACCAGCATCAGCGTGTAGATCCACATCACCACGCCGGAGATCACGGCGGCGGTGTCGCCGTAGCGCAGCGAGAGCATCTCGGCGACCGTGTAGACCTTGAGGCGGGCGATGCGGGCGGAGAAGAAGACGCTCAGCGCCAGCAGCCCGAGGCCGATCGCGAAAACCATGGCGGCGCCGGAGATGCCGTAGGTGTAGCCGAGGCGGACGCCGCCGATGGTGGAGGCGCCGCCGAGGACGACGGCGGCCATGGTGCCGGTGTACATGAGGGGGCCGAGGCGGCGGCCGGCGACCAGGAAGTCGCTCTTGGAGGCGGCGCGTCTCTTGCCCCACCAGCCGACGCCGATGATGCCCAGCAGGTATGCGGCCATGACGAAGTAGTCGACGGTCATCGAAGACCTCCGGTTTGAGGGGTGGTGCCCTGGGAGTGGGATGACGCTATCGGCGTTCGCACTGGCGCCGAAGTGGCGGTTCTGTCCAATATGAAGTCGCCCATTGGATGATTCCGGCAGTCCCGTACGGCACCGCCGGGTCGGGAGGATGTCCCCTCATGACCGAGTCCGAGCAGCCGTCCGTGCCGCTGAGCGTGCTGCTCGCCGACCCCGCCCTCGGTCTGCGCCAGGTCGCCGGGCCTGCCGGGGATCGCCCGGTCAGCACGGTCGGCACCACGGAGATCGAGGACCCGTCGCCGTATCTGGTGGGCGGCGAGCTGCTCCTCACGGCGGGTGTGCGGCTGCCGCCCGACGCGGAGGGCGTCGACACCTATGTACGGCGGGTCGTCGCGGCCGGGGTGTGCGCGCTCGGGTTCGGGGTCGCGCCCGTGCACGACGAGGTCCCGGCCGAGCTGGTCGCCGCCTGCGACCGCCACGGCCTTCCGCTGCTACGGCTGCCGCCCGCGACCCCGTTCGTGGCGGTCGGGCAGGCCACGTACGCGGCGATCGGCGAGGCCCGCAACCGTGCGCTGCGCGAGATCTCCCGGGCCCAGTCGGCGCTGGCCGCGGCGGCCGCCCGGCCGGACGCGCTGCGGGCCGTGCTCGCCCAGCTCAGCGGGCACACCGGCGCCTGGGCGGTGCTGCACGACGCCCGGGGCAACGAGCTGTTCAGCGCGGGACCCCGGCCCGCGCCCCCGACACCGGGACGGGTGCGCGACCTGGCCGTGCGCACCCTCGCCCGGGTCCGCACCGGTTCCGGCGTCCGGTCCGCACCGGCCGCCGCGGCCGACCACGAGGGCGGTGTCCATCTGACCGTGCACACCCTGCCCGGCGCCGACCGCACCGCGACGGCGCTCGCCCTCGGCCAGGCGGCGACCGCGGCTCCGACTCTCGTACACCGCCAGATCACCGGCACGGCGGCCGTACTGCTGGCCCTGCTCACCAGCCCCCGGCACGCCCTGGGCACCGACACGCACAGCGCGGGCGCGCTGGTACGGCTCATGCTGGGCGCGAGCCCGGCCGACGTGGCACCCGCGCTCGGGCCCGCCGGGCACTGGGTCGTGGTCCACGGCCGGTACGCGACGGCACCGCCGCCGGGGGACGATCCGGCTCAACTCGCCATGCTGGGCACCGCGTTGGGCACGTCGTATCTGTATGTCGACGGCTCCGAGCTGAAGGCGCTGGTGCCCGGTGCGCCGGGCGTACGGCCCGAAGTGCCCGCTCAGGCGGCGGACTTGGGCTGGGTGCTCGGGTTCAGTGCGCCGGTGCCGGCCTCGGAGCTGGCGTACGCGGATGTCCAGGCCGGACGCGCCCTGCAGCGCGCGCTCGCGGCGCAGGTGCCGGCCGTCGTCCACACCAGGGATCCTCTCACCGTCCACGGGCTCGTTCCGGCGGACGGCGCCCGGGAGTTGGCTCGCACCCGGTTCGCCCCGCTCGACGAGGCCGGTTCCCCGGGCGCGCCGGTCCTGGTCGAGACCCTACGAACTTGGCTGACGGTGCACGGCAGTTGGGACCGTACGGCGGCGGCCCTGCAGGTCCACCGGAACACCGTGCGGCACCGTCTGGCACGGGTGGCCGAACTGCTCGATGTGGATCTGCAGGACCCCGGAGTGCGGATGGAACTCTGGTTCGCCCTGGACTGGTTGCCGGACGAGGACCTGGGGCGTACCGACTAGCGGTGGCCGTCCGAGCGCTTGCGGTGGAGGGTGAAGTTCTCGAACACCGAGAGGTCGCCGTTGGGCTTGTTCACGTTGTAGTAGGTCACGTGCATCCGGGTGGTGTCGCCGGGGTGCGAGCCGGGGTCGACGGTGAACGCGGCGAAGCCGTAGGGGTGTTCGGTGTCGCGGACGCCGATCCAGACCGCCTCCTCCTTGGTGTAGGTGGAGGTGCGCTTGCCGTTGGAGCCGGGGGTCGCCGACACGGACGTGATCACCTTGCCGGTGCCGTCCTTGAAGAAGCTCTGGTTCGTGGTGCCCGAGACGCCACCGCCGCCGAGGATCATGTGGACGGTGCCGAGGACGGTGTCGATGTCGTCGGTGGCCGTGGAGACCGGGTTGGGGGTCAGCGTCTCGGTGCCGCTGACGACTCCGCGCACGGCCAGCGAGCGCTCGTAGTTGTGCTCGTGGCCGCAGAGGACCAGGTCGACGCCGTAGCGGTCGAAGAGAGGGCCGTACTTCTGGCGCAGGCCCAGGTCGGCGCCGTTGGCGTCGGTGGAGCTGACCATGACCTGGTGCATGGCGACGACGATCCAGTCGGTGTCGCGCGAGGCCCGGGCCGCCTTCAACTCCTTCTCCAGGAAGGCGAGTTGACGTCCGCCGGAGTAGCCGCTGATGTAGACGTCGCCGCCGTCCTGGAGGCAGTTGTCGTCGTTCTGCAGCACGATGACCCGGACCGAGCCGGCCGTGAACGCGTAGTAGAGGCCCGCGAGTTCGGCGTCGGTCTCGGTGGAGGGGAGGGAGAAGTAGGTCTGGTAGGCGCCGAGTCCGATCGGGCCGTTGGCCTTCTCGATCTCGTGGTTGCCGGCCGCCGGCATCCAGGGGCGGAAGCGGGCCGAACGGGTGTTGTTGGTGAAGAAGTTGTTCCAGGTGCGCACCCGGTCGACGTCCAGGTTGGCGTAGCAGAGGTCGCCGTTGAGCAGGTGGAAGAGCGGGGCGACCTGCTCGATGCCGGTGACGATGTCCTTCGTCGCGGGCGTGGAGTTCGCGTCGAGCCCGACGGTGCCGTTGGCGGCCCAGGTCACCTGCGGGGCGGACTGGTCGCCGAAGCTGGTGAAGGTGAGCGGCTTGCGGCCGCGCGGGGCGGTGCGGAACGTACCGCTGTCGGGGGTCGCGCCCTCGTGGGTGGCGAGGTACAGGTAGTCGGTGTCCGGGCTGAGCTTGTTCAGCGCGGCGTGGTGGACGTAGACGGTGCGGCTGGAGGTGCCGTCGACGTAGGTGACCGTGCGGGCCTTGGCACTGGAGCCGAAGCCGTGCTCCAGCGTGCCGTAGCGCACGACCGGTTTGGACACCGGTCTGTCGGTGATCCACGAGACCGTCATCTGGGTGCGCGGGTCCGCACCGAAGGTGAGGTGCAGGCCCTGGACCGGCACCGCGCCGGAGGAGTCCGCGGTGAGGTGGAGTGCCGGGGCCTCCAGCGGGGCGGCCTGTGCCGTGCCTGCTCCCAGCAAGGGGGTGACGGCGGCGCCCGCGCCCGCCGTACCGAGGAGACCGAGCGCGTGCCGTCGGCTGACCCCCTCGGACGACTGCGCCGAACCGTCCGGTGTCTCTGTCTGTGCGGTCATGATGCCCTCCCTGGCGAGCAGTTGAGCTGACAACGTCCGCACCCTGGCGCTTCCCGGCGGCTCCTGAGTGAACAGTGCGTTGCCAGACGGTCATCGCGTCTCACGGGGTGGTCCGCGGCGACGATTCTTGCCCCGCGCTTTGCCAGGGGCCGCCACTCCGTTGACACGGGCGGGCGACGGAGGGCGAGTTGAGGGATCAATTCCGGCCATCGCCGCCACGGCGTCACGGGCGCGTCAAGAACCGGCCGTCGGGCGTCAGGCCCGCGCCAACACGGCGATACGTCGGCTCTTTCCAGCACTTCGATGGGCTGCGGAAGTCTGTCGTACGGCGAGGAGTGAGCGACGATGAGCGGTGCCGGGCGGCCGCGTGCGGTGGTCGGAGTGAGCGGTTCACCGGGGAGCCTCGCGGCGCTGCACCGGGCGGTGCGGGAGGCCCGCCGGACCGGCGCCGAGGTGCTGGCCGTCCTCGCCTGGGAGCCGCCCGGCGGCGAACTCGCCCACGGGCGCTCGCCGTTGGCGCTGCCCCTGGCCGACCTCCGCCGCGATGCCGGCGAGCGACTCCTCACCGCCGTCGACGCGGCCTTCGGCGACGCGGGTCCAGGGGTTCCGTTCCAGGGGCTGGTCGTCCGGGGTACGGCGGGCCGCGCGCTGGTGGAGACCGCCGACCGGTCCGACGACCTCCTGGTGATCGGCGCGGGCCCCCGGGGGACGCTCCGCGGCCTGTTCCCGTCCGTCACGCGGTACTGCGTCGCCCACGCCGGCTGTCCGGTCCTGACGGTGCCGCCCTCGCCGCTGGAGGGAGAACTGGCCGCCCTGCACCGGCGGATCGCCCTGCGGCGGGCGGTCGACGCCCGCGAGCTGACGGACGGCGGGCGCTGACCAGCGGTTCCCGTCCTCGTCAGCGGGGCGTCAGGAGTGCGGCGCCCGCCGTCAAGCATCCGTCAGCGACCGTCCCGGACCCCGATCGCCCGGGCATAGCTTCGAGTGAGCGCCCAGCCGAAGAGGCCGTACGGCGCGCATCGCCTTCCTTCAAGGAGCCGCACGATGTCTTCAGCCGAACCCTCCGAGTCCCCCGCCGAGCCCTCCGAACCCGTCCCGGCCGGACTTCTGTACGTGCCCGTCCGGTCGGGGCCCGCGGGCTGTACGGCCCGGTACTTCCGCACCCCGCTGGGCGGCCGTACAGCCGTCGGCTTCACCTCGGCGGCACGGCTCGCCGCCACTCTCGGCCCCGAGCAGGCAGCCATCAGGCTCTCCGAACCCGCGCTGCGCGCCCTCGCCGCGCCGCTGGGCGTCACGGCTCTCACCGTTGATCCACAGTTCTCCGCAGCCGCGCCCGCACGCAGGACCGCAAACGCAACCGCCTCCACGCGCGCGACTGCCGCTGTGAGCCCGAAGCCCTCCGCCGCCGCCATCGCGGCGGCGAACCCCGAGCCCGCGCCCTCCTGGCGCCGCCTGCACCCCCAGCACATCGGAGCCCTGCGGGTGACCGGCGCGGCCGCCGCCGTCGCCTGCCTGAATCTGCTGATCGGCTGAGGAGACCCGCCCATGTCCATCCTGGACGCCCCCGTCACCGAAGTCGCCGACACCGACGGCCTGTCCGTCTGGCCGCGCTCCACCCGCCTCGCGCCCGGCGGCGACCTGACCGTCGGCGGTGTCCCGCTCGCCGAGGCCGCCGACCGTTTCGGCACTCCCGTCTACGTCCTCGACGAGCGCGAGGTCCGCGAGCGGTGCCGCGCGTACCGCACGGCGTTCCCGGAGGCCGAAGTCGTCTACGCGGCAAAGGCGTTCCTGTGCCGTGCGATGGCCCACTGGGTGGAGGAGGAGGGGCTCGGCCTCGACGTGTGCTCGGCGGGCGAGCTCGCCCTCGCCGTCACGACCGGCTTCCCGCCGGAGCGGATCGTGCTGCACGGCAACGCCAAGAGCCCGGAGGACCTGAGCACCGCGCTCCGGCTCGGGGTCGGCCGTATCGTCGTCGACAGCGCCTCGGAGATCGCCCGGCTGGCCGCGCTCACCCCCGCCGGGAGCCGGCAGAAGGTCATGGTGCGGGTCGTGCCTGGTGTGGCGGCCGGCGCGCACGTCAAGGTGCGCACCGGCACCGACGACCAGAAGTTCGGCCTGTCGATCACGGACGGTTCCGCGCTGCACGCCGTCACCCGGATCCTCGACCAGCCGCACCTCGAACTCGTGGGCCTGCACTGCCACATCGGCTCGCAGATCACCACGGTCAAGCCGTACGTCGCCGCGGTGCGCCGCACGGTCGGGCTGTTGGCCCGTATCCGGGACCAACACGGCGTCGTCCTCCCGCAGTTGGACATCGGCGGTGGGCACGGCATCGCGTACCGCCCGGGTGAGGAGCAGTTGAACGTCTCCGTCCTCGCCGGGCGGGTGCGGGCCGAGTTGGAGGACGGCTGCGCCCGCACCGGGCTGCCCGTGCCCCGGCTCATCCTCGAACCCGGGCGGGCGGTCGTCGGCCCCGCCGGAGTCGTCGTGTACCGGGTGCTGGCGGTCAAGCGCACCGGCGACCGTACGTTCGTCGCGGTCGACGGCGGGATGAGCGACAACCCGCGGCCCGCCCTGTACGGCGTGCGGTACGCGCCCCGGCTGATCGGCCGCCCGGCCTCCGCGCCACCGCGACCGGTCACGGTCGTGGGCCGGCACTGCGAGGCGGGCGACGTCCTCGCGGACGAGGTGGCACTGCCCGGCGACGTACGCCCCGGCGACCTGCTCGCCGTACCGGCGGCCGGTGCCTATCACCTGTCCATGGCGTCCGGTTACAACCTGGTCGGCCGCCCGCCGGTCGTCGCGGTGGCCGACGGTATCGCCCGCGTCCTGGTCCGGCGCGAGTCGCTGGAGGACATGAGCCGACGGGACGTCGGACTTTGAACAGAGTGGTCTAGACCGCCGGGCGAGGCAAAGGTCACAGCCGCGTCCTCTGCTGCTCACCTGCACGTTTGCCCTAGCATCCGAGCATGACGGTCCTGCCTGACGACGGGCTCTCGCTGGCCGCCGAGTTCCCTGACGCGACCCATGAGCAGTGGCAACGCCTGGTGGAAGGCGTACTGCGCAAGTCGGGCAAGGAAGTCTCGGGTACGGCAGCGGAAGACGCCCTGTCCACCCCACTCGAGGACGGGCTGCGCGCCCGCCCCCTGTACACCGCGGACGACTCCGCGCCCGAGCCCGGCCTTCCCGGTTTCGCCCCCTTCGTGCGGGGCGGCCGGGCCGAGGGCAACACCCTCGGCGGCTGGGACGTACGGCAGCGGCACACGACGGCCGACAACGCCGCGGTCCTCGGCGACCTGGAGAACGGCGTCACCTCGCTGTGGCTGACCGTGGGCGAGCAGGGCATCCCGGTCGCCTCGCTGGAGCGGGTCCTCGACGGTGTCTTCCTCGATCTGGCACCCGTGGTCCTCGACCCGGGGCCCGAAGTCGCTTCCGCCGCAGCCGAGTTGCTACGGCTGTACGAGGAGCGGGGCATCGCGCGCGAGGCCGCCCGGGGCAACCTGGGCGCCGACCCGCTGGGCTTCGCGGCCCGCACCGGGGCCGAGGCCTTCGACTTCGCGCCGGTCGCCGCACTCGCCCGCCGCTGCGCCGAGGAGTACCCGGGGCTGCGCACGCTGACCGTGGACGCGCTGCCGTACCACGAGGCCGGCGGTTCGGCGGCGCAGGAGCTGGGCGCCTCGCTGGCGACCGGTGTCGCCTATCTGCGGGAGCTGACCGATGCGGGGCTGAGCGTCGAACAGGCCGTCGGGCAGCTGGAGTTCAGGTACGCGGCGACCGCCGACCAGTTCCTCACCATCGCCAAGTTGCGCGCGGCGCGCAGGTTGTGGGCGCGGGTGGCCGAGGTGTGCGGGGCGCCGGGCGGGCAGGTGCAGCACGCGGTGACCTCGCCGGTGATGATGTCCCGCCGTGATCCGTGGGTGAACATGCTGCGCACGACGGTCGCGACGCTGGCCGCCGGGGTGGGCGGCGCCGAGTCCGTGACCGTGCTTCCGTTCGACCACGCGCTGGGCCTGCCGGACGCGTTCGCGCGCCGGATCGCCCGCAACACCTCGACGATCCTGGTCGAGGAGTCGCATCTGTCCCGGGTGATCGACCCGGCGGGCGGCTCCTGGTACGTGGAGCGGCTCACGGACGAACTCGCCCACGCGGGCTGGGAGTTCTTCCAGCACATCGAGCAACAGGGCGGCCAGGCAGCCGTGTTGGCCTCCGGCAGCCTCCGCGAGGACCTCGCCACCACCTGGGCGGCGCGCAGCGCGAAGCTGGCCAAGCGCCGTGAACCCATCACCGGCGTAAGCGAGTTCCCGAACCTCGCCGAACGCCTCCCGGAGCGCGCGCCCGCCCCCGCCGAACCCTCCGGCGGCCTGCCGCGCGTGCGCCGCGACGAGGCCTACGAGATCCTGCGCGCCCGCTCCGACGCCCACCTCGCGGCCACCGGCTCCCGGCCCCGGATCTTCCTGGCCGCGCTCGGCCCGGCCGCCGCGCACACCGCCCGTCTCGCCTTCGCCTCGAACCTGTTCCAGGCGGGCGGCATCGAGACCGTCACGGAAGGCACGTTCGCGGACAGCGGCGCCACCGAGGCCTGCCTGTGCTCCAGCGACGCGCTGTACGAAGAGCAAGCGGCAACGATCGCCGGGGAGTTGAGGTCGGCCGGTGCCGGGCACGTGTTCCTCGCGGGCCGTCCCGGGGAGTATCCCGGTGTCGACGCCTATGTCTTCGCGGGCTGTGACGCCGTGGCCGTCCTGTCCGCCACCCTCGACCGCATGGGAGTGTCCTGATGGCAGCGAAGGGGCGGATCCCCGACTTCTCCGGGATCGAGCTGGGGGCCCCGGCCGCCGAAGCCGGTCCCGACGAGTGGCGTGACGCCGTCAAGAAGGCGGCGGGCGGCGACGACCTGCTCTGGGAGACCCCGGAGGGCATCGCGGTCAAGCCGCTGTACACCGGGCAGGACCTGGAGGGCCTGGACTTCCTCGCCACCTACCCGGGCATCGCGCCGTATCTGCGCGGCCCGTACCCGACGATGTACGTCAACCAGCCCTGGACGATCCGTCAGTACGCGGGCTTCTCCACGGCCGAGGAGTCGAACGCCTTCTACCGGCGGAATCTGGCGGCCGGTCAGAAGGGCCTGTCGGTCGCCTTCGACCTGCCCACGCACCGGGGTTACGACAGCGACCACCCGCGCGTGACCGGTGACGTCGGCATGGCGGGCGTGGCGATCGACTCGATCTACGACATGCGCCAGCTCTTCGACGGCATCCCCCTCGACAAGATGACCGTGTCGATGACGATGAACGGCGCGGTGCTGCCCGTGCTCGCGCTGTACATCGTGGCGGCGGAGGAACAGGGCGTACCGCCCGAGAAGTTGGCCGGGACCATCCAGAACGACATCCTCAAGGAGTTCATGGTCCGCAACACCTACATCTATCCGCCGAAGCCGTCGATGCGGATCATCTCCGACATCTTCGCCTACACCTCGCAGCGGATGCCCCGCTACAACTCGATCTCCATCTCCGGCTACCACATCCAAGAGGCGGGCGCGACGGCCGACTTGGAGCTGGCGTACACCCTCGCCGACGGGGTCGAGTACATCCGGGCCGGGCGCGAGGCGGGGATGGACGTGGACGCGTTCGCGCCCCGGCTGTCCTTCTTCTGGGCGATCGGCATGAACTTCTTCATGGAGATCGCGAAGCTGCGGGCGGCCCGGCTGCTGTGGGCCAAGCTGGTCAAGCAGTTCGACCCGCAGAACGCCAAGTCCCTCTCCCTGCGCACCCATTCACAGACCTCGGGCTGGTCGCTGACCGCGCAGGACGTCTTCAACAACGTGACGCGTACGGCCGTGGAGGCCATGGCGGCCACGCAGGGCCACACCCAGTCGCTGCACACCAACGCCCTGGACGAGGCCCTCGCGCTGCCCACCGACTTCTCGGCCCGCATCGCCCGCAACACCCAGCTCCTCATCCAGCAGGAGTCCGGCACGACCCGCGTGATCGACCCGTGGGGCGGCAGCACCTACGTCGAGAAGCTGACGTACGACCTCGCGCGCCGGGCCTGGCAGCACATCGAGGAGGTCGAGGCCGCGGGCGGTATGGCCAAGGCCATCGACGCGGGCATCCCCAAGCTGCGCATCGAGGAGGCGGCGGCCCGCACCCAGGCCCGTATCGACTCCGGGCGCCAGCCGGTCATCGGCGTCAACAAGTACCGGGTGGAGACCGACGAGCAGATCGACGTCCTCAAGGTCGACAACTCCTCCGTCCGCACCCAACAGATCGAGAAACTACGGCGGTTGCGCGCCGAGCGCGACGAACAGGCCACCCAGGACGCCCTGCACGCCCTGACCCGGGCGGCCGAGGGCAGCGGCAACCTCCTGGAGCTGGCGGTGAACGCGGCCCGCGCGAAGGCGACGGTCGGTGAGATCTCCGACGCGCTGGAGAGGGTGTACGGGCGGCACGCGAGCCAGATCCGTACGATCTCCGGTGTGTACCGCACCGAAGCCGGCGAGTCCCCGTCCGTCGAGCGCACCCGCGCCCTCGTGGCCGAGTTCGAGGAGGCCGAGGGCCGCCGCCCGCGCATCCTGGTCGCCAAGATGGGCCAGGACGGCCACGACCGCGGCCAGAAGGTGATCGCCACCGCGTTCGCCGACCTCGGCTTCGACGTCGACGTCGGCCCCCTCTTCCAGACCCCGGGCGAGGTGGCCCGCCAGGCCGTCGAGGCGGACGTGCACGTCGTCGGGGTCTCCTCGCTGGCCGCCGGACACCTCACGCTCGTACCGGCGTTGAAGGAGTCCCTCGCCGAGGAGGGCCGCGAGGACATCATGATCGTGGTCGGCGGGGTGATCCCGCCGCAGGACGTGCCCACGCTCCTGGAGATGGGCGCGGCGGCCGTCTTCCCGCCCGGGACGGTGATCCCGGACGCGGCCTACGACCTGGTCGAGCGGCTGGCCACCGACCTCGGGCACACCCCGTGATCGATGTCGACACCTATGTGAAGGGCGTACTCGACGGCAAGCGGTCCCTGGTGGCCCGCGCCATCACCCTCGTCGAGTCGACGAAGCCCCAACACCGGGCCATGGCACAGGAGTTGCTGACCGAACTGCTGCCGCACAGCGGAAAGGCCCGGCGCATCGGGGTCAGCGGTGTGCCGGGCGTGGGCAAGTCGACGTTCATCGACGCGTTCGGCACGCTGCTCACCTCGCTCGGCTTCCGGGTCGCGGTCCTCGCCGTCGACCCGTCCTCGACCCGCACGGGCGGCTCGATCCTCGGCGACAAGACCCGCATGGAACGCCTGGCCGTGGACCCGGCGGCCTTCGTCCGCCCCTCCCCCACCGCCGGCACCCTCGGCGGCGTCGCGAAGGCGACCCGCGAGTCGATCGTGGTGATGGAGGCGGCGGGCTACGACGTCGTCCTCGTGGAGACGGTGGGCGTAGGCCAGTCCGAGACCGCGGTCGCCAACATGGTCGACTCCTTCCTCCTGCTGACCCTGGCCCGCACCGGCGACCAGTTGCAGGGCATCAAGAAGGGCGTCCTGGAGCTGGCGGACGTCATCGCCGTCAACAAGGCGGACGGCCCGCACGAGCGGGATGCGAAGAGCGCGGCGCGCGAACTGGCAGGCGCACTGCGGCTGATGCATCCCGCAGACGCGGCCTGGACCCCGCCGGTGCTGAGTTGCAGCGCGCGTGAGGGCACCGGCCTGGACACGGTCTGGGAACGCCTGGAACAACACCGGTCCCTCCTGGACTCGACCGGCCGCCTTGCCGCGAAGCGCAGCGAGCAGCAGGTGGATTGGACATGGACGATGGTCCGCGAGGAACTGCTGGGCAGGCTGCACGCGGATCCGGCGGTGCGTGCGCTGGCCCCGGACCTCGAACGGCAGGTGCGAGAGGGCGAGTTGACAGCAACCTTGGCGGCAGAGGAAATCCTCCGAGCCTTCGAATCCCGGCTCAGCTAACGCTTTTAGGGGCGCGGGGAACTGCGCGCCCGGCCCCCACCGGCCTGCACCCAAAAATCGACGCACAACACCCCCCACCCCGTAGGCTGGCTATCGCAGCTGGTTCGCCCCGTCAGCCAGACGGACGCGTCGCAAGAGGGAACCCGGTGAAACTCCGGGACTGCCCCGCAGCGGTGAGCGAGAACGACCGCCGTCATACGCACTGGGTCCACGACAGGACCTGGGAAGCGACGGCCAGTAGGTGTCCTCCGGTCAGAGAAGGAGGACGTGCCCGCGAGTCCGAAGACCTGCCAACTGCCCGCACGCGAAGCATTCGCGCGCGGAATCCCGGTGACCTCGTGGGCGGGTCGGCGTGCATACCGGCAGGCACAAGCTCCGGTCTGAACGTTCCTTCGCGCTCTCGTCCCGTCCCGGGATCTCAGGGAGACAGCTCGCGAAGGAGAGTTCCGTGACAACGAAGTCCGCAGCCGCGGCAGCACGGGCCACCGTGTACGGCTACCCCCGTCAGGGACAGGGCCGGGAACTGAAGAAGGCCGTCGAGGGCTACTGGAAGGGCCGCGTCGACGCCGACGCCCTCCGGGCCACCGCCGCCGAACTGCGCCGCGCCAACTGGCGGCAGCTGGCCGAGGCCGGCATCCACGAGGTGCCGACCGGCGACTTCTCGTACTACGACCATGTCCTGGACACCAGCGTCATGGTCGGCGCGATCCCCGCCCGCCACCGCGCCGCCGTCGAACTCGACGCGCTGGACGGGTACTTCGCGATGGCGCGCGGCACGCAGGACGTGGCGCCGCTGGAGATGACGAAGTGGTTCGACACCAACTACCACTATCTGGTGCCCGAGTTGGGGCCGGACACGGTCTTCACCGCCGACTCCGGCAAGCAGGTCGGCGAGCTGAGGGAGGCCCTCGCGCTGGGTCTCACGGCGCGCCCGGTGCTCGTCGGCCCGGTCACCTATCTGCTGCTTGCCAAGCCCGCGCCCGGAGTCGCCGCGGACTTCGATCCGCTGACGCTCCTCGACCGGCTGCTGCCCGTGTACGCCGAGGTGCTGGCGGATCTGCGGGCGGCCGGCGCGGAGTGGGCGCAACTCGACGAGCCCGCGCTCGTCCAGGACCGGACTCCGGCCGAACTGAACGCCGCCGAGCGCGCCTACCGTGACCTCGGCGCGCTCACCGACCGGCCGAAGCTGCTGGTCGCCTCCTACTTCGACCGGCTCGGCGACGCGTTGCCAGTACTGGCGAAGGCTCCGGTGGAGGGGCTGGCGCTCGACTTCACCGGGACCGCCGCCGCCAATCTGGACGCGCTGGCCGCGGTGGGCGGGCTGCCCGGCAAGCGGCTGGTCGCCGGGGTGGTCGACGGCCGCAACATCTGGGTCAACGATCTCACCAAGTCCCTTGCCGCGCTGGGCACGTTGCTCGGTCTCGCCGACCGGGTCGACGTGGCCGCCTCCTGCTCGCTGCTGCACGTCCCGCTCGACGCCGCCGCCGAACGGGACATCGAGCCGCAGATCCTGCGCTGGCTCGCGTTCGCGGGGCAGAAGACCCGCGAGATCGTCACCCTCGCCAAGGGCCTGGCCCGGGGCACCGGCACGATCTCCGCCCAACTGGCCGCGAACCGCGCCGACCTGGCCTCCCGCGCGGGCTCCCCGATCACCCGGGACCCCGCCGTACGGGCGCGTACCGCCGCCGTCACGGAGGCCGACACCCGCCGCTCGCAGCCGTACGGCGAGCGGACCACCGCCCAGCGGGCGCGGCTCGGTCTGCCGCTGCTGCCGACCACCACGATCGGCTCCTTCCCGCAGACCGCCGAACTGCGCACCGCCCGCGCCGACTTGAGGGCGAACCGGATCGACACGGCCGGGTACGAGGAGCGCATCAGGGCGGAGATCGGCGAGGTGATCTCCTTCCAGGAGAAGACCGGCCTCGACGTCCTGGTGCACGGCGAGCCCGAACGCAACGACATGGTCCAGTACTTCGCCGAGCAGCTCACGGGCTACCTCGCCACGCAGCACGGCTGGGTCCAGTCCTACGGCACCCGTTACGTCCGCCCGCCGATCCTGGCCGGCGACATCTCCCGCGCCGAGCCGATGACGGTCCGCTGGACGACGTACGCCCAGACCCTCACCTCGCGGCCGGTCAAGGGCATGCTCACCGGGCCGGTCACCATGCTCGCCTGGTCCTTCGTCCGCGACGACCAGCCGCTCGGCGACACCGCCCGGCAGGTCGCGCTCGCCCTGCGCGACGAGGTCGACGACCTTGAGGCGGCCGGGACTTCGGTCATCCAGGTCGACGAGCCCGCCCTGCGCGAGACGCTGCCGCTGCGCGCGGCGGACCGGGAGGCTTATCTCGCCTGGGCGACGGAGGCGTTCCGGCTCACCACCGCCGGGGTCCGGCCGGACACGCAGATCCACACGCACATGTGCTACGCCGAGTTCGGCGACATCGTGCGGGCCATCGACGATCTCGACGCGGACGTCATCAGTCTGGAGGCGGCCCGTTCGCACATGCAGGTGGCCCGCGAGCTGGCCGGGCACGGTTATCCACGTGAGGCGGGACCCGGCGTGTACGACATCCACTCGCCGCGCGTCCCGGGCGCGGACGAGGCAGCGGCCTTGCTGCGCAAGGGACTTGAGGCCATTCCGCCCGAGCGGCTGTGGGTCAATCCCGACTGCGGGCTGAAGACCCGCGGCTGGCCCGAGACCCGCGCGTCGCTGGAGAACCTGGTCGCGGCGGCCCGTACGATCCGTGAGGAACTGGCGGGTTCCTGAGCCGAAGGCGGGGGCGGCCGGGCGGGTGTCCGCCCGGCCGCCCCCGCCGTGCGGTGTACGCGAGACGATGTTCCGTACGGCCCGGAGAAGTGGAGCAAGCGAGTGACCAGCCGCATCACCCTGATCTCACCGGCGTTGAACCGGTCCCTGCGGGAGGCCCGGTTCGACGACGGCAGCGCGCTCGACCCGAGCGGCAGGGCCCGAGCCGAGTCCGCCGCCGGTTCGCTCGGGGCGGCCGACCGGGTGCTGGTCTCCCCCACCGCGCGCTGCCGGGAGACGGCGTCCGCGCTCGGTCTCGCGGCCGTGCCTGCGCGGGGGCTGGCGGGGCTCGACATGGGCCGCTGGCGGGGTCTGACCCTCGACGAGGTGATGGCGCGGGAGCCGGACGCGGTGTTGTCCTGGCTGTCGGACCCGGACGCGGCACCCCACGGCGGCGAGTCGGTGCGGGCGCTGTGCGAGCGGGCGGCCGGGTGGCTGGAGGCGGCGGCGACGTTCGAGGGCAGGACCCTGGCGGTCGTAGAACAGGAGCTCGTACGGGCCCTGGCGGTCACGGTCCTCGGCGCGCCCGGCCCTGCCTTCTGGCGGCTCGACGTGCCCCCGTTGACCGCGACCGACCTCAGCGGGCAGTCCGGGCGATGGAACCTGCGTCTCGGGCGGGAGTTGGGGGCCGAGGGCCGCTGACGCGGGTACGGGGTTTCCTTCCCCGAGCACCTGCGACCGACTATACACACCGTATATACTCGGTATGTATAGTCTGGACATGCCATCTCTGAGGTCTCTGAGTAAGAAGAGGAAAAGAACCCGGGCCGGGTTGCGTGCCGTCGGCATGTTTGTGGCGGTCGCCTCTCTGGGCCTCGCGTCGAGCGGGTGCACCAAGCTCGACACGACCGCGCCCGCCGCCGCCCGGACGCACGACGTGTCGGCGACCGCGCAGGCCCGTTTCGGGACCGTCGACTGCCGTGAGGCGAAGTGCATCGCGCTGACCTTCGACGCCGGGCCGAGCGAGAACTCGGCGCGGCTGCTCGACATCCTGAAGGAGAAGCGGGTCCCGGCGACCTTCTTCCTGCTCGGCAAACGGCACATCGAGAAGTACCCGGAGCTGGTGAAGCGCATGGCCGCCGAGGGGCACGAGGTGGCGAGCCACACCTGGGACCACAAGATCCTGACCCGGATCACGCCCGCGCAGATACGCGGCGAACTGGAACGCACGGACGACGCGATAGAGCGGATCACCGGGAAGAAGCCGACGCTGATGCGTCCGCCGCAGGGCCGCACCGACGACACCGTGCACAAGATCTGCCGTGAGCTGGGCCTCGCGGAGGTCCTGTGGAGCGTGACCGCCAAGGACTACGCGACCACCGACTCCGCCCTCATCACCAAGCGCGTCCTTGCCCAGGCCACCCGGGACGGGATCATCCTGCTGCACGACCTGTACCAGGGCACCGTGCCCGCCGTCCCCGGGATCATCGACGCGTTGAAGGCACGCGGGTACGCGTTCGTGACCGTGCCGCAGCTGCTGGCGCCCGGCAAGGCGGAGCCGGGGAAGGTCTACCGGCCCTGAGTCGCCCAGGGCCCGCTTCTCTCACCAGGTCAGGTGCAGGGCGTACGGGGAACGGTGGATCATCGTGGGCCGCATGGTGACCGGACGGTCCTCCGCTAGCCGCAGTCCGGGCAGCCGGCGGGTCAACTCCTCCAGGGTGAGCCGGAGTTGCTCCCGGGCGAGCTGCGAGCCCGGGCAGCCGTGCACCCCGAGGCCGAAGGCGAGGTGGCGGGCGACCGGGGAGCGGGTGATGTCGAAGGTGTCGGCGCCCGGGTGGCGCCGCTCGTCCCGGTTGGCCGCACCGAAGGCGATGAACAGCGTTGCCCCGGCGGGGAGTTCGGTACCGGCGAGGACGACCGACCGGGTGGTGATTCTGCGGAAGCCCTGCAGCGCGGTGTCGTAGCGGGCCGCCTCCTCGATCGCCGCGGGGATGCGCTCGGGCTCGGCGCACAGCAGCTCCCACTGGCGCGGGTGGCGGAGCAGATGCAGGACGGTGGTGCCGATGAGCGCGGTGGTGGTGAGGTGTCCGGCGATCAGCAAGTTCTGGAGATCGGCGACGAGTTGGTGCCGGTGGTCCAGGGTGAGCGGGCCCTCGACGACGGAGGCGACCAGCTCCGAGCAGAGGTCCTCGCGGGGCTGGTCGTAGCGCTCCCGGGCGTAGCGGTCGAGGGTGTGCTGCATCGCGACGACGTCCTGGGCCGCGGCGACCTGCTCGGCCTCCTCCAGGGGACGGAACAGCAACTCCTCGGCGCGGTGGCCGCCGTGGACGACTCCGGGCACGTCGGCGGGGTCGAGGCCGACGATCCGGCCGATCACCTCGCCGGGGAGCCTGCGGGCGTACGCCGACATCAGCTCCACGTGCCCGTCCCCGGCGAAGCCGTCGACGAGAGCGGCGGCGCGCTCGGCGGCGTAGGGCAGGACGGCCGTGACGCGGGCCGGGGAGAGGCCGCGGACGATGGGCGCGCGCAGGCGCTGGTGCTGTGCGCCGTCCGCGGTGACGACGACCGGCCGCCCGCCGAAGCCGCCGCCGAGGACGGCGAGCGCGGCGGGCGACGGCAGCACGTCGGGCCGGAGCGCGACCGCCGAGGAGAACTCCTCGGGGCGGCGCAGGACTTCGCGGACGTCGGCGTCCCGGGCGACGAGCCAGGCGTCGAGTTCGGCGACGTGGGTGAGGCCCTCGGTCCCCCGGGCCCGGGTGTAGAGCGGGTACGGGTCGCGCTGCAACTCGTCGAGCCTGCCGTGCAGTTCGCGGTCCACGGGACACCCTCCGGCCGGTGGTGCGGTGCGGGTCGGGCTCATGGTGCCGTACGCGCACGCGGTGCGGAAGAGAGCGTCCGGGCGGCGTCGTAACACCACGGCAGGAAGGTTTCCCGCAGCGTCAGAACACCACCGTCCAGCCCTCCCGCGCGGCCTGTTCGGCGGTGTACGAAACGCCGTGCACCTTCAGGCCGCCCGCGTCGAGGAGGGTGATCTCGCCGCCCTTGTTGCCGAGTTGGACGCCGTCCGTGAGCGGGACGAGGAGCGGGGCGCCGGCTGCGAGGGGGCCGGGGGCCGGTACCGCGCAGGAGTTGCCCAGCCGGTCCCGGACGTGCCAGCCGGTGAGGTCGACGGGGTCGGGCGAGGCGTTGAGGAGGGTGACGCTCTCCGACTCGGGGGCCGGGCCACGGGGGTTGACCAGGGCCGCCACGAGCCGGACCGGCTGCCCGCCGGGCTCGTTGCGGCTGCCGTCGGTGCCCTCCAGGGTGTGGCCGGTGGTGTCGTCGGTGTGCCAGGACTGGCTCTGGAAGGCGAGGAAGATGCCCACCCAACGCGACTGCGCCGGGAAGTGGATCAGGATGCCGCCGTCCTGCCAGACGCCGTCGTCGCCGCTGAAGCGGCGGCTGTTGCCCTGGTTCATGTGGATGTCGTGGACGCCGTTGCCGGGCAGGAAGCCGAACACCTTGTCCTTGACGGTCGGTTCGGGGCCGAAGCGCTCGCCGAACACGTACAGCCGGGCGTCCGGGTCGTCGACCGCGCGCCGCACGTAGTGGTCGAGGAGGTCGGCGAGGTCGTTGTCGGGGCCGCTCGCGTCCGGCGGGAGCGTGCGCAGCTGTGCCGGGTCGAAGAGGTTGCCGCGCACGAAGTCGAGGTTCGGGCCGCCGGGTCCGGGCAGCAGGGTGTTCCAGCCGCTCGGCAGACCCTCCAGGCGGGCCGTGACCGGGTGCTGGAAGTCCTCGCCGACGAGGTAGAGCAGCTCGGAGGGCTTCTCCTGGGACAGGACGTTGACGGCCGCGCGGTAGTGCGTGCCCGCGTCGTCCGTGAGGTGGATCTGGTAGTGCGGTGTTCCGGCGGCGCCCTCGCGCCGGGTGTCCACCGCGCGTGTGATCAGTACGCCGTAGGCCTTCAGTGGCATGACGACCGACTCCCCCTGTGGTGTACGTCTGCGTGCCTATGAACCGCTGGGCCAAGGGTGTGAGCCCCCCGACGAAAGTACCGCCGACGGTGATGCGTTCTCTACGATCCCTGCATGGTCGACTTCCGTCTCGAACGCACGGCACCGCTCCCCCTGGAGGAGGCGTGGCGCCGGTTGACGGAGTGGCCGCGCCACGGCGATGTGGTCCCGCTGACCCGGGTCACCGTGCTCACCCCGCCGCCGACCGGTGAGGGCACGGTCTTCGTGGCCCGCTCCGGTCTCGGCCCGCTCGCCTTCGACGACCGTATGGAGGTCACCGTGTGGCGACCGCCGACCGACGACGAGCCCGGTCTCGTGCGGCTGGAGAAGCGAGGGCGGGTGGTGCTGGGCTGGGCGGAGATCGAGGTGCGGCCGGGGCCGGGGGGCCGCAGCCGCGTGGTCTGGCGGGAGGAGCTGCGGGTGCGGTTCCTGCCGCGGCTCTTCGACGGGCCGCTGCGGTGGGCGGCGCGGTCGATGTTCGGGCGGGCGGTGAACCGGCTGCTGAGACGGCCGTAGCGGAGTCCGTCGTAGCGGGTCAGTTCCTTGCGGAGTCAGTCCTTGCGGCCCGTCACCGCCACCGTCACGCCCAGGCCGATCATCGTGAGGCCGCCGGCGCCGCCGACCGCGGAGAGGCGGCGGGGTGAGCGGGCGAACCAGTCGCGGGCGGTCGCGGCGACCAGGCCCCACACGCTGTCGGAGAGCACGGCGATGAGGTTGAAGACGAGGCCGAGCAGCAGCATCTGGGCCGTCACATGGCCGCTTTCGCGGTCCACGAACTGGGGCAGTACGGCGGCGAAGAACACGATCGTCTTGGGGTTGGCGACCCCGACGGCGAAGCCCTCCCAGAGGGTGCGCAGGCCGCTGTGCGGGGGCGCCTCCTCGCCGGTGAACGCGGCCCGCAGCGAACCGCGTTGACGCCAGGCCTTCACCCCGAGGTAGACGAGGTAGGCGGCGCCGGCGAGCTTGAGGGTCGTGAAGACGAGGACCGAGCGCTCCACCAGCGTGCCGACGCCGAGGGCGACCGCTACGACGAGGAGGTAGGCGCCGAGCGTGTTGCCCAGCACGGTGGTCAGCGCGGCGCGGCGGCCGTGGGCCAGCGCCCGGCCGATCACGAACAGCACGCTGGGGCCGGGGACGATGATCAGCAGGAAGGACAGGGCCGCGAAGGCGAGCAGTCGGTCGGTGGACACCATGGGCCCATGGAAAGCGGCGGCACCCCGGGCTCGCAACCCATTTCCCGCTCCCCCGACGGCAGTGTCCGGCGAGCGGTGCGCACGCTCTAGTGTGATGGTCCTGAACGGCCTTTGCGGGCACGGGAATCGGGAAGGGTGACCGGCCGATGGCGCTTCACCGCGGGGATGCGGAGTCCATTGGCGGCTATGTGCTCGGAGACCGGCTCGGCAGCGGCGGGATGGGTGTCGTGTATCTCGGGCGGTCGGCCTCGGGGCGGCAGGTCGCGGTCAAGGTCGTGCACGCGCAGTACGCGCAGGACGAGGAGTTCCGGGCCCGGTTCCGGCAGGAGATCGCCGCCGTCCGCCGGGTGAGCGGCGCGTTCACCGCGCCCGTCGTGGACGCGGACCCCGATGCCGAGGTCCCGTGGATGGCGACGCTGTACGTGCCGGGCCGTACGCTCGCCGAAGTCGTCGAGAAGGACGGCCCGTTGGGCGGCCGGACCCTGCGCACCCTGGCCCTCGGGCTCGTCGAGGCGCTGCGGGACATCCATCAAGCCGGTGTGGTGCACCGGGACTTGAAGCCGAGCAATGTGCTGCTCGCCGAGGACGGTCCCCGGGTCATCGACTTCGGGATCTCGCGCGCCGCCGACAACCAGACCCTCACCGTGACAGGCCGGCTGATCGGCACTCCGCCCTTCATGTCCCCGGAGCAGTTCGCGGCGCCCCGGGACGTGACGGCCGCCTCCGACATCTTCTCGCTGGGCTCGCTGCTGGTGTACGCGGCCACCGGCAACCGGCCCTTCGACGGCGCCAGCCCGTACTTGACGGGCTATCAAGTCATGCACGAGCAGCCCCGGTTGGACGGTGTACCGGAGCCGCTGCGGAGCATCGCCGAGCGCTGTCTCGACAAGGAGGCGACGGCCCGTCCCCGACTCGCCGACCTCCATGGCATGTTGCTGACCCTGCCCGAGTCCGCCACGGTGGTGTCCCCGCCGGGAGGAGAACGCCCCCGCCCCGGCACTTCCGTGACCGTCCCGGAGAGCGGGCCGCGCAGGCGCCGGACGCGGCGGCTCGTCATCGCGGTCGCCACCGCACTCGCCGTCACGGGCCTCGGCCTCACGACCCTGCACTGGGTGTCGAGCGGCACCACGGGCACGACCGCACCCGCCGCGGCCACGCGCTCCGCGTCCGCCGTGACCCTGCCCGCCGGCTGGCGGCCGTGGCGGGCGAGTCTGCTCACGGCCAAGACCGGCGAGCCCCTCGACGAGCTGGAGTCCGGGTGTGTGACGGGCGCCGGCACCCTCGTCTACTGCGCCGGCACCGGCTTCACGGTCACCGCGCTCGACGCCGCCTCCGGCCGGGTCGCCTGGCGGTCGGGCACCAGTCCGGAGACCTCGCGCCCCGTCGGCGTCGAGGACGGCCGCGTCTTCACCTACGTGAAGCCGGACTCGACGCAGACCTTCGTCACCCGGCGGCTGGTCGCCCTGGACGCGAGGACCGGCAGCCAGCTGTGGGCGCACCCGGTGAGCGAGGACCGGAACGCCGTCATGTTCGACGGCGGAATCCTGGCGATGGACGAGAACGCGACGAAGTTCGTCGCCTACGACCCGACGGGCCACGAACTGTGGACCGCGCCGGCCAAGTCGTCCGCCGGGGACGCCTGCACCCCGGCCGTCCTTGACGGCACCCCCTACGGCCTGTGCACTCCGGCGGACGATCCCAGCAAGGGCGGCGTCGCCCTCCTGCACCTCAACCCGGCGGACGGCACGTCCAAGGAGATCGCCCAACTGCCCACGGGCGCCGAGCCGTTGGGCGTCAGCGGCGAACGTCTGGTGTTCGCGGTACCGAAGCTGGCCGAGGGCTCCTTCGGCAGTGGCGAGGACCAGCCGTACACCGCCCTGGAAGAGGTGGACCCCGCCGACGGGGGCGAGCGGATCCCGCTGCCGGGCGCGGCGCGCGGCACCCCCACCCTCCTCAAGGGCGTCATCCACTTCGTCCGCCCGAACGGCACGGTCACCGCCGTGCGCGCGAGCGACGGCAAGCAGCTGTGGCAGCGGGCGACGGAGATCGAGAACCTGTCGGCGCCGGTGCTCTCGGCGAAGTCCAACACCCTTTACTTCGCCAACCGGTTCGGCCGGCTGCTGGCCGTGAACGCGCGTACCGGCACGGTCCGCTGGCGCACTTCCGCGCTCCAGAACCCCGGTGATTCCACGGACGACACCGTCCCGTACACCCTGCTCGTCAAGGACGCCCTGGTGGCGGTGGCGGGCGACACGGCCTTCTCCGTACGCACGGACCGGCCCGTTCTGCCGCGCTGACAGCGGGAGTTCAGGCCACCGAACCGATCCGCCGGGCGGGCAGCGAGGTCGTGTCGTGGTGGATCGGGGTGTGTGCGCCGGTGAGCGAAATGCCGCTGCCGCCGCGCCTGTTGGCGACGATCTCGGAGGCGATCGACAGGGCCGTCTCCTCCGGTGTCCGGGCGCCGAGGTCGAGGCCGATCGGGGACCTCAGGCGCGCCAACTCCAGTTCCGTGACGCCGACTTCGCGCAGTCGCTCGTTGCGGTCGAGGTGGGTGCGGCGGGAGCCCATCGCGCCGACGTACGCCACCGGGAGGCGCAGGGCGAGCTGGAGCAGCGGGACGTCGAACTTGGCGTCGTGGGTGAGGACGCACAGGACGGTACGGGCGTCGACGTCCGTGCGCTCCAGGTACCTGTGCGGCCACTCGACGACGATCTCGTCGGCCTCGGGGAAGCGGGCCCTGGTGGCGAAGACGGGGCGGGCGTCGCACACCGTCACGCGGTAGCCGAGGAACTTGCCGATGCGGACCAGCGCGGAGGCGAAGTCGATCGCGCCGAACACGATCATCCGGGGCGGTGGCACCGAGGCCTCGACCAGGACGGTGAGCGGGGCCCCGCAGCGGGAGCCCTGCTCGCCGATCTCGACGGTGCCGGTGCGGCCGGCGTCCAGCTGGGCGGCGGCCTCGGCGGCGACCGTACGGTCCAGTTCGGGGTGGGCGCCGAAGCCGCCGTCGTAGGAGCCGTCGGGGTGGACGACAAGTGCGCGCCCCCGCAGGTGGGTCGGGCCCGAGACGATCCGGGCCAGTGCCGCCGCCCCACCGCTCGTCGCGGTCGAGAGGGCGGCGGTGATCACCGGGCGGGCGGGGTCTTCGGCCCGTACCGGTGTGACGAGGATGTCGATGACTCCGCCGCAGGTGAGGCCCACGGCGAAGGCGTCCTCGTCGCTGTAGCCGAAGCGCTCCACGACGGTTTCGCCGTCGGTGAGGGCCTGTTGGCACAGTTCGTAGACCGCGCCTTCCACGCAGCCCCCGGAGACCGAGCCGATGGCCGTGCCGTCTGCGTCCACCGCGAGGGCGGCGCCCGGCTGGCGGGGTGCGCTGCCGCCGACGGCCACCACGGTGGCGACGGCGAAGTCGCGGCCCTGCTCGACCCACCGGTGCAGCTCTTCGGCGATGTCCAGCATCTCGGTCTCCTGACGGGGTTGCGGGGAAGGGGAGTTGGGGCGCCGGCTAGTGAACGCCGAGCCAGCCCTCGATCGGGTGGAGGGCGAAGTACACCAGGAAGATGACGGTCAGGCCCCACATGAACGCGCCGATCTCGCGTGCCTTGCCCTGGGCTGTCTTGATCGCGACGTACGAGATGACGCCCGCGGAGACGCCCGCCGTGATGCTGTAGGTGAAGGGCATCACAACCACCGTCAGGAACACGGGAATCGCGGTGGCACGGTCGGCCCAGTCCACGTGCCGGGCGTTCATCAGCATCATCGAGCCGATGACGACCAGGGCGGCGGACGCGACCTCCTGCGGGACGATCGCGGTGAGCGGGGTGAAGAACAGACAGGCGGCGAAGAACAGTCCGGTGACGACCGAGGCGAGGCCCGTGCGGGCGCCCTCCCCGACTCCCGTCGCCGACTCGATGAAGACGGTCTGGCCCGAGCCGCCCGCGACACCGCCGATCGCGCCGCCGGCGCCGTCGATGAACAGCGCCTTGGACAGGCCCGGCATCCGGCCCTTGTCGTCGGCGAGTTTCGCCTCCGTGCCGACGCCGATGATGGTGGCCATCGCGTCGAAGAAGCCGGCCAGCACGAGCGTGAACACGATCATGCCGACCGTCATCGCGCCGACCTTGCCCCAACCCCCGAACTCCACATGGCCGAAGAGCGAGAAGTCGGGCATCGAGACCGCGCTGCCGTGCAGTTCGGGGGCGGAGCCGCTCGCCCACTGCTTGGGGTCGATGACTCCGGCGGCGTTCAGGACCGCGGCGACGACCGTGCCGGTGATGATGCCGATGAGGATGGCGCCGGGCAGGTTGCGGGCCTGGAGCATGAAGATGAGGAGCAGGGTGCCGGCGAACAACAGGACGGGCCAGCCCGCGAGTTCGCCCGCCGGGCCGAGGGTGACCGGGGTCGCCCTGCCCTGGTGCACGAAGCCCGACTTGTAGAAGCCGATGAGCGCGATGAACAGGCCGATGCCCATCGTGATGCCGTGTTTCAGCGCGAGCGGGATCGAGTTCATGATCATCTCGCGCAGGCCGGTGACGACGAGCAGCATGATGACGACGCCGTAGATCACGCACATGCCCATCGCCTGCGGCCAGGTCATCTGCGGGGCGACCTGCGAGGAGAGCACTCCGGAGACGGAGAGCCCGGCGGCCAGGGCCAGCGGCACCTTGCCGACGAAGCCCATCAGGAGCGTGGTGAGGGCCGCCGCGAACGCGGTCGCGGTGATCAGGCCCTTCTGGCCGAGCGTGTCCCCCGCCGCGTCCTTGCCGGACAGGATCAGGGGGTTGAGCAGCAGGATGTACGCCATCGCCATGAAGGTGGTGACTCCGCCGCGCACCTCGCGCGCGACGGTCGATCCCCGTTTCGAGATGTGGAAGTAGCGGTCGAGCCAGGACCGGCCGGCCGGGACGCGGGTTCCTTCACCCGCGTCTTCGGCGGCGGTCCTGGGTTCCAGGGACTGTTGGGTCATGGGGCCATCTCCCAAGGTTCACAGGGGCACCCGCCCGCCGCGTTCGACGGCGTGCGGGATTTGGGATGGACGACCCGGGGGACGGCCCGAGACGAACAAGGGGGACCCGGAGGTCACATACCGGTGAGGTGCTCCGGGCGTACCGGTGTCCTGTTCAGTTCCAGCCCGGTCGCGTTCCGAACGGCCGCGAGTACGGCCGGAGTCGACGACAGGGTGGGTGCCTCGCCGATGCCGCGCAGCCCGTACGGGGCGTGCTCGTCGGCGAGTTCGAGCACATCGACCGGAATGGTCGGTGTGTCGAGGATGGTGGGGATCAGGTAGTCCGTGAAGGACGGGTTCCTGACCTTGGCGGTCTTGGGGTCGACGATGATCTCCTCCATGACCGCGATGCCGAGGCCCTGGGTCGTACCGCCCTGGATCTGGCCGATCACGGACAGCGGGTTGAGCGCCTTGCCGACGTCCTGCGCGCAGGCCAGCTCGATCACCTTCACCAGGCCGAGCTCTGTGTCGACCTCGACGACGGCGCGGTGCGCGGCGAAGGTGTACTGGACGTGGCCGAAGCCCTGTCCGGTACGGAGGTCGAAGGCCTCGGTCGGCCGGTGCCGCCACTCCGCCTCGATCTCCACGGCCTCGCCTTCGAGGACGTCGACGAGATCGGCGAGGACCTCGCCCGCGTCGGTGACGACCTTGCCGCCCTCCAGCAGGAGTTCGGCGGTGGCCCAAGCGGGGTGATACGTACCGAACTTGCGGCGGCCCATCTCCAGGACCTTCTCGCGGACCAGCTCGCAGGAGTTCTTCACGGCGCCGCCGGTGACGTACGTCTGCCGGGACGCGGAGGTCGAACCCGCCGAACCCACCTGCGTGTCCGCCGGGTTGATGGTCACCTGGGTGACGCCCAGCTCGGTGCGGGCGATCTGCGCGTGCACGGTGACACCGCCCTGGCCGACCTCCGCCATCGCGGTGTGCACGACGGCGACGGGCTCACCGCCCACGACTTCCAGGCGGACCTTGGCCGTCGAGTAGTCGTCGAAGCCCTCGGAGAAGCCGACGTTCTTGATGCCGACTGCGTAGCCGACGCCTCGTACGACGCCTTCGCCGTGCGTAGTGTTGGACAGACCGCCCGGCAACTGCCGTACGTCGGCGGCCTCTCCGGCCGCGAGCCACTGCTGCTCGGGCGGCATGGGCATCGCCTTGACGCGGCGCAGGAGTTCGGCGACCGGGGCGGGCGAGTCGACGACCTGCCCTGTCGGCATGACGGTGCCCTGTTCCATCGCGTTGAGCTGACGGAACGCGACCCGGTCCATGCCCACCTTGTCGGCGAGCTTGTCCATCTGGGCCTCGTAGGCGAAGCACGCCTGCACCGCGCCGAAGCCTCGCATCGCGCCGCAGGGCGGGTTGTTGGTGTAGAGGGCGATGGCCTCGATGTCGACGTTGTCGACGGCGTAGGGGCCTGCGCCGAGCGACGAGGCGTTGCCTACGACCGCCGGGGAGGCCGAGGCGTAGGCGCCGCCGTCCAGGACGATCCTGGCCTTGAGGTGGGTGAGCTTGCCGTCCTTCGTGGCGCCGTGCTCGTAGTGGAGCTTGGCGGGGTGGCGGTGGACGTGGCCGAAGAAGGACTCGAAGCGGTTGTAGACGATCTTCACGGGTTTGCCGGTGCGCAGCGCCAGCAGGCACGCGTGGATCTGCATCGACAGGTCCTCGCGGCCGCCGAACGCGCCGCCGACTCCGGAGAGCGTCATCCGGACCTTGTCCTCGGGCAGGCCGAGGACGGGCGCGATCTGGCGCAGGTCGGAGTGCAGCCACTGGGTGGCGATGTAGAGGTCGACGCCGCCGTCCTCGGCGGGGACCGCGAGGCCGGACTCGGGGCCCAGGAACGCCTGGTCCTGCATGCCGAAGGTGTACTCGCCCTCGACGATGAAGTCGGCGCGCTCGCGGGCGGATTCGACGTCTCCGCGGACGATCGGCTGGCGGTGCACGATGTTCGGGTGCGGGACGTGGCCGATGTGGTGGTCGTCGCGGTTCTCGTGGACGAGGATCGCGTCCGGCGCGGTCGCGGACGACTCGTCGGTGATGACCGGGAGTTCGCGGTACTCGACCTTGATCTTCGCGGCCGCACGGCGTGCGGTCTCCGGGTGGTCGGCGGCGACGATCGCGACCGGCTCGCCGTGGTGGCGGACCTTGCCGTGCGCGAGGACCGGGGTGTCCTGGATCTCCAGGCCGTAGTTCTTCACGTCGGTCGGGAGGTCGTCGTAGGTCATGACGGCGTAGACGCCGGGCGTCTTGAGCGCCTCGACCGTGTCGATGGAGACGATCTCGGCGTGGGCGACCGTGGAGCGCAGGATCTGGCCCCAGAGCATGTCCTCGTGCCACATGTCGGAGGAGTACGCGAACTCGCCGGTGACCTTGAGGGTGCCGTCCGGGCGGAGCGTGGACTCGCCGATGCCGCCCTTGGTCTTGGAGCGCTGGGTGACCTTGGCGGGAGTGCCGATGGGGGTGCCTTTTACGGGCATGTCAGACCGCCTCTCCCTGCCGGGCGGCCGCCAGGCGGACCGCGTCCATGATCTTCTCGTAGCCGGTGCAGCGGCACAGGTTGCCCGAGAGCGCCTCGCGGATGTCCGCGTCGGTCGGGTTCGGGTTGTGCTCCAGCATCTCGTCGGCGGCGACGAGGAGACCGGGGGTGCAGAAGCCGCACTGGACGGCGCCGGCATCGATGAACGCCTGCTGGATGGGGGCGAGTTGAGTGCCCTCGCCGGTCTGGGAGTCGAGCGGTTTCGCTTTCCGGTCCTTGGCCTCGTCAAGTGACGTACCGCAGGCGCCTGTTCCGCAGGAGCGTTGTGCGGCGTAGTCCGCGAGGCCCTCGACGGTGACGACCTCGCGGCCCTCGACCTGCCCGGCGGCGACCAGACACGAACACACCGGAACGCCGTCCAGCCGGACCGTGCAGGAACCGCACTCGCCCTGCTCGCACGCGTTCTTCGAACCCGGCAGGCCCATCCGCTCGCGCAGTACGTACAGCAGGGACTCGCCCTCCCACACGTCGTCCGCTTCCTGCGGGCGGCCGTTGACCGTGAAATTGACGCGCATTACGCGACTCCCTCCGTGTGAGCGGCGGTGCCGCGGTACGACTCCCAGGTCCAGGTCAGGGTGCGGCGGGCCATGATGCCGACCGCGTGGCGGCGGTAGCTCGCGGTGCCCCGGACGTCGTCGATCGGGTTGCAGGCGGCGGCGCACAGGTCCGCGAACTGCTTGGCGACCGACGGGGTGATGATCCGGCCGTTGTCCCAGAAGCCGCCCTCGTCGAGCGCCGCGTTCAGGAATTCTTCGGCGGCCTTCGCCCGGACGGGTGTCGGCGCGGCCGAGCCGATGCCGGTGCGGACCGTGCGGGTGTCGGGGTGCAGCGCCAGACCGAAGGCGCACACGGCGATCACCATGGCGTTCCGTGTCCCGACCTTCGAGTACTGCTGCGGGCCGTCCGCCTTCTTGATGTGGACGGCGCGGATCAGCTCGTCGGGCGCGAGCGCGTTGCGCTTCACGCCGGTGTAGAACTCGTCGATCGGGATGAGCCGGGTGCCTCGCACCGACTCGGCCTCGACCTCGGCGCCGGCCGCGAGGAGCGCGGGGTGGGCGTCGCCGGCCGGGGAGGCGGTGCCGAGGTTGCCGCCGACGCCGCCGCGGTTGCGGATCTGCGGGGAGGCGACCGTGTGCGAGGCGAGGGAGAGGCCCGGCAGCTCGGCGCGCAGGTGCTCCATGATCCGGGTGTACGGGACCGAGGCCCCGAGCCGCACGCTGTCGGCGCCGACCTCCCACTCGTAGAGATCACCGATGCGGTTCAGGTCGAGCAGGTACTCGGGCCGGCGGTGGTCGAAGTTGATCTCGACCATCACATCGGTGCCGCCCGCGATCGGTACTGCGGTGGGGTGCTCTGCCTTGGCGGCGAGCGCCTCCTCCCAGCTTGCGGGGCGAAGGAAGTCCATGACCGGCTCTCTTCTTCGTCTCGTGGGTCGTACGGATCAAGCCAGTTCGTGTGCGGCGGGCCCGGCTCGTTCATGCGCTGTTAATGCAGCGTGAGGTCAGTACACAGGGCCGTGCTCCCGGGGGTCAGTCACGGAAACCATGAAGGAGTTGGCTGGCCAGCGCGGGCATCTTGTAGATTCGTATGAACGGAGGTCATCAGTAACCCCTCCGATTCCCTGTGGAAACGTGGGAAACAGCCCCGCACGGCCCCGCACCCACAGAACCTCTTGGTTCATCGTAGTTTTCTAGACAAAGAACGGCGGCGACGGCGATGCGGCTGCGCGCACTTCTGGACACCGATGCGCTGGGGCTGCGGCTGCTCGGCGGGGCGGACGAGCTGGACCGCACGGTACGCGGGGTGATGACCACCGACCTGCGGGACCCCAGCCGCTATCTGTCGGGCGGCGAGCTGGTCCTGACCGGTCTGGCCTGGCGCCGGAGCGCCTCCGACTCCGAGCCGTTCGTACGGCTCCTGGTGTCCGCCGGGGTGGCCGCGCTGGCCGCCGGCGAGGCCGAGCTCGGCGACATCCCGGACGACCTCGTGACCGCCTGCGCCAAGCACCGGCTTCCGCTGTTCGCGGTCAACGAGTCGGTGGCGTTCGCGACGATCACCGAGCACGTCGTACGGCAGGTGTCGGGTGAGCGGGCCGGTGACCTGGCCGCCGTCGTGGACCGGCACCGGCGGATGATGACCTCGGGTCCGGCGGGCGGCGGCCCGGACGTGGTCCTGGACCTGCTGGGCTCCGACCTCGATCTGCGGGCGTGGGTGCTGTCGCCGACCGGGCGGCTGATCGCGGGCTCGAAGGTGGCGGGGGCCGCGCTGCCCGTGGACGTGTGCGCCAAGCTGGCCGCCGAGCACCTGGCCGCCGCCCGCACGGGCCGCCGGGGACCGCACCGGCTGGCGCTGGGGGCGTCGACGTACTCCCTGTTCCCGATCCGCAGCAGCGGACGTTCGCCGCAGGGCTCGCGGGACGTGCGCGAGACGGTGCTGTCGGACTGGCTGCTGGCCGTCGAGGCGGACGCCGGGGACTGGCCCGACGAACGGCTGGACCTGCTCCAGGGCGTCACGCAGCTGATCGCGGTCGAGCGGGACCGGCGGGACGCGGCCCGCACGGTCCGCAGACGGCTCGCGCAGGAGGTCCTGGAGCTGGTCCAGACGGGTGCCGCGCCGGCCGAGATCGCCGCGCGGCTGCGGGTGGCCGCGCCGGTTCTGCTGCCCGGGCTGGGGGCCGCCCCGCACTGGCAGGTGGTGGTGGCCCGGGTCGAGTGGGACGGCGGCGACATCGAGGCGGGACCGGTCGCCCAGTCGCTCCTGGAGGAGATCCTCGTCGACCCGCTGACGACGGGTCCCGAGCCCTCCGACCGGATCGCCGTGGCCCACACGGGCGACGAGGCGATCGCGCTCGTACCGCTGCCCGCGGTGTCGGCGGAGCACGACGGCTCCGAGTCCGGGCTCCACGCGGACGTGCTCCTGGCGGCCGTACGGGATCCGCTGTCGGCCGGGCTCGACGACGACGGGCGGGTGACGCTGGGGGTGAGCGCGGCCGTGCACTCGGCGGAGGGGCTGCGCGGGGCGCTGGAGGAGGCGCGGCACGCGCGGCGGGTGGCGGCGGCGCGCGCCGGGCGGGTGTGCGCGGCGGGCCACCAGGAGCTGGCCTCGCACGTGCTGCTGCTGCCGTTCGTGCCGGACGACGTACGGCGGGCGTTCACCGCGCGGCTCCTCGACCCGCTGCGCGACTACGACCGCAGGCACCGCGCCGAGCTGATTCCGACGCTGGAGGCGTTCCTGGAGTGCGACGGCTCCTGGACCCGCTGTGCGACCCGGCTGCACCTGCACGTCAACACGCTGCGCTACCGGGTCGGCAGGATCGAGCAGTTGACGAGTCGGGACCTCTCGCGCCTCGAGGACAAGCTGGATTTCTTCCTGGCACTGCGAATGAGCTGACCCGGGGATCCCACGACTTTGTGAATTCTTTCACCCACCCTCTTGGCCGGGCCGCCTGATCCGTGCTGAGATGCGGCCACCACTCAACAGCTCAATGGTGTGCTCGGGGAGGGCAACGTGGCGCATTCCGCCATGTCTGGATACGGAACGACCGCTGGTGACGATCCCCTCCAGACCGCGGTGTGGCGGCTGCGCTCGCGGGCCTGCTGGGTCGACGCGGCGGCGCTGCTGCGGCCCGACACCGCGGCGACGGCCCTCCAGCGGACCGCCCTGTTCGTGGAGCGGTGCCTCTACACCGAGCAGGGCTGGGAAGAGGCCGACGACGCGCTGCGGACGGCGGAGGCGCTGGCCCACAGTGACGACGAGCGGGGCGCGGCGGCCTGTGAGCGCGGGTACCTCGCCTACGCGGCCACCCTGCACGGGGTCCGTGACCGCGCCGACGAGGCACGGGCCGCGCTCGGGCGGGCGGCGGCGCTGATCCCGCCGGGCGGCGGTGGACGGGCACTGCTGGACTTCCGGCGCGGGCTGCTCGCGGAGAACCTGGCGCGTTCGCCGCAGGCCGCCCGGGCCGCGTACCGACGGGCCCACGCGGGCGCCGCCGACCACGCCGACCCGCTGCTGCTGTCGTTCACCTGGCGCCATCTGGCCGGACTCGCCCTGCGCGACGGGGAGTTGGCGGAGGCCCGGCACGGCTTCGCCGAATCGCTGCGCATCCGGGAGGAGTTGGGCTACCTCGTCGGTACGGCACCGGCCCTCGCGTCGCTCGCGGACGCGGAGGCCGAGCCGGAGGCGTCCCGGCTGCGCGAGGAGGCGCGGCGGCTGTTCCGGCTGCTCGGCGGTGTACCGACGTGGCTGGCACGGCAGTTGGCGGTGCCCGCGCCGGGGGCGGCCACGGCATAGGTGACGGTACCGGGGGCGGGCGCGGCCACGGCGTAGGTGACGGTACCGGGGGCGGGCGCCGCAACGACGTGGGTCAGGAGCCGTCGGCCCGGTTCTGGACGACGTTCACGACGTGGTGGACGAAGTGCAGGACGGACGCCCAGAGTTCGGGGTCGCGCGCGACCAGCACCACGACGGCGACGAGCAGCAGAAAGCTCAACAGGCCGCCGCCGGAACGGGAGTTGCCGCGCCGGGCTCCCGCCTGCGCGGCCCGCATCCCGTCCTGTGCCGCCTGTCGCGCCGACTGCTCGGCACCTCGCTGCGCGGCTCGCTGCGCGGCCTGCTGGCCGGGATCCGGAAACATCGGCGCTCTCCCCCACGGAACGGACATCCCTTTCCGTGGGGCACGTCACCATCGGCCGGGCGGGTTCCCGTCGGGGCCGACGGTCGCCGGACCCGGACCCGCTCGTGACCGGAGTCACATATTCGGTGTCACTCGGCGCCCGCGAAGTGCTCCCGCACCAGTGACTGCGCCACGTCCCACTCCCCCGCGCCCAACGCCTCGACCAGCGCGAGGTGTTCGGCCGCGTCGGCCACCAGGTCGGCCCGTCCGCGCGTGGCGGAGCCGCCGGCCGGCGGCCACTGGGTGCGGCGGTGCAGGTCCTCGGCGAGGTGGACGAGCTGTTCGTTGCCGGAGAGGGCGAGGACCGCGCGGTGGAAGGCCCGGTCCGACTCGGCGTAGGTCGCCCGGCACCCGGAGGACGCGGCGCGCACGGTCCGCTCGGCCAGCGGGCGCAGGTCGGCCCAGCGGGCGGTGGGCACCGTACGGGCCAGCCGCAGCATCACGGGGACCTCGATCAGGGCGCGGATCTCCGCCAGCTCGGCGAGTTCCCGGGCGCCGCGCTCGACGACGCGGAAACCCCGGTTCGGCACGACCTCGACGGCACCCTCGGTGGCGAGCTGCTGCATGGCCTCACGCACGGGTGTGGCGGAGACACCGAACCGGTCGCCGAGCGCGGGCGCGGAGTAGACCTCGCCCGGGGTGAGTTCGCCGCCGACGAGCGCGGTGCGCAGGGCGTCGAGTATCTGGCCGCGCACGGAGGGCCGCTGGAGGGCCTGCCGGGGCCGCGGGAACGGCGTCTCGCTGTGCGTGTGCTCGCCGCGCACGGCGTCCGCGCCGTCCGCGAGGTCCCGGTCCCGGTCGCGGTCCACGTCGGCGGCGCGCGGCTGGGGCGGCACCCGGGTTCCTCGGGTACGCGGGTCCGGTATGCCGGTCCCGGCGGAGCCCTGCGCGCCCTGCTTCACGGGTCCTCCTCCGGACGTGTCGGTACTTGGGGTCATTACGGCTGCTTGTTACTCGCCCGTCAAGCACCTTAGGCGCAGATCGGACTAGTTCAAATCTCGATTCACTTGGGTAAGGTAAGCCTTACCTTTAAACCAACGGCGAATCGGTGGTCCCGGCATGCCCCTGCCCTCTTCGGCCGTAGCGGACGCGTACGCCCGCCTCACCGAGGTCGTCCCCGGGCTCGCGATCACCGAACTCCCCCTGGAACAACCACTCCCGACCGGCGGCGGCTGGGCCTCGGCCGCCGCGCTCGCCGAGGGCGGCTCGGGTCTGGATGCCTTCCTGGCATGGGACGACGCCCAGGTCCTGCGCGACCACGGCCGACCGGGCCGCCCGGACGTGATAGCCACCTTCGGCCTGCACCGCTACGCCTGGCCGGTCTGCCTCCTGTTCACGGTCCCGTGGTTCCTGCACCGCCGGGTCCCCCGTCTCCCCGTGAACCACGTCACATACGACCGCACCGCCGAGGGCCTCGACATGGGCCACCTCGTCGTGCGCACCGACTCGTTCGCCTGTCTGCCCGGCGATCCGGCGGCGGCGCTGCCCGGTGCACGCGTGGTCGCGGACGAGGAGGCGCTGCGGGCGGAGGTGCGGGCCGCGGTCGCCGAGCACATGGAGCCCCTGCTGGCCGGCTTCGGCCCGCGGATGCGGCGGCGGGGCCGCGCGCTGTGGGGCATGGCGACCGACGAGGTCGTGGAGGGGATCTGGTACGTCGCCGATCTCTTCGGCGAACAGCCGCGGGCAGTACGGGAGTTGGAGCGGCTGCTGCCGGGCGCGACCAAGCCCTACGTCGGGTCCGCCGCGTTCCGCGAGGTCACCGGGCCGAACGGCGAGGTGCTGCCGACCCGGGACCGGGCGAGCTGCTGCATGTACTACACGCTGGACGCGCTGGACGCCTGCCCGACCTGTCCGCGCTCCTGCGAGGCGGAGCGGGTCACCAAACTGCTGGCCGCCGCCGCGAGTTGAGGGACCCTCAGTGCGGGGCCCGTTTCCGGGCCCGCTAGGATCGCCGCGAACGAGACGCCCGCCCGGTTACAGGTGCTTCACAACTTCCTCACTTGTCGCAGGAACTTTCCGTGGAACCACCCGTACGGGTAGTCTTATTCGAACTCAACTCCCGCCCCTCAAGCGGCAGTTCGAGCAGAAAGCCGCCCTGGGCATCCCCTTGCACCTCCTTGGCGGCCTCTTGCCCCGAAAACGCCTGAGGGCCGTTGGGATTGGGCCACTATGGCGGGCGTTACGCCCTATCCCAATGCAAGGGACCCCAGATGAGACTGACCGACATATCGCTTAACTGGCTGCTTCCCGGCGCCGTACTGCTCCTGGGCATGCTGGCGGCGGTTGCGGTGCTCGCGCGGAGCAAGCGGTCCGGCGGGGAGCACGCGAAAGACGACTCGTGGGAGCGCACGGAGGAGCGCCGCAGGCGCAAGGAAGCCATATACGGCATCGCCTCCTACGTCCTTCTGTTCTGCTGTGCGGCGGTCGCCGCGGCACTCTCCTTCCACGGACTGGTCGGCTTCGGCCAGGAGAACCTCGGCCTCACCGACGGCTGGGAGTACCTGGTCCCGTTCGGCCTCGACGGCGCGGCCATGTTCTGCTCCGTCCTCGCGGTCCGCGAGGCCAGCCACGGTGACGCGGCCCTCGGCTCCCGGATACTCGTATGGACGTTCGCGGCCGCGGCCGCCTGGTTCAACTGGGTGCACGCGCCCAGGGGTGTCGACCACGCGGGCGCTCCGCAGTTCTTCTCCGGCATGTCGCTGTCGGCCGCGGTCCTGTTCGACCGCGCGCTGAAGCAGACCCGTCGTGCCGCGCTGCGCGAGCAGGGTCTCGTGCCGCGTCCGCTGCCCCAGATCCGTATCGTCCGCTGGCTGCGGGCCCCCCGTGAGACCTACAGCGCCTGGTCGCTGATGCTCCTGGAGAACGTGCGCAGCCTGGACGAGGCGGTCGACGAGGTGCGCGAGGACAAGGCGAAGAAGGAAGAGACCCGACTGCGCCGCCGCGACCAGCAGCGGATCGAGCGGGCCCAGCTCAAGGCCATAAGCCGGGGCCAGCGCGGCCTCATCGGCCGCCGGTCGCCGGAACCGCAGGCCCTGGAGCGCGGCTCCGCCCAGCCTTCCGCGGAGCCTGCTCTATCGACCGGAGAACCGCTGCCAGTTCGCACGCGTCCCTCACTCCAGCCAGTCCGCGGGGCATCTGACCCGATAACCGTCGACCTCACCGCGGAGGACGACACCATGGCCCTGCCGCGGCTCGACTCCCTCGAGCGCAAGCTCAAGGACCTGGAGCAGCAGTTCGGCTGAGATCCGGGACCACGAGGTCCGGGACCGGGCGACAACGGGACGGGGGCGGCATCCAACTGGACGCCGCCCCCGTCCCGTTGCTCATGCCGCGTCCGAATCGAGCTCGAACCAGACGGACTTGCCCACCCCGTGGGGCGACACTCCCCAGGCGTCCGCGAGGGACTGCACCAGGACCAGGCCCCGCCCGTGCGTACCGTCGTCGGCGATCGGTGCGCGCAGTCGCGGCCTTCGCGCCACGAAGTCCCTTACCTCCACGCGCAGTCCACGCGGTCCGACCGTCGCCGTCAGCACGGCGTCGTGGTCGGTGTGGATCAGCGCGTTGGTGACGAGTTCACTCGTGAGCAGCTCCGCTATCTCCGATCGTCCCGGCCTCCCCCAGTGCCGTAACAGTTCACGCAACGCCCTGCGGGCTTCGGGCACCGCCCCCAGGTCCGCGCGTCCGAGTCTGCGCCTCAGTTGAGGCGACTGCGCCGGTTCCATGGCGCTGTCGGCCGTTTCCTCCACCGTTTTCGCCGAGGAGGCCCCGACCGCCGTGGGACCGCCCCCTCGTGCCTGCCTCTTCATGACCCCCGCCTGCGCCGGTTTTCCGGTTCCCCTCCTGTCGAACATGTTCACGGGGATCCATGCCCTCGTGCGGAACGGGCCAGTCATGTCGAATCGTCAACGACCAGGTGTTCGGCCATGGTTGGGCCGAATCCGGCGGGGCGGAGGAATCGGGGGCAGCGGCGTCCGTACGGTCGAACGGCCACCGTACGGAGCATGCGGCCCCGGCGGGCCGGTCGGGACGTTCCCCTCCGCGAAGTCGTGGTCTCCGGCGCCGGGACCAGACACCTCGTGCCGTCCTGACCACCGGCGATCGCACCGACTGCCGATGCCGGGCTGCCGATCCGGCCGTAGTCCGCGAAGGCGTGGGGCGGTTGGGCCCCCGACGGCTCACGCTTCACGAATCTGGCCGGAATCAGCCGCTCAGGAACCCGCCGACGGCCCCTTGGCGAGGCCTACTTGCCGCCGATGCCCTTCGTCCCGATGTGGAAGATCTTGTGGGTCGTACGGGTCATGTCGACGACCAGCTCGGTCGTGTCGCCGCCGCCCCAGGTCAGGGTGATGACGGCCTCGGTGTAGCCGGCGGTGCCGTGGTCGGTGACCTTCCAGCCGAGGGGCGTGTTCTGCGCCTGGAGGACGCCGTCGGCGTGGTTCCTGTCCTCCCAGGCCGTCAGCTGCTTCTGGTAGGCGGGCGTGAGGTAGTACGCGCGCAGCTGCCGGGCGAGCTTGCCGCCGCCGTTGTCGAGGTCGCTCTCGGCGTCGATGTAGGCGCCGTAGAAGTCGGCGATGCGGGTGATGTTGTCGTTGGGTGAGCCGCTGACAGTGCGCGGGCCGCCTGCGGAGGCCTGGGCCGCCACGCCCAGCCCGAGGGCGAGGGCGAGGCCGGCGGCGAGGGCGGTGCGGCGCGTGGCCTTCTTGCTGTTCACGTGGGTTCCCCGTTTCGGTTCGGTGCCGTGCTGTGTGGTCGCTCCGAGCTTCGGCGCCCGGCCCGGCCGACCGCAACGGCCGACACCGAACCCGCGACGGTGGAACCGTCCCACCCCCGCTGACCTCCTCATATACGGAGTGCCTGGGATGCCGTCCCGGGACGCGACGCGCACGGGGGAACGGTGTCGGGCGAGGGCGACGACAAGGATGTCGAGGAGTTCGCGGCGCTGCTACGGCGCCTGAAGGACCGCACGGACCGCAGCTACGGCCAGTTGGCCCGCCGCCTGAACATGAACGCCTCGACCCTGCACCGCTACTGCGTGGGCGAGGCGGTCCCGCTCGACTTCGCCCCCGTGGAGCGGTTCGCGGCCCTGTGCGGGGCGACACCGGAGGAACGGCTGCGACTGCACCGGTACTGGATCCTGGCGGTGGCGGCCCGGCAGCGGCCCAGGCCCGCCGGGAATCCGGTCTCCGAGCCGGTGCCGGAGGAGGTCCCCGCGCCGACGCCCAGCCGCGGCCCCTGGTACCGACGCCGGCTCCCGCTCACCGCCGCCGCGATGTGCGCGGTACTCGTGGTGTGGGGCACCCTGTCGGCGATCACCACCCACCACACTGCCGAGCCCAGGACCACACCCACACCGTCCGCACCCGTCGCTCCCCTCACCTGGACCGCCAACTCCCAGGCGTGGGCCATCCATTGCAGCCACGACTACGTCGTCGAGAAGCCACCGGCGCGGGTTCCACCGCCCCCGGCCCCGGAGGACGCCGGGACCTGGGCGGCGAAACAGCGCGCGGTGCACGGGCGGGAGACCGACGTCGAGATCTCGGTGCAGGGGCGGACGTCCACGGCGGTCGTCCTGGAGTCGCTGCGCGTACGGGTCGTGGGCCGGGCCGCCCCCGTCCACGGCACCGCGTACGCCATGGACCAGGGTTGCGGCGGCGAGGTCAGCCCCCGCTACTTCGGGGTGGACCTGGACGCCCGCCGCCCCCTGGCCCGCCCGGTCGCCGGCAGCGACCTGGGCACGCCGGTCCCCGCGGTGCACCTGCCGTACCGGGTCTCCGCCCAGGATCCGGAGGTACTGCTCGTCAAGGCCCGGACCCAGACCTGCGACTGCCGCTGGTACCTCGAACTCGGCTGGTCCTCCCAGGGCCGCACCGGCACCCTCCGCATCGACGACCACGGCAGGCCGTTCCGCACGACGAGCATCAAGGGCCTGCCGCACTACTGGTACTCGGCGAAGGGCTGGGCGCCGTACGACGGTTAGAGCCCGCGCACGTTCCTGATGTTGGAGCGGGCCATCTGCAACATCCGCCCAACTCCCCCGTCCAGCACGATCTTTGATGCCGAGAGCGCGAAGCCCGTCACCATCTCGGCGCTGATCTTCGGCGGGATGGACAGCGCGTTGGGGTCGGTGACGACATCGACGAGGGCCGGGCCCTTGTGCTTGAGAGCCGCCTTCAGCGCGCCCTCCAGGTCCTTGGGCTTCTCGACCCGCACACCGTAGGCACCACAGGCGCGCGCCACGGCGGCGAAGTCGGGGTTCTTGTTGGTGGTGCCGTACGAGGGGAGACCGGCGACCAGCATCTCCAACTCGACCATTCCCAGAGAGGAGTTGTTGAACAGGACGACCTTCACCGGCAGGTCGTACTGGACGAGGGTGAGGAAGTCGCCCATCAGCATGGAGAATCCGCCGTCGCCGGACATCGAGATCACCTGCCGCTCGGTGTCGGTGAACTGGGCGCCGATCGCCATGGGCAGCGCGTTCGCCATCGACCCGTGGGAGAACGAACCGATCACCCGGCGGCGGCCGTTGGGCGTGATGTAGCGGGCGGCCCACACATTGCACATGCCCGTGTCGACGGTGAACACGGCGTCCTCGTCGGCCAGTTCGTCGAGTACGGAGGCCACGTACTCGGGATGGATCGGGACCTGCTTCTCGACCTTCCGCGTGTACGCCTTGACGACCCCCTCCAGCGCGTCGGCGTGCTTCTTGAGCATCCGGTCGAGGAACTTCCGGTCCCCCTTCGGCTTCACCCGGGGGATGAGACAACGCAGCGTCTCTTTCGCGTCGCCCCACACCGCGAGGTCCAACTTCGAGCGCCGGCCGAGGTGTTCGGGCCGTACGTCGATCTGGGCGATCTTCACGTCGTCGGGCAGGAACGCGTTGTACGGGAAGTCCGTGCCGATGAGGATCAGCAGGTCGCACTCGTGGGTGGCCTCGTAGGCGGCGCCGTAGCCGAGCAGTCCGCTCATGCCCACATCGAATTTATTGTCGTACTGAATCCATTCCTTGCCGCGCAGGGCGTGTCCGATCGGGGACTTGATCTTTTCGGCGAACTCCATCACCTCGGCGTGCGCGCCGGCGACGCCGCTGCCACAGAACAGAGTGACCTTGTCCGCCTCGTCGATCATCTCGACGAGCTTCTCGATCTCGGCGTCGCCGGGGCGGACGGAGGGGCGGGAGGTGACGAGGGCGGTCTCGGCGGCCTTCTCCGGGGCGGGCTCGGCGGCGATGTCGCCCGGGAGGGAGACGACGCTGACACCGCTCTGGCCGACCGCGTGCTGGATGGCGGTCTGCAGGAGGCGGGGCATCTGCTTGGGGCTGGAGATCAGTTCGCTGTAGTGACTGCACTCCTGGAAGAGCCGCTCGGGGTGGGTCTCCTGGAAGTAGCCGAGGCCGATCTCGCTGGACGGGATCTGCGAGGCGAGGGCGAGGACCGGGGCCATGGAGCGGTGGGCGTCGTAGAGGCCGTTGATGAGGTGCAGGTTGCCGGGGCCGCAGGAGCCGGCGCAGGCCGCCAGCTTCCCGGTTATCTGCGCTTCCGCGCCGGCGGCGAAGGCGGCGGTCTCCTCGTGCCGGACGTGGATCCAGTCGATGGCGGAGTTGCGGCGGATCGCGTCGACGACCGGGTTGAGGCTGTCGCCGACGACGCCGTAGAGGCGCTTGACTCCGGCGCGGACGAGGATGTCGACGAACTGTTCGGCAACGTTCTGCTTGGCCATGGTTCTCGCGTGCCCTTCGGTTTCCGGTGTACTGCGGATCCCTCTGGGTTCCATGAATTCACAGCCCGGGGCCTCACGCCTCCCAAACGGCGGCGGCCGTGCGGTCGTCGGCATAACCCTTGACCCGCACTTGGGTGTCGGCGAGGAACGCGGCAAGCCCGGGCGGGGTGGCGGCCGACCACCGGCCCGCCAGATGGGCGGACAGCTCGGGCTCGCCGCGCAGCGGTTCGGCGAGGCCGCCCGTGCACATCAGGAGGGTGTCGCCGGGGCGGGCGACCGAGGCCCGGAAGCGGAAGGGTTCGCGGGGCGGTTCGGGGGCGGGTTCGTACGGGCTCGGCGGGGTCGGGATGCCGAGGTCCATGGTGAGCCGGTCGCCCTCGGGGGTCTCGGCGGGCTGCGAGCCGAAGCCGACGACGGCCTCGCCGGTCAGGTCTCCGACGCTGGGCTCGATGTCCTGCCACTCCCCGTCGCGCAGCCGGAACAGACCACCGGGGCCGACACCGAAGAAGACGCGGGTACGGCACTCCGGGTGCGCGGGCAGGAGGAGACAGCGCAGGGTGGCCGCGTACTCGTCCGGGTCGATGCCCTGCTCGGCGGCGCTGGCGCGGAGCTTGCCGAGACTGCGGTCGGTCAGCCGGTGCAGACCGGATTTCAGGTCACCGCGCCGGGCGGCCCGGATGTCCTCCGCGAGCCGGGCGTGACTGCGTCCGACGGCCCGCCCGATCCAGTGACAGGCCTCGGCGGCGGCACGGTGCGCCCCCGGTGTGGCCCGGGCCCCGGTCGCCATCGCGACCAGCACCAGGGCTTGGTCCCCGACCCCGAACCGCGCGGTCAGCAGCGAGTCCCGGCGCGGCTCACCCCGGAACCTCGCTGAGTCGCCCCGCACGGAGGCGGCCCGCAGCGTGCTGCTCCCGTACCGCGCCCCGTCCAGCACGGTGTCCGCGACCAGATCGTCGAGGTCGTCCGGGTCGGCGGGCGGGAGGGCGGTGGGCTCGGCGTCGTAGGTGGGAGGGCCGGAGCCGACGTAGTCGAGGGCGAGGGAGGCGGGCGGGGGTGTGGGCGGCGGAGGGGGTGGTGGTGCGAGGACGGGGAGGCTGGGGGGCGGGCCGGTGAGGGCGGCCGGGGGC
>NZ_BARG01000048.1 GCF_000376565.1 Streptomyces hokutonensis | reverse complement strand
TGTGGCCGCCGCGTATGCCAAGACGTTGACGTACTACGCCGCGAAGTCCGGTTCCGCCGCGGCGAAGACGACGGCGAAGGCGCTGTTGGACGGCATGTGGAGCAACTACCAGGACAGTCTCGGTATCGCCGTTCCGGAGACCCGCGCGGACTACAACCGGTTCGACGACAGCGTGTATGTGCCGAGCGGGTGGAGCGGGACGATGCCGAACGGGGACGCGGTCAACTCCGCTTCTACGTTCGCCTCGTTGCGGTCCTTCTACAAGAACGATCCGGCGTGGTCGAAGATCCAGAGCTATCTGGCGGGCGGGGCCGCGCCTGTCTTCACGTATCACCGGTTCTGGGCGCAGGCGGATGTCGCGTTGGCCATGGGGTCGTATGCGGAGCTTCTTGAGTAGTTCGGCCGAGTGCTCCGCGAGGTGGGCCGGTTCTTGGCTGCGGGTCCGTTGTAGCTGGTCGCGCAGTTCCCCGCGCCCCTGAAAACACCTCACTGCACGGCACTTTCTCGGAGCCGCCGGGCGGCCCCCACCCGCACTGGGGGTCGCCCCGCACTCGTGTCCTGCCGCCTCTTCAGGAGAGGACCTCACGTGCGAAGAACCCGTATCCTCACGGCCGTACTCGCCCTCGCCGCCGGCCTGTTGGCGGGCAGTCCGTCCGCCCTTGCCGCGAGTGCGCCGAAGACCGCGCTCGCCGCCGACACCTACACCTGGCACAACGCCCGTATCGACGGTGGTGGGTTCGTGCCCGGCATCGTCTTCAACCGGAAGGAGAAGAACCTCGCCTACGCCCGTACCGACATCGGCGGTGCCTACCGGTGGCAGGAGGCGACGAAGACGTGGACGCCGTTGCTGGACTCGGTCGGGTGGGACGACTGGGGGCACACCGGGGTGGTGAGTCTCGCGTCCGACCCGGTCGATCCGAACAAGGTGTACGCGGCCGTCGGCACGTACACGAACAGCTGGGATCCGACGAACGGGGCCGTCCTCAGGTCCGGTGACCGGGGCGCGAGTTGGCAGAAGACGGATCTGCCGTTCAAGCTCGGCGGGAACATGCCGGGGCGAGGTATGGGTGAGCGGCTGGCCGTCGACCCCAACAAGGACAGCGTGCTGTATCTGGGCGCGCCCAGCGGGAAGGGGCTCTGGCGGTCCACGGACTCCGGGGTGACCTGGTCGCAGGTGACGAACTTCCCGAATGTCGGCAACTATGTGCAGGATCCGACCGACACGAGCGGGTACGCCAGCGACAACCAGGGCATCGTGTGGGTCACCTTCGACGAGTCGACGGGTACGTCCGGCAGCGCGACGAGGACGATCTACGTCGGTGTCGCCGACCAGGCCAACGCCGTGTACCGGTCGACGGACGCGGGCGCGACATGGAGCCGGGTGGCCGGGCAGCCGACGGGGTATCTGGCGCACAAGGGTGTACTGGATGCGGTCAACGGTTATCTGTACATCGCATACAGCGACAAGGGCGGGCCGTACGACGGCGGCAAGGGCCAGCTGTGGCGGTATGCGACCGCGAGCGGCACCTGGACGAACATCAGCCCGGTCGCGGAGGCGGACACCTACTACGGGTTCAGCGGTCTGACCGTCGACCGGCAGCATCCGGGGACCGTGATGGCGACGGCGTACAGCTCCTGGTGGCCGGACACGCAGATCTTCCGCTCCACGAACAGCGGGGGCACCTGGACGAAGGCCTGGGACTACACGTCGTATCCCAACCGTGCGAACCGCTACACCATGGACGTGTCCTCCTCGCCCTGGCTGACCTTCGGGGCGAATCCGTCGCCGCCCGAACAGGCCCCGAAACTGGGCTGGATGACCGAGTCGCTGGAGATCGACCCGTTCGACTCGAACCGGATGATGTACGGGACGGGTGCGACGCTCTACGGCACGGAGAACCTGACGAACTGGGACAGCGGCGGCCAGTTCACCGTGAAGCCGATGGTGCAGGGGCTGGAGGAGACGGCCGTCAACGACCTCGCCGCTCCCCCGTCCGGCGGGGCCCAACTCCTCAGCGCACTGGGCGACATCGGCGGGTTCCGGCACACGGACCTCACCAAGGTTCCCTCGATGATGTTCACTTCGCCGAACTTCACCACGACCACGAGCCTCGACTTCGCGGAGACCAACCCCAACACGGTGGTGCGCGTGGGCAATCTGGACTCGGGGCCGCACATCGCGTTCTCGACGGACAACGGCGCCAACTGGTTCGCGGGGACGGATCCTTCGGGCGTGAGCGGTGGCGGGACAGTGGCCGCGGCAGCGGACGGGAGCCGGTTCGTATGGAGTCCGGCGGGTGCCGGGGTGCAGTACACCGTCGGATTCGGTTCGTCGTGGTCGGCGTCCAGCGGTATTCCGGCGGGTGCGGTCGTCGAGTCGGACCGGGTCGACGCGAAGACCTTCTACGGCTTCAAGTCCGGGAAGTTCTACGTCAGTTCGGACGGCGGGGCGACCTTCACCGCGTCCTCTGCGACCGGGCTGCCCAGCGGTGACAGCGTGCGGTTCAAGGCGCTGCCCGGGACGAAGGGGGACGTCTGGCTGGCGGGCGGGGCGAGCGACGGGGCGTACGGGCTGTGGCACTCCACCGACGGCGGCGCCACCTTCACCAAGCTCGCGAACGTCGACCAGGCCGACACCATCGGCTTCGGGAAGGCGGCGACCGGTGCCTCGTACCAGACGCTCTTCGCCAGCGCGAAGATCGGCGGCGTACGCGGCATCTTCCGGTCGACCGACAAGGGCGCGAGCTGGACGCGGATCAACGACGATGCGCACCAGTGGGGTTGGACGGGTGCGGCGATCACCGGGGACCCGCGGGTGTACGGGCGGGTGTATGTGTCGACGAACGGGCGCGGGGTGATCTACGGCGACTCCTCCGACGCCGGTGACGGAGGCGGCGGGGGTGGTGGCACCGATCCGACTCCTCCCACAGGCTCCGTCTGCACGGTCACGTACAGGATCACCAACCAGTGGACGGGCGGCTTCCAGGCCGACGTCCAGGTGACCAACAGCGGGTCAACCGCCTGGAGCGGCTGGGCACTTGGCTGGTCCTTCGCGGACGGTCAGCAGATCGCGCAGCTCTGGAACGCCGACTGGACCCAGTCCGGCGCGACCGTGACGGCGAAGAACGTGAGCTGGAACGGGACGGTGGCGGCCGGTTCGTCGGTGGGGTTCGGGTTCACGGGGAGTTGGTCGGGGGTGAATACGAAGCCGGCGTCGTTCAAGGTGGGTGATCAGGCCTGCACGGTCGCCTGAGCAGGGCGGAGAGGGTGGCTGCGCGCACCACGGCGCGCGCAGCCACCTGTCTCGGGCAGTGCGGTCAGGGAGTGTAGACAGTCGGCCGAGGTGCCGTCGCCATCCCGTCGCCGATGTAGAAGCTCGGGTGGGGCGGTTGGTTGTATGCAGTATTTTGCCAGGCCAGGGCCGTGCGGTACTGGGTGTCGTGGAGCAGGGTCGTGATCCTGGTGGTCGTCTCGTACGGGGTCGAGTAGATCCGTAGCGCCGTGTTGTCGGTGGTGGGCCAGACGACCTCTTCCCGCCAGTCGCCGAGGATGTCGCCGGAGAGGGTCGGGGTGGCCTTGGTGCTGTTGTTGGAGTGGACGTCGGCGCCGGTCAGGAGGCGGGTGTCGGCGGTCGTGCCGTACTTGTCGATGTGGGTGGAGTCGAGGAGTTCGCGTACCGGGTCGGCGTCCCACCAGGACAGGAAGTTGGTGCTGGAGGGTTTGCGGGTGGACACGACCGTGCCCTGGGGGTTGCGGATGCCGCTCTCCGACGCCGACCAGGACTCGGCGCCGGGGCTGCCCGCCCAGATGTCGCCGGAGACGCCCCGGCCGTTGTCGCCGTTGGCTGGTGTGGACCAGATGATCGCGCCGGTCTTCGCGTCCGCCATCCACGAGGACGGTTTCGAGGAGTCCTCGTCGACCTTGAACTCCTCCAGGCCTGGGCGGGACGGGTCGAGGTCGCCGACGTGCATGGCGTCGCCGTGGCCGTTCTTGGTGGTCCACAGGCCGGCGCCGTTGTCGTCGACGGCCATCGAGCCGTACACGATCTCGTCCTTGCCGTCGCCGTCGACGTCGGCGATCGCCAGCTGGTGGTTGCCCTGGGCGTCGTAGCCCTTGCCGGTGTTGGTCGAGGAGTTGGTGTCGAAGGTCCAGCGGCGGGTGAAGGCGCCGTTCCGCCAGTCCCAGGCGGCGATCACGGTGCGGGTGTAGTAGCCGCGTGCCATGATCAGGGAGGGGCGGCCGCCGTCCAAGTAGGCGGTGCCGGCGAGGAATCGGTCGACTCGGTTGCCGTAGGAGTCGCCCCAGGAGGAGACCGTGCCGCGCGCCGGGACGTAGTCGACGGTACTCATCGCCTTGCCCGTCCGGCCGTCGAACATGGTCAGGTACTCGGGTCCGGACAGGACGTAGCCGCTCGAATTGCGGTAGTCCGCCGCCGAGTTGCCGATGACCGTGCCGGTTCCGTCGACGGTGGCGTCGGCCGTCTTCATGGCGATCTCGGCCCGGCCGTCGCCGTCGTAGTCGTACACCTGGAACTGTGTGTAGTGCGCGCCGGAGCGGATGTTGCGGCCCAGGTCGATGCGCCACAGGCGGGTGCCGTCGAGTCTGACGCCGTCGAGGATCGTGTTTCCGGTGTAGCCGGACTGGGAGTTGTCCTTGGCGTTGGTGGGCTGCCACTTGAGGACGAAGTCGAGTTGTCCGTCGCCGTCGAGGTCGCCGACGGAGGCGTCGTTGGCCTCGTAGGTGTAGGCGACGCCGTCGGGGGTGGTGCCGCCGGCGGGCGGGGTGATCGGGACGTCCTTGTAGCCGGTGCGGAACTGGACGGCATGGACGGAGTCGGCCTGTTCGACACCGCCGACGATCGCACGGACCGTGTAGTCGGCCTGAGCGAGCGCGCCGGCGTGGAAGTAGTTCGTGGAGCCGGTGACCGGGGCGGAGTTGACCTTCGTGCCGGCGCGGTAGACGTTGAAGGAGACGGTGTCGGGGTCGGTGCCGAGCCAGCGCCAGCTGACCAGGTTGCCGCTGTCGGTGTGGACGCTGACGACACCGCGGTCGAGGGCCTCGACCTGGCGGGCGGTGGCGGCCTGGGCGGTGCCGCCGGTGGTGAGTCCGGCGAGGACCAGGGCCGCGGCGGCGGTGAGTGCGGAGAGTACGGCCCTTCGTCTGGGGTGTTGGTGCGGTGGGCGCACGTGCGGGTGCGGGTAGCTCACGTGACGTACCTCCTGGGAGGACGGACGGGTTCCGTGCTCTCAGTCGCCGCTGCCGGTGAGCAAGTTGCCGTATCTTTCGGCCAGTTCGGCGACCGTGCGGGTGATCCGGTCGCGGAGTTCGGGTGGTGCGAGGACCTCGATGTCCGTGCCGAGGCGCAGGAACTCGCCGTGTGCGTGGTCGATTGACTCGATGGGGACCGACATCAGGGTCCAACCGTCGGGTTCCGCCCGTCCGTTGAGGGGGACCGCCCGGGCGAGGGTCGCGCCGGGTGCGAGCCGGACCACCGCTTCGCTCCTGTAGAGGCGGTCGTGGAAGTCGCGTTGGTGGGCGGTCCAGTACGCGGCGAGGTCGAAGCCGTCGGGGCGGGTGAACTCCTCGGCGGGGTCGGGGGTTGTGAGTGCGAGGATCTGGTCGACGCGAAAGGTGCGCGGGCCGGGACCGGCCACGACATACCAGCGGCCGGCCTTCAGGACGAGTCCGTACGGCTCCAGTCGGCGCTCCACGTCGGTCGGCTCGCGCCAGCGGCGGTACATCGCATACAGAACGCGGTTGTGCCATACGGCGTCGGCGACTGTATGCAAAAACGGTGTGTCGTCGGCGTCCGCGTACCAGCCCGGCGCGTCCAGATGGAAGCGGCCGCTGATCCGGTCGGCGTGCTCGCGCAGCTCGGCAGGCAGGGCCGCGCGTACCTTCAGCTGGGCGGCGGCCAGGACCGGGCCGAGGCCCAGCTCGGCGGCCGGTCCCGGCACCCCGGCGAGGAACAGGGCCTCGGCCTCGTCCGTGGTGAGGCCGGTCAGGCGGGTGCGGTAGCCGTCGAGGAGGCGGTAGCCGCCGGCGTGGCCCGCGTCGCCGTACAGCGGGACACCGGCCGCGCTCAAGGCCTCGACGTCCCGGTAGACCGTGCGGACCGAGACCTCCAGGGCCTCGGCGAGCTGGGCGGCGGTCATCCTCCCCCGGGTCTGGAGCAGGAGCAGGATCGAGAGGAGTCTGCTGGACTTCACTGACACAGGATGTCAGTGAAGTGCTCCTAGCGTCCTGTCATGCCTTTCACGGAGAAACTGCTGACCGTGCCACCGCCGATCGAGGTGGCCGGGCGGCGCGTCAAGCGCTACCACGTCACCGCCGATCCGGCCGGGATCGCGCCCGAGGTGGAGGCGGCGGCGTACGCGATCCTGCCGAAGCTGCTGCCCGAGCCGGACGGCACTCCCCCGGCCACGTTCGTCGTCCTGCACCGGGGCGGTGACGACGGCGCCTATCTGAACGCGTACAGCTGGGTGTGGGACAACGTCCTGCACTTCCGGGGCGCGTCGGCGGGCCAGCCGGTGCTCGGCTGTCCCGACCTCGACCCCACCCACTTCGTCACTCCCGACCTGCCGTGGATCGGCTGTGTCTGGGAGCTGCCGCCGATCCTGCACGAACGGGACGCCTGGGTACGGCATCTGCTCGCACCCGAAGTCCCGGACCTCGACGCCTACTTGGCGGACTCCCTGCCCGCCGGAACCACGGGAGACCGCTCATGAGCAGCCCGCGCGACTTCGACTTCCTGCACGGCGAGTGGGAGGTCGTGAACCGTCGTCTCGCCGACTTCCTCCAACCCGACAGTGGCTGGGAGAAGTTCACCGGGGTCAGTCGCTGTTGGCCGCTCTTCGACGGCGCCGCGAACGTCGACGAGATCGACATGCCGTATCTGGGGTCGAAGGGGCTGACCCTGCGGCTCTTCGACCAGGAGACCGAACTGTGGTCCCTGAACTGGTCGTCGAGCCGTAGCGGGAAGCTGTTCCCGCCGGTGACGGGCCGGTTCGAGGGCGGCCGGGGCGAGTTCTACGGCGACGACACCCACGACGGGAAGGAGGTGCGGGTGCGGTTCGTGTGGTCGGGGGTCTCCGCGAGCGGCGCGCGCTGGGAGCAGGCGTTCTCGGTGGACGGCGGGGCGAGTTGGGTGACGAACTGGACGATGGACTTCACCCGGCCACAGGCTTCCTGAAGGCCAGGATCGTGAACTCGGGGTCCGGGCGCGGTAGTTCCTGGTCCGGCAGCGACTGAAGTCGCTCGGCGAACCGTTCGGTGAGCGGCTGGCCGGGCGGCAGCATGGTGAACCAGCCGCGTCGCAGGTCCGCGGTGGTGCTGCGGGGGCTGCGGCCCTGGCCGTGGCCACGGAAGCGGGCCGTGCCGGCCGGGTGCAGGCCCTGCTCGGCGGCGTGGGCGCGGACGTGGTCGGGGCGGTCCTGGGCGGGGCGGCGCGGGCGTGGGGCGAGGACGGCGTCGATGTCGCTGCCGACGTCGTGGGCGGCGGCCTTGTCGACCGTGGTGAGGTACACCCCGCCCGGTCGCAGGACCCGCGCGCACTCCGCGATGATCGCCCTGGCGTCCTCGGGGCCCGCCACGAGGTGCAGCAGCCAGATGGTCGTCACGGCGTCGAACACGCCGTCGGGGAAAGGGAGTTGGCGGCTGTCGGCAAGGAGTACGGCGCCGGGGAGCCGGGTCGCCGCCGTACGGGCCATGGCGGGGGCGGCGTCCAGGCCGGTGACCCGCAGGCCGGGGCGGGCGGCGGCCAGGCGGCGGGTGACGATCCCGGTGCCGCAGGCCACGTCGAGCAGGGCGCGGGCGCCTGGCGGGACGAGGCCGAGTACGGCTTCGGCAGCGGCGGCGGCACGGGGCTCGCCGCCGCGTGTCGCGTCGTAGGCGTCGGCTTCCTTGTCGTAGTCGAGCACGCGCTGTCACCCCCACCCGTCCCGTGCGGTCAGGCCGCGCCGTGGCCCGGGGCCAAGTCCTCGACCCTGCGGGCGAGTTGGAAGTCGAGGTCGGTGATCGCGCCGCCGACGCTGTGGGTGTTCACGGTGAGGGAGACGGTGTTGTAGCCGAGGGTGAGGTCGGAGTGGTGGTCGAGTTCCTCCTGGACCTGGGCGATGTGGACGACCATCGCGGTGGCCGCGAAGTGGGTGCCGAGCCGGTAGGTGCGGGTGAGGCGGTCGGCGTCGGCGGACCAGCCCGGGAGTTCCGCGAGGCGGTCCTCGATCTCCTTCTGCGACAGCGGTGCGACGGCCATGGCCTGGGTCCTTCCTCGGGGTCGGGTTCCTCTTCGGCGACTTCAGCGTGCCACAGGCGGTGGGCTGCGTGCCTGGTCAGACGAGTGCCCCCGGGTGAGTCCGGTACACGGCTCCCCCGGACGGGTTCCTCGGTCCGCTCACGGGCGGGCCGCTTCGACTACGGTCGTGCGTATGACCATCGTCGCGACCGGTACTGGCACCGGCACCTCCGCGGGCCAGGGTGTCGGCCCGTTGCTGCGTGCCTGGCGGGAGCGGCGGCGGGTCAGCCAGCTGGAGCTGGCGCTGCGGGCCGATTCCTCGGCGCGGCACATCAGCTTCGTGGAGACGGGGCGGTCGCGGCCGAGCGAGGAGATGGTGCTGCGGCTGGCCGAGCATCTGGAGGTGCCGGTGCGGGAGCGCAACTCCCTGCTGCTGGCGGCCGGTTACGCCCCGCGCTATCCGGAAACCCCGTTGGACGACCCGGCGTTGGGCGCGTTGCGCGAGGGTCTGGAGCGGCTGATCCAGGGCTACGAGCCGTATCCGGCGCTGGTGGTCGACGCCGTCTACACCGTGGTCGCGGCGAACCGGGGCATCACCATGCTGCTGGACGGCGTACCGGAGTCGCTGCTCCAACCGCCGCTGAACGCGATGCGGTTGACGCTGCACCCCGAGGGTCTGGCGCCGCGCATCCGCAATCTGGGTGAGTGGCGCGGGCATCTCCTCGCGCAGATGGAGCGGCAGATCGCGTTGCACCGGTCCGAGCCGCTGCGGGCGCTGTACGAGGAGGTCGCCGCGTATCAGGTGCCGGCCAAGGCAGGCGACGAGGCCGAACCGGCCTCCTCCGTACCGTACTTCGCGCTGCCGATGCGGATCGAGCACGAGGGCCGGGTGCTGTCGTTCGTCTCCTCGATCTCCACGTTCAACACTCCGATGGACGTGACGGTCTCGGAGCTGGCGATCGAGACGTTCCTCCCGGCCGATCCGGCCACGGCCAAGTACCTGCGCGGGCTGGGTGACTGACGGATGATCATCTCCGAACCGCTGAGACAATGGCCGGAACATGGCACACTGCCTCCAGACTTCGGCGCGTATGGGGAGGCGTGGCGTGAGTGAGCGGCGGCCCGCGCCCACCGTGGGCCAGGTAGTGCTGGGCAGAAGGCTCCAGGAGTTGCGCGAGGCGGCCGGTATCAAACGCGAGGAGGCCGCGCAGGTCCTGCGGGTGGCTCCGGCGACCGTACGGCGGATGGAGATGGCCGAGGTCGCGCTGAAAGTGCCGTATGTGCAGGTGCTGTTGAGCACGTACGGGGTCTCCGACGAGGAGGCGGACTCGTTCGTCGCGCTCACTGAGGAGGCGAACCAGCCGGGTTGGTGGCAGCGGTTCCACGACGTGCTGCCGGAGTGGTTCAGCCTCTATGTGAGCCTGGAGGGCGCGGCCGGGCTGATCCGTTCGTACGAACCGCACTTCGTGCCCGGCCTGTTGCAGACCGAGGACTACGCGCGTGCCGTGATGGAGGCCGGGACGATCGGGCAGACCGGTCCGGAGACCATCGAGCGGCATGTGTCCCTGCGGATGGCGCGCCAGGGGCTGTTGGAGCGGGACAATCCGCCGCACCTGTGGGTGATCATGGACGAGACGGTGCTGCGGCGTCCGGTGAGCATGCGCGGCGAGGTGATGCGCGAACAGCTGGACAGACTCCTGGAGTTCGGCGAGCGCGACCGGGTCACGCTCCAGGTCGCGGAGTTCGAGAACGGCCCGCACCCGGGGACGTACGCCCCGTTCTCGCTGTTCCGTTTCGCCGAACCGGAGCTGCCCGACATGGTGTTCACCGAGTATCTGACCGGCGCCCTGTATCTGGACTCCCGTACCGAGGTCTCCGCGCATCTGGAGGTCCTCGACCACATGACGGCGCACGCCGCGTCCGCGCAGCGCACCAAGAAGATCCTGCGGGACTACCGCGAGACCTTCTGAGCACGGCCCGCACACAGCACGTTCCCGGTACAGCACGGCCCGGCACACCGACCCGAACTCCCGAGGAGACGACACCGCATGACCGGATCCGAAGCCGCGCCCACCCGTATCGACACCAGCCGGCCGCATCCGGCGCGGGTGTACGACTGGTGGCTCGGCGGCAAGGACAACTACCCGGTGGACGAGGAGCTGGCGCGCCGGATCCTCGCCTCGGACGGCACGGCGGTGCGCGGGGCGCGGGCCAACCGCCGGTTCATGCACCGGGCGACGCGGACCGCCGCCGAGGCCGGGATACGCCAGTTCCTGGACATCGGCACCGGTATCCCCACCGAGCCGAACCTCCACCAGGTGGCGCAGAGCGTCGCCCCGGACGCGAAGGTCGTGTACGCGGACAACGACCCGATCGTGCTGCGGCACGCGGAGGCGCTGCTGCACGGCGCGCCCGAGGGCAGCACCGAGTACGTGCACGCCGACGTCCGCGACCCGGACACCATCCTGCGGCTGGCCGGCGAGACCCTCGACTTCACCCAGCCGGTCGCGCTGTCGCTGGTCGCGCTCACCCACTACCTGGGCGACGACCTCGACGGCGACGACGTGTACGGCCTGATCAAGCGGTACGTCGACGTCCTCGCCCCGGGCAGTTACCTCGTATTGTCGCAGGTCACGCCGGATCTCAGCCCCGAGGCCATCGGAAAGGCGGCCGAGCACTTCCGGCGCAGCGGCACCCCGTTCTACCCGCGCTCGCTGACCGAGTTCTCGCGCTTCTTCGACGGCCTGGAGCTGCTCGGCCCGGGCGTGATCGCCGTCTACGGCTGGCGCCCGGAGCCGGAGGACGTGGCCGCCCAGGCGGAGGGCATCGTCCCGGTCTACGGCGGGGTCGCGCGCAAGGCCTGACCCGTACGGCTGCTGTGAACGGGTGCGCTCCCCTGCCCCGCCCTAGGTTCGACACCACGGGCGAGCAAGGGAACGCACCCGTTCACGGCGCCCGGCGACGGGCCCAACCGCCCGGACCGGCCGGACCACGAAGCGAAGGACGCCTGATGCCCTCGGACGCTGTGCTGTACCAAGGGGCCGCCCTCTGCCTGACCTACCCCGACGACGACTTCCGTGCCCGGCTTCCCCTGCTGCGTGAGGCCGCTCCGCAGCTGCGGGAGTTCGTCGACCACGCGGCTCTCGCCCCGCCGCAGGAACTCGCCGCGCACTACGTGGACGTCTTCGACTCCGAGATCGGGCACAGCCTGTACCTGAGCCGGTGGCACGACGGCGACGCCCGGCGGCGCGGTACGTCCCTGGCCCGCTTCCAAGAGCTGTACCGCGCGCACGAGTTGGAGTTCACCGGCGAGGAACTGCCCGACTTCCTCCCCGCGGTCCTGGAGTTCACGTCCCGCACCGGCAACCTCGACCTGCTCACCGAGTACCGCACCGCGCTGGACCGACTCCGCGCCCGGCTGGCCGGCTTCGGCACGCCGTACGCGTCCGTCCTGGACGCCGTCTGCGCCACCCTGCCGACCGCGCCCGGCGGGCGGACCGTGAGCTAGGCCGCGCCGCCCTTCGGCTCGCGTTCGTCGTCGACGATCTCCGCGTCGACGACGCCTTCCTCCTCCTGGGGTGAGGTGTGTTCCGTGGGGGTCTCCGTCTGTTCCGTCGGGGACTGCTGCCCGGCCTGGGCGTACATGGCCTGGCCCATGCGCTGGCTGACGGTGGCGAGGTTCTCGACGGCGGCGCGCAGCTCGGCGGTGTCGGACTCGCCTTCCAGGAGGGTCTTGACCTGCGTGGCCGCCGCCGCGACCTCCGACTGGGTGTCGGCCGGGATGCGTTCCTCGTTCTCGCGGACGAACTTCTCGGTCTGGTAGACGAGTTGTTCGGCCTGGTTACGGGTCTCGGCGGCCTCGCGGCGCCTGCGGTCCTCGTCCGCGTACTGTTCGGCCTCGCGCATCATGCGGTCGATGTCGTCCTTGGGGAGCGCGGAGCCGCCGGTGACGGTCATCTTCTGTTCGCGGCCGGTGGCCAGGTCCTTGGCGGAGACGTGCATGATTCCGTTGGCGTCGATGTCGAAGGCGACCTCGATCTGCGGGACGCCGCGCGGGGCGGGCGGCAGGCCGGTGAGGTCGAAGACGCCCAACTTCTTGTTGTACGAGGCGATTTCGCGCTCACCTTGGTAGACCTGGATGCCGACCGAGGGCTGGTTGTCGGTGGCGGTGGTGAAGATCTCCGAACGCCGGGTCGGGATGGTCGTGTTGCGTTCGATGAGCTTGGTCATGATGCCGCCCTTGGTCTCGATGCCCAGGGACAGCGGGGTGACGTCGAGGAGGAGGACGTCCTTGACGTCGCCGCGGATGACTCCGGCCTGGAGGGCGGCGCCGACAGCCACGACCTCGTCGGGGTTGACGCCCTTGTGCGGGTCCTTGCCGGTGAGTTCCTTGACGAGGTCGGTGACGGCGGGCATGCGGGTCGAGCCGCCGACGAGGATGACGTGGTCGACGGCGGAGAGTTTGACGCCGGCGTCCTTGACCGCCTGGTGGAAGGGGGTCTTGCAGCGGTCGAGGAGATCGGCGGTGAGTTCCTGGAACTGGGCGCGGGTCAGCTTCTCGTCGAGGTGCAGCGGGCCGTCGGCGGAGGCGGTGATGTAGGGCAGGTTGATCGTCGTCTCGGCGGCCGAGGAGAGTTCGATCTTCGCCTTCTCGGCGCCCTCGCGCAGCCGCTGGAGCGCCATCTTGTCCTTGCCGAGGTCGATGCCGTACTGGCCCTGGAACTTCTTGACCAGGTACTCCATGACCCGCTGGTCCCAGTCGTCGCCGCCGAGGTGGGTGTCGCCGTTGGTGGCCTTGACCTCGATGACGCCGTCGCCGATCTCCAGGAGGGAGACGTCGAAGGTGCCGCCGCCGAGGTCGAAGACGAGGACGGTCTGTTCCTCGCCGCGGTCGAGGCCGTAGGCGAGGGCGGCGGCGGTCGGTTCGTTGATGATCCGCAGGACCTTGAGGCCCGCGATCTCGCCGGCCTCCTTGGTGGCCTGGCGCTGGGAGTCGTCGAAGTAGGCGGGCACGGTGATCACCGCGTCCGTGACGTCCTCGCCGAGGTAGGCCTCCGTGTCCCGCTTCAGTTTCTGGAGTACACGCGCGGACAGCTCCTGGGCGCGGTACCGCGTTCCGTCGATGGCGCCCGTGTCCGGGAAGCGCCAGTCGGTGTTGCCCATGTGGCGTTTCACCGAGCGCGCGGTGCGCTCGATGTTGGTCACGGCCTGCCGTTTGGCGACCTCGCCGACCAGTACCTCGCCGTTCTTGGCGAAGGCCACCACCGAGGGTGTGGTCCTCGCTCCCTCGGCGTTGGCGACGACCGTCGCCTCCCCGCCCTCCAGTACCGCGACCACCGAGTTCGTGGTCCCCAGATCGATCCCGACCGCACGTCCCATAGCCGTCCCCTTCCGCCGAGCGCTGCCCGATCTCCAGCACAAAACTTGAGTGGCGGAAAGTCAATGCCGCACCCGTTTTCCGAGTGCGGCATCGAGGTGGGAGAGGGAGCCGGGATCAGGCGGATTCGACCGTCAGCGTGATCGTCGTACCCGTGAGCGCCTGGCTGACCGGGCAGTTCTTCTTGGCGTCCTCGGCGGCGGCCGCGAAGCCGGCCGCGTCCAGGCCGGGGACCTCGCCGCGGACGGTGAGGTGGATGCCGGTGATGCCCTCACCGGGCTGGAAGGTGACGTCGGCCTTGGTCTCCAGGCGGGTGGGCGGGGTGCCCGCGCCGGTGAGGCCGTGCGACAGCGCCATGGAGAAGCAGCTGGAGTGGGCGGCCGCGATCAGTTCCTCGGGGCTGGTCTTGCCGTTGGCCTCCTCGGCGCGCGACGCCCACGTCACCGGCTGCACACCGATGCCTGACGAGTCGAAGGTGACCTCGCCGCTGCCCTTGATGAGTTCGCCTTCCCAGACGGTGTGTGCGGTGCGCGTGGTAGCCACGGTGATTCCTTTCGAAGCGGATGTCGTTCGGAGCCATCCGATCACATTCCGGTTCAGCGCACCCGGAAGACCGGCCCACGCGGGGTGAACGGCAGGCGAGCGCCTTGTGGAATCAGATAGGCGTGCTCGCGCCGCACCCGCAGTACGTCGCACCAGCCGTCGGTGATGACGAGGACGGGCGCGCCCGGCGGAAAGTCGTCGGCGCGGTGCAACAGGTCGATTCCGGGCTGGAGTACGGTCCCGCCGCGCCCGTGCACACGCACCCGGCCGGCGATGTCGGTGACCGGCACATAGCCCGCGTCGTGCGGGGCCGCGTCGCAGAACACGACCCGGGCGGCCGGTACGTCACGGGCCTCGGCGTACGAGGCGATCGCGCCCAGCGCCTTGCCGAGGAGGCTGTGGTTCATGGAGCCGGAGGTGTCGAGGACGACGCCGAAGGTGCAGCGGGCGACCTCCTCCGGCGGGAAATAGTGGCCGGCACGCGGGATGTCGGGGGTGGAGGACTGGCGGCGCGAGGGACGGGCGTACGACCGTACGGGCTCGGGGCGGGGTACGAACTCGTCAAACCAGCGGGCGAGTTGGGCGTCCCAGGGCAGGGGCGGATGGCTGAGGGTACGGATCTCCTCGACCAACCCGCCGGGCAGGAAGCCGCGTTCGTGCTGCTGGTGCAGGTCCAGGCCGCGGGCGAGGCCGCGCCGGTAGAACTCGTCGAGGTCGACGTAGTCGCGGGGACTGCCGAGCGGGCCGCCGAGGATGTCTCCGGTGCCCTTGCCGCGCAGGGTGGCCAGGCGGCGGGTGCGGCGCAGGTCGGCGGTGATCCGGTCGTAGACCTCCTCGGCGGAGAGGTCCTTCAACTCCGGGTCGTACAGCAGGCCTTCGGGCATCGTGCCGATGTCCATCTCGCGCAGCCAGCCGTTGATGACGTAGTCGGCGGCGACGTTGAAGAGGAACGGGTCGCGGGTGCCGCAGCGGTCGCCGTGGCGCAGGGCGGCGTGCAGCATCTCGTGGGCGAGGACGAACCGCCATTCCTCGTCGTCGAATTGACGCAGCGGGTTGATGTAGATCTCGGCCGCCTCGGTGTCGACGGCGGCGACGGAGATGCCGTGGGCGCGGGCGAGTTCGGCGTCGGCGACGAGGGTGATGCCGGCCGCGATGCCGCCGAGCAGTGGGTAGTTGGAGACGAACCAGCTCAGGGCGCGCTCCCAGGGCCGCAGCCGGGTCGGGCCGCCGTACATCGAGTCGCGGCGGCCGCCGGCCAGGTCCATGGCGAGGGACATCGTGCGGGTGAGGGCGCTCGCGAAGGCGATCTGCCAGTCGACGGGCTTCCCGGGCCAGCCGTGCCACGGTACGAGCAGTTGGTCGGGGTCGCTGCCCGCCGTACCGCAGTGTTCGTAGGCGGCCGGGATGCCGTCGCGGCGCCAGCGGGCGGCGAGTTGTTCCTCGTCGCCCGAGGGGTAGGTGGCGGGGAGGTCTTCGGGGGTGCGGCCGATGGGGAAGGTGAGCAGGAAGCGGTTTACGACGACGCAGCGGGCGGCGAGGTCGAAGCGGTCGGGCTGTTCGCGCTCGCCGTTGGCGCCGGGGACATGGCCGAAGCCGAGGTGGATGAGCGCGTGCGCGATCGCCCAGGCCCATTCGGCGGGTTCGGCGAGCCGGGTGGGGTGCGCGTGGAGATACCCGTTGGAGTTGACGAGGACGAGCCCGTCACGGGGCGCGGCCCGGCACTCCTCCTCCCGGCACAGCTCGAAGTCGATCGCGGCGAGCGCGGGGTTGGCCCACACGAGCTTCAACCCGGCCGTGAACGCCTCGGTCGCCGGGTCGGGCTTCTTCTGCTCGGGGTCCTTCTTGCGGGTACGGCTCACGGTCGGGCCTCCGGGACGGATCCGGGCCGGAGCGGCGCCCGCGTGGAGCCGAGCGGGAGAGTCGTCCGCGCCCGGGCGACGCCGAACCCCCGTGTCATGACGGCCCGTTCGCCACCTCGCCGAGCCCGGGGCTCACCGAACTGCCTTGCCGTAGCGGCCCGTTCACTTCCCCACCTCACCGCCGCGCCTCCACCAGCCGGGGCATGTCCCGGGCCGCCTCCACCAGGAACCAGGCCGGGAGGACCGGGTTGCCGTCGTCGTCCGAGGCGATGACGCTCTGGGCCACCTCGACGGAGATCTCGGCGAGTTGGACGAGGAGGGACTTGGCGCGGTAGGCGGTCTGGCGGCCGTTCGCCGACAAGTGGTCCTTGCTGGCGGGGAGTTCCTTGATGAGGCGGCTACGGAAGGACTCGGCGAGGTAGTAGAGGAGGTCGCGGTCCTCGGTGCGGTTGGGCCAGCGGGCGTCGCCCTTGAGGACGGCCTCGATGCCGAAGCGGCTGCGCACGATCTTGACGTAGCCGCAGAACGCGACCGCGTGGGCGGGCGTCAGCGTGCCGTGCGCGATGACCTTGAGGGTGTCCTCGTCGAGGTCGGGTCCGAAGGAGCCCAGCGCGTCGGAGAGCATGTGCCAGGAGCGGGGCGTGGAGAAGGGCTCCTCGGTCTTTGGCGGCTTGGACCACAGGTGGTCGGGGCGGTCGGTGAGGTGGTCGAGGATCCACGGGTGGATGCCGTTGGCGGCGGCCCATGCGAGCCAGTCCTTCGGGGACGCCTCCAGGTGGACGTGGGTGAGCCGGTTGATCAGCGCGGAGGCGATCGGGCGGGCCAGCGCGTTGTCGGTCGCGCGGTTGCCGGCGCCGATCACGATGGAGCCCTTGGGGAGTTCGTAGTTCCCGATGCGGCGGTCCAGGATCAGCGAGTAGAACGCCTTCTGCACATCCGGTGTGGCCGCGTTGAGTTCGTCCAGGAACAGGCAGTACGGCTCGTCGCGCGCGATGGCCTCCGGCGGGCAGAACACCGACCGTCCGTCACGGATCTGCGGTACGCCGATCAGGTCCTCGGGCGCGAGCTGCGTGCCGAGCAGACTGACGCACTCCAGCCCCAGCGACTGGGCGAACTCCCTTACCAGGGAAGACTTTCCGATGCCGGGGGCGCCCCAGAGGAAGACGGGGCGGACGGTCGCGAGACCCAGCAGCAGTTCGGGGATCCGGGCGGGCGTGACAGTGACGGCAGCCTGCAAAGCAGCAGCTCCTGAAGGAGGTTCGAGGTGGGGAGACTCGAACAGTGTGGGCGCACGAACCGCCCACCGCAGCCCATTTTCAGGCGGCCCGCTCCTCGGGCTCCGCCGGCAGCGGCACCTGCGGGCCGTTCAACTCCCGCAGCCAGCGCCGCAGTACGCGGTGGATGTGCTCGGCGCCGACGAGGTCCTCGCCGTCCTCGACGGGCGCGGAGAGGGCACGCGGCGACAGCAGGAACGGCCTGCCCTGGCAGCCGCCGAGGCCGCCGTGGGAGCCGATCTGCTCCTCGAAGGCGAGGACTTCGCCCTCGGCGGGGTCGTACCAGGAGTTGACCATGATGTCGGCGGTGTGCGGGAAGGAGTGGGTGCGCCGGACGGCGTCCGCGACACCGGGACCGAAGTCCGCCAACGGGGCCTGTTTGTCGTCGAGTTCGGCCACCGGCAGCTCAGCGCCGTGCGCGCCGAGGACGACTCCGCCGTGCTCCGCGCTGCGGACCAGGACGAAGCCGACGCCGGGGTGGTTGGCGAGGGTGGTGAGGAGGGCCGGGTGGCGGGCGTCGATCTCCTCCTTGGTCATGCGGTGCGGCACGTCCGGGAAGGAGATCAGGCCGAGGTTGCCGGAGGCCAGCACGATCGGCTCCGAGTGGCGGCCGGAGTGGGCCTGCCGCTCGTCGCCGTCCTTGGCGGGCCTGCGCAGCGCCGCGCGGACGGCGGCGCGGGCCTCGGCGCCACTGTGGGTGCGGCGGGCCCGGCGCGGCACGGGCAGCCCGCAGCCCGCCCGCACGAGGTCGCCGAGGGTGAGGCCGTAGCGGCCCTGGAAGGTCTCGCCGGGGCTCTGCCCGTGGTCGGAGAGGACGACGATGCGGTACGGGCGCGGGGCGTGCTCGGCGACGTTCTCGATCAACGCGAGGGAACGGTCCAAACGTTGGAGGACCTTGGCGGCGTCCCGGCTGCGCGGTCCCGAGTGGTGGGCGACCTCGTCGTAGGCCACGAGGTCGGCGTAGACGGCGGTGCGGCCCGCGAGCATGTCGCCCATGACCGCGGCGACGACGACGTCCCGTTCCACGACGGTCGCGAAGGCGCGGACCAGGGGGTAGAGGCCGCCGCGTTTGACGCGGGGGCGCTGCCTGGTGAGGCGGGAGCGGGTCGACTGGCCGATCTCGCGGCCGACCTCGGCGACGAAGGACATCGCGGTGCGGACGGCGTTCGCGGGGTCGGAGAAGTAGGCGAAGTAGCCCGCGCGGGAACGGTTCTCCCGGCCCCGGCGGCGGATCGCGATGGACAGCACGAGGGCCTGTTCGTCGGCGCCGCCGCTGAACAGGTTGCCGCGGCTGGCGCCGTCCACGGTGAGGAGGCCGCCGTCGCCGGTGTGCTCGATGGCGCGGCGCTGGAGTTCGGCGGCGCTGGTCGGGCGGTTGCAGACCATCACCTCGCCGGTGTCCTTCTCGTACCAGCGGAACGCGGGGATGTCGTGGTTGGAGCCGTGCAGGATGCCGAGTTGGCTGGCGCCGGTCTGGCTGGACCAGTCGGTGCGCCACGGGGTGAGGCGGTGGGTGGGGCGGTCGCCGCCGAGGAGTCGCGCGACGGTAGGCATCAGCCCCTTCGCCATCGCGTCGAGCAGGACGTCGTGGCCGACGCCGTCGAGCTGGAGGAAGACGGTGCCGGGCGAGGACGGGCCGGGCGGCAGGGCCCTGCGGCGGCGGTCGGCGAGACGGTAGAGGCGCCGGCGGTAGGCGTCGTCGTCACGGACGGCCAGGGCACCGCCGGTCGCGGAGGCCACGGCGGACATCACGGCGGCGACGACCACGGCGGTCTCGGGGGCGACCTGGCCGCGCAGCCCGCCGTCCGGATTGATGCGCAGGGCGATCAGCAGCAGCGATCCGTTGAGCACGAAGACCAAGAGGCCGAGGACGAGTGCGGGCACCAGCAGCAACAGCCGTACCAGCAGCGGCCAGACCAGGGCCGACAGCACACCGAAAGCGCCGGCGCCGAACGCCGCCGTGACGCCGATACGGGTGGCACTGTCACCGTCCGCCGACTGGAGTTTGAAGTCCGGCAGGATCCCGGCGAGCACCAGCATGGTGACCGTGGAGACCGCCCACACCGCGATACTCCGCCCGACCTGACTGGCGAGCCGCCGCCAACGCGCTCCACCCACGCCCCGTACACCTCACGTCCCGGGCCCGTCGACCTGGCGGGCCTCCACCCACCTTGTCACAACGGGTGGAACGGTCCAGATGTCACCGGCCGTCGTAGCCCGCCGTCGGCATGGACAGCCGTCGGTGCACGCTGGCCTTCATCTGGGCGTCGTAGCAGGGTTCCGCGCGGCCCACCGTCTCGATCCGGACCCCGCGGCGCGCGCACTCGTCGGTGAACTCCTCGACGGAGGACAGCGCGCTCTCCAGGACCCGGCGGCTGGGGGCGACGAACAGGTCGAGGCCGGGGCGGACGCCGTCCCACAGGGCGCTGTGGTCGGGGCGCAGTCCGCGCACGAGGAGCTCGCGGGCGATCACATAGCCGTGGTCGGCGGCCCAGCGGGCGCACATGGCGTGCTGGCTGCGCGAGTCGACCAGGAAGGGGTCCTCGTCCAGTTCCTCCAGCGGTGTCAGGCTGGCGATCGCCGTGACCCTGACCCGCGAGGGCATACCGGAGGCACCGCGTACCTGTCCCATGGCGTCCCCCTCACCTCCGGGTTTCGCCGCCGACCCTACTCCTGCCCGTAGGCTTCGGGGGAGTCGCGCGAAGGAGGCAAAGAAGGTGCCGGTGGAGATCACCTGGTGGGGTCACGCCACCTGCACGATCGAGGACTCGGACACACGTGTCCTCACCGACCCCCTGTTCGCCCGCCGGCTCGCGCATCTACGACGCCGCCGGGGCGCGGTGCCACCGCCCGAGGCCCATCGCGCGGACCTGGCGCTCGTCTCCCATCTGCACGCCGACCACCTGCACCTTCCCTCGCTCGGCTCCCTCGCCCCGGGCACGCGCCTGCTCGTGCCCCGGGGCGCACTCCGCGCGGTGCCGGGGTTGCGCCGGCTCCGGCAGCTGCGGATCGACGAGGTGTCTCCCGGCGACCAGACGATGGTCGGCGACCTGGTCGTACGGGCCGTGCCCGCGCGGCACGACGGGCGGCGGCTGCCCGTCGGACCGCACCGTTCCCCCGCGCTGGGCTACGTCGTCGAGGGCGAGGCGCGCACCTACTTCGCCGGGGACACCGGACTCTTCGACGACATGGCCAAGGAGGTCGGGCCGGTCGACGTGGCGCTGCTGCCGGTGGGCGGCTGGGGACCGTATCTCGGCGAGGGACATCTGGACGCGGGGCGCGCGGCCGAGGCGCTGGCGCGGCTCTCGCCGCGCAGTGCGGTGCCGGTGCACTACGGCACGTACTGGCCGATCGGGATGGACGCGGTGCGCCCGCACGAATTCCACACGCCCGGCGACGAGTTCGTACGCATCGCGGCCCGACTCGCGCCCTCCGTGGCCGTGCACCGGCTCGGGCACGGCGAGAGCGTACGGCCGGAGGTCGCCCGGTGAGCTGGATCGCCCAGGCGGTGTCCGCGACGGCGACCACGTCGCCCGAGTCCACTCAACAGGCCATCGGGTACCCGACGTTGTTCCTGCTGGTGCTGTTCGGGGCGCTGGTGCCGGTGATTCCCACGGGGGCGCTGGTGAGTTCGGCGGCCGTGGTCGCGTTCCACCAGACGGCGCCGTTCGCGCTGGCGCTGGTGTTCGTGACGGCTTCGCTGGCCGCGTTCCTCGGGGATGTCGCGCTGTACTGGCTGGGGCGGCGCGGGATGGGGTCGAAGAACGGCTCGCGCTGGCTGGAGGCGATCCGCGCGCGGGCCCCCGAGGACCGTCTTGAGCAGGCCCAGAAGAAGCTGGCCGACCACGGGGTGACGGTGCTGGTGCTGTCCCGGATGGTGCCGGCGGGGCGTATTCCGGTGATGCTGGCCTGTCTGCTCGCCGAGTGGCCGATCCGCCGGTTCGCCCGGGGCAATGCGCCGGCGTGTCTGGCCTGGGCGGTGACGTACCAGCTGATCGGCATCCTCGGCGGCTCGCTGTTCCCCGAGCCGTGGGAGGGTGTGGTGGCCGCGGTCGCGCTGACCGTGGCGATCAGCGCGGCCCCGACCGTGTGGCGCAGGGTGCGGAGGACGACTCCCGCCTAGGCAAGCACTCTTGAGCCTCCTACCGGTAGGTCCCACAGGTCCTCGCGCGCCAACTCTGCCTTCTCCCATGCCGCCTTGACCCGTGTCAGCGGCTCCAGGACCGGCTCCGCCGACAGGACGAACGTGCCCCAGTGCATCGGGGCCATCCGCCGCGCGCCCAGGTCCTGGGCCGCCCGCACCGCCTCCTCCGGGTCGCAGTGGACGTCGCTCAGCCACCAGCGCGGGTCGTAGGCCCCGATGGGCAGGAGGGCGAGGTCGATTCCCGGATAGCGGCGGCCGATCCGCGAGAACCAGTGGCCGTAGCCCGTGTCGCCCGCGAAGTAGACGCGTTGTCCGTCCGGTGCCGTCATCACCCAGCCGCCCCACAGGGAGTGGCAGGTGTCGGTGAGGCTGCGCTTGGACCAGTGGTGGGCGGGGACGAAGTCGAGCCGTACGCCGTCGAGTCGGGCCGCCTCCCACCAGTCCAGTTCGGTGACGCGGGTGAATCTGCGGCGCCGGAACCAGCCGCCGAGGCCGGCCGGCGCGAACACCGGGGTGTGGCGCGGGAGTCGGCGCAGGGTGGGGGCGTCGAGGTGGTCGTAGTGGTTGTGGCTGATGACGACGGCGTCGATGGGCGGGAGTGCTTCCCAGGCGACGCCCACGGGGGTGATGCGGGCCGGGGTGCCGAGGATGCGGCGGGACCAGACCGGGTCGGTGAGGATCGTCAGCCCGCCGATCTGCACCACCCAACTGGCGTGTCCCGCCCAGGTGACGGCGACGGTCAGGGAGTCGACCCGGGGCAACGGCTCGGGGGCGAACGGGAGTCGGGGGATGTCGGCGAGGCCCTCGGGGCGGGGCCGTACGGAGCCCTCGCGGGCGAAGCGGGCGATCGCCTTGAGGCCGGGCAGCGGGGCGGTGAGCCGGTCGTGGAAGGTCCGGGGCCACACACGGCGCTCGCCGAGGGGGCGGGGCTCGGCGAGCGGCGGGGAGGAGGGGATGAAGGGAGACGGGGACGCCGTGCGGCCGGCGTCCGGGGTCGTCGTGGTCGACTCGGACTGCTGCGTCATCGAGGAGGCTCCCATCGCTGAGCGTCGTCGCGGAGATCGTCGAAGACCGACCTCAAGGACATCAACGCGCGTTGCACGTGTGGCAGTTCCAACGGCACGGGTGACATGAGGCATTCCGCGCGTTCCTCATCGGTTCGGCCCAGCAGTGGTCCGGTGGACAGCCGTACCCGCAGCGCGCCCAGGTCGTCGCCGAAGCGGTGGCCGCCCGGCGCGGGCATGCCGAGCCGGGCGGTGAGGAACTCCTCCAGGTCCTGCGCGTCGCCCACCCCCTGCGGGGTGAGCGCGTGGCGCAACGGCCCGAGATCGACGTACAGATGACGTCCCGCCTGCGGCGGCCGGGCGAACGCGCCCGCCCCGGTGACGGCCGCGTGCGCGGCGACGGCCACGCGCGCGTGCAGCCCTACGGCCCTGTCGCGGCGGGCGACGACCGACGCGGGCTCGCCTAGGGCGTGGCCGGCCGCGGCGGCGACGGGTGCGGCCACCCGGGCGCCGAGTGCGGTGAGGACGTCGAGCACGCGCGCGTGGAGCGCGTTCCCGGCGCGGCCGGTGGGGAAGCGGGCGACGGCGGCGGGCCAGCCGGACGGGAGGAGCGCGCCGGCGAGGTCGGTGACGACGGTGACCCGGTCGGGCAGCATCTCGGCGGGGCTGAGCAGCATGGTGCGCCGGGGCGCGTGCAGGGTGTCGCGCCAGGTCTCGTCGCTGACCAGGTGCAGGCCCTCACCCGCGGCGGCCTCGACGGTCTCGTGCATGACCTCGGGCGGCACGACGGTGGCGGTGGGGTCGTCGGCGACCGACAGCACCAGCAGCCGCGGGTCACCGCCCTCGTCCCTGACCCTGCGCACGGTCTCCAGCAGGGCGTACGGGTCGGGCACCCCGCCGCACTCGGCCGGAGTGCCCACATGGAACACGGGTCTGCCCAGCAGCCGGGCGTACGGCGCCCACCAGGCGGCACACGGTCTGGGCACCAGGACGTCACCGCCGAGCGCCGCGGTCAGCGCGACCAGCAGCGCGGGAGCACCCGGGGCGGCGGCCACGCGGGCGGGCTCGGCGGGCAATCCCCGGCGTTCGAAGTAGCCGCTCGCGGCCTCCAGCAGCGCGGGAGCGCCGCCGACCGGCTGTTCCTCGGTGCGGCTCGCGGCGGCGGCCAGGACGGCGGCCAGCTCCGGGAGCACGGGCAGTCCGTCGTCGGGGAACACCGGCCCGTAGCGGACGGGTCCCTGGCCTACCGCGTCCGCCTGCCGCATGGTGCCTCCGCGCAGTCCCTCGTGCCGTGCCGTGTCCTGGTCGTGCCCTCAGTGTCCCGGAGTCCGCCTGCGCAGCCGGTACACGGCACCGCCGCACGCGCCCGCGATCAGCACACCACCGGCGACCAGCGCCGGCACGGAGTCGGTGAAGGTACCGCCCTCCCCGGCCCGCACCCCGCGCTCGATCACGGCGGCACCGGCACAGGAATCACCCCGGGGTTCCTGACACGGCGGCTGCCCGCCACCGCCCCCGTGTTCCACGCTGAAGGTCGCACTCCACGGCCTGCCCTGCCCGCCGGGCGGCGCGGGGCAGGTCCCGTCGACGGTCCACGCGGGGTCCCGCCCGTTCCCCTCCCCGTCGGAGACGCGTGCGGTCCCGCGATAGGCGGTCCCGGCGGCCCGGTCGTCGTTGCCGGGCACCCTCCGCAGCTCCACGGTCCCGTCGTCGAACCCCTGGGACCTGCCCTGGATGCTGTCGGGCGCGGTCCCCCCGACCACCTCGCACGACACGTCGACGGTCACGCTGCCACCCGCCTGAACAGTGCTGGGACTGACCTCGGCCCCCGATTCAACGGCCACAGCGGGCCCGCCGGCACCCACCAGCGCGACAACGGACAGAGCAAGCGCGGTGCGACGCATGAGCGGGTCTCCTTAGACCGAGGACGGCGGCAACACCATCGAAGCCCGGTCAGCAGAGAGCCGCGCGCGGCGAGACCCGAGCGAGTGAAACTCAGGCCGACCGTCCAGGGGCGCGGGGCTGTGTCTATTTGC
>NZ_BARG01000049.1 GCF_000376565.1 Streptomyces hokutonensis | reverse complement strand
GCAAATTGACACAGCCCCGCGCCCCTGAGAGGCCTACCGGGGTTTGTCTGTGACCGTCTGGAGCGCCTGGGCCAGCGCCCGTTGCAGCGCGAACTGGCCTGCTCCCACCAAGCCCGCGTCGGCTCCCAGGCTGGCGCGCTCGATCACCAGGTGTTCCGTGACCAACGGGTGGCAGCCTTCGTAGAGTTGGCTGCGGACGGCCGCGACGAAGGGCTCCAGGGTGGAGAGAATGCCGCCCAGGTACACGGCGTCCGGGTTGAAGAAGTTGACGTTGGCTGCGAGGACTTGGCCGAGGTAGCGGCCGGCCTGGCGGACGGCTCGGGTCGCCTCGGGGTGGGAGTCGGTGGCCAGGCGTACGACGTCCTCGGTGGACGTCACGTCCAGGCCGTGGCCGCGCAGGATGCGGACCAGGGCGGCGCCCGAGGCGACGGTTTCGAGGCAGCCCGTGTTGCCGCAGGAGCAGGGGATGTCGTGGGCGGCCTCGACGCGGACGTGGGTGATCTCGCCCGCCGCGCCGGTGCCGCCGCGGTAGAGGCGGCCGTCGGCGATGACGCCGGCGCCGATCGCGGTGCCCGTCTTGACCATGATCGACTGTCGGCGCTCTGCGGGCTGCACGGTGTGCTCGCCCACGGCCATGCAGTTGGCGTCGTTCTCGATGGCCGCCGGGACGCCGAACCGGTCCTCCAGCCAGGCCCGGACCGGGAACCGGTTCCAGCCGGGCATCCGGGACGGGAGGGTCACGACGCCGCCCGCGACGTCGACCGGGCCCGGCAGCGAGAGGCCGACCCCGCGCAGCAGCTCCGGCCCGCGCCGTTCCGCGAGGCCTTCGAGGGTGTCGGCGAGGTCCGGCAGCGCGGCCTCCGGACCGTCCGCCGTGGGGAAGGGCACCGTCGACACGTCGGTGAGGCCGCCGCCGGGGAGTACGACCCCCACGTGCGCGTGCTTGCCGCCGAGCTCGGCCGCGACCGCGAAGCCGTCGCTGCCGCCCAGCCGCAGCACCTTGCGCGGCCGGCCGCCGGTGGAGGAGCGCGTGCCGTGCTCGGCGACCAGACCCAGGGACACCAGCTGGCTCACCGCGAGGGAGATCGTCGAGGGCGCGGCGCCCAGCAGTTCGGCGAGGTCGGTGCGGGTGGCGGCCTGCCCGGAGGCGAGGAGTTCGAGGACGTGCTCGGCCAGCGAGGAGACGCCCGAGGTGCTCTTCCGGCGATGGGCACTTTTTTCAGCCATGAAGGAAGTTACTTCCGGATCGGCGGTCGGGGCGACGAGCGTAAGTCACCCGAATGCCCTGTGCGCTTTTTTCAGAACGGCAGTAACAGGCTTTTTACAGCGGCACGCCTGTTTCTTCGCCCACAGGGGTCGTTGACTGTCCTCACTCCCGCCTCCGCCCCTCTTTTTCCGAGGAGAACCATGTCCCCTGTCCGCAAGAGACTCCTCGCCGGTGCCTCCCTGACCACGGCCTCGCTGCTGCTCGCGGGCTGTTCCGGGTCGAGCGGTACGTCGTCCTCCGGGTCACGCGACACGATCAACTACGCGCTGCCCGCGAACTTCACCCCGAACTGGATCCTCCCGATCGGCACCGCGGCCCACCTCAACACCAACAACATCTCCATCGCGAACGCGCTGTGGGAGCCGCTGATCGCCTACGACGGCTCGACCGGGACCATGGGCTGGAACAAGAAGGGCTCGGTGGCGACCGCGGCGGACTTCGCGGCCGACAACAAGAGCGTCACGATCACCCTCGGCGAGCGGCAGTGGAGCGACGGGAAGCCGATCACCTCCGCCGACGTGAAGTTCTGGTTCGACCTCATCAAGGCGAACAAGTCGCAGTGGGCGGGCTACAACCCGGGCAAGGCGCCGGACAACTGGACGTCCTTCAAGACCGTCGACGCCCGCCACTTCACGATCACCTTCGACAAGGCCTACAACCCGCAGTGGATGCTGGCCAACGAGCTGAGTTCCATCAACCCGCTCCCCCAGCACGTGTGGGACAAGGCCGGGGACACCAAGAAGGACTGGACGTACCTCAACAGCGCGGCGAAGAACATCAACGGGTACGCCACCGACGCCCTCTGGAAGACGGTCAGCGGCCCGTACACCGTGAAGTCCTTCTCCACGGCAGGCAAGGTCGTCCTGGCCGCCAACACCAAGTACGACGGCGGCGAGAAGGCCGGCATCCCCACCGTGAACCTCCTCCCGTTCACGACGGCCGACGCCGAGAAGAACGCGCTGCGCTCCGGGACCGTCGACTACGGCTACATCGAGGCGACCGACCTCGACCAGAAGGACAGCTTCACCGCGCGGGGCTACACCGTGAAGCCGTGGTCGGGCTGGGCGATCACCTACATGCCGTACAACTTCAACAACCCTTCCATGGGTGCCGTGTTCAGGCAGCTCTACGCCCGGCAGGCCGTGCAGCGGTCGATCGACCAGAGCACTCTGGCGAAGGTCATCTTCAACGGGACGGCGGTGCCCGGCTACGGGCCGGTCCCGCAGGCGCAGACCTCGTCGTTCCTGTCGGCCACACAGAAGAGCGACCCGTATCCGTTCTCGACCTCGGCCGCCAAGTCGCTGCTCACCGGCCATGGTTGGAGCGAGCAGGGCGGGGTCATGACCTGCACCAGCCCGGGCACCGGCGCCGCTCAGTGCGGTGCGGGGGTCGCCAAGGGGACCAAGTTCCAGATGCAGGTGCTGTCGCAGTCCGGTTCGACGGTGACCGACAACATGATGAGCGCGATCCAGTCCTCGCTCGCGAAGACCGGCATCAAGTTCTCCATCAAGACCGCACCGGTCAACTCCGTGCTGTCGCAGACCCCGCAGTGCACGGCCTCGCAGTCGATCTGCAAGTGGCAGCTGTCCTACTTCGGTACGGCCGGCAGCTGGTACTTCCCGGCCTTCCCGACCGGTGACTCGCTCTTCCAGACCAAGGGCGGCGCGAACTTCGGCAATTACTCCAACGCCGACGTCGACAAGCTCATCTCCGCGTCCACGACGTCGAGTTCGACGCAGGCGGTCCAGGACTACAGCGCGGCCCTCGCCAAGGACCTGCCGGTGATCTGGCTGCCGGAGCCCGACTACCAGATCTCCGTCGTCAAGAACGGCCTCGGCGGCTTCTCGCAGGACCCGCTCGCCAACTTCCACCCGGCACAGTGGAAGTGGACCAGCTGAGGCATGGACACCCTCCTGTATCTGACCCGGCGGATCGCCCAGGCACTGGTCGTCATCCTCATCGTGACGGTCGTGGTCTTCGGGCTGCTGCACGCGCTGCCCGGGGGTCCCGCACGCGGGATCCTCGGGCCGCAGGCCACGCCCCAGCAGATCACGCTCTTCAACCACGACCAGGGGCTCGACCGGCCACTGCCCGTGCAGTACCTGTACTACCTGCGGCAGTTGCTGCACGGGGACCTCGGCACGTCGTACACCCTCAACGAGGCGGTGTCCCAGCTCATCGAGCAACGGCTCCCGAAGACACTGGTGTTGACCGTGCTGTCGGCGGTCGTCGGGCTGCTGCTCGCCCTTCCGCTGGGCATGTGGCAGGCCGTGCGGCGGAACAAGCCGGCCGACTATGTCATCACCACGTTGAGTTTCGTGGCGTACTCGACTCCCGTGTATTTCCTGGGACTTGTGCTGGTGATGGTCTTCACGCAGGTCGTGCGGTGGTTTCCTTCGCAGGCGCCGCAGGGGGACACGGTTGCTCAAGTCTTCGCTGATCCGGTGGCGTTGGTGCTGCCTGTGGTTACCGGGGCGGCTTCGATGGTCGCCGTGTTCAGTCGGTACATGCGGGCTGCGACCTTGGAGAACCTGTCCGAGGACTACGTCCGGACTGCTCGGGCGGGGGGTTCTCGGCAGCGGGCGATTCTCTTCAGGCATGTGTTCCGGAACTCGTTGACTCCGGTGATCGCGATGCTCGGGTACTACGTGCCGGTGCTGTTCGGGGGTGCGTTGGTTGTCGAGCAGCTCTTCAACTACCCCGGGATGGGGCTGCTGTTCTGGAGTGCGGCTCAGTCGTCCGACTATCCGGTGTTGCTGGGGTGTGTGTTGGTGATCTCTGTGGCGACTGTGGTGGGGACACTGCTCGCCGATGTCGTGCAGCGGGTTGTGGATCCTCGCGTTAAGGGGGGTCTGGCGTGAGTGTTCAGAGTGCGGGTCGGTGGGGGCTGGTCGCGCAGTTCCCCGCGCCCCTAAAAGCGCGCTTCGCGCGCAATAAGCTCGCGGTCGCCGGACTCCTAGTGGTGATCCTCTTCTTCCTGTTCTGCTTCCTCGGCCCCCTCCTCTACTCCACCGACCAGACCCATACCGATCTGACTCAGGTCAACCTCTCGCCCAGCGGGGCCCATTGGCTCGGTACCGATGCCGTCGGGCATGACGAGCTCGGACGGCTCATGTACGGCGGGAAGGTGTCGTTGCTCGTCGGGCTTGCCGCCGGGGTGCTCGCCACCGTCATCGGGACGCTCTGGGGGTCGATCGCGGGGTATGCCGGTGGGTGGGTCGACGCCGTCATGATGCGGGTCGTGGATGCCGGGATCGCGATCCCCGCGCTGTTCATCCTGTTGGTCGTGTCCGCCATCACCACGCCTGGCGTGCCGGGGCTGATCGTCATCCTCGGGCTGGTGTCCTGGCTCGTGCCCTCGCGGCTCGTGCGGGCGGAGACGTTGACCTTGAAGCGGCGGGACTATGTGCTGACCCTGCGGGCCATCGGCGGTAGCCACGGGCGGGCCATCGCACGGCACATCCTGCCCAACTCGGTGTCGACGATCGTCGTCGCGGCCACCTTCCAGGTCGCCGACGCGATTCTGCTCGTGGCCTATGTGTCCTATCTGGGGCTGGGCGTCCAGCCGCCGGCGACCGACTGGGGCGGCATGCTCTCGGCCGGGCTGACGGCCGCCTACTCGGGGCGCTGGTGGCTGATCGTGCCGCCGGGGCTCGCGATCATCCTCGTCGTGTGCGCGTTCAACGCGATCGGTGACGGACTGCGGGACGCCTTCGACGTAAAGGGACGCGGATGAACAACATCCTGGAGATGGAGAACCTGGGCGTCACCTTCTCGACGGAGAGCGGTGATGTGCCCGCCGTGCGTGGCGTTTCGTTGCGGGTGGCGCCCGGCGAGACGCTGGCCCTGGTGGGTGAGTCCGGGTCGGGGAAGTCGACCGTGGCGCTCGCCGCCCTCGGGCTGCTGCCGGGCAACGCCCGTGCGTCCGGGGGTGTTTCGGTCGGCGGTACGGATGTGGTCGGCGCCGGTGAGGCCGAACTCGCGCGGCTGCGTGGGCGTACGGCCTCGATGGTGTTCCAGGAGCCGGCCACCGCGCTCGATCCGCTGACCCGAATCGGCAGGCAGATAGCGGAAGTTGTGCGGAATCATCGGGACGTGTCGCGGCAGGAGGCGGCTGCCGAAGCCGTCGAGCTGCTGCGCAGGGTCGGCATTCCCGACCCCGAGCGGCGGGCCTCCGCGTTTCCGTTCCAGTTGTCCGGTGGGCAGCGGCAGCGGGTCGTCATCGCCATGGCCATCGCCAACTCGCCCGGGCTGCTCGTCGCGGACGAGCCGACCACCGCGCTCGATGTCACCGTGCAGGCCGAGATCCTCGATCTGCTGCGGGCGTTGGCCGTCGACTCGGGGACGGGCGTGCTGCTGGTCACGCACAACATGGGGGTCGTCGCCGACTTCGCCGACCGGGTCGCCGTGATGCTGGAGGGGGAGATCGTGGAGACGGGGACGGTGGAGGACGTGCTGTTGCGGCCCACGCACGAGTACACGCGACGGTTGCTGGAGGCGGTGCCCCGGCTGACGGTGAGCGAGCCGGTGGGTGTCGTGCACGAGGAGAGCGAAGGGGCGCCCGTCGTCGAACTCCGGGGTGTGGGTGTGCGGTTCGGGCGGGGGCCGCGTGCCGTGCGGGCGCTGGACGACGTGTCGCTGACCGTGCGGGCCGGGGAGACCGTGGGGCTCGTGGGTGAGTCCGGGTCCGGGAAGTCGACCGCCGCGCGGGTGGCACTGGGGTTGGTCGCCCCGGAGTCCGGGGACGTCTCGCTCTTCGGGGCCGATCTGCGCAAGGCACGGGGGCGGGCGCGGCGGACCCTGCTGGCCGGGGTCGGTGTGGTGCTGCAGGATCCGGTGGCCTCGCTGGACGCGCGGATGAGTGTCGGGGAGTGCGTCGCCGAGCCGTTGCGGGTGCACCGGAGTGGCATGGGCGCCGCCGAGCGGCGCGAGCGGGTTGCCGAGGTGCTCGAACTGGTGCGGTTGCCAAGGGAGTTGGCGCGGCGTGGACCGCGTGAGCTGTCCGGCGGGCAGCGGCAGCGGGTGAGTCTCGCACGGGCGCTGGTGCTCGCACCGCGGCTGCTGGTCGCGGACGAGCCGACGAGCGCACTGGACGTCAGTGTGCAGCGGACCGTGCTCGAGGTGATCGCCGAGTTGCAGTCGGAGCTCGGGTTCGCGTGTCTCTTCGTGTCGCACGACCTGGCCGTGGTGCAGCAGTTCGCGGGGCGGGTTGTCGTGATGCGGGGCGGGCGCGTCGAGGAGCAGGGGCCGACCATGAGCACCCTGCTGCACCCGGAGACCGCGTACACGCGCCGCCTCATCGCCGCCGTGCCCATACCCGATCCGGTGCTCCAACGGGAGCGCAGAGAACGCCGGGTGGCGTCGGGGACGGAGGCCGGCGCGTGAGCGAGGCCCGCCAGGTGGTCGCCGGTGTCGACATCGGCGGGACCACCACTCAGGTCGTGCTGTGCACCGACCGGCTCGACGTCCTGGACCGGGTGGAGGTGCCGACCCCGGCGAGCGAGGGCGGCGCGGCGATGGTCGGCGCCGCGCTCGCCGCGCTACGGCTGCTGCTGGACCGTACGCCCGCCCGGCTGCTCGGGGTCGGGGTCGGCGCGGCCGGGCTGGTGGACGTACGGGCCGGGCGGATCCTCGTGGCGAGCGACTCGTTCCGCGACTGGGCCGGGTTCGAGGTGACGGCGACTGTCCAACAGGCCCTGGACGTACCGGCGTTCCTCGACAACGACGTCAACGCGTTTCTGCGCGGGGAGGTCGCCAAGGGTGCCGTCGTGGATGAGGAGAACGTGCTGGGGATGACGCTCGGCACCGGGGTGGGTGGCGCACTGTGGCTGAATGGCGCCCTTTACGACGGGCCGCGCGGGGCCGCGGGCGAGATCGGTCATGTGCCGGGGTTCGGCGAGCTGCCGTGCACGTGTGGTGGGCGGGGGCATCTGGAGACGTTGGCTTCGGGGCGGTCGATCGCGGCGCGGTACGGGGAGCGGACGGGGGTGGACCGTACCGCCCGCGCGGTCGCCGAGGCGGCTCTCGGCGGTGACCCTGACGCGGTCGCCGTGTACCGGGAGGCGGGCCGGGGTGTGGCCCGTGCGCTGCTGATCACGGCGGGGCTGCTGGACGTCACGACCTGTGTGATCGGCGGGGGTGTCGGCCGGTCGTGGGCGCTGCTCGGGTCGGCCGTGCGGGAGACGCTGGCGCTGGAGCCGCCGGTGAGCGGTCACCCGGTGCGGGTGCTGCCGGCCCGGCTGGGCGGTGACGCGGTGGCGGTCGGGGCGGCGGCCCGGGCGCGGACGGAGCTGCCGATCCACACAGGAGGTCCTCAGTAAGCGCCTACGTGAACGGCGAGAACCGGCCAAGCACGACCGTGTGATTGACGCGCACGCGCCCCATCTCTACCTTCTGATCGACTTACCGAACCTCGTTCGGAATGTCGAACGATGAATCAATGGGCCGCTCGTATCCCCCTGGAGAACACATGGCCGTCCCTCCTCTCCCCCACCCCTCCCGCCGCCTCTTCCTCGGCATGGCCGCGACCGTCCCCCTCGCGGCCACCGGTGCGCTCACACTCGGCGCCGGCAGCGCGCGGGCGGCGACCAACTCGGCTTATGTCATGTGCTACTTCACCGAGTCGCCGACGTTCCTGGGCGCCAACTACGGCCTGCACCTGGCCGTCAGCCTCGACGGTCTGCAGTGGACCCCGCTGAACCAGAACGCGCCCGTCGCCACCCCGACCGCGGGCTCGCTCGGTCTGCGCGACCCCTTCATCCTGCGCAAGCAGGACGGCACGTTCGTGGTCCTCGCGACGGACCTCAACGGCACCGACTGGTCGTACGTCAGCCAGTACATCCATGTCTGGGACTCCACCGATCTGCGCACCTTCACCGGGTACCGGCGGATGAAGGTGCACAGCCTGGACACCCACGCGTGGGCGCCGGAGTCGTTCTGGGACGCGGGGCGCGGGCAGTACGGGGTGATCTACTCGGCGGTCAACGACAGCGGCCACAACGTCATCATGGTCAACTACACGAGCGACTTCGTGACCGCCGGGGATCCGCAGGTGTTCTTCGACCCCGGTTACGACGTCATCGACGGCGATCTCGCCCTGGGCGTGAACGGGGTCAACTACCTCTACTTCAAGAAGAATTCGACGCTGGTCGGCGCGAAGTCCACGTCACTGGACCCGGGCAGCTTCACCGAGTTCAGCACCGCGGTCTCGCACAACGGCACCGAGGCCCCGACCTTGGTCAAGTCCCTTGCGTCCAGCTCCACTTGGTACCTCTGGGGCGACACCTGGGACCCCAACGGCGTCTTCTACGCCTGGCAGACCAGCAGCCTGGCCGCAGGCAACTGGACGGCCGTCGACCAGAAGCTCTACACGCAGCCGCTCAACTCCAAGCACTGCGGCATCCAGCCGATCACCGCGGCCGAGTACAACAACCTCGTGGCGAAGTGGGGCACGCCCGCCTGGAACCGGCTCAAGTCCTACAACTATCCGGCGCGTTACGTCCGGCACTCCAACTACGTCGGGCGGATCGACGAGTACGCCTTCGACCCGTACACCGACTCGCAGTGGACGCTGGTGCCGGGCCTCGCGGACGGCGCGGGAGTGTCCTTCCAGTCGGTCAACTACCCGACCCGGTATCTGCGGCACTACAACTACGCGCTCCAGCTCGACGTGAACGACGGCACGTCGACGTTCGCCGGGGACGCCACGTTCTACCGGACGGCCGGCCTCGCCGACTCCACGTGGGCGTCCTTCCGGTCGTACAACAACCCGACCCGCTACATCCGGCACTCCAACTACGTGCTGCGCATCGACCCGATCTCGACGGCTACCGATCAGCAGGACGCGACCTTCTACGTCGGGTACTGAGCACGACGCGGGTGCCTCCCGGAGAACGGAGGCACCCGCGTCGGCGGCGGAACGGGTCAGCTCAGGCCGGCCGTCTTCAGCCAGGCCTTCGCGACGTCCAGCGGGTCCTTGTTCTGCGACCCGACCTGGGTGTCGAGGTCCAGCAGGGTCGCCGTGTCGAGCTTCGCGGAGACCGCGTTGAGGGCGGCCACACCGGCGGCGGAGAGGCCGCTCTTGTAGACCAGGGGCTGCACGTTCTCGAAGCCGAAGAGCCGCTTCGGGTCCTGGAGCGTGACGTGCTTCTCCTTGGTGATGGTCGGGTCCGTGCTGAAGAGGTCCGCCGCCTGCACGGTGTTCTTCTTCAGCGCGGCGGCCGTCAGCGGGCCGCCCGCGTCCAGCGCCTTGAAGGACTTGAACTCCAGGCCGTAGACGGACTTCAGGCCCACCAGGCCCTGCTGCCGGGTCTGGAACTCCGGCGAGGCGCCGATGACCAGGTCCTTGGCTATGGACTTGAGGTCGCCGATGCTGGACTCGGACGTGAGATTGTACTTCTTCGCGGTCTCCGCGTTGAGGGTGACCGTGTCCTTGTCCTCGGCGGCGGCCGGGTCCAGCAGCGTCAGCTTGGAGTCCAGCTTGGCGTTGATCGCGGCCGTGGTCGCGGCGAGGGTCGCCGGGGCGGCCTTCGGGTCGAGGTAGGCCAGCAGGGCGCCGTTGTACTCGGGCAGCACCGTGATGGAGCCGTTCTTGAGCAGGCCGTACGTCGTCTCGCGGCTGCCGATGTTCGGCTTGTAAGTGACCTTGACGCCCTTGGCCTTGAGGGCCTCGCCGTAGATGTCGGCGATCAGGATGCTCTCGGCGAAGTTGTTCGAGCCGACGACGACCGTGTCACCACTGGCCTTGCCGCCCGAGAGAGGGTTGTCGGACTTGCTGTCGGAGGACGAACCACATCCCGTGACAAGCGCAGCCGTGGCGGCGAGGGCGATGGCCGCCGCGCCGGGGTACCTAGTGCTGGACCAGCTGTTCTTCGCTTTAGAAGTCACAATTCCCGTTCCGGGGTTGGATGTTGGCACAGGCGTGCAGGCATGGCTGTGGCGTCCACGCGCGAGGCGTGAATGCCGCACTCCGCTGATCCAATCCAGCCGGTTCTTGGTCAGTCAAGAGAACTCTGGTCACCGATTGGCCTCAATGAGTGCCCAGTTGTGAAGGCAACGTAAACAGACGGGTCACGAACACGGGCGCTTTGTAATTGATTCTTGACGTAGGGCGACGCACTTGATCGTTCAAAGAGGCGGTAGTCTCCCCGGAGTTGGCGTTCGGTCACAGCGGTGTGCGGGGGCCGCTTCGATCAAAAACAGTCACGTGTATCGCTGCGCGTACCGTGACAACACCCCACGAAGGAGGCCTGGTGTCCATACGGGGCTTCGCAGACCGTTGGCCCTTCAGGCGCAAGCTCAATCTGCTCGTCGGCGTGCCGCTCGCGGTGGTCGCGGTGCTGCTGACGTATCTCATCACCGATGAGATCGGGCAGTCGACGGACGCGAGCGACGCCGCCCAGCTGGTGCGGGACAGCGGCCAGGTCGCCGAGCTGGTGAACCTCGTGGAGGCGGAGCACCAGCAGGCCATCCTGCTCTCCGTCCGCTTCGAGGCCACCAACGACGGCGGCACGCCCTCGCAGAGCGCCTATCGCAAGGCACAGCAGGCCGTGGACCAGCAGGTCGAGAAGGTGCGCGACGCCTTCGGCGACCGGCTGCCGGCCGGCGAGGCCCAGGCGCTCAGGGAGATCAACGGCCTGCAGACGCTGCGCAACACGGTCGCGCAGAGCTATCTCCCCGCCGACAACATCGACCCGGCGTACACCAGCGCCTCGGACGGTCTGATCGACGGGCTCGACCTGGAGCACAACGCGAACCTCGCCACCACCTTCACCGGCAACCTGCTGGACTCCGTGCTGCGGGCCGATGCCGCCCACAGCTCGTTCGAGACCAGCGTGTTCTCGGCGACGACCGGTGACAGCAACGCGCTCATCGAGTTCACAAACGCGGTCGGCTCCTACGACCTGTACACCTACCAGGCCTCGCGCTTCGCCCGGTTCGCCACCGAGGCCCAGGCCGACCAGCTGTCCGGCATCGAGCACACCACCCCGCAGCGGGAGATCGCCGAGGCCTACGCCGAGCTGCAGATCGACCCCAGCGGGCTGCAGGCCGAGTCGCCCGGCGCGGTCCGCAAGGCCTTCGCGGACGCCATGAGCGACTACCCCTCCTACCCGCAGCAGGCCGAGGCCCGGCTGAAGATCACCAACTCGCTGATCGGCCAGATCGCCACCCGCGCCGACGACGCCTCGAGTTCCGCCTCCTGGCGCGCCGGACTGCTGTTGAGCCTCTCGCTGCTCGGCTTCGTGCTGTGGCTCGCCTTCGTGGTGATCGTGCGCCGCTCGGTGGTCCGCCCGGTGCAGGCCCTGACCGGTGCCGCCAAGCAGGTCGCCGAGGTCGCGGGCCGTGAGCTCGCCCGCGTGGCCGACGACGACGCGGAGGACGACGGCCCGCCGATGCTGCGGGACATGCCGGTCACCGCGAAGGACGAGATCGGTGACCTCGCCGAGGCCTTCAACCATGTGCAGACCACGGCCGCCGCGCTGCTGGCCCGCCAGGTCGTCAGCCGCCGCAACGTCGCCGAGATGTTCGGCAACGTCGGCCGCCGCGTCAGCAACCTGACGACCCGTCAACTCGCGCTGATCGACGCGGTGGAGCGCGGCGAGACCGACCCGGCGCTCCTCGAACGCCTCTACTCCATCGACCACATCGCCGTACGCCTGCGCCGCAACGCGGACAGTCTGATGCTGCTCGCCGGCATCCGCGAGACCGTGCTGGACGGCGGACCCACCGAACTCACCAACGTCGTACGGGCCGCGCTCGGCCAGATCGAGGGCTTCCAGCGGGTGGGTCTGCGGGCCGACACCGAGATCATGGTGGAGCCCGACATCATCGGCGACCTCACGCTGATGGTGGCCGAACTCCTCGAGAACGCGGTCTCGTTCTCCCCCGCGGGCAGCCCCGTCGAGGTGGTCGTCCGCACCGACGGCGACGACGCGCTGATCGTCGTGGCCGACCACGGGCTCGGGATGAGCGCCGACCGCATCGCCGAGGAGAACGCCCGGCTGATCCGCCGTGAGCGCCTCGACCTGGTGCCGACGAAGGTGCTCGGCCTGTTCGTGGTCGGTACGCTGGCCCGCCGCTGGGACATCGACGTCACGCTGGCCCGCACCCCGGGCGGCGGTGTGACGGCCGAGGTGACCATCCCGGCGACGCTGCTGCTGCGCATGAGCGCGCTGGCCTCCGGCGGTTCGGCGGAAGGTCACGCGGGGCCGGACAAGGCGCTCGCGCCCGCCGGGTCCGGGGCCGTCGACTCCGGGGAGGAGCAACGCCGTCCGGCTCCCTCCTGGGCCGCCTCGGACTCCGGACCGCGTCCGTCGATCACCCTGAGCAGACCCGAGCCGGCCGTGTCCGAGCATGTGCGTGCCGAGGACGAGCCCGCCCCGCTCCCGCGCCGGGTCTCCCGGTACGAGACGGTGACGGCGGCCGCCGCGGCTCCCCCGCCCGTCACCCACCACGCCCCGGCGGACGAGTCCGCCGCCCTCGACACCGCCCCCGGAGGCTCCCGCCCCCTGCGCCGGCGGGTCAAGGGCGCCACCCTTCGTACGGGCGCCGACGACGCCGCCCAGCAAGCCGCCAGGCAGGCCCCCCGGCCCGCCGACGCGGACGCCGTCCGCTCGGCCCTCGAGGAGTTCGAGGCAGCCGTGGAGCAGGCCAACCGGGACAGCGACACCCTCTCGGGCCTGCGCCTCGCGGACGCGCACCACCCGCACGACCGGAACAATCTCCCGAAAGGAGCGGAGCAGTGAGTACGTCGACAGGTGAAACTCCCAGGGGAGGCACCACGCCGGCCGAACTGCAGGCAGCCGCGGCCGATTTCAACTGGCTGCTCAACCGTTTCGCGACGGAGACCGCGGGTGTCGTCGACGCCATCGCGGTGTCCTCCGACGGCCTGCTGATCGCCGTGGCGGAACTGCGCGAGCACGCCCACTCGGAGCGGCTCGGGGCCATCGTCTCCGGCATCACCAGCCTGGCCGCGGGCGCCTCCGGCAACTACGGTCTCGGCGGCCTGAACAAGGTCATCATCGACCTGGAGGGCGGCCACGTCCTCGTCTCCGCGATCGGCAGCGGCGCCGTCCTCGGCGTCGTCACCGACAAGGAGGCCAAGCTCGGCAACATCGCCTACGAGATGACGCTGTTCGCCAACCGTGCCGGTTCCGCGCTCAACCCGCAGCTGGTGCTCCAGCTGAAGAACAGCGTCGGCGCCGCTTCGGCTCGGTGACCGGTCCCCGACCGGTCGAGAGAGGAACAGCCACTCATGCCCGACGGCCGCACTCCGAGCGGTGCCGGCGCGGACGGGGACACGCCCCCGGGTCGCGATCCGGTGCGCGCGCCCTCCGCCGTACGGCCGTTCCTGGTGACCGCCGGCCGGGTGGCGGGCGCGGGCGCGGCCGACTCCGGGCGGCCGATCCCGGTCGAGACCCAGGTGGTGGCGACGGCCGCCGGGCTCGACGTGCTCGACCGGCTCTCCTTCGAGCAGCACGACATCGTCGCCGCCTGCCGGCAGCCGCAGTCCCTCGCGGAGATCGCGGCCCGGCTGCGGCTGCACCTGAACGTGGTGCGGGTTCTCGCCGAGGACCTGCGGGCCGCCGGACAGCTGACGGTGCATGTGCCGAACACCGACATCACCCATGACGCAACCGTCCTGCGAAGGGTCATCGATGGCCTCCGCGCCATCCCCAACTCCCGGGGAGTACTCCGTGACACCGACTGAACCGGTCGCCCGCGGTGCGGCTGCGCAGACCGTCGTACGACCGCCGCTCCCGGTCAAGATGGTCGTCGCGGGCGGCTTCGGCGTGGGCAAGACCACCACCGTCGGCGCGATCTCCGAGATCGAGCCGCTGACCACCGAGGCCGCGATCACCGAGGTCGCGGCGGGCGTGGACGACCTGTCCCACACCCCGCGCAAGACCACCACGACGGTGGCGATGGACTTCGGCTGCATCACCATCGACCCGACCCTGAAGCTGTATCTGTTCGGTACGCCCGGGCAGGACCGGTTCGGCTTCATGTGGGACGACATCGTGGAGGGCGCGGTCGGCGGTCTCGTCATCGTCGACACCCGCCGCCTCGACGACTGCTACGCGGCCGTCGACTACTTCGAGCACAAGCAGATCCCGTTCGCGGTCGCTCTGAACGCCTTCGACGGCAAGATCGAGCACTCCCTCGACGAGGTCCGCTGGGCGCTCGACGTCAACGAGCGGGTCCCGGTGATCGCCTTCGACGCGCGGGAGCGCGGCTCGGTGCGGGACGCACTGCTGGTCGTACTGGAGCTGGCGCTCGCGCGCACGGAGGGCTGAGAAGACAGAGAGAAGGGGGGAGGGCTCAGGCCCTCCCCCCTTCTCTTGTGCTCAGTTGCTCCGGCGCACCCCCGGCGACACCGCGAGCCGTGCGATGCCCCAGAAGACTCCCAGCGTCACCAGGGCCATCCCGGCGACCAGGGTGGCGCCGCCGACGACCTTCTCGTAGTTCTTCTGGTAGAGGCCGTCGATGATGTACCGGCCGAGGCCGCCGAGGCTGACGTAGGCCGCGATGGTGGCGGTGGAGACGATCTGGATGGCGGCCGAGCGCAGGCCGCTGAGGATCAGCGGGAGCGCGACCGGCAGTTCCACCTGGAAGAGGATGTTCGTCTCGTTCATGCCCATGCCGCGGGCGGCGTCGACCGGGGACGGGTCGACGGAGCGCATCGCCTCGTACGTGGTGACCAGGATCGGCGGTACGGCGAGGACGACCAGCGGGATCATCACCGGGACCAGGCCGAAGCCGATCAGCACGAACATCAGCACCAGCAGACCGAAGCTGGGCAGCGCGCGGGCGGCGGTGGCGATCAGCGAGAGCGTGTTGCCGCCGCGTCCGGTGTGGCCCGTCAGCAGTCCGACGGGGAGGCCGATGGCGGCGGCGATGGCGAGCGCGATCAGCGAGTACCGGATGTGCTCGACGAGACGGGTGGGGATGCCGTCGTAGCCGTGCCAGTGGGCGCTGTCGCTGAAGAACAGGTTGATGTAGTGGAGTACGTTCACCGGGCTGCGTCCTCCGTTACGGGTTCGGCCGGTGCTGGCCGGGCCTTGCGGGTGCCGCGCGGCATCCAGGGCGTGAGGAGCAGTCGTACGCCGACCAGGACGGCGTCCACGACGATGGCGAGGACGGCGGTGGTGATCACGGAGAGCCAGATCAGCCGCGGCTGGTGGTAGATCTGGCCGTCGTTGAGCAGGTTGCCCAGCGCGCCCTGGTTGCCGATCAGCATGCCGACGCTGACGAGGGAGATGCTGGACACGGTCGCCACCCGCAGGCCCGCGATGATCGCGGGCACGGCGATCGGCAACTGCACCTGGAGGTACCGGCGCACGGGCCCGAGGCCCATCGCGGTGGCCGCGTCCAGGGTCTCCTGCGGTACCGAGCGGACGCCGTCGACGATCGCCGGGACGAACACCACGAGGCTGTAGACGCCGAGCGGGATCATCACGGTGGTCTCGGTCTGGCCGGTGTAGTCGATGAGGACGACGAAGAAGGCCAGCGAGGGGATCGCGTAGAGCACGGTCGTCACCCACAGCACCGGCGGGTACAACCAGCGCAGCCGCACGCAGAGTTGGGCGATGGGCAGCGCGACCACGAGGCCGACGAGGACCGGGATCACGGCCTCGCGCAGATGCAGCCCGATCAGGCCGAGGTAGCTGTTCTGGAGGTCGCTGGGGATGCGGAACCAGTCGTTCATCCGACGGCCTTCGTGTCCGGCCGCACCGCCGCGTGCGCACTGCGGATCGCCTCGCCCACGGCCTGCTGCGACACGACGCCCACGACCCGGCCGGTGTCGTCCACGCCGACCGCCCAGCCGGTGGGCGACAGCACGGAGCCGTCGAGCGCGGCGCGCAGCGAGTCCTTGCCGGCCGCGAACGGGCGGCCGTACGCGAGGAGTCGAGCGGTGTCGATGCTTCCGGCGGTGAGCGCGGCGGGCTCGCTCCAGCCGAGCGGCCGGCCGTCCAGGTCGGTGACGAGGAGGTACGGCACACCGGGCGTGGTGCGTTCGGCGATCTGCTCGGCGGTGGAGTCGACGGCGACGATCGGGGAGGTCTTGAGGTCGAGGCCCGCGGAGGAGAAGAAGGACAGGCGGCGGATGCCGCGGTCGGCGCCGAGGAAGTCCTCGACGAAGGCGTCCGCCGGGTCGGACAACAGCTCGGCGGGCGGGGCGAACTGGGCCAGCTTGCCGCCGGTGCGCAGCACCGCGACCATCGTGCCGAGCTTGATCGCCTCGTCGATGTCATGGGTGACGAAGACGATCGTCTTGCCCAACTCCTCCTGGAGACGCAGGAGTTCGTCCTGAAGCCCCTTGCGGACCACGGGGTCGACGGCGGAGAACGGCTCATCCATGAGGAGGACCGGCGGGTCGGCTGCGAGGGCGCGGGCGACGCCGACGCGCTGCTGCTGGCCGCCGGAGAGCTGGTACGGGTACCGCTTGGCGAGGGAGGCGTCGAGGCCCACCCGCTCCATGAGTTCGGTGGCCCGCGCCCTGGCCTTCTCCTTGCCCCAGCCGAGCATGCGGGGCACGGTGGCGATGTTGTCGACGATCGTGCGGTGCTGGAAGAGTCCGGCGTTCTGGATGACGTAACCCATGGACCGGCGCAGGGTGTTGACCGGCTGCTTGGTGATGTCCGCGCCGTCCAGGGAGATCGTGCCCTCGCTGAGGTCGACCATCCGGTTGATCATGCGCAGGGTCGTCGTCTTGCCACAGCCCGAGGGGCCGACGAGGACGGTGATCGAGCGGTCCGGTATGTCCAAGGACAACCGGTCGACCGCCACCGTGCCGTCCGGGTACCGCTTGGTGACTGAATCTATCCGTATCAAAGCGCCGAATACCCTTCGGATGTGGCAGAAACTGCCCGTTCCTGGCCGCTGTCTCAGGCCGTTGAGGGGAGAGTCTAGACGGCTTGTGTTGCGGGAACCTGGCGGGCACCTGAGGGGTTTTGGGTGCCGCTTCCTGGGGGTTCGACGCGGATCGACTGTGCCCTTCCTGTGAGTCCGCTGATTCTCATCGGCCGTTCAGCGAAGGCACAGCAACGCCCTAGACAGCGCCCGGATCGTCACCGTCATGAACGAACAGAACGCGGGAGGCGCCCGGCAGCGGTCGGTCGAGATCGTGGTGCCGGTCTACAACGAGGCGCACGTCCTCGCCGGCAGTGTCGGCCGTCTCCACGCATACCTCGAATCGTCCTTCCCGTTCCCGTTCACGATCACCGTGGCGGACAACGCGAGCACCGACGCCACCTGGCAGGCGGCGCTCGACCTGACCCAGCGGCTGCCGCACGTGCACGCCGTGCACCTCGACGCCAAGGGCCGGGGCCGCGCGCTCAAGCACGTGTGGAGCCGCTCCGAGGCGGACGTGGTCGCGTACATGGACGTCGACCTGTCCACCGGCCTCGAAGGCTTCCTCCCCCTGGTCGCGCCGCTCCTTTCCGGCCACAGCGACGTGGCGATCGGCAGCCGGCTGCACCGGCAGTCGGCCGTCCAGCGCGGCGCCAAGCGGGAGTTCATCTCCCGCTCCTACAACCTCCTCCTGAAGGCAGGCCTCGCGGCCCGCTTCTCCGACGCGCAGTGCGGCTTCAAGGCCGTCCGCACCGAGGTGTTCCGGGCGCTCGCCCCGCACATCGAGGACACCGCCTGGTTCTTCGACACCGAACTCCTCGTCCTCGCCCAGCGCAACAAACTCCGTATCCACGAGGTCCCGGTCGACTGGATCGACGACCCCGACAGCCGCGTCGACATCGTCCGTACCGCCCTCGACGACCTCAAGGGCATGCGCCGCATGTTCAAGCAGACGATCACCGGCCGCGCCCGCATCGCCGCCGTACCCCACCGCACCCGCACCACCACCCCTGTCCTGCCCGCTGGGGCGCCCGCCACTTCCGCGGAACACCTGGAGTACGCGTCATGACGACCCTCGCCCCGCCTCCCGGCCAGGAGACCGCCCGCCGCTCGCACCGCGCGGGACCGCCCGCCGACGGCGGCCTCAACTCCCGTGCCAGAAGGCTCTTCACGGGCCCGGAGGACGACCCGCGCTGGGCCCGCCCGGCCCTCTGGGCGATCCTGCTCCTGGCCACCGCGCTCTACGCCTGGAACCTGACCTCGATCACCGGCAACACCTTCTACGACGCGGCCGTCTACAGCGGCACCAAGAGCTGGAAGGCGTTCTTCTTCGGCGCGCTGGACTCCGGCAGCTTCATCACGGTCGACAAACCGCCGTTCGCCCTGTGGGTGATGGGCCTCTCCGCCCGCGTATTCGGTTACGGCACCTGGCAGTTGATGCTCCCGATGGTCGCGGCGGGCACCGGCTCGGTCGCCATCCTGTACCGCAGCATCAAGCGGGACTTCGGCGCGGTAGCGGGCACCATCTCGGCGCTCGTTCTCGCCCTCACCCCGATCACGGTCGCCATCACCCGTGACACCAACCCGGACCCGATCCTCGTCCTGCTGATGATGCTCGGTGCGGTGGCCCTCCTGAAGGCCGTCCGCAACGGGAAGCTGATGCCGCTGGTGTGGTCGGCGGTCGCGATCGGCTTCGCGTTCAACACCAAGATGATGCAGGCGTACGTCGTCCTGCCCGCGTTCTTCCTCGTCTACCTCTGGGCCACCAACGTCTCCCTCGGCAAGCGCATCCGCAACCTCGCCGTCGCCACCGTCGCGCTGGTCGTCTCCAGCGCCTGGTGGATGGTGATCGTCGACCTGATCCCGGCCTCCTCCCGCCCCTACATCGGCGGTTCCACCGACAACACGGTGTGGGACCTGGTCATCGGCTACAACGGCTTCGGGCGCATCTTCGGCGCCAGCTCCTCGGTCGGCTCGCAGGGCAACGGGGCCTCGTTCGGCGGCAGTTCGGGCCTGTACCGGATGTTCAACGAGATCATGGGCGGCCAGATCTCCTGGCTGATCCCCTTCGCGGCGATCGCGCTCGTCGCCGGTCTGGTGCTGCGTGGCCGCGCTCCCCGCACCGACGCCAAGCGGGCGGCGCTCATGCTCTGGGGCGGCTGGTTCGTCCTCCACTTCCTGACCTTCTCGCTCGCCGAGGGCACCTTCCACCCGTACTACGTCACCGCCATGGCGCCCGGTATCGCGGCTCTGGCCGGTGCGGGCGGGGTGCTGCTGTACCGCGCCTTCCGTGAGGGCGCCGCGGCGAAGTGGGCCTGGGTGCTGCCGGTCGCGATCGCGGCCAGCACGGTGTGGGCGGTCGTCCTGCTCCAGCGGGTCTCCGGCTCCGGCACGGTCTACACGGTCGCGGAGATCGTGGTCGCGGTGGCGGGCATCGCCTCCGTACTCGGCCTGCTGGTCGGCCGGTTCACCCGGCGCCACCGCCTGATGGGCTTCGCGGCCCTGGCGGCGATCGTCGCTCTCCTCGCCGGCCCCGCGGCCTACTCGGTCTCGGCGGCGACCTCCTCGACCAACGGCACCAACCCGACGGCCGGTCCCAGCACGGGTGGCGGTATGGGCGGCGGCGGTGGCGGTATGGGCGGCGCGCCGAGCGGCGCCAAGTCCGGTACGAAGCCCAGCGGTTCGGCCCCGTCCGGCACCCGGCCCTCGGGCAGCGGTTCGGCGCCTTCGTCCTCGTCGTCCTCCTCGTCGAGCTCCTCCACCTCCTCGGAGTCCGGTTCCGAGTCCGGTGCGCAGCAGGCCGGCGGCGGCGGTATGGGCGGCGACACGCAGGTCTCGTCCGCGATGATCACGTACCTCAAGAAGCACCAGGACGGCGCCACTTGGCTGCTGGCGGTGTCCACCGACCAGACGGCGTCCTCGATCATCCTGGAGTCGGGGCAGCCGGTGATCTCCATGGGCGGCTGGTCCGGCAGCGACAACGCGATGACGCTCGCCAAGCTCAAGAGCCTGGTCAAGTCGGGCAAGCTCCACTACATCATGGTCAGCAGCACCGGCGGCCAGGGCACCAACTCCGAGATCACGACCTGGGTCAAGGCACACGGCACGGCGGTCTCCGCCTACAGCGGCCTGTACCGCCTGGACGCGTCCGACGTCAGCTGATCCACTCCCTGAACCACATTTCCCGACAGGAAGGGCCGCCGGTAACCCCGGCGGCCCTTCCGCTTGCCGTAGGTGCTGCGGTCGTATCCCTACGCCGCCACCGTCGCGACCGGGAATCCCGGTGTACGGCGGACCCGGCGCTCCGCGTCGACCGCGAAGATCTCGCAGCCGGGCCGGGCGGCGGCCCAGTCGACGCCCTCCGGGCCCATCGCGAAGGCCGCGGTGGCCGTGGCGTCGGCCTCGGTGAGGGAGTCCGCGACGACCGAGAGGCTGAGGAGTCCGGTCGCGGGGCGGCCGGTGCGGCCGTCGACGATGTGGTCGCCGCGTTCGTAGCGCGCGGAGGTGGCCACCGCCCCGTCGGTCAACTCCAGGACCGTGCACAGCTGGTCGGCGTGCTCGGGGTGCCGTACGCCGACCCGCCAGGGACCGCCGGACACGACGACGTCACCGCCGGCGTTGAGGATGAAGCGCCGGGCGCCGGCGGCGGTGAGCAGTTCCGCCGCCCGCTGCACCGACCAGCCCTTGACGACCGCGCAGGGGTCGAGGGGCCGGCCGGGCAGCCGGACGTCGAAGGCGCCTCCGGTCGCGAGCCGGTACTGCTCGCAGAGGTCGAGGACCTCGGTCAAGTCCGCGCTGAGCTGCGGGAGTCGGAGCTCGCCCCGGTCGTAGCGGCAGACCTCGCTGTCCGGGCGGAACGGGCTGAAGCGGGCGTCGACCTCGCGCAGCCAGGCGAACAGCGCGTCCGCGGTCTCGTCCAGGCGGGAACCGCCGCCCTCGTCGTCGATCCGCAACGACACCGGGAACCCCATCACATGCTCGACGCGGTTCATTTCAGGCGCCCTTGGCGTCGATGGCGGCCTGGAGCGACTGGACGTAGGCGTCGCTGGTGATCGTGGCGCCGGAGACCGTGTCGATCTTCGAGCTCTGCGCCTTGAGGGTCTCCTCGATCAGTACCGGGACGGCCGCGGTGGTCTGCGGGTGGTCCGGCTGCTGGAGCATGCTGACGGCGCTGATCTTGTCGCCCTCGAAGGTGACCTGCACCTGCACGGTGCCCTTGTCGGTGTTGATCGCGGTGCCCTGGACGACCTTCTTCGACGACGTGGAGGGCGTCGACGAGGACGAGCCCGAGGACGACGAGGTCGCCGACGGAGTCGGAGTGGGGGCGACTGCCTCGGTGGTCGTGGTGGTCGTCGTCCCGATGGACGGCTCGTAGCGCCACACGGGGATCAGCCCCGCGACGGACAGCACCAGGACAGGTATGACTCGCTTCACGATATGTCTCTCATCCCGCCAGGCTGAAGCGTTCGAAGTGGATCTGCTGCTTGGGCACGCCCATGTCGCCGAGGGTGCGGAGCACCGCGTTCATCATCGGCGGGGGGCCGCAGAGGAAGACGTCGCGGTCGGCGATGTCCGGTACCAGGCGGGCGAGTTCGCGCGGAGCCAGCTTGTCGGGGACGGGCGGGCCGGTGAGCAGGTGGAGTTCGGCGCCCTTGGCCCGGGCCAGCTCGGCCAGCTCGCCGTAGAGGACGGCGTCGCGTTCGGCGGAGACGCGGTAGATGACGACCGCGTGGCCCTCCAGGTCCTCCAGCAGGGCGCGGATCGGGGTGACGCCGACGCCGCCCGCGATGAGCAGGGACTCGGTCTTCCTGCGGTGCAGGGTGGTGAAGGCGCCGTAGGGGCCCTCGGCGAAGACGCGGGTGCCGACCTTGAGGTGGCGCAGGGCGGCCGTGCCGTCGCCGGCGGTCTTGGCGGTGAGACGGAGGCCGGTGCCGTCGGGGGCGGCCGAGAGGGAGAAGGGGTTGGCCTGCCACCAGCGGTCCTTGGTGAGGAAGCGCCAGAGGAAGAACTGGCCGGCCTGGGCGGGGAGGCGGTCGAGGTCGCGGCCGGTGATGTAGATGGAGACCACGTTGTCGGACTCGGGGACGACCGCCGAGACCCGGAACTGGTGGCGGAGGTTGCGCCACAGGGGCAGGACCAGGCGGCCGAGGGCGACCGAGCCGAGGGCCACGCCCCAGACGGTGTACCAGTACGTCGTTGCGGCGGACGACGCGGTGAACGTCGTACCGACCGCGACCTGGTGGGTGAAGGCGAGGACCACCGCTACGTAGGTGTAGAGGTGGATGAAGTGCCAGGTCTCGTAGGCGAGGCGACGGCGGGCGTAGCGGGCGGAGGTCGCGCCGATGACGAGGATCAGGGCGAAGGCGACGAGCGCGCGCAGGATGCCCTCGGTGGTCTCGGCCAGGTCGACGACCTCGCCGACCGGGCCGGTGTCGGTGCCCTCCGCGTAGCCGAAGGCGATGAAGACGAGGTGCCCGAGCAGCGTCCAGAGCAGCGCGAAGCCGGTCCAGCGGTGCCAGGAGGTCATCCGGTCCATGCCGATCCGGCGGTCGAGCCAGGGCAGGCGGGCGACGAGCAGCAGCTGGAAGGCCATCACGAGCGCGCCGTAGAGGCCGAGGAGGCGGCCGATGACGATCAGCGAGTTGGAGGCGAATCCGGCCTGGGCGAAGAAGACGGTCACCACGGCGACGTTCGCGGCCAGCACGGCGTACAGGCCGGTGCGGGCCACCACCCTGGGGCGTATCGCCGTGGGGGGCGCAGGGGGTGATTGGACGGTCGTCACGGACGGCAGCTCCTTGATCGGGTCCTGGGAGACGAGCTTGACCTCGGGGCGCTGTCGTTTTCCTGTCGAACAACTTTCAAGTACTTATCGATGTGGGTGCGGCGGTGCCGCGGGTCTGGCGCCGATCGGCGCGTGAAGCACTATGAGCAGGTGGAAAAAGTACGACTCCTCGTCGTGGACGACGACCCGCCGATCGCCGACCTTGTCGCGACGGTCGCCCGGTACGAGGGCTGGGAGGCCGCGTGCGCGTACTCCGGTGAGGAGGCGCTGACCGTCGCCGCCGAGTTCCAGCCGGACATCGTGGTGCTCGACCTGATGCTGCCCGGCCTGGACGGCTTCGGTGTGCTGGACCGGCTGCGGCACTCCGGGACGATGGTGCCCGTGGTGTTCCTCACGGCGCGGGACGCGGTCGCCGACCGGGTCGCGGGGCTGACCCGGGGCGGTGACGACTACCTGGTCAAGCCGTTCGCGGTGGAGGAGCTGATGGCCCGGCTGCGGACGGTGCTGCGGCGCAGCGCCGGGCCCGGTTTCCCGCGCTCGGTGCTGCGGGTCGCGGACCTGACGATGGACGAGGACACCCGGGAGGTGCGGCGCGGGGACACTCTCCTCACGCTCACCCCGACCGAGTACGAGGTGCTGCGCTATCTGATGCGCAAGTCGCCGACCGTGCTCACCAAGGCGCAGATCCTCGACCATGTGTGGGAGTACGGCTTCGGCGGCCGCTCCAACGTGGTGGAACTGGTGGTCAGCCGGCTGCGCCGGAAGCTCGACGAGGGGCACGATCCGCTGATCCACACCGTGCGCGGCTTCGGCTATGTGATCCGGCAGGCCGCCGAGTGATCGCGCGGCTGCGGCGGACGTACCGGCGGCTGCGGCTCGGCACCCGGCTGGCGCTGGGGCTCGGGGCGCTGGCCCTGGTGGCGTTCGCCGTCGTCGGCACGGCCCTGACGACGTACATGCGGGACTATCTGTCGGCCCAGCTCGACGACCAGCTCGGGCTGGCCCAGAGCGCCCAGTCCAAGTCGATCGTGGCCAACGGCACCCTCCAGGGCAAGAAGTACTACCGCTGGTACTACGCCGTGTACGACGTCACGGACGGCACTCCGGTGCTCCGCAAGCCCGAGGAGAGCTCGGACCTCCCGTCGGACATCGGCGACCTCACCGCCGTGGCCCGCGCGCAGATCGCCAAGGGCACCGAGGTCCTGCGCACCAGCGACCTCAGCGGCGAGGGCGAGTACCGGCTGCGCGGCTGCGAGGTCGAGCCGGGTGTGGTGCTGGTCAGTGGCGCGCCGATGGACGCGATCGACGACACGGTACGACAGCTGGTGATCATCCAGGTGGTCGCCTTCGGTCTCGCGCTGCTGGCGCTGGTGGTGCTCGGCCGCAGGCTGCTGCGGCGCGGGCTGCAGCCGCTGAGCGACATGGCGCACACCGCGCACGGCATCGCCTCGCACGATCTGACCGACTCGGCGGCCCGGCTGCCGCTGCGGGCGGAGAACCGCGACGGCGGGCCCGAGGTGGAGGAGCTGCGCACCGCGTTCAACACGATGCTGGAGCACATCGACGACTCGCTCGCGGTGCGCGCGGAGGCGGAGCAGCGGCTGCGCCGCTTCGTCGCGGACGCCTCGCACGAGCTGCGGACCCCGCTGATGTCGGTGCGCGGCTACGCGGACCTGTTCCAGTACGCGGCGGCGAACGTGCCCGAGGAGCGCGACAAGCACCTGGCCCGGCTGCGCGCCGAGGCCGCCCGCATGGGCATCCTCCTCGACGACCTCCTCCTGCTGGCCCGCCTCGACGCGGCGGACGTGGAGACGCCGATACGGCTGCAGGACGCGGAGTTGGTGGAGCTGGTGGCGCAGGCGGCGGACGCGTTCCGTGCCGGGCATCCGGACCGTCCGCTGACGGTGGCGGTTCCGCAGGCCCCGGTCCCGCTGCGCGTCGACCCGGTCCGGATCCGCCAGGTGCTGGACAACCTCCTCACCAACGCGGCCGTGCACACCCCGCCCGGCACCGAGGTGTCGGTGACGGTCTCGGTCGGCGCGGCTACGGCGTCGGTGCGCATCGCCGACGCGGGCCCCGGCATCCCCGAGGCCGACCGCGACCAGGTCTTCGACCGCTTCTACCGCGTCGACAAGGCCCGCAGCCGCGACCGCGGCGGCAGCGGCCTCGGCCTCGCGGTGGCCCGCTCGCTGGCACAGGCCCACGGCGGCACGGTCGAACTGACGACGGAGCCGGGGGCGACGGTGTTCACCGTGACGATTCCACTCGGAGGCGGATCGGCCTGGACCTAGGGCCTGTCCGGCGGATCATGCCGCAGACGCGGGGTCTGGCACGCCCACCTGCGGCGTTGTCGTCGGTCGCCGACGTCCCCCAGCCTTCGGCCGGGAGGTGCCCCCACCGCGTCGGCTCCCTCCTCCGCCTTGCAGTCGGACGCACCAGACCCCGCTCACCCGCGCTGATCAGGCGCCGTCACTTTCCTGCGACCTGATCCGCCGGACAGGCCCTAGGCTCGGCGCACCCCATGTGACTACCATGGGTAACGTGGCGTCACTTGAGGCTCAGAACCATCAACTGGCTCTGTTTGTTCGGCAGTTGCCGCGCCGCGCAGTGGCGAAAGCGCTGTCACATACCGCGCCACACATTGTCGTAGGCCGCGTCCTCGACGCTCTTCCGCTGCCGCACCGCCTCCAGTTCCGTCACCGCGTCGTGGACGGCGGCGAGGACGGTGTCCAGAGCCTCGTCGGTGACCTTCGCGGAGTCCTCGTCCGGCACCTCGCGGATGCCGACGGCCGCGGCGAGCTGGGCGAGGACGGGTTCGCCCGTGGCCCAGCGGTCCGCCGCCCGGCTGCGGGCCGGGGAGTCGACCAGGGCCGCCCTGCCGCTGCGGACCAGGTTCCAGCGACCGCGCTGCCGGGCGATCAGGCCCTCCTTCTCCAGCGCGGCGAGATAGGCCGAGACCAGACCCCGCCCCCGCCGCCACAGCCAGTCCTCGACCGACTCGTACGGCGTCTCCCGTACGAGGGCTGCCGCCGCCTCGTCCAACAGGCCGTCCGGCAGGGGAACTTGGAGGTTCGGCACGATCAGTTCGCCGTCGAGCGCGACGGCTTCGGCGGCGAGAAGGTCGACCACCTCCGCTCCCGCGAGCGCGAGCGAAAGCTCACCCGACTCGACGGGGCGGTCGGGGGCGACATCCATGGCGACGATCAGCAGGTCCCGGGGTGTGCTCATGGGTGCCAACCTAGCGCGACCCGTGCGAGGAGGCATCGACACCCAACGTTTACATAATTCCGTTCCGCAGTCGGTCATGTTTCGGGACCATGAGCCTCGGATGAATACCGGGGGCTTTTGGACCGCTTGCGCCACTGCGGTCCGAGTGGCGTGCCCTCTGAAGGAAATTGGCGGGGTTTCCGGTCGTTTGGGGGCTCGTTCGCGCTGGCCGGATCATTTCCCTGCACCTGGCGCTTACCTTTCCGTTGTTGACCGCCGAGTAACAGTGACGCTAGCTTTCAACCAGCCAACTCGCGTCTCTGCGATTCCGTTCGGCGCCTACAGGCCGAATCCCCCCACCGTGCAGTTTCACCGTTTATTCGGAGAATCATGACGTCTGTCGCGCGCGCCGCAGAAATGATCATTGGAATCACGCCGTTCCATGAACCGGATGCCAGACTCGCGGCGGCCGTGAGCCGCGCCGGCGGGCTCGGTGTACTGGATCTGGGAATTGGCGACCGAAGATCCAGAGAGGCTCTGGCGCGAATCCGACGCTGGTCCCCAGGCCCTTTCGGGGTACGGGTCGGCGCCCACTGCCGGATCGACCCCACGGAACTCGCCACGGCCGCCGACGGCGGCCCGCACACGGTCGTACTCGCCGTGGACACTGCGTGGCGGGTCGGGGAGGTCGCCGACTCGTTCCGGGTACTGGTCGAGGTCACCGACCCCGACCAGGCGCTGACGGCGGTCCGCTCCGGTGCGCACGGGCTCATCGCCCGGGGTGCCGAAAGCGGCGGCCGCATCGGCGAGTTGAGCACGTTCGTGTTACTCCAACGGCTGCTCGCCGAGCCCGGTGTAACCGTCCCGGTCTGGGCCTGCGGCGGCATCGGCCCGCGTACGGCCGCCGCTGCCGTGGCCGGTGGCGCGGCCGGGGTCGTGCTGGACAGCCAGTTGGCGCTGCTCGCCGAATCGGCACTGCCGGAGACGGCGGCTGCGGCGCTGCGCTCGATGGACGGCTCCGAGACCACGGTGATCGCCGGTCACCGGGTGCTGCTGCGCCGGGGCCCGGACGCCCCGCAGGTGCCCGCCGAGCGCGTCTCCGAACTGCTCGGCGCCCGCGACCCGCGCACCCAGCTGCTGCCGGTCGGCCAGGACGGCTTCCTCGCGGCGCGGTTCGCGGAGCGCTGGGGCGATGTGGGCCGGACGGTGCGTGAACTGACGGCCGCCGTACGGGAGTCGATACGCGACGAGGGACCGGCCGGGGCACTGCGCGCCGGCTCCCCGATGAGCCGTCGGCTCGGCACCCAACTCCCCCTCGCCCAGGGCCCGATGACCCGGGTCAGCGACCAGGCGGAGTTCGCCGCGGCCGTCGCCGGGGGCGGTGCCCTGCCGTTCGTCGCGCTGGCGCTGGCGAGCGGCGAGCAGTCGCGGACGGTCCTTGCCGAGACCCGCGCCGCCGTGGGCGACCGGCCCTGGGGTGTCGGGGTGCTCGGCTTCGCGCCCGAGGAGATGCGCAACGCCCAGCTCGAAGCGGTACGGGAGTTGAGGCCCACCCACGCGATCGTCGCGGGCGGCCGCCCCTCCCAGGCCGAGTCGTTGGAACGGTCCGGGATCGCCACCTTCCTCCACGTGCCCTCGCCGGGACTGCTGCGGCAGTTCCTGGACGCCGGTGTCCGCAGGTTCGTGTTCGAGGGCTCCGAGTGCGGCGGCCACGTCGGGCCGCGCGGCAGCTTCCCGCTGTGGGAGGCCCAACTCGCCGTCCTGGACGACTTCTTGGAGACAGCGGCAGCGGGCACGGCCGAACACGTCGAGGTCTTCTTCGCGGGCGGCGTCCACGACGAGCGCTCGGCGGCGATGGTGGCCGCGCTCGCCGCACCGCTCACCGCGCGCGGCGCCGCCGTCGGCGTGCTGATGGGAACCGCCTACCTCTTCACGGAGGAGGCGGTGACGCGTGGAGCGGTCCAACCCCTCTTCCAGGAGCAGGTGGTCCGGGCCACGCGGACCGCGTTGCTGGAGACCGCGCCCGGTCACGCCACCCGTTGCGTACCCAGCCCGTTCAGCGACAACTACCTGCTCTTCGAAGCCGAGTTGCGCGAACAGGGCGTCCCGGACCGGCAGATCTGGGAGAAGTTGGAACGGCTCAACGTCGGCCGGCTCCGCATCGCCAGCAAGGGCGTGGAGCGGGACGCGGCCGGTGCGCTGACCTCCGTGGACGAAGAACGCCAGCTCGCCGAGGGGATGTTCATGGCCGGCGAGGTCGCCGTGCTGCGTTCGGCGACCACCACGATCGACGCCCTGCACCGCTCGGTGACCGAAGGGGCCGCCGACTTCCTGGCCGCCGGCGCGCGAACCGCCCGCGTCCTCCTGGGAGTTGAGGAACAGGCCGAGCCGGAGACGCCCGCCCCGCTGGACATCGCTGTCATCGGCATGGCCTGCATGTTCCCCGAGGCCCCCGACCTGCCCACCTTCTGGGCGAACATCCTCGGCGGACACGACGCGGTGACCGAGGTCCCGTCCGACCGCTGGGACCCCGCCGTGCACTACGCGGACGACAAGAGCGGCGCCACCCCGTCCAAGTGGGGCGGCTTCCTGCCCCGCATCCCCTTCGACCCGCTGCGCTACGGCATCCCGCCGACCTCGCTGGGCAGCATCGAACCGGTCCAACTGCTGGCCCTCGAAGCGGCCCGGCGCTCCCTGGAGGACGCCGGATACGGTGACCGGGGGCGGGAGTTCGACCGCGCGCGCACCTCCGTGGTGTTCGGCGCGGAGGCGGGCAGCGACCTGTCCAACGCGACCACGCTGCGCGCCGTACTGCCCTCCTACTACGGGAAGATCCCGCAGGGCATCGAGGAGCAACTCCCCACGCTCACCGAGGACTCCTTCCCCGGCATGCTCTCCAACGTCATCTCGGGCCGCATCGCCAACCGGCTCGACCTCGGCGGGGCCAACTTCACGGTCGACGCGGCCTGCGCGTCCTCGCTGGCCGCCGTCGACGTCGCCTGCAAGGAACTCGTGGGCGGTACCAGCGACATCGTGCTGTGCGGCGGCGCCGACCTCCACAACGGCATCAACGACTACGTCCTCTTCTCCTCCGTGCACGCCCTGTCCCCGACCGGCCGCTCGCGCGCCTTCGACAACTCGGCGGACGGCATCGCGCTCGGCGAGGGCGTCGCCTGCGTGGTCCTCAAGCGGCTCGCGGACGCGGAGCGGGACGGCGACCGGATCTACGGCGTCATCAAGGGAGTCGGCAGCTCAAGCGACGGCCGCTCACTGGGCCTGACGGCACCCCGGCCGGAGGGGCAGCGGGCCGCGCTGGAGCGGGCGTACCGCAACGCGGGCGTCTCCCCCGCCTCGGTCGGTCTCGTCGAGGCGCACGGCACCGGCACGGTCGTCGGCGACCGGACCGAACTCTCCATCCTCAGCGAGGTGTTCACCGAGTCCGGCGCGGAGACGGGCAGTTGTGCGCTCGGCTCGGTCAAGTCGCAGATCGGGCACACGAAGTGCGCCGCCGGACTGGCAGGCCTGATCAAGACCGTGCTGTCCCTCTACACCGGGGTCAAGCCACCCACCCTGCACATGAAGCAGCCCAACTCGGCCTGGAAGGAGGACGACAGCCCGTTCGTCTTCCACGCCCGGCCCCGGCCCTGGGCAGCGCCTGCCGAGGAACGCGTCGCGGGGCTCAGCGCGTTCGGCTTCGGCGGCACCAACTTCCATACGGTGATCCAGGCCTACGGCGACGCCGTACCGCCCGCGCACGGCCTGGACGCCTGGCCCGCCGAGTTGTTCACCTTCCGGGGAGCGGACCGGGCCGCGGCACGCCGGGGCATCGAGGAGACCCTGAAGCTCGCCGAGTCGGGTTCCTGGAAGCTGCGCGACCTCGCGCTCAGCGCGTCCCGCCGCTCCGACGCCCGGCATGAACCGGTCCAGGTGGCCGTGGTGGCCACGGATGTCGAGGGCCTGGCCGGGCAACTGCGGCGGGCGCTGGACGGTGAGCACGATCCCGGCTCGGGCATCCACGCGGCCGACCTCCAGGAGGACGCCGGCAAGGTCGCCTTCCTCTTCCCCGGCCAGGGCAGTCAGCGCCCCGGGATGCTCGCCGACGTGTTCATCGCCTTCCCCGAGCTGCAGCACTATCTGCACCTCGGCCGCGACCACGCCGACACGCTCTACCCGCCGACCGCCTTCGACGACACCGCCCGCGACCGCCAGCAGGCCGGACTCACCGACACCCGGGTCGCGCAGCCCGCGCTGGGCATCGCCGGGCTCGCCGCCCACGCGCTGCTCACCGAGGCGGGCGTACGGCCCGACATGGCGGCCGGGCACAGTTATGGCGAGCTGGTCGCCCTGTGCGCGGCCGGTGCCATCGCCCCGGAGGCGCTGCTGGAGCTGAGCGCCGAACGCGCGGCGGCGATCCTCGAGGCCACCGGTGCCGACGACCCGGGCACCATGGCCGCGGTCGCGGCCGGCGCCGAGGACGTCGAGCAGGCCCTGAAGACGGCGGGCGCACCGGACTCGGTGGTCCTCGCCAACCACAACTCGCCCCGCCAGACGGTGATTTCGGGCCCGACGCAGGCGGTCGCGGAAGCCGTACGTCTGCTGCGCGAGGCAGGTCTCGGCGCCAAGCGCATCCCCGTCGCCTGCGCCTTCCACAGCCCGCTGGTGGCGGGGGCGGGCGAACGGTTCGCCCAGGCCCTGGCCCAACAGGCCGTGCTCACCCCCGAGTTCCCCGTGTGGTCCAACCGCACGGCGGCCCCGTACGGCGAGGGCGCCGACGCGGTCCGGGCCGAACTCGCCGCGCAGATCGGGGCGCCGGTCGGGTTCGTCGCGCAGATCGAGGCGATGTACGAGGCGGGGGCACGGGTCTTCGTCGAGGCGGGTCCCGGCTCGGTGCTGACCCGGCTGGTCGCCCAGATCCTCGGCGAGCGCCCGCACCGCACGGTCGCGTGCGAGCCCCGGCAGGACAGCGGGCTGCGCGGCTGGCTCGACGCGCTGGCCCAACTGGCCGTCGCGGGGCTGCCGGTGCGCACCGGATGGCTGTTCAACGGGCGCGACGCCGTCGACGCGGCCCGGACCCCCGAGCCCAAGCGGCCCGGCTGGACGGTCGACGGACAGCTGGTCCGCACCGCCGCCGGAGAACTCCTCCCCGGTGCCCTCGCACCGGCCCGACGCGTTGTGGAGACGACTGTGACGACGAACCCTCAGGGCGGCGCCCCCGTCGAGGCGAACAGGGACGCGCTCATCTCCGAATTCCTGCGCACCAGCCGGGAGATGGTGGCCGCGCAACGGGACGTCCTGCTGACCTACTTCGGCGCGACGCAGGCGACGGTGCCCCAGGGAACCTGGATTCCCGCACCGGCGCCCGCCGTGGTCGAGGCGCTCCCGCAGCTGCCCGCCCTGCCCGCCGCTGCCGAGGCCCCGGTGGCCCAACAGCCCACCGCTCAGCCGGAATCGGCGCCCGAGGCCGTCACCGAGGACGATGTGCTGCGGGTCGTGCTGGAGATCATCAGCGAACGCACCGGCTACCCCGTCGACATGATCGAGCCCGACCTCGACCTGGAGGCGGACCTCAGCATCGACTCCATCAAACGGGCCGAGATCGCCGGTGAGTTGGCCCAGCGGCTGGGCATCGGAGGCGGCGCGGACATCGCCTCGCTGGACGACTCCGAGCTGGAGGACCTGGCGAAGGCCCGTACTGCGGCGTCCGTCACGGGCTGGCTGTCGGCCCGGCTGACCGAGCCCGCCGCCCCGGCGGCCGACACCTCCCCGCAGGACGAGGTCACAGGCTCCGCGCCCAAGCGGCTCCAACTGCGGCCGGTACTGCTGCCGCACCAGGACAGCGACAACCAGGCGGACCCGGCGACCGTGCTGGGCGGGCGGCGGTTCGTCCTGTACGGCGACGGCGAGGGCGCGGAGGCAGTCGTTGCCCGGCTCTCCTCCTACGGTGCCGAGGCGCTGATCGTCGGTCCCGAGCACCAACTCACCGCAGCGGACGGCCAGGTGGACGGCGTCCTGTATCTCGCGCCGCTCACCGCTTCGGCGCCGGTGCTGCCCGACGCGTTCCCCGTGTTCCAGGCCGCGCTGCGCCGCGCGCCGCGCCAGCTCATCGCCGTACAAGGGGCGGAGAGCGGATCGGCGGGTCTGCACGGGCTGTTCCGTACGGTTGCCCGCGAGTATCCGGACACCGTCGCCCGGGTCGTCGAGGTGACGGACACGTCACCGGTCTCCGTCGCCGACACGCTGGTCGCCGAACTGCTCGCACCCGGCGATGAGCCTGTCGTACTCCGAACTTCCGCCGGACGGCACGGACTTGAGCTGACCGAGACTCCGCTCGGCGCGCTCGCGACCAACGGTGCCGGTCCTGCCGGTGACGGGGTCGCCGAGGCCGCCGCGATCGGTCTTGACCGTGACGCGGTGGTGCTGCTGGTGGGCGGGGCGCGGGGCATCACCGCGAAGTTCGCCGTCGCGCTCGCCGCGGCCTCCCGGTGCCGCATCGAACTCCTCGGCAGGACGGCCGCGCCGGCCGGACCCGAGGACCCGGCGACCGCGGGTGCCCGCACCCCGGCCGAACTGCGCGCGGCCCTCGCGGGCCAGGGCGGGCGCACGCCGGCCGAGATCAACCGCGCCGCCGAACTCCTGCTCGCCCAGCGGGAGATCACCGCGACCCTGGACGAACTCGCGGCCCTCGGCAGCGAGGCCCGCTACCACTCCGTCGACTTCCGCGAACCGGACGCGGCGCTCCAGGCGGTCAAGGAGATCCACGCCGAGCACGGCCGTCTCGACGGTGTCGTCTACGCGGCCGGGGTCATCGAGGACCGGCTGATCGCGGAGAAGACCACCGAGTCCTTCCAGCGGGTCTACGGCACGAAGACGCACGGCGCCGAGACCCTGCTGTCGGCGCTGGAGGAACTGCCCAACGGCCCTGCTTTCGCCGTCCTGTTCGGCTCCATCTCGGCCGTGCTCGGCAACCGCGGGCAGGTCGACTACGCGGCGGCCAACGACGCCCTGGAGAGCCTCGGTACGGCCTGGTCGGCGCGCACCGGGCACCGGGCGCTGACCGTGCACTGGGGCCCGTGGGCGCCTACCGGCGGTCATCACGGCATGGTCACCCCGGAGTTGGGACGCGAGTACGCGCGGCGCGGTATCTCGCTGATCGACCCCGAGGAGGGCACCGCGGCCCTGCTGCGCGAACTCGCCTTCGGCGACGAGTCGGCCGGAGCCGTCGTCTACACCGCTTCGGGATGGTGACATGACCGACCGTCAAGTGCCGGTCGCCATCGTGGGAATGGCGGTGCTGCTGCCCGGCGCCGCCGACCTCGACGCGTACTGGCGGAACCTGCTCAGCGGCACGGACGCCATCAGCGAGGTGCCGGAAGGGCGTTGGGACGCGGACTACTACCGGCCGGACTCCGCGAGCGGTCCGGCCGTGGCCGACCAGGTGTACTGCCGGCGCGGCGGCTTCGTCGACGAGCTGGCCGAGGTCGAGGTCACCCGGTTCGGCATCATGCCGAACTCGGTGCCCGGCACCGAACCCGACCAGCTCATCGCCCTCCACGTGGCCGCCGCCGCCCTCGCCGACGCGGGCGGGGAGAGCCGGCTGCCCGACCGGCATCGCGTCGGCGTGGTGCTCGGCCGGGGCGGCTATCTCACCCCCGGCCTGGTCCGCCTCGACCAGCGGGTCCGTACGGCGGGCCAACTCGTCCGCACCCTGGGCGAGTTGCTGCCCGACCTGGACACCGGTCAACTCGACCGGATCCGCACCGCGTTCACCGACAGCCTCGGCCCCGACAGCCCCGAGTCCGTCATCGGCCTCGTACCGAACCTCGCGGCCTCCCGCGTCGCCAACCGCCTCGATCTGCGCGGCCCGGCGTACACGGTGGACGCTGCCTGCGCGTCCTCGCTGATCGCCGTCGACCAGGCGGTGACCGAACTCGCCGCCGGGCGCTGCGACTTGATGCTCGCCGGGGGCGTCCACCACTGCCACGACATCACCTTGTGGAGCGTGTTCTCCCAACTCCGCGCGCTCTCCCCGAGCCAGCGGATCCGCCCCTTCCACCGGGACGCCGACGGCATCCTGATCGGCGAGGGCACCGGGGTCGTCGTCCTCAAGCGCCTCGCCGACGCCGAACGCGACGGCGACCGGATCTACGCCGTCATCCGGGGCACCGGTGTCTCCAGCGACGGCCGCGCCGCGAGTCTCGTCAACCCGGACTCGACCGGTCAGACCCACGCCGTACGACAGGCCTGGGAGGCGGCGGGACTCGACCCGGCGCTGCCCGGTTCGATCGGTCTGCTGGAGGCGCACGGCACGGCGACGCCCGCCGGTGACGGGGCCGAACTCGCCACGCTGGCCGAGGTGTTCGGACCCGACGGTGACGCGGTCATCGGCTCCGTGAAGTCGATGATCGGTCACACGATGCCGGCCGCCGGGGTGGCCGGTCTGATCAAGGCCGCGCTCGCCGTGCACCACGGGACGCTGCTGCCGACCCTCCACTGCGACGACCCGCACCCCGCGCTCGCGGCCACCCGGTTCCGTCCGCTGGAGAGGGCGGCGCCCTGGGAGACGACGCCCGAACAGCCGGTGCGGCGGGCGGCGGTGAACGCCTTCGGGTTCGGTGGCATCAACGCGCATGTCGTGCTGGAGGAGGCGCCGAATGCGCGGAGCCCACGCCCTGCCGTCGTCAACGAACCGGAACGCGTACTGACCCTCGCCGCCGACAGCCCCGAGGCGCTGGCCGCGCTGCTGGACACGGACGACTCCGCGCTGCTGGCCACAGCCACCTCCCTCTCCGGCCGCTCCCGGCTCGGCATCGTCGCCCCGGACGCCAAGCGGCTGGCGCTGGCCCGCCGGGCGGTCGCCAAGGGGCGTGCATGGCAGGGCCGTAGTGATGTGTGGTTCACGCCGAGCCCGCTGCTCGGCGCGGGCGGCGGCAAGCTGGCGTTCGTCTTCCCGGGCCTGGAGGGCGACTTCACGCCCCGGGTCGAGGACGTCGCCGCGCACTTCGGACTGCGCGAGAACAAGTCCTCGACTCCCGCGCAGGTGGGGGATGTCGGCCGCCACGGCTTCGATGTGGTCGGCGTGGGGCGGCTGTTGGACGCCGCGCTGCGGCGGATGGGTGTCGTGGCCGACGCGGTCGCCGGGCACAGTGTCGGCGAGTGGACGGCGATGACGGCCGCCGGGGTGTACTCGCCGGACGAGGTGAGCGACTTCATGGAGTCGTTCGATCCGGACTCGGTGACCGTGCCGGGGCTGGCCTTCGGCGCGATCGGCGCTCCCGCCGAGCGCGTGCTGTCGGCGCTCGCCGACGAGTGGCCGGACTCCGGGATCGTCCTCTCCCACGACAACGCGCCGGGCCAGTCGATGGTGTGCGGGCCGGACCAGGCGGTGGACGCGTTCGTGCGGTCGTTCCGCGCGCAGGGTGTCCTGAGCCAGGTGCTGCCGTTCCAATCCGGCTTCCACACACCGATGCTGAGGCCCTACCTCGCACCGATCGAGGAGGCCACGAACCGTTTCCGGCTGTATCCGCCAACGGTCCCGCTGTGGTCGGGGACGACCGCCTCGCCGTTCCCCACGGACGAATCGGCGGTCCGCGAGCTCTTCATCCGGCATCTGCTGGAGCCCGTGCGCTTCCGGCAGCTCGTCGAGGCCATGTACGACGCCGGTCATCGCGTGTTCGTCCAGGTCGGAACGGGCCAACTCGGTTCCCTGATCGATGCCACGCTCAGCGGACGCGATCACCTGGTCGTGGCCGCCAACTCGCCCCACCGTTCCGGTCTGGCCCAACTCCGGCGTGTGGCTGTGGCGTTGTGGGCGGCGGGCGGAGCGGTGGATCCGTTGACGCTGGACCCGCGGCAACCGGCTCGACGACAGGAACGGCCTCCGGTACGGCTCGACATGGACGGCGCACTCGTGTCGCTCGACGCCCCGAGCCTGGTGAAACTCAGGGCGGAACTGCGCACGCCTCTCCCGACGAGCGCCGCCGCGTCCCCCCTGGACGCACTCACCGACCGCTTCCCGGCAGCCGCCGAACTGCACGCCCTGATGCGGGAAACCGCCGACACGGCCGCCCAACTCCTCACTGCGGGCAGCCGTTGGACCGTTGCAACGATCCCCGCCCCACCCCGACAGCCACCCGCTCCGCCCCGGGAATGGCAGACCACGGTCCACGTCTCCCCCGAGTCCATGCCCTACCTCATGGACCACTGCTTCTTCCCGCAGCGGCCCAACTGGCCGGATGTGGCGGACCGTTGGCCGGTGGTCCCGGCCACCACGATCGTGCAGCACATCATCGACGCGGCCGAGCGGACCGCGCCCGGCATGCGGGCGGTCGCCGTGCACGACGCGCGCTTCGACCGCTGGCTGACGGCGACGCCCTCGGTCGACGTACCGGTACGGGTGGTCACCGAGGCCTCCGGCCGGCTCGCCGTCTCCTTCGGCCCGCACGCGCGCGGGGTGGTCGAACTGGCCCCCGCGTACGCCACCGCGCCCCCTCCCCACGGCCGCCCGGACCCGGCCACCGAGCGCGTCCCCGACCACACCGCGTCCCATCTCTACGACGAGCGCTGGATGTTCCACGGCCCGGCGTTCCAGGGCGTCACCGAACTCACCGCCATCGGCGACCGCCACGTGCGCGGCACGATCACCACACCGCCCGCACCGGGCTCCCTGCTCGACAACGTGGGCCAGATCCTCGGCTACTGGATCATGTCGACCCGCACCGAACGCACCGTCGTCTTCCCGGTCGGCATGCGCGAGATGCGCTTCTACGGCCCACATCCGCACCCAGGCACGGAAGTTGACTGCCTGGTGCGGATCACCTCGCTCACCGACACCGCGCTCGAATGCGACGTACAGCTCACGGTCGACGGCACGGTGTGGGCGGAGCTGTCGGGCTGGCAGGACCGGCGTTTCGACAACGACCCGCAGACCAGGCCGGTCGAGCGCTTCCCCGAACGCAACACGCTCTCCGAGGCCCGTCCCGGCGGCCGGACCCTGCTGCACGAGCGCTGGCCCGACCTCGCCTCCCGTGACCTCATCATGCGCAACTCGCTGAGCAGCGTGGAGCGTTCGCAGTACGCGGAGCATCCGCCGCGCGGTCGCCGGCAGTGGCTGCTGGGCCGGATCGCGCTGAAGGACGCGGTGCGGCAGTGGCTGTGGGGCCAGGGCGAGGGGCCCGTCTTCCCTGCCGAGATCCGGGTCCACAACGACGAGGCGGGCCGCCCGTACGTCACCGGCCTGCACGGCCGGACCCTGCCCCCGCTGGACGTCTCGCTGGCCCACGCCGCCGAGGCCGCCGTCGCGATCGTACGGCCGCACTCCCCCGAGCCCGGGCCCGGAATCGACATCGAGGAAGTCGTCGAACGCGATCCCGCCACCCTCGCCACCGCTCTCGGCGAGGAGGAACTCGCGCTGTTGCGGGCCCAGTTGGTCGCGTCCGGAGAGTCGGAGGCGCTGTGGTTCACCCGCTTCTGGGCGGCGAAGGAGGCGGTCGCCAAGGCGGAGGGCACCGGCTTCGCCGGCCGACCGCGGGACTTCGCGGTCTTCCAAGTGGTCTCCGGATCACGGCTGTTGGTGTCCGGGCGACTGGAACGTGCCTACACCGTGCACTGCGAGCCGGCCGGCAATCCCCCCAATCTGCCGGACAGGACCTATGTCGTGGCCTGGACGACGGGACCCGCGCACGAAGAGGAGTACGACCGATGACCCCCACCACCGAGGACACCGTCCTCGCCGACCTCACCGGCATGCTGACCGCGCTCCTGGAGGACGAGTACGGCGTCGACGACGTCGAGATCACGATGACGACGACCTTCAACCGCGACCTGGAGCTGGAGAGCATCGACCTGGTGACCCTGGCCGGGCTGCTCCAGGAGCACTACGGCACGAAGGTCAACTTCGCCGAGTTCCTGGCCGGGATGGAGTTCGACGAGATCATCGAACTCACCGTCGGCCGACTCGTCGAGTACGTCGTGCAGAGCCTCAAGGCAGCCGAGGCGGGCTGAGCCATGGCGATGGTCGACACCGGTCAACTCCGGCTGCACGTACAGCGAATGAGCCCACCCGACGGTCGCCCGGTGACCGCCACGGCGGTGCTCGTGCACGGTCTGCTCACCGACAGCCTCGCCAGCTACTACTTCACCCTCGCCCCGCCGTTCGCGCTGGCGGGCATCGACGTCGTCATGTACGACCTGCGCGGACACGGCCGCAGCGCGCGCCCTGCGACCGGCTACACCCTGGACGACAACATCGACGACCTGGAGGCGCTGCTCGACCGCCTGGAGGTGACGGGACCGGTCCATCTGGTCGGCAACTCCTACGGCGGGACAGTCGCGTTCGGCTACGCGGCCCGCCATCCGGAGCGGGCCGCCAGCGTCTCCCTCATCGAGTCGGAGCCGGCGACCGACGCCTGGGCGCCGAAGCTCGGCGGCATCCTGGACCGGGTGCTGCACGAACTGGCGCACAACGAGGACGACGCGATCGCCTGGATCAGCGCGAACCGCGGCCACAACACCGCCCGCCTCGCGAAGGGCGCGGCCAGGCTCGCCCGGGAGACCTCCCTCTCCCAGGACATCCCGGCCAGCGGGGTCTTGACGGAGGATCAGATCCGGGCGGTGCGCTGCCCGGTACTCGGCGTCTACGGCGGCGACTCCGACCTCGCCCTGCTCGCCCCCTGGCTGGAGTCCGTGCTGCCGGACTGCCGGACCGTCGTCGTCCCCGGCCACGAGCACTCGGTGCTGGTGGAGGCGGCGGGTACGGTCGGGGGCCACATCCTCTCCCTGATCCAGGAGGCGAGCACGACCGAGGTGGCCGTCCGGTGAGCCGGTTCCTCTTCGTCGTACCGCCGTTGGTCGGCCACATCAACCCGGCGACGGGCGTGGCCGCCGAACTCGCGGCGCGCGGCCACGAGTTGGCGTGGGCCTGCGCCGACCCCGATCTAGTACGGCGGCTCGCGGGCGAGTCGGCCCGGGTGTTCCCGTGCGCTGGACCGGTCCCGGGCACGGGCGAGGGCGTACGGCCGCCCGACATCCGGGGGCCCGAGGCGCTGAAGTTCCTGTGGGAGGCCTTCCTCGCGCCGCTCGCCGAGCAGATGGCGCCCGGAGTCACCACCGCCGCCGAGGAGTTCGGGCCCGATGTGATCGTCGCCGACCAACAGGCCCTGGCCGGCGGCCTGGTGGCGGAACGTCTCGGGGTGCCGTGGGCGACCTCGGCCACCACCTCGGCCGAGTTCACCGACGTGTTCGCGGGCATCCCCAAAGTCGGGCTCTGGCTGGACGAGTTGCTGCACCGGCTCCGCACCGATCTCGGCGACCCGTCCGGCACCGGCGACCCCCGCTTCTCGCCGCACCTGGTCCTCGCGTTCAGCACCCCGGAACTCGTCGGCCCCGAAGCACGGCAGGGCGAGCAGATCCGCTGGGTCGGCCCGTCGATCGCGCCCCGCCCGGCCGCGCCGGACTTCCCCTGGGACTGGCTGGACCGGTCCCGCTCCCTGGTCCTGGTCAGTCTCGGCACCGCCAACACCGATGTGGGCGCCCGCTTCCTCACCGAGTGCGTCACGGCGCTGCGGGCGCGAACGGACCGCGTCCAGGCGGTGATCGCCGACCCGGGCGGCGCGTTGGACCGGTCCGACGAAGAGGACAAAGACCTCCTGGTCCTGCCCTCCATCCCCCAACTCCCGCTCCTCGAAAGGGCGGACGCGGTCGTCTCGCACGCCGGGCACAACACGGTGTGCGAGGCTCTGTGGCACGGCGTCCCGCTCGTCGTGGCGCCCATCCGCGACGACCAGCCGGTGATCGCCGGGCAGGTCACCGGCGCGGGCGCGGGCATCCGCGTCCGCTTCGGCCGGGTCACCGCGCCGAAGCTGGGCGCCGCGATCGACGCCGTACTCCACGAACCCGAACACCGCGCGGCGGCCGAGCGCATCCGTACGGCGTTCCGCGCGGCCGGAGGAAGCCGCGCGGCGGCCACCCATCTGGAACTGCTGGCCACCGGCGCGTCCCCGAAGGAGACCCCGTGAGCACCGAGGACGACCCGAAACCACCGAGCCGCAACGACCAGGTGGCGGCGCTACGGCCCGGTTACCAGGCGGACTTGGCCGACGGCCTCGACCGCTTCTTCGAGCCCAGGCGCGAGACCTGCCCCTGGTGCGACTCGCCGCGGCTCAAGACCCGGCTGCGCACGAAGGACCTGATCCAGCACAAGCCGGGCACCTTCGTCCTGGACCGCTGCGAGGACTGCCGGCACACGTTCCAGAATCCCCGACTGAGCCCGGCGGGGCTGGAGTTCTACTACCGGGACTTCTACGACGGCCTGGGCGAGAAGCAGTTGGGCAACACGTTCGCGGCCCGTACCAAGATGTACGAGCAGCGCGCGCAGTCGCTGCTCCCGCATTCCCCGACTCCCAAGAACTGGCTGGACGTCGGCACCGGCCACGGCCACTTCTGCGAGTCGGCCCGCACGGTGTACCCCGACACGACCTTCGACGGCCTCGACTTCACGGACGGCGCCGAACTCGCCGAACAGGCGGGCCGGGTGGAGCGCGGCTACCGCGGCAGCTTCCCGGAGCTGGCCCCGAACCTCGCGGGCCACTACGACGTCGTCAGCATGTTCCACTACCTGGAGCACAGCACCGAGCCCGAACGCGAACTGGCGGCCGCACACCAGGCGGTCCGCCCCGGTGGCCACCTTCTGATCGAGGTCCCGGACCCCGACAGCCGCTACGCCGGTCTGCTCGGCCGCTGGTGGCTGCCGTGGCTCCAGCCCCAGCACCTGCACTTTGTCCCGGTCCAGAACTTGCGCGCCCGTCTCACCGACCTCGGCTTCACGGTCGTGGCCGAACAGCACGCGGAGCCGCACGACCCGGTCGACCTCCTCGCCGGCACCTGGCTGGCCCTGGACACGGCCGCCCCCCGCGACAACCTCCCATGGCTGCCGAAGCCCCCGACCGGCCTGGCCCGCACGCTCCGCGCGGCGGTCCTGATCGCGGGGATCCCGGCCCTGATCCTGGGCACGCTCCTGGACCGGTTCGTGGTGAAGCGGCTGTCGCACCGGCTGGGGGTGTCGAACGCGTACCGGCTCGTCGCCCGACGGGACTGAGCGGTCAGGACAGGCCCGCCAGCGCGCGGGCGACCTCGTCCGCCGTGATGCCGTCGGCCCGGTTGTCGAAGACCAGCCGGCGGCCGTCGGACCAGCGGCACTCGTTGGCCTCGGCCGTCTTCCAGAACGTGTCCCAGTCGGCCAGCTTGGACCGGTCCCGGGCACAGCCACGGGCGCGCACGCGTTCGCGGGCCGTGTCGGAGTCGACCTGGACCTGGACGACGACCAACTCGACGTCGGCGGGCCAGTCGTGACGGTACGTCACCTCGGCGAGGTAGTCCGGCCGGGAGAAGTAGCGGCCGAACGGCGCGTCCAGTACGACGGGGCGGCCCGCCCGCAGATTGTCGGCGGCCAGGTCGAGGATCGTCGCGTATTCGAGGTCCATCACCACCGACTGGTAGTACGGGTTGAGGTCCCGCTCCGAGGGATCCGTGCCGGCGAGTTCGAGGAGCGCCTCGGTGAGGCGGGTGCAGGCGGTGTCCTTGTCGATGTACGCGGCCCCGCTCAGCTCGGCGATCAGCCGGGCCACTCCGGTCTTGCCCGACCCTGCGGGGCCGATCACGACGTAGACCCGTGGGGTGGTGGTCATGCGCGGCGGTCCTTCACGAAGAACAGGTACGACATCCCGCCGAGCAGCAGCAGCGCGCCGCCGACGAGGAAGACGTCCGTGTAGTTGTTGCCAGTCGCGTCCAGGATCGCACCGGTGACGATGGGCGCCATGGCCGCGCCGAGGAAGCCGCCGAAGTTCTGGATCGCGCCCAGCGAGGCGACCTGGTGGGACTCGGCGATGTCGGAGGCGAGCGTCCACAGGCAGCCCATCGGGACCTGGGCGGCGAAGTAGCCGAGGGACAGCAGGGCGAGCGCGAGCGGGGTGCTGTGGACGTAGGCCACGGGAAGGACCGCGGCGGCGGCGAGCACGGCGCCGCCGACGATGGGGACCTTGCGGGAGACGACGGCGGGGACGCCCCGGCGGATCAGCCGGCCGGAGAGCCAGCCGCCGAAGAGGACACCGAGGATGCCGCAGAGGTAGGGCAGCGAGGACAGCCAGCCGGTTTCGGAGAGGCTGAGGCCGCGGGAGGTCTGGAGGTAGCTGGGCAGCCAGGTCAGATAGACCCACACGGTGTAGAAGATCCCGAAGGCGCCGAGGATCATGAAGTAGGTGTTGCGCTGCTTGAACAGCGCGCCCCAACTCGCGGGCTTGGCCTGCTCGTTGGCGCGGGCCGCCGCCAACTCCTCGCCCCGGATGAGCGCCTGCTCGCGCAGGGTGGGGTCCCGGTAGACACGCAGCCACACCAGCATGACGACGATGCCGAGCGCGCCCACGGCGACGAACATGCCGCGCCAACCGACGGTCAGGAGAAGGCCGGTGAGGATCGGCGGGGCGATCGCGTTGGCGATCTGCGAGCCGGTGTTGACGATCGAGATGGGCAGCGCGCGCTCGTCCTTGTTGAACCAGCGTTCGTTGACCTTGAGGCTGGCCGTGAAGAACGGCGACTCGGCGACACCGAGGGCGACCCGGGCGGCGTAGAGCAGGCCGAAGGAGTGGGCGGCGGCGGTGACCATGGTCATCAGAGACCAGAGTCCGGCGGCCCAGGCGTACATGCGCTTGGGGCCGAAGCGGTCGACGAGGTAGCCGGCGGGGAGGTTGGCGATGGCGTACGGCCAGGAGAAGGCGGCGAGCAGCAGTCCCATCTCGGTGGCGTTCAGGCCGAATTCACCGGCGATGGTGGTGTTGGCGACGCTGAGCGTGGCGCGGTCCAGGTAGTTGACGACCCCGCCGATCACGAGAAGGGCCACCAGGACCCAGCGGATGCGGAGGGAGGTCCGTCGGGCGGTGTCGCCCAGTTCGGGGGATGCGGAGGTGAGGGACTGCTGAGCCATGGGGAGCTCCTCGGGGAACCACCGTGCGGGTGATGGGGAGTTGGGGACGAGGGGGCGAAGGCGGGCACTTCCCCCCTGACGGGTTGTCAGGCCCTGGCGCCTTCGATGGCGCGCAGCATCGTGGCGGCGGCCTCGGTGACGTGCCGGTGATCGCCGTCCGCGCGGGCCGCCTTGGTCACGAAGCTGCCGACGCCGACCGCTACGACACCGGCGTCGAACCATTCCTTGACGTTGTCGGCGGTGACGCCGCCGGCGGGCATGAGCGGTGCCTGCGGGAGCGGGGCGCGGACCGTGCGGACGTACTCGGGGCCGACGAACTCCGCGGGGAAGAGCTTCACGATGTCGGCGCCTGCCTGCATGGTGTCGACGATCTCGGTCGGGGTGTAGGCGCCGCTGACCGTGACGGCCTGGTAGCGGTTGGCGGTGGTCAGCATGGCCGGGTTGAGGTTGGGGCTGACCAGCAGCCGGGCACCCGCCGAGACGCATTCGTACGCGGAGTGCTCGTCCAGGACGGTGCCCGCGCCGACGAGGATGCCGTCGTCGCCGTAGCGCTGGGAGAGCTTGGTGATGACGTCCAGCGCACCCGGGACGGAGAGGGTGATCTCCAGGGCCCGGATGCCGCCCTCGATCGCCGCTTCGGAGACGGCGAGGGCCTCTTCGGCGCTGTCGAGGCGGACGATGAGCAGGGCGCCCGTATGGGTGATTGATTCCAGGGCGTTAAACTTTGTTACCATGGGAGCACACGTTAGAACATGAATTCACACGTTGTCACGCCCCCTGTCACACGAAGTTAGGCTGACCCCGGCGAGCCGCCGCTCCACCCACCGCTCCACCCCGGCTTCGAGGAGACGCATTGAGCAGGGCACCCCTGATCCCCGAGCAACGCCATCAGGAGCTGTTGCGCCTGCTGAGGAGCAGCGGGGTGCTGAGCATCCACGACCTGACCGCGGCGCTGAACGTCTCGCACATGACGGTGCGCCGGGACATCACCGCGCTGGAGAAGAGCGGGCAGGTGGTCTCGGTGCAGGGCGGGGTCAGGCTCGCCGATTGGACCGGGCACGCGCCGCCGCGCGAGCGGGCGTCACGCGCGGCGCTGGAGATGCCCCGGAAGCAGGCCATCGCCGGGCGGGCCGCGGAACTCGTCGAGGACGGGATGGTCGTCTTCCTCGACGCGGGGACGACCTGTCAGTCGGTGGTGCCTTTCCTGGCCGGCCGCAAGGACCTCACCGTGGTCACCAACGACTTCCACGCGGTGCTGGCGCTGTGCGAACTGCCGTCCGTCCACACGGTCCACACCGGTGGCGAGGTCGATGTGTCGAGCGGTTCGAGCAGCGGGCCCCTCGCCGCCAGGACGGTCGGCGCGATCAATCTCGACCTCGCGTTCCTGAGCGCCGGGTCCTGGGACCTGTCCCACGGCGTGACGAGTTTCTCGACGGACAAGGTGCTGCTCAAGCAGGCGGTGATGGCGGCGGCCGGCTCGGTCGCGCTGCTCGCCGACAGCACGAAGTGGGGCACGGTGGAACGGTTCAACGTGACCACGCTGGACCGGCTCGACACCGTGGTGACCGACGCGGGCCTGCCGGAGGCCGTGGTCGACCGCATCTCGGAAGAGGGCCCGACGGTACTGCGGACGGCCTGAGTACCCGCCCACCCCTGCTGGCCCCCATTGAATGATGCATTCACCGCGCCTAGCATCACCTGGTGATTGCATCACTTCCTGTATGACTCTCGTCGAGCAGCGCAGGTGACGACGAGCGGTCGCGGCCCGGTTCCGGGGGCTCCGGCCGCTCGTCCTCACTCCTACGACGGTTCAGCCCGGCTCCTACGAGAGTTCAGCTCGCGGTACGGCGAATCCGCCCCTCGTAGCGCTTCTCCAGCTCCAGGTTGCCCTCGAACCCGCCCGGCACATTGGCCGAGACGTATACGGGCGGCCGGTCCCCCGAGGCGAGGAGCTGGGCCGCCGCCTCCGCGACCGTCAGCTGCACGAGCATCGCGCCGGTGAGCGTGGACAGGGCGCAAACGGCACCCCCGCCCGGGAGTTCGAGGAGGGCGTCGCCGCGCGGGGCCGCGTTGTCGAGGACGACGTCCGCGAGGTCGACGAGCTTCTTGCCGCTCGGGTGACCGGCGGGGACGGCGTGGGTGTGGGCGAGCGAGGTGATGGCGAGGAGGCGGTGGCCGCGCTCCTTCACCCGCAGGGCCATTTCCACGATCACCTTGTTGACACCGGAGTTGGAGACGATGACGAAGAGGTCCTGCGGGTGGGGCGCTGCCAACTCGTAGAGCCGGTCGGCGACTCCGGCCTGCCGCTCCAGCAGCGGATCGTCGAGCACGCTCGGGGCGTCACCGCCGTAGAGGACGAGGTCGGCGATGCTCAGGCGGTTGGTGGGCACCAAACCCCCGGCGCGGCCCGCGAGTTCGAGGACCATGGCCTGGGAGTGGCCGGTGCCGAAGGCCTGGACGACGCCGTCGGTGCGGACGCAGTCCGCGATCAGTGCGGCGGCGCGGGACACGCTCTCGCGGCCGGCTTCGGTGATGTGCTGGAGAACGGCCAGGCTCTCGCGCGCGAAGATCTCGGCGCTCACGGACTCGGCGGACACGCGATACTCCCCACCGGTGGATCAAACCACCTATTCTTTCTCGATCAATGAATCAATAAATCACACGCGGTCCTGGTATTCAATCGAAGGTCTCCGAGGTGGCTGATACCTTCTCCACATGCCCCCGACAGACGTCACCACCCTCATCCGCACGGAGCTGCCCCGGCTGGCGGGCTCGCTGCGGAAGGTCGGCGAACTGATCCTGGAGGATCCGGCCGCCGTCACCCACTGCTCGGCCGCCGAGCTGGGCCGCCGCACCGGCACCTCGCAGGCGACGGTGACTCGCTTCTGCCGCGCGGTGGGCCTCGACTCGTACCAGCATCTGCTGATCGAACTGGCCCAGGAGCGCGGGCGCGGCGAGGTGTCCGACTGGGGCACCGCCGAGATCGGCCCGGACATCTCCCCGGACGACGATCTGGAACGGGTCGTGCAGGTCGTGGGCAGCGCGGACCTTAGAGCGGTCCAACAGACGATCGACCGCATCGACCTCGACGCGGTGGAGCGCGCGGCCACCGCCGCGGCCCGCGCCCGGCGCATCGACGTCTACGGCATCGGCGGCAGCGGGGCGGTCGCGCAGGAGACCGAGACCCGGCTGTTCCGCATCGGCTGCGCGGTGCGCGGCTGGACCGAGGTGCACGCCGCCGCCACCTCCGCGGCCCTGCTCACCCCGGCGGACGTCGCCATCGGCATCTCCCACTCCGGTTCGACGCGCGAGACCATCGAACCGTTCGAGCTGGCCAAGGAACGCGGCGCCACCACCGTCGCCCTCACCTCCGACCCGCGCTCCCCGCTCGCCCGCGCCGCCGACATCAGGCTGATCTCCTCGTCCTCCGCGACCAGTTTCCCCACCGGCATCATCGGCGCCCGCCACTCCGTGCTGGTCCTCATCGACTGCCTCTACGTCCGTATCGCGCAGCTCTCCTACCAGCGCGCGAGCGCCTCCCTGGCCCTCACCGACCACATCGCCGGGGAGCACACAGTGAAGGCCCGAAGAGGCCGGTGATCTGAACCCGGGCCGGCCGCGATCTCGGCCGAGTCTGCATGGATGAACCACCGAAGTTACGCGGAGATGGTTGTTTGAATCATCTTCGCGGTGTCAGGATGGGCGCTCCGCCGAGCCTCTGGTAGGAGACCCATGCGCGTGACCGCTGCCTTGTCGACCGAGCTGTTCGTCGGCACCGCCGAGCATCCGCTCCAGGTGGTGGCCGTCGACCTGGCCCATATCCCCGACCGGACGGTCCACCTCACGGTCGAGGGTCCCGGTCTGCGCGGCAGCGCGGAGACGGTCGTGGGCGAGGACGGCACCGCGCACACCGAGATACCCGTGACGACGGACCTCGCGCCCGGCGACCGGTGCGCGATCGAGGTGACGGCGGCCGACGGAGATCAACTGGCCACCCTCACCGCCGAGTTCACGGCCGCCGAGCCCGGCTGGACCATGTTCATGGTCAGCCACTTCCACTACGACCCCGTCTGGTGGAACACCCAGGGCGCCTACACCGAGACGTGGGACGTCGCCGACGACCCCGCCTCCACCGGTCTCCCCGCCCGCACCTTCGACTCGCGCGGCCAGTCCGGCATGAGTCTCGTCCGCGCCCACTGCGACCTGGCCCGCCGCGATCCGGCGTACACCTTCGTCCTCGCCGAGGTCGACTACCTCAAGCCCTACTGGGACGCCTTCCCGGAAGAACGCGCCTTCCTGCGGGAGTTGATCCGCACCGGCCGCGTCGAGATCATGGGCGGCACCTACAACGAGCCGAACACCAACCTCACCGGCGCCGAGGCGACCGTACGCAACGCCCTCTACGGAGACGGCTTTCAGCGCGGCATCCTCGGCGCCTCGCCCGAAACCGCCTGGCAGCTCGACGCGTTCGGGCACGACCCGCAGTTCCCCGGGCTGATGGCGGACGCGGGAGTGTCCTCCAGCTCGTGGGCGCGTGGGCCGTTCCACCAGTGGGGACCGACGCTCTCGGTCTTCGGCGAGGAACCTCGCGATCCCCAACGCATGCAGTTCCCGGCCGAGTTCAGCTGGATCGCCCCCTCCGGGCGCGGCCTGCTCACCGCCTACATGGTCAACCACTACGGCGCCGGCTGGGCCATCGACAACGCGCCCACGCTCCCCGAGGCCGAAGCGGCGGCACTCAAGCTCTTCCGTGGCCTCAAGAAGGTCGCGCTCACCCGCAACGTCCTGCTCCCGGTCGGCGGCGACTACGCCCCGCCGTGCCGCTGGGTGATGGACATCCACCGCGACTGGAACGCCCGTTACGTCTGGCCGCGCTTCGTCAGCGGCATCCCCCGGGACTTCTTCACCGCCGTCCGCGCCGAGTTGGACCAGGAGGGCCGCAAGGCGTCCCCGCAGACCCGGGACATGAACCCGATCTACACCGGCAAGGACGTCTCCTACGTCGACACCAAGCAGGCCCAGCGGTACGGCGAGACGCTCCTCGCCGACGCGGAGGCCTGGGCCACCCTGGCCTCGCTCGTGGCCGAACACCCCTACCCCGACGCGGCGTTGGACAAGGCCTGGCGGCAGCTGATCTACGGCGCCCACCACGACGCGATCACCGGCTCCGAGTCGGACCAGGTGTACATCGACCTGATGACCGGCTGGCGCGAGCTGTACGACCTGGCGGAGACGGTGCACGCCGACGCGACGGACGCGATCGCCGCCAGAGTCGCCCAACTGCCGGGCGCCACCGATGACTTGGTGGTGTTCAACTCGGCGACCTGGGAACGCCGGGACGTCCTCACGGTCCCGGACCCCGGCCTGGTCCCCCTCGACGACACCGGCCTGCCCCTCCCGGCCGTACGCGAGGGCGGCCAACTCCGGCTCGTCGTGCCGGAGGTACCCGGCATGGGTCTCAAGGCCCTCCCGCTCGCCGAGGGTTCGGTACCCGGGTGGGCAGTCGGCGAAGGCCTCACCATTCGCAACGAGTTCTACGAGGTGACGGTCGACCCCTCGCGTGGCGGCGGCGTGAGCAGCCTGCGTGAACTGGCCGACGGTGGAAGGGAGTTGCTCCGCGCCGGTGACATCGGCAATGAGCTCGTCGTCCAGGAGGAGTACGCACGGCACCCGCGCTTCGGCGAGGGCCCATGGCACCTCACCCCGACCGGAACCACCGCCGCGCGCAGCTGCGACGTCACAGCCGACATCGATGTCGAACACTCCCCCGCCGGTTCACGGATCACCGTCACGGCCGATCTCGGGTTGTTCCGGTACACGCAGCGGCTGACTCTCTGGACCGGCGTCCCGCGCCTCGACCTGACGACCACGATCGACGGCTACGACGGCGCCGACCGACTGATCCGGGTGCGCTGGCCGTCCGACGTGACCGGCGGGCTGCCGGTGCACGAGGTGGCGGACGCGGTGATCGGGCGCGGGTTCGGGTTCGTGGAGGTGGACAGCGAGGAGTTCCCGTGGACGCTCGACAACCCGGCGAACACCTGGTTCGGGCTCGGGTCGACCGCGCGGGTCGCGGTACACGACGAGTCGGGGCGGCTGCTCGGCCACCGGTCGATCGGGGTCGCCGAACTGATCTACTCCGACTGGGACTTGGCCGGTGAGCTCGGTGCCCCGCTCGCGGCGGCGCTGGTCCGCGTCGGGGTCACCGCGACCTCGACGATCACGGGTGGTCCGCGGTACGGCGACCTCGAAGTCGACTCCAATCTCCCGGACTTCCGGATCGCCGTGGGCGCGCCGGAGCGCAACTCGGTGGTCGCGGAGGCCCTGGGCTGGGACCCGGCCGCCGGACGCGAGCTGCGCCGGCAACTGGCCGAGCGGGGTGTGGCGGCGGTGTGGGTCGCGCCGCGGGCCGGCCTGCGCGAGGAGTGGGTGCCGGGGGCCGACCTGCGCGACCTGGAACGGTTGCCGCTGCTCGTGGTGGCGGGCGCCCGCGCCGAGGACGACGCCAAGGCGGTCGACGCGCTGATCGCCGACCTCGACGACGCGGTCATCACGGCCACGGCGGCGGGCGGTTGCGAGGCGCTGCCGCCGGGTGACGCCTGGGACGGCCGCAGCTTCGCCGTCCTCAACCGGGGCACGCCCGGCTGTGTCGTCACGACCTCCGGCGACCTCTACATGTCCCTGATGCGCTCCTGCACCGGCTGGCCCTCCGGCATCTGGGTCGACCCGCCCCGCCGCACCGCCCCCGACGGCTCCGCCTTCCAACTCCAGCGCTGGACCCACGAGTTCGAGTACGCGGTGGTGGCGGGCACGGGTGACTGGCGGGACGTCCGACTCCCGCAGGCGGGGCACGAGTTCAACCACCCGTTGACAGCCCGTTTGCGGACATCCCCTGAACAGGGCGTCCTGCCAAGGAAGTTCACCCTGCTCGGTCTGGAACCGGCGGGCGAGGTCGTCCTCGACGCCCTCAAGCCGCTCGGCTCCCCGCTGGCCCGGGGCAGCGCGGTACCGGTCGACCCGGGGCGCGGTGTCGCCGTGCGGATGCACGAGGTGAACGGTCGGCCGGTGCGGGCGCGGATAAGCGGGCCGCAGGACTGGACCGAGGGCGCCCGGGCCGACGTACTGGAGTCGCCCGGCGACCAGTTGACACCGGAGCGGGACGGCGGGCTCGCCGTCGACCTCACCGGCTTCGAAGTCGCGACGGTGCTGGCAACCACCGCTGTCGAGTCCCCAACCGGGCCTGGAATCGCGGCACATGAACCAGCACAACCCGTCCACACCCGCTACTGGCTCCACAACTCCGGCCCCGCACCACGCGGGAACATGCCGGTGTCGGTGTACCTCTCCCCCGGCACCCTCACCGCCGCCGGACCGGTGACCGCGACCGTCCGGGTCGGCTCGGAACTCACCGACGCGCCGGTGCTGGGCGCCGTGACCTTCGAGGTGCCGGACGGGTGGACCGCCGAACCCGCCGAACTGCCCTACGCGTTGGGCCCCGGCGGGTTCACGCTGGCCGAGGTGACCGTGACACCGCCGCCGGAACCGGTACCCGGCCGACACTGGCTCACGGCCAGGCTGGCGTACGGCGGGCAGACGTACGAGGACACCGTGGCGCTGGATGTTGCCGACGGGCAGTACGGGCCGACTCTGCTGTCCACTCTGGGCGTTGAGCGGATCAGCGTGCGTGGCGGCGAGCGGGTCCGGGTACCCGTACACCTCCGCAACACCACCCGTGGACCGGTCCACGGCACCCTCTGGGCCGTCTCCTCGTGGGGCACCTGGGCCGGAGTCACACCCGGCTGCCAGGGGTTCACGGTGGCTGGGGGCGCGGAGCAGGAATGCGTCATCGAAGTGGACGGTTCGGCGGTGCCGCCCGGGTCGTACTGGCTGCTCGCGAAGGTCGCCTGGCACGGCTGTGTCGCCTATACGGAGGCCGTCGAGCTGGAGGTGACGCCGTGACGGAGCACGCGGCCGTGGTGCGCGGCAGGACCGTTCCGAAGAGGCGGGTGGACTCGCTGCTTGCGGCCGTACCTGCGCGGGACCGGGAGAGCACCCGGCCTGAAGCGCTCGCCCGGGCCGAGCGGCAGCGGCGCCGGTGGGCGACCCAGGTCGTGGTCATCGACGAGCTTGCCCAACGGGCGTGTGCGGAGCGGGGGTTGAAGCCCCCTGCAGAGGTGGCGCCGGACCGGGTGCTGGCCGTCGCCGAGACCGACGTCGCCGATCTCGGCAGCATCGTCGCGGCGGCCCTCGCGCACTCCCCGGCCGCCCGGCTGCTACTGGCCGAACTGGAGGGCGAGCAGGAGGTCGCCGAGGCCGCCGTACGGGACTACTACGACCGCAACCGGGACCGTTTCCTCACGGCGGAGGCGCTGCGGCGTGGGGTGGACCCGTTCGGCGGGGTGTCATCGGAGGACTTCGTGCCGTACGAGCGGGCCCGTGAGGGGGTCGCGCGGGAGTTGCGGCGAGCGGCGGGGCGGCGGGCCTTCTTCGGTTGGTTGGACCAGTCCAAGGCCGGAGTCGTGTATACCGCCGGGCACGAGCACCCCGGCGATCCGGCGCACCCGGACCACGAGCACCGGCACTGATCTCCGCCGGAACCTAAAAGCAACACGAGAACCATTGACCTCCGATGAATTCTGGTCCACCTTTTCATCAATCGGAGTCGAAGTTGGTTAATTGAACCAACTGTTGGCTGATGCTCAGGAGGGCAGCGATGCGCACAGGAAGACTGACCGGATCGATGGTGGGGATCATCGTCCTGACCCTGACGGCCGCCGGCTGCGGGCTGTCCGGCAGCTCGGGCGACAGCGACTCCACGGCGGGCGGCTGCAAGGTCGACAAGGGCAATGTGGGGTCCGGGAAGCTCACCGGTGAGGTGAAGGGCAGCATCACCTTCCAGACCACCAACCTGAAGAAGGACTTCGGCACGTTCTTCAACGGGGTCATCAAGTCCTTCGAGAAGGCCCACCCCGGTACGTCGGTGAAGTGGATCGACGATCCGGGCGACAGTACCTTCACCCAGCGCAACGTGGCCGACGCCCAGGCCTGCACGCTGCCGGACGTCATCAACCTCAACGCCGAGACGGCGACGGCCCTCACGAAGGCCGGGTATCTGCTCAACCTCGGCGTGAAGGATCCGGACGCAGGCAAGCCGTTCGTCCCCGCGTTCTGGAAGTCCAGTACGTTCAAGGACAGTTCGGGCTCCGCGCTGCACACCGTGCTGCCCTGGTACACCGGCGGCATCGTCCTGACCTACAACACCGACCTGTTGAAGAAGGCCGGCATCGACCCGGCGAAGCCGCCGACGACGATCTTCGGGCTGTTCGCCGACTACGAGAAGATCGCCAAGTCGGCCAAGGGCAAGTACTACGCGACGATGGCCAACCCGATCTGGCGGATCCCGGCGGACTTCGACCAGATGAACATCAAGACCCTCTCCAGCGACGGCAAGTCGGCCGTGTTCGCGGACGATCCGCGCACCACGCAGTGGGTCGCGTGGATGGCGAAGCTGTACAAGGAGGGCGCGATGCCGAAGGACTCGCTGTCCTCCAGCAACGACCCGTCCACGCCGTACACGCAGGGCAAGGTCGCCTACGGTTCGACCAACCCGAGTTATGTGCGGTTCGTGAAGCAGAACAGCCCCTCGATCTACGCCAAGACTGCGGTCGGGCAGCAGCCCTTCGACGCGCTCGGCCACACCACCGCCGCCCCGCAGTACGTCTCGGTCGCCGCGACCAGCAAGCATGCGCCCGTGGCGCTGGCGTTCGCGGAGTTCCTCACCAACGCCGAGAACCAGACGGCCTGGGCCAAGGACCCGGACGTGGTGATCTTCCCGACCACGACCACCTCGCTCAACGACCCGTTCTTCCAGAACGTCAGCGGCAGCGACCAGTTCGCGCAGGCCCGCAAGCTCGTCGCGGACCAGCTCAAGACGACCACGGCCTACCAGACGAACCTCTCGCCGGCCGTGCAGAACGCGATCGTGTCCCAGGTCCAGCTCGCCATGCAGGGCAAGAAGAGCCCTGCGCAAGCCGTGAAGGACGCCCAGGCGAAGGCCAACGAGCTGCTGAAGCAGGCTGGTTGATGGTGGCGACGCAGACCGCGAAGCCGGTGACCGTGCCCGGTGCGGAGGCCGTCGTCTCCGCACCGGGCACGTCCCGCATACGCCGACTCGCCCGGGCGGTCCTCCCCGGTCCCGCCCCCGGCGCCAACGGGGCGGCGCTGTACCGCCGTTGGTGGCTGCCCTGGCTTTGGACCGCTCCAGCGATCGTCTGCGCGGCGGTGTTCGGGGTGTTCCCGTTCCTCAACACCGTCCTGCTGTCCTTCACGAACGCCAAACCGCTCGGCGGCGCCGCGAACTTCGTCGGGCTCTCCAACTACACCCGGATGCTGGACGATTCGGACTTCTGGCTGGCGACCCGCAACAGCGTCCTGTACGCCGTGATCGTCGTTCCCCTGATGGTGCTGCTGCCGCTGCTGCTCGCCGTCCTGGTGGAGAAGAACCTCCCCGGCATCGGCTTCTTCCGCTCGGCCTTCTACACGCCGGTGCTCGCCTCCAGCGTGGTCGTCGGCCTGAGCTGGCAGTGGCTGCTGGCGGACGACGGACTGGTCAACACCTGGCTGGAGAAGGCCCACTTGATCCGGTCGGCCATCCCGTTCCTGTCCGACTCGTGGCTGATCCTGCTCTCCGCGATGGGCCTGACCCTGTGGAAGGGCCTCGGCTGGTACATGGTCTTCTACCTGGCCGCCCTCGGGAACGTTCCAAAGGAGCTGCACGAGGCCGCCTCCATGGACGGCGCCGGTGCCGCCCGCCGCTTCTGGCACATCACCGTGCCCGGGGTACGGCAGGCGATGATGCTGGTCGGCACCCTCACCGGCATCGGTTCGCTGCGGGTGTTCACCGAGATCTACATGCTCGGCAGCTCCACCGGCGGCCCCGGCGGCGCGGACCGCACGCTGCCCTTCTACATCCGGGACGTCGGCCTCGACCCCATCACCGGAAACGCCGGCTACGGCTCGGCGGTGAGCGTGGCGCTCTTCGTCCTGACCCTGGGCCTGACCCTGCTGGCACAGCGCCTCACGAAGGAGGACGAGTCATGACGGCGACCGCAGTGCGGCCCAAGTCCCGGCGCCTGAGCCCTCGTTGGCGGGACTACGGCCGCCCTCGCGAACTCCTCCTCCGCTACCTCCTGTTGCTCCTCGTCCTCGGCCTCACGGTCGGCCCGCTGATCTGGCAGTTCCTGGCCTCGCTCAAGGGCACCGGCGAGGACGTCTTCGGCGCGAACGCCTCCCTGCTGCCGCACCACCCGACCCTCCACGCCTACCGCGAGGTCTTCAGCCAGGTCCCGGTGGTGACGTACATCAGGAACAGCCTGATCGTCGTACTCCTGTCGGTGGCAAGCCAGTTGCTGTTCTCCACGACGGCCGGCTACATGCTCTCCAAGCCCGCCTGGAAGGGCCGCCGGGCGGTCTGGATCCTCCTGGTCGCCTCCATGATGTTCCCCTTCGAGTCGATCATGGTGTCGCTGTTCCTGAGCATCCGCGACCTGGGCCTCGTCGACAGCGTGGTGGGCGTGTGGCTGCCCGGATTCGTCGGCGCGATCAACGTCCTGCTGATGCGTGGCGCGTTCCTCGCCGTGCCGCGCGAGATCGAGGACTCCGGAATGCTGGACGGCGCGAGCGAGTGGCAGCGCTTCCGCTACCTCTATCTCCCGTCCGCGTGGGGCGCGATCCTGGTGGTCACCATCAACACCTTCATCAGCGCCTGGGACGACTTCCTGTGGCCGTTGATCGTGCTGCGCTCCGAGGACCACATGACGCTGACGCTGGGCCTGTCGCGGTTGCAGAGTTCGTCGTTCGGCTACGACCAGCGGGTGGTGATGGCCGGTTCGGTGATCTCCGTGATCCCGGTGCTGGTCCTGTTCGTCATCACCCAACGCTGGTTCTACAAGGGCGTGTCGGCGGGAGCGGTCAAGCTCTGAGCCGTACGACGAGGGGTTCGACGGCGAGTGCGGCCCGCGCGGACCGAGCGACCCGGATCTCGACGGCACCGACCTGCTCGAACTGGTCGGTGCCGAAGGGGATTTCGACCCTACGGCGCTCTCCCGGGGCCAACTCGACGCCCTGGAAGGCGTGCAGTTCGAGCGTGCGCGGCCAGACGGGAGTCAGCAGCCGACGGACGTACACCTGGACGACCGAACGCCCCTGCCGCTTCCCGGTGTTGGTGACCTCGACCTCGATCACGTCCCCCGCGAGGCGCGGCGGACCGTACTCGAAGCTCGTGTACGACAGCCCGTGCCCGAAGGAGTAGAGCGGCTCCGCGTCGGCGTCCACGTAACCGCCGTACTCGATGTCCTTGTGGTTGTAGTAGACGGGGAGTTGGGCCACCGAGCGCGGCACGGAGACGGGGAGGCGGCCGGTCGGTTCGGCGTGGCCGAGCAGGACCTCGGCGATGGCCTCGCCGCCCCACGGGCCGGGGTACCAGGCGGTGAGCAGCGCGCCCGCGCGTTCGGGGACGACGTGCGGGCGGCCCTGGATCAGGACGATAGCGGTGGGTGTGCCGGTCGCGGTGACCGCGTCGAGGAGGGCGTGCTGGGCGCGGCCGAGGCGCAGGCCCGCGAGGTCGACGCCCTCGCCGCAGGTCATCTCCGAAACGGCGTTCCGTGCCGCTCCGTTGGCGTCGAAGTCCGTGTCGGGGGTACGGGCGCTGCTGCCGCCCAGCACCAGGACGGCCAGGTCGGAGGCGGCGGCAGCGGCGACCGCCTCGGGGACGCCGGCGAGGTCGTCGCCGGTGAGGGCGCAGCCGGGGGCGTGGCGGATGTCGGTACCGGGCGGGGCGAGTCGCCGTAGGCCGTCCAGGACGCTGACACCGGAGCGCTGTGGTGCCGTGTAGTCGCCCAACTGGTGCGCGTAGGTGGCCGATTGGGGACCTATGACCGCGATGCGGGAGACGGTCGGCGGGATGGGCAGGACATCGCCGTTGTTGTGCAGCAGTGTCACCGCGCCGCGCGCCAGTGCGGCGCTCAGTTCTCTGCCCTGCGCGGCAGGGGGCAACTCGCCTGTGCTGTAGGGGCGTTCGAAGAGGCCCAGGCGGAACTTCAGGCGGAGCACGCGCGCCACGGCCGCGTCGACGGTGGCCTCGCTCACCAACCCCCGCTCGACCGCCTCCTCCAGGTGCGTGAAGCCCTCGTCCCAGAGGCTCAGGTCGACACCGGCGTTGAGCGCGAGGGCGCCTGCCGAGACCGTGTCGCCGGTGATGCGGGCCAGCCGGTCCACGGCGAGGCCGTCGGCCATGACCAGGCCCTCGAAACCCCAGTCCTCGCGCAGGAGTTGGTGGACGAGTGCGCGGTTGCCGGAGCAGGGGAGGCCGTCGACCTCGTTGTAGGCGGACATGACGGCGGCGGCCCCGGCGCGCACTCCGGCGCGGGCGGCGGGGAGGTGGATCTCGTGGAGTTCGCGGAGGCCGAGCTCGGACTCGGCGGAGTTGCGACCGCCGACCGTGGCGCCCTGGCCGGCGAAGTGCTTGAGGACGACAGGGGCCTTGTCTGCGGCGAAGCCGTCACCGGGCTCGCCCTGCATCCCGCGCACGAGCGCCTCGGTGAGGCGGGCGGCGAGGTACGGGTCCTCGCCGAAGCACTCCTCCGTGCGGCCCCAGCGGGGGTCGCGGGCGATGTCCAGGGCGGAGACGAGGGCCAAGTGGGCGCCACGGGCGCGGAGTTCGGCTGCGGAGTGAGCTGCGGCGCGTTCGTAGAGGTCGGGGTCCCAGGTGGCGCCGACGGCCAGGTTGACCGGGAGGACCGTGCCGTCCAGGGCCATGTGGCCGTGCGGCACCTCCTCGACGAAGAGGGCCGGGATGCCGAGGCGGCTGCTGCCGATCACATGGCGCTGCACCAACTCGGCCAGGGCAGCGCTGTCCTGGGCCCCGGGTCCGTTGGAGTGGTCGACGCCGGACCATGCGTCGGCGCGGAACAGGCCGTAGAGCGCGCCGAGTCCGGCGAAGCGCGCGGTCTCGGTGTACAGGGCCTCGGTGAGTTCGAAGGAGCCCGAGGGGGTGCGACGGTAGGCGTCCCAGCCGTACATCCGCTGGTTGAGCTGGCCGACCTTCTCGCGCAGGGTCATCCGGGCGAGGAGGTCGCGGACCCGCATGTCGACGGGTGCGGTGGGGTCGCGGTAAAGGGGGACGGTGGTGTCGGTCATCGGTCGTCACCGTCGGGGGCGAGCCGAGCGAGGGCGACCGCACCGCGGCAGCCGTCGGGTACCCAGTCGAGGGTCAGGCCGAGGGCGTGGAGGCGGGCGGTGAGGGCGGTCGTCAGGGGGCCTTCGGGGCCGAGCAATCCGCCGGTGGCGACGATCCGTTCGCCGTGGACCGGATTCAACGCCCGTACGGTGTGGGTCAGTTGGTCCGCCGCCTCGTCGAGGATCCCTTCCGCCACGACGTCCTTCTCGCCCGCCGCCTCGACGACCAGCGGGGCGAAGCGCGCGAGGCGGATGGGGAGTTCGGCCATGACGGCGGGGAGCACGTGCATGCGGTAGGCCTCGCGGTGGGGACGTGACCAGTCGCTGTCGCCCGGCAGTGCCTCGTCCGGTACGCCCAGCGCCCGCCCCACCGACACGGCCAGTACCGTCGCCGTCCCCCTCCCGTCCGCCATCCGCAGGGCCGCGCGTACCGCGCTGCGGCCGATCCAGAAGCCGCTGCCGTCGTCGCCGAGGAGCCAGCCGTCGCCGTCCACGGTGGCGGTGGAGCGGCGGTCGGTGATGCGCAGGGCGACCGCGCCGGTGCCCGCGACCAGGGCGAGGCCGTCGGCGGGGGTGCCGGGGGCGGAGGCGAAGGCCGCCTCGATGTCGCTGCAGACGCGGACCCGGTCGGCCGGGATGCGAAGGCGGCGCAGCGCTGCCGTGAGGGCGGTGCGGGCGTTGACGTGGCCCGGTTCCTCGGCGGAGGCCGCCGTGGCGCCCGCGAAGCCGCCGGCCACCGCGACCACTCGGGCACGCGCCGCCTCCGGCACGGCCTGCGCGATCGCCTCGACCAGGTGATCTGTGAGGCGGGGTACCGGGACGGTCAGGGCGTTGCCGGGCCCGGCCGCGCCCTCGCCGAACACGCGCCCGTCCTCGGCGGCGGCGAAGACGGCACGAGTGCGGGTGCCTCCAGCATCAAGACCGACAACACATTCCTGGTTCAAATCATTGCTCATTACTGACTATGGTGGTTGATACATTCACGGAGGGCAAGACCGGACCCGGGGAGGATCCCATTCCTACGCTTCGCTTCGGCGTCAACTACACGCCGCGTCGCGGCTGGTTCCACTCCTGGCACGACTTCGACCCGGCGCACGCCCGTGAGGACCTGGCCCAGATAGCCGGGCTCGGCCTGGACCACGTCCGGATCTTCCACCTCTGGCCCCTGCTCCAGCCCAATCGCACGCTGATCCGCAGGAGCGCGGTGGACCAGCTGGTGCATCTGGTCGACCTGGCGGGCGAGGCGGGCCTCGACGTCCTCGTGGACGGCGTTCAGGGTCATCTCTCCAGCTTCGACTTCTATCCGGAGTGGACCCGCAGCTGGCACCACCGCAATGTGTTCACCGACCCGGAGGCGATCACCGCCCAGGCGGAGCTGTTGCGCACCCTGGGCGGCGCCCTCGCCGACCGCCCGAACCTGATCGGGCTCCAACTGGGCAACGAGCTCAACAACTTGGTGGAGCACAACCCGGTGACGACGGACGAGGTGGACCACTATCTCGACACCCTGCTGGCCGCCGCCCGCGAGCAGCTGCCGCCGGACCGGCTGGTCACGCACTCCGCGTACGACGCCGCCTGGTACGGCGACGACCATCCGTTCACCCCGGAGGCCTCGGCCCGCAAGGGCGATCTGACCACCGTGCACCCGTGGGTGTTCTCGGGCGACTGCGCCCGCCGCTACGGTCCGCGTTCCCCACAGGTGCTCCATCTCGCCGAGTACGGAACGGAGTTGGCGAAGGCGTACGCCGTCGACCCGGCCCGGCCCGTCTGGGTCCAGGAGACGGGTGCGCCGGAGCCGCACATCCCGGCGGCCGACGCCCCGGAGTTCGCGCGCGCGACCGTGCGCAACGCGGCCGAGTGCGAGGGACTGTGGGGTGTGACGTGGTGGTGCTCGCACGACGTGGACCGTTCGCTCGCCGACTATCCCGAACTCGAATACACCCTGGGCCTGTTCGACTCGGCGGGCCGCGCCAAGCCGATCGCCGAAGCCTTCGCCGCCGCGATCGCCGAGCCGCACACCGTCCGACTCCGCGACACCGCCCTGGTGTTGGACTGCGCCCCGGGCACCCGGTCCGTGTCCGGTCCCGGCGGCGCGTACTTCGAGGAGTGGATGCGGCTGCGCACGGAGGGCGTGCGTCCGGCGGTCGTCCTGGCCGAACGGGCCGAGGACCAGCGGTACTTGGCGGCACGCGGCATCAAGGAAGTCGTACACCTGCCGTGACGGTCACGCGTCGGCCAGTACCTCCGCGACCGCCCGCAGGTTGACCCGGCCACGGCCGTAGGAGCAGAGGGTGCCGCCCTCCGGCAGGCCGGTGTCGACGAGTATCGCGCCGGGCCGCCGGGCCACCAGGGTGTCGCGCAGCCGGGCCTGCCAGGGGTGCAGGACGGCGTCTGACGTGGCGACGACCAGTGGTGCGCTGCGGTCCCCGATCGCGTCGACGAGGGCGGCGGGGTCGGCCGGCTCCTCGTTGAGTGCGATGCCGGTGGCCGTGGGGTCGATGGCGCGGAGTTCGGTGAGGAGGTCCTCGCCGCCCCAGTTCAGAGCGGGGTGCGGGGCCGGGAACAGGTCGACGACATGGGCGCCGCGCACGGGCGGCGGCAGGGGCCGGGTGCGGACGGCGCGCCGGGCTGCCTCAAGGCCGGCATTCGCGTCCCAGGGGGCGACCGCCTGGCGGGGTGTCGCGTACCGCTCGGCGAGCCGCTGCACCCGGCCGGCCGCCTCCCAGACCCGCTCCTCCGCGAGCATGCGGGCGTGCAGTGCGTCGAGGACGGCGTCCCGGCAGGCCAGGGTGACCGCCAAGTCCGGTACGGCGACGATGACTTGGTCCGCTCCGGCGGCGAGCGCGATCCGGGCGCCGGCCGCTTCGCCGTACTCGTCGGCGATCGCCTTCATCTCCAGCGCGTCGCTGACGAGGACGCCGTCGAAGCCGAGGTCGAGGCGGAGCAGATCGCCGAGGATGCGGCGGCTGAGGGTGGCGGGGCGGTTGGCGTCCAGGGCCGGGAAGACGACATGGGCGCTCATCAGCATGGGCACGCCCGCGGCGACGGCCGCGCGGAACGGTTCGAGGTCGACGAGGAGTTCGTCGTAGGGCCGCGGGTCGATCGCGACGCCGTGATGGCTGTCGGTGATGGTGCCGCCGTGGCCGGGGAAGTGCTTGGCGCAGGAGGCGATGCCGCGGACGTCGGTGGCGGTGATCCAGGCGCGCAGATGGCGGGCGGCCAGTTCGGGGTCGGCGCCGAAGGAGCGGGTGCGCACGATCGGGTTGCGCGGCTGGTGTTGCAGGTCGGCGACGGGGGCGTACGAGGCGGTGATGCCGAGCGTGGCGAGGTGGCCGGCGAGGGCGTCGGCGCACCGCGCGGTCAGGGCCGGGTCGTCGACGACACCGAGGGCGTAGGAGCCGGGGACGTCCGGGGCGCCCGCGTTCACCAGATGGCCGATGCCACCGCCCTCGTTGTCGATGGCCACGAGCAGGTCGGGGCGCAGGGCGCGGAGCTCGTCGGTGAGCCGGCGCACCTGACCGGCGTCCCGGATGTTGCGGGTGAAGAGGATGACTCCGCCGAGGCCGCGGTCGATGAGCCGCTTGAGCGTGTCCGGCACGGTCGTCGCACCGTCGAAACCGGCGACCAGACAGCGGTGGGCCGCCTCGTCGAGGTCGACGGGGAGGGCGATGGCTGCGGACGAACGCTCGGCGTGGGTCATACTGGAATTCAAATGGCTCGCTCAACCTAAAGTCAACAAACCGATGGATTGTTGATTCAGGCAATGAATTCGACACGGCTACGCTTCAACCGGGGCGTCCGCCCGCTTCGTCCGCGCCGTCCGCTCCGCTTCATCCGCGCCGTCCGCTTCGCCCAGCCGCCCGCGCCCCTTCCGCTTCCCGACACCACTGCGTCATACCGGATGGGAACGTTTCGCCTCGTGTCCCTGCTTCCGCTCGAAGAGATCCCCGGGCCGCTCCCCGCCTCCACCACCGGCCCCACTCCCGCCCCCGTCCCCTTCCGACTCCCCTCCGCCGCACGCCTCGCCACCAAGGTCCTGACCCTGCTGCCCCTGCTGCTGATCGTGGTGTGGGCGGCGGTCGACTGGCGTGCGATGTACGAGGGCACCGCCCGGCTCGCCTCCGCCGACCCCTGGTGGCTGCTCGCCGCGTTCTTCTTCACCTGCCTCGGCTGGGGCACCGCCGCCCTGGTCCGCCAGGGTGCCGTGCCGGACCGGCTGCCGACCGGTCTGCTGATCGCCTCGCAGTTCGCGGCCGGCGCGGCCAACCACGCCCTGCCGGCCAGCATCGGCGCCCACGCCGTCACGCTGCGCTTCCTCCAGGGCCAGGGCATCCCCCTCCCCCGCGCCACCGCCTCGCTCGCCCTCTACTCACTCGTCCGGCCGATCGCGAAGACACTTGTGCTGCTGGTCTTCCTCATCTCCTTCCCCGAGATGCTGCGCTTCGGCCAACTCGCCCCCAGAGGCTGGTCGTTGCTCCTCGCCGTCGGCGGCCTGGCGACCGCTCTCACCACGGTCACCGTCCTGCTGTGCGCCGTACGCCGACTGCGCAGCCCGGTGCTCCGCTGCGTCCGCACCGCTCTGACGGACGTACGGCAGCTGCACACCATGCCCAGCCGGATCCTCGCCCTGTGGGGCGGGGCCGCCGCCGCTCCCGTGCTCCAGGCGACCGTGATCTTCGCCGTCGGGGCCTCGCTCGGCATGCCGCTGTCCTGGGCGCAGGTGGTGCTCGCGTTCCTCGCCGCCAGCACCGCGGTCGGCGCCGTGCCCGCGCCCGGCGGGATCGGTCCCGTGGACGCGGCGACGGTGTTCACGATGGTCGCGTTCGGCGCCCCCATGGATCTGGCCACGGCGAGCGTCATCGGCTACCGCGTCCTGACGGTGTGGGTGCCGTTGCTGCCGGGGGCGCTGATGCTGTCGGCGCTGGTCCACCGGAAGGTGCTGTGACCGAAATCCACTTGTACGGCCGCCTGTTCCACCTCTAACGTCGCTGCTCATCGGCGTGTAGCTCAGTCAGGAGAGCACCGGGCTCTGGACCCGGAGGGCGCGGGGGCGGTACCCGCCACGTCGGCTTATGGATGACGACGCTGAGCAGCAGCACCTCACCGCGGCCCCCGGCTATGCCCTGGGCCAGTTGGCCAAGGCCTTCACGACCGCGCTGACCCACGAGGACGCCGACACCCGCGGCCGCGCGGAGGGCCGCGCGCAGCGCTGGCGCGCCGTGCTCGCGGGAATGGCGGGCGGCCGGCTGACGATCGGTTCGCGTACCCCGGTGGCAGGGCTGCCGTCCTGGGTCACCCCCGAGGTGGTGCGCGGCGGCTTCGCCACGGGCACGCCGAGCGCGGGTGGCCCGCTCCAGCCGTACGAGATCAGGCTCGCGGAGCGGTTCGGGGTGCCCGCGGACCGGCGGGCGCTCTTCGCGCACTGTCTCACCGACACCGGACTCACCTGGCTGTGGGGGCAGTTGAACAGCGGGCGGTACGAGGTGACCGTGCCGGAGGAGGGCGCGCTGCTCACCATGGCGTGGCTGGTGCGGCACGGGGAGCCGGCCGCCGCGCTGGACCTGGTCGCGGAGTTGGAGCCGTTCGCCGGTCAACTCCGGTTCCTGCCCCGCCCGTCGACCGGCCGGCCCGTCTCGGACGGCACCGACGCGCTGCACCGCCGTACCGTCGACGACACCGTGAACAGGCTGGTCCGGCGGCGTCCGAACGCGGCCGTGGAGGCGCAGCGCGAGGCACTCGCCGTATGGCAGCCGTTCGGGGACGAGCTGCTCGCGCACTGGCTGGAGACGGCGGGCGGGGCGGACGGCCGCGTGCTCGAACTCACCCCGGACGCAAGCTGGTTGGCCCGAGGCGGCGAACTGCTGAGCCGCTACCGACTGCTGGCCGGGGAGCACACCCGCTGCGGGAAGCACCGCAGCCCGAAGGGGAACCTGGGCATTCTGCGCGGCGCGCTGGAGGAGACCGTCGCCGGGCGGGAGTTGGACGCGCGTCGGCTCGGGCTGCTGCGGCACGCCGTCGCATCGATGGTGCGGCGGCGCGGGCTGCCGGGATCGCCGGCGCACACCGAACTGCGGCGCGCACAGCGGGTCCAGGCCGCTCTGCCCTCCCATCACGCCCTGGCGCAGGTGGTGTTGGGCCGGCTCGCCGTGCTGCCCCAGGAGTCGGGCATCGCCGATCTCACCCCCGTACTGGCCCCCGTGTCCGAACCGGAGGAGCGGGAGACCGGCGTCTCCGCCGGCGCCCAACTCCCGCCCGCGATCAGCCGGGTGGTCGAGGGCGCGCTGAGCGCACCGGTCCAGGTCCTGGTGGAGCGGGGAGTTGTCCCGTCGTCCGAGGTACTGGCCGAACTGGTACCGCAGTTGGTGGCCGTCACCAGCGCACGGGCCTACGACGACGAGGCGCTGCGGACCCTGATGGCCGCGAACTACCGCGCGTTCCGCAACCGCCGCTCGCTGCTCCTGCTCAACCTGGAGCGGCAGGTCCGGATCGAGGAACTGCCCTGGGTGCGGGCGGTGGCCGCCCAGCGCGGTGACGGCTCGGCCGAAGCGGCTCTGGTGCTGCGGCAGTTGGGAGAGCTGGCCGTGCAGGGGTTCCCGGGGACGATCCTGCCCAACCCGCTCGTACGTGAACTCGGCGTGCTCGCCCGCCAGTCCGCGCTGGGCGCCCCGCTGGTCGAGGAACTGGCCGCGGACATCTTCATGAACGCCTTCGGGCCGAAGTTCCTGGTGGCGGCCGGGATCGCGGGCGAGTTGCTCGGCGGTTCGCTGTACGAGCGGTACTACGGCATCGACTACGCGTTGATCGGTGAGCTGGCGATCGCCGAGGCGAGCGAGGCCAAGGGCCGCTCGGACAGGAACCGGACCTCTCCGGGGTTCGCGCGGCTGTGCGCGGAGCGTGCGGTGGCAGCGTCCTCGGCACCGGCCGCCGGACCGAAGTCCGGTGCCTCGCAGGGGTCCTGGGTGGCGGAGAACGGCAAGGTGATCGAGCAGTCGCAGATCCTGACCACGCACAATCTGGCCACACTGGTCCACCGGGTGGGCATCGCCCCCGAGCCGGGCTGGGCCGAGCTGGCGCGGCGCTGTTTCGTGACCGTGTGCCGGCTGACGGGCCGGGTGCACCGCAACCCGCGGCCGTACGCCACGATCAAGGACGCGGCGTACGCCTGGCGGCAGTTGGTGTTCCATCTGTCGCTCTGCCGGCCCGCCGAGCAACGGCGGGTGCTCGGCGGCCTGGACGAGGAGACGGGCCGGTACCCGTTCCATGTCGCGGCGCGTCTCGCGCCCGCCCTGGCGGGGCTGCGGCTGGTCGTGGACGGCGGCGGCTTCGGCCCGGACGGTACGGCGGACGGCGGCCGGGCCCGTCGGCTGCTCGGCTGGACCACGGACGGCCACTGGCTGGCGAGCGATCCAACTGGGCGGTCGGCGAAGGACAGTTGAGTGGTCTCGGCGCCGGCCCTAGCCCTCCGCCGCCGTGCGCACCGCCGCCTCCGTCAGGGTCTTCGCGGTGCGTACGGCGCTGGCGACGGCCTCGTCGGGGGTGAGCCCCAGCTGGTCGGTGAGGGTGAACAGGGCGTCCGCGCCGACGACCACCGCGAGACCCCGCTTGAGCTGGGTGAACGCGTCCGGGTCGGTCACGCCCAGGGTGCCGTCCAGGGGGGCGAGGGCATGGTCGATGAGGCCGAAACGGATCCCGGGCCGCATGCTCTCCGCGTCGGGGCGGACGATGGTCGCGGCCATCATGGCGCGCACCCCGCCCTGCCGGGCCAGGACACCCCGCAGCAGGAACTCGCAGGCGTAGGCGACCCGTTCGACGGGATCACGGGAGTCGGCGACCGGTTGGAGCGCCTCCTCCGGGGCGGGCCATACACCGGCCAGGGCCTCGCCGATCAGGGACGGAAGGTCGGGGAAGTACCGGTAGGCGGTGGCCTCGGAGACCAGGGCGGCGCGGGCGATCTCGGGCATGGTCACCTCGCTGCCCGCGCCGATCAGCACCCGGGCCGCGTCGACGATCGCCGTACGGGTGCGCTTCTTCTGATTGCTGCGGCCCGTGTCCGTCTGGGTAGTCGCCATCGGTTCGTCACATCCCCGTCTCGCTCGTCGCTGCCGTCCCTTCCGCACTTTATCACGACCGACTCTCGTCATGAGAGTCTACTTGCATGACGAGAGTTGCCAGCTTGCTGTCCTACTCTCCTGAGGGCGCACAACGCACGCCGAACACAAGGGAGTTCGAGATGAACGAGGTTTCCGTGGTCGGTCCGGACGACGGCGAGAGAATCCGTCTTGGACCGGTCACGATGCGCATCCTGGAGGACGGCAGCACCACCGGCCACCGCCTGGGCATCGGCGAGATCACCCTCGCCCCGGGCACCCAGGGCCCGCCGCAGCACCGCCACGGCGAGCACGACGAGGGTTTCTACGTCGTCTCCGGCACCGTGCACTTCATCGTCGGCGAGACCGTCCACGTGGCCCCGGCCGGTACCCTCGCGATGATCCCGCCCGGCGCCCCGCACACCTTCGCCAACCCCGGCGACGAACCCGCGGTGATGATCAACACCTTCACGCCCGACCTGTTCGTGCAGTACTTCCGGGACCTGCGGGACATGATCGCCGGCGGCCGGGAGTTCAACACCGAGTCGACCATCGAGATGATGAGCCACTACGCCACGGTCCCCGCGACCGACTACGCCTGAGCCGGCCGCCGTACGTCAGGAGCCGCCCGAGTTCGACGGGCCGAAGAACTCGATCTCGGCGATGGCCACTTGCTTGCTTCCCGAGGTTCCGTAGGCGGACTCGAGGGTGAAGCGCACCGAGGTGACGTCACCGACCCGGAAGGCCCGGCGCTGGGCTCCGGCTCCCTGGTCGAGACTGAGTTCGCGGGTGCTCGTCTTTCCGTCGGCCGTGGTGATCCTCGCCTCGATACGGTGCGGGAGCGCCGACTGGTTGAGCTGGTCGGCGCGGGTGGAGACGCCCGGGGTGATCAGCACGTCCAGCAGTCGGGTCGGCTCGTCGAACTTGGCCTCCAGCCACTGCCCCTCGCCGGACTGCGACAGACCCGGCCCCCACCAGGTGTTGTTCAGCTTGTCGAAGGCCAACTCCGGCTTGTGGCCCGGGAAGGAGCGGGAAGCGGTGACACGGTCCGGAGAGACGGGGGCGCGCTTGGCGAAGTGGTCCTTCGCCGCCTGGACCCCGCGCGGGATGTTGACGGCCAGCACGATCAGCAGGGTGAGCACGATCGCGGCACCGATCCAGGTCAGCACCCGGTCGAAGGTGCGGCGCAGCCGCGGCCGGTCCCCCGCCCACGGGATCTCACCGCTGCGGAAGGTGAGCAGCCGCCGCCACCAGGGCAGCCGGCCGGGGACCTGCTCGTCGCCGGCCATGGGCATCGCGCACCGCGCGCAGTAGTGCCGGTCCGGCCGGTTCGCCGTCGCACACCAGGGGCAGGGCACCCCGCCGACCGCGCCCGGTTCGACACCGGGCGCCCACACGGACTGCGGACGCGCGGCCACCGGGCGGCCGGGCAGCACCGGCGCCACGGAGAGAGCCTGCCGGGGCTCGGGGTCGTCGACCGGGACGAGGAGACGCCGGGCTCGCTCGGCCTCTGACTCCGGCGGGGTGGCGGGCACCGGCTGAGTTGGAACGGTCCCGTCGTGGGGAAGGTGGGGCGCAAGGGTCGAGGAGGGGTGCGGGTACGGCGTCTGCGGCGGGGCCGCGGCGGCCGCCGGGTCCGCGTCCAGGCGGGTCGCGGGGTGGGACGCGTCGTCGTTCTCGGGTTCCGGCAGGCTGCCCGTGCCGGCGGAGTCGTACGACTCGGCGGCCATCGCATCTAGCCGCAGGGACAGTGCGTCGAGTCGGGCCGCCGGGTCGTCCTCGGCCGAACCCCGCTGTCCCGGAACCCTGTTGACCGCACCGCGTTCGGCCGCCGCACCGGCGCGGGCGCCCGCGCGGTCCGTCCAGCTCAGGACGGCCCCGCAGGCGTCGCAGAACGACTGGCCCGGTTCCGCGCGGGTTCCGCATTCGGCGCAGCTCTGGGTGGTCGTCATCTCTCGGGGTTCCTTTCGGCGGGCACGGTGGTGGTGACCTGGACCGTGTACGGCACATGGGCGGGGCGGGCCGCCGCCACGAGGGCGTCGAGGCGGTGGCTGTCCAGGGTGGTGGGCGCGGGCAGACGCAGGTGGACGTGCAGCCGGGGGCTGCGTTCGCCGGGCACCGGGCCGAGCGGCCGGGCACTCCAGTCGGCGGCGCCGCTCTCGGTGATCTCGGGTTCGACCCCGAAGGCGAGCCGGACGGCTTCGGCCAGGCCGCGCCGGGTGCCGCGGATGCGGTGCAGGTACGTGGCGGCGGCCACGGCGGCCCGCAGCCGCGCCTCCGGTTCGCTGCCGTCGGTCTCCGCGCCGACCCAACTGCCCAGCCACTGAACGAAGTCGAGCGGTGCGAGCGACGGCCGGAAGTACGTGTCCAGGCAGTCCAGCACACTCAGGATCGGCGCTACGACCTCGTCGAGCCCTGCGACGAAGCGCTGGGCGAGGTCGTCGTCGGCGAACACGGCGGGCAGCATCGCGCCGATCGGCGCGGAGGAGCCGAGGCCGTCCACTGATCCCCTCAACGCGGGCCTCCTGACAGGGAGTTGGTCATACTCACGCGCCGTCTCCGATCACGCGGACGCGGTGGTCGAAGGAGAACACCAGGGACGGCCGCTCCAGGTCGATGCGGTCCGTGGGGTCGCCGCGCTTGCCGGTGAGCGGGTCGGCGGGGTGCAGGACGACCTCGTCGACCAGCTCGACGCCGGGCACGCGTTGGAGCACCGCGAACACCTCGCCGGACTGCACGGGGCGCCCGAACGGCCAGCCCTTTCCGTCCGATCCGCCGGTGAGCGGGTCGAGGTGGCGGTAGAGGGCGTCGTGGGCCTGACGGCGCACCCGGTCGGTGTCGACGCCCCGGAAGGCGTGGACCGTGGCGACCACGGTGACGCCCTGGTAGAAGGGCGGCCCGACCGCCAACCGGGTCCCGATCAGCCGCCGTTCGTCGAGATGCCGGGTGATGCGCTCCAACAGGGCGTCGCCGGGCACGAGTTGCTCGAAGCGGAGTCGTCCGCCGGGGTCGGGGACGGCCTGCGGGACCACCAACACCCGTACGGCATAGGCCCCGTGCTCGCCCTCGTCGCCCTCCAGGCAGGTGATGCGGGCGGTCTCGGGGGCGGCCCGGCGGGACAGCTCCTCGTAGTCCCGGAGGGTGACCGCCCGTTCCTGGGCGCGCAGTGTGATCGGGGCGCGGGTCTTGGCCTCCTGGACGGTCTCACCGTCCACTCCCCCGCGCGCCGCCTCGCGGTTGACGACCTCGGAGACATACGGGATGGAGCTGCGCAGGATCTGTACGGCGCCGCGTGCCACGTTGCCGGACCGGCCGCCGCCGGTGCGGTAGCGGCGGGCGCGGATCACCGAGCCCTTGGGGGCGACCATGCCGTACTGGCGCAGAGTGCCGTCGGGTTCGCGGACGGCGGGGCCGAAGGCGAGTTCGCCGGTGGCCGCGTCGAGGGTGATGTGGCGGTCGTACGGGCCGGAGGCGGCGAAGTGCGGGACGACCTGCCAGTCCGTCCAGCCCTCCTGCTCGGCGGTCTGGAGGAGGAGCGGCGGGTTGTCGCCGACGACCGGTGTGTGCGCGAGCCGCAGCCGCTGCCCCGGCAGGCCGGTGGACTCGCCGAGTGCCTCGTCGTGGACCGTGTCGGCGTGGACGACGGTGGTGGTGCCGCCGATGGTGAAGGCCTCGGCGGAGCGGACGGTCGGCGAGGTGGTGTAGAAGGGCTGGTCGGGGTGGGGTTCGGTGACACGGCAGCGCAGCCAGCCGGCTTCCTGGCCGCCGTTGCGGGACAGGGTGTGGCCGCCGGGGATGTGCAGGACCACCGCGCCGGGGCGGTTGAGGCCGCCCGTGCCGTCGCGGTCCACCTCGCAGGCATGCCAGCCGTCGGCGGTCCAGGCCTCCCACACGAGGGGCGGTTGGCGCGGGTCGACGCCGACTCCGTCCACGCGGCTGTCCAGTTCGAGAGCGAGGGCGCAGTGCGGGACGGCGGCGGTCAGCCCGAACAGCATCGAGTCGCCGGGGTCGGGCGACTCGGCGAAGCACATCACATGGTTGCCCTCGGCCAGGTCGTGGGTCCGGTCGACGACCTGCTTGCCCCGGTGCTGCACGACGAGATGCCGCAACGCGGTGGGTACGACGGCGAGTTCGCGCTCGGTGGCGAAGACGACCGCCTCCTCGCCCTCGGTGCGCATCGTCGCCACCTCGGTGCCCAGCGGCACCTGTACCGGTTCCTCCTGGGGGGCCGACAGCCAGAACGTGACGTCGGTGCGGGCCGCCGACGGCGGGAAGAGCGTGATGCCGACCAGGTCGAGGAAGGCCAAGTGGTTCTTGTCCGGCACCCGGTTGAGGCGGTAGACGATCTGGTCGGCCATGTGCGCGACCGTCTCGACGAGGGTGACGCCGGGGTCGGAGACATTGTGGTCGGTCCACTCCGGGGCGCGCTGCTGGATGTAGCGCTTGGCGTCGTCGACGAACTGCTGGAAGCGCCGGTCGTCGAGGTTCGGGGAGGGCAGAGCCATCGGTCAGTAGTCGCTTTCAGCAGCCGTGCCGGGCGCAGTGGGGGTGTCGTCCGGCTCGTCGTGGGACGGGATGACGTAGAAGGGGAAGACGAGGCTGCGCGGGTTGTTGGTACCGCGGATCGAGTAGCGGACGTCGATGTAGAGCACGCTCTGCTCGGTGCCCGCGGTGACCTCGACGTCCTCGACCTCGATGCGCGGCTCCCAGCGGTCGAGGCTGACGTGCACCTCGTGCTGGATACGGCCCGCGGTCTGCTCGTTGACCGGCGCGAAGACCAGGTCGTGGATCGCGCAGCCGAAGTCGGGCCGCATCGGGCGCTCGCCCGGTGCCGTGGACAGCACGAGCCGGATCGCCTCCTCGACCTCGCGCTCCCCGCTGACCAGCGCGATACCGCCGGTCGGCCCGATGCGCAGCGGGAACGACCAGCCAGAGCCCACGAATTGTTCGGCCATCAGCCAACACCCGCCTGTTCCTTGCCCGTTGGGCCGCTCATGCCGGAATCACCATCGGCACCAGGCCGTTGAGGGTGACCACGCCCATGATCGGCACGGTGACGGCCCGAATGCCCACGTTGGCAATGGAGTTGATCTGGACGCTCGCGCCCGCGGTGAGCATCGCGTTGCCGATCGCCTTCATGTTGAGGGCGCCCATCGCGTCCAACGTGATGGCTCCGGTGGTCGACTTGATGTTGATCAGCCCCCGCCCCTCCATGGTCAGCGGCCCGCCGCTCTTGATGGTGAGACTGCGCCGGGCGCTGAGGGTGAGATCACGACCGGCCTCGACCGACACCGAGTGGCTGCCCTTGATGGTGACGTCGCCCTTGCTGTCGACGACGATCTCGGTGTTCGTGCGGTCGAGGTTGATCGTCAACTGCTTGTCCCCGGAGGTCAGTCGGACCCCCTGCTTACGGCCGCCGGTCTTCTGGCTGAGCAGGTCCAGCCGGTTGCCGTCCCGGTCGGAGAGCGTGTGCCGGCTCGCCTTCTTCCGTACGGCGTCGTGCAACGGCACATCGCTCACCACGGTCGGCTTGTCCTTGCCGTTGTAGAGCCCGCCGATCACGAACGGATGGTCAAGTGCCCCTCGGTCGAAGGCGACCAGCACCTCGTCGTTGACGTCCATGGGGAACACCCCGCCGCCACCGAGCCCGCCCAGCTGCACGGTCCGCGTCCAGTCGCTGACATAGGTGTCGTCCAGCCACGGGAACTGGAGCCGCACCCGCCCTTGCTTCAGCGGGTCATTGACGTCCGTGACAAGGGCGTTGGCGACACCGGGCAGCCGGGGCGCGGTCTCCGAGCCGCCCGAGGCGAGCCCGTACAGCGAGCGCCACTGCCGTCCGCTGACCGTCACCCAGGTCTCGTAGTGCTTGCCGTCGCCGAAGACATGCCGTACGGAGGTGACCGTGTACTTGCCCTCGAAGGGCGTCCCCACGTCCGCGAGCGCGACCGGAACTCCCGGGCGCAGTTTGGGATTTCCGCGGGCGACGACCTCCAGCTCGGCGAAGGAAGAAGTCACGTCGTCGGCGAGGGCGTCGGCGGCGAACTTGACCTCGGTCTGCTTGTCGTAGGGCGTGCCCGTCTCGACCAGCTTGGCCGTCTTGAACTTGCCGGCCGCCGCGCCCGGGGTGGTGCCGATGCCGATGCCCGGGTTGGAGGTGCCGGGCGAAGTGGCGGTGAGTTTCTTCTTGGTGGTGACGTCCCACCCGCGCGCCTCCACGCTGCCGACCTGATCGGCGGCGGTCACGGCGGCCCGCAGCCGCAGGATGTCGTGCCCGGCCTGGAGCACGAACGGGCTCTTGTCGCCGTCGGTGTCGGGCGACGGCGCACCGGACGACGGCTTGGGCGCCACGAACTGGAACTTGCCGTCGGCGTCGACCGACATGACCATCTCGTTCTCGTCCGCGAGCCGGGCGAGAAAGTCCCAATCGGTCACGTTGGACTGGGAGATGAACTCGTAGACCGTGCGCGTGGAAGTGATCCGCCCGATCGGCACGCCGTCCTGGGCGGCGAGTTTGCGGGCGATGTCGGAGGCGCTCTGGTTGCGGTAGGCGGCGACGCGGCGCTGGCGCAGCAGCCGGTGCCCGAAGTCGTAGCCGCGCACGACGGTGAAGGTGCCGGTGCCGTCGTAGTCGGCCTCAAGTCCCGTGACTTCACCGGTGAGCAGCGGATCGGAGGCGCCCTGTCCGTCGGCCACGGGTGCGATGACGACCTTCGTCCCGAAGGTGATGCCCAGCTTCCCGAGGATCAGCCGGTACGGGTCCCGGAAGGTGAGCCGGAATGCCGCCGGGACGCCGACGCCCTGGTCGACGTAGCTGTCGACGAGGCAACGGGCGTACTCGGAGGGTAGTTTGGCCCCGCCGATCTTCACCTCGACGACGTTCGAGAACGCGGACTTCACCATCAGGCACGCACCTCCTCGGCGGCGGGCAGGACGAGTTCGACACCGTTCGCGAGCCGTGTCGGGTCGTCGATCCCGTTGGCCTCGGCGATCGCCCGCCAGGCGGCGGAGTCGCCGTACTCCCGCCAGGCCAGCGACTGCAACGAGTCGCCCGCTACGACCCGGTGCACGCGACGGGCGGTGAGCGCGCCCGAAGTCGGGTTCTGGCCCTTGGTGTTGCTCGGGATCTCGTGCAACTGCAGTCGGCAGGTGGCTCGGATGGGCACGCCGGTCGTCCCGAAGAGCGAGTAGGCGGCCTCGACGGAGGAGACGTAGGCGGTGAAGCGCGCGGTGGAGAAGGACCCCCACTGGAACACCACCCAGGGCGGTGAAGGCTGTTTCGCGGCAATGGACTTGGTGGTCACATCGCAACAGGCGAGCAGCGACTCGACCTTCTTCAGCACGGAGTTGCTGGAGGGCTCGTCGGAGGAGTCGAGGAAGATCTCGACGCTCATCTCGCGTGGCTCCGAACCCATGAACTCCGGCAGTGAGCCGTCCCGTTCGATCTGTGCGGGGGTCGTCTTCCACTGGGCGCGGCGGGTGAGCGAGAGCTGCGCCGGGTTGAAGTCGAAGGAGAAGGTCTTGATGAGTCCGCCCGGGGTGGTGCTGCCGCCGACGGGCGGCTCGTGAATGGCGAGACTGGCGCGCACGAGACTCTTGCCGGCGCCTTTGCTGGTGGCCATGGTGTGTCTCCCGCCCGCGCCTAGTCCGTGAACCCGTGGTGGGCGATCTCCAGCACCTCGGTGGCGACGGCGGGTCCGGCCGGGTCGAGGGAGGGCCCCTGCCAGCTCACCGGCAGCACGTCGATCAGCCCCCAGTGCGCGACTTCCGACCCGTCCGCGCGCAGCGCCGCGATCTGTCCGGTGGGGCGCCTGATGCCGGTCTGCACGGAGGAGATCCACTTGGCGACCTTGGAGGTGTCAGGGGTGAGCGGGCGGGTCAGCCGGATGGTGGAGAAGGTGACGCGGGTGGGGAGTTGCCATACGAAGCCGTTGTTGCCGCCCTCCTGCCGGTGCTCGATCTCCACCTGCGACGACAGCCCTTCGCACCCGTTGAAGTAGCCGAGGCTCTCGCCGTCGATGCTGAGGGTGAACCAGATGGTGGAGCCCGGGTCGAGGCGGGACATCGGGGGTGGGCCTTTCTGTCGTTGCGGGGCGGTGACGCTGTGGGGTGATGCGGTGGGGTGCGTTGCCGTGGCGGTCAGTGGCGGGGGTCGCGGAGCTTGCCGATCCGTTCGCGGTCCAGACGGAGTTCCGTGCGGATCAGGCGGGTGATGCGGCCGATGATCCGGTGCACGAGTTCGTCGAGCTGGAAGTC
>NZ_BARG01000050.1 GCF_000376565.1 Streptomyces hokutonensis | reverse complement strand
GCCTTGGCAGCAGATGATCGCCGCGCCGGAGCCTCAGTGGCAGACGCGCGCGGTCCCGGAGCCTTAGCGGCGGACGCTCGCCGCGCCGACGCCTCAGCGGCGGACGCGCGCGGTCCCGGAGCCTTGGCAGCCGACGCTCGCCGTGCCAACGCCTCAGCGGCGGACGTTCGCGGCCGCCCCGAGGTCCCCGGCGCGGCCGGGTTCGCACCCCGCAACAGCGACGGGATCGCCGCGAGCAGCGCGAGCGTGGCGCCGAAGGCGAACACGATGACCAGGCCGGAGTGGAAGGGCCCGGAGATCAGGGTCGGGAAGAACTCGCTTCCGGTGAGGGTGTGTTGCTGCGCGGCGGTGAGGTGGGTCAGGGCGCCGCTGGGCCGGAGCAGGTGCTGGACCGGGTTGACGCCGAGCTGGGCGGCGAACAGGGAGGAGACCGGGGGCAGTTCGCCGACCTGGGTGGCGATGTGGGCCGGTACGCCCTGCTGTTCCAGGCCCGCGGTGAGCGTGTGCGGGAGCCTCCTGGCCAGTCCGGCGATCATGAGGGAGAAGAAGACGCCGATGGAGACGGCGGTGCCGGAGTTCTGGAAGGTGGCGCGCATTCCGGAGGCGACACCGCGCAGGCTCGCGGGCACACTGCCCATGATCGAGGAGGAGTTGGGGGAGGCGAACATCCCGCTGGCGATCCCGTTGACGGTGATCAGCAGCGCGAAGATCCCGTATCCGAAGTCGATCGGCAGACACATCAGGCCCAGGAAGCTCGCGCCGAAGAGCAGCGCGCCGCCGGTGGCCAGGCCGCGTGAGCCGAGCCGGTCGGAGAGGTAGCCGGAGACGGGTCCGGCCACGAGGAAGCCCGCGGTGAGCGGCAGCATGAAGATGCCGGCCCACAGGGGTGTGTCGGCGTAGTCGTAGCCGTGCAGCGGGAGCCAGATGCCCTGCAGCCAGATGATCAGCACGAACTGCATCCCGCCGCGGCCGATGGAGATGGCCAGGCCCGCCAAGTTGCCGAAGGTGAAGGCCCGTTGGCGGAACAGGCCGAGCTGGATCATCGGCGCGGAGACGCGTTTCTCGATGACGACGAAGGCCGCCAGCAGGAGCAGTCCTCCGGCGATCAGCGCGTCGGCCAGCGGGTTGGTCCAGCCCATGGTGTGGCCGCCGTAGGGCTGGAGGCCGATGGTGATCGCGATCAGGGTGGCGCTGAGGCCCACGCCGAAGGTGATGTTGCCCCACCAGTCGATACGGCCGCCGTCGCGTCCGGCGGTCTCGCGGAGGGTGCGGTAGGCCCACACGGTGAAGAACACGCCGACGGGGACGTTCACCCAGAACACCGCCCGCCAGTCCCAGGCCGACAGCAGTCCGCCGGCGACGAGACCGATGAACATGCCGCCCAGCGCGGCGACTTGGTTGATGCCGAGGGCGAAACCGCGCTGTTCCTCGGGGAAGGCGTCGGTCAGGATCGCGGCCGAGTTCGCGGTCAGCATCGAGCCGCCGACGGCCTGGAGCACGCGCCAGGCGATCAGCCACATCGCTCCGTGGCCGCCGTCGAAGGGGTCGAAGGAGAGCAGCACCGAGGCGAAGGTGAAGACCGCGAACCCGGAGTTGTAGATCCGGACCCGGCCGTACATGTCGCCCAGGCGGCCGACCGTGACGACGAGGACGGCCTGGACCAGCCGGTAGCCCATGATCATCCACAGCAGATACGCGATGTTGCCGGGGGCGAGCGGGTCCAAGTGCACACCGCGGAAGATGGCCGGCAGGGCGATCAGCACGATGGAGCCGTCGAGCGCGGACATGAAGACCGCGGCGGTGGTGTTGGTCAGCGCCGTCCACTTGTAGCGGTCCCCGGCGGCCGTACGACGCGGGGTGCGCGTCCTGGGAGGTTTCGTCATGCGCTTGCTTCCTCCGGCACCGTCGGCGTCAGATGTTCTGGGCCAGTCGCTCCAACAGCGGTGCGGCTGCGGCGAGTTGCTTCAGTTCCGCCGGGGTGAAGGTGCCGCCGGTCAGGGCTCGGCCGATGAGTTCGGCGCGCGCGTTGCGCTTGTCCCGCAGGGCCTGCCGGCCCTCGTCGGTCACCGTCAGCACCACGCGCCGGCCGTCCTCCGGGTCCGGGCGGCGCTCGACCAGCCCCCGGGTCCGCAGCGCGCCGAGCGTCGCCCCCATGGCCTGCGCGGTGATCTGCGCGTCCCGGGCCAGCGCCGAGGAGGTGGTGGGGCCGCTGCGGTCCAGCTGCGCCAGGGCGGCCCGCTCGGGCATCGTCAGCCCGCCCCCGACCGGCAGTTGGCGCACCCGCCGCAGCAGCACGCCGATGCTCGTCATCAGGGCCGAGGCGACCGCTTCGGGATCCAGGTCTTCGTCGCTCATACGCTAAGGCTAGTTTATCAACCTGCCTTAGTAAATTGCCGCGCTACGGCGGTCAGTGCCACGAGCTCCCTGACTCGCCGTCAGAACTAGTCGCAGGCCGCCCCGTTGAGGGTGAAGCCGGACGGCGCGGAGTTCTTGCTGTTGTTCCAGGTGCCGAGGAAGCCGAAGGTGAGGCTGCCGTTCGCGGCGACGTTCTTGTTGTAGTCGGCGGCGGTGGCGCTGACCCGGGAGCCGTCCTGGGCGACGCTCGCGTCCCACATCTGCGTGACCTGCTGGCCGTCGCGGTAGGACCAGGCGACCCGCCAGTTGTCGAGGGCCTTGGTGGTGCTGACGGTGACCGTGGCCTGGAAGCCGTCGTTCCACTGGCCGACCAGGTCGTAGGTGACGTCGCAGCTCGCCGCGGCGGGCGGCTGCGCCGACGCGCTGGTGGTCGGCGCGGGGTCGTCGCTCGCGGTGGCCGAGGCGGTGCCCTGGGGTTCGGTGTCGGGGTTCTTGTCGCTGGGCGAGGCGGACGCCTTGTTGTCGCTCGCCGTCGGCCGGCCGGACCCGGACGGCGTGGTCGACGGGTGCGTGCCGACGGAGGCCACGGTGGAGCCGGGGTCGATCACCGGCTGGCTGTCGGCGTCGTCGCTGGCCGTGTTCTCGCGCCCGGAGCCGCCCATCGGCATCATCGACACCCCGAGCGCCACGAACGAGAGAAGGACGGCGGCGACGAGCAGTCCGTTGCGCACGAGACGCGCCTTGCTCGCGCCCTCCTTCGGTTCCCCGGCCTCGAGTTCGGCCACGGGGCGCCCGGCGCCGAGCCGTACCTCGGCGGCGCGGCGGCGGCGCTCCAGATAGGCGAGCCCGCCCCAGCCGATCACTCCGCTCGCGAGGGCCGACGGCAGTCCGCCGCCCTGGAGTCGCAGACAGGCGGCGGCCTCCGCGCACTGCACGCAGGTGGCGAGGTGGCGCGAGAGGTCCTCGGGGGTGTCGGCGGACGGCGAGCGGGTGACCGCGTCGAGCAGCCGGGCGTAGCTGCGGCACTCGGCGGCCATCGGGGAGTCGAGGTGGTTGCGGTGGCAGCGGTCCCTGAACAGACCGCGCACCTGGGCGAGTTCACCGGAGACGATCGCCGGGTCGAGACCGAGGCGGCGGGCCACGACGGTCAGCGGCAGCGCCTCGACCTCGGCCAGCCACAGCAGCGCCGCGTCCGGCTCCTGCAGGTCCCGCAGCCCGCGCAGGGCGATCGGCCGCTGCAACGGCATGCCGTGGAAGCGGGCCGCCTTCTCCGAGTTGAGCCACAGCCGCAGGTCGGGGTCGAGCCGGTGCCCCCGCCCGGCGAACTCCCACTCCGCGGCCGTGGTCCGTACGGCGGTCAGCAGCAGCGGTATCACCGGCAGGACGCGACGGGTCGGGCCGCGCATCGGGCCGGACCCGGCGGAACGGGCCTCCTGTATGCCGAGTGCGAAGGCCTCGCTCGCCAGCTCGGTGGCCGAGGCGGCGCCGGATGTGCACAGGTCGGCGTAGGACAGCACGGCGTCCCAGCACTCGGTGAACAGCGCGGCCTCAGCGGCGTCCTGAGGAGTCGGCAGGTCGGGCATGGGTCTCCTGCATCCACGAATGACGGCCAACTAGCTCTGACAGTAAGCAAGTTGGAGGGGGGCTGCCTCGTGACAGGGCCAGAGCCTTTCACGCGTCCCACACAACTGACAAGCCGGGTATTCAATTACGGTAACCGTCAGTCGCCTCTGTGCAGTTGTACGTGTCCGAGCCTCTCCCGTCTCACCCGTAGCAGGAGTTGTCCACACCGTTACCTTACAAAGCCGCGGGCTCCTCGGCGGGGAGGCTGTCCATGAAGGAACTGACGGAGAAGACCGCGCGGCCGGGGCCCGGTTCGCCGTATCCGGGCGGGGACTTGAGCCCGAAGTCCTCCATCGTGGCGCGGTAGGCCTCGAGCAGCCGGATGTGGTACTCCAGCGGCGCGCCCTGCGGGTTGGCCTTGCCCAGCGGGGTGGTCGGCTCGGGGCACCAGGTGGTGAAGCGGGGCGTGATGCCCTGCGACATGAAGAAGCGCAGGCCCTCGGTCGTGGAGGCGATCGCCTCGTCGACGGTCTTGAAGCCGAACGGCTCCGCCATCTCCACGCCGGCCACGAAGTTGGGGATCACGTTGCGCGCGCCGAAGATCTCGGCGGAGTCGAGGATGCGCTTGTGCCACTCGGCGCGGCCGACGTAGCGCTCCTTGCCCGGGCAGTGCAGCTTGAACAGGTACTCGTCCCACACCTCGTAGTTGGGGTGGTAGATCTGCACGCCGTAGTCCTTGAACCGCTGTACGTCGTCCTTCGGCAGCGCCTGGGCGACGACCTTGCCGATCCAGCGGCCCGGGAAGCGCTCCTCGATGGCCTTGGCGTAGTGGCCGTAGAAGTCGGCCTCGTCGCGCCCGGCGACCGTCTTGGTGATCGCGCCGCCGGTGAGGGTGTATGCGGTCGACACCTTCGCGGTGTCGTAGCGGTCGATGATCTCCAGGGCTTCGAGGACCTCCTCGACGTCCTTGACTCCTGTATACGGTCGACCGGCGGCCTTGTGCTGGCGCCAGTTGTGGTTGATGTCGCAGTACTGGCACTCCTCCTTGGCGCCGAAGTACTGGCAGACCCGGAAGACGGTCAGGTAGATCAGATAGCCCCACTGGATCGTCGGGGCCACCTCCATGACGGACTTCCCGTTGGCGAGCTTGTGCTTGTAGTACTCCGGCATCGGCGGCACACCGACGTCCGCGATCCGCTTCCCGTCGAGATAGAGCCCGAGCACCCCGTCCTCGTCGGAGGCCACCCGGTACGGCGACGCCGGGTTCACCCGCACGGAGACGACGGTCCGCCTCAGGTCGTACGGGCCACCCGTGAGGATGATCTCCTCCGGCGGGCGGCGCAGCGCGGCCTCGCCCAGCTCCGGCAGGGTGCCGTGGTCGAAGGAGAAGATGAAGTACGACTTCGGCTTGACCTCGCCGCCCTCGTTGTCGCTCAGCGCGGACGGGTCGAAGGCGACACCCCCGCGCAGCAGGTCCTCCTTGAAGACGGCTTCCCGCGGCACATGCGGAAAGCGCTCCATCAGATCCTCGACCAGTGCGGTGCGGCTGCCCATCCCGTATCTCCTCCCGGCACGTGCGCCCTGCTCGGACGTACGACTCCTCACGGTATGCCCCCGGCGGTTCGGTGGTGGGAGCGGGGGGCGCGGTGTGGTGCGGTTCGGGCGGGGCGCGGCGGGCGGTCGGGGGGTGGGGCTCGGGTTGTCTGCGGGGTGCGGGTGCGTTGTGGCTGGGCGCGCCCCGCGGCGAAGCCGCAAATGTCACGACCCCGCGCCCCTGAGGGCATGGGGGTGGGCGGGGTTGGGGCAGGTCGGGGCTAGGCGGGCCGGACGACCGGGGAGGGCCGGGAGGGCCGGGAGAGCCGGGAGGGCCGGCCGGCTCGGGCCAGGCCGGTCAGACCGGGAGGGGGCAGTCAGATCGCGGCGGGGCGGCCGAGGCGGGCCGATCAGGTCAGGCATGCCAGGTCGGGGCGGGCCGATCAGGTCAGGCAGGCCAGGTCCGGGCGGCAATACATCCCTGGCGGCACCGCCCCGTAGCGGCGTGGGAGCGCCACAGGGGCGGACAAAGAGCGAGAGGCCTTTGCAGGGTCAGCCCCGCCCGGTTCCCTCGCGGCGCGCGATGTGCTCCGGCGCCGGGATACCCGGCGGCAGCACGGGGTCCGGCACGGGCGCGCCCCAGGTGGAGGTCAGCGGCAGGGTTCCCGCCCACAGGCCCAGTTCCGCGTCGGGACCGTCGCCGTCGTCCGGCCCGCCGGTGCGGATCTTGACGGAGGCCTCGTCCAGCGCGAGGACGAGCAGCGTGGTGGCGGCGAGTTCCTTGCGGTTCGGCTGCCTGGCGTACGACCACTGCCCCGGCGTCGCGTGTTCGGTCAGGCGGCGCAGGCCGGCCAGTTTCTCGTCCGGGTCGGTGACCTTGCGGGGCACCCCGTGGATCATCGCGCTGCGGTAGTTGACCCCGTGCTCGAAGACGGATCTGGCCAGCACCAGCCCGTCGACATGCGTGACGGTGACGCACACCGGGCCTCCACCCGCGAGGCTACGACTCGCGACGGACCCGTGCAGATACAGCCGCCGCCCGTCCCTCCCGTACACCGTGGGGACTACTACCGGCCGCCCCTCGATCACGACCCCGAGGTGGCAGACGAAACCGGCGTCCAGGATCGCGTCCAGGTCCGCACGGTCGAGGCTGCCCTGTTCACGGAGCCGGCGGTGACGGGTGAGGTCGGTTTCAGGCAGGCGGTCGCTCATACCGCCGGAGACTACCGATACCGTAGAAAAATGGCGACGGATTTGCCCATAAGGTAGTCCATGCCACCCCAAGACAACGAAATCCGCACCAGTCGTCGACAGGTGAGAGGGTCAGGGGGAAACGCACGCTCGCGGAGGGACGGCAGGCATGACGGAGACGGTCACCAACTGGGCCGGCAACATCACCTACGCGGCGAAGGAACTCCACCGCCCGCACACACTCGACGCGCTCAGGACCCTCGTGGCCGCGAGCGCGCGGGTACGGGTGCTGGGCAGCGGCCACTCCTTCAACGAGATCGCCGAGCCGGGCCCCGACGGCACCCTGCTGTCGATCGCCGCGCTGCCGCCCGAGTTCGACGTGGACACGGAGGCCCGGACGGTACGGGTCTCGGGCGGCGTCCGTTACGCCGAGTTGGCCCGCCGGGTGGCCGAGCACGGGCTCGCACTGCCCAACATGGCATCCTTGCCGCACATTTCGGTGGCCGGTTCGGTGGCCACCGGCACCCATGGTTCGGGCGTCCGCAACGGCTCGCTCGCGGCGGCCGTACGCGAGGTCGAGATCGTCACGGCGGACGGGTCGACGGTGACGATCGCACGCGGCGACGACCGCTTCGACGGCGCCGTGACCTCGCTGGGCGCGCTCGGTGTCGTCACCTCCCTCACCCTCGACCTGGAGCCGGCCTTCGAGGTCGAGCAGCACGTCTTCACCGAACTCCCCCTTGCCGGGCTCGACTTCGAGACGGTGGCGGCCTCGGCGTACAGCGTGAGTCTGTTCACCGACTGGCGGGAGCCGGGCTTCCGCCAGGTGTGGCTGAAGCGGCGCACCGACCAGGCGCCGGTCGACTTCCCGTGGGCCGCGCCCGCGACGGAGGCATTGCACCCGGTGCCGGGGATGCCCGCGGTCAACACCACCGAGCAGCTCGGGGTGCCGGGGCCGTGGCAGGAGCGGCTGCCGCACTTCCGGGCGGAGTTCACTCCGAGCAGCGGGGCGGAGCTGCAGTCGGAGTATCTGCTGCCGCGGTCGACCGCATACGACGCGCTGTATGCGGTCGGCGGGATCCGGGAGACGGTCGCCGGTGTACTGCAGATCTGCGAAGTGCGTACGGTCGCCGCCGACGCGCAGTGGCTGAGCCCCTCCTACGGGCGGGACACGGTGGCACTGCACTTCACCTGGATCGAGGACACGGCCGCGGTGCTGCCGGTGGTGCGGCGGCTGGAGGAGGCGCTGGACGGCTTCGACGCGCGACCGCACTGGGGGAAGGTGTTCACCACTCCGGCGGAGGTGCTGCGCGGGCGCTATCCGCGGCTCGGCGACTTCGCGGCGCTGGCGCGGGACCTCGACCCGCAGGGCACGTTCGCGAACGCATTCGTCCGGGACGTGATCGGTGAATGACCCGGTCCACGACTCGGCGGGCGGCCCGGCGAAGGACCGGGCCGACGACCGGGTGAACGACTTTGTATAGCCCCTTTCCTAACCCCTTGTCGAACGTCACCCGCAGCCCATAGCCTTGCCGCGCGCCGGAGCCGTCGTGCCCCGGCATGACCGCACAAAGGGTGGGGGCACCTCCGGTGAAGCGCACATCACGCGACATCCGTACCGCGAACCGCTACGAGGTGCTGCGTCAGATCATCGCCGAATCCCCCACCTCCCGGCAGGAGTTGGCCGCCGCGACCGGGCTGAGCCTGGCCACGGTGGCCACGCTGGTCGGTGAGCTGCTGGACCTGCGGATGATCACCGAGGTCGGGTTCGAGGACTCGGCGGGGGGCCGCCCCCGGGGTCTCGTGGCGGTCAACGCGTCGGGGGGCGCGCTGATCGGTGTCGACATCGCGGAGACGTACGTCCATGTCGAGCTGTTCGACCTGGCGTTGAACGTCCTCGCCCGCGCCGACGAGGACATGCGGCCCGGCGAGAGCCGTCCGGAGCAGGTGGTCGGTCATGTCGCCGCCGCCGTCGGGTCGGTGGTCGCGCAGGCCGGTGTCGAGGCGGCGCGTGTCCTCGGCGTCGGGGTGAGCGTGCCGGGACAGGTGGACCGCAAGACCGGTGTCTCGGAGTACGCGCCCAACTGGGACTGGCACGACGTGCCGTTGCTGGACCTGCTGTCCGAAGTCATCGCCTACCCGCTCTACCTGGACAATCCGCTGCGGGCCGGCGCGGTCGCCGAGATGTGGTTCGGGGCGGCGCGCGGGCGCGGGGACGCGGTGGTGGTCAACCTGGGCACCGGGGTGGGCGCCGGGCTCGCGCTGGGCGGCGGGCTGTACCGGGGCGTGAGCAACAGTGCCGGCGAGTGGGGCCACACCACACTCGTCCTGGACGGACGGCTGTGCCGCTGCGGCAACCACGGCTGTGTCGAGGCCTATGTCGGCGCGCCCGGAATCATGCTGAATCTGCGGGAGTTGAGCCCGCAGAGCCCGCTGCTGCACCCCGAGGACCAGACGGCGACGATCGACGCACTGGCCCAGGGCGTGGCCGCGAACGACCCCGTGGCCCTCAAGGTCGTGCGGGAGACGGCCCGTTACATCGGCGCGGGCATCGCCAACCTGGTGAACCTCCTCAACCCCGAAGTGGTCGTGCTCAGCAGCTGGGTCGCCCGCAAGCTCGGCGATCCGCTGCTGCACGAAGTGCGCGAGGCCGTCCAACGGCACGCGCTCAGGCGGCCGTTCGCCGCCACCGAGATCGTCCTCTCCCCCATCCCCACCGACCCGGCGTGCCTCGGAGCGGCAACGTTCGCACTCGAAGGGGCACTTCAGTCGGTGGGACAGAGGAACGGCAAGAACCGCACCACCCAGGCAAGGAGCCGTACCGCACCACCTTCATGACGACGGAAGGGATGCACGTGACCCAGCCCCACCCCAGGAGATCGATCCTCGCGACAGCGGCAGCCGCGCTCGCCGTCACCGGGGCCCTGATATCCGCGCCGCCCGCGAACGCCGACGGCGTCGCACCGGCGGAAGTCTCCCCCCACGCGGCCCAGACCATCGACAACATCGGCGCGTCCGGCGCCTGGTGGGTCAACGACCTCCAGTACTTCAAGCCCGAGGTACAGGCCCGGGTGGCCCAACTCCTTTTCTCCTCCAAGGGCTTGGACCTCTCCTCCTACCGCTACAACATCGGCGGCGGTGGCGCCGCGGTCACCACCCCGGCCCGCGCCGCCCAGGACTTCCTGAACGCCGACGGCAGCTACGACTGGAGCAAGGACAAGGGCGGCCGGACGTTCCTCAAGTACGCCGCGAAGTACGGCGTCCAGGACCTGATCGGCTTCGTGAACAGCGCGCCCGCGCAGTGGACGACCAACGGGCAGAGCTGCGGCGGCCAGTTGAAGCCGGAGAACGAGAGCGACTACGCGAAGTACATCGCCGACGTCACCGCCCACTTCGCCGAGCAGGGCGCCAAGTTCGACTACATCAGCCCCTTCAACGAGCCCAACAACAACTTCGGCGACTGCGGCCAGGAGGGCATGCAGGTCACCGTCGACCAACGCGACGACATCGTGCGGGCGTTGGGCGCCGAGCAGCGGGCCCGGAAGCAGCGGACCAGCATCATCGCCGACGAGTCGAGCAGCACGGTGAGTTTCAGCACCGAGGTCCCGCAGTGGATCGCGCAGCCGGACACCGCGCAGTACGTGTCCGAGCTGGCGCACCACACGTACAACAACCCGAACGACGGCCAGTTGGGCAATGTCTACGAGACGGCGAGGACGGTCGGCAAGCCCTCCTGGGCCACCGAGATCTGCTGCTTCGGCAAGGGCACCACGGGCTGGAACCAGGAGTACGACCCGACGATCGACAACGCCCTGCTGATGTCCCGGATCATGTACAAGGACTTCGCGAGCGCACACGACTCGGCGTTCCAGTGGTGGGTGGCCCTCGCCAGCGGCTACGGCACCGACCCGGCCGCGCGCAACGACGTCGGCTGGAACGACGGGCTGATCTACTACGACCCCGACTACGCGACGGACGGCAACCAGACCCTGTACTTCACCAAGCGGTACTACGCGCTCGGCCAGTACAGCAAGTTCGTACGGCCGGGCTCGGTCGCGCACAACGTGACGGGCGCGCCGAGCGGTGTCGAGGTGACCTCGTACGACCGGGACGGCAAGTGGGTCGTCGTGGTCAACAACCAGAACACCACGGACACTTCGCTGAACCTGCACTTCAACAGCAGGACGCCGGTGCGGGCGGCGCAGGCGGTGCGGACCTCGGCCACGGAGAACTGGGCGAAGGTCGCCGAGCCGGACGTGAGCGGCTCCACGGTCTCCACGACCCTCGCCGCGCGCTCCATCACGACGTACGTCCTCGACCAGAAACCCCGCAAGGGCCAAGGGAGTTCGACGGCCGTCACCGGCGCCCTCCGGGGCAGCCAGTCCGGCAAGTGCCTGACGGCGGACGCCTCGGGGGCCGCGATCGGCACCTGCACGGGCGGGGCGGAGCAGACGTGGTCGTACGACGCGAAGGGGGGCCTGAAGGGGGCCAACGGGTATCTGACGGTGGGGAGTTCGGGGCTGACGACCAGCGCCGACTTCACGGGTGATCCCGGCCAGCGATGGCTGCTGAACGCCAACGGGCAGATCCTCGGCGAGGCGTCCGGGAAGTGTCTCGACGTGAGCGGTCAGGCGACAGCCGACGGCAGCAAAGTGATCCTCTACAGCTGCAACGGCGGGGCCAACGAGGCCTGGTCGAAGGTCTGATGACGACCTGAAGGCGTGGTGCGGGCCGACCGCGCGGCGGTCCGCACCTTCGTCACGTCCGGTATTCCGAACCTTGCACAACGCTTCGAACAGACTTCGTCCAACCCCTTGCCGAAGCCTTAGGCGAAGGTTAACGTCCCGCACCGCACCTCGATTTCAGCCACGGGCAGCTGAGCCGTGGAGCCGCAGCCGCGCGAGAGACAAGGACGTCACCATGTCGGCAATGAGCAACAGCAACCTTTCCCGCCGATCGATATTCCGGGCGGCCGCGGGGATGGCCGCGGCCGGCACGCTGGCCGCGTGCGGCGGCAACAACGGGCGTGGGGGAAGCGGGGGTTCGGGCAAGCAGCTCGTCCAGTACTTCCACGCGTACGGCGAGGCCGGCACGGAACAGGCCATCAAGCGGTACGCGAAGGCGTACACCAAGGCCAACGTCACCACGAACTGGATCACCGGCAACAACTTCGAGGCCAAGCTCTTCTCGTCCCTGCTCACCAAGCAGGCACCCGACGTCTTCGAGTTCCACCCGCAGTTGCAGCTGGTCAAGAGCGGTCAGGTGGCCGACCTCAGCGACATCATCGATCCGGTCAAGGACGACTTCAACCCGGCCGACATCAAGTCGCACACGGTCGACGGGAAGATCTACGGGATCCGGATGATCGACGACCCGCAGTTCTTCTACTACCGCAAGTCGATGCTGGAGAAGGCCAAGGTCGAAGTCCCCACCACGCTCGACGAGTTGCTGGAGGCCGCCGCCAAGCTCACCACCAGCAAGGTCAAGGGCGCCTTCCTCGGCAACGACTTCACCCCGGTCCAGAACCCGATCATCTGGTCGGCGGGCGCCGACACGATCGACGCGAACAACCAGATCGCGTACCACACGGACGGCGTCGTCGAGGGCCTCAAGAAGCTCCGCCAGCTGTTCACCAGCGGCCATGTGCTGCTTGACGCGCCGACCGACTTCTGGGACCCGTCCTCCCTCAACCAGGGCCTGTGCGCGATCCAGTGGGGCGGCATGTGGTCCATGCCGGCGATGCAGCAGGCGCTCGGTGACGACCTGGGAATCTTCCCCTTCCCCAGCGTCGGCAGCGCGGGCAAGCAGTCGGTGTACAACGGCGGCTGGTCGATGTTCGTCAACGCCAAGGGCGACAACGTCGAGGCGGCCAAGGCCTACGTCAAGTGGCTGTGGATCGACCAGAAGAAGTACCAGGAGGACTGGGCGACCTCCTACGGCTTCCACATCCCGCCGCGCACCTCGATCGCCGCCGGGGCCACCAAGCTCAAGTCCGGTCTGCCCGCCGAGGGCGTGAAGCTCTTCACGGACTACGGCCACTTCGACAACATCGCCTACGACCAGACGATGCAGACCGCGTTCGCCGACGTGATCGCCAACTCCGTCCGCAAGAACGGCAATCCCGAGGCCGCGCTCGACGCCTGCGACAAGAAGGTCAACGTCGAGCTCAAGAAGCTGTTCGGATAGGCCGGCGGACGGAACCCGAGATGTCGACCACCACCACGCGCGGGGTCGCCCAGACCGCCGCGGCCGAGACCTCCAAGTCCCGGCCGCGGCGCGGCCTGCGGTCCAACGCCACCCTGAACTTCTGGCTCTTCACCGGCCCGTTCCTCATCGGCCTGGTGATCTTCGTCTTCGTCCCCATCGGATGGAGCATCTGGCTCAGCTTCTTCGACGCCCGCTACACCGTCACACCGAGCCATTTCATCGGCCTCGACAACTACAAGCAGATCCTGACCAACAGCAACTTCCCTGATTCACTGCTGACGTTCACGGTGTTCGCCGTGTTCATCGTGCCGACCACCTGGGCGCTCTCACTGGGGCTGGCGCTGCTGGTCAACCAACTGCGGTTCATGCGGGCGTTCTTCCGGTCGGTGTTCTTCCTGCCGACCGCCGTGTCGTACGTCGCCGCCGCGCTGATCTGGAAGATGTCCATCTTCAGCGGCGTCCGCTTCGGTCTGATGAACACCGTCCTCGGCTGGTTCGGCGTCGACAACATCGCCTATCTGGCGAACCCCAGCCCGCCCTGGTACTGGCTGGTCATCGTGAGCCTGCGACTGTGGATCCAGGCCGGCTTCTACATGATCCTGTTCCTGGCGGCGCTCCAGAACATCCCGGCCGAGCTGTACGAGGCCGCCGAGATCGACGGCGCCAAGCGGGGCTGGCAGACCTTCCGGTACATCACGCTGCCCCAACTCCGCGCCACGTCCACGGCGGTGGTCCTGCTGCTGCTCGTCGCCGCGTACCAGGCCTTCGACGAGTTCTTCAACATCATCAGCACCAAGGCCACTTGGGCCCAGACACCGCTCATGGAGCTGTACAAGGCGGCCCTCGGCACCAACCAGGACTACGGCGCCGGCAGCGCGGGCGCGGTCATCCTGTCGCTGCTGATCTGCATCGTCACCCTCGCCCAGGGCAGGATCATGGGCTTCGGAAGGGGGGAGGAGTCCAAGTGACCTCCACCGCACCACAGTTGGGCAAGAACCGGCGCAAGAAGCGCGGGAGCGTCCTCGGCAACACGGGCCTGTACCTCGCCGTCGGCATCGCCGCCCTGCTCTTCCTGCTCCCCTTCTATCTGATCGTCCGCAACGCCCTCTCCACGGACCAGGAGATCACCGGCGAGAACTGGAAGCTGCTGCCCTCCTTCCAATGGGGCAACATCTCCGAGCTGTTCGACGACCAGACCGTCCAGTTCGGCCGCTCCCTGTGGAACTCCACGGTCGTCGCCGTCCTGATGACCGTGGGCACCCTGCTGGTCTGCTCGCTGGCCGGCTACGGCCTGGCCCGCATCCCGTACAAGCACTCCAACAAGGTCTTCTACCTCGTCCTGGCGACCCTGATGGTGCCGACGGCCGTCACCTTCGTGCCGAGTTTCGTGCTCGTCTCGTCCCTCGGCTGGGTCGACACCTACCGGGGTCTCATCATCCCGGGCCTCTTCAGTGGTTTCACCTGCTTCCTCTTCCGGCAGTACTTCCTGGGGTTCCCCAAGGAGTTGGAGGAGGCGGCGCGCGTGGACGGGCTCGGCTACTGGGGCGCGTACTGGCGGATCGTCGTACCCAACTCGCTGAACTTCTTCGCGGCGATCGCCACCATCACCTTCATCAGCGGCTGGAACGCCTTCCTGTGGCCGCTGGTCATCGGCCAGGACCCGAACTCCTGGACCGTGCAGATCGCCCTGTCGTCGTTCATGACGAACCAGACTGTCAACTTCCATCTCATCTTCATGGCCACCGCAGTTTCCATCCTGCCCCTGGTGTTCGTGTTCCTCTTCCTCCAGCGCTGGCTGGTGCAGGGGATCGCGCAGACCGGCATCAAGGGCTGACCCTCGCCTCCCGACACCCGCATCCCGAAACCTGGAGATCCATGACTTCCAGCACCGCCGTCGACCATCTCGAAGACGTCTCGCCGGGCAGCGGCGCTCTCCCGCCCCGCGCCCGGTACGCGGCCTCGGACGCGAAGTCACTGTCCCTCAACGGTAGTTGGCGTCTTCGTGTGTCGGCGACGGCCGATGCCGAGGACGACTCGTTCGCCGAGGAGGGCTACGACGCCGGGGACTGGGCCGAGGTCACGGTCCCCGGCCACTGGGTCCTGCAAGGACACGGCTCCCCCATCTACACCAACCACCTCTACCCCTTCCCGGTCGACCCGCCGCACGTCCCGACCGAGAACCCGACCGGCGACCATCTGCGCGTCTTCGACCTGCCGTCCGAGTGGCCCTCGGACGGCGGGGCGGTGCTCCGCTTCGACGGCGTGGAATCCTGCGCCCGCGTCTGGCTGAACGGCACGGACATCGGGGAGTTCAAGGGCTCCCGGCTGCCGCACGAGTTCGCGGTCGGCCACCTGCTCAAGCCCAGCGGCAACGTGCTCGCCGTCCGTGTCCACCAGTGGTCGGCGGGCTCGTACCTGGAGGACCAGGACCAGTGGTGGCTGCCGGGCATCTTCCGTGACGTCACCCTGCTGCACCGCCCGCCGGGCAGCGCCCTCGACTTCTTCGTCCACGCCTCCTACGACCACCTCGGCGGCACCGGCACCCTGCGCGTCGACTCCGACGTCGACGGCCGGATCACCGTGCCCGCGCTGGACATCGATGTCGCGACGGGCGAGCCGGTCACCGTTCCGGTGCGGCCGTGGACGGCCGAACTCCCGTACCTGTACGACGGGTTGCTGACGACGGAGGGCGAACGCATCCCGCTGCGCATCGGCTTCCGGACCGTCGAACTCTCCGACGGCCTGATCAAGGTCAACGGGAAGGCGGCCCTCTTCAAGGGCGTCAACCGCCACGAGTGGCACCCCGAGAAGGGCCGCGCCCTCGACCTGGAGACCATGCGCGAGGACGTGCTGCTGATGAAGCGGCACAACATCAACGCGGTCCGCACCTCGCACTATCCGCCGCACCCGGACTTCCTCGACCTGTGCGACGAGTACGGCCTGTGGGTCATCGACGAGTGCGACCTCGAGACCCACGGCTTCACCGAACAGGCCTGGCGGGACAACCCCGTTGACGACGACCGCTGGACCCCGGCCCTGCTGGACCGCGCCGCCCGCATGGTCGAACGGGACAAGAACCACCCGTCGATCGTCATCTGGTCGCTGGGCAACGAGGCCGGCACCGGCCGCGGCCTCACCGCCATGGCCGAGTGGATCCACGGCCGTGACCGCTCACGTCTCGTGCACTACGAGGGCGACATCAACTGCCGTGACACGGACGTCTATTCACGGATGTACGCCGACCACGCCGAGGTCGAGCGCATCGGCCAAGACCTGGACGGCGGCACCCACAAACGCCGCCAACTCCCCTTCATCCTCTGCGAGTACGGCCACGCCATGGGCAACGGCCCCGGCGGACTCGCCGACTACCAGCGCCTCTTCGAGTCGTACGACCGGCTCCAGGGCGGTTTCATCTGGGAGTGGATCGACCACGGCATCAAGGACGAGCGCCACGGCTTCGCGTACGGCGGCGACTTCGGCGAGGAGCTGCACGACGGGAACTTCGTCTGCGACGGACTCCTCTTCCCGGACCGCGTCCCCTCCCCCGGCCTGATCGAGTACAAGAAGGTCATCGAGCCGATCTCCATCGACGGCGCCGAGGGTTCCGTACGGGTCACCAACAAGCACGACTTCGCCGACCTGTCCGCATTCGCCTTCCAGTGGTCCTACCAAGTGGACGGCGAGACCGTCGAGTCGGGCCCGTTGACTGTGCCGCCGCTCGCGCCCGGCGAGTCGGCCGACGTGAAACTGCCCGCACCGCCCGTGGAGTCCGACGGTGCCGAATCCCAGTGGACCGTACGGGCGTTGCTGGCCGCCGACACCGCGTGGGCTCCGGCCGGCCATGTGGTGGGCTGGGGCCAGATCCCGGTCACGGCGCGCCCATTGCCGTATGTCTCCGCCACCGCCGGGCCCGTCCTCGGCGAGCGGCGGATCACGCTCGGCCCGGCCTCCTTCGACGCCCGTACGGGCGAGTTGAAGTCGATCGGCGCGGTGGACGTCACCGGTCTCCGTCTGGACGTGTGGCGGGCGACCACCGACAACGACGACGGCGCGTCCTGGCAGACGGACATCCGCCACGGCCTGCTCTGGCGCAAGTTGGGGCTGCACCGGATGCGACACCGCCTGGACGGCGTCGAGTTGGGCGAGGACGCGCTGACCGTCCGCACCCGGGTGGCGCCCGCCGCCTGGGAGATCGGGCTCGCCACGGTGTACCGCTGGACCTCGGACGGCTCGCGGCTGCGGCTGACGGTGTCCGTGGCACCCGAGGGCGACTGGACGGTGCCGCTGCCCAGGCTCGGCATCCGCTTCGGGCTCGACGCGGGCGCCGACCGCGTGAAGTGGTTCGGCGGCGGGCCCGGCGAGGGGTACCCGGACACCAAGTCGGCTTCACAGTTGGGCCGTTGGGAGTCCACGGTCGACGGCCTCCAGACCCCCTACGTCCGTCCGCAGGAGAACGGCGCCCGCGCGGACGTCCGTTGGGCGGAGATCGGCGGGCTGCGGATCGACGGCGACCCGGAGTTCTGGTTCACGGCCCGCCGCTGGACGACGGAACAACTGGACGCCGCCGCCCACCGCACCGACCTCACACCCGGCGACAGGGTCTGGGTGAACCTCGACCACGGCCAGCACGGCATCGGCTCGCAGTCCTGCGGCCCGGGACCGCTCCCGCAGTACTTCCTGAATGCCGAACCCGCCGAATTCTCCTTCGTGTTCACAGAATCCCCGGGGACCAGTTGACCGGCACAGTCAGCACGTCGCCTGCGGCCGACCGGCTCTTCGCCCGGTCGGCCGCGGTCGCGTCCTGCGTCGGCTTCGTCCTCATCGGCATGCTCCAGGCCCTCTACGGCCCCGCGATCCCGGGCCTGCGCCATGAGTTCGGCCTGTCCCCCTCGGCCGCCGCCCTCGGACTGAGCCTGCACTTCACCGGTGGCGTCGCCGGCGTCCTGGCCTTCAACGCGATCCACTCCCGGATCAGCAACAGGGCCCTGCTGGCCTGGAGTTACGGCCTGATGGCGGCGGGCGCCGCGGGTTTCGCACTCGCGCCTAACTGGCCCCTCGCGCTGGCCGCCGCGTTCCTCGGCGGTCTCGGCTTCGGTGGGCTCGACTACGGCCTGAACCAGCTCTTCGCCGTCGGCTTCGGCGACCGTTCCACCGCCATGCTGAACGTGCTCAACGCACACTTCGGCATCGGCGCGGTGCTCGGCCCGGCGGTCGTGGCCTGGCTCGGTCCGGACGACTACCCGTACGCGTTCGGGGCGTGCGCGGCACTGGCGGCGGTGCTGGTGTCCGCGGGCTCAATCGGCGTACGTACACGTGTATCTGACGCTCCACCAGCCCCTACGGAGAAAGGTGGCCTCGGTCTGTCCCGCGTCCTCGTCGGCTTCCTGATCCTCTACGTCCTCAATGTGGCGGTCGAGGCGAGCGTCGGCGGCTGGGAGCCCACGCATCTGGAGACGGTCGGCTACACGGCGACCGTGGCCGCGTCGGCGACCTCCGTCTACTGGCTGATGATGACGGCGGGCCGCTTCCTCGTCGTACCGGTCACCCTGCGGTACTCCCCCGAGCGCATCCTCACGGTGTGCGCGGCCGGGATGACGGTGTGTCTGCTGTTGACGCTGGTTAAAGGAGTGGCACCGGTCGCGTACGCCGGTGTTGGCTTGTTCATCGCACCGGTCTTCCCGACGGGCTTCGCCTGGCTCACCAGGGCGCTTCCCCAGGCCGAGCGGGCCGGGGCGTGGGTGATCGCGGCCTCGAACGTCGGCGGGGTGGCGGCTCCGCCGCTGCTCGGGGTCGGGATCGAGGCCTCCGGGATCCATGCGGTGCCCTGGCTGTTGACCGCGTTGTCGGCCGCGTCGCTGCTGGCGACGCTCCGGCTGATCCGACTGACGAGGAGGTCCGCATCATGAAGGCCCTGTTCCTGCTCACGCGAAGGCTGACCGAGTGAACGCGAGCAGCATCGAGGTCCGGGGGCTGTCCCGCACCTTCCACACAACTGTGCGGCGCCCGGGCTTCGTCGGCGGGCTGCGCTCGCTCGTCAACCCGGACCGCGTGCCCAAACATGCCGTCTCCGACGTCACGTTCGATGTCGCCCCGGGTGAACTCCTCGCCCTGCTGGGCCCGAACGGCGCCGGCAAGTCCACCACCATCAAGATCCTCACCGGGATTCTCACGCCCACCTCCGGAGAGGCCCGGGTCGCGGGCGTGGTGCCGTACCAGGAGCGGGAACGCAACGCCCGTAACATCGGGGCGGTGTTCGGGCAGCGCACCCAGTTGTGGTGGGACCTGCCGGTGCGCGAGTCGTTCTCGATCCTGCGGGACATCTACGAGGTGCCGAAGGCCCAACACGCGGCCCGGCTGCGGGAGTTCGACGATCTCCTCGAACTGTCCAGTTTCTGGGACACCCGGGTCCGCCATCTCTCCCTCGGCCAGCGCGTCCGCTGCGACCTCGCCGCCGCGCTGCTGCACGACCCGCCGGTCGTCTTCCTCGACGAGCCGACCATCGGCATGGACGTGGTCGTCAAGGAGCAGGTGCGGGAGTTCCTGCGCCATCAGGTGGAGGAGCGCGGCCGTACGGTCCTGCTGACCACGCACGACATGACCGAGGTGGCCCGGCTCGCCGAGCGGGTCGTCCTCATCAACCACGGCCGGCTGGTCCTGGACGGCACCCTCGACGAGATCCGCCGCAAGTTCGGCTCGACCTGGCAGATCCGCGCGACGCTGGCCGACGCGCACGCCGAGGTCGTACCGCTGCCGGGTATCGCCCTGGTGCGGCGGGACGGACCGCAGGTGGTATTCGGCCCGGAGGGGACCGAGGCGCCGACCGTCCACCAGGCGCTGAAGCAGGTCATCGAGCGGTACGAGGTGACCGAAGTCGCCATGGACGAGGCGGAGTTGGAGGACGTGATGCGGGCCGCGTACGTCCAGGCCGGCCCGCACGCCGAGGAGATCTGAGATGGCCGCCCTGCACGCCTGGCGCGCCGCCCGTGTCACCCCGCTCGGCGAACTCCTCGCCCCGCCCCGCATCACCGCCGCCCTGCTCCGGCTGACCGTGCAGATCGTGCTGGTGGCGTCCCTGTGGCGCGGCCTGTACTCCCAGACCGGCACCACCGCGGGACTCACCCGCGACCAGGCGGTGACGTACGCCGTACTGGCCGTACTCGCCTCCCGGCTGAGGGAGTTGGACCAGTACGCGGGCCGGGACACCGTCCTCCAGCACATGCACTTCGGCACGATCATCTACTGGTATCTGCGCCCGCTGCCGCCCCAGCGGTACTACGCGCTGCGGGCGTTCGGCGAGCAGCTGTACGGGCTGGCGTGGGCGCTGACGGGATACGCCGTCTGCCTCGCGGCCGGGGTGGTGGAACCGCCCAAGTCCCCTGCTGTGGGCGGGGTGTTCGCGCTGAGCATGCTGCTGGGCCAGCTCGTCCTCTACTACGTCATGCTCCTCATCGACCAGCTGTGCTTCTGGACGCTCCGCAACGGGGCCGCGATGCTCATCCTGATCTTCGCGCAGAACCTGCTGTCCGGTGTGTACGCGCCGCTGTGGTTCTTTCCGGACTGGTTCATCACGATGAGCCGATTCCTGCCGTTCCAGGCGACCTTGAGCGTGCCGCTCTCCATCTATGTGGGCCGCATCCCGCTGTCCGACGCGGGGGTCCAACTCGCCCTGCAGGCCGCCTGGGTGGCGCTCCTGTCCCTGTTCACCCGGTTCCTGTGGCGGCGCGCCGCCCGCCGGGTCGTGGCCCAAGGAGGTTGATGCGCGTGAAAGCCGTCCGGATCGTATGGCGCATCACGCGCCTCAACTTCCGTGCCCAGCTGGAATATCGCACCGAGTTCCTGCTGATGATCGCGATCGGCGCGATCTGGCAGGTGTCGGTCATCGTGTTCGCGACGGTGCTGCTCACCCGGTTCTCCGGAATGGGCGGCTGGGACAGCTCGGACGTGCTGCTGATCCCGGCGACCCGGATGATGGCGCACGGGCTGATGGTGCTGTTCCTGGGCCGTATGCACGGCCTCGGCCGGTACATCCAGGAAGGCCGTATCGACATCTATCTGGTGCGGCCGATGCCGGTCCACCGCCAGGCGCAGCTGGAGTACTTCCCCACCAACGCGATCGGCGACCTCACGGTGGCGGGCGGCCTCATGGTCGGCGCGCTCAGCCGCAGCCACCTGGACTGGACCGCGGGCCGCATCGCGTATCTGATCGCCGCGCTCATCGGCGGCATGCTCGTGGAGGCGGCCCTCTTCACGACCGTGGCCTCCGCCTCCCTCCGCTTCCCGTCCGCGGACTACTGGAGCCGCTGGATCGAGGACCTCCTCGGCACCTTCGGCAACTACCCGCTCAACGTCCTGCCCCGCGCGGTGGGCGGCTTCCTCACCTACGGCCTTCCGCTCGCGTTCGTCGCCTTCCTCCCGGCCGCCGTGCTCACCGGCCACGGCCACGACATCGGGGTGCCGTACTGGCTGGCGGCGGGCTCACCCCTCGTAGGCCTGCTGACGTATCTCGGGGCGCGCCTGCTGTGGCGGTGGAGCCTCAGCAACTACACGGGGGTGAACGGGTGACCGCTACGGCGTGACCCAGGTCACGTCTTCGCCGTGCAGCAGATCCATGGGCTTTCCCGTCGAGGAGGGGTGACAGGAAGGGAGGAGCGTGTGGATCTGGCAGCCAAGTGGGCAACGGACGCGGGAAGCAAGGGTGTTGGATCGACGGAGGGGGACTTCCATCGGTTCGTCGCCGCCCGGTCGGCCGCGCTGTTCCGGGGCGCGTTCGTCCTGACGGGCAGCCGCGACGCGGCGGAGGACCTGGTCCAGGAGACCCTGGAGCGGGCCTGCCGCAAGTGGCGCGTCATCAGCGCCAAGGACGCCCCGGACGCGTACGTACGGCGGATCATGGTCAACCTCGCCAACGACCGCTGGCGAAGATTCCGCCGTACGGCTCAGCACCCGGTCGACGGTGATCCCGCCGCGCCGGGTGACGAGTACGGACGGATCGACAGCCGTGACCAGTTGGTGCGCGCTCTGCAGCAACTGCCCATGCGGATGCGGACGGTGGTGGTGCTGCGGTACTTCCACGATCTGTCCGACGCCGAGATAGCGGCGGACCTGAAGATCTCGCAGAGCACCGTCCGCTCCCAACTCACCCGTGGAATCGGCCAGTTGAGAAGCCAGTTCCCCGCGCTCTCCGCCCCTTCGCCACAGCGGCTCACGGAAGGAACCCGATGAGTTCGTACGACCCGCGGCCTTCCGGCTGCACACCTTTCGAAGAGGAACTGATCAACGCCATGAACGACTTCGCGCACTCCACCGACTCCCCGGCCTTCGACACGGCCGGCATGGTCCACCGCACCCGCCGCAGGCGGGCCACCCTCGTCGCCGGTTTCGCCGCGGCCCTGATCGCGGCGGGCGGCGGCACGGCGCTGGCCTCCATCTCCGGCAGCGCCTCGCAGTCGACACCGGCCGCCACCACGACCGTCGACCACGCGAAGGCCACCTTCCTCCTGGGCGGCCTCACCAAGGAGCCCATCGCGGTCGACCTCACCGGCCAGGACCTGGCCACGGCGAAGGGCCAGTTCGAGAAGGCCCAGCTCAAACTCGGCACGATCGTCAAGGTGGTCAGCCCCGGCTGCAAGCCGGCCTCGGTCGTCGAGCTCACTCCCCACAGCCCGAAGATCGTGCTCAAGGGCGACACGGTGGACGTGAAGCTCTGCGCGGGCTGACCGGGTTGACCGGCTGAGAGCCCGGCCCTGGGCGTGCGCGCGCGAGCCGCTCAGGACCGGCCGGACCGCCGTACCGGCGTCAGCAGGGCGACGCCCGCGATCAGTACGCAGCACGCACCCGCCACGACGGCGACCGGTGCGGTGCCGCGCCGCTCGGCAGCCCAGGTGAGGACGGCCGCGCCGACGGGGGCCGCCGCATAGTGGAGGGTCCAGAAGGCGGAAGTGACCCGGCCGAGCAGTTGCTCCGGTGTCACCTCCTGCCGCAACGACATGGAACACGTACCGGCCATCTGGTCGCAGCCCAGGAACGCGGCGCTCACCACCGCCACGGCCGCCACGTCGTCCGCCCGGCTCAGCCAGGCGAAGGCCGCCCCGCACACGGCCACGCCCCCGATCCAGGTCACCCCGAACCCGAACCGGCGCCGCACCCGGGCCACCAACAATGCCCCGGCGATCGTGCCGAGCGCACCGACCGCCATGACTGTGCCCACGGTGCCGTCGTCGTGCCCGAGGTCGTGCTTGAGGTGGTAGATCACCAGGTCGTTGAGGCCGAGGGTGAGAAAGCTGAAGCAGAAGAGGAGCGCGGTCAGGGCGCGGAGTACCGGATGCCCACGGAGGAAGGCGATTCCCGTACGCAGGTCCCGCCACAACCCGCCCCGCTCCGCCCGCCGTTCGGGGTCGGGGCGGCCACGGAACCGCACGAACACCAGACAGGCGGCCGACACCCCGAAGCTGGCCGCGTCCACACCGACGGCGGCGGCCGGTCCGCTCCAGGCCGCGACGATTCCGGCGCCGAGCGGCCCGAGAACCCCCGCCGCGGCGGCACTGGCGTTCAACCGCCCGTTGGCTTCCGTGAGTTGCTCGGTGCCGACAAGCCCGCGAACAACGGTCACATACCCGACGGAGAACAACATGCCGACGGCCTCGCACAACGGCAGCACCACGTACAGCAGCCAGATCCTCGGCCCGAAAACCCATACCAGCGGAATGACCCCGTACAACACCATGCGCACGAGGTCACACCAGACGAGCAGCCTGCGCCGGTCGACCCGGTCCACCACGACCCCCGCGAACACCCCCGCGCCGACCGAGGCCGCCCCGCCCACCGCCGTGAGCAGCCCCATCCGCGCGACCGATCCCGTGGCCTGAAGCACCAGCAGGGGAAGGGCGATCAGCGCGAAGGAGTCGCCGAGGACGGAGAGGGTCTGGGCGGTCCAGAAGGTGGCGAAGTCCCGCTGCCGCCAGAGGGGTTGGGCCATTCCGGCAACCCTAGGCAGCCCGCCGGCGAATCAGAAACGATATTCCTCACGCGTGGTCTCGGCGTCGGCGTCCGGGCTCTTCCCCAGCACCCGTGTCCCCGGTATCGGCGAGGGCAGCAGCCACAGCACGCACAGCGCCCCGCCGACGGCCGCGACGACGAGGGTCGCCCTGAGGCCGACCAGTGTGGCGAGCCCGCCTCCCGCCAGGGCGCCCAGCGGCCGTACCCCGTAGTTGACCGTGTTGTACGCCCCGGCCACCCGGCTCCGCAACCCGTCCGGAACCATCGATGTCTGGAGCGAGTTGAGGTTGACGTCGAGGAGCATGACGCCGAAGGCGGAGAGGAACTCGGACGCGCCCAGGATGCCGAGGCGGGCCCAGGTCGGGCCGGTCGCGGCCGCGATGAGGGCGATGGGGGCCGGGTACAGGACCGCCCCGATGACGATGCTGCGGCCCACACCGATCCGGCGGGTGATCGCGGGAGCCGTCACGGCCCCCAGGAGGCCGCCCGTCGCACCCACTCCGAACGCCAACCCGATGGCCCCGGGCGACAGTTGGAGGACCCGGTCGGCGAACAGCACCACCAGACCCGTGCTCGCCAGGAACGTGAAGAAGTTGACGGTCGTGGCGCAGAGGAGCCCGGCCCGCATGACGGGCTCGTGGATCACGAAGGCCAGCCCCTCTCGCGCCCGCCGCAGCAGCGAAGGGCCGGACGCCTGGCTGCTGTTCGCCGGTTCGTCGACGCGGGTGCGTCCGACGAGGATCGCCGACGTGACGAACGACAGCGCGTCGGCGATCACCGCGACCGGTGCCGTCAGCGCCTGCACCAGACCGCCGCCGATCGCGGGGCCCGCGATGAAGGAGACCGATCTGCTCGCGCTGAGCTTGCTGTTGGCGTCGACGTACGCCGTCTGCGGCACGAGGTGCGCGAAGTAGGACGAGTAGGCCGTGTTGAACACGACCGCCGCCGCGCCGGTCAGCAGGGCCACCGCGTAGACCTGGCCGAGCGTCACCGTGTCGAAGGCGTAGGCGATGGGGAGGGTGAGGAGTACCGCGGCGCGGAACAGGTCGGCGAGCAGCATGAGTCGGCGCTTGCCGGGGCGGTGGTCGACCCAGGCGCCCAGGAACAGGCCGAGGAGGTTCGGGGTCCAGACGAGGGCGGTCAGCCAGGCGACCTGGTTCGCGGAGGCGTGCAGGGCGCCGACCGCCAGGAGGGGCAGGGCCAGTTCGGAGATGCGGTCGCCCAGCTGGGAGACGGTCTGGCCGCACCAGAACCGTACGAAGCGACGGTCCCGCCACAGCGAGCCGGGCGCTGGCCGAGGTGTCCGTCGGCCCTTCACTCGGGTATGTCCGTCGCGCTGTCCTCGCTCCCGGCGCCCTCCGGCAGGGTGTACATCAGCAGGCGGACGCCCCTGCCGTCGGGTGGCCGGCGATCCCGGTTGCGGGCGACGTACGGCGCGATCAGTTCCTCCATCGCGTCCTTCAGCGCGGCCAGTTCCGCCGCCGTCACCGTGATCCGTGTGTCGGCCGCCCCGGCGAGCCGGCTCCACTCGGGTTCCAGGTCGGGCGCTGTCCCGGTGAGCCAGCGCAAGGGTACGTCCGCTCTGCGCGCGAACATCTCACCGGCCAGCTCCTGCGCGGCCGACCGGCCCTCCTCGTCCCGCCCCGCCTCGAACCGGAAGCCCCGCGCCACCGCCGCCCAGCGCCGCTCCCGCCGGTCCGTCCCGCCCTCGGCGTCGCGGACCAGGCCGAAACCGGCGAGATGGCGCAGATGCCAGCTGGTGACGGACGGGGTGGCACCCACGTGCGGGGAGAGCCGGGAGGCGGTGGCGGGGCCGTAACGCTGAAGGCGTTCGAGGATGGCGAGCCGCACGGGGTGGGCCAGCGCCCGCATGGTCTTCGGGTCGGAGATCTCCATGTCGCCGAAGCGATTGCCGGAATCCATGATGTGAGAGTGTTCTCTCAGAAAGTCTGACAGTCAACTCCCGGATATGGCCACGTAGTTGAGCCTCAGGCCATCGGCTGCGGTGTCAGGCGCTTGTGGCCCTTCCTGTCGTAGTACTGGACCATCACGAAACCGAAGAGCAGGCCGATGGCCGCCCCGACGCCGATCATGGTCCAGGCGCGGGTCAGGCCCGCGTCGCCGCGGGCGTCGAAGTAGAGGATCGCCCTTACGCCGTCGCTGAGTTGGCGCATGGGCTCGAAGTGGGAGAGGAAGCGGTAGAAGCCGGGGACGGCCTGGAGGGGGACGGTCGCGCCGGAGGACGGCAGGCCCAGGACGATGAACACGAACATGGAGACCAGCTGGCCGATCCCGCCGAACGCGGCGTTGATGGCCTGCACGCCCAGGCCGACGGCGAGGGCCGCGCAGTAGGAGTAGATCCACAGCAGCGGGATGTGGGTGGCGTCCATGCCGAGGATGCTGACGCTGGCGAGCATGATCAGGGAGACGCTGAGGAGGGTGATGCCGGCCGTCATGACCATCTTCAGGAGCAGGGTCTGGGTGCGGTCGATCGGGACCGTGGGGCGGCGGGTGTGCCAAGGACCGATCTCGTTGTCCGCGTAACCGAGGGCCGTGTCCACGCCGTTGCTGATGACGTTGCCGCCCATGAAGCCGGCCAGGACCAGCAGCAAGGTGTAGTAGAAGGCGGTCAGGCCGATGCCGCTGTTGCTGCCGATGGGGTGGCCGACCTGGGTGACGACGGCGACCGGGTCGGCGAGCAGCAGTTTCTGCGTCGAGTCGGCCTTCGCGGCCGCCGCCGTGAGCTGCTTGCCGATGGTCAGGGACGCCTGTTGGGCCGCGGTCGTCGAGATCTTGCTCGCGAGGGAGGAGCCGAGGCTGCCCTTGCCGGGGTTGGTGAGCACGGTGATCGTGGGCCGGGCGGTGGCGTTCGTGGTCGACAGCGCGGCGACGGAGTCCGTGAAGCCGGCGGGGATGACCAGGGCGCCGTAGACCTTGCCGGAGTCGAGTTCCTTCTGGGCCTGGACTCTGGTGAGTTGTCTCCAACCGGCCGCGCGGCTGCTGGTGTTCGTCACGATGGCGTGGGCGATCTGGGTGCCGATGTTCTGCTGCTGGCCGGGGAGCGGTGTGCCCGTGTCGCTGTTGACGAGGGCGATGGGCAGGTCGTTCAGCTCGCGGTTGGGGTTGACGATGCCGCCCATGTAGAGCAGGGACAGCAGGAAGGCGAGCAGGCCGGTCAGCACGGTGGGGATGAGCCACAGCTTGGGGCGGCCGAGGAGTGCGGTGGCGCGGAGGCCGGTGGGGGCGGGGGTGGCGGAGTCTTCGTCCATGGTGGTCAAGTCTGGTGCCGGAGTCCGGTGGCGGCGGGGTGAAAACACGCGGGGCACCCGTCTTGTTACTGGTTATTGTCCTAGGGTCTTCAGTTGCCGCAGGTCGGAGGAGAGGTGGAGCACCGTGCCACGTGCGGGACTCACCGCCGACCGTGTGGTCGCGGCGGCGGCCGACCTCGCCGACGAGGTCGGCTTCGAGAACGTCAGCCTGTCCGCGCTGGCCCGCGGCTTCGGGGTGAAGGACGCGAGCCTGTACTCGCACGTCAGGAACCTCCAGGACCTGCGCACCCGGGTCGCGTTCCTCGCGGGCGGCGAGCTGGTCGACCGGATCGCCGTCGCGGTCGAGGGCCGCTCCGGCCGGGACGCGCTGGGCGCGTTCGCCGACGCCTACCGGGCCTACGCCCTGGAGCACCCCGGCCGGTACGCGGCCACCCAGATCCGCATCGACCAGACCCTGGTCGCCGCCTCCCCCGCCCTGCGCCGCACCGCCGAACTCACCTACGGCCTGCTGCGCGCCTACGGCCTGGAGGAGCCCGATCTCACCGACGCCGTACGCCTGTTGCGCAGTACGTTCCACGGCTACTGCGCGCTGGAGTCCGCCGGCGGTTTCGGTGCGCCGCGTGATGTGCGGCAGTCGTGGGAGCGTGCCGTCGACGCCCTCCATGTGGCATTGACGCACTGGCCGCGTGAAGGGGAAGCGGTGTGACGGAGACGGCGGTTCCGGTCCGCGCCCCAGGCGCATCGCTGACCACTTAGACTGGAAGCTTCGCGAATGCCACGTGCCACCCTGGGGGGAGGGAGCGCGACTTGTCTCAACAGCAGCTGGGACGTGGTCCCTTGAGAGCGCCGGGACCTCCGGGAGCGCCCGGTCCGGTACCGCAGGGCGGGAGTCCGCCGGCCCGGTTCGTGGGCTGGCTCGGCCGGTTCGGGTGCCTGGCCGCCGGTTACGCGGTGTTCCAGTTCCTGTTCGAGGTGCTGCCCGACTCGATCGACGGGGCGCCCGCCAAGTATCTGATCTCCGGGCTGAGCGGCCTCGCCACGGCCGGAATGACCTGGCTGGCGGCGGCCCTGCTCCGCGCCCGCACGTCCGGCCCCGCACCGCTGCCCGCCCCCGCTCCCCCGCCACCGGCCGTCCCCGGCCCGCTGCCACAGGTGTTCGGTTCTGCCTACGACACCCTCGTCGCCCAGGTCGCCGAGGTCGACGACCCGGTGCGCGGCCGTCTCATCGGCTGGCCGCACTCCCTCCTGGAGCTGGACGGCCCGGCCCGGCCGACCTCGCTGGCCACGGCGTACGGCCTGCACATCGTGCTGGACCTGGGCGTGCAGGACGGACGGCTGCACACCGGCGACCTCATCGACACACTGTGGCGGCTGCGGCTGCAGGGCGGCGGCTGGTCGGCCCGTTCGCAGGGGGCGGTGGCCCGCCCGGAGGTCACCGCGATGGTGCTGGGCGCACTGGCCCGGGCGGGAGCCTCGCGGGAACGGCTGGCCGACGAGGTGGCCCGCTGCGAGGCCGGCTTCACGCCCGAACTCGACAGTACGGGACGGGCGTTGACCCATGTGGTCACCACCGTGATGCGGGGGCTGCTGCGCGCGGCACCGGACGCGCCGATCCTTCCCGTGCTGCGGGACGCCCTGGTCGACGGCGCGTTCCCCGACCCGCAGCGCCAGCACCGCCGCTGCTGGAGCCATCGGCTGTCGGTGCTGCCGTGGCCCGCGCACCCGGACCGGCCCGTCGTCCGGCACCCCGCCCAGCCCTCCGCGCTGCACACCGCGCAGGCCGTGGTCGCCCTGGACCGGGCGGCCCGGGTCCTGGGCGAGGGGCCGGTGGAGCGTGCGGCGCGCGAGGACGGGGTGCGCTGGCTGCTGGCCTGCCCGGCGACCGCGCACGACGCCTGCGCCGATCTGGCGAACCTGCGCGAGGAGGTGCGCCGCCGCCACCCGGACGACTCCTCGCACCACGAGGTGCTGAACGTCCGCCACTTCACCGCGAGTTGGATCGTGCGCGCGCTGCTCACCCCGGGCGCCCAGGAGATCGCCCGGCAGGACGGCCTGGAGGAGGCCTGGCAGGAGCGGCTGAACGGGGCGGCGGGCGCGGTGTGGGCGGCGCAGACCGACGGGATCTGGTCCTGGAGCCGGGACGGGTCCATGTTCACGACGACGGAGGAACTGCGCCAGCCGATCTGGATGACCTATCAGGGGCTTTCGGCGCTGCGCGCACATGCCGTATGGATGTATCAGCCGGATACTCGAACCAGGCTGGTGTGAGGGCGAGTTGGAGAGTGAGTGCATGGGTGGTCGGCAGATCCTGGCGGCGCGACGGCTGCTGACCGAGGCGCTGGACGGCGACCTGTCCGACGACGAGACGGTGACCGCGGCCCGTGCCGTCATCGCCGAACTGGGCTCTCCCGAGCGGCTTTTGGAGCTGGTGGCCGAACTCGCCTCCGGCGAGGGCGATCCCGAACACTGCGCCGGGCTGTCGTACCGTCATGTCCTGGGCTTCGACAAGCTGTTGCTGATCGACGGCGGACCGCGCCACATGCTGCGCGCGCACCTCTGGCATCCCGACGTGGCGGCGATCGGCGCGGAGGACATCCACAACCACCGTTCCCCGCTTGCCTCCTACGTGGTCCGGGGCCGGCTCGCGATGGAGTTGTACGAGGCCCGGGGCGACGGCGGGATCACGGCGGACCGGTACGAGGAGTCCCTCGCCGAGCGCAGTGCCGACTGGACGCTGCGGCCCACGGGACCGGCGCGGCTGCGGCTCACACATGTGGGCCAGTACGCGGCGGGCAGCGCCTACGCCCTCCCGGCGAACACCCTGCACCGGGCCTGGTGCGACACGGACGTACCGACCGTGACCCTGTTCCTGGAGACGGGTGCCGAACGGCGGCGCCACACCGACGTGTTCACGGCCGCGGGCCCGCATCCGGGCGCGGTGGCGAAGGTACCGCTCGAGGTGAAGGACTATCTGGGCGCGTTGAACGATCTGGCGGAGTCGCTCAGAAGTTCGTGAGGGCCTGGCGAATTTCTCAGAAGTCCGTGAGGGCCTGGCGTACGACGTCCAGGTTGTACTCGTCGATGTCGAGGCCGGAGCCGGCCAGCTCGGAGGGCCGCAGCCAGCGGTACGCCTGATCGGGCTCGGGGAGGGTGATGTCCCGGGTCAGCGGCCTGACCAGGAAGTTGTCCTGCCAGTTCTTGATGTCGCGGCCTCGGTACTCACTCACGAAGGACGACTCGCCGATCTTGCGGACGATCTCGCCGAGGAGCCCGGTCTCTTCCTTCAGCTCACGCAGCGCACCGTCCTCGGACCGCTCGTCCGGCTCCAGCTTCCCGCAGGGAACGCCCCACACCCGGGGCAGGAATCGCTCGCTCGCGCTGCGGCGCACCAGAAGTACGCGTCCGTCGTCGTCCATCACGACGGCAGCCGCCAGCCGCTTGTCGCCGGGGTCCATGGTCATGGTTCCTCGGTCCCTCGCCGGAGATGAGTCCAAAGGGTCTGATACCCAGGAAAGCATCAAACGTACCAGGATCGGCCCGCCCGGGCTGTGGAGCCGGTCTCACCTCCGGAACATTGCACCCGGCACCACGGCAACCTCCTCCGCGCGGGCGGCGACTTGGGGGCATGACCAACGCAAGACGCACCACTTCGCACCGTCGCCGCGACCCCCGCCGCATCGCCCGCAAGCCGCTCGCGGGCTCACTCGCCGTCGCGGCCCTGCTGGGCGGCGCGTGGTACGCGACCGCGGCGGCGGACAGCGGCGACAGCGGAAGCGGCAGCTCGACGGCGGCCGGGACGACCACGTCGGCGTCCACCGGCGCCGACGACTCCGCGTCCACCTCGCCCACGGCGACCACGACCGCCTCCTCCGCGAAGACCACCTCGACAACCACCCCGAAGGCCGTCGCGAAAACCCCGGCCGCCGCCGCCAAGACCGTGGCCGGCACGCTCACCCCGACCAGCACCACGGTGGCGCTCACCGCCAAGTTCCCCTATCTGACGGCCGGTTACAACAACACCCGCCAGTGGACCCGTACGACCACGGCCGTGGCCCCCAACGGCACCCTGCGCGTGGCCTGGCCGGCCGCCGACGGAGTCCATGTCACCCCGCTGAACGCCGCCGGAGTGCGCTCGGGCGCCGACACGGTCGTCAAGGGTGCCAAGGAGGTCGGCGGTCTGGTCGCGCACAACGACGGGTTCGCGCTGCTCACCCGGGTGGCCGACACCAACAAGTGGAAGGAGACGGCCGCCGCGATCATCCGCTACACGAACGGCAAGCAGACCTTCCGCACCAAGCTCACCGGCACCGCGTCGAACGACACCTCCCCCGGTCTCGACGGCCAACTCACCTGGAACGGCACCAAGTACGGCGCGTACTTCGTCGTGCACGGCGCTGGCGGCTTCGCGGACGGCCACTTCGGCGACAAGTTGGCGTACATCAGCGCCAAGGGCGCGAAGCTGAGCGGTGGTTGGAGCTGGGGCTGCAGCCACAACGAGGGCATCGCGCTGCACGCCGAGACCACCGGCGCGTTCACTTCACTCTGCTTCGACGACTGGCGTTCGGGCCTGTTCGTCTCCACCGGGATCGGCGCCCCGGACGTGGCACCGGTCGTGCAGCGCGAGCAGTGCTGGGCAGGGTACTGCGGTGGTACCTTCCCCGGCCGCACGGGTGACCTGGTGAAGTCGGCGAGCGGACGGTACGCCACGGCCTTCGCCTCCCGTGGCGCCGCCTCGGCCAAGAAGAACTCCGCCGACTCCAGCGGACGCGGCTGGACGGTCACCCCGAAGACGAGCACCCACCAGGTCGCCGTCGCCTTCATGGCGAACCGCAACTCCGGCCCCGGCAAGGCGATTTACCTCACGACCGCGGCCGGCACCGAGAACGTCAACGTGCACGTCGCGCCCTACGGCAAGGCCCGCCTCCTGGTCTCCTGGGAGTCCCTGAAGGGCGCCAAGTGCGCCGCCGGCACCTGCACCGGCACCTTCACGGGCACCCATCTGCGGCTCATCGACTGGAACGGCAAGTTCCAGAGCGCGGACAAGGTGGTGAGCGCCCGCATCACCGGTGACATAGCGGTCCTGAAGAACGGCTCGCTGACCTGGGCGTACGCACCGGTCACCCCGACCTACGCGACCCCGCTCAACGGGGCGTCGCCGACCGCCACGAGCCTCCGGATAGCCCGGCTGACTCCGTGAACCGGTAGTTCATGCGCCTGCCGGAGGCCCACTGAACGGAGACGCCGTGATCCCCGTCGACCTCCACGGACACCAGTTCCGCGAGGGGACGGGGCTCCGGCTCCCCGGTGAGCCGGACCAGGGCGACGAACAGGGTGGGCCCGTCACCAACGACGCCCTCGCCGTCCAACAGGCCGTGCAGGGACACGAGTTCGGCGAGCTGTCCGTCCTCGGCCGACCAGCCCGTGACCCGGACCGGCGTCCCGGCAGCCGCGCCCACCACCAGATGCGCCCGCACCTCCACCGCCCCCTCGGCCATCACCACGCTGGTCACCCGGGCCCCGGAAGCCGCCGTGTGCCGGGAGGCCACCTGGCCCTCCCCCACCCCCAACGGCACGATGTCCGTCCGGCTCGGATCGCCGCCCACGAACACGCTGTTGTCGTACGACGCCGAGGGCACCGTAGCCGTGGAGTAGGCGAGCCGCGTGTAGTACGGGTCGTAGCGGACGTCCTCGCTGCCGTGGTTGTGGAGGCGGACGACTCCGTCCGAACTCGTCGACTGGAGAAGCCAGTTGGCGGGCGTGATCGTGGTGACCGCGTCCGTTCGTTCCGCCGGGCCCGGTTCCTCGACCGCCGTCCACACCTCGTGGTCGGGCGGGAGCAGCAGGCCGAGGAAGCCCTTGCTGGCCCAGTACGGGGACGCGGGGCCCGAATAGCCTTGCAGGACGGCCTCGTCGGGGCCGTGCCAGCCCAAACTCAACAGTCCTCGGGCGTCCATCGCGCCCCGGTCGAGGAAATAGCGGAGCGCCCCGGAGGCCAGCCGTCGTGTCTCCCCCGGTGCCAGTGGCGTACGGCCCGTCAGCGCGCCCAGCCACAGCGGAGCCGTCGTCGCGAAGCGGTACGTCAGCGAGCGGCCCTGGTGCATGGGGGCGCCGTCGGCGCCGAACAGGCGGGCGTAGTCGGCGAGATGGCGTTCCAGACGGGTGCCGTAGAGGTCGAGGAGCCGGGGGTCGTCGGCGAGCCAGGCGTGCAGGACCGGGTAGAGGTGCATGGCCCAGCCGTTGTAGTAGTCGAACTTGCGGCCGTCGCCGTCGGTGTACCAGCCGTCGCCGACGTACCACTGCTCGATGCGTTCCAGGCCGTGGTCGATCGCCTTGCGGGAGGCCTCGGGTTCGTGGCCGATCTCCTGGAGGAAGCCGCCGACCGTGACGGGGAACAACTCCCAGTTGCAGGGCCAGGGTTGGGCGGTGAGGGCGTCCGCCAGCCAGGTCGCCGCGCGCTGCTGCACCGGCTCGTCGAGGCGGTCCCAGAGCAGGGGGCGGGTCAGGCGCAGGGCGAGGGCGACCGAGGCCGCTTCGACCAGGGGCTGGCTGCGGTCCTCGATGCGGGGCCAGACGCCCGCGACGCCCGCGGCGAGGCCGTCGGCGTAGCGTTCCAGGGCCGTCTCGTCGCGGCGGAAGGCGGCCAGCAGCAGGGTGCGGGCGTAGCCCTCCAGGCCGTCGGAGAGCGTGCCGGACCAGCTGGTGTGGGTGCCGGGGAGGTGGTAGAGCGCGCGGTCCTCGGTGGCGTACGGCTCCACGGCGGCGAGGAGGGCGTCGGCTGCCGTCTCCCAGTGGGCGCGGGTATAGCCGGTGCGCGGGCTCAACACGCGGTCGTCGGCGGGCAGTTGCATCGGCTCACTCTCACGGGCGACGGGTGCGGCGGGTGGAGCCTGGGGCGCCCCGGTTCCGGTCGGAACGCCCCAGGGGTCTTTCGGGTCTCAACCCACCCGTACCCGGTCCTCCGGCAGCAGATGCCGGGCGACGAGTGCGTCGCGGACCAGGCCCGCGTACACCGTGGCACCGTGCACGGAGGTGTGCGTGTTGTCCTTCTTCTCGTTGTAGAGATAGATCGCCTTGGAGCCTTCCACTCCCAGCGATTCCACCAGCGCCTTGGTCTGCGCCGTGAGATCGATCAGCGTTACCCCCTCGGCGGCGGCGACCGAGCGGATGACGCCCGGCAGGTCGACGCCGAGTCCGTTCACCAGCAGTGCTGTGTCGTTGTTCAGTGTGCCGTCGGCATTGAACCAGCGTCGGACGATCGGTGTCACCAGAACCGGACGACCGCCCATCTCCCGGATACCCGCTACGAGGGTTTCCAAATTCGCGCGGTACGTCGCCTCGTCGGTCGTCTTGTCGTTGTGCGCGAGCTGGACCAGGACGAGGTCACCGGGTTTGATCAGCGGCTGAACCGTCCCCCAGAGCAAGGGATTCGCCAGATAGGTGACCGTACTCTCCCCGGAATCGGCGTAGTTGGCGACGGAGACGCCCTTCCGCAGGAACTGCGGGAGCTGTTGGCCCCAGCCCGAATACGGGTCGCCCGGTTGGTCGCAGACCGTGGAGTCGCCGATCAGGACGATCTGGTGGGCGTGATGGGCGGGGGTCACCCGGATGTCGGCGAGGGCGGGTGCGGTGCCGCCGAGGGTGAGGTCGAGGCCGGGGGTGCCGTCGGGGCCGGTGGGTTCGCCCTCGGGGGTGCGGACGTTCACGGTGAAGCTGCGGGTCACCGTCTGCCCGGCGGCGGTGGCCGTCTCGGGGAGCAGGGAGCGCCGGGTCTCGCCGGTGACGGCCGTACTCGCCGCGCTCTCGCCGCCGAGGCGGACCGTGACGTCGTAGGTGCCGGGCGGGACGTCGAAGTGGCAGGCGGTGGCGGTGCAGTTGGCGATGCCGAGCGGGGGCGTGCGGTCATGGGCCTGTGCGGGTGCGGCCGACAGGGCGGTGCTCAAGGTCACCGCGGCCAGCAGGGCGATGTTGAAACGTCTCATCCGTGGCTCCTCCGTCCGACGACAAGGCCTGGCGGTGGACCGTACCGCTCTGGACAAGCGCTTTCTAGACCCGCGTCAAATTTCACGTCATCGCCAACTCCCGGGCTGCGAAAGCCCTTTCGCGAAATCGATTCAACTGTCACCCTCCAAAGCACCCGCACCCCCACCTCCCGAAGGAGGCACCCCCATGTCCGGTTCTGTGAACAGACCGGTCCGTCGCCGCACCTTCGTCCTCGGCACAGCGGCCGCGGCCGGCACGGCGGCGCTCGCCGGACCGCTCGCCGAGACCGCCTCGGCCGCGAGTTTCGGCTACACCGACGACGGCTCGAACTACGTCGTCGACACCGGAGCGAGCCTGGTCTTCAAGGTCAGCAAGACGAACGGCGATCTGACCTCGCTGGTCTACAAGGGCACCGAGTACCAGGGCTACGGCGGCAAGAACTCGCACGTCGAGTCCGGCCTCGGCACCTCCACCGTGACGATCGCCCAGTCCGGCACGTCGATCCTGATCTCCGTCGCGTACGGCACGCTGAAGCACTACTACGCAGCCCGCAGCGGCGAGAACAACGTCTACCTGTGGACCAACAAGGCCGACGACTCCGTCAGCGCGACCCGCTACATCGTCCGCGTCAAGGCCGGTCTGTTCCTCAACGACGAGCCGGATTCCTACACTTACGCGCCCACCACCATCGAGTCCGCCGACGTCTTCGAGAAGTCCGACGGCCAGACCCGCTCCAAGCACTACTCGAAGAAGCGGGTCGTCGACTACGACTACATCGGCTGGACCACCGGCAGCGTCGGCCTGTGGGTCGTCCGCAGCAACCACGAGAAGGCGTCCGGCGGCCCGTTCTACCGTTCCCTGCTGCGCCACCAGAGCGCGGACGGCGGCGGGTTGTACGAGATCCTGTACTACGGCGAGAACCAGACGGAGGCGCAGCGGTTCGGTCTCCAGGGGCCGTACGTCATCGCGTTCACGGACGGCGGCGCGCCCTCCTCCGCGCTGTACCACGCCAACCTCACGACCTCGTGGGCGGATTCGCTCGGCATCTCCGGGTACACGGCCGCGAGCGGCCGGGGCCGGGTCGCGGGCGTGGGCATCACGGGCCGCGACACGGCGTACGCGTACACGGTCGGGCTCGCCAACTCGGCGGCGCAGTACTGGGGTTCGGCGCGGGCCTCGGACGGCTACTTCTCGATCACGGGGATCCTGCCGGGGACGTACACGCTGACCGTCTTCAAGGGTGAACTCGCCGTCTACACCGCGTCGGTGGCGGTCACGGCGGGCGGCACGACGACGCTGAACAGCATCGCGATCCCGTCCTCGAACGACCCGTCCAACGCGAGCGCGATCTGGCGGATCGGCAACTGGGACGGCACTCCGGGCGGGTTCAAGAACGCGGACCTGATGACGTACGCGCATCCCTCGGACGTACGGGCGGCGTCCTGGACCGGCAATGTCGTCATCGGCAGCGGGACGGAGACCTCGGCGTTCCCCTGCTATCTGTGGAAGGACGTCAACAGCGGCCTGATCGTGTACTTCAAGCTGACGGCCGCTCAGCTCGCCGCCGCGCACACCCTGCGCATCGGTGTGACGACGGCGTACGCGAACGGCCGGCCGCAGGTCGTCGTCAACGACACCTGGACCTCGGCCGTCCCCTCGCCGCCCACCCAGCCGAGCACCCGGTCGCTGACCGTGGGTTCGTACCGGGGCAACAACAGCACGTTCACGTACAGCGTTCCGGCGTCCGCCTGGCTGACGGACGCGAGCGCGTACAACACGCTGAAGATCTATGTGGCGAGCGGGTCGGGATCGACGTCGTTCCTGAGCGCAGGCACGTCGGTCGACGCGATCGACCTTCTCGCCTAGGGGCGGCAACTTCCGGGCGGGGGACGGCGACTTGTAGGCATGACTGAGCCGAACACGCACCGCCGCTCCCCCGCCCGGCGTCGAGCCGCCGCCGTGGCGACCGGTACCGCGGCCGCCCTCGGGCTGGTCGCGGTGTCGCTGGTGACCCAGGCGCGGGCCGCCACCGTCATCACCGTCGCCAAGGACGGTTCGGGCCGCTTCACCACCGTGCAGGCCGCCGTGAACGCGGCGGCGGCCGGTGACACGATCTCCGTGGCGAAGGGCACGTACGCCGAGATTGTCAACGTCCCTTCCGGGAAAACGGGGTTGACCATCCAGGGCGCCACCGGCAACGCCGAGGACGTCGTCATCACCTATGACCGGGCCGCCGGTTACACCGACGCCGGCGGCAACAAGTACGGCACGCTGGGCAGTTCGGTGGCCACGTTCTCGGCGAGCGGTCTCACCGTCACCGGGATCACCGTCCAGAACACCTTCGACAAGGCGGCCCACCCCGACATCACCGACACGCAGGCCGTCGCGGTCACCGCGCAGGGCGACCGGCAGACCTTCACCAACGACCGGTTCATCAGCCGCCAGGACACCGTCCTCAACTGGTCGCCGTCCTCGACCGGTCAGTACCGGCAGTACTTCTACTCGTCGTTCATATCCGGCGACGTGGACTTCATCTTCGGCAACGCGACCGCCGTCTACGACCGGGTCAACATCCAGCTGCGCAACTCGGGCGCGGCGGCGGGCGGTCTCAACGGCTTCCTGTCGGCGCCCAACACCAGCTCGGCCAAGACGTACGGCATCCTCGTCACCGGCAGCTCGATCACCAGCTCGGCGGCGGCCAACACGTACTACCTGGGGCGCCCTTGGCATCCGTCGGCGGACGCGGTCGGGCAACTGGTCGTCCGGCAGACCTCGTTGCCCGCTGCCGTGAAGGTCGCCGGGCCCTGGACGGACATGAGCGGCTACTCGTGGAAGAACGCCCGCTTCTCCGAGTACAAGAACACGGGTGCGGGCGCGACGGTGAACTCCAACCGCCCGCAGCTCACCGACTCCCAGGCCGCGAACTACACGGCACAGAAGTATCTGGCGGGCACGGACGGCTGGAATCCGGTCCGGTAACGCGGGTCTCAACTCCCGCGCGTCCACTGCTGGTTGGTCGCCCCGCTGCACGTGTACGTGATGATCGCGGCGGAGTTGGCGGTGGACGCGCCGGACACGTCCAGGCACTCGCCGCTCGTCCTGGCCTTGACCAGGACGTAGCTGCCGGACGTGGTCAGGCTCCACTGCTGGGCGGTGGCGCCGGTGCAGTTCTCCTGGGTGACGTTGGTCGAGTTCTCCTGGAGGCACAACGAGCTGCCCCGGCCCATGAGTTCGTAGTAGCCGGTGCCGAGGTCCTTGAACCACCACTTCTGGTTGGTGCCGCTGTTGCAGGTGTACTGGCTGATCGCGACGCCCTGCCAGAGGGACTGGTTCGGTACGTCGGCGCACTTGGAGCTGTTGCGGGCGATGAGCGTGTTGTACGTCGCGCTCGTGCCGGTGATCGTGCCGGCGGCCGTGTCGATCGACACCTCCGGGTACCAGGACGCCATGGACATCGAGGTGGTGGTCGGGAAGGTCAACGGCAGCCAGACATAACGCGAGTCGTTGACGGTGCCGCCGAAGGAGTTGCCCCAGCGGTCGCCCATGTAGAGGTACGAGGTGCCCGAAGTCCCGGTGATCGGGAGGACGTAGGCGGTCTGCGAGTTGTAGGCGGTCGAGTCGCCGACGTTGGTGAAGGCCGTCCAGGGGCCGGTGATGCTGGTGGCGGTGGCGTACTGCTGCTGGTTGGCGCTCCAGCCGGTGGCGGCCGAAGTCAGCATGAAGTAGACGCCGTTGCGCTTGAAGAGGGCCGGTGCCTCCCGGTGTCCGCCGACCCACGGGTTGGCGACCAGGCTGTCGACGGCGGTGTAGTCGGCGGTGAGTCTGTAGATGTGCAGGTCGTAGTTCTCGTTGGCGGCGGAGACCATGTACGCGGTGCCGTCGGTGTCGACGAACGTGGTGATGTCCCGGGACATGTTGTCGCCGAGTGGCTGGAAGCTGCCCTGGTAGGTGTAACTGCCGTCCACGGTCGAGGAGACGGCGACGGCGGCCTTGGCCTCGCTGTAGTCGACGCCGTTCTCCTTGTGCATCCACATCACGAACTGGCCGGTGGACGCGTTGTAGATGACCTTCGGCCGCTCGATGTAGGCGGTGCCCAGCTCGGAGGCGCTGGACTGGGTCAGGACGTGGTTGCGGAACTCCCAGTTCTTCAGGTCCGTGGAGCGGTAGGCGTCCACGTACTTGAAGGTGTTGTCGGCGTTGCGGTCCTCGCCGAACCAGTAGTAGTAGCTGCCGACCTTGATCACCCCGCCGCCGTGTGCGTGCAGGGCGTTGCCCGAAGTGTCCGTGAACTGCGTGCCGTTGGTGATGGTCTGGGCGGCGGCCTGGGCCGGGCCCGCCGTCACCAGGGCGGCGGCGAGGGCGCAGACCAGGGCGAGCAGGATGGCGTACGCACGTCTCATCTCACACACTCTCCTTCACGGTGTCGGCCACGGGGACGCCGAAGTCGGGGGTGCCGTCGGAGTGCCAGCCCAGGCGCTGGATCCGGGTGTGGCGGTTGGGGTCGTTCAGGGGATCGCCCGTGATCTCCTTGTACTGGCGCGCGTGGTAGACGAGGACGTCGCTGCGGCCGTCCTCGGCGACCGTGAAGCAGTTGTGGCCGGGGCCGTACTGCCCGGTGGTGTCGTTGCTGGTGAAGACGGGGGTCGGTGACTTGGACCAGTTCGCCGGGTCCATGAGGTCGGCGTTCGCGTCGACGGTCAGCAGGCCCATGCAGTAGTGCCAGTCGGTGGCGCTGGCCGAGTAGGAAAGGAACAGGCGGCCGTTGCGGGCGATGACGGCCGGGCCCTCGTTGACCTTGTAGCCGACGGTCTCCCAGTCGTACTCCGGTGTGGACAGGCGTATTTGAGGGCCCGTCAGGGTCCACGGGTTCGCCATCCTCGACAGCCACAGGGCGGTGTTGTTGTCCATGCCGGGCTCGTGCTGGGCCCAGGCGAGATAGCGGGTGCCCCGGTGGGTGAAGGTGGTGGCGTCGAGGGAGAACGTCTCCCAGGCCGTCCTGAGCTGGCCCTTCTCCTCCCAAGTGCCCTGGAAGGGATCGGCGTTGGCGTTCTCCAGGACCCAGATGCGGATGTCCCAGACGCTCTCGGCGGGCGCAGAGGCGAAGTAGACGTACCACTTGCCGCCGATGCGATGGATCTCCGGCGCCCAGATGTGGGCGCCCATCACACCGGTCGCGTGCTTGGTCCAGATCACCGACTCGGCAGCGGTGGCAAGGCCGTTGAGGGTGCGGGAGCGGCGCAGAACGATGCGGTCGTACTCGGGGACCGTGGCGGTGAAGTAGTAGTGGCCGTCGGTGTGCCGGTGGATGTACGGGTCGGCGCGTTGGCGGACGAGCGGGTTCACGAACGGGGCTGCTTTCGGGGACGCGGTCGCCGGGGTCGGCGCGATGGCCAGGGCGCCCGCGGCCAGAGCGGCTCCCTTCAGCATCAGCCTCCGGCTGGGGGCATGGGGCAGTTCGTCGTTGCGGCTCATACGGCTGCCTCTCGGAAACGTTCGAGGTGGCGAACACCATCTGTCATTACGAACGACTTCGAACGCCGAAAAGGTAAGGGTGTGCCACCACGAGGTCAACGGGTCCGACGAGACATTGAGAGAGCGCTTTCCCCCGCCCTTTCATCTCCGGCCGAAATTTCTGTTATCCCGGGGGGCCCCGAACCGTCTCCACTCCCGTGCGCAGCCATATCCACACGACAGCAGCAGCAGCCGGCGCCCTCGCCGCGGTCGCCGCCCTCCTCGCCGCCGCTTCCCCGGCCGCGGCCGCCGGTACCCGTGACGCGACCGCCGACGTGCTCGCCGACCGCGATGTCACGCTCTCCGGCGACACGGTGGTCACCGTGCCGGCCGGGACGACGACGTACGACGGGGTGTTCCGCGGTCAGGGAACGCTGACCGTGCGCGGCGGCGGGACGCTGGTCCTCACCAAGGACAGCGACTTCACGCTCCCGGCGGCCCGGCAGCGGCAGAAGGTGACCACCCAGGGCGGCAACCACCCGTACACGACCGTCAGCAACCCGGACCCGCCCGCGATCACGGTCGAGCGCGGGACAACTCTCCAGTACGGCACGGGTGGTGGCACCGGCCTGATCGGCCACTTCCCGTACAGCACACCGGGTTACCAGCTCAACCAGCTCAACGTCCGGGTCGACGGCACCCTCCGCCTCTCCCTGACCCGCACCTTCAACATCGGCACCATCAGCGGCTCGGGCCTGGTCACCCAGCCGCGCAACATGTGGGGCACGCTCGACCTCGCCGGAACCCACCCTTTCTCAGGGGTGATCGACAACGGCACCGGCATGGCGGTCGGCCGCCCCGAGTACCCGGTGGCGCTGCCCGACGCCCGCGCGATCCTCAACCAGGGCTCCTGGATCATCGACACCCCGCTGTACCAGACGATCACCCTGCGCCAGAACTTCTACCAGCGCGAGTACGGCAGCGACGTCAACGTGCACTCCCGGCCGGGCAGCAAGGTCGTCCTCACGGGCCAGTACAGCTACAGCGACCAGGGCGGCGACACCGACCCGTCGCTCAGCGACCCCGGCCTCAACTGGCGTGCGATCGCCCACCAGTTGAACAAGCGCGGCACCAACATCGAGGGCGCGAACGTCCAGTGGGGCGACGGCACCACCCACCGGATCTTCATGCCGGGCACCAAGGACACCGTGTACATCAACCTCCACGCGGCGAGCGGGGTCCGGTCCAGGCTGACCTTCGACTACGACGGTCCGGTCACCCTCGGTGCGCCGATCGGCGGCGGCAAGTACCACGACACCCTGGCCGCGCCCGGCGCCGGGGACATCGTGATCGCGGGGACGCGAGGGAACGACGTGACCTTCGCGGCGCCGCAGTACTACGACGGCTCGACGACCGTGGAGAAGGGGGCGGTGCTGCGGCTGGGGTCCGGGAAGCGGGGCGGCGACGGCGGGGTGCTGACCGGCACGGTCGGGCGGCGGATCGTGGACGACGGGACCCTTGTCGCACGGAACGTGTCGCTCCCCGTGAAACTGTCGTACCTCTCCGGCAAGGGGTCCCTCGTCCAGTCCGGCGCCGCGACGACGACACTGACGGGCACGGCGGTCACGTACACGGGGACGACGACGGTCTCGAAGGGCACGGTGGCGCTCCGCTCGGGGGCAACTCTGGTCCACAGCAGGTCGATCCGGCTCACCTCGGTGGGCGCACGGCTGGACGTGGGGACGGCCGGCCTGCGTGTGGCGACTGACCTAACCGGTGTGGGCACGGTGAAGGGTTCGGTGACGAACGACAGCGTGGTGACGACCGGGTTGACCGTGACCGGGAACTACACGCAGAGCACCAAGGGCGAACTGATCCTGCGCGACAAGCCGTTGAAGGTCGCGGGCAAGGTCGGCCTGGCCGGCGACCTGGATCTCTCGGCCGCCGGTACGCATCCCGCGCGGACCGTGACGATCCTCAATCACACGGGCGACGCCCCAACGACCGGCGCGTTCAAGGGACTTCGCGAGGGCAGCAGGCTCAAGCTCGCCGACACGACGTACCGGATCAGCTACCGGGGCGGCGACGGCAACGACGTCGTCCTGACCGCCGTCGCCGCGAGCAGTTCCTCCTCCCCCACCGCCCACCCCAAGTCGTCGTCCGGGACGACGATCACCGAGGCCCGTACCGAGAACACCGCCCGAGGCGCCGGCTTCGGCTGGTGGCCCTACGCCCTCGGCCTCGGCCTCCTGGGCGCCCTGCTGGTCCCGGCGACCAGGCGCACCCGGGGCGGGAGCAGGCGCGGGGGCGGGAAGCACGCGGCGTAGACCTGACGGCTGCGGTCTGACGGCTGCCCGTCATTCCGGGACGTCGACGGGAACGGTCATCGTGCGATGGCCGTCGCCGTTGGTCGCGGAGCGGGGACCGTCGAGGGCGTTCAGGGAGATGGCCAGGTGGCGGGCCGCTTCGATGGTGAAGGCGCCGTCCGGTACGGCCGTCCCCTCGGGGGGCAGTCGTGTCTCGTGCTCGGCCGGAGGGGTGCTGCTGAAGAAGCGGGCCAGGTCGATGCTGACGATCCAGCACGCCACGCCCACTTCGCCCTGGCCGGGTGCCGTCCGGCGAGCCCTGAGGTGGGCGTACAGAGTGAAGTCGTCCCCTCCGTAGGGAATCGTCGCGGAGTGTTCCTCACCGTCGGCCGACAGGCGCAGCAGCTCACGGGCGGCGGGCGCCAACGTGAACCGGGCCATCCCTTCCGCATAGACCACAGGGCCTCCTCAAGACGTGTACACGCAAGCTTCGCAGGTCGGGGACACGACCACCAGATCGCCGTATGCCGGAGCAGACGTATCGCATGCCGGGCAATCCGTTCACCAAATGGACACAGTCGGCACCCACGGCCGTATCGGCTAGCGTCGAGACATGACCAGCGACACCGCTCCCCTCCTCGCCGACGCCCTCGCCGCCGGAACACTCGTTCTCGACGGCGGGCTGTCCAATCAGCTCGGCGCGGCCGGGCACGATCTGAGCGACGAGCTGTGGTCGGCGCGGCTGCTCGCGGACCGGCCCGAGGCGATCGCCGAGGCGCATCTCGCGTACTTCGAGGCGGGCGCCGACGTGGCGATCACCGCCAGCTATCAGGCCACCTTCGAGGGCTTCGCGAAGCGCGGGATCAAGCACGACCGGGCGGCCGAACTCATGGCCGAGAGCGTGGAGTTGGGCGTCGACGCGGCGGTGGAGGCAGGGCAGCGGGGTATCGGGCGGCCCCTCTACGTGGCCGCCTCGGTCGGGCCCTACGGCGCGATGCTGGCGGACGGCTCCGAGTACCGGGGCCGGTACGGGCTGAGCGTGGCCGAGCTGGAGGCCTTCCACCGGCCGCGCCTCGAGGTGCTGGACTTCGTCGGTCCTGACGTGCTGGCCTTCGAGACGATCCCGGACGCCGTCGAGGCCGAGGCGCTGCTGCGGGCGGTGCGCGGGCTGCGGACGCCCGCCTGGCTGTCGTACTCGATCGCCGGGGACCGGACCCGCGCCGGGCAGCCGCTGGAGGAGGCGTTCGCCCTGGCCGCCGACGCGGACGAGATCATCGCGGTCGGCGTGAACTGCACTGCCCCGGAGGACGTCGACGGCGCGATCGAGATCGCGGCCCGGGTCACCGGGAAGCCCGTCGTCGTCTATCCCAACAGCGGGGAGGTGTGGGACGCCGACGCCCGTGCGTGGACGGGGCGTTCCACCTTCACCGCCGAGCAGGTCGAGGGCTGGCGGGAGGCCGGCGCGCGGCTGATCGGCGGCTGCTGCCGGGTGGGGCCCGAGGCGATCGCGGACATCCGGCGGACGCTCACACCGTCGTGATCGAGTTCCGTACGACCACGTGCGTGCCCAGCAGCAGGTGCTCGTCCGGGGACTCCGGTGTGCGGCCCAGCGCGGTGCGCACCGCGAGGCGGCCCAGCTCCTCGTAGGGGACGTGGACCGTCGTCAGGGCGGGGTACAGGTCACGGGCGAACGGGATGTCGTCGTAGCCGGCCAGTGAGACGTCGCCGGGGACGCTCAGGCCCGCCTCGTGCAATGCGGTCAGGGCGCCCGCCGCGACCATGTCGGTGGCTGCGACCACGGCGGTGAACTCCAGCTTCCGGCTCAGCGCCTGGCGCATCAGCCGGTGGCCCGAGTCGCGGGTGAAGTCGCCGTGGAGCAGGAGCTCCGGGTCGGGTTCGAGGCCGCGGGCGCGATGGGCGGCGAGGTAGCCGCGTTCGCGGCCCTGCGCGGTCGCGTGGTCGGGCTTGCCGCCGAGGAACAGGACACGCTGGTGGCCCTGGGCCAGGACGTGCGCGACCAGGGCGTAGGCGCCGCCCTCGTTGTCGTACTCGATGACCGTGACCGGTGCGCCCGGGCCGAGCGGCGGGCGTCCGCACAGCACGAGCCGCGAGCCGGCCGCCGCGAGCGAGTCGGCGATACGGCGGGTTCGGGTGCGGTACTCCGGGGTGTCGGCGGTTCCGCCGACGAGGATCACGGCGGCGGTGCGCTGGGCGCGCATGGTCTCGATGAAGTCCAGTTCGCGCTGGACGTCGCCCTCCGTGCTGCACACCAGGCACAGATGCCCGAGCCGGGTCGCCTCGCGCTCCACACCGTGTGCCATCAGCGCGAACGACGGTCCCGTGATGTCCTCCAGGACGAAGGCGAGGGTCGGTGTCCCGACGCCCGCCACGGCCTTGGCGCGCGCGTCGGCGACGTAGTCCAGTTCGCGGACGGCCCGCAGCACGCGCGTGCGGGTCGCCGTGCTCACCGGGTACTCGCCGCCGAGCACCCGCGACACCGTGGAGGCGGACACCCCGGCGCGGGCCGCCACGTCCCGGATGGTGCTCCCGTTCGCGTCCTGGCTCTTCCTGGTCATGCGCCGCCTCGCCCTTCCCCTGCCTGCGGGAACACGTCCGGCAACCGGTTCCCTGCGCGGAGGGTAGCAGCGCGCGACGGCCGGGAGGAGGGGCGTGTGTCGGCCAATTCGCCTACGTCAGTACGGCAGTTCTCGGCAACGGGCGTTGGGCAACCGGTTTCCGGCCCGTATCCGCCCGCTCACGACGACTTCGGCACATCTCCGGTCCGCCGCAACCGCCGTACGACCGACCGCAGTTCTACGGCACCGCGCGCGGGCGTGCCCACGGCCGGGACCGCCGGCTCGCGCGTCGCCGTGTCGGCCGCCCAGAGGGCGAACTCGGGGTCGCGCGGGCCGTTGGCGACGTAGGGCGTGCCCTCGCCGAAGATCTGGACCGGGTGCGAGTCGTCCCAGGCGCGCCAGCCCGGGTCGCCCTCCGCGGCGAACCGCACCCAGGCCGCGTGCATGGTGTCGGCGAGGTCCTGGGGCGCGCCCTCGCCCGCGAGTTTGGCGGCCTCGGGGACGTCGCCGGTGTCGAAGACGAAGCCGAGTTCGAGGGCGTGGCAGGAGCCCAGGTCGGGGAGGTTGGAGGGCCAGGCGAACTCGTAGACGTGGGAGTTTCCGGGGCGGGCGTCGGCCAGGCGGTGCAGCGGGTAGCGGAGCAGGTGGTCGGTGACGAGCTGGCCGACGGTCTCGGCGGTGCCGGCCGCGGGGTGCAGGGCGCGGTAGCCGCGCGGGACCTCGACTCCGCAGTGGCAGCGGGCCATCGCGCCGGCCAGGGCGACCGCGCCGAGCCGGTCGACGCGCTCGTGCAGGCCGCCGGGGACCAGCCACAGCCGGTACTCGTCGCGGGTCCACCCCATCAACAGGTCGACATCGCGGGCGACTTGACCGTCGATGAGCGCCTCCAGCGGGTCACGGGGCACCAGTTCGCCGTCGATGACGATCCCGAACGTGGGCCCGCCGAGCACCGGGCTGCTGAGCCTGCCGACCTCCGCCTGGGTGCGCAGCAGCAGTTCGCGGTCGACGGCGGCGAAGGCCTCGGCGGTGGCGGGGACCTTCAGCCGGGTCGCCATCCGGCGCACCATCCGCCGTACCTTGTCGCGGTCGAAGGCCTCCGGGGGTCCGCTCTGCAGGACGGCCCGGCGGACGAGTCCCTGGGCCTGTGGGGCGGCGAGCAGGGCGCCGATGCTGATCGCGCCGGCGGACTGACCGAAGAGGGTGATCTTGTCGGGGTCGCCGCCGAAGGCCGCGATCGACTCGTGCACCCAGCGCAGCGCGGCGAGCTGGTCGCGCAGACCGGGGTTGGCGGGCGCGTCCGGGAAGAGCCCGTAACCCTCCACGCCCAGGCGGTAGTTGACCGAGACGAACACGACTCCGTCGCGGGCGAAGGCGTGGCCGTCGTAGACGGGGACGGCCGAGGAGCCCCGGGTGAGCGCGCCGCCGTGCAGCCAGACCATGACCGGCAGCCGGGCGCCCGGGCCGGGTTCCGGGGTCCACACGTTGAGGTTGAGGCAGTCGTCGCCCGGGATGACGGGGTCGGAGAGCAGTTTGGCGAAGGCGTCGGAGTACGGCGGTTTCGGCGGGGTCGGACCGAAGGCGAGCGCGTCGCGCACCCCGGTCCAGGGCTCGGGCGGGACGGGCGGGCGGAATCTGCGCGAGCCGAAGGGGGGCGCCGCGTAGGGGATGCCCCTGAAGACCGCGATCCCGTTCTCGTACCGGCCGCGCACCGCCCCGTAGGGGGTTCCGACCACGGGGTTCGTCCGCTCTGCCGTCATCTGCCCACCAGCTCCTCACCGCGCTCGTGAACCATGCTCATCAGAGCATCACATCGCACCCCGCTATTCCGGCGGACGAACTCCGCCGGCCGGGTCACGCGAAGATTCCAGCCTCCGTGCTCCCTCCCACCGATTGACCCCCGCTCCTCGGCAGATCTACGGTAGAAGACGCTTTCAGAAAACGTTTCCGACGCTGCATCCCAAGCCGCAGTACTGGAGGGTCATGCCCAGCGCCCAGCCGCCGAGGGCCGTGTTCGCCATGGATCCGGTGCACCTGCCCCTGCTCTTCCCCCCACCCCTGATGGCACGGCTCCGGCAGACGGCCGAGATCGACCCCGGGCTCGTCGTACGCGACTTCGCCGCCCCCGAGGCCGCCGGGGCCCTGGCCGGGGCCGAGGTCCTGATCACCGGCTGGGGCTGCCCGCACCTCGACGCCGACGCCCTCGCGGCGGCACCCCGGGTACGCGCCGTGCTGCACGCGGCGGGCTCGGTCCGCTCACTGGTCGGCGAGGCCCTGTGGGAACGCGGGGTGACCGTGTCCAGCGCGGTCACCGGAAACGCGCTGCCGGTCGCCGAGTACACCCTCGCGATGATCCTGCTCGCCGGGAAGGACACCTTCGCGCAGCGGGAGCGCTTCCGGCAGGCGCACACGTACCCGACGCCCGCCGAGACCGCCGCGATCGGCAACCTCGGCCGCCGCATCGGCGTCATCGGCGCCTCCCGGGTGGGCCGCCGCCTGCTCGAACTGCTGCGGCCCTACGACTTCGAGGTCCTCCTCCACGACCCCTACGTCGGTGTCACCGAGGCCACCGCGCTGGGCGCCGAACTCCTGCCGCTGGACGACCTGTTGAGCCGCAGCGACATCGTCAGCCTGCACGCCCCCGACATCCCCGAGACCCAGCGCATGCTCGACCGCGGGCGGCTCGCCCTGATCCGGGACGGCGGGGTGCTGATCAACACCTCCCGGGGCGCGCTGATCGACCACGGCGCCCTCACCGACGAACTGCTCTCCGGCCGGCTGACCGCGATCCTGGACGTCACCGAGCCCGAGCCGCTGCCCTCCGCGTCCCCGCTCTACCAGCTGCCGAACGTCTTCCTCACCCCCCACATCGCGGGCTCGCTCGGCAACGAGCTGGCACGGCTCGGCTCCATCGTCGTCGACGAGCTGGAGCGGCTGGCCGCGGGCCTGCCGCCGGCCCACGAGGTGCGGCACGCGGACCTGGCCCGTGTCGCCTGATCCGGGCCGTCCACAGGGCCTCCTGCCTGGAACAACGATGGGATACGGTTTCCGGACCGGCGCGGGAGCAGGGCCTCGCGCGCCCGGCGGGAACGCCGATACCGCGAAGGAGTCGCCACGGTGAGTCAGCGCAAGACGTCGGGCGACGTCGGCCGGGCCACGATCCGGGACGTGGCGGAGCGCGCCGGGGTCTCGGTGGCGAGCGTCTCGCGCGTGCTGTCCGGCAACTATCCGGTGTCGGAGGAGCTGCGCCGCCGGGTGATGAAGGTCGTCGGCGACCTCGACTACGTCACCAACGCGCACGCCCGTTCCCTGGCCGGCGGCGGCACACCGACCGTGGCGATCCTCATCAACAACATCACCGGCGCGGCATTCGCCCATGTGGCCAAGGGAGTCGAGGGCGCGGCCACGCTGCGCGGCTGGCTCTCCCTGGTCGGCACCACCGGCGACGACCCGGAGCGCGAACTCGCGCTGGTCAACCTCATGCGCCAACAGGGCGTCGCCGCCGTGGTGTTGCTGGGCGGCGCCTACGACGTCGACGAGTACCAGCTGCGCATGGCCCGCTTCGCCCGCTCCCTGGACGCGGCCGGCTCGCACCTCGTGCTCGTCGGCCGCCCGCCGCTGGAGGGCGACGTACCGGCCACTACGGTCGACTACGACAACGAGGGCGGCGCCTACGCCATGGCCAGCCACCTCCTCTCGGCCGGCCACCGCAGAGTCCTGCTGCTGCCCGGGCACGCCGAACTCACCACGGCACAGGGCCGGTTGAGGGGCGCGCAACGGGCCTTCGAGGCGTACGGCGTGCCGTTCGACCCGGGGATGGTGCGGCACGGTCCGTACGACTACGAGCACGGGTACGAGGCGGTCGAGGACAGTCTGAAGGGAGGGGTGGACTTCACGGCGGTGCTCGCGGGCACCGACGTGGTCGCCGCGGGTGCCATGCAGGCGCTGCGCGCGGGAGGCCTGCGTGTTCCCGAGGACGTGTCGATCGTCGGCTACGACGACATCCCGCTGGCCTCCCAGCTCACCCCTCAGCTGACCACCGTGCACGTCCCGTACGAGGAGATGGGCCGGGTCGCGCTGCGCGCGGTGGCGGACCGGCGCGAGGGCGGCGGCACGGGCCGGCGCAGGGGGAGCGACGGCGACCATCTGGTGCTGGGCACCCATGTCGTCGTACGGAACTCGGTACGACCGCCCGCCCGCCGGGACTAGTCCAGCACGCGGAAAGCCCACGGAAGCACACGGAACCAGGGCGTTACGTAACCGGTTTCTCTTCAAATCCCCAGGCCGGACGAGGTCTGTCCTGGGCTGTCGAAACAAGTCGCTGCACACCTCTTGCTCCGAACAGCCCCCGATGTCTACCTTCCAAGCAACCGGTTTCTACCTCTTCTCTTCCGAAGGAACACGGTCTGATGAACTTCACCAGCCCCCGGAGAAGGTTCGCTCGGGCAGCCGTCGCGGGCCTCGCACTGACAGGTCTGCTCTCCGCCTGCGGCGGATCCGGCTCGGGAGACAAGACGTCCTCCGGCCCGGTCACCCTCCCCTTCTGGGGCTGGGCCAACGGACAGGACGCCGTAGTGAAGGCGTTCAACGCCGCTCACAAGGACATCAAGCTCAAGTACACCAAGGTCACCGACCAGTTGACGATGCAGAAACAGCTCACCAACGCGGTCAAGGCCGGCAACGCGCCCTGCCTGGTGCAGAACACGGCGGAGTACGTGACCACCTGGGTCTCGCAGGGCGCGCTCGCCGACATCACCAAGTACGTCTCCGCCGACAAGGACAAGTTCAACGCGGGCGCCTGGGCCAGTGCGCAGGTGCAGGGCAAGTCCTATGGCGTGCCGACCAGTTCGGCCCCGGCCTTCACGATCTACCGCACCGACATCTTCCAGAAGTACGGGCTGAAGGCGCCCACGACCTGGGACGAGTTCATCGCGGCGGGCAAGGTGCTGAAGAAGCACGGCATCAAGATCACCAACTACGCCGGTGAGGACCCGAGCACCCTGGAGGTGCTCTCCATGCAGGCCGGGGCGCACTGGTACGCCATCGACGGCAACTCCTGGAAGGTGGACTTCCAGGACGCGGGCAGTCTCAAGGCGGCCAAGGTGATCCAGGACATCGTCGACAACGACCTCGCCTCCAAGCTGTCGTTCGCCGACTACGCGGCCGTACAGCGCAACTACGACAACGGCGGCACCGCGACCCGCCAGATCTCCACCTGGCAGATGGCGGGCATGGTGCAGAACTTCACCAAGTCCGACGGGAAGTGGGCGCTTTCGCCCTGGCCGACCTATCCGGGCGAGGCCGCCAAGACACCGGCCGGGACCAACCAGAGCGGCGGCGTCACCCTGGTGACCAAGCAGTGCGCGCACCAACAGCAGGCCGCCGAGGCCGCGTTGTGGATGTCGACCAATACCGGCGCGGTGAAGACGATGGCGAGCCCGACCACCGGCAACGGTGTGATGCCGGCCCTCGCGGACAGCAACGCGTATGTCGCCGAGGCGATCTCCGACAAGCTGCTCGGCACGAACTACGAGCCCGCGAAGAAGGTCGTGACCGACAGCCTGAACACGGTCACCTCGGACTGGGTGTTCGGCCCGGACTGGACCGCCATGTTCACCGAACTCCAGACGGGCTGGGCGAAGGTGATGAACAAGGAGGAGAAGGTCACCGATCTGCTGGCCCACATGCAGGAGTGGACGGTCAAGGACCTGAAGTCCCGCGGTATCAGCGTCAAGGGCTGAGGCAGCACCGATGATTCGCTCCCAGCGCTGGAAGGGTGCCGCGTTCACGGTGCCCTTCCAGCTCGGTTTCGTGTTCCTCTACCTGATACCGATCGGGTACGCCGTCTACGAGTCGCTGTTCGTGGAGCACCAGTCCGGGCTCGGCCTCGGCGGCTCCACAGAGAGGTTCTCCGGCCTCCACAACTACCAACAGGGCCTGACCGACTCGGCGTTCATGAACTCGGTGCTGCGCGTGGTGCTGTTCGCCTGCGTGCAGATCCCGGTGATGCTGCTCGTCAGCCTGCTGCTCGCACTGTTCCTGGACGCGCTGTCCTCGAAGGTCGCGGGCCGCTTCCGCATCCTGCTCCTGGTGCCGTACATGATCCCCGGGGTGGTCGCGGCGATCGTGTGGATCAACCTGTACAGCCCGGACGTCGGCCCCTTGACCCCGTTGGGCAAGGTCTTCGGCCTGTCCTGGAACTTCTTCGCGCCCTCGATGGTGTGGCCGTCCATCGGCAACCTGCTGACCTGGCACGGCATCGGTTACAACATGGTCATCATCTACTCGGCGCTCCAGGGCGTGCCCCGCGACCTCTTCGAGGCGGCTCGGCTCGACGGCGCCTCCGAGTTCCGGGTCGCCCTCAGCATCAAAATCCCTTACGTACGCGGGGCGTTGGTGCTGACCGGCATGCTCTCCATCATCCAGATGCTGCAGATCTTCAACGAGCCGGCGCTGTTCCGGAACGTCACCCCGCAGACGGTGAACGACAACTTCACACCCATCATGATCATCTACAACCAGGCGTTCAACGCGGGCAACTACCACTACGCGGCGGCCCTTTCGGTCCTCCTCGCCCTCATCCTCGGCCTCGCCTCTTTCCTCTTCTACCGGCTCACCGCGAAGGAGGCCGACGCATGACCCTCACCGAGGACCGCCGGACAGCTCATCAGGTCCGGCGTCTCAACAAGCCTGACCCGGCAACCCGTTCACGTGGCGGCCAGCGCTTCCTGCTCGTCGGTCTGGTCCTGGCGAGCGCCTACAGCCTGTTCCCGGTGTGGTGGCTGATCGTCGCCGCGACCAAGAACCGCACGGGCCTGTACCAGAGCAACGGCCTGTGGTTCTCCGGCATGCACCTGTGGGCCAACGTGCGTCAGGTCTTCACCTACGAGAACGGCATCTTCCTGCGCTGGACCGCGAACTCCTTCCTGTACGCGGGAGTCGGCTCCCTCGGCGGCACGCTCATCGCCCTCGCGACGGGCTACGGCCTCGCACGCTTCGAATTCCCGGGCCGCAGCGCGGTGTTCGCGTGCGTGGTGGGTTCGTTCCTGATCCCGATCGCACTGCTCACGCTGCCGCTGTACCTGATGTTCTCGAAGATCGGCCTGGTCGACACCCCCTGGGCGATGCTGATCCCCTGCCTGATCAACCCGTTCAGCGTCTACCTCGCCAAGGTGTACACCGAGGCCACGATCCCCTTCGAACTCCTCGAAGCGGCCCGCCTGGACGGCGCGGGCGAACTCCGTATCTTCTTCAGCATCGTGCTGCGGATGATGACGACGGGCGGTGCCACAGTGTTCCTGCTCGCGTTCGTGAACACCTGGAACGCCTTCTTCCTCCCCCTCACCGTCCTGCGCGGCGAGAACAACTGGACCCTCAACATCGGCCTCTACAACTGGTCCGGCAAACGCCTGGAGTCGGGCGTCGACCTCACCGGCCTGGTCCTGACCGGCGCGCTGCTGTCGATCGTGCCGATGGCCGTGATGATGGTGGCGATGCGGCGCTACTGGCGCACGGGCGTCACCCTGGGAGCCCTCAAGTGACCTTGCTGCACAACCCCGTTGTCCGCGGCTTCGCCCCCGACCCCTCGATGGTCAGGGTCGGCGACTGGTACTACGCGGCGACCAGTTCCTTCGAGTGGTTCCCGACGATCCCGATCCACCGCTCGCGGGATCTCGCGCACTGGGAGTACGCGGGCCATGTCCGGGGCGCGGTCCTCGGCGAGTCGCTGGCGGGCGTCCCGGACTCCGGCGGCATCTGGGCGCCCTCGCTGAGCTGGGACGGCGAGCGTTTCTGGATGACGTACTCGATCGTCCGCTCGGTCGGCACGCCGTACTTCGACGCCGACACCTACGTCACCACGGCCACTGACATCGGCGGGAAGTGGACCGTTCCACAACGGGTCCTGAGCCACGGCTTCGACCCGGCGCTGTTCCACGACGAGGGCCGGCTGTGGCTGCTCAACCTGCAGAACGACCACCGCCCCGGCGGCCGGCGCTTCGCGGGCATCGTCGCGACCGAGTTGGACCGGTCCACGCTCGCTCCGGCGGGCCCGACCCAGCTTCTGCTCCAGCACGAACAGCTCGTAGAGGGACCGAAGTTGGTGCGGCGGGGCGATTGGTACTACCTGCTGCTCGCGGAGGGCGGGACCGGGTTCGAGCACGGGGTACTGGTGGCGCGGGGCCGTACGGTCACCGGTCCGTACGAGGTGGACGACCGTCCCCTGCTGACGTCCCGGGACGATCCGTCGGTGCCGTTGCAGAAGGCGGGCCACGGCGAGCTGGTCGAACTGCCGGGTGGTGATTGGGTGTTGAGCCACTTGGCGGCACGGCCTGTCGCGACTCCCGCAGGGCCTCGGTGCACGCTGGGCCGGGAGACGGCGATCCAGGCCGTGACTTGGGACGCGGAGGGTTGGCCGAGGCTGCGGGACGGGGGGTGGCATCCGGCGGTGGAGGTCGCCGTGTCGACGCACCCCGTCGCACCACACGACCAAGTCGCGTACTCCGAAGGGCCGTTGGGGTGGCCTTGGAACGGTCCACGCGGATACCCCGACCCGTCCTGGGCCGACGCCAGCTCCCGCCCCGGCTGGATCCGGCTGCGCGGGCGGCACGGGCCGGAGTCGCGCTGGGCGCACAGTCTGCTCGCCCGGCGGATCACGGAGCATCGGGCGGAGGCCGAAGTCACCGTAGAGGCAAGGCCGTCGACGTTCACGCAGGCGGCGGGGCTGGTGCTCTGGTACGGCGCCGAGGCGTATCTGAGCCTGGACCTGACCTGGGCGGAGCCCGAGGGTGCGGGGCAGCACGGGCAGCAGTGGCGGGACGGCGGCGGGCGTACGGTGCTGCGACTGGTGGAACGGGACGAGGATGTCACGCGTGAAGTGGCCGTCGTCGAGGTCGAGTTCGGGGCGCCGGTGACGCTGGGGGCGACGGTCGACGGCGCCGACGCGCGGTTCTGGTACGTCCGAGACGGTGAACGCGTGCCGGTGGGGCCGGTGTTGGACTTCAGTCACCTCTCCGACGACCACGGCTCGCGGTTGCGCTTCACCGGGGCGATGGCCGGGATCCTTGCCGTGGATCTGGTCGGTGCGGAGTTCACCGCCGACTTCGGCGGCTTTCGCCTGGAGTGCGCCCCGCCCCGCTGAGCTGTTCGGGGTTTCGAAAGATCGGGCCGCCGTCATTGCGTGAATTCCCTGGTCTTCCCGCCGTGTTGACGCGCACCTATCGTAGGAAGCGCTTTCTGATCGGTTGGTGGTCGGGCCGTGGAACAGCGCTGGTCGAAACTTTCGATGGCCCTCGGGCGGGCTGGAGAGGTGGTTCCCGATGGTCCGTGCGGGGAGCGCGAGCATGACGGCAGGGCCGACGCTGGCGGTCGTGGCCCGCGAGGCCGGGGTGTCCGTGCCGACGGCGTCGAAGGTGGTCAACGGCCGGGAGGACGTGGCGCCGGAGACCCGGCGGCGGGTGACGGAGGCGCTGGAGCGGCTCGGTTATGTGCGCCGGCCGCGCTTCGACGCGAACAAGGCGCCGGGCCTTGTCGACCTGGTGGTGCACTCGTTGGAGAGTTCCTGGTCGGGGGCGGTGCTGCACGGGGTGGAGGAGGCGGCGTACGAGGCCGGGCTCGAGGTGGTGGTCTCGGCCGGGCTGACCCGGACGCGGGCGGACCGGCCCGAACGGGGCTGGCTGGACAAGCTCGTTGGCAGAGGATCCTCCGGAGTCCTGTTCAATCTGGCGGAGTTGACGCCGTCGCAGTACGCGTGGCTCGACCAGCACCGCATCCCGTTCGTGATGATCGACCCGGTGCAGGAACCACCTCCGGGTGTGGTGTCGGTCGGCGCGGCCAACTGGCACGGCGGGGTGACGGCGACCGAGCATCTGCTGTCCCTGGGCCACGAACGCATCGCCGTGATCGCCGGTCACCGGCACAAGATGTGCAGCAGCGCCCGCGTCGCCGGCTACCGCTCCGCGCTCGCCTCCGCCGGAGTGCCCGTGCGCCCCGACTACATCCGCCACGGCAGCTTCGACCAGACCATGGCCCGCACCCGGATGCGCGAACTCCTCGACCTCCCCGAACCCCCGACGGCGGTCTTCGTCTGCTCCGACCGCATGGCGCTCGGCGTCTACGAGGCCCTGGCGGAAAGGGAGTTGAGCGTCCCTGACGACATCAGCGTGGTCGGCTTCGACGACCTGCCCGAAGCCCGCTGGGTGACGCCGGCCCTGACCACGGTCCGCCAACCGCTGTCGGAGATGGCGGCCACGGCGCTGCGCCTCCTGGTCCGCATGATGGACGGGGACCGTCCGGAGAGCACGCGGACGGAGTTGTCGACGCGGTTGGTGGAGCGGGCGAGCACGGGTGCGCCGGGCGGCCGCTAGCCTGCCGCGATATGGCCATGTCATGGGAGAAGCAGCAGTTGATCGCGGACGGCTTCGAGCCCACGTATGTGGACTTGGAGTGGTACGACGGACCGCGAAAGGGAGTCGCGCTCGTCGATGGCGTCCCGCACTCCTACGAGGGCCGGGAGTACGACCGCCGGGACGAGGCCGACGTGTACGCCGTGTGGCCCGCGAGCGGGGCGGCGGTGGCGATGGAGCGCGAGCAGTGGGCGATCTTCATCAGGTACCAGCTCTCCGATCCCAGGGGCGACGAGCATCCCGGCCTCGGAGGGATCGACGCCCGCTACGACGAACTGGACCTGCTCCTCGCAACGCACCGTCAGGCGCCGGAGGGTGCTCGGCGACTCGTGGGCGAGGTGCGGTTCGACGACGGCGACGACCGCTACCGGTTCGACGGGGTCGACCACTGGTTCCGGTGGCGCCCGGTCGGGTGAGAGCGACCGCCGTCCCAGCGAGCGGTGCGCGGGCCTAACTCAGCCGCGCCGCCCAGTTGATCCCGCCCAGCAGATGCGCGCGGAAGTCGGCGTCCTCGTAGGCCTCCGCCGCGTGGCCGAGGGCCGTGTAGAAGACCCGGCCCTCGCCCTTCTCGTGGCACCACGCCAGGGGGTGGTCGGTGCCCATTCCGCCGCCCTCGTAGGAGGATTCGTCGGCGGAGAGGAGGACGTGGGTCGAACTCCGCGGGTTGGTGCGGAAGTCGTACCACTCGTCGGTGAACTGCCATACGGCGGGCAGGTGTCGGGTGGCCGGGTGGGTGCGGTCCTCGGTCACGGCCTTGCCGGGCTGGCAGGCGGGGTGCCGGTCGAAGCGGGCGCCGAGGAGGTCGCCGTAGTACGGCCAGTCGTACTCGGTGCAGGCCGCCGCGTGGACGCCGACGAAGCCGCCGCCCGACTCGACGTAGGCCGCGAGGTGGTCGCGGCCCGCCGGGGTGAGTACCTCGCCGCTGGTGGAGAGGAAGACCACGGCCGCGTAGTCGTGCAGGGGGTGTTCGAAGGCCGCCGGGTCCTCCGTGGCGGTGACCTCGAAGGGGCCGAGGGTGCGGAGGGCGGTCACGGCGGCCGGGATGGAGTCGTGGCGGTAGGCGGTGGTGCGGGTGAAGGCGAGGAGGCGGGGTGCGGCGGCCATACGGGGCAGCCTATTTCACTGCTTGGGCTCAACCCCCCGTCCCCGCGCTGTCGTTGAATTCCCTGGGCGGGAGGACCACGGCGAGTTCGCTCTCGTACGGGCGGCGCAGCGACCGGGCCGATTCGCGCAGGATCTCGCGGCTCACCTTGCCCTGCTCGGCGGCGACGTGCACGAGGTGGCCCTTCGCCGCCATCACGTACTCGGCGTCTCCCCCGCCGGTGCGGTACCAGGCGTTCCCGTCGCGTACGCAGGTCATGTGCTCGGTGGTCACCGCCTGCGTCGTGCAGTTCGCGTCGGTCATCGTGCCGGGCTCCACGCGCAGGTTGATCACGGCACCGTTCTTCGGCGATATGTACGCCACGGAGAGACCCACGTCCGACACGCCCACCGACTGCTGGGCGAGGGTGAATCCGGGCGGGTCGATGAGGTAGACGAGGTCGGGGTCGAAGCCCAACGTCTTTGCGCGCGCGGCGATTTCGGCAAACGTCGCCGGGGACGGGGGCGACGAAGGGGAGGACGAGGCCTTCGGGGTTCCGGCACCGGCGCGCGACTTCTCCGTACCGCAGCCGACCATCAGCGCGGGCAGCAACAGCAACAACGGCAGGGCGCGCACGGCACGGATCATGGGGCCATCCTGCCGTACACCGCGTAGCCTAGGTGGGGATGAATGCCGTTCCCGTACGCCTGGACCATCTCGTCCTCGCGACCCCCGAACTGGCGGCGACAGTCGCGGACTTCACCCTGCGCACGGGTATCGCGCCGGTGGCCGGCGGTGCCCATGTCGGGCTCGGGACCCGCAACTACCTGGTGTCTCTTGGTGGTTCGCGCTACTTGGAGATCCTCGGTCCCGATCCGGAGCAGGACGAGCCGTCCGGGCCGCGACCGTTCGGTGTCGACGGGCTGTCCGACGCCCGGACCGTGACGTGGGCGATCAGTCCGCCCGACCTTGACGCGGCGGCCGCGGCGGCCCGCGCCCGGGGGTACGACCCCGGGCCCGTGCGCGCGATGAGCCGCCGCCGGCCGGACGGCACGCTGCTGGAGTGGCGGCTCACGGACGGGAGCACGGCACACCCCTCCGGTCTGGTGCCGTTTCTGATCGACTGGGGTTCGTCGCCCCATCCGACGACCGCCTCGGGTCTGCCCGTCGCGCCCCTGCTGGAGCTGACCGCGACCGCCCCGGCGCCGGACGAGATCCGCCCGCTGCTGTCCGCCGTGGGCGTGGAGCTGGCGCTGGCCGAGGGCCCGGTGGGCCTCTCCTTCACGGTGAACACGCCTCGCGGAACCGTGACGTTCTCATGAGGGGTGCGCCCCTCTCCGTGAGCACTCTCGATGAGGTGAGGCGGATGCCCTGGCGGGCCAGGAGGCGCCTGCGCAGGATACGGAAACGCGGCAGGACGGGGGTCCTGCTGATCGCCGAGATCAGGGAGCCGGTTCGCAGCTTCACCGACAGGGCGGGTGTCGTGTCCGTCCGCGAGAACGGTCTGGAGATCTGCTTTCGGACCCGCTCGGCCAAGGCACCGAAGTTCGCCGAACTCGCCCCTGGTCTTCACGACTTGGAGTTCAGGGTGAGCCGTCCGAGGGCGAGCGGGACCAGTTCGTTCCGGAGAGCCGTGGCGCTGCGGGAGGGTGACGTCCTGGTCGCGTTGTGCGATCCGGTGCAGCCGAACACCTTCTACCGGAAGAGCCGCACCGCGGACTCGTGGTTCGTCGGGATCCTTTCACCGGGCGAGGACGTGTCCGATTCGTTCAAGACCCGCCGTCCGGCCCCGCCTACCGTGGCCCCATGACTCCACGATTCGACGCGATCGGCCTGGTCGTCTCCGACATGGCCGCCTCTGTCGCCTTCTACCGTCGGCTCGGGTTCGGGTTCCCCGAGGGTGCCGAGAGCCAGCCGCATGCCGAGGCCCAACTGCAGGGCGGGCTGCGGCTGTTGCTGGACACGGAGGACACCGTCCGCTCGTTCCACGCGGGTTGGCAGCCGCCCACCGGGGGCAGTGGCCGGGCCGCGCTCGCCCTGCTCTGCGACGATGCCGCCGAAGTCGACCGGGTGTACGAGGAGTTGGTCGGCGCCGGGCACCACGGGGAGCTCAAGCCGTGGGACGCGTTCTGGGGGCAGCGGTACGCCGTCGTGCACGATCCCGACGGCAACGGGGTGGATCTCTTCGCGCCGCTGAACCCCGCCTAGCCGGTCCGGCCGAGCAGCTCACCCAGCGGCATCCCCGCGAACTCCTTGACGTCCCGGGCGAGATGGGCCTGGTCCGCGTAGCCGGACCGGGCCGCCGTCTCCGCGAAGGCGACTCCGGCGCGGGCCAGTGCGAGGGCGCGCTGGAGGCGCAGCACTCGGGCGAGCGTCTTGGGGCCGTAGCCGAAGGCGGCCAGTGAGCGGCGGTGCAACTGGCGGGCGCCGAGGCCGAGTTCGTCGGCGGTGGTGGCGACGGGGCGGCCGGTGTCGAGGGCCGCGACGAGGTGTCGTAGCAGCGGGTCGGGTGGGGGTGCCTGAGCGGCGCGTTCCAGTGCCAGGTCCTCCAGGGCGGTCGCCGGGTCGGGGGCCGTGGCGAGGCGGGCGTGCAGTCGCCGTACCGTCGTGGCGGGCCAGAGGTCGGTGAGGTCGACGCGGCGGTCGCGGAGTTCGTGTGCGGGGACGCCCAGGTAGGTGGGGGCGGTGCCGGGGGCGAAGCGGAGGCCGGCCCAGTGGGCGGGTTCGGTCCCGGGGACGTACGCGCGGGTGTCGGGGCCGGCGACCAGCAGGCGGCCCTCGTTCCAGAGGAGGTCCATGCAGCCGTCGGGCAGGACGGGGTGGACCGGGCCTACGGCGGGGTCCTCGACGGTCCGGCTCCAGACCACCGCGCCGGGCAGCCGGGACGCCCTCTCCACGTACACACCGGAAAGGCTACGCCGACCATCAGGAGGCCGGCGGAGTCGCTGCCCTGCGCCCGCGTCCGACGCCCCCGCACACCCGCCCCTACCCCACCCTCGTCCGGTGCTCCTGCGGGCTGACGCCGTAGACCCGTTTGAAGGCGCTGGACAGCGCGAACGCGCTGCCGTAGCCCACGTCCCTCGCGATCGCGGCGATCGTGTCGTCCGTGTCGCGGAGACGGTCCGCGGCGAGGGCGAGCCGCCAGGCGGTGAGGTAGGACATCGGGGGTTCGCCGACGAGGTCGGTGAAGCGGCGGGCCAGGGCCGCGCGGGAGACGGCGGCCTTGGTGGCGAGGGAGGCGACCGTCCAGGGGTGGGCGGGGTCGTCCTGGAGGAGGCGCAGGGCCCTGCCGACCACCGGGTCCGCGAGCGCTCGGTACCAGGCCGGGGCCTCCGCCTCCGGGCGGGAGAACCAGGCCCTCAGCGCGGCGATGACCAGGAGGTCCAGGAGGCGGTCCAGGACGACTTCCTGGGCGGGTTCGTCGCGGACTATCTCCTCCATGAGGAGCGGGGTGAGCGGGCACTCCCAGACCTCGGAGGGGAGGGAGAGCAGGGGTGGCAGCGCGTCCAGGAGGCGGCCGTTGATCTCGCCGCGCATGAGGTACGTGCCGATGAGCATCACCGTGGAGCCGTCGAGGCGGTCGCCCCAGGTGCGGACGCCGAGGTCCATCGAGCCCTTGAGGGACGTGCCGTCGGGGTAGCTGCACTCGCCGCCGGGCAGGATCAGCGCCTGCGGGGGTGTGTCCGGGTCGTCTCCGCAGGTGTACGGGGCGGGGCCGCGCGCGATCGCGAGGTCGCCGGCCCGCAACCGCACGCGCTCCCCCGTCTCCGGGGTGATCCAGGCGTCGCCGCGGACCATGAGCATGACCGTCAGCGGGGCGCGGTCCTCGATGCGCAGGGCCCACGGCGGGTCGAAGCACGCGCGGATCATGAAGGCGCCACGCGCGCGTGGACCCTCCAGAAGGCCTGACAGGGCGTCCATACGGCCAGCGTAGACGCGCGCTTATGGGAATGAGCCGTTCAGCGATGGTCCGTGCCCGGGCGCGGGCGTTGACTGGAGGGCATGACAGAGAACGCACGGGACATGACGTTGGTGGTGACGGGCGCTTCGGGTCGTACGGGGCGCCGGGTGGCGGAGGCCGCGCGGGCCGCGGGGCTGACCGTACGGGAGGCCTCGCGGGCGCAGGGCTTCGACTGGGCGGACCGGTCGACGTGGGCGGACACCCTGCGGGGTGCCGATGCCGCGTACCTGGTGTACCCCTCGGACGTCGGGGCGCCGGACGCGCCCGGCGCGGTGGGGATGTTGGCGCGTGAGGCGGTCTCGCTGGGCGTACGGCGGCTGGTGCTGCTGTCCTCGCGGGGCGAGGAGCGGGCGCGGCCGACCGAGGAGGCTCTGCGCGGGTCGGGGGCGGACTGGACGGTCGTACGGGCGGCGTGGTTCGCGCAGAACTTCAGCGAGGGGCCGCTGGTGGCGGGGCTGCGGGAGAGCGGGGAGCTGGTGTTCCCGGCCGGTGAGGTGCGGGAGCCGTTCATCGACGTGCGGGACATCGCGGACGTGGTGGTGGCCGCGGTGACGTCCGGGGACCGGTATGCCGGGCAGGCGCTCACGGTGTCCGGGCCGCGGCTGCTGACCTTCGGGGAGGCGATCGCGGAGATCTCGGCGGCGGCGGGGCGGGCGTTGACGTACCGGGCGGTGTCGGCCCGTCAGTACGGCGACGATCTCGCCGGGTTCGGGGTGCCGGACGGGGAGGTCGAGTTCCTGGTGGAGCTGTTCGAGTCGCTGCTCGACGGGCGCAACTCGTACCTCTCCGAGGGGGTTCAGGAGGTGCTGGGGCGCGAGCCGCGCGACTTCGCGGAGTTCGCGCGGGAGGCTGCGGCGGCGGGCGTCTGGAAGGTGTGAGCGAGCGTCTGGAAGGAGCAGCGGAGCGTTACTTCACCGGCCCCGGTGTGTCCCCGCCGTTCTTGTGCGTGCTCTTGGCGTGGGTGCGCAGCCGGGACGTGACGTCCTCCGGGGGCAGGAAGCGGGACCAGCGTTCCGGGAACTCGGAGGGCATGTCGCCGTCCTCGGGGTCGTCGAAGTCCTCGTCGTCCTCGCCGCCGTGGGTGCGGGCGGCGGCCATGCGGGCGACGTACTCGGCGGCCTGCTCCTCGTGCCGGCGTTCGTTGGCGGCGCGGGCGGCGGCCGTCGCGGCGGCCGGCCAGACCCGGTCGATGGCCGCGTTGACGGCGGCCCCGACGAGTACGGCGAACGCGGACACGCCGATCCACAGCAGTACGGCGACGGGCGCGGCGAGGGAGCCGTAGATGGTGGGGCCCTCGACCGTGCCGGTGAGGTAGATGCGCAGGAGGTAGCTGCCGAGGACCCACATGGCGAGGGCGACCAGGGAGCCGGGCACGTCCTCGATCCACGGGGAGCGGACGGGGACGGAGACGTGGTACAGCGTCGTGAGGAAGACGACGGACAGGACGATGACTACGGGCCAGTACAGGACCTGCACGACCGTCTCCGACCAGGGCACCACGTTCACCACGGCGTCCGGTCCCCCGACCATGAGGGGCAGCGCGATCGAGCCGATCAGCAGGGCCGCGATGAACAGCGCGAAGGACACGATCCGGGTCTTGACGATGCCGCGCACTCCGTCGAGGCCGTACATCACGGTGATGGTGTCGATGAAGACGTTGACCGCGCGGGAGCCCGACCAGAGGGCGAAGAGGAAGCCGATGGAGATGACGTCGGGCCGGCCGCCCTTCATCACGTCGTGCAGGATCGGCTGGGCGATCTCGTGCACGCCCTTGTCGGACAGGACGGTGCGGGACGCCTCCAGGATGTTGTTCTCCAGGCCGGCGATGCTGTGGGCGCCGGTCCAGCTGTCGACGTAGCCGAGCAGGCCGATGAGGCTCAGCAGGAGCGGCGGGACGGACAGCAGCGTGAAGAACGCGGCCTCGGCCGCGAGGCCCAGGATGCGGTACTCCATGCAGGAGTTGACGGTGTCCTTGACCAGCAGCCAGGCGGTCCTGCGCTTGGAGACGTTCCGGTAGAGGGCACGCGCCCGGTGGAACCGGCCGGTGGGCCGCTCGGGGGTTTCACTTGCTGACTGCACGCCCTAAAGGTATCCGCCGCGCCGGGATGCACTCATCCCCCGGGGGCGTCGGCCAGGACCGCGCACCTGCTGGACAGCCGTGTCATGCCCGCGATGGCCGAAACTTTTCGGTCCGGAATTCGAATTGGCATTCGAGATTTTAATGGTTGTTTTGGAGAGCTTCCCGGTGAGGACTTCGTACGTCAATCCTGATTGACCTTGCCCGTACCCCGCAAAGTCGAAAAAGCGCCATTGCCCAGAACGGCCTTGACCCGTTCCGGAATGTCCAGAAATAATCCGGACTGCATTCGTTGCGCGCGTTGGGACGACGTCAGCGCACACGACTCGGGGGAAATCACATTGGGTCCATGACCGGGACCCCGTCCCAGAAATTCACTTTCACCCCACCCGTTTCGCGTGTGCCGTTTTCGTCTTTGGCGATTTTGGCAATTCAAAGACAATGATCAGCACCAAGGAGCCACGTGGTGGGAAAACCCGGCATCGGCACCGAGACCGTTCTCGCAGAGGTCCTGGCCGGTGTCGTACGCAAGGAAGCAATACCGCTCGACAGTCACTTCTTCGACGACCTGGGCGCCAACTCGCTGGTCATGGCGCACTTCTGCGCCCGGGTCAGGAAACGCGACGACCTGCCGTCGGTCTCGATGCGGGACGTCTACGGCAATCCGACGATCCGTAGTCTCGCGGCGGCACTCGCCGACACCGACGAGCCTTCCGCGCCGGCCGTCGCCGATCCTCCGCCGCCCGGCAGCACGGGCCGCTATCTGTTGTGCGGGTTGCTCCAGTTCCTCGTATTCGCGGTCTACTGCGCACTCGCCGGACTTGTCACCGGGCGCGGCTACGAATGGGTTTCCGGGGGTTCCGGAGTGGCGCAGGTCTATCTGCGTTCCGCGATATTCGGCGGCGCGGTGTTCATCGGTGTGTGCACGGTGCCGGTGGTGGCCAAGTGGGTACTCGTCGGCCGCTGGAAGGAGACCGAGTTCCCGGTCTGGAGCCTCGCCTATGTCCGGTTCTGGACGGTCAAGGCGCTGCTGCACGCCAACCCGATGATCCTGTTCGCCGGCAACCCGCTGTACGTCCTCTACCTGCGCGCCCTCGGCGCCAGGATCGGCAAGGGCGTCACGATCCTGTCCCACTCCGTCCCGGTCTGCACCGACCTCCTGACCGTCGGAGACGGAACGGTCATCCGCAAGGACTCCTTCTTCCTCTGCTACCAGGCGCACGCCGGCCGTATCCGCACCGGCCGGGTCACGCTCGGCAGCGGGGTGTACGTCGGCGAGAAGACGGTTCTCGACATCGGCACGGTCATGGGCGACGGCGCCCAACTCGGCCACTCCTCCGCCCTGTACGACGAGGCGCGGGTCCCGGCGGGCGGGCGGGCGCACGGCTCACCGGCGGTGGCCACGGACGTCGACTACGTCCGTATCCCGGCGGCGGACTGCTCCACGGCGCGTCGCTTCGGCTACGGCCTGGTCGCGCTCCTGCAGATGGTGCTGGTCTACGTCCCGCTCGCGCTCGGCGGCACCTACATGGTGCTGACGGTGGTGCCGGCCCTCGACCATTTGCTGGACCCGAACAAGAAGGACCTCAACTCGGCCCGCTTCTACGGCGAGGCACTGGGTCTGTCGCTGGTGGCGTTCGTCGCCTTCGTCGTGCTCGGCTTCGCCTCCGTGTCCCTGCTGCCGAGGCTGCTCAGGCCGCTGCTGCGCCCGGACCGGGTGTATCCGCTGTACGGCTTCCACTACTCGGTGCAGCGCGCGGTGGCCCGGCTGACCAACCTGAAGTTCTTCAAGTGGCTGTGCGGCGACAGCTCGTACATCGTCGGCTATCTGAAGGCCATCGGCTACGACCTCGGCGAGGTGGAGCAGACCGGCTCCAACTTCGGTACGGAGGTGCAGCACGAGACGCCGTATCTGGCCAGTGTGGGAAGCGGCACGATGGTCGCCGACGGTCTGTCGATCGTCAACGCGGACTTCTCCAGTACGTCGTTCCGGCTCTCGCACGCCTCGATCGGGCCGCGCAACTTCCTGGGCAACAACATCGCCTACCCCTCCGGGGGCCGCACCGGCGACAACTGTCTGCTCGCCACGAAGGTGATGGTGCCGCTCGACGGCGACGTCCGGGAGGGCGTGGGCCTGTTGGGCTCGCCGTGCTTCGAGATCCCGCGCTCGGTGGAGCGGGACAGCCGCTTCGACCATCTGCGCGAGGGCGACGAGCTGAAGCGCCGGCTGACCCTGAAGAACCGCGCCAACCTGCGCTCGATGGGCCTGTATCTGTTCCTGCGCTGGCTGCACTGGTTCGCGCTGACCGTGCTCGGCTTCGCCGCCGTCGACCTGTACGGGGGCGAGGGGATCGGCGGGGGGCTGCTGATCGGCGCGTCCCTGATGCTCGGGCTCGGCTTCACCGCCGGGTACTACGTGCTGGTGGAGCGCCTGGTCGGCGGATTCCGGCCGCTGGAGCCCAAGTTGTGCTCGATCTACGACCCGTACTTCTGGTGGCACGAGCGGCTGTGGAAGGTGCCGGACCACTACATCCAGGTGTTCAACGGGACGCCGTTCAAGAACCTGATCTGGCGGCTGCTGGGCGTGCGCATGGGCCGGCGGGTCTTCGACGACGGCGCCTACATCACCGAGCGCACACTCACCGCGATCGGCGACGACTGCACGCTGTCGGCGCACACCAAGGTGCAGTCCCACTCGCAGGAGGACGGCACGTTCAAGTCCGAGCTCATCACCATCGGCAACGGCTGCACCCTCGGGGTGGGTGCGCTCGTGCACTACGGGGTGTCGATGGGTGACGGGGCCGTACTCGCCGCCGACTCGTTCCTGATGAAGGGCGAGGAGATGCCCGCGCTGTCGCGGTGGGGCGGGAATCCGGCGGTGGCCCAGCGCGGCGCCGTCGTGCACATGACTCCCTGACGGCGCAGCCGCAGGGGGAAGGAAACAGGGGGGAAGAGAACGATGGAGATCATTCCGCGGTGGACGCTCGCTCCGGTGCCCGGTGTGGCGGAGTACGAAGTGTCCCTGCCCGAAGGGCTGTTGATCGAGCCCGCGGCTTTGAAGGCCGCCCATGCGACCGTGCTCGCCGCGCTCTCCGGGGAGAGCGTCGAGGAGGACCCGGCGCTGCAGGTGAGCGTCACGGGCCGCACGCTGCGGCTGCGGTACCGCACCGACGTCCTGGACGCCGAGGCCGCCGCCCGTATCACCGACTATCACGTCACGGTCCTGACCGATCCGAAGCGGACGAGCCTGCTGTCCGAGGCCGAAGTCCGTTTCCAGCTGGAGGAGTTGGCGGGCCCCCGGCGGGAACTGCCGGACCGGCGGGTGCACGAGCTGTTCGAGGACATGGTGGAGGTGTGCCCGGACGCGGTCGCCGCCGTCCAGGGCGACCGTGAGTGGACCTACCGGGAGCTCAACTCCCGGGCGAACCAACTGAGTCGGGCCATGCTGGCCCGCGGTCTGACCCGCGAGGGTGTGGTCGCCGTGGTGCTTGAGCGCAACCTGGACTGGATGGCCGCCGTACTGGCCGTGTTCAAGGCGGGCGGGGTCTATCTGCCCGTCGAGCCGCACTTCCCGGCCGACCGCGTGGCGCGGGTGCTCGACCGCGCCGGGTGCGAACTGGTGCTGACCGAGCACGGCAGCGACGGTTCCCTGGACGCGCCGGGCCGGGCGCTCTACGTCGGCGAGGCCTACGCCGAGGGACACGCGGACGGCGACCTCGGGATCGAGGTCTCGCCGGGTCAACTCGCCTACATCTACTTCACGTCGGGCTCCACGGGTGAGCCCAAGGGCGCGATGTGCGAGCACGCGGGGTTCCTCAACCACGTCTTCGCCAAGCTGGACGACCTGGGGATCGGGGCCGGGCAGGTGGTCGCGCAGACCGCTCCCCAGTGCTTCGACATCTCGCTGTGGCAGCTGGTCTGCGCGCCGCTCGTGGGCGGGCGGACGCTGCTGGTGGAGCAGGACGTGATCCTGGACGTGCCGCGGTTCGTCGACACGGTCGAGGCGGGGCGGGTCAATGTGCTCCAGGTCGTGCCGTCGTATCTGGAGGCCGTGCTGGCCGAGTTGGAGCGGCAGCCGCGCCAACTCCCCGACCTGCGCTGTGTGTCGGTCACCGGGGAGGCCGTGAAGAAGGAGCTCGTGGAGCGCTGGTTCACGGCGCGGCCCGGGGTGCGGCTGGTCAACGCCTATGGCCTGACCGAGACTTCGGACGACACCAACCACGAGGTGATGGACCGGGCGCCGGACGGGCCCCGGGTCCCGCTCGGCCGGCCGGTGGGCAATGTGCGGGTGTACGTCGTCGACGAGGACCTGGTGCCGGTGCCGCTGGGGGCGCCCGGCGAGATCGTGTTCTCCGGAGTGTGCGTGGGCCGGGGGTACGTCAACGATCCCGAGCGGACGGCGGCGGCCTTCACCGAGGACCCGTACCGGCCCGGTGAGCGGCTGTACCGCAGCGGCGACCACGGGCGCTGGCGTCCCGACGGCAAGCTGGAGTTCCTGGGGCGCCGGGACAGCCAGGTGAAGATCCGTGGCTTCCGCATCGAGATCGGCGAGATCGAGAACGCGCTGCTGCGGGTGGACGGGGTCAGGGACGGCGCGGTGGTCGTCGTACGCGGGACGCAGCTGGTGGCGTTCTGCACGGGTGCGCGGCCCGTCGAGGCCGACGCCGTGCGGGCACGGCTCGCCGAGTCGCTGCCCGCGTACATGGTGCCGTCGGTCGTGCACTGGCGGGCGTCGCTGCCGCTGACCGCCAACGGCAAGACGGACCGCCGGACGCTCACCGCGCTCGCCGGTGACCTGGACGCGGTCGGCGAGGGGCCCGGCACACCGGCCGAGCGCCGGCTGGCGGACGCCTGGGCGGTGGTGCTGGGCATCCCGGCCGACCGGATCGGCCGCCAGGACCACTTCTTCGACCGCGGCGGCACCTCGCTGGCCGCGGTGAAGCTGGCGGTCGCCCTCGACCGGGCGATCAGCCTCAAGGACGTCACCCGACACCCGGTCCTCGCGGACCTGGCCGGACTGCTGGAACCGCCGGTCTCCTCCTGAGACCCGCCGCACCCCCGGCCGAACGATCGACAGCACCACCGAAAGGAACACCGAGATGTCGCTCTCATCCGCGACCCTTCTCCACGCAGTGACCCTGAGCCCGGACGGTCCGCCGCTGCTGCACGCCGACGCCGGCGCGGACCCGGTCGGCTGGGCCGACCGGCACCGTACGGCGCTGCGGGCCGTCGTCGCCGAGCACGGCTGCGTCCTGGTCCGGGGGCTCGGCCTCGCCGACCCGGCCGGGGCCGAGACCGTCTTCCGGCGGCTGACCGACTCCCTGATGGCCGACCGGGAGCCGTTCGCGCCGCGCCGCACCTACGCGGAGGGCGTGTACTCCGCCACCAAGTGGCCGACCGACCAGCCCATGTGTCTGCACCACGAGTCGAGCTACGCGCTGGACTTCCCCGGACTGCTGCTCTTCGCCTGCCTCGACGCGCCGACCGAGGGCGGCGCGACCCCGGTCGCCGACGCCGAGGCCGTCCTGACCTCGCTGCCCAGCACGCTGGTGGACCGCTTCGAGCGGGAGGGCTGGCTGCTGACCCGCACGTACCACGAGGAGATCGGGGCGTCGGTCGCCGAGGCCTTCGGCACCGAGGACCGCAGTGTCGTGGAGCGCTACTGCCGGGCCCAGGGCATCGACTTCGCCTGGCAGTCCGACGGTTCGCTGCACACCCGGCAGCACCGCGCCGCCGTGCTCCGCCATCCGGTCACCGGCCGCCGCTGCTGGTTCAACCAGATCGCGTTCCTGAACGAGTGGACGATGGAGCCCGAGGTCCGCGAGTACCTGATCGACGTCTACGGCGCCGACGCGCTGCCCTTCAACACCCGCTTCGGGAACGGCGATCCGGTCGACGCGGACATCGTGTCGGCCATCAACGGGGCCTACGACGCACACGTCCGGCGCACACCGTGGCGCTCCGGGGATCTGCTGCTGGTGGACAACATCCGTACCGCGCACGGCCGGGATCCCTTCGAGGGCCCGCGCGAGGTGCTCGCCGGACTCGGCGACCCGGTACGGCTCACGGACTGCGCGCCGACGGGAGGGGTGCGGGCGGCATGAGCGAACTCGACATTCCCTCCTTCGCGGTCGTCAGCGGCGAACAGGTCCAACAGGCCCTCGCCGGGCGGGAGTCGGAGATCGGCGAGCTGGTGGAGGCCACCTACCGGCTGCACGGCGCGGGCGACTCCGTGAACCCGCCGTCGTACTTCCTGCGCTTCCCGGACCGCCCCTCGTCCCGCATCATCGCGCTGCCCGCGTCGCTGGGCGGGCCGCTGCGGGTGGACGGCCTGAAGTGGATCTCCAGCTTCCCGGGGAACACCGGCTCGGGGCTGCCCAGGGCCTCGGCGGTGCTGATCCTCAACGACCCCGACACCGGTTATCCGTACGCCTGCCTGGAGAGTTCGGTGATCAGCGCGACGCGTACGGCGAGTTCGGCGGCGCTCGCGGCCGAGAAACTCAGCCAGGGGCGGACGCGTCCGCTGCGGGTCGGGTTCGTCGGGACCGGTCTGATCGCCCGCTACATCCACACCCATCTCCGGGCCACCGGCTGGGAGTTCGAGGAGACGGGCGTGTACGACCTGTCCGCGGACAGCGCGGAGGGGTTCCGGGGGTATCTGGAGCGGTCGGGCGCCCAGGGCCGGATCACCGTACACGACAAGGCCGAAGGCCTCGTCCGCTCCAGCGACCTGCTCGTCTTCGCGACCATCGCCGGCTCGCCGCACATCCACGACCCGGCCTGGTTCGACCACCATCCGCTGGTCCTGCACGTGTCGTTGCGGGATCTCGACCCGGCGATCCTGCTCGCCTCCGCGAACTTCGTGGACGACGTCGAGCACTGTCTCAAAGCCGACACCTCACCGCATCTGGCCGAACAGGCCACCGGGGGCCGGGAGTTCATCGACGGCACGCTGGACGACGTGCTGACCGGGCGGGTGAGCGTACCGGCGGACCGCACGGTGGTGTTCTCGCCCTTCGGCCTGGGGGTGCTGGACCTCGCGGTCGGCAGGTTCGTCCACGACGAAGTGGCTCGACGGGGCGAACTGCGCGTCGTCGACGGGTTCTTCCACGAGCTGCGCCGGTACGGCTGACGGCGATCGTGGCGCACCACAAGGGGGGAAATACATGGCTGTGATCTCCGATCCCTCGGAGTTCAACGAGGACGAGTTGTACGTCGATCTGCGGGCCTCACTGGGGCTGCCGCTCTACCTGAAATGCGAGGGGTTCAACTTCGCCGGCTCGATCAAACTGAAGGCCGCCACCGAGATGGTGGACGCCGCCGAGCGGGACGGCGTCCTGCGGCCCGGCTCGGTGCTGGTCGAGTCGTCGTCCGGGAACCTGGGGGTGGCCCTGAGCGTGATCGCGGCGAGCCGCGGCTACGGGTTCCTGTGTGTGACCGACAGACGGTGCAACCTGCCGACGGTGCGGCTGATGGAGACGCTGGGCAGCCGGGTGCACATCATCGACCAGCCGGACGGGCACGGCGGTTTCCTGGGGGCCCGGATCGCGTACGTGCGGGCGCTGTGCGCCTCGGACGAGCGGTACGTATGGCTCAACCAGTACACCAACCAAGGGAATTGGCGGGCGCACTACCGCACCACGGCACCCGCCATCGCCCGCCGGTTCCCGCAGCTGGACGTGCTGTTCGTGGGGGCCGGCACCACCGGGACCCTGATGGGCTGCGCGCGCTGGTTCTGGCAGTGGCGGCGCCGGGTGCGGATCGTCGCCGTGGACGCCGTCGGCTCGGTCACCTTCGGCGGGGAGGCGGGACCCCGGATGATCCCGGGGCTCGGCACCAGCGTGGGCTCGCCCTTCCTCGACGAGTCGTACGTCGACGACGTGATCCATGTCGAGGAGACGGACACCGTCCAGACCTGCCGCCGGCTGGCCGCGCGGGGCTTCCTGTTCGGCGGGTCCACCGGCACGGTCGTCAGCGGGGCGGGACAGTGGCTCGCCCGGAACGGCTGGCCGGACCGACGGCACGGCCCGACCGCCGTGGCGATCGCCCCTGACCTGGGCGAACGCTATCTGGACACCGTGTACCGCACGGGCTGGCTCGAGGAGGAGGCAGCGGGGACCGAGATACTGGCGGCCATGTCCCAGTCGGCCTGACGGCGGCGGCGGTGGCCGTTTCACCGCGGAGATCCGGACCACCGCCGTCCGCACGGGTAGGTTCCAGCCATGGCACGCAGCACCCACACCGTGACGAACCAGCCTCCCCCACTGGTCGGGTACGACGTCTTCGGCGCCGACCGCGTCCTGACCTCGGCGGTCGAGCGGCACACGCCGCCCGGACTCCGCACCGAGGTACGGGACGACCTCTCCGCCCTGGGCCGCGCCGCCGGCTCGGCCCAGGTGCAGGAGTGGGGTGCGCAGGCCAACGCCAACCCCCCGGGCCTGCGCACCCACGACCGTTTCGGCAACCGGATCGACGAGGTCGAGTTCCATCCGGCCTGGCACCGGCTGCTCGGCAAGGGCGTGGCGGCGGGACTGACCAACGCCTGGCACCGCCCGGCCGGACATGTCAGGCGGGCCGCCGGATTCCTGGTCTGGACACAGGTCGAGGCCGGCAACGGCTGCCCCCTGTCGATGACCCACGCGGCGGTGCCCGCCCTGCGCGCCGACCCCGCGCTCGCCGCCGAGTGGGAGCCCCGGCTGACGTCCATGGTCTACGACCGTGAGCTGCGGCCCGCCCACCTCAAGGCCGGGGCGGTCTTCGGGATGGGCATGACGGAGAAGCAGGGCGGCAGCGACGTCCGCGCCAACACGACGGCCGCGACACCGCTCGCCGAGGACGGGACGTACGGGCTGACCGGCCACAAGTGGTTCTGCTCGGCGCCCATGTCCGACGGTTTCCTGGTGCTGGCGCAGGCGCCCGGCGGGCTCACCTGCTTCCTCGTGCCCCGGGTGCTGGCGGACGGCACCCGCAACGTGTTCCTCCTCCAGCGGCTCAAGGACAAGCTGGGCAACCGGTCGAACGCCTCCGCCGAGGTCGAGTTCGACGGGACCTGGGCGCGCCGGGTCGGGGACGAGGGGGACGGGGTGCGGACCATCATCGGGATGGTCGCGGCGACCCGGCTCGACTGTGTGCTCGGCTCGGCCGGTCTGATGCGGCAGGCCGTCGCGCAGGCCGTCCACCACACCAGTCACCGTGAGGCGTTCGGCGGCAGGCTCCTCGACAAGCCGCTGATGCGCAATGTGCTGGCCGACCTCGCCCTGGAGTCGGAGGCGGCGACCACGCTCGGGCTCAGACTCGCCGCCGCCTACGACGACGGCGGTGAACAGGAGCTGGCGTTCCTGCGGTTGGCGGTGCCGGCCGCCAAGTACTGGGTGACCAAACGCTGTTCGACGGTCGCGGTCGAGGCCGCCGAGTGCCTGGGTGGCAACGGATACGTGGAGGAGTCCGGACTCCCGCGCCTGGTACGGGAGTCACCGCTCAACTCGGTCTGGGAGGGCGCCGGGAACATCCAGGCCCTCGACGTACTGCGGGCGTTGCAGCGCGAGCCGCAGGCGCTGAACGCCTTCCTCGTCGAGGTCGGCCGGGTGCGCGGCGCCGATCACCGGCTGGACGGCGCGATGAAGAACCTGCTCGTCGAACTCGCCGACCTGGACGGCATCGAGGGCCGCGCCCGGCGCCTGGTCGAGCGGATCGCCCTCGTACTCCAGGGTGCGCTGTTGGTCCAGTACGCGCCGCCCGAGGTCGCCGACGCGTTCTGCGCGTCCCGGCTGGGCGGCGACTGGGGCGCCACCTTCGGGACCCTGCCGCCGAGCCTGGACCTGACGTCGATCGTGGAACGCGCCCGGCCGACGGCCTGAACGAGCAAGGGCACAACGCGAGGGTGGTGCTGCGCCGACACGGCACCACCCTCGCAGCGTGGGACAAGTTTCAGACACCGTACGGCCGTTCACCAGGGTTGCAGAGGGTTGCAACTTGGTGGCCACTGTGTCCGGAGTGTCTCCCTCCGTCACCGCGGGGCGGCACTATGAGAACAACAGTCGATACGGGACCGGAGAGAAGGACCCATGGTGAACCCGCCGGGCGCCCCGACACAGCACGCCACCGCCGACGCGGCCCGGACGGCACGGATGCTCGGCGACGCCCGGCACGGCACGCTCTCCGGACAGCGCGCCCGCACCCCTCCGCGCCCGGTGATCGAGGAGTCCTGGGAGCGCGCGTTACGCGGCGGGACCCACCCCGACCACGATCTGCGCACCGGGCTGCTCTCCCGCGAGGAGGTCGAACGGCGGCGCGGCACAAGCCCGTTGCGGCACGTCCTGCCGGTGCTGCGGGAGGGCCTGGTGTCGGTCGCGGACGCCGCCCACCACATCGTGCTGATCGCGGACGACGAGGGCCGCGCGCTGTGGCGCGAGGGCAGCGCGGCCGTGCTGCGCAAGGCCGACGAGGTCGGCATCGAGGTCGGCACGGACTGGCGCGAGGACGTCATCGGCCCGAACGGCGTGGGCACCCCGGCGGTCGTCCGGCGGCCCGTGCAGGTCTTCGCCGCCGAGCATCTCTCGCGCGCGCTGGCAGCGTTCACCTGCGCGGGAGCCCCGATCACCGACCCCCGGGACGGCCGGCTGATCGGTGTCGTCGATGTCAGCGGTCCGCTGGAGACCCTGCATCCGGCGACCCTCGCCTGGGTCGACTCGGTGGCGAAACTCGCCGAGGCGCGGCTGCGCGAACTGCACATGACCTCGCTGGAGCGGCTGCGCGCGGTGGCGGCGCCGATCCTGCCCCGGCTGGCCGGCCAGGCCCTGGTGGTGGACCGGGACGGCTGGACCGCCGCGGTGACCGGAATGCCGTACGTGAAGCGGATCGCGTTGCCCAAGTCGCCCTCGGCGGGCCGTCGTTGGCTGCCCTCGCTCGGGCTGTGCTCGCTGGAGCCGCTGGCCGGGGGCTGGTTGGTGCGCGTCGCCGACGAACCGGGGCCGCGCGCCGCCACCCGGATCGTCCTCGACCTCGCGCTGCCGCGCCGCTGGTCGGTGACGGTGTCCGGCTGCGCGGGCTCCTGGACCCATGAACTCAGCCCCCGGCACGCCGAGTTGCTCTACCTCCTGGCCCTGCACCGCACCGGCCGCAGCGCGGCGGGCCTGGCCGAGGACATGTTCGGCGACCCGGGCCGCACGGTGACGGTACGCGCCGAGATGTCACGGGTACGGCGCTATCTCGGGGCGTTCCTGGAGCACCGGCCGTACCGCTTCTGCGAGGACGCGGAGGTCGAGGTGGTGCTCCCGGACGACCCGCGGGAGTTGCTGCCGTACTCGACGGCACCGGCGGTGGTCAGGGGGCGCAGGCCGGTCCCGGCGCCGTAGGGCCTGTCCGGCGGATCATGCCGCAGACGCGGGGCTCGGCACGCCCATCTGCGGCGTTGTCGTCGGTTGCCGACTCCCCCAGTCCCGGCTCCGCGACCGGGGACCCCCATCGCGTCGGCGCCCTCCTCCGCCTTGCAGCTGCACGCGCCAAGCCCCGCTCACCGGTTCTGATCACTCGCCGTTTCCTTCCTGCGACTTGATCCGCCGGACAGGCCCTGGCGGACAGGTGGCGCAAAAGACACGTCGAGCGGCATCTTCCGCATAATTGCAGGGTCTTGCCCATGGGGCGGCCTTGACTGCCGTAGCATCCCTCTACGGGCCACCCCACCTGCTCCCTGGTCAACGCACGGATCACCAGGCGCAGTTGGCTCGCTCCGGGAGGACACTTATGGGTGCACGTGGGCGACATCGCCGGCGCAAGCGGGGCAGGGCGCTGCGTGCGGCGCTGGCCGGGGCCGCGCTCGGCCTGACCGCCGCCGCGACGATGATCAGTGCCTCGCAGGCGACGGTGAGTTCCGATCCCGGGGCGCTGAAGCCGCTCACCTCGGCTTCCGAGCTGGGGAAGCTGGAGCTGCGGGAGAGACTGGAGCCGCAGCGGTCGCTGGACCGGCTGGCCTCCGCGATGGGACGTCCGGTGGGCGTCGACACCGTGCTGAAGAGCGCCGACCACACACTCCGCGACGCCGCCGACTGCACCACGGACGAGAAGGCGGCGCTGCCCGTCGAACCGGCGGCGACCCGCGCGTACTGCTGGGACAGCGGCGACGCGGCCGACCCGGCGTGGACCCCGCGCTCGGTGACGACCTCGGGCGACGCCGACGAGGACGGCTGGTGGGGCTCGAACCGCGTGATCCTCTCCGGCTGGAGCGCGAACAGCCGCGGCCTGGCCAAGGTCGCCTTCGTGAACGCCGGCGACCCCGCGAATCTCACCTACACCTGGGCCCTCCTCGCGGTACCGACCGACGGCGGGCGCGACTACCGCGGGCTCGTCTCCAAGGTCTCCGGCATGGTCTGGTACCAGGACAAGCTCCTGGTCACCACCAGCGGCGGGAACCGCGACGCTTTGTACGTGTACGACATGAACCGCATCCAGCGCGCCACGGTGACGGCCTCCGCGGTCGGCCGGGTGCGCGAGGGCTGGTCGGCCGCCGGGTACCGGTACGTACTGCCGGCGATCGGGTCGTACCGGCTGACCGGTGGCAGCTCCGCCACCGGGCCCGTAGGTCTCTCGCTGGACCGCGGCACGGTTCCGGACAGCCTGGTCGCGAGCGGCGGGAAGCTGCTGTGGCGCTATCCCTTCAGCCTCGATCCGGCGCGGCCGGGGCTGCTCGCCACGGACTCGGCGGGGCGCGCGGTGCCCGAGGAGGCGTACGCGACGAAGGTTCCCGGCGTCGGGGGCGTGCTCGCGAGCGGCGCCTCCTGGTACCTGGGCGGCGCGGCCGGGGAGCAGAGCGGACACGGCTCGCTGTGGCGGCAGGACGCGAAGGACGCGCAGGCCACCGAGTGCGGGGCCGACGAGACGCATCAGTGCTGGAGCGCGGGGACCGGCTCCCTCTCCTACTGGCAGGAAACGGGCGAGGTCTGGTCGGTGTCCGGCCGGATGCTGTTCGCTCTGCCGCTGACCTCGATCGACCGCTCCCTCGATTGATCCACTGATCGACAGATCCCCCGGCCGGATGATTCCCTGACGGGCATGACGAACACCCCCGTGACCACCTGGTCCCTGGAGCAGACCGACCCGCGCGACCTCCTCCCGGCCATCGCGCCGGACGGAGACGTGCGGATCGTCCGCGCCGAGGTGCCCTCCCCCGAGCTCAGCCGCTTTCTGTACGCGTCCGTGGGCGGGGACATCCTCTGGATCGACCGGCTCGGCTGGACGTTCGCACAGTGGCAGGAGCACCTGGACCGGCCGGGCACGGAGACCTGGGTCGTGTACGACCGGGGCACTCCCGCCGGCTACACAGAACTGGCCGCGCACGAGGACGGCGTCGTCGAGATCGCCTACTTCGGACTGATCCCCGCCTTCCGCGGCCGACGCCTCGGCGGCCACCTCCTCTCCTACGGCACCGCCCGCGCCTGGGACCTCGCGGACCGCTGGCCGGGACGGGCGCCCACCCGGCGGGTCTGGGTGCATACCTGCAGCCTGGACGGGGTGCACGCGATGGACAACTACCAGCGCCGGGGCTTCAAGCTCTTCGACACCCAGGTCGAGGAGGTGGCGCTGGTGACCACGCCGGGCCCGTGGCCGGGGGCCTACCCGGTCTGACCTGCGCCGACAAGACCGCGCGCACGTCATGTGACTGACGACACCCTCGTCTCACATATCGAGACCAGGGTGTCCGCATGACGGACGAAGCTGGACTGTGTCCAGATCGCCGTGACACGCTTCCGTCATGTCTGGAACTGGGATTGCCTTGGTGAGTCGGCGGCACGTCGACCTCGGCCGCATGTCCAGCGCCATCTGTCCGGCGGGCTAGCCGAGCCGCAACCCCCCGGATTTCCCGTATCTGCCCCACCCTGCGCAAAGACGCGCACGTATGCCCGCATGCGCCCGTACGCGCAGGTCAGAGCCGATCACCCGCCTGTCCCGGAGGACGTAGAACCATGGCCGCCACCCCCGAGAACCCTGCATCCGCAGCGCCCCGCCGCAAGGTGAGCCGTCACCGCGGTGAGGGTCAGTGGGCCGCCGGACACTTCACTCCGCTCAACGGCAACGAGCAGTTCAAGAAGGACGACGACGGTCTCAATGTGCGGACACGCATTGAGACGATCTACTCCAAGCGCGGCTTCGACTCCATCGACCCGAACGACCTGCGCGGCCGTATGCGCTGGTGGGGGCTGTACACCCAGCGCAAGCCCGGGATCGACGGCGGCAAGACGGCGATCCTGGAGCCGGAGGAGCTGGACGACAAGTACTTCATGCTGCGCGTCCGCATCGACGGCGGCCGGCTGACCACGGACCAGCTGCGGGTGATCGGCGAGATCTCGCAGGAGTTCGCGCGCGGCACGGCCGACCTCACCGACCGGCAGAACGTGCAGTACCACTGGATCCGCATCGAGGACGTGCCCGAGATCTGGAACCGCCTGGAGGCGGTCGGTCTCTCCACTACCGAGGCCTGCGGCGACACGCCCCGCACCATCCTCGGCTCCCCGGTCGCCGGTATCGCCGAGGACGAGATCATCGACGGCACCTCGGCCATCGACGAGATCCACCGCCTGTACATCGGCACCAAGGAATTCTCCAACCTCCCGCGCAAGTTCAAGACGGCGATCTCAGGATCCCCGCTCCTGGACGTCGCGCACGAGATCAACGACATCGCGTTCGTCGGCGTCAACCACCCCGAGCACGGCCCCGGTTTCGACCTGTGGGTCGGCGGCGGTCTGTCCACCAACCCGAAGATCGGCGTCCGGCTCGGCGCCTGGGTCCCGCTGGACGAGGTCCCGGACGTCTGGGCCGGCGTGATCGGCATCTTCCGCGACTACGGCTACCGGCGGCTGCGCACCCGCGCCCGCCTGAAGTTCCTCGTCGCCGACTGGGGCCAGGAGAAGTTCCGCCAGGTCCTGGAGGACGAGTACCTCAAGCGCAAGCTCGTCGACGGCCCCGCCCCCGCGCAGCCCGTCCAGCGCTGGCGCGACCACGTCGGCGTCCACCGCCAGCAGGACGGCCTCTTCTACGTCGGTTTCGCGCCGCGTGTCGGCCGTGTCGACGGCACCACGCTCACGAAGATCGCCGAGCTGGCGCAGGCGCACGGCTCGGGCCGGCTGCGTACGACCGTCGAGCAGAAGATGATCGTGCTCGACGTCGAGGAGAGCCGGATCGACTCGCTGGTGGAGGGCCTGGAGGCGCTGGGCCTCACCGCGAAGCCCTCCCCGTTCCGGCGCGGCACCATGGCCTGCACCGGCATCGAGTACTGCAAGCTCGCGATCGTCGAGACCAAGCAGCGCGGCATCACGCTCATCGACGAACTGGAGCGCCGCATCCCGGAGTTCGACGAGCCGATCACCATCAACATCAACGGCTGCCCGAACGCCTGCGCCCGTATCCAGGTCGCGGACATCGGTCTCAAGGGCCAGTTGGTCCTCAACGACAAGGGCGAGCAGGTCGAGGGCTTCCAGGTGCACCTCGGCGGCGCCCTCGGTCTGGAGGCCGGCTTCGGCCGCAAGGTCCGTGGCCTGAAGGTCACTTCGGAGGAGCTGCCCGACTACGTCGAGCGGGTCCTCACCCGGTTCCAGCAGGAGCGCGAGGACGGCGAGCGCTTCGCCACCTGGGCCACGCGCGCCAGCGAGGAGTCGCTGTCGTGAGCGAGCGCGCCGCCCCCTTCTACTGCCCCTACTGCGGCGACGAGGACCTGCGTCCCAACGAGCAGGGCCATGGCGCATGGGAATGCGCGGCATGCAATCGGGCCTTTCAGCTGAAGTTCCTCGGGCTCCTCGCCCGGGGTCTGACGCAGACCGACGCAGGGGGAGAACAGAAATGACGACGACTCAGAAGGCGCGCCCCACCGACGACTTGAAAGCCCTCGCCGAGCAGGCGGGCCGCGACCTGGAGGACGCCTCCGCGCTGGAGATCCTCCAGTGGGCGGTGCAGACCTTCGGCAAGCAGTTCTGCGTGACCTCCTCGATGGAGGACGCGGTGGTCGCCCACCTCGCCTCCCGCGCGATGCCCGGCGTCGACGTGGTGTTCCTCGACACCGGCTACCACTTCCCCGAGACCATCGGCACCCGTGACGCGGTCGAGGCCGTGATGGACGTCAACGTCATCACGCTCACCCCGCGCCAGACCGTCGCCGAGCAGGACGCCGAGTACGGCCCCAAGCTGCACGACCGCGACCCGGACCTGTGCTGCAAGCTGCGCAAGGTCCAGCCGCTGGAGCAGGGCCTCACCAAGTACGCGGCCTGGGCGACCGGACTGCGCCGCGACGAGTCCCCGACCCGGGCGAACACCCCGGTCGTCGGCTGGGACGAGAAGCGCCGGAAGGTCAAGATCTCCCCCATCGCCCGCTGGACCCAGGACGACGTGGACGCGTATGTGGCCGAGCACGGCGTCCTCACCAACCCGTTGCTGATGGACGGCTACGCGTCCGTCGGCTGCGCGCCCTGCACCCGCCGGGTCCTCGCGGGCGAGGACGCGCGCGCCGGCCGCTGGGCGGGGCGCGGGAAGACCGAGTGCGGGCTGCACGAATGACCATCACCGAGAAGGAGTTGCACGTGACGACCGGAGCCACCGTCTGGCTCACGGGTCTGCCGAGTGCCGGCAAGACCACCATCGCGTACGAGCTGGCCGGCCGGCTGCGCGAGGAGGGCCACCTCGTCGAGGTGCTCGACGGCGACGAGATCCGCGAGTTCATCTCGGCGGGCCTCGGTTTCAGCCGCGAGGACCGGCACACGAACGTGCAGCGCATCGGCTTCCTCGCCGAGCTGCTCGCCCGCAACGGCGTCAAGGCGCTCGTCCCGGTCATCGCGCCGTACACCGACAGCCGCGAGGCCGTCCGCAAGCGGCACCAGGAGAGCGGTGCCGCGTACATCGAGGTGCATGTGGCGACCCCGGTCGACGTGTGCTCCGCACGCGATGTGAAGGGTCTCTACGCCAAGCAGGCCGCCGGTGAACTGACCGGGCTCACCGGGGTCGACGACCCGTACGAGGAGCCCGAGTCGCCGGATCTGCGGATCGAGTCGCAGCACCAGACCGTGCAGGAGTCGGCAGCGGCACTCCACGCGCTGCTCACCGAGAGGGGACTGGCATGACGGCGACCGTCGCCAAGACCGACGAGGGTACGGACACGCCGTACGCCCTCTCGCACCTGGACGCTCTGGAGTCCGAGGCGGTGCACATCTTCCGTGAGGTGGCGGGTGAGTTCGAGCGGCCGGTGATTCTCTTCTCCGGCGGCAAGGACTCGATCGTCATGCTGCATCTGGCGCTGAAGGCGTTCGCTCCGGCGCCGGTTCCTTTCTCGCTGCTCCATGTGGACACGGGACACAACTTCCCCGAGGTGCTTGAGTACCGGGACCGCACGGTCGAGAAGCACGGGCTGCGGTTGCATGTGGCCTCCGTACAGGACTACATCGACCGCGGTGTGCTGCGCGAACGGCCCGACGGGACCCGCAACCCGCTCCAGACCCTGCCGCTGACCGAGAAGATCCAGGCCGAGAAGTTCGACGCGGTCTTCGGCGGCGGGCGCAGGGACGAGGAGAAGGCACGGGCGAAGGAGCGGGTGTTCTCGCTGCGGGACGAGTTCTCTCAGTGGGACCCCCGGCGCCAGCGGCCCGAGCTGTGGAACCTCTACAACGGGCGGCACGCGGCCGGCGAGCACGTCCGGGTGTTCCCGCTGTCCAACTGGACCGAGCTGGACGTCTGGCAGTACATCGCCCGCGAGGGCATCGAGCTTCCGCAGATCTACTTCGCGCACGAGCGTGAGGTCTTCAACCGGGGCGGCATGTGGCTGACCGCCGGTGAGTGGGGCGGGCCGAAGGCGGACGAGACCGTGGAGAAGCGGCTCATCCGGTACCGGACCGTCGGTGACATGTCGTGCACCGGTGCCGTGGACTCGGACGCGGTGACGCTGGAGCAGGTCATCACCGAGATCGCGGCCTCCCGGCTGACCGAGCGGGGCGCCACGCGTGCCGACGACAAGCTGTCCGAGGCCGCGATGGAAGACCGCAAGCGCGAGGGGTACTTCTAACCATGAGCACCATCACGGAACTCACCGAAACGACCCTCCTGCGGTTCGCGACGGCCGGTTCGGTCGACGACGGCAAGTCCACGCTCGTAGGACGGCTGTTGCACGACTCCAAGTCGGTCCTCACCGACCAACTGGAGGCAGTGCAGCGGGTTTCGGCCGATCGCGGGCAGGACGCGCCCGACCTCGCGCTGCTCACCGACGGCCTGCGCGCCGAACGCGAACAGGGCATCACCATCGACGTGGCGTACCGGTACTTCGCCACGCCCCGGCGCCGGTTCATCCTCGCCGACACGCCCGGCCACGTGCAGTACACCCGCAACATGGTGACGGGTGCCTCCACGGCCGAGCTGACGGTGATCCTCGTCGACGCCCGCAACGGTGTCGTCGAGCAGACCCGGCGGCACGCGGCGATCGCCGCGCTGCTGCGGGTGCCGCACGTGGTGCTCGCGGTCAACAAGATGGACCTCGTCGAGTACAAGGAGTCCGTGTTCGCGGCGATCGCCGAGGAGTTCACGGCGTACGCGAGCGAGCTGGGCGTCCCGGAGATCACCGCGATCCCGATCTCGGCGCTGGCCGGGGACAACGTGGTGGAGCCGTCCGCGCACATGGACTGGTACGGCGGGCCCACGTTCCTGGAGCACCTGGAGTCGGTACCGGTCGCCCACGACCTGAGCCACTGCCACGCGCGGCTGCCCGTGCAGTACGTGATCCGGCCGCAGAGCGCCGACCTGCCGGACTACCGGGGGTACGCGGGCCAGATCGCGGCCGGTACGTTCCGGGTGGGCGAGGCGGTGACCGTGCTGCCGTCCGGGCGGGCCACGAGGATCTCCGGCATCGACCTGCTCGGCAAGCCGGTCAACACCGCGTGGACCACGCAGTCGGTGACCGTCCTCCTCGAGGACGACATCGACATCTCGCGCGGCGACCTGATCGTGCCCAGCAAGGACGCCCCGGCGACCACGCAGGACATCGAGGCGACCGTCTGCCATGTCGCGGACCAGCCGCTGACCGTGGGCCACCGGGTCCTCCTGAAGCACGGCACCCGCACGGTCAAGGCGATCGTGAAGGACATCCCGTCCCGCCTCACACTCGACGACCTGTCCCTGCACCCGCACCCGGGACAGCTCGTCGCCAACGACATCGGCCGCGTGAAGATCCGCACCGCGGAGCCGCTGCCGGTGGACTCGTACGCGGACTCGCGCCGTACCGGATCGTTCATCCTGATCGACCCGGCGGACGGCACCACGCTGACCGCCGGCATGGTCGGCGAGTCGTTCGCGGCACCGGAGCCCGTCAAGGACGGTACGGACGACGACGGTTGGGACTTCTGACATGACGTCCAGGGACTTCTACTCCACGTTCGCGAAGGAGGGCGGCCGCGTCGGCAGCGGCGCCCTCGGCAGCGGGCAGGGCGGAGTGGCGCGATGTGCGGGCTGACGTACGCGCACTGCCTGCGCGCCCCGTCCCCCCACCCGCCGTCCCGGACGCGACGAAAACGAAGACCTGCCGACCTCCCGGCCACGAACTGAGACCGTGACCGCCGGGCCAACGAGAGGAACACCTCCCGTGCCTGCCAACCGCTCAACACTTCTGCGCCGCGGCATAGCCGTGGTCGCCGCGCTCCCCCTGCTCACCCTCGCCGCCTGCGGCTACGGGTCGGACTCCAAGGACACCAACTCCAAGGAGAAGGTCGCCGCCGGGTCCTCCAAGATCGACGGTCTCGCCTCCGTGAAGATCGGCTACTTCGGCAACCTGACCCACGGGACCGCGCTCGTCGGCCGTGAGCAGGGTCTGTTCCAGAAGGAACTGGGCGCCACCAAGGCCGAGTACGCGACCTTCAACGCCGGACCGTCCGAGATCGAGGCGCTCAACTCGAACTCCATCGACATCGGCTGGATCGGCCCCTCCCCGGCGATCAACGGCTACACCAAGTCCAACGGCAAGAGCCTGAAGATCATCGGCGGTTCGGCGTCCGGCGGGGTGAAGCTGGTCGTCAACCCGAAGAAGATCAAGTCCCTGAAGGACGTCAAGGGCAAGAAGATCGCGACGCCCCAGCTGGGCAACACGCAGGACGTGGCGTTCCTCAACTGGATCGCGGACCAGGGCTGGAAGGTCGACGCGCAGAGCGGCAAGGGTGACGTCACCGTCGTCCGCACCGACAACAAGATCACCCCGGACGCCTTCAAGGCCGGTTCGATCGACGGCGCGTGGGTGCCGGAGCCGACCGCGTCGAAGCTGGTCGCCGAGGGCGGCAAGGTACTGCTCGACGAGTCGACGCTGTGGCCCGACAAGAAGTTCGTGATCACGAACATCATCGTCCGGCAGAGCTTCCTCAAGGAGCACCCGAAGGTCGTCGAGGCGGTCCTGAAGGGCTCGGTCGCGGCCAACAAGTGGATCAACGCCAACCCGACCGAGGCGAAGGCCGCGGCGAACAAGCAGCTGGAGGCCGACTCCGGCAAGGCGCTTCCCGCCAACGTCCTGGACCCGGCGTGGAGTTCGATCCAGTTCACCAACGACCCGCTGGCCGCCACCCTCAACACCGAGGCGGAGCACGCGGTGAAGGCGGGTCTGCTGGCGAAGCCCGACCTGAGCGGCATCTACGACCTGACGCTCCTCAACAAGGTCCTCAAGGCGGACGGCGACAGCACCGTCGACGCCGCCGGCCTCGGCACGAGCTGATCGGAGGAGCCCGATGACTTCCCAGGAGGTGACGACCATGGCCACGACCCTCGCCAAGGAGACCACCGCGGCGGTCGAGTACGCGGCACGCCTTGAGCATGTCTCGAAGTCCTTCGCGACGCCGGGTGGGCAGCAGCTCGTCCTGGACGACATCACCATCGATGTCGCTCCCGGCGAGTTCGTCACCCTCCTGGGGGCCTCGGGCTGCGGCAAGTCCACCCTGCTGAACCTGGTGGCGGGCCTCGACAGGCCCTCCACCGGGTCCATCACCACGGACGGCCGTCCGGCGCTGATGTTCCAGGAGCACGCCCTGTTCCCCTGGCTCACGGCCGGCAAGAACATCGAACTCGCCCTGAAACTCAGGGGAGTTCCGAAGGACCAGCGGCGCGGCCGGACCGAGGAACTGCTCGAACTGGTCCGGCTTCAGGGCTCGTACGGCAAGCGGGTGCACGAGCTGTCCGGCGGTATGCGCCAGCGCGTCGCCATGGCCCGCGCGCTCGCCCAGGAGAGCCGCATCCTGCTGATGGACGAGCCGTTCGCGGCGCTGGACGCCATCACGCGGGACGTCCTGCACGACGAACTGACCCGTATCTGGGGTGAGACGGGGCTCTCCGTCCTCTTCGTCACGCACAACGTGCGGGAGGCGGTACGGCTCGCCCAGCGGGTGATCCTGCTGTCCTCCCGGCCCGGCCGGATCGCCCGCGAGTGGACGGTCGACATTCCGCAGCCGCGCCGTATCGAGGACGCGCCCGTGGCCGAACTGTCCCTTGAGATCACCGATGTACTGCGTGGGGAGATCCGCCGTCATGGCCAGCAGTGAGACGAGGACGACGGAGTCGACCGGGGAGTCGGCGGCCGGCACCCTCGGCCAGATCGTCTCCGTGGAGGCCGGTCTGGACGCCCTGGACCTGGTCGTCACCAGCCGTCCGACCTTCCGGCAGACGTTCGTCAACAAGATCTTCCCGCCGATCGTCGCGCTCGCCGTGGTGATGGTCGTCTGGGTGATCCTGACCCCGATCGTCGACGACCCGAGCAAGCTGCCCTCGCCGAGCGCCGTGGGCGGGGAGTTCAAGGACGCCTGGCTGAAGGGCGATCTGCTCGGCTACATCTGGACCAGCGTCTCGCGCGGTCTGCTGGGCTTCTTCTTCGCCCTGCTGATCGGCACCCCGCTGGGCCTGGTCGTGGCCCGGGTGAAGTTCGTGCGCGCGGCGATCGGCCCGATCCTGTCCGGCCTCCAGTCGCTGCCTTCGGTGGCGTGGGTGCCGCCGGCCGTGATCTGGCTGGGTCTGAACAACTCGATGATGTACACGGTGATCCTGCTCGGCGCGGTCCCCTCGATCGCCAACGGCCTGGTGTCCGGCGTCGACCAGGTGCCGCCGCTGTTCCTGCGGGCGGGCCGCACGATGGGCGCGACCGGCGTCAAGGGCATCTGGCACGTCACGCTGCCCGCCGCGCTCCCCGGGTATGTGGCGGGCCTGAAGCAGGGCTGGGCGTTCTCGTGGCGCTCCCTGATGGCCGCGGAGATCATCGCGAACTTCCCCGATCTCGGCGTGGGGCTGGGCCAGTTGCTGGAGAACGGCCGGACCGCCAGCGACATGGCGATGGTGTTCGAGGCGATCGTCCTGATCCTGTTCGTCGGTATCGCCATCGATCTGCTGCTCTTCAGCCCGGTGGAGCGCTGGGTGCTGCGCAGCCGGGGTCTGCTGGTGAAGAGCTGACGCCCATGCATGAAAGGCCCGTTCTCCTCGTCGTCGCCCACGGCAGCCGCGATCCGCGGCACGCCGCGACCGTCCACGCCCTCGTCCGGCGGGTACGGTCGCGGCGGCCCGGGCTGCGCGTGGAGGTCGGCTTCCTGGACTTCAACGCCCCTTCCGTGCAAGGGGTGTTGGAGTCCCTGTCGGCGGAGGGCGTGCGGGACGTCGTCGCCCTGCCCCTTCTCCTGACCCGAGCGTTCCACGCGAAGGCGGACATCCCCGCGGTCCTCGCGGGCGCACCGCCACGGCTCAGGATCCGGCAGGCGGAGGTACTGGGACCGTCGCCGCTGCTCCTCTCCGCCCTCGAACGACGGCTCCACGAGGCCGGGTTGACGCCTGCCGACAAGTCCTCGACGGGGATCGTGCTGGCCTCGGCGGGGTCGACCGACCCGGAGGCGATCGCGGTGATCGCGGACATCGCGCGACAGTGGCGGCGCACCGGCTGGTGCGCGGTACGGCCCGCGTTCGCCTCCGCCGCCCTTCCCCGCACCCAGGACGCGGTACGCGAGTTGCGCGCCCTGGGCATCCGCCGGGTGGCTGTCGCCCCGTACGTCATCGCACCCGGCCGGCTCCCGGACCGCATCGCGGCGGGCGCGGCCGAGGCGGACGCGGACGTGCTGGCGGACGTCCTCGGCCCCGCTCCGGAACTGGCCGCCCTGCTGCTGGACCGCTATGCGGCGGCGGCACGGGACCGGCATCCGGCCATGGTCTGACGGTTCCGCCGACCGGCCAGAATTTACCTTCCCTTTAGCAATCTCCTTTACCTCAACTCCTCCTCAATTACCTTGTCGTGGACCTGATTTGCGCGAGATGATCAGTGTGCACGACCAAACGGGAGGAATGAATTCAGTGCGTCTGAAGACCATCGCAACAACAGTCGTCGCCATGACGGCCCTCATCTCGACGGCCTCGCCCGCCCTGGCCGCCACGAGCAGCACGACGGCCGCCGCCAAGGCGTTGAAGACGCAGAAGTGCGACAAGAACCACGATGTGTGGGTCTGCATCACGTACCGCAAGAAGGGCAACGCGGGCGCCAGGACGAACCAGTTCGTCGCCTCGGTCAGGAACTGGACGAACAGCACCTACAGCGCCCGGCTGACGGTCACCAACCAGAGGACCTGGCACAACGACAAGTACCCGACGGTCAAGCCGAACCAGTACGTCGAGGTGACCAAGAAGACGACGAAGAACGGCCACGCCTGCGCGGCCCTCTACGTCCCCCCGGGGGCCCTGGCCCCCGCCTGGATGGCCTGCATCAACTGACGTGGGCGACGGGAGCCGACCCGGCTCCGCACACCCCGGCGAGGGGGACCGCGACCCGGTCCCCCTCGCCGGGGCCTTTCCGCGAGCCGCACGCACAGGGCTGCCCCGACCTGCCCGGATTCGCGAAAAAGGGTCCCCCTTGGGCCCCGGATCTGCTGGGATAGTTCCTCGCGGAGCTAGCGGGGGAGCAGTACACGTGAAGGGTCGGGACTTCGGGCATCACTTGGGGCTGCCCCGGGCGCTGTCCGGCCTGCCGCTGAGCCCGCTCGTCGCGTCCTACGGCGAGCTCGTCGCCGCCCAACACGCGGCCGGCTTACGGCACTTGGGCGAGGTCCTGGTGCCGACGGGCGTCGGCGGGCTGGGTGTCCTCGACGGGTTGTACGTGCCCTCCGGCGGGCGCGGTCGCCGTCGGGTGGACCTCCCGTTCCTGGAGGACCTCGCCCGCGCCCCCGATCCGGGCGCCCACCTCGCCCAGCTGCTGGCCGAGGTGTACCGGCACGATCCACAGGCGCCGCGCCGGGTCGTGCTGTACCAGCTGATCGGGCTGCTGCAGGACCAGCCTGTGAAGGAACGCCCGCGCGCGGCCGCCCAGTTGGGGGTGTGCGCCGACGAGGTCGCCGGGCTGGTGGCGGCGGCCCGGCTGCGGCCCCGCCTCGACAAACGTGAACGGCAGGCCGCCGAGTCCCTCGCCGGGGCCCGGGACCGCCACCGGCTGCACCGCGTCCGCACCCTGCTGGAACGGCTGCCGGCGGGCACCGACGACCCGGCTCTGCGGTCCCTGCGCGCCGAGTCGGCCGCGCGGTTCGCGGTGGTCGACGAGGCGTTGCTCGCGGCGCGGCGGGCCGAGGAGGCGCGGGACGCGGAAGCGGCGGGCGCGGAGTATCTGCGGGCGCTGCGTGAAGTCGCCGACGACCGGCGGGCGTTGCGCGGACTGGTGCGGGTGGGCCGGCCCCGGCGTGGTGAGCGGGCGGCACTGGACGCCGAACTCGGCCTGGATCACGTGCGGTTGACCTGGGACGAGTCGGGCGCCGACGACGGCTGGCGGCTGGTGTGTCTGCACCGCGACGACCAGGGGGCGCCGACCGTGCGGGAGGTCTCCGCGCACGACGACGCCCTCGTGCTCGGGAGCACGGTCCGCTACGCCGCCCTGCCTCTGTCCGGCGGACTCGTGGACGGTCCGCCGCTCGTGTCGCACCAGGTGCTGCTCGCCCCGGAGGTCGGCGAACTCACCCTGACGGACGGCCCGGAGCGCATCGACGGCACCTGGAAGAGACCGCCCGGCGCCGCCGACGTCACGGTCGAGCTCACCGGACCGGACGGCACCGTCGAGCAACTGGGCGCCCGCGAGGGCGGGTTCACCGCGAAGGGCCTGCCGGCCGGCACCCACACCCTCCGCGTCGTCTGCCACTACCGGACCCCCGGCGGACAGCCGGTCACCTCCCCCGGGGTCCGCGCCACCCGCACCGTCCACCCCTGGCCCGCCCCGGTCCGTACCCTCACCGCCCGCCCCGAGGGCGGCGCCGTACGGTTCGCCTGGACCGGCGCCGAGGACGCGGACGTCCGGCTGGTGGAGTGGCCCGGCGAGGCCCCGGCCCCCGGCGCCGAACTGCGCACCCGGGACGTGCCGGCCGAACTCCGCTGGCCCGCACGGGACGGCGCGCTGTGTCCACCGCCCGGCCGGTGTCTCCGGGTCGCCGCCGTGGCCGTACTCGGGGAGCGCGCGCTCGCCGGTCCCACGGTCGAGGTCGAGGTGCTCCGCCCGGTGACCGGGCTCGACGCCCGCCGGCTGCCGGGCGGGGAGGCTGAGGTCACCCTGGACTGGCCCGACGACACCGGTCATCTCAGGGTGAGTTGGGACACCGGCGAGCGGAGTGTCACCGCGCACGCCTACCGGCGCGGTGGGCTGCGGCTGTCCGTGGGCCCGGGGGCCGTACGGATCCGGGCCGCCGCCGTGCCGCAGGCGCCCGGAGCAGTCGTCGTGGCACCGGACCCGGCCGAGACACTGCTGCCGCCGGACACCGCCGTCGGCTATCAACTGGTGCGCCCGCCACGCCGGTTGCTCGGCCGGGGCCGTCCCCTGCTGCGGGTCACCCTGTCGGCGCCGGAGGACGGTGAGCAGCGCGAGGCCCCCGAGTTCGTGTGTGTCGCGCGCAGCGGCACGCTCCGGCCCCGGAGCGCGGCCGACGGCACGACCCTGGTGCGGATCCCCGGCACCGACCTGCTCCGACTCGGCACGGTGGAGCGGGAGTTGCCCGCCGCGCCCTGCCCGGCGCCGTACACGCTGCGCGGCTTTCTGCTGGGCGAGCACGCGGCCTCGGTACGACTCGAAGAACCGTCCCCCGCGACCCTGGTGGTGCGCTGAGCCATGACGACCGTCATCTGCCCCTACTGCTTCGCCCGCACTTCGGCGGCCAAACTGCCCTACCGGTGCCTGATGACCCCGAACGGAGTGCGCGGGGGCTCGCCCTGCGGGCCCGAACGGGACGACGTCTGGGCCGGGTTCGTGGGCCCCGGGGTCAATCCGGCGGCCCTGCTGCGGGGGCCGGTGTTCGCCCCGGCGCGCGGGATGGCCTCGCTGGCGTCCGGGCTGCGGCCCGGCTCCGGCAGCAGCGTGCCCTGCCCGGACTGCGGGGTGACGACCACGGTCCGCGTCTGCGCGTCCTGCCACAGCGACCTGCCCAGCGACTACTGCGACCAGGACAGCCGCATCATCGCGCTGGTCGGCGCGAAGGCATCCGGCAAGAGCACCTATGTGTCCGTGCTGGTCAACGAGTTGAACCAGCGGGTCGGGCAGGCCTACCACGCCTCACTGGCGGCGATGGGGCAGTCCACGCAGCAGCGGGACCGGGAGATGGCGGAGGACCTGTACGAGCGGCTGCGGCTGCCCGACGCGACCCGCCCGGCGGCGCTCGGCTTCAACGACCCGCTCCTGTACCGGCTGAGCGTGCCCCGCCGCAGCAGACTCGGCAACGGCACCCGGCACACCACCCTGGTCTTCTTCGACGCGGCGGGCGAGGACCTCGCGGGCGCCGAGGCGATGGACCGCTACACCCGCTACCTCAGCGCGGCCGACGGCATCGTCCTCCTGGTGGACCCGCTGCAACTGGGCTCCGTACGGGACCGGTTGCCGCTCCAGGACGGCCCGCCGCTGCCCACGGTGGAGACACCGCCGCAGCAGATCGCCGCCGACCTGGCCGCCCAGCTGCGCGCCCACGGCAAGGGCGGCGCGCGCGGCCGGGTGACCACGCCGATCGCGGTCGCGGTGACGAAGACGGACATGCTCAAGCCGCTGCTCGACCCGCACTCGCCGGTGCTGCGCAACGCCCCGCACCCGGAGGGCATGTTCGACGAGGACGACCGGCTCGCCGTGCACGAGGAGATCCGGTCCCTGATGGCGGACTGGGACTCGGGCGCGCTGATGCGCCAACTGGAGCTGGACTTCGCGCGGTTGTCGATGTTCGGGCTCTCGGCGCTGGGTGCGCCGCCGCCCGCCGACGCGCCCGCCGACGTGCCGAAGTCGGGGCCGCAGCCGGTGCGGGTGGAGGATCCGCTGCTGTGGCTGCTGGCGCTGCGCGGAGTGCTGCCGGTCCGTACCACCGCGAAGGGGCGAGTCAAGTGACCCTGGCCCAGCTGCACTACACCTCGGCGCCGCCCGGTCCCGACGGCTCCGGCTTCCGGTTCACGGCGGTCAGCGCGGGAGTTCCGCAGGGGCTGCTGCGGGAGGCCGAGCAGCTCATCGGGTACGAGCCGCCGCGCGACTGCCCGGCCCGGCCCGACGCCGAACAGCTCAAGGGCTTCCCGAAGGCCTTCAGCTTCAGCGAACTGGCCGACGGCGGACGGCTGTTGAGCCGCACGGTGTACATCGGCGCGGACTACAGCGGGCGCTGGGGGAACTTCCACGCGCACGCCGTCCATCTGCCCTCGGGCACCCGGCTGCCGGACGGCGCGCTGCCCATCACCGCGTGGGAGTCGCCGCGTTGGGCGGACGCGACTCCCCCGGACGGCAGGCCCGAGCCGGTGGACCGTATCGAACCGTCCGGGGTGCTGCGCAAGGAGGCGCTGGTCGCGTTCGCGGTGTCCCGGGCGGGGTGGCTCGCGCCGTTCTTCGCCGATCTGCGGGCGGTCGCGGCGGACCCGGGTGCCGGGCAGCTCGTGGTGGTGGAGCACGACAGCGCCGATGTGGCGCAGTGGATCGCGCTGGCCTGCGCGGTCCTGCCCCGGGAGCAGGCGCACCGGCTCACCTTCACGACGTACACCCGCCGTCCCCAGCAGGCCCGCCAGCAGATCGTGGGCGCGCTGCCGTCCTCGGAGTCGGTGGCCCACGACCACCGCTACCGGGTGCACGACTGCACCGGGCGGCAGCCGTCCGGGCCGGTCGCGGACACCTGGGCCGAGGTGTGCGCCCGGATCTGGCGCGCGGGCCGCGCCGACCTGTTCCACAACGACCCCGAGGATCTGGGGCAGTTGGCGGTGACCGCGCTGACGGCGGGCATCGAGCTGCGGGCCGACGCCCGTGCGACGGCGGCCCGTTGGGCGGCCGAGGGCGCGGGCGCGCTGTCGGACGAGACGCTGACGGCACTGGTCGCCGGGTTGTGCGGCGGCCCGCTGCCCGCGCCGGGCGCGGTGGCGGACGAGGCCGAACAGGCGGCGCTGGCCGCCCTGTTGGCCCGGCTGGACGGGCAGGTGCCGACCGTGGTGTCGGCCCCGCTGGCCGCACGGGTGCTGGCGTCGGCGGTGCTCGGCCGGGGACCGGTGCCGATGCTGCGGGCCGGGTCGCTGACGCCCCGGGCGCACGACGAACTGGCCCGCGATCTCGCGCCCACGCTGCGGGCCGGGCTCGCGGACCCGCAGGAGCCGCCCACCGGACGGCCGCTGGCCCTGCTGCGGGTGGCCGATCTGCTCGACATCGACTGTCAGGACCAACTGCCGGACCTGGCCGGGCGGTTGGCCCGGGAGCTGGTGAGCCGGCCGGCGGACCCGGCCGCGGCGGACGGCGACGGGAAGCGGTCGCGGGACCTCCGTGCGCCGGGGCAGCCGGGGCCGACAGACCGACCTGGGCACCAGCGGCCCCGCACGGGCGGCGACCCGCTGCCCGACCCGCCGACGCACGAGCCCCGCGTGCCGGGCTCGCCACCGCACAGCCCTCGCACGCCCTCCTCACCACCGCGCGACCTCCACGTGCCCGACCCACCGACGCACGGCCCCCGCGTGTCCGGCCTGTCACCGCACAACCCCACCGTGCCCGGCCGTCCGGATCCCGTCGCGCCGCGCGCGGGCGCGGACCGTCCCGCCGTGGGCTGTCCGCCCGCGCTGCTCGACGCGGTGCACGCGCACCCCGGGCTGCGGGTGGCGCTGTTCGGGTCGCTCAACGCGCTGGCCGTGGCCGAACCGACCGCCGTGGCAGGGGTGTTGACGGGTTCCGGGCTGCCCGTCGCGATGCACCCCGGGTTCCCGCATCTGCGGATGTGCGTCACGCCCGCCCGGGCGGGCGACCGGCTCGCGCGGTTCCACGAGGTGGTCCGCACCGCCGGGGTCTCGCCGCACGCCGACCCGACCGTACTGCGCACCGCCCTCCGACTCACCTGGCCCGGCGAGCTGCCCACCGGCCAGGAGGCGAGCCTGCTGCTGAACGAGCTGGGGTCCGACACCCACCGCGCGGCCGGCACCCGGGACCTGCTGATCGAGGCCGCACTCGGCGCTCCCCGGGACGACCGTGACGTACCGGCCCTCGCGGTCGACCTGCTGCGCTGTTTCAACACCGAGCTGCGGCCGGGGCAGCGGGCGGCGCTGCTCCTCCTGGAGTTCACCGGGCTGCTGGGCACCGAGGGCGAGGGCGAGGAGTGGGTCCGCCGGGTGCTGAACCTGCGCGACGGCGCCGCCGAACCGGTGCCGGACCCGGTCGTCGACCGTGCCTTCCGGGCCCTCGCACGGAGGCTGCTCGACGGGGACGTACCGGAGAACGAGCTGTACGCGCTGGCCCGTTCGGGTGAACCTCGGCTGCTCGCTGCGTACGAGCGGGCGGGCCGATCGGACCGGGTGGGCGACCGGTTGCGGACCGTGCCGGCGTATGTCGCCGCCCGGTTCTGCGACTGGAGCGCGTTCCCCGGAACCCATCCGGCCTGGGACGAGACCCGGACGACCCTGCTGACGAAGGTGCTGCGGCCGATCGTGCGGGTGCTGCCCGCCGAGGACCTGACCGAGGTCGAGTCGGCGCTCGGCCGCGCGGGCCGCGGCAAGCTCGACGCGTACCGCGCCTGGAATCGCCCCGGCGCCCTGGGGCGTCTCGCGGGACGGCTGTCCGGTCGCGGACGGCGCCCCGACCAGCCCGGTGTGTGGTCCGGGGACATGGAACCGCCGAGCGGGGGAGGCCGCCGATGACCGCCTTCTCGCCGCTGCTGCTCCTGGCCGTGTGGACCGGGATCGTCGCGGCCGGCCTCTGTCTCGGCCGACTGCTGTGGGTGTTCCTGTGGATCGGCGCGCGGGCCGTCTGGCGGGGCCTCGGCCCCTGGCAGCCGGGCCGCGCCGACCAGCGGGTCCCGCACATCGCCGCGGGCGCCGAACCCGCCCGTCCCGGCTACTACTGGCGGCAGTTGTGGGTCGACGCCGCATCGGCCGGCGGCTACGGCATACGGGTCGTATGGGCCGCGTTCGCCGATCCGTGGCTGCACCGCAACGTCCGCAACCTGTTCCAGGGGCGGCACCCGTCGGGCCTGCGCGGCCGGGCACCGGTCAACCGCTTCGGGTACGCCGTCCTGCTGGCGCCGGGTGTCTTCCTCGGCGCGCTGCTCGGCGCGGCCCTCGCCACCGTCCTGCTCGGTGTGTCGCTGCTGTTCTTCGCCCTGCTGGTCGGCCTGGTGTGGCTGGGCTGTGCGACGGCGGTGCCGGTGCTGCGCGGGGTGGAGTACGGCCGGACACTGGTCCACGGCATTCGCGTCAAGTGCCCTTATCCCGGCTGCTACTTGCCGGTGCCGCTGGCCGTGCACCGCTGCCCCGGCTGCCGCGCCTCGCACGGTTCGCTGCGGCCCGGCCGCTACGGCGTGCTGTGGCACCACTGCGCGTGCGGGCAGCGGCTGCCCACGACCCGGCTCGCCGGGCGCGGCGGACTGACCGCCCTGTGCCCGCACTGCGACCGGGTGCTGCCCGAGACGGCCGGCTCCACCCGGGTCGTGCACGCCCCGCTGGTCGGCGGCACCTCCTCGGGCAAGACGATGCTGATGGCGGCCATGGTCGAGGGCCTGCACGCCTGGGCCCGCCACGGCGACCTGCGCGTCGACTACGCCTCCGCCGACGACCGCCACACCTTCAACGACCTCAACCAGGAGCTGAACAGCACCGGTTGGGCCCACGCGACGACCGGCGGCCAGCCCCGCGCACTGATGCTGACGGTGAGCCGCGGGCGCCGGCGGCGGCTGCTCTATCTCTACGACCCGATGGGCGAGTCGGTGAGCGACGCCGAACGGATGCGCGCCCAGCAGTACTTGAAGCACACGGACGGTGTGGTCCTGGTCGCCGATGTGCTGGCCGACCCCAAGGTGCGCGGCCGGCTCGGCCCCGAGGACACCGAGCGGGCCGGGGATGCGCGCCCCTCCCCGCAGGGTCCCTGGGAGACGTACCAAAAGCTCACCGGCGAGCTCAACGCGCTGACCGGTCGCCGCAAACGGCTGTCCGTGGCCACCGTCGTCACCAAGCGGGACGTCCTGGACCGGCTGGTCACGCTGCCCGTCCCGGGGGCGCGGGTCGACTCCTGGCTGGCGGAGATCGGGCTCGGCGGGCTGGTCCGGGCCCTCGGGCACGATTTCAGGGAGGCCCGCTACTGGGCGGTGAGCGCCCGGGCCGCCACCGGCACCGGACCGCTGGAGAGCGAGCAACGCCGGGCCGCGGAACCGGTGTTGTGGCTGCTGGCGGCCTCCGGCCTGAAGACGGCCCCGCTCCGCGCACCCGGCGCCGAACCGGAGAAGAGGTACACCCCGGCATGACGAAGGTGACCCCACCGATCGGACACGGACGGCGGCTGCTGGCGGGCCTGTTCGTCACCTCCCTGGTGCTCACGGCCGCCACCCTGGCCTACTTGGCCTACCTGTTCCTCCCCCACCCGTAGCCCCCACTCGCAGAAAGAAAGGACACGGAGTGAGCGACATTCCCGGCGGGCCGATGGCGAACCGGCCGGTCCACTTCATCTGGCTGCTCGACTGCTCGTACTCGATGCAGGGCGAGAAGATCGCCCGGCTCAACTACGCGATCAGAGAAGCGATTCCGGAGATGCGGTCGGTGGCGCACGACAACCCGGCGGCGCAACTGCTGCTGCGGACCGTCACGTTCTCCACCACCGCCCAGTGGCACCATCAAACCCCGGTCCCGGTCGACGACTTCACCTGGCAGGACGTCGAGGTGGACGGCATGACCAACCTCGGCGAGGCCCTGCACCTGGTCTCGCGCGAGCTGCAGAGCCCGCCGATGCCGCAGCGCGCGCTGAAGCCGGTGCTGGCGCTGGCGTCGGACGGGGTCCCGACCGACGACTGGCGGGCAGGGCTGAAGGCGATCGACGCGACACCGTGGGGCCGCAAGGCGGTACGGGTCGCGATCGCGATCGGCGCCGACGCGGACCGCAGTGTGCTGCAGGAGTTCCTGGGCAACCCCGAGCTCCAGCCGCTGGACGCCAACAGCCCCAAACAGCTGGCGGCGGCGATCCGTTGGGCGTCGACGGCGGCGGTGAAGGCGGCCTCGCAGCCGGTCGCGGGCGGTTCCTCGGGGCTGACCCTCACCAAGCAGCCGTACGCGCCGCCGGTCATCGACGACGACGATGACGACGACGTGTGGTGACGCTCGGGGTGCGACGCTGGGAGACGCTGGCCGAGAGCGTGCGGGGCGTCGGCAAGAAACTCAACCAGGACTGGTACGCGTGCGAGGGCACCGGCTCCGGCGACGACCCGCTGCTGCTGGCGGTCGCCGACGGCCACGGCTCGGCCGCCCACTCCCGCAGCGAGATCGGCGCCCGCTTCGCCGTGGACCGCTTCCGCGGCCGGGCCGAACTGTTCGCCCGCGCGGCCCGCGACTGCCATGAACGGGGCCGCCTGACCCGGCTGATGACCTACGCCCGCGACGACTTCCCGCGCGCCCTCGTGCAGGACTGGCGGGAGGAGGCCCTCGGCCACTGGTCCCGGCACCGCCCGGTCGCCGACACCGGCACCCCGGAACCGAGGCAGAGCGAGAAACTGCTGCTCTACGGCACCACGCTCATCGGCGCCGTCCTCACCCCGTGGCTGTTCGTGGCCTGGCAGATCGGCGACGGGGATCTCGCGGTGGTCGAGCACGACGGCACCCTGAGCCGGCCGCTGGCCCCCGCCGAGGAGGACCTCGGCGACGAGACGGAGTCGCTGTGCGGCAAGGAGGCCTGGAGCGCGGTGCGGATGCACTGGGCGCCGGTGTTCGACGAGGCCCGCACCCCGCGCCTGGTGGTGCTGTCGACGGACGGACTCTCGAAGAGCTTCGCCTCGGCCGACGGCTACCGGCAGTTCGTGGCGGGCCTGGACGGCCGGCTGACGACGGAGGGCAGCGAGGGGGTGCGTGCCGTGCTCCCGGAGTGGCTGCGGCAGGCCTCGCAGTACTCGGGCGACGACACCACCCTCGCGGCGGCGCTGCGGCACGCGCCGACGGCGCCGGCGGCCCCGCCCATGGACACGGAACCGAAGACGGAGACATAGATGAGCGGCATGCTCGACAGCGGCACCCGGCTGACCGCGCAGAACGGCGAAGAGATCCAGATCGTCGACATGCTGGGCGCGGGCGGCCAGGGCGAGGTGTACCGGGCCAAGACTCCGGCCGGGGACATGGCCCTGAAGTGGTACTACCCGACCTGCGCGACACCGGAACAGGACGCGATCGTACGGGAGTTGGTGGACCGCGACTTCGACGACGACCGGTTCCTGTGGCCCGAGGCGTATGTGCCCGAGTACCGGGGCTCGTTCGGGTACCTCATGGGCCTGCGGCCGGACCACTTCAAGGGGCTGCCCGCGCTGTTCCGGCGCCAACTGCGCACCTCACCAAGGGCGTTGCTGACGGCGTGCCTGTACACGGTGGAGGCGTACCAGGCGCTGCACTCGCGGGGCATCGCCTACCGGGACATCTCCTGGGGCAACATCTTCTTCGACCCGGCCACCGGTGACGTGCTGGTCTGCGACAACGACAACGCCGTGGTCGAGGGCGACGTCAGCGGCATCTCGGGCACGATGGAGTTCATGGCGCCGGAGCTGGTGCGCGCCGAGCCGGGCGCCCGTCCCGGCACCCAGTCCGACCTGCACTCCCTCGCGGTCCTGCTGTTCATGTTCCTGATGAACCATCACCCGCTGAAGGGCAAACGGGAGTTGGGCATCCACTGCCTCGACGAAGCGGCGGAGCGCAAGCTGTACGGCAGGAGTCCGCTGTTCGTCTTCGACCCGGCCGACGACTCCAACGCGCCGGACCCGATGGAGCACGCGACCGTGCTGGCCACCTGGGACGCGGCGGCCGGGAAGCTCCAGGACCTGTTCCGGCGCGGGTTCACGACCGGGCTGCGCGATCCGGCGTCCCGGGTCCGCGAGTCGGAGTGGCGGGACGCGCTGCGGGCCGTACTGGACTCGGTCGTGGAGTGCGCCGCGTGCGGGCGGGAGAACATGACGGAGCCGGGCGAGAACCCGCCGGCCCGCGCCTGCTGGGGCTGCGGAAGTCAACTCGTCCTCCCGCCGCGGCTGGTGGTGACCACTCCCCCGCCGCGCGCCGAGCACCACATCCGGCTGCGCCGGGCGGCCCGGGTGCAGGCCCACCACCTTCAGGCGGAGCCGACCCGGCACGACTGCTCGGACGCGAGCCTGGTCGCGGAACTGGTCGAACACCCCTCGAAACCGGGCCGGTTCGGCATCGCCAACCGCTCGCAGTCGACCTGGACGGGGACCCGCTCCGACGGCGGCTCACAGCAGATCGAGCCCGGCCAGACGGTCCCCCTGCGCTCGGGCCTCGAACTGGACCTCGGGGGCGGGGCACGGGCGGTCGTCAAGGCCAAGTGAGGTGCGGGGGCGCCCTGTCGGAACGGGGCGCCCCCGCCGCTTCACAGGCCGAGCGCGTGCTTCAGCTGCTCGATGAGGGCGAGCCCGCCGGTGCCGGCCCCGACGCCGATGGTGATGGTCTCCAGCGCGGCCCGGACACGGCCCCGGTTGACGGCCCGGCCCTCCTCGCCCGCCTGGACCAACTCGCCCTGGATGACCTGTGCTTGAGGGACGAGCGCCGGGTGGTCGCCGCGCAGCCGGTTCACGAGCTGCTCGGCGAGCCGCACCACGTCGGCCGCGTCCGTGCCGTTGTTGATCTCGATGCGACCGTGGTCCCCGAAGTTGGACGGCCCGCTGATGTTGCCGTTGAAGTTGTACGTGCTCATACGCCGGCTCCTGTTCCGCGCCCGGTTCAGGGCTGGGGCTGTTGTGCCCCGCCCTGCCCCGGACCCCCGTGTCCCTGCTGACCGTTGACGTTGATCTGTCCGTGGTTGCCGAAGTTGCTGTTGCCCGTGATGTCACCGGAGATGTTGTAGGTCTGGGTGTTGATGATCTGCTGAGCCTTGTCGAAGGAACTCGTGTCGACGTGATGGTCCTTCAGGAACCGCTCGGTCGCGATCAACACGCCCTGCTGCAGCCGGAAGAGGAAGTCCTGCGAGTCGATGCGCTCGGCGTAGCCCGCCTCGCTCCAGTCGCCGATCCACTCGCGCAGGCTGTCGTGGGCGCCGTAGTCGACGATCCAGTGCTGCTCGGTGATGTCCCGGCGCAGCTTCGTCAGGGCCTTCTCGGCGGTACGGCGGCTCCTGCTCCGGTCGCGGATCCGGCCGACGGCGCCGCGCAGTTCGGGCCAGGTGCGTGAGGTGGCGTGCCGGAAGAGGCTCCGCCATCTCTCGGCGCCTGCCACCGGCAGCCGGTCCACCCGGTAGAAGCGGCCGTGCAGCGGCGGGATGGCGTAGGAGGCGACCTCCCAGGTGAGGCTGGGTCCGCTGAGGATCGCCCGCAGGTACATGGAGACGATGATCCGGCCGCCCTCGCCGACGCGCTCCAGGCACAGATGGGTGCGCATGCCCGCGCCGGGGCTCTGCAGCCCGGCCTGCACGAACTGCCGGGGGATCTGCGGGCGCGGCCGGGCGGTGCGGTCGGGCAGCAGTTCGGGGAGCATGTAGGCGTTGCTGCCGAGGACGTAGAGCCGGTTCTTGGCGCGCAGCCCCTGCAGACCGGCGATGCCCTCCATCTCCTTGGCGATGTAGGTGTGCAGGTCGACGGCGTCGAAGGGCAGGATCGTGAGCTTGCCGCCGTTCGGCGCTTCGGCGGGCTTGCTGACGTCGATGGGCTGCCAGACCACTTCCTTGATCTTGCTGCCGCTGCCCACGAACGGGTTGGTGAGGGCCGCCGCGTCCGCGTACGGCAGGACGTTGGCGCGCTTGAGCGAGTGCTCCTGCAGCCAGCTCTCCGCCTCCGGCTCCACGGGCGCGGCGAGCTTCTCGGCCTTGTCGGGGTTGCGGAACACCTCCTGCGCCGCGTCCCGCGCCTGCACCTCCGCGCGGCGGACCAGCCACCAGGAGGCGCCGAGGATGCCGAGCGGGCCGTAGACGCCGACCAGGGCGACGGACCCGCGGCCTTCGACGAGGCCCCATACCGCGACGAGCAGGGAGAGGATCAACGCGGCGAAGAGCCAGGCGAGTTGGCGGTCGAGTGTCTCGCGCCGCAGCAGGGCCGCACGGGCGTGCCGGGCCAGGGCAACGAAGTTGATGCCGAGGGTGAGGCCCAGGGCGGTGAGCCGGTCGCCCGTGAGGCGGTGGTCGACCTCCCGGGCGAACGCCTCGTCGAGATGGACCGACGCGCACAGCCGTCGCGTCACCCCGTCCTTGCGGTACTGCGGCAACGACGGTAGGACCCTGCCCGCCACTGTCCCCCGCCCTTCCGTCCGAATTCGCGCACTTCACCCTAGGGACAACAAGCCTGGTCTGTCCCGGAGTTAAACGAGGTGGCGCCCGAACGGTACACGGGAGCCGCCCGGTTCCGGCACTCCCCTGTGATGTCGGACCCGGACGGCCCGTCCGCACTCTGTACTGCGCTTCTTCCGGCATTCTTGTCACTCCGTGACGACAACTCCGTCCGCACTGTGGACATTCAGTCGAAGGACAGTCCCCCGGTACGCGTCCGCTTCAGTTCGAAGAGGTCCGGGTGCGTGGCCAACACCCGGAAGCTGTCGAAGAGTTCGGCCGCCTTCGCGCCGCGCGGAATCGCCCGCAGCACCGGGCCGAACCACACCGTCCCGTCGACGTGCAGGGTCGGCGTCCCCACATAGCCGCCCGACTCCTCCTCGACGCCCGCCTCATGACTGCGGCGCACGGCGTCGTCGTACGACGGATCGTGGGCGGCGTCGGCGAGTGCGGCGGGGAGACCCAGTTCGGCGAGGGACTCGGCGATCACGGCGTCGAAGTCGTCGTAGCGCCGCTCGTGGATGCGGACGCCGAAGGCCGTGTACAGGTCGCGCAGGACCTTGTCGCCGTGCTGTTCGGCGGCGGCCACGGCGACGCGTACCGGGCCGATCGACCTGTCGACCAACTCCCGGTACCAGTCGGGGAGTTCGTTGCCGATGTTGTGGAGGTAGAGGCTCATCGCGTGGAAGCGGAGGTCGAGCGGGCGCTCGCGCTCGACCTCCAGCAGCCAGCGGGAGGTGATCCAGGCGAAGGGGCAGGCGGGGTCGAAGTAGAAGTCGACGCGGACGGCGGTGTCAGTGCTCATACACGGAACGCTAACCGCCGATTGGGCCGAGTTCTCGATCCAATCATCCGGTATCTCAGTGGTCCAATGTGCTCATGGCCTGTTGCCTCGGGTCCCGTCCGCTGGAGGCGAGGGCCCGCTCGAACACCGGGGCGTCGTCCGGTACCGGCACCGGGTCGGCGAAGCCGTCGTACTGGCGGTAGAGCGCGCCGTGCTTCTCGACCACGTCGAACACGAGGCGGGCGGCGCCGTCCGAGACGCGGTACTCCTGGCCGGTGGCCGTGGCGACGTCCCAGCCGTGCACCGCCAGCTCCTTGATGATCATCGAGGCGAGTTCGTCGGCCGGCATCTTCGCCATGCCGAGGTCGACCTCGCCCTCCCACACCGCCGGGTCGGCCCAGGCGGCGACGGCCCGGTCCAGCTGGGCGGCGTAGGCCTTGGCCCAGTCCGGGTCGGCGGTGAAGTCGCGGGCGGTGAGTTCCTCGGAGAGCTGCTTGCGCAGGGCGCGGTGCTCCAGGCCGTGCGAGGTGTAGAGGACCCAGTGGTTGACCATCGCGCGGACGTCCCAGTCAGGGCAGTGCGTGGGGTCGTCGAGCTGGGTCGCACGGACACCGCGCGCGACTCGGGCCGCCTCGGCGGCGCATTCGATCATGTACGGGTGCAGGTCGTGGTGGTTCGACCGGTCCGGGTGCAGGTCGTCGTTGCTCATGCACCCCACGCTAGGCAGCGCGCCGTCAGGACTCTTGAACAAACGCGACAGCCTCGTCGGCGAGGCGGACCAGCTCGTCGAACGGCAGCGAACCGGCCGCCCTGCGCTCGCGCGCGAAGCCGTTGGCCAGCCGTTGCAGCAGGTCGTTGAGGGGTGTCGGTACGCCGTGCAGCCGTCCCAGCAGCGCGATCTCGCCGTTGAGGTAGTCGGCCTCGATGGTGCCGGTGCCCCGGTTCAGCGACTGCCAGGAGGAGCCGCCGCCGCGCGGTGCGCCTTCGATCTCCACGAGCTGGATCTTGTCGCCGCGCGCCTCCTTCTCCTCCTCGGCGCTCGCGTACGCGACACCGGCCGCGTCGAGCACGGCCACGCCCTCGGCCCGCACCCGCCCGTAGAACGCGAAGCTCTCCTCGCTGCCGAGCGGCCCGGAGACCGCCTCGATCGCGTTGGCGAGGTTGCCGAGCAGCTTGGAGTACTGCCAGCGCGTGACGTCCGGCACGACCGGCGCCTCGAACCGCGACTTCTCCAGGTCGGCGGCGATCAGCCGGGCGGTCTCGTCCGTGCCGTGCGGACAGCGGCCCAGGTGCAGGATGCCGGTGAGGGGAGCGCCCTCGGCGGCGACCACGCCCGGTTCGACGAAGGTCGCGGGCAGCCAGACGCAGACGCCGTACACCCGCCGGAAGCGGCGCAGCGCCAGGCGCTGGCTCTCCACCCCGTTCTGCGCGCACACGACGGGCAGCCGCTCGGCGGCCGTACCGCCGCCGGCGACCGGCGCGGGTCCCCAGGCCGCGAGCGCGACCTCGCTGTCCTGCGTCTTGACGGCGAGCAGGAGGACGTCGTCGGGCCTCAACTCACCGAGTTCCGCGGGCTCTTGGACAACCGGCAGCCGGTACGTCGACTCGCCGTCCGGCACCTTGAGCCGCAGCCCGTGCTCGGCCAGTGCCGCCCGTTGCGCACCCCGCGCCACGAGGACGACCTCGCACCCCGCCCCGGCCAGCCGGCCACCGATGGCTCCGCCGACCGCCCCTGCTCCGATGATGATGTAGCGCATGGGAACGAGCCTCGCACAGTTGGATCTCTCCCTCCACGAGGGATCTCAACCGCCGGTCAGCTCCACCAGTTTGAGCACGGTGTTCCAGTTGCGGGTGGTGGCGATCAGCCCCTTGTTCAGGCGCGGCCGGGCCAGCTCGACGGCGAGCTTGGAGCGGCCGAGGCCGTCGGGGGCGTAGAGATACAGCGCGCGGTCGCCGAGGCGGAACTCCTCGGGGAGGAAGGCGGATTGGTCGAGCCCCTCGAAGCGGTCCTCCGCGACCGGCAGCGAGTAGTACGTGACATGGAGCTGCTTGGCCTCCAACTCGGCGGCCGGGAAAGGGCAGTTGTCGGCGACGGCCTTGAGGTAGGCGTGGTCGCGGACGACGACGTCGACCGTGAAGCCGAACCGCTCCTCGACGGCCCGGGCGATCTCCGCCGCGTGGGAGTCCTCGTCCCCGTGGCCGCTCGTGAACACGGCCTGGCCGCTCTGGAGGTAGGTGCGGACGTCGTCGTGTCCGAGGCCTTCGAGGAGTGCGCGCAGCTCGGCCATCGGGAGCTTCTTGTTGCCGCCCACGTTGATCCCGCGCAGCAGCGCCGCATACGTCGTCGTCATCCGCACACCATAAAGCGGCCTTCGTGCCCCGTGGGGGTGGGCACGACGGCCGCTTCTTGTGGTGCGTGGGTGCGCGGAAACTCTCGCGGATGAGGTGGCTCCGGATCAACAGTTATGGGCACACCTACAAGCACCTGTGACTTGTTCAACAAGGTTTCTTAATAACAAAGCGGACCCCGGCCGACGCATCGGACACCCTGATCACCACCCCCGAGGCGGCCGGGTAGATGTAAGGGGCCGCTGTCCTCCCCAGTGGTGAGGACCCGGGGTCCGTGCGGAGGAGCCGGGCCGCCGGTACTTCACCGGTCAGCACGAGGGGACGTTCTTATTCCGCGCATACCTTCGATCCATGAGGTGGCGGCAGGGGGCTGTCACCGTGCACAAGGGGGCAAGCCCGTCATGGGGAACGGAGATTCGCGGGTACGGGGGCTCGCCGCCCGGGCCGGCGGCTGGAGCGCCCGGCACCGGTGGGCCGCGGTCGGCATCTGGGTGCTGTTCGTGGTGCTGGCGATGGGAATCGGTTCGGCGGCGGGCCGCGTGGACGTCGACGAGGGCGACCAGCTGAAGGGCGAGACGCACACCGCCGCCACGATCATCGACGACGCCGGGATCAAGGAACCGGCCGGTGAGACCATCCTGATCCAGTCGAAGGACGCGTCGGTCACCTCCACGGACAACGAGTTCCGCACCGCGGTCTCCGCCGTCGTCAAGGCCGTCGAGGGGACCGGCAAGGTCACGGACGTCACCTCGCCGTACGACACGAGGACGATCTCGAAGGACGGCCGGAGCGCGCTCGTCCAGTTCGACATGCGGGGCGACGCGGACACCGCAGGCGACCGGGTGGAGCCGGTGCTGAAGGCCGTCGCCGGGGTGCAGAAGGACCACGGCTCGCTGCGGATCGAGGAGATCGGCGGCGCCAGCATGGCGAAGCAGTACAAGGACGCGTTCGGCAACGACTTCAAGAAGGCCGAGTACTCCGCCGTACCCGTCGCCTTCGGCATTCTGCTGATCGCCTTCGGCGCGTTGGTGGCGGCGCTGCTGCCGGTGGCTCTGGCCATGACCGCGATCATCGCGACGATGGGTCTGATGGGCATCGTCAGCCACGTCCAGCCGATGAGCGACACCGCCAACTCCGTGATGCTGCTTGTCGGGTTGGCCGTCGGCGTCGACTACTGCCTGTTCTATCTGCGCCGCGAACGCGAGGAGCGCGAGGCCGGCCGCGACGCCGGGGCCGCGCTGCGGATCGCCGCCGCGACCAGTGGCCGCGCGATCATCGTCTCCGGTGTCACGGTGTGCGTGGCGATGGCGGGCATGCTGTTCACCGGGCTCGCCGAGTTCGAGGCGATGGGCCTGGCCTCGCTGATGGTCGTCGCGGTCGCCATGGTCGGCTCGGTGACCGTACTGCCCGCGCTGCTCTCGCTGTTGGGCGAGCGGGTCGAGAAGGGCCGTATCCCGTTCCTGCGCCGGCGCGGCCGCCGGGGCAACGGCGAGAGCCGGTTCTGGACCGCCGTCCTGAAGGGCGTGCTCGCCAAGCCGCTCGTCTCCGTGCTCGTCGCGGCCGGCGCGCTGCTGGCGATCGCCGCTCCCGCCGTCGGAATGAAGACCGAGAACCTCACCCTCGACCAGGAGTTCGGCAACTCCCTCCCGATCGTGGGCACTTACAACCGCGTCAACGACGCCTTCCCCGGCGGCTCCGAGCCGGCCGAGGTGGTCGTCAAGGCAAAGGACATCAACTCCCCCGAGGTCAAGCAGGCGTTGGCCGACTTCAAGGCGCAGGCGGTCAGTTCGGGCGCCTCGCTCGGCCCGGTCGACATCAAGCTGCACGACGCGCAGAACGTCGCCTTCGTCTCCGTCCCGCTCGTCGGCGGCTCCGACCAGGACAAGGCCGCGAAGAGCCTGGAGAAACTCCGCGACGACGTGCGCCCCGCCACCCTCGGCAAGGTCGACGGCGTCCAGGCACCGATCACCGGACAGGTCGCCGGTTCGCACGACTTCAACGACCAGCTCCTCGGATCGGTCGTACCGGTCTTCGCGTTCGTCGTGGTCTTCGCCTTCCTGCTGATGCTCCTGTCGTTCCGCTCGCTGACGGTCGCGATCACCTCGATCGTCCTCAACCTCCTTTCGGTGGGCGCCGCATACGGCATCCTCGTCGCCGTGTTCCAACACGGCTGGGGCGCCTCGCTGGTGGGCGCGGAGGGCGTCGGCGCCATCGTCACCTGGCTGCCGCTGTTCCTCTTCGTGATCCTGTTCGGCCTGTCGATGGACTACCACGTGTTCGTCGTCTCCCGCATCCGCGAGGCGAGGCTGCGCGGCCGTACGACCCGCGACGCGATCCAGCACGGCGTGGTCACCACGGCCGGCGTCGTCACCAGCGCCGCGATCATCATGGTCGCCGTCTTCGCGATCTTCGGCACGCTGTCCATGCAGTCCATGAAGCAGATGGGCGTCGGCCTCGCGGCGGCGGTCCTCATCGACGCGACAGTCATCCGGGGCGTCCTGCTCCCCGCGGTGATGGCACTGCTCGGCGAGCGCAACTGGTACTTCCCGAAGTGGCTCCACCGCCTTCCCGACCTCACCCACGACGAGTCCCCGGAGGAGATCACGTCCTCGGTGGCGGGCGAGGGCGAGCGGGTGCGCGTGTAACTCCGCTGGGTTGAGGGCCTGTTCGTATCCAGGGCTCGTATCCAGGGCACAGCAGAGGGACGTACGACCACCGGGTCCGGCCTGCCCAGACCCGGTGGTTCGGCGTCCCGCCAGTCACTTGCTCCGCGGGTGGTAGGCGAGCTGGCGCTCGACGCTCGCCGCGGCGAAGTCGCCGAGGCCGTTCACCACCTCACCGGCCTCCAGTCGGATCCCGCGGGCCAGGCCCGCTCCCTTGAGTACGGCGCCGCGGCGGTCGGGATCGGCGCCGGTGAAGTCGTCGCCTCCGGCCAGCCGGACGCTCCGCGCCGAGATGGCCCCGAGGACCTGGGCACCGTCACCGATGACGCTGGCTCCGACGATCTCGGCACCGTTGAGCAGCCGGACGCGGTTGCCGACCGACAGCACGGAGCCGGGCTGGTCGGCCTTGATCTGCACACCGCCGGGGCCGAGGGAACACTCGTCCCCGATCTCTATCCGCCCACCGTTCGCGGCGATCACCAGCGTCGACGGGTGGAGGGTGTTGCCGCTGCCGACGGAACACGTCCCGCCGTCGCAGCGCACCACGACACCCGGGAAGAAGGTGTTGCCCTCACCGATCTCGGCATCGTCGGCGATCAGCGTCGAGAACGGGTCGAAGACGGTGTTCGTCTCGGCCAGTGCGGCCATCCCTACGAGCGTCAGGAACCCGTTCCTGCGACGGTGCTCGTCCATCAGATCGATGATCTTGTCCTGCACTTCGGGTCAGCTCCCCTGGTCGGTCAGCTCGTAGGTGTCGATGGGTCGGGCCGGCCCGGGCGGTCCGGGCGGTCCGGGCGGGGCAGAAAGCCGTAGTGGATCATCCGCTTGCGCTCAAGGACGACGGCCAGGCCGCAGGGCAGCGGATGCCGAACGGCGAGCTTGCGGGCCGCGGACGGGGGCAGATGCCCGCCGAAGGCTCGATCGAGTGCGAAGAACATCCGCTTGATCCGACCCACTGCCCTCTCCTCGCGATACATGGCCAGGCCCGAGCCCGGAGGCCCTGGCCAGGCCATGCGTCACGCCTGCGCCAGAACCCCGGCATCATACGGAGCGCGGTGGCGCTACGACATCAACTCCTCGTGCAGCCTTAGCCAGTGGTCCGGCGACACCTCGCCGACGAGAACGTGCGGGTCGAGGCGTGCCGCGCGGAACGCGGCGTCCACGCGGCGTCTCGGGTGCGCCCGGCGCAGCGAGGCGTGCAGCGAACCTCCCACTCCCGAGAAGCCCAGTTCGACCAGGTGCCGCCAGCCGCGCAGTTCGGTGGGTTCGAGGAGTGGGGTCCGGCGCCGCTCGATCCTCACGATCCCGGCGTCGACGCGCGGCACGGGGCTGAACCGGCGCCGGTCGACCCGCCCGACGAGCCGCCAGTCGTAACGCGGCCAGCTGCGGACCGTCAGCAGGGTCCAACTCCCGTAGTCCCCGGTGCGTTTGCGGGCGTACTCCAGCTGGGTGAGCAGGGTGGCGTCGGTGAGGGCGGGGGCGCGCAGGCACCAGTCGACGATGTCGGCGGTGCGGGAGAACGGCACGTTTCCGGCGACGGAGAACGGGGTGCGTGGGGGGCGGGTGTCCATGAAGTCGCCTGCGATGACGTGCACTTGGGGTGTTGCGGAGAAGCGGGTGCGGAGCTTCGGTACGAGTCGGGGGTCGATCTCGTGGGCGTGGAGTTCTCGGCAGTGGGGCGCGAGCCTCGCGGTCAACGCGCCTTTTCCCGCGCCTACTTCGAGGAGGAGGGGAATCTGGTGGCCGTCAGGGACGGCCAGGCGGGCGACGAACTCTGCGGTGGCGCGGTCGGCGAGGAAGTTCTGCGAGAGCGCGCGGGAAACGTGCGTGGGGCGGGCCATGGCCTGCGGTCCTTGTCTTCCGTGAAGGGCATACGGGCAGACGAAGGCCCCGACCGGAAGAACAGGGAGAAGTGTCAGCGGGCGTGGACGCCCGGGCCGGTCAGGGCACCGGGGCCGCGGCGCATGCGGATCGCATACGTGCAGCTCCGGCCGAGACCGGAGTAAGTGATCGCGTTCGCGGCTGACATGCCGCTCACGCTAGGTGGGGTCGGTGGAGTGGGGCAACGGGATTTCGTGCTGGGAGGCGCCGTCCGGGGAGGGTGGTGCGGTTGTTCGGTGGGGGCTGGTCGGTGGGGGCTGGTCGGTGGGGGCTGGTCGGTGGGGGCTGGTCGGTGGGGGCTGGTCGGTGGGGGCTGGTCGCGCCCCGCGGCGGAGCCGCGAATGTCACGGCCCCGCGCCCCTAAGGCCTCATCTCATCGTTGGTATCTCGCCAGTACCAAGTTGCCGTCCTTCTCCAGGCGTTGGCGTAGGCCGGTCAGGGTGATCGCGCCGCTGTAGTACTCCTGGAAGGCCGGGGTTGCCACCTTGTCCTTCCATTCCGGGTAGCCGCGTACGGACTGTGCGGGCGCCGAGACGAGGTCGGCGGCGAGTGCCGCTCCGGTGGACCAGTCGTCCTTGGTGGTGTGCAGGGCGGGGTCCTTGAGTGCCTGCGTGCCGGTGGGGAGCATCCAGTCGCCGAGGGCCAGGCGGACCATGTTCTTGGGCTGGAGCAGGAAGTCGATGAACTCGGCGGCCTCCTTCTTGTGCGGGCTGTCCTCGGCGATGGACAGGGTCTGGGGGCTGACGCCCTGGGTGAGGCCGTCGGCGCCGGCCGGGGCGGGCAGCACCTGCCAGTCGAAGCCCTTCGGCGCCTGCTGCACGATCTGCTGGCGGTACGAGAAGCCGAGCGGGACCATCGCGTACTTGCCGCCGAAGAACCCGGGCAGGGTGTCCGAGCCGCCGCTGCCGAGCGTTGTGGGCGAGGCGCTGTGGTCCACGTCCGCCTGGTCGTGGATCGTGCGCGGTACGACCTGGTCGGCCGCGTCGAAGCGGACGGTCACCTTGCCGCCGGCGCTCCGGTGGAACAGCTCGCCGCCCGCCGAGAGGGACAGGTTGAGCGTGGCGGACACGGGCTCCTTGAGGGGCCAGGCCACGCCGTACTTGCCGTCACCGCTCAGCTGTCGGGTGATGGTCCTGAACTCCGGCCAGGTCCAGGGGTGTTCGGGGGTCGGGATGCGTACGCCCGCCTTCTTCAGCCAGGTCGCGTTGGCGATCAGCACCCTCGGTTCCTGGAGGAACGGCACGCCGTAGATCCCGTCCCCGAAGGTCGCCGTCTCCCAACTGCGCTGCGGGATATCGGACTTGAGGCGGGCGGGCAGCAGGTCCCGGAGGTCGGCGAGGTAGCCGCCGTAGGCGAAGTCCGCGAGGTCGTCGGAGGCGTCGTGGATGATGTCCGGCGCCTCACCGCCCTCGAAGGAGGTGAGCAGCTGGTCGTGGACGCTGTCCCAACTGCCCTGTACGTACTCGACCTTGACGTCCGGGTGAGTGGCGTTCCACTCCTTCACCAACTCCTTGTTGGCGGTGACGGACTCCTCCTGCCAGGCGAGGGACTGGAAGCGGAGAGTGATCCGGCCGTTCCCGGAGCCGTTTCCCCCGCCGCCCGTGCAACCGGCGAGGAGCAGGCCCACGACGAGGACGAAGAGCCATCGGGATCGCATCAGTTCTTCACCGCCCCGGTGAGCATGCCGCCCGTGATCCGGCGTTGGATCAGGGCGAAGACGAGCAGGGAGGGGAGGGTCGCGAGGAACGCGGCGGCGGCCAGCGGGCCGAGGTCGGCGACGCCCTCCGCGCCGATGAAGTGGGTGAGGACGACCGGGAGGGTCTGGTGCTCCGGGGTCTTGAGCAGGACCAGCGCGAAGAAGAACTCGTTCCACGCGGTGACGAACGCGAACAGCGCCGTCGCCACGATGCCGGGCGCGAGCAGCGGTGCCGTCACCGATACGAGAGTGCGGAGCTTCCCGGCGCCGTCGACCGCCGCCGCCTCCTCCAACTCGGCCGGTACCGCCCGCACATAACCGACGAGCATCCACAGCGCGAACGGCAGCGACCACACGACGTAGACCATGACCAGACCGGCCAGGGAATCGATCAGCCGCAGGTTCTTCAGCACCAGGAACAGCGGGATGATCACCAGCACGAACGGGAACGCCTGGCTGACCACCACCCACCCGGTCGCGGCCCGCGCGAGCAGGGTCCGGCGCCGGGCCATGACCCACGCCATCGGGGTCGCGATCACCACCGCGATCAGCGCGGCCCCGAGCGCGGCGAGCAGGGAGTTCAACGCGGCGTGCAGCAGCGGCTGTTCGTCGAAGGCCTGGCGGAAGTTGGCGAGGGTGGGGTGCCGGGGAATCCAGGTGGGGTGCAGACTGCCCAGCTCTCGTGGGGACTTGAAGGCGGTGGAGATCAGCCAGAGGAAGGGGAAGGCGAGGAAGACGAGATACGCGAGCAGGGCGACGTACTGTCCGGCGCGGGCACCGGTGCTCGTCCTCATGCCTGTTGTACCGCTGGTCCTGGTCTTCATGCGTCGTCTCCTCCCCGAAGTCGGCCTACGAGGAAGACGGCGAGGAGCACCGAGATCACCGCGACCATCACGCATCCCATCGCCGCCGCGTACCCGAACTGGCCGTAGCGGAAGGCCTCTTCGTAGGCGAAGAGCATGGGCAGCCGGGTGCGGCCGCCGGGTCCGCCGCTGGTCAGGACGTAGACCAGGGCGAACGAGTTGAAGTTCCAGATCAGGTTGAGCGCCGTGATCGACAGCGCCACCGGTCTGAGGGCGGGCCAGGTGACCGTGCGGAAGCGGCGCCAGGCTCCGGCGCCGTCGACGGCCGCCGCCTCGTGGAGTTCGCGCGGGGTGTTCTGCAACCCGGCGAGCAGGGCGACCGTCGTCTGGGGCATGCCCGCCCAGACGCCTACGACGATCACGGCGGGCAGCGCGGTGCCCAGACTGCTGAGCCAGTCGCGGCCGTTCCCGAGGCCGAGGTCGTGCAGGGTCTCGTTGAGGATGCCGGCGTCCGGGTTGTAGACGATCCGCCACATGATGCCGACGACGACCTCGGGCATCGCCCACGGGACGATCGCCAGCGCGCGGGCGAGCCATCTCAGCCGCAGGTCCTGGTTGAGGAGAAGGGCTAGACCGAGGGCGAGCAGGAACTGGGGGACCGTGACTCCGACCGCCCACACCAGCCCGATACGGAACGACTCCCAGAACAGCGTGTCGTGCAGCAGGTCGCGGAAGTTGAGGGCGCCGATCCACTGCGTGGGCGCGGTCCGGCCCGACTGGGAGTCGGTGAAGGCCAGCAGGACGCCGTAGAGGAGGGGGCCGACGCTGAGCACGAGGATCGGGATCAGCGCGGGTAACACCAGGAACCAGGCCGCACGGTCGAAGGCGCGCCGCTGACGGCCCCTGCCCGGCGCGCGGCTCGGCGGCCTCCGCATCTCCGTCGCCGATACCCCCGTCACCGATGTCATGGAATCAGCCCCTTTGCACGGCCCGGTCGGGCCCCGTCATGGTCGTGAACGCCGTGTGCCTCGTCAAGGCACCTCGCATGCCGTCCCACCTGTGCGAATGCGACACTGGCCGTCGGATGGCGGGAACCCGACGCCGTACGCACACGCACAGGGACGACACGGAGGCGGACGATGGACGAGGCTCGGGCCCGGGACGTACTGGCCGCGGCGGACGTACTGTCCGGCCCGGAGCGGGACGCGCGGCTCCTCGCCCTCGGCGAGAACGCGGTGTTCGCCGCCGGTGACCTGGTCGTCAAGGTGGGCCGCGACGCCGAACTCCTCGACCGCGCCCGGCGCGAGCTGGACATCGCGGTGTGGCTGGCCGAGGCGGGCGTGCCGGCGGTGCGGGCCGCCGACCCGAAGGCGCGCCTCGTCGAGGGACATCCGGTGACCGTGTGGCACCGGCTGTCCGATTCCGTATGCCCGGCCGAGCCCCGGGATTTGGCCGAACTGCTACGCCTCGTCCACGCCCTTCCCTCTCCTCCCTTCGAACTCCCGCCCCGCGAGCTGCTGGGTGGGGTGGAGCGCTGGCTGCGGCTCGCGGGTGACGCGATCGATCCGGCGGACGCGGCGTATCTGCGTGAGCGACGCGACGGTTTTGCGGCTGCCGCCGCCGCGCTGGCTCCCCATCTGCCGCCGGGGCCGATCCATGGCGACGCGCTGCCCCGCAATGTGCACGTCGGTCCGGACGGGCCGGTGCTGGTCGATCTCGAGACCTTCTCCGCGGATCTGCGTGAGCACGATCTGGTGGTGATGGCTCTGTCCCGTGACCGCTACGGGGTGCCTGCGGCGGCTTATGAGGAGTTCACCGAGGCGTACGGGTGGGATGTGCGGGAGTGGGCGGGCTGTTCGGTGCTGCGTGGTGCTCGGGAGACGGCCAGCTGTGCCTGGGTTGCGCAGCATGCGCCGAGCAACCCTGAGGCGTTGACCGAGTTCGAGCGTCGGGTGGGATCTTTGCGGGACGGGGACGAGACGGTGCGGTGGTATCCGTTCTGAGCGCCTATTGAACGAGGGTCATCGGTATTCGGGCGACTGACGGTCCGATGTGGCTGGTCGCGCAGTTCCCCGCGCCCCTTTGGGGCGCTTGCCCCTTGCGCCCCATAAAGGCGCCCCGGATTCAGACCGTCTCGTCTTCCAACTCCCGCAGCGGCCACGTGCCGTCGATCACCGCGTCCTGTTCGCCCTTGCGGCGGAGGAAGCTCTGGAAGTCGGCGGCCCACTCCGCGTACCACTCGATCTGGCGGCGGTGCAGTTCGGCGGGGCCGAGGGCGGCGACCTTGGGATGGCGGTCGGCTATCGCGCCGGCGAGGCGCGCGGCGGCGAGAGCGTCGGCCGAGGCGTCGTGGGCGGTGTCGAGGACCACGCCGTACTCCTGGCAGACCGCTTCGAGATTGCGCTTGCCGCGGCGGTAGCGGTCGACGGAGCGGTCGATCGTGTACGGGTCGATGACCGGGGCGGGGTCGATGCCGCCCAGGCGGTCGCGCAGGGACGGGAGTCCGTGCCGGCGCAGCTCGGCGGAGAGCAGGGTGAGGTCGAAGGCCGCGTTGTAGGCGACGACGGGGACGCCGGTCTTCCAGTAGGTCGTGAGGACGTCCGCGATCGCGTCGGCGACCTCGTCGGCCGGGCGGCCCTCGGCGGTGGCGCGTTCGTTCGTGATGCCGTGCACGGCGACGGCGTCGGCCGGGATCTCCACGCCGGGATCCGCCAGCCACTCGCGACGGCCCGCCGGCCGTCCGCCCCTGACCTCTATGACCGCGCCGGTGACGATGCGCGCCTCGCGCGGCTCCGTGCCGGTCGTCTCCAGGTCGAAGCCGATGAGCAGCTCCTGGTGCCAGGCCATGACGGCCCCCCTTCTCGGTGGTGCTTTCCCCCAGTGGTCTCCACCTTCGCATGAGCCACTGACAATCCGAGGACCGCGTTCCGCTTACCGCCGGACCGGCCTCGGACAGGTCAGGACACCGGTCGCGAATCAGCCCACATCTGCTCGAACTCATCGCGATAGGTGGGGAAAAGACCGATGTCGTCCATTTCGTCCGACTTGACGAGTCGGCTTCCGTTTCGCAGTACCAGCACCGGCGCCTCCATGCCTCGGCTGCGGCGCAGATAGGACTGCACGACGGCTATGCCGTCCGTGCCGTCGCCGTCGACGAGGTACGCCGTGAAGCGGGGCGTCTCGTCGAAGACCTGGATCTCGAAGGCCGCCGGGTCGCGCAGCCGGGAGCGCACCCGGCGCATGTGCAGGATGTTCATCTCGACGGCGCGGCTCAACTCGCCCCGTTTTATGCCGAGTTCACGCTCGCGCCGCTTCACCGCGCTGGAGGCCGGGTTGAGGAACAGCAGCCGTACCCGGCAGCCCGACTCGGCGAGGCGGACCAGCCGCCGGCCGGAGAAGTTCTGTACGAGGAGGTTGAGGCCGATGCCGATGGCGTCGACGCGGCGGGCTCCGCCGAAGATGTCCTCGGCCGGGAACTGGCGCATCAGCCGCACCCGGTCGGGGTGGACGGCGACCACGTCGGCGAAGCGGTCGCCGATCAGCTCCTCGACCGCGTCGACGGGAAGCCGTCGGGCCGAGGGCACGTCGCTGCCGGCGCCGAGGGTCTCCAGGAGTTTCGCGGAGGCCCGCTCGGCCTGGTTGAGGACGGCCTCGGACAGGGCACGGTTGCGGGAGACGACATTGCGGGTCACCTCCAGTTCGTCCAGGGCGAGTTCGACGTCGCGGCGCTCGTCGAAGTACGGCTCGAAGCACGGCCAGTGCTGCACCATCAGCTCGCGCAGCTGCGGCAGGGTCAGGAAGCTGAGGACGTTGTCGTCGGCCGGGTCGAGCAAGTAGCCCTTGCGGCGGCTGACTTCGCGGACGGCGACCGCGCGCTGCACCCACTCCTGGCCGGCCGGACCGGCCGCGGCGACGACCCATTCGTCGCCGTGGACGGGTTCGTAGATGGGACGCAGGACGGCCGCTACGACGGCCCGCAGCCGCTGTTCGACCAGGTTCAGCCAGATGTAGGCGCGGCCGGCTCGCTGGGCGCGCGTACGCACCTCGCGCCAGGCGTCGGCGTCCCAGTCCAACTCCGGCCCAATGGAACCAGCCGCGTCCATCGGACGTGCCAGGGACACCGCGCCGGGCGGGACTTCTGCGGAGTTCCCCTCGTGACTCTCGTCACCAGGGGGCAACTCCAGCCCTCCCGAGCCCACCCGTGCACCGCCTTCCGCTCCCCCGAGCTCTCCCCAGTCTCAACGATCAAGGAAGGGTACTCCGGGACCGGTCGGCGGTGCAGCCGGATGGACAGGGTCGTTTCTCAACTTCCGCCGTTCACATTGCCGTTCTGGTCGGCGAGGGCGGCGGGAGTGAGCGGATTCATAGCGGTGACGTCGCGCGGGGCGATCGAGAATCCCTGCCAGTGGACCGGCATCGGCTGCTGGTCCTCGTCGCGGGCGATGTGGTGGAAGCCGACGTTCACCCAGACCACGGGCTGGGTGAGGGTCTGGCCGTTGACCCACTTGTCGACCTGCTTCGGGTGCCCCGCACCGCAGTTGGGCAGGTTGTCGCTGGCGAACTGCTCGCACTTGTTGTACTGGGTGAAGTACACGTCGTGCTGGGTGAAGCTGCGGCCCGGGTACTTGGTGGTGGGGCCGGGGACTATCTCGTAGGACCGGGCGTGGTTGTCCTTGTTCTTGCCGGTCGCGCTGACGATGCGCCACCAGCGCATGTTCTTGGCGTCGCCCGCGAGTTCCTTGGTGACCTTGGTCAACGTGGTCTTGTTCGTGGGGGTGTTGGCGCCGTGCGTGGTGACCGCGGAGTCGTACTGCTCGACGCGGCCCTTGGAGGAGCCGTCGAGGGCGAAGTCCAACTTCCAGAAGACATCGTGCTGGTGGCTCGTCGCGTACGCCGTGGCGCCCTTGCCGAGCGGCCAGCCGCGGCCGTCGCCCGCGTCGTAGTCGTAGGGCGAAAGGCTACCGGTGGCACCGACGTTCATGTTGATGGTGCCGTCGTCCTGGAAGCGCCACTCGGTGATGTACTCGTACCAGCCGACCTGGTTGACCGTGTAGACGAGGAAGTCCTTGCCCTGGGTCTGGAAGACCTTGTTGGCGCTGTCGCCCTGCATGCGGAAGGCGTGGCCGCGCGAACGGGTCGTCGTACAGAGGCCCTTGACGTTCGGGTGGTCCGGGTCGATGGCGTCGGGGACCTTGACGGTCTTGATGGTGCCGCCGGGACACTCGCCGGGCTGCATGTTCATCAGGCCGGTGCCGAAGCCGTACTGCGTGAGGTCGCTGTACTCGTTCTTGCCGTCGTCGTACGGGACATGGATCTGGGCGAGCTTCGCGTCGGCGAGCACCTTGATGGGGGCGGCCTCGCCGGGCGGCTGGTAGGAGATGTTCTCCAGGACGAGACCGGCCTCGCGCTCGTAGTGCCAGCACATCCGCCAGGTGGTGCCGGTGGAGAGCTTCTGCTCGATGGTGTAGGCGGCGCTGCAGCCGGGTGCGGCGGCGCTCGGGGCCGCCTTCGGCTGGGCGACGGCCGGGCCCGCGCCCGCGGTGGCTCCGGCGGCCAGGGCGGCCACCGTGAGGGCCACGGCCCCCCGACTGCGGGCACGGCTGATTCTGTTGACGCGCATGAAGAAGTGACTCCCTTACAGGAGAAGCAAGTTGGGACAGTGAACGAAGAAGGGCGCGATCCACGCGGGTCGGTGCGGACGGCGCGATCGGCTCAGCCGGTGAGCTTGCCGACCTTGCGGGCGCTCAGGTCGATGACGAAGTCACGGGCGTCGATCCACGGCCCGTTCTTGACCTTCGGGAACAGCCGCACGCAGCGGTGCGTGCCGCACTGGTCGAGGACGCCGGACTGCCGTCCCGGAGTGGCCTTGTAGATCATGGCGGTCAGCAACAGCTGGTCCGGTGAGGTGAGTTCGTTGCCGGTGGCGTCCTTGTAGTCGGCCTTCAGGCCCGCGCCGAGGGGGTCCGCGAGGAGCAGTTCGGCCGCCTCGACGTCCTCGGCGTGGCTCGCCGGCGGCTGAACCCCGTGTTGGGTGCCGGTCTGTTCGACCTTGCCGGTGTCCAGGTTGACCGTCTTGGTGACGACCGTGTCGTCCTTGTAGTCGTAGAACGTCACGTCCGCGCGGCGCGGCGCGTTCGGGTTGTCCAGCTCGTCGGGGTTCGGGTCGGCGAGTTCGACGTCGAGGCGCTGCGGTCCGCGCTTTCCGTCCACGTTCTCACTGGAGTTGAGGAACTGCTGGTTCACCGCGAGCTGTTCGACCCGCTTGGTCTCGTCGTCGGTGAGCGGGTCGCGGCCTTTGCCCTTCTCGCCCTCGGCCGGAGCCTGTTGGACCACACCGGGTGCCGCACCCAGCCCGTCCGCCGCCTGTTGGGCGGACCCTGCGGCCTTTCCGGTCCCCCCGGACTCGTCGGCCCCCGCCGTGCCCGGCAGGGTGACGGCGACCATTACGGCGGTCCCGGCGACCGCTATGGCCGTACCCGCCACCACTTTGCCCAGGTGGCGGTGCACTGTCCTTCGCACATCTCCCCCTACTCCCCCTGGGTCCATCCCCGGACCTCTGGGAGTGGTGTCTGTCCCACTTGGTTCCGCATACGGCATACGTCGTATGCACTGGTCATTTGGTAAGAGGGATGTAAGTCATAGGTGGTTCCCTCACTTTCGGGGAGACTCAGGGGCAAGGCGCCCCGGTGGCGGGGCCCGGCTGAAAGAGTCGTGACCATGCAGGTCTGGCCTGGAGAGGCGTATCCACTCGGTGCCACGTACGACGGCGCCGGCACCAACTTCGCGGTCTTCACCGAGGCCGCGGACCGAGTAGAGCTGTGTCTGCTGCACGACGACGGCTCGGAGACGGCGGTGGAACTGCGGGAGAGCGACGCGTTCGTGCGGCACGCGTACGTGCCGGGCGTCATGCCCGGACAGCGCTACGGCTTCCGCGCGCACGGCCCGTACGCCCCCGAGCGCGGCCAGCGGTGCAACTCCGCGAAGCTGCTGCTCGACCCGTACGCGAAGGCGGTCAGCGGATCGATCGCCTGGGGCGAGGAGGTGTACGGCTACCACTTCGACGCCCCCGACAAGCGCAACGACCTGGACTCGGCCCCGCACACGATGTCGTCGGTCGTGGTCAACCCGTACTTCGACTGGGGCGACGACCGGCGGCCCCGGCGCGGCTACCACGAGACGGTGCTCTACGAGGCCCACGTCAAGGGCCTGACCATGCTCCACCCGGGGCTGCCGGACGAGCTGCGCGGCACGTACGCGGCGCTCGCGCACCCGGCGGTGATCGAGCACCTGGTGGAGCTCGGGGTGACCGCCCTGGAGCTGATGCCGGTGCACCAGTTCGTGAACGACCACCGGCTGGTCGACATGGGGCTGAACAACTACTGGGGCTACAACACGATCGGTTTCTTCGCCCCGCACAACGCGTACGCCTCCTGGGGCGACCGCGGCCAGCAGGTCCTGGAGTTCAAGTCGGCGGTACGGGCGCTGCACGAGGCCGGTATCGAGGTCATCCTGGACGTCGTCTACAACCACACCGCCGAGGGCAACCACCTGGGCCCGACGCTGTCCTTCAGGGGCCTCGACAACCCGTCCTACTACCGGCTCGCGGACGACCCCCGCTACTACATGGACACCACGGGGACGGGCAACTCGCTGCTCATGCGGTCCCCGCACGTGCTCCAGCTGATCATGGACTCGCTGCGCTACTGGGTCACCGAGATGCATGTCGACGGCTTCCGCTTCGACCTCGCGGCCACCCTGGCACGGCAGTTCCACGAAGTGGACCGGCTGTCGTCGTTCTTCGACCTCGTCCAGCAGGACCCGGTGGTCTCCCAGGTGAAGCTGATCGCGGAGCCCTGGGACGTCGGCGAGGGCGGCTACCAGGTGGGCAACTTCCCGCCGCTGTGGACCGAGTGGAACGGCAAGTACCGCGACACCGTGCGGGACCTGTGGCGGGGCGAGGGACGGGCGCTCGCGGAGTTCGCGTCCCGGCTCACCGGCTCCTCCGACCTCTACCAGGACGACGGCCGTCGCCCCCTGGCCTCCATCAACTTCGTGACCTGCCACGACGGGTTCACGCTCAACGACCTGGTGTCGTACAACGACAAGCGCAACCAGGCCAACGGCGAGGACAACCGCGACGGCGAGAGCCACAACCGGTCCTGGAACTGCGGTGCCGAGGGCGAGACCGACGACCCGGCCGTCCTGGAGCTGCGCGCCCGCCAGATGCGCAACTTCGTCGCGACGCTGATGCTGTCCCAGGGTGTGCCGATGGTCAGCCACGGGGATGAGTTCGCGCGCACCCAGAGGGGCAACAACAACGCCTACTGCCAGGACAGCGAGCTGGCCTGGGTGAACTGGCCCGAGGAGGACGCCGAGCCGTCCCCGTTGCTGGCCTTCACGCGCGCGTTGGTGTGGCTGCGCAAGGAGCATCCCGTGTTCCGGCGCCGGCGCTTCTTCCACGGGCGGCCCGTGGAGGGCACCCACGACGAGCTGTCGGACATCGCATGGTTCACCCCTGAGGGCAAGGAGATGGCCCAGCGGGACTGGGACTCGGCGCAGGCGTCCGCGCTGTCGGTGTTCCTGAACGGCAACGCCATCTCGGAGCCCGGACAGCGCGGGGAGCGCATCGCCGACGACTCCTTCCTGATGATGTTCAACGCCTCGCCCAAGACGCTCGACTTCGTGGTGCCGGTCAATCACGGCCGCCAGTGGGAGGTGATCGTGGACACCGGCCGCCCTGAGGGCGTGCCGGCGGGCACGGGCGCGAAGGTGAAGGCCGGGGACCGGCTGACCCTGCTGGACCGCAGCATGACGGTGCTGCAACGGCCCACCTAGGAGGGCGCCCGGTCCGTGGACCGGATGCCGGGGTCGATGACACGAAGGGCGGCCGGGCGGGTACACAGGTCTGCATGACACCTGAACGACCCGACCCGGCAGTGCCCACGGCCACCTACCGGCTGCAGCTGCAGCCCGAGTTCCCGTTCGCGGCGGCCGCGGCGGCCGTGCCGTACCTGGCGTCGCTCGGCGTCTCGCACCTGCACCTCTCCCCCGTCCTCGAGTCCGTCCCGGGCTCGACGCACGGCTACGACGTCGTCGACCACGCGCGCGTGCGGGACGAACTCGGCGGCGAGGACGGTCTGCGGGCCCTCGCGCGTACCGCGCGGGAGCACGGTCTCGGTCTGGTCATGGACATCGTGCCGAACCACATGGCCATGGCCCCGCGCCACAACCACGCCCTGTGGGAGGTGCTCCGGGAGGGCCCCAAGTCGCCGTACGCGCGGTGGTTCGACATCGACTGGGAGGCCCAGGGCGGGCGAATGCTGCTGCCGGTGCTGGGCGGACCGGTCGGCTCGGAGATCGATCACCTGGAGGTCGACGGTGACGTGCTGCGCTACTACGACCATGTGTTCCCGCTGCGTGCGGGCACCGGGGAGCTGCCGTTGCCGCGGCTCCTGGACGCGCAGTGGTACCGCCTCGGGTGGTGGCGGCTGGCCCGCACCGAGCTCAACTACCGGCGCTTCTTCAGCATTTCGGAGCTGATCGGGGTGCGCGTGGAGGACCCGGAGGTCTTCGACGCCACGCACGGCAAGATCCTTCAGCTGCTGCGCGAGGGTGTCGTGGACGGGCTGCGCGTCGACCACCCGGACGGCCTCGCCGACCCCGACGACTACCTCCGGCGGCTGCACGAGGCGACCGGGGGCCGCTGGACGGTCGTCGAGAAGATCCTCGCGGACGGGGAGCAACTGCCGGCGTCCTGGCCCGTCGCGGGCACCACCGGCTACGACGCCCTCAGGCACGTCGACGGGCTGTTCACGGACCCGGCGGGGGCCGGGGAACTCCTGGGCCAGTACCGGAGGTTCGCGGCCCCGCAGCCCGACCGCGGCGGGCACTGGGAGGCGACGGTGCGACGGGCCGCGTACAAGGTGCTCACGCACGAGCTGAACGCCGAGATGGACCGGCTGACCCGGGTCGCGAGCCGGCTGTGCGGCGCGGCCCCGGAGCCCGCGTTGCGCGACCGGGCCCCCTGGGCGCTGCGGACCGCGCTGGTGGAGCTCATGGTGCGCATGGAGGTCTACCGGCCCTACACCTCGGGCGACACCGCGGCCGTCGTCACCGAGGAGGCCGCCGCCGAGGCCCGGCAGGCGTTCGCCGTCGCGGAGGAGGCGGGCGCCGTCGACGTCGTACGGGAGCTGCTGCTGGGGCGGTACGGGGACGGGCCCGAGGAGGTCGAGTTCCGGGTCCGGTTCGCGCAGACGGCGTCCGCGCTGCGGGCCAAGTCCGTGGAGGACACGGCCTTCTACCGCTATGTGCCGCTGCTCTCGGCGACCGAGGTGGGCGGCGACCCGGGCAGCCCGGCGGTGTCCCCGGAGGACTTCCACGCGTACTGCGCGCGTGTGCAGCGCGACTGGCCCGTGGCGGGCACCGTGCTGTCGACCCACGACACCAAGCGCAGCGCCGACGTACGGGCCGCGCTGGTCGTGCTCACCGAGGTGCCGCAGGGCTGGGCGGACGTGCTGACCGAGGTGACCCGTACCGGTGACGGTGTGCCGGACGCACAACTGGCGTGGGCGGCCTGGCAGACCGTGTTCGGGCTGGGTCCGGCGGACGCGGAGCGGGTCCAGGGGGCCCTGTTGAAGCATGTGCGGGAGGCGGGTCTGCACACGAGCTGGACCGAGCAGCAGCCGTCGTACGAGGAGGCGGTGGCGGCGTTCGTCGCGGCGGGCCCGTGCGGGCCGCCCGGTGAGCGCGTGGCCGCGTTCCGGGAGGCTCTGGAGCCGCACATCCGGGCGAACGTGCTGGGCGCCGCGCTGCTCCAGCTGACGATGCCGGGCGTGCCGGACCTGTATCAGGGCACCGAGGCCGAGTACCTGGCCCTGGTCGACCCCGACAACCGGCGGCCCGTGCCGTTCCCGCCCCCGGAGCCGGGTGCCAAGGGCGCGGTGACGGCCGCCGCGCTGCGGCTGCGGGCGCGGCGTCCCGAGGCCTTCGGCGACGCGGCGACGTACGCCCCGCTGGCGGCTCAGGGCCCGGCGGCGGCGCACTGTGTGGCGTTCGCCCGCTCGGGGGCCGCGGTCACGGCCGTGACCCGGCTGTCGTCGCGCCTCGCGGAGGCGGGCGGCTGGCGCGACACGGTGCTCCCGCTGCCGCCGGGCCGGTGGGCCGATGTGCTCGCTCCGGAGCGGCGGTTCACGGGGCACGCACGCGTGGCGGAGCTTTTCGAGCTGTCGCCGGTCGTGCTGCTGGAGATCTCGGACTAGGTCCGCACCCGGAGGGTCCGGGGCGAGCGGCGGACCAGGTCGTCGGGCACGTGCGGGGCGCCCGGTGCGCGGCGCAGGCCCGGCAGGGCGGTCAGGAGGGCCCGCAGTCCGTGTTCGGCCGTGAGACGGGCCAGCAGGGCTTCGGGACCGGTGCCGTGGGCGAGCGGTCCGGGGTCGGTGCGGAAGGCGTCGTAGCGGTCCGGGTCGGTGAAGCGTTCCGGGTCGCGGCCCGCGGCGCCGAGCAGACAGGCGACGGTGGCTCCGGCGGGTATCGGGCCGACGGGCGCGGCGGCCCGGCGCAGCACGATGTGCAGCGGCGGATCACGGCGCAGGGACTCCGCCCAGGCACCCGGCGTGAGGTCGGGGCGGGCGCGCAGCACGTCCAACTGCCGTGGATGGTCGAGGAGGTTGGCGAGGAACGACGCGAGCGCCCGCGCGGTGCTCTCGCCGGCCGCGCCGAGCAGCGTGCCCACCAGCCCGGTGACGGTGTCGTCCGAGAGCGGTCCGCCGTCACTCCGCGCGGTGCACAGCACGGACAACAGGTCACCGCCCGGGTGGGCGCGGCGCCGGGCCGTCAACGGGCGCAGAAACGCGCCCAGTTCGGAGCGGCGGAGCCCCGTGCGGCACCAGCGGTGCACCCGCGCGGTCTCCTCGTACGGCAGCCCGAGCGCGGCCACGGCCGTGGCGGTGGGCAGCCAGTCGCAGAACTCGGCCACCAGGTCGGCGTCCTCGCGCGCGGCGAGGCGGCGGGCGAGGACGTGGGCGCTGCGCTCGACGGCTGCGGTCAGAGCGGCCAGCGCGGGCCCGTGCAGAGCCCGTTCCAGGAGCCGTCCCGCCTCGGGTGCGGCCGGGTGCCCGTCACCGGGCACGGCGACGAGCCGCGGGTCGGCGAGGGCCGCGCGGACATCGTCGTAGCGGCTGAGGAGCCAGGCTCCGAACGGCTCGTCGTACACGAGCGGATAGTGCGTGCGGAGGGTGCGGTAGAGCCGGTACGGGTCCTGTACGGCCGTCCGGAGGCTCGGCGGTCCCGGTGGGCGGGGCGGGGCGCCCGCGGTCCGGGGGACGGTCACGTCCGTGAGACACAGCACCGCCGTCCGCTCCCGTGGTCGCAGCTGCGCCCCACGCCGTCCAGGAGGCGTGCGGCCGGTCGTCCGCGTCCTGCGCGCACGCGGCTGCCCCCAGCCGACCACCGCACCGCGCGGACCGCAGCTCCCGTACGGCCGGTCGAGTGAGGCGGCCGCGCTCGTGCCGTACGGCGTGCGGCAGGTCCCCGGCCACCGGCTCGCGCCCGCGTACGGACCCGGGGCGCGGGTCGGGCGGCGGGCGTGCGGTGGCGGGCCGGGAGGGCGGTGTCCGTGGTGCGGGGGCACGCGCGTGTGCAGGACGACGACGTCACCGGGGGTGAGCGCGGGCGCCCGGGAAGCCCCCTGGAAATCCCCGGCCCCCTGCTGGCACCAACGCGCCTACCGGCTGCCGGTAAATGCCCCTGGGCGCCCCCTGGAGCCTCCCCCGCGGTCTTCTTGACAGTTCACAGAGGCCATGAAGTACTGCGGTTGCGAAGCCGGGGCGGAGTAGTCGGGGGTGAGTCTCCTGCCGGAGTTGCGATACCCCAGTGTGGCCGAACTGGTCTCGGCGGCCAGGGCGTTGGCCGCTCACCGGCCGGCCCTCTGCAACCTGCGCCAAGTAGGTGTCTCCCGCGCGGGCAGACCACTTCATCTGCTGTCCGTGGGGCACGCCCGGCGCGCCGTCCTGGTGGTCGCCGGCGCCCACGCCAACGAGCCGACCGGCGGCTCCACACTCCTCGCGCTCGCCGAACGCGTGGTCCGCGAAAGGGAGTTGAGGTCGGACACCTCCTGGCACTTCCTGCTCTGCGCGGACCCGGACGGGGCGAGCCTGCACGTCACACCGGCGCCGCGCAGCCTGTTCGACTACCACCTCGGCTTCTTCCGCCCGGCGGGCCCGGAGCAGCCCGAGTGGTCGCCCTCCGTACTGCCGCCCGATCGACTGCCCCCGGAGACACGGGCCTTGACCCGGGTGATCGACGAACTGCGGCCCTATCTCCAGGTGACCCTGCACGGCACCGATCTGGGCGGCAGCTGGGTGCAGCTGACGAAGGACATCCCGGGGCTCGCCGAACCGTTCGCCAAGTCGGCGGCGGAGCTGCACATCCCGGTGGAGACGGGCGCCTCGGACGCGGCCGGATGGCCCGCCTCGGGGCCCGGGGTGCATGTGATGCCGGCGCCCGGTTCGGACGCGGCCTACCCGAGCATGCCGGACGACGCCCGGCACAGCACCTGGTACCACGCGCACCGCTACGGCGGCCTGACCGCGGTCGTGGAGGTCCCGATGTGGGCCAGCGACCTGGTGGACGACCCGGCACCGCATCCCGCCCCGGCGGCGGCGTTACGGCGCCTGGCGCGCCGGCTGGTCCGGGACGGGCGGGAGGTGGAGCGGGTGCTCGCCGAGGCGCTGCCGCGGCTCCAGGGCGTCGACGGACCGCTGCTGCGGGCCGCCAAGTGGGCGCTGGAGCTGGTGCCCGGCCTGGCCGCGGACTGGACGCACACCTCGCCGGCCGACACCACGATGGCGTACGTCGGCAGTGTGGACGCGTTCGGGCGGCGGCTGCCGTTACGGGCGGCGGCGATGCTGCTGCGGGTGCTGCGGGAGACCGACGACCGCGCGGCGCCCCTCCTGGAGCATCTCGTCGCGTCCTGGAGCGACGCCTTCGCGGAGCGCTTCCGCGCCCGCTGGGTGCCGTTGGAGCACCAGGTGGAGCACCAGTCCCGCACAGTCGTGGCGGCGGCGCTGTACGCGCGCGAGCAGGCGGGGGAGATCGGCGAGGCCCCACACGCGCGTGCCCGACGTTCGGCCTGACCCCGCCCGCGCCGCTCAGCCGTCCAGCGCGAAGACGTCTCCCGTCCGCGCCGCCAGGACGCACCGGTTCGAGAAGGTCCTCGTGTAGTCGACCTGACGGCCCTTCCACTCCCCGCGCGCGTGGGCGGTGACCGGGGCGTAGACCATCGGGCAGAACACGCCGGCGGCCGGGATGGCGTCGATGTCCCCGCCCGCCGCGGCCAGTTCGGCGCAGGCCTCGGCCGCGCGGGCGTGGCCCTGGGGCGGGTCGCACAGGAGCAGGGTTCCGCGTGTGTCACTGGACCGGCTGTCGCCGCGGGTGACGGTGAGGTAGAGCCAGTCGCCCTGGAGGCCGTGCCGGGGCGCCGCCTGGGCGGGTGCCTGGCCGGCGGCGAGGAGCAGGGCCACTGCCAGGAGGGCACCCCGGAGGGTGGTCGTTCGGGAGGTGTACGTCATTCCAGATGCATCGGCACCGTCGCCTCGGTACCCCAGCCCGGCTCACCCGTACGGGAGCGTACGGGCGTGTGCCGCCTGGCCAGTTCGAACGCGCTGAGCACCACGCGCGACTGGTACTCGACCTGGCGTGCGACGGAGATCCAGCGCGCCCCGAAGCCGTCCCGGTAGTCGGCGCACCACTCGTCGATGAGCCGGTCCAGCTCCGGCAGCACACCGGCCGGATCGCTCCCGGAGGCGACGACGAGCTGGTACAGCAGCCCGGCCGTACGCAGCGCGAGACGCCGGCCCGCGATGCGCAGAGCCGCGAGATGCGCGGTGTTGAGCGGCGGCAGCGGGCGCGCGGCGCTGGTGTCGACATCGGGGTCCCACGCGTCGGCGAGCCCCGGGCACACCAGTAAGTAGTCGTCGACCGGCGCGAGCAGCCGCGCGGCGTCGGGCACGAGAAGGGTTCGGGGCAGCACTCCGGGGGTGGCCGTCGGCACGGGAGCGGGTCGGCCGACGTCGTGGCGGGGACGGCTGTCGGCCGTGTTCCCGGCCGGCGGTCCCACCGCGCCGGCTCCCGGCCGGGCGGCCGACAGCGGCCCGCCGTTGCGGGAGAGCGTCCCCGGCTCCGTGGCGCCCGCCGCGCCCTGCACGAACGGCCGTATCCGCGCGAGGAGTTGCTCCAGGATGCGGGTGTCGTGGCGCAGGGTGTGACTCACGGTGCGCAGGACCGCGTCCGCGTCGGCGGGCGGGCTGCCGTCCTCGACGCCGGCCACGCCCCACATCGGCGCCTCGACGACCGCGGTGACGGTGCCGTGCCGGTGCGGGTGGAACCAGGTCGACTCGACGGCGGCCTCGGTGATGGCGGCGGCCAGATCACCCCGGCGCGGGGGCGGGATGCGGTAGACGGCGGGGCCGATGCTGGGCCAGTACAGGGTGTCGTACGGCCCGAGTTCGCGCGGGATGCCGAGGCGGGCCGCGGTGTGCGCGACGCGCTGGGCGAGGCCGGGGAGGTCGCGGGTCAGCTCGACGAAGCCGCCGCCCACGTCGACGCCGTGCAGGGAGCACTGGAGGAAGGGCCGCAGTTCGTCCTGGACCTCCAACAGGGCGCGGGTTTCCGGGAGTCGGGCCCCGGCCGCGCCGTCCGGCAGCCACTCGGGCTGTTCCAGGAAGCCGGGCCGGAAGAAGTTCCGGAAGTACCGGCCGAGGCTGTAGGGGCCGGGCAGCCAGCCCTCGTTGCGGCGCGAGCCGTCGGGGTCGAGGGACAGCAGCAGGTTCCAGGTGGCGTCGGCGCCCTCGCTCAACCGGGGGTCGGCGAGGACCCGTTCGGCCAGGCGCAGCACCGTCGCGCCGCCCACGGGCTCGTTGGCGTGCGGTCCGGCGACCACGAGGGCGTGGCGGCTGCCGTGGCCCACGGAGAGCAGCCACAGGGGCGTACCGGCGCGGGAGGTCCCGACACGGCGCAGCCGGGCGTCCCGGGGGCGGCGGGCGACGAGCGCGGCGGCCTGGGCCCCCAGCTCGTCGACGGACGGGTAGCGGAGGAGTGGTGGCAGGGCACACCTCCACGAAAGTGGTGCCGTCGGTTCACCTGATGTGCATGGTGTACGCACAGTCAGTCACGACCCGGGGGGTACGTCAACACCGCCGTACGCAAAGGGATTTCACGCACACCCAAGATCGCCACATCGGGTAAAGCCCAGGCCAGAGGTGAGGTGGGGCTGAGTTCGGGCCGGGTCCGAAGTCGGTCCGGCTCAGTTCACGGCGAGCCGGAACGCCATCCGTCCGAAGCCGATCTGATCGCCCTCGCGGACGACGGCCGCGCCGATCACCCGACGGCCGTTGACCGTGGTGCCGTTGGTCGAACCGAGGTCGCGCAGCACCCACATGCCGCCCTGGCGGCTGAGTTCGGCGTGCACCCGGGACACCGTCTCGTGGGTCAGCCGCAGCCCGTTGGCGGGGTCGCGGCCGATGCGCAGCGGGTGTCCGTTGCCCGGGTGGGGCAGCAGCAGCTTGGGGAGCCGCTCGGCCTGCCAGGCCCTGCGCAGCCGTACCGTGAACCCGGAGACGGCCTCCACGGTGCCGAACAGGGCGCGCGAGAGGCGGCTTTCGGTGGGCAGGTCGGCGGTGAGCGCCACGAGTTCCTCGGACCGGCGGGCGGCGAGCGCCAGCTCCATGCGCCGGATGAACGTGTCGTGCGAGAGCCGTCCCATGGCGACGCCGTCATGGAGAACCTTGAGCGCCTTGTCGCGCTCCGCGTCGGACAGCCGCGCGGGGTACGTGTGGAACTCGAAGGACGACGTCACGCTCGTGATTGTCGGGCAGTGAACCCCGGGTGTCCAGAAGACGCGGAAACGGCCCGCACGCGCGCGAAGATGACGACACCTGCGCCAAAGGGATGGATTCAAAAGCGGATTGATCTCGTTTGAAGCACGATGGACGGGCTACATCCCGGTGAGCAGACGAAGGGGAACCGTCCGTGCAGTTCGAGGTGTGGGCACCAGAGGCAGACCGTGTGACGCTCCATTACGAGGGCGCCACGCGCGCGTTGGAACGCGATCCCGAGCGCGTGGGGTGGTGGAGCGGCGAGGCGGAGGCGGGCGACGGCACGCGGTACGGGTTCGCGGTCGACGACGGCCCGCCGCTGCCCGACCCGCGCTCGCGCCGCCAGCCGGACGGCCCGGACGGCCTGAGCGCCGTCGTCGAGCACGAGCGGTACGCGTGGCGCACCGCCGCGTGGCCGGGGCGCCCGCTGCCGGGCGCTGTGCTCTACGAGCTGCACGTCGGCACGTACACGCCCGAGGGCACCCTGGACGCGGCGGCCGACCGGCTCGGTCATCTCGCCGAACTGGGCGTCACCCACGTCGAGTTGATGCCCCTGTGCCCGTTCCCCGGCCGGCACGGCTGGGGTTACGAGGGTGTCTCCCTGTGGGCCGTGCACGAGCCCTACGGCGGCCCCGAGGGGCTGAAGCGCTTCGTCGACCGGGCCCACGAGCTCGGTCTGGGCGTCGTGCTCGACGTGGTGCACAACCACCTCGGCCCGTCCGGGAATTACCTGCCCGCGTTCGGCCCGTACTTCACGGACACGCACCAGACCCCGTGGGGCAGCGCCGTGAACCTGGACGCGCCCGGCTCCGACGAGGTGCGTGCCTTCCTCCTGGGGAGCGCGCTGGCGTGGCTGCGGGACTACCGGATCGACGGGCTGCGGCTGGACGCGGTGCACGCGCTGCAGGACACGCGCGCGTGCCACTTCCTGGAGGAACTGTCCGCCGCCGTCGACGCGTTGGCCGCCGAGACGGGCCGGCCGCTCTTCCTGGTCGCCGAGTCCGACCTGAACGACCCACGCGTGGTCACCCCCCGCGCGGAGGGCGGTCTCGGGCTGCACGCGCAGTGGAACGACGACTTCCACCACTCTCTGCACACCGCGCTGACCGGTGAATCGCAGGGCTACTACGGGGACTTCGCCCGGGCCCCGCTCTCGGCGGTCGCCAAGACGCTCACGGGCGGCTTCTTCCACGACGGCACCTATTCGAGCTTCCGCAACCGGCACCACGGCCGCCCCCTGGACCGCGCGCGCGTGGCCGCCCACCGGCTGCTCGGCTACAGCCAGACCCACGACCAGATCGGCAACCGCGCCCAGGGGGACCGCCTTTCGGCGACCCTCTCCCCCGGCCTGCTGGCCTGCGCCGCGGCGCTGACGCTCACCGGTCCCTTCACACCGATGCTGTTCATGGGCGAGGAATGGGCGGCCGGCACACCCTGGCAGTTCTTCACCGACCACACCGACCCGGACCTCGCGGACGCCGTACGGCGGGGCAGGCGGCGGGAGTTCGCGGCACACGGCTGGGCCGAGGAGGACGTACCCGACCCGCAGGACCCGGCGACCCGCGACCGCTCCTGCCTGGACTGGTCGGAACCGGAGCGCGATCCCCACACGCGCGTGCTGGCCTGGTACCGCCGCCTCATCGCCCTCCGGCACGAGCAGCCCGACCTCACCGACCCCGACCTGAGCGACACCAAGGTGGCCTACGACGAGGACGCCCGCTGGCTCGCCCTCCGACGCGGCGACGTACGCGTCGCCGTGAACCTCGGCAAGGAACCGGCCGCGATCCCCCTGGGCACCCGCCCGGCGGAGATCCTGGCGGCCTGGGAGCCGGTGGAGGTGCCGGGGGTGGACGGGTTGCTTCGGGTGCCCGGGGAGTCGTGCGTGGTGCTGGTGCAGGCGTAAGCGCTTGCGCAAAGGCTTGCGCAAGCGTTTACGCATACGCTTGCGTAGACGTTTGCGCGCTACAGCTCCCCGTCCCCGTCCCGCAGTTCCGTCACCCGTTCCAGCAGAATCGCCTCCCAGGTGTGGCGCAGTTGGGCCCTGAGGAGGGGAAGGGGTCCGGTGTCGCGGCCATCGAGCTGCGCCGCGAGGCGGACGACCGTGTCGCAGCGGGCGAGCCACAGGCCGCGCAGGCAGGGGCGGGCGCCGTAGCCGGCGAGCGTGGCGGCGCGTACGGCCGCGGGGGCGCCGACGGCCAGCGCGAGCCCGGCGATGTCCTCGGCGGGGTCGCCGAGGGCCGCGTCGGTCCAGTCCAGGACGCCGCGCACCCGGCCGTCGGCGCTCACCACGAGGTGCTCGCCCTTGAGGTCGTGGTGGACGAGGACCGCCGTGGCGGACTGCGCGGCGAGCTGGACCGCGCCGGGCTGGGTGAGCTGGTGGAGGCGGGCGGCGTCGAACTCGTCGGCGGCGGCCAGCCGTTCGGCCGCCTGCTCGGCGGCACGGCGCAGGGCCTCCAGGGAGCGCGGGGCGGTACGCGGGACACCGAGGGCCTCGGCCTGCCGGACGGGCACCTCCCGCAGCCCGGAGAGCAGCCCCGCGAGATCGGCCTCGCCGACCGCGGAGACGTCCTGGTCCTCGCCGGACCGGCCGGGCACCTTGGTGTCCAGCGTGTAGGTGAGCCCGGGCGCCCACTCGCCGTGCGCCACGCTCGCCGGAACGGCGACGGGCAGGTACGGCCGGACGAGGTCGCGCAGGCGCAGTTCGCGGCGCTGCCGCAGGGTGGCCTCGCGGTTCGGAGCTAGGCGCAGCACATGGCGGGTGCCGACCCACCAGGTGGAGTGCTCACCGCCCTCGGCGACGGGCCGGACCTCGGGGCCCGTGCTGTCGGCCGCACTGTCCTTGAGCAGGGAACGGACCAGTTGTCGGACGGTGTCCGCGGTGGGTGTCGGTGCCTGGGTCATGGTCGCGCCGTCGCCGTTCGGGGTGTCGGGGCTCCTGGTCGTCGTCAGTCCACCAGGGCCATCTCGCGGGCCGTGTTGTTGAGCCGTCGACCGCCGTCCTCGGTCACCGTGACGATGTCCTCGATGCGTACCCCGAAGCGGCCGGGCAGATAGATGCCGGGCTCCACGGAGAAGCACATCCCGGGCACGAGGGGCTGTTCCTCGCCCTCGATCATGTACGGCGGTTCGTGCGTGGTGACGCCGATGCCGTGGCCGGTGCGGTGGATGAAGTAGGGGCCGTACCCGGCGTCGTCGATGACCGCGCGGGCGGCCCGGTCGACCTCCTGGCAGGCGACTCCGGGGCGCACCGCGCGGAAACCGGCCTCCTGGGCCTCGCGGACGAGGTCGTGGACACGCTGTTCCTCGCCGTCGGGTTCGCCGACGTGGACCGTGCGCGAGGTGTCGGAGCCGTAGCCGTCCTTGAGGCCGCCGAAGTCGAGGACGATCATGTCGCCCCGCTGGATGACACGGTCGCCCACCTCGTGGTGCGGGTTGGCTCCGTTGGGGCCCGAGGCGACGATGGTGAAGTCGACCTGGGAGTGCCCGAACTGCCGTAGCAGATCGGCCAGATCGGCGCCGACGTCGGACTCGCGGCGGCCGGCGAAGGGAACCTTGCGGATCTCCTCGTACGCCGCGTCGGCAGCCGCTCCGGCGGCTGCCATGAGCCGCAGTTCGGCCGCGTCCTTCACGGCCCGCAGCATCGGCAGCGCGTCGGTGAGGGAGGCGTAGGTGGTGTCGGGCAGCGTCTTCTGGAGTGCCAGCAGGTGCATCGCCCAGGCGTTGTCGCTGATGCCGAAGCGGCCTGTCGCGTCGAGCAGCGCCGCGGTGGCCGCGTAGGGGTCCTTGCCGTCGGTCCAGTCGCGCAGGGTGAGGGCGTCGGCGCCCGGTGCCTTGGCGGCGTCGGGGGCCTCCAGGGTGGGGACGACGAGGACCGGGGAGCGTCCGGGGGCCAGGACGAGGACGGTGAGCCGTTCGGTGATCGCGGTGGGCGCGTAGCCGGTGAGCCACACCAGGTCCGGTCCCGGAGCGACCAGCAGCCCCGCGAGCCCGGCATCGGCGGCGGCCCGCGCGGCGCGGTCCATACGGGCCCGGTAGTCGGCGGAGGTGAAGGGCGCGGGCGTGCTACCGGTCATTCAGGCCTCCGAGAACGGGCGAAAGGTGGCTACGGGCAGCATCCTGCCCGCACCCGGAGGCCCACGCGAGCCGATCGACGGGAACGGTGCGCCTGCGGCCCGTGCGCTCCCCGGCTCGCGCGCGCTTCAGACGACGAAGCCGGGGACCACGGTGAACTGCTGGAAGCCGCCGCTGCGGTGGCGCACCGTGACGGTGACCCCCTTCCCCGGGTGGGCGCGGGCGACGGCGCGGGCGAGGTCGGCCGCCGAGTCGACGCGGGCACCGCCGAACGTGAGCAGTACGTCGCCGCGGACCAGGCCCGCCGTGTACCCGGGGCCGGGCAGATGGACGCCGACGATCAGGGCGCCGGTCCGCTCGGCGTCCACGGCCTCCACGCCGAGCGTCGCGCCGGCCGACGTGGCGGCCGACGCGGCGGAGTCGGCGGACGTGGGCGACGGCGTCGGGCTCGCGGCGGACGAGGTCCGGTCGGCGGGGGTGCCCGGGGTGGCCGTCCGCGCGGGCTGCCGGGCCGCCGCCCGGCGCTGCATGTCGGCGAGTTTGCTCATGCCGATCACGGTGGCGCCGACCGTGCCGAGTCCGACCCCCGAGAGCACCAGGACGGTCCCGACGAACACGCTGAACAGCAGGGTGATGAGCCGTCGGCCGCGGCGCCGCGCGGCGTGCGGGCGCCGGGTGGTGCCGGGCTTGGTGCCGTCGCCGGGCTCCTGGCCGGGCATCGGCTTGAAACGCAACGCAGTCTGTTCCATGGATCGCCTCCGGCAGATGCTCTACCCGGCGCACCGGCGCCCGACGTGCCACGAACGAGTGAGACTGACCGACGGTCAGGAGAGGGAAGCCGGCCGTGCGTGCAGCACGCGCGCGTGGTGCCTCACTCCCGTTGCCCTTCCCGTTCCACCAGCCGTCCCGCCAACCGCGCCGCCGCCCCGCGCGGCGCACCCCGGTAGACGAGTTCCGTACGGTGCACGACCCGTGGTTCGGTGAGCGGGACGGCGACCGCGCCCGGTACCCCGGTGGCCGCCGAGCGGGGCAGCAGGGTCAGGCCGTGGCCCGCGGCGGCGAGGGCCGTGAGGACGCGGACGTCGGTGCCGTCGTAGCGCAGGGCGGGGCGGAAGGCGCCGCCGCCGTTCGCCGCGCGGAGGCGCGAGAGGGGCACGCCCGCGTCGGGGGCGTCGAGCCAGCGGGCGGCGGCGAGGTCACCGAGGCGCAGGGCGGAGCGGCCGGCCAGAGGATGTGTGTCCGGGACGAGGACGCACACGGGCTCCTCGGCGACGCCGTGGGTGGTCAGCGGGGCCACGTCGGGCATCCGTAGCGGGTCGTTGGGGGCCGCGATCCCGTCGACCAGGCCCAGGTCGGCGGTGCCGGTGGCCACGGCGGCCGGGATCTCGTCGCGGGCGAGCACCCGGAGAGTGACTCCCGCGCGCGGGAGGGCGGCCAGGACACATGGTGCGAGCGCGGTGGGCGCGGTGGCGAGGGTCAGCCCGCGCTCGGGTGCGGCGGCCATCCGCACGACGTCCGCGCGGGCCGCGTCCAGGCGCAGCAGCAAAGGGGCGGCGTGTTCGAGGAGCCGCTCACCGGCGGCCGTGGGCGTGACCGGGCGGCGGGTGAGCAGCGGGGCGCCGAGGTCCTGTTCCAGGGCGGCGATGTGCTGGGACACCGCGGACTGGGTGTAGCCCAGCTCGCGCGCGGCCTCCGAGAAGGAGGCGAGCCGGGCCACGGTGACGTAGGTGCGCAGGAGATGCGGGTCCATCCGGACAGGATGCCCGGCCGGCATCAGCTCTGCTTATCGAGGGTGCACAAATCATCGTTGGACGTGAACCCCGGCCTGCGCCCAGGATGAGGGACATGACGAACACCGCAGCTCAGACGGACCGGACCGCCCGTATCGCGCTGGTCGGCGACCGCTCCCCCAACGTCGTCTCGCACACCCGTCTCCCCCTGATCCTGGACGCCCTCGCCGAACGCGACCGGCTCGTCCTCGACGCCTACTGGATCCCTTCCGAGGACGCCGGGGCCGAGGACGCGGTACGCGGCTTCGACGCCGTGTGGGTGGTGCCGGGCAGCCCGTACCGGAGCGAGGCCGGCGTCCTGTCGGCGATCCGCACCGCGCGCGTGGAGGGCATTCCCTTTCTCGGCACCTGCGGCGGCTTCCAGCACGCGCTCCTGGAGTACGCCCGTGACGTGTGCGGGCTGACCCGGGTCGCGCACGCCGAGAACGACCCCGACGCCGAGGACCTCCTCATCGAACCGCTGGCCTGTTCGCTCGTCGGCCACGAGGCTGTGGTCACGATCGACCCGGGCTCGCTCGCCGAGTCGGTGATCGGCTCCGAGCGCACGGTCGAGCGCTACTTCTGCTCCTACGGTCCCTCCCGCCACCTCGACACCCTGCGCGCCCACGGGCTGCGCTTCACCGGTCACGACGAGGACGGCCATGTCCGGATCGCCGAACTCCCCGGCCACCCCTTCTTCCTGGCCACCCTCTTCCAGCCCGAACTCTCCGGCGACGGCACCCGCCCGCACCCGGTGGTCCGCGCCCTGGCCCGGGCCGCGGTCGAACACGCCGCACGGACCGAGGCGTTGACTGCCTGACTGCCCACCGAGAACCGTTCTGACCTGGTGTTTCCGCAGTGGTCCGGCCCGCTGTCAGTGCCGCCTGTTACGTTCTGTGACATGACCGATCACGCCCTGCGGCTGCTCCAGCAGCACGCCCACCTGGCCGAACTGGCCGCGTTCCCCTTCGACTTCGACCTGGACCGGACGGACCACGTCGAGGAGGTCCGGCTGGCCTCGGGCGCCCCGCTGCGGCCGGTCGCCGGTGACGGCGCGGGCGGTACGTACTTCGTGTGCGCGGACGGTTCCGTGCTGTACGCCGACTCCGAGGGCTCTGCCGGGATCATCGGCTCCGGTGTCGACGAGGCGCTGGAGCTCGTGATCGGTCTGCCGGGCTGGCGCGACCATCTGGACCTGTCCCCGTCCGACGGCCCGGAGAAGATCCTGGCGGCGGTCACGGAGACTGAGGACGAGTTCCGCGAGGACTACGGCCTCGACGAGGCGCGGCCCCGACTCCGCGCCGCCCTGGGCCTGTCCGAGCGTTCCCCGGTCGAGCTGATCGGCATGCTGCACGCGGCCCTGCTGCGCACGGAGCCCGACTTCCTGCTCCTGAACGCCGAGGAGGGCGGCGCCTACGCCCTCCTCGACCGGCATCCCCGTCCCCCGCTGTGGGAGCCGGTGCTCGCCCAGGGGCGGGCGGATCTGGCGGCGCTGCGCGGGGGCGACCATACGGCGTGGGACACGGTGGCCGGGGACCCCGTACGGCGTCGACTCGCCCTGCGGGCCGCGCAGTTCGACCGCGCGGACGGCGATCTGGAGCTGCTGCGGCACCTGCTGCGGCGCGAGACGGAGTCGTCGATGACGGACGAACTGCGGCTCGCCGCCGTGCTGGTGGGGCTGCACGGGTATGTCGAGGATCTGCCGCTGCTGAACGAGGTGCGGGAGACGGACTTCGACACCGCGTGCGGGCTGAGCGAGATGCCGAGGCCGGACGCGGACGGAGCAGCCCTCCGGGAGTGGGCCCGGGAGCTCGACGAGTCGCTCTTCGGTACGGACCCCTCCGACGAACCCCCGTCCACCTGGACCGAGTTGGCGGCCGACCAGGGGCTCACCGAGCTGGCCCGGACGGCCCTGATCCGCCGGCTGGACGAGATCGAGATGGACCAGAGCCTGCTGCGACGGCCGGGCACCCCGAAGGCACTGGACCCGTCTCCCCTGCACGGACTGGCCTACGAGTTCGAGCAGTTGGGCGACCGCGTCCAGGCACTGCGCGCCCAGCGCCTCTACGCCGCCCTCCAGCAGACGGCGTGGGACCGCGTCTCGGCCCGGCTGAGGCAGGCCCGCCTGGAGCGGGAGACGGATCAACTCACCGAGGCCGGAGGGACGTTGGCGACCCTCCGGGACACGCTGGCCGACCCCGGGGACGAGTCGCTGAGGCACTGGCAGGGCGTGAACCTCGGCTGTTACATAGCCGAGGAGCACTACGCCCTGACCCGCGCGCTGGCCGACGCGAACCTCCCCGAGGAGGCCCGGGTGACCCTGGCCGCCGCCGACGCGATACTCGGCGAGCTCTCGGGCGCCGGCGCGACGGCCGTACGGGAGCTCGCCGAGGACGTGGCGCAGCGGGTCCGGGACCCCGGGAATCTCGGTTGACGGGTCGTCAGGCGAAGGGCATCGCCGGTACCCGGTCCGGAACGAAGCCGTGCGAACGGCGGGCCAGGTGGGCGGACTTGTAGCGGTCGACCTCGCGATGCCAGTTCAGGATGCCCGCCATCCAGTGCTGGAGGTCGGTCACATAGCCCCGCATGATCTCGCGGGCCTCGTCCGAGAGGTCGAAGTCGTCGTAGACGACGGGCAGTTCGTTCGCGGCGACGTGTTCGAACTGACGCATGCGCTGGGTCATCAGGTCGTGGACGACGCCGAGCGCGGTCGGGTAGTCGATGCCGAAGAAGTTCTGGACGACAAGGATGGCGTTGTGGACCTCACCCTCGTACTCGATCTCCTTCTGGTAGGAGAAGACGTCGTTGATGAGGCAGCCGTAGTCGATGGCCGCGTTCTCCAGGGCGCGGACCGGGCCGGTGCGGTAGACCTCGGGCGGGACCTTCGGGCCGTGGCCCATGCGGCACATGCTGAGGGTGAGGTCGGAGCCGAAGGTGGCGCGGCGCATCTCCAGGTAGTCGACCGGGTCGGGGATGCGGTGCTGGATCTGGTTGGAGAGCTCCCAGACCCAGCTCTCGGTCATCTTGTTGATCGAGTCCTTCAGGGTGTGCCGGTCGTCCACGGGCATCTCGGCGGTGGTGAGGGCCCACAGGTCGATGAGCCCGCGCTCCATGGCGTTGACCGGCACGACGACCGGCGGTCCCTCGACGGGCATGCAGTCGGAGAGGCGGGCCGTGGTGACACGGGCGGCGGCGAGGTCGCCCCGGACGCCGTAGACGAGGGGGTAGTAGTCGTCGCCGTAGGTGCCCCAGGCGAGCCAGCGCGAGCTGAGGTCGAGGGCCTCCTCGGTGGCGTCCGGGTCGATGCCGGCCGCGCAGAGCGGGAGGTCGGCGGCGGCGAGTTTCTCCTCGTCCCAGACGCCCTCCTCCAGCATGCCGACGGAGTGCATCCAGTCGACGAGGCGGTGCCGGGCGCCGTCGAGGTGCGGGCTGAGTTCGACCTGGAACGGCATGTAGAAGTCGGGGAGTTGGGAGGGCCCGACCTTCTGGAAGGGGACGTGGGTGTAGGCGCGCAGCCGTTCGGCGCCGGCGGAGGCGAGCAGGGCGCCGATGTCGGCGGCGGAGGTGCCGAGGCCGGTCGGGCCGTTCAGCGGCGAGTTGTCGAGGGCGCCTTCGTTCATGTAGCGGCTGGAGCGCAGGTGCCACTCGTGGCCGCCGGACTGCCAGTCCTGGAGGCCCTGGGTGTAGGCGGCGACCGCGCGGACCTCGTCCGGGGTGAGCCCGTTCTCCAGGGCCACGGCGGGCACTTCGGTGAACGCGGTGTGCTCGAACTGGTGGAGCCGGGAGGTGAGGACGTCGTTGACGGTGTCGGCGGCCTCCTGGGTGGTGCAGCCGAAGAAGGTCTCCAGGACGAGCACGCCGTTGCTGTTCTCCCCCTCCTCCTCGACCTCCCGCTGGTAGGAGAAGAGGTCGTTGCGCAGGTGGACGCCGTCGGAGAACGTCTCCATCAGCACCCGCAGCGGCCTCGACCCGGCGACGGACGCGGGCACTTCGGCGGTCGCGTACTCCACCAGACCCGCCGACCAGGGTGCGCCGCCGACCTTGCGGCGCATCTCGATGTACTCGACGGGGTTGGCGATCCGTCCCTCGTTGATGTTGGACAGCTCCCACAGGGACTCGTTGAGGAGGTGCTCGGTGGCGACGGCGAAGCGGCGGCGCCAGTCGACGGACATCGACGGCACCGTGCGCGCCCACAGGTCGGCGAGCCCCGCCTCGACCGGATTCTCCGGCTCCGGTACGGGAGTTGCCAGGTCCAGCGGCATGAACAGCGGCAGCCGGTCCAGGTAGGCCTTGCCGCCGGCGCGGTCCTGGCTGCGCTTGAAGATCTCCAGGAAGTGGTCGTCGAAGAAGAAGACCCACACGTACCAGTCGGTGATCAGCGACAGGGCGGGCCCGTCGCAGTCGGGGTGGGTGTAGGCGCAGAGCAGGCCGTAGTCGTGCGCGTCGAGGTCGGCCTGCTCCCAGATCCCGGAGCCCTCCAGCATGCCCATCTCGCGCGCCCACGCCGAGGAGTGGGCGCGGGCCTCCTCCAGATGCGGGTTGAGGCGCGCGGGATACGGCATGTAGAAGTGCGGGAGTTCGAACGGCTGGGTCATGGCCGGGGCCCTACCCGCGCCTCTCAACGGCCATCCCGGGCAAGGGACATGATCACACCATCGCGTGAATCGGCGGTGAACCCATGAGTTTCGCCCGCATCTTGTGGCGTTCACTTCTACGCGCGCAGACTACGGGGGTTCACGTGTCCCCTCCCTCACCGGAGTCCCGATGAACCACTCCAGAGCCTTCTCCCGCCGCACCGCGCTCGCCTCCCTGGCCGGGACGGCGCTGGCCGGCACCGCCGCGTTCCCGGCGTCGGCGGCCGGGCGGTACGGGTCCGGGCGGACCGTGCGGTTCGCCACGTTCAACGCCTCGCTGAACCGGGCCACGCAGGGCGCGCTGGTCACGGACCTGTCGACACCCGACAACGTCCAGGCGCGCAATGTCGCCGAGACGATCCAGCGGGTGAACCCGGACATCCTGCTGATCAACGAGTTCGACTACGTCGAGGGCGGCACGGCGGTCCGGCTGTTCCTCGACAACTACCTGTCCCGGGGCCACAACGGCGCCCGCCCGATCCACTTCCCGTACCACTTCACCGGCCCGGTGAACACGGGCGTGCCGTCCGGTGTGGACCTCGACGGCAAGAACGGCGCGGTGACGACGCCGGGTTCCGACGCGTACGGGCAGGACGCGTTCGGCTACGGCTTCTTCCCTGGGCAGTACGGCATGGTCGTCCTCTCCAAGTTCCCGATCGACACCCGCGCGGTGCGCACCTTCCAGCACTTCCTGTGGAAGGACATGCCGGGCAACGTGATTCCGCCGGGCTACTACAGCGACGCGGCCCGCGCGATCTTCCGGCTCTCCTCCAAGAGCCACTGGGACGTGCCGGTCCGGCTCGGCCACGAGACCGTGCACTTCCTGGTCTCGCACCCGACGCCGCCCACCTTCGACGGCCCGGAGGACCGCAACGGCCGCCGCAACCACGACGAGATCCGGCTGTGGGCCGACTACATCGGCGGCCACGCGCGCAGCGCCTATCTCTACGACGACAAGGGCGTCCGGGGCGGACTGCGGCCCGGCGCGCGGTTCGTGATCGCGGGCGACCAGAACGCAGATCCGTACGACGGCGACAGCTACGACCACGCCGTACGGCAGTTCCTCGACCACCCGGCGATCAACCTGCCCGCCAAGCCGCCCGCCAGCGCGGGCGGGGTCGAGGCGGCGAAGCTCCAGGGCGGCGCCAACGTCGGCCAGATCGGCAACCCCGCCTACGACACGGGCGACTTCAGCGACACGGCCCCGGGCAATCTGCGCGTGGACCACGTCCTGCCGTCCAAGGGTCTGGTCCCGGGCCGCAACGGCGTGTTCTGGCCGACCTCCGACGACCCGCTGTACCGGCTGGTCGGCGACGGCAGAACGGTCGTCACGTCCGACCACCGGATGGTGTGGCAGGACGTACGGCTGGGCTAGGCGTGCGCACCGCGCGGCCCACCCGGGTGCGCAGCGCCACGAACTCCGGCAGCCCCCGTGTGCCGATCTGGTCGCGGGGACAAGGGAGTTCGACCGGCAGGTCCAGCGCCACCCTCGCGCCGGGGCCCGGGGTGAGGACGACGACGCGGTCGCCGACGTAAACGCTTTCGTCAATGTCGTGGGTGACGAAGACGATCGTCGTTCCGTCCGTGCGGTGCACCTCCAGAAGGAGGTCCTCCAGGTCCTCGCGGGTCTGGGCGTCGAGGGAGCCGAAGGGTTCGTCCATCAGCAGCAAAGAGGGACGACAGACCAGGGCGCGGGCGATGGCCACGCGCTGCTGCATGCCGCCGGAGAGCTGCCAGGGGTGGCGGCGGGCGGCGCCGGTCAGGCCGACGCGGTCCAGGATGCGTTCCGCCTCGGCGCGCCGCTCGGCCCGGCGCAGACCCTGGCGGCGCAGGGGCAGGGCGACGTTGTCGCGGACGGTGAGCCAGGGCAGCAGCGAGCGGCCGTAGTCCTGGAAGACGACGGCCAGGCGGTCGGGGACGCCGGTGACCGGTGTGCCGTCGATCGTGATCGTGCCCTCGCGCGCGGGCAGCAGCCCGGCGACGGTGCGCAGCAGGGTGGACTTGCCGCAGCCCGACGGGCCCACCACGCACAGGAGTTGGCCGTCCGGCACGGTCAGGGTGATGTTGCGCAGGACGGGCTGGTCGCCGTAGTGCTGGCTCAGGGAGTCGAGGCGGAGCATCGGGGTCGGTCACCTGGCCCAGGGTTCGGTGTAGAGCGCGCCCTCGCCCGCGGCGACCCGGAGGTGCAGCAGGTGCGGGCCGTCCTCGTCGGGCAAGTGGAGGGTGCGGTCCAGGACTTCGGGGAGTACGGCGGGGTCGTCGACGTAGGTGGCAGGGCAGCCGAAGGACTCGGCCAGCGACACGAAGTCGACGCCGCCGATGTCCGTGCCGGGGACCGGGGTGATGCCGATGCGGCGGCCCAGGGCGCGGACGGCCGCGTAGCCGCCGTTGTCGAGGACGAGGTAGGTGACGGGCGCCCGGTGTCGGGCCGCGGTCCACAGGGCCTGCACCGAGTAGAGCGCGGAGCCGTCGCCGAGCACGCAGACCAGTCGGCGCCGGTCGGCGAGCGCGCGGCCGACCGCGAGCGGCAGGCCCCAGCCGAGGGCCCCGCTGCCCGTGGTGAGGAAGCCGCCCGAGTTGTCGACGGGCACGCGCGCGTGGAGGGCGTCCCGGTGGCTGGGGGCCTCCTCGACGAGGACGCGCTCGCGGGGCAGCCGGATGCGGAGGTGGTCGAGGACCAGTTCGGCGGTGAGGCCGGTGCCGGGCTCCGGGGGCGCGGGTGCCGGGCGGGGCGGGGGCGGTTCGCGGTCCGACTGCCGTAGCAGCGCGGTGAGTTGGGCGAGGGCGGGTTTGAGGGTGGTGACGATGCTGGTGCCGGTGGGCAGCCAGGCCGCCTGTGCGGGGTCGCAGTCCAGGTGGTGGAGTTCGGTGCCGGGGTGCAGGAGCGGGCCGCCGTCGTCGAAGTGGTAGGTGAACACGGGCGCGCCAAGGGCCACGACGACGTCGTACGGCCGTAGCCGCGCGGCCAGTTGGCCTGCCACCGGTGGCAGGAAGCCCTGGAAGAGGGGGTGCGACTCGGGGAAGCCGGAGCGGCCGGAGAGGGGGCTGATCCAGACGCCCGCGCGGGTGCGTTCCGCCAGGGCACGGACCTCGGGGAGGGCGTCCTCGTCGTCGACGCCGGGGCCGACGACCAGGGCGGGGCGGGCACAGGCGTCCAGCCGGTCCGCGAGGGCGGTCAGGGTGTGCGGGGCGGCGGTGAAGCCGGTGTGCACGGTGCGCGGTACGACGGGGACGGCGGGCTGGTCCCAGTCGTCCTCGGGGACGGAGACGAACACCGGTCCGCGCGGGGGTGTCATCGCGACGCGGTGGGCCTCCGCGAGTACGGCGGGCACGTCGGCGGCGCGTTCCGGCTGGTGGGCGAACTTGACGTAGGGGCGCGGGAATTCGGCCGGGCGGTCGGCGCCGAGGAACGGGCGCAGCTGGAGCAGGGAGCGCGCCTGCTGGCCCGCCAGGATCACCAGCGGGACACGGTCGCGGTGGGCGTTGAAGACGGCGCCGAGCGCGTGGCCGACGCCGCCGGCCGAGTGCAGGCTGACGAACGCGGCGCGGCGGGTGCCCAGCGCGTGGCCCGCGGCCATGGCGACGGCGGTGGACTCCTGGAGGCCGAGGACGTAGGTGAAGTCGTCGGGCCAGTCGCGGAACATGCGCAGTTCGGTGGAGCCCGGGTTGCCGAAGACCGTGGTCATGCCGGTGTCGCGGAGGAACTGGACGACGGCGTCCAGGACGGTGCCCTTCATGTGGTCCTTCCCTTGCGGCTTCCTTCGTGGGTCCGGGTCCGACTGCCGGTGAGCCGCTTCTCGACCGCCAGCAGGCCGGTGTTGAGCAGGTACCCCAGGGCGCCGAGCAGGACCAGCACCGCCCATACGGTCAGCAGGTCGGAGCGCGACTGGGCGTCGGTGAGCGCGAAGCCGATGCCGTTCGCGGTGCCCGGCAGCAGTTCGGAGAAGACCATGAGGATGAGGCAGAGCGAGAGGCTGAGCCGCAGGCCCGCGAAGATGCGGGGCAGCGCGGAGGGGAGCAGCAGGAACCAGAGGCGTTCGACCGCGGTCAGCCGCAGTACGGCGGCCACGTCGAGCCGGAGCGGGTCGGTGTCGCGCGCGCCCTCCGCGGTGTTGATCAGCACCGGCCAGACGGCGCTGAACACGATCGACGCGAGCTGCATCGGCGTACCGAAGTCGAACACGACGACGAACACCGGCACGAGCGTGGGCGGCGGCACGGCCCGCGCGAACTGGAGCACCGGATCGCAGAGGGCGTAGGCCCGGGGCGACCGCCCGACCAGCATGCCGAGACCGACCCCGGCGACCGCGGCGAGCACGAACCCCGCGGACATCCGCCCGAGGCTCGGCAGGATGGTGTCGACGGCGGGCGGGGTGAGGAACACGTGTCCGACCGGCCCCGAGAACCACAGGTCGTAGGCGTGGCGCGCAATACGCGCGGGCGTCGGGAAGTAGACACTGCCGTGCGCCCTGGCCGCCAACTGCCAGGCGCACAGGGCGAGTACGAGAACCAGCAGGCGCGGGAGGGCACGGCGCGCGGTGCCGCCGACCAGGTGAGCGGTTCGGCTCGCGGCGCCATGGTCGGCGGGGCGACGGGACTCGGAGGCCGGCGCCCGGCTCACGGCGACGCCCCGCTGTCGGCGGCCTCGTCGCCGCGTTCCGGCGGACGCCCAGCAGCACCGTCCGGCGGAACCGGCCCGGGGTCAACCGGTCCGAAGTCCGACAGCCCACCCCGAGGCCTCACCGCACACCCGTTCGACACCCCGCCGTGGGCCGCCTCGTCGCCGCGTTCCGGCGGACGCCCAGCAGCACCGTCCGGCGGAACCGGCCCGAGTTCGTCCTGTCCGGAGCCGGCCGGCCCGGGTTCGTCCCGTCCGGAGCCGGTCGGCCCGCCCTGGGTCCCCGCAGCGGACCCGGTCGGCGCCGCCCCGCCGGAATCACCTTGCCGCGCGGCGACGCGATCGTCCCGCCGTGCGCCGCCCCGGCCGAACCCCCTCCGCGCCCCGGGGTCGCCCGGAGCGCCCGCGCCCGCCGCACGCGACTTCCCGCGCGCCGCCCCCACCGCTCCCCGAACCCCCGCCCTCCAGGGAAACGCCCTCCGCTCCCCCCACACCAGCACTCCATTGATCACCAGCCCCAGCACCCCCGCCCACACCACTCCCGCCAAGACGTCCCGTGTGCCGTCCGTGGCCAGTTGGGCCTGGGCGATGAAGATGCCGAGGCCCTGGCCGAAGCCGGAGAGGAGTTCGGTGGCGGTGGCGAGGACGAGGGCCGTGGCGGCCGAGATGCGGAGGCCGACGGCGATGAAGGGGGCCGTGGCGGGGAGTTCGACGCGCAGGAGGATCGACAGGCGGCCGAAGCCGAAGGTGCGCAGGGTGTCCTTGGCGAGGGGGTCGGTCTCGCCCAGGCCGTAGACGGTGCTGAAGAGGATGGGCCAGATCGACGCGTAGGCGATCAGCGCGACCTCGGTCTCGGTGCCGGAGCCGAGGAGGAGCGAGACGAGGGGGATGAGGGCGACGGACGGGAGCGGGCGGAGGAATTCGATCACCGCGCGTACCGCGTCGTCGACCACCGGCACGCTGCCCAGCAGCAGACCGAGTGGAATCGCGATGGCGCAGGCGATGCCCAGGCCGAGTGCCCAGGCGCGGAGGGTGACCGACACGTCGTCCAGGAAGGTGCGGTCGCCCGCCAACTCGACTGCGCGGGCCAGGACTTCGGACGCGGGTGGGAGGTAGCTGCGTCGTACGAGGCCCGCTCTGCCGACCGCCTCGCAGGCGCCGAGGGCCAGGAGGACGCCGAGGGCGCCCAGGGTGAGTTCCTGGCGGCGGTTCACTTGACGAGGAGCGTGGCCGGGTCGATCGGTTTCTTCAACAGCCCCTGTTTCCGCATGAGTTCGGTGAGCCGGCGTAGTTGGGCGGCATCGGTGGCGGCCGGGTAGGCGGGCAGATTGATGGTCTTGGCCTGGTCCGCGGTCACCTTGGTGTACTTGGGGAGTTCGGCGCGTACGAGCGAAGGGTCCTCTGCCGCGAGCTTCGAGGCGGCCTCGATCGCGCGCTTGAACGCCGCCGCGGCCTCGGCGTGCTTCTCGGCGAAGGCGCGGGTGGTGACGTAGCCGCTGATCGGCAGGGACCGGACGGGCGCGGACCCGCCGTCGAGCAGCACCCGTGCCTTCAACTCGCCCTGGATCGCGCTGTCGAAGGGCTCGACCGCGTGGACGGCGTCGACCTGGCCCTTCTGCAGGGCGGGGCCCATCTGCGGGAAGGCGATCTGGCGGTAGGTGGGGTGTCCGGCGCCCTGCTGGTCCAGGATCGCGTCGAGGGTGAGCGACTGGATGTTGTTGAGGATGTTGACGGCGACCGTCCTGCCCTCGAGGTCGGCGGGGGTCTTGATGGGCGAGTCCTTCGGGACCAGGACGTCCATCATGTGCGGTGCCGTGCGGACGCCCTCGGCGAGGATGCGGAGGTCGAGGGTGCCCTTCTCGTCGGCCTGGAGGAAGGTGACGTAGTTCGCGCTCGCGATCACGTCGACCTGGCCCTTGGACAGGGCGGGCAGGGCCTGGATGCTCTGCTGGACGGGCTGGATGGTGACGTCCAGCCCTTCTTTCACGAACAGTCCGCGGTCCCGCGCGATGTAGAGCGCCGCCGCGTCGGTCAGCGGCAACGCGGCCACCCGGATCTTCTGCTTCCCGTCGCCCGCGGAGCCGGAGTCCCCACCGTCCCCGCAGGCGACGAGCACGAGTGCCAGCGCGATCGCGCCCGCCGCCAACCTTCCTGTTCCCACTTGTAATGGACGCGAAGTCGTCATGCGAGCAAGAAATACCAGCGTTTTGGCATGATCACCACATGCAGGTCGGACAAACCTTCACGCTTTGGAAAAATGCGAAACGAGTTCCCCGCCGACCCACGCGAGCGCGTCCGGCAGCGCCTCCGTGGCAACCGGTAGCCACAGCGACGCGGAGACCAGCCCGGCGTCGGCCAGCCGCCCCAGCTCCTCCCGTACGCTCTCCGCGCTCGCGTCGGCTCCGCCCAGCGGGCGACCCGGCACCTTCACCGCAGGGGTGAAACCGGGCGGCACGAGGAACAGGCCTGCCGTCAGAGCCAGTTCACCGGGATCACGGCCCACCTCGGCGCCGAGCGCGTCGAGCCGCGCCCGTACCTCCGTGAGCCCTTCCGCGTCGACCCCGGAGCCGTGCCAGGCGTCGCCGAACCGCAGGGCCCGGCGCAGTGCCGCGTCGCTCTGCCCGCCGATCCAGACGCCGGGTCCGCCCTCGGTACGGGGCAGCACCCCGAGCCGCGCGGAGCCCTCGCCGCGCCACAACTGCCGTACGACGGCGAGCTGTTCGTCGGTCCGGCGGCCCCGGCCCGCGAACGGGACGCCGACGGCCGCGTACTCCTCGGTGTCCCAGCCGGTGCCGACGCCGAGGGTGAAACGACCGCCGGAGAGACGGTCGAGGGTGGCGGTCTGGTGGGCCAGGATCAGCGGGTTGTACAGCGGCGGCACGAGCACGCTGGTGACCAGCCCGATCCGCCGTGTCGCCCCGGCCACGGCCGACAGCAGGATCAGCGGGTCCGGGGTCACGCCCGTCGGGCCGGCCACCGCGTGGCCGCTCGCGAAGACGTGGTCGAGCCCCAATTCCTCGGCCTGGACAGCGACTTGAAGAACCGCGTCCACCTCCTCGTCCCGGTCGGGCCACAGGCGGTGCGGTGCCACTCCGATACGCATCTCGGTCGTACTCCCCTCGTGCGACAAGAACGTCAGTAATGACCCAACAGCACGACGGGCGCCGGGGACACCCCGTTCACGCCCGCACCTGGATCAGCGCATGGGTGCCACCCGTTCGCCAGCGCTGCCCCTCCGCCGCGACCAACGCCGCCTCCGTGTCGGCGTCGAGGCCGGTGATCACATCGGACTTGAGGGTGCGCAGGGCGGCGACCGGGCCTGGGAAGTAGGCGGTGACGTCCGCGAAGGGTGTGGTCGGGGACCAGCGGCAATCGCCCACCAGACGGCGGTAGTTGAGGTCGCCCTTCACGATCGTCAGGGTGGCCGCGGCGAACTCGGCGCGGAGGTCGGCGGGCATCTCGGCGTACGGCAGCGGGGCGCAGGAGAAGGGGTGGGCGCGCACGGTGAGGCGGCCGTCCGCCATGGCCGACCAGAGGCGGTGGCCGTACGTCGCCGCCGCGCCCGGCGCCCCGGTCAGCCGGTGCAGGGCGTCGACCACGTCGGCGGTGGTGGCGTCGGAGACGTAGTACGGGTGGGGCTTGATGTGCAGGACCGCCCGTTCGACGCGCCCCTCGTCGAGGAGGTGGGCGATCAGCAGCAGGTCGGGGATGAGTTCGCGGCCCGCGTTGTCGGCGACGAGGCACAGGGTGCCGGAGAGGAGCGGCCACAACCGGTCGCTGTCGTCGGCGACCAGGGCCGGGACGGGAGCCTGCGCGGCCGACTCCGCTCCGGCGGCGGAGAGCCGGAAGCCGAGGTCCGCGCGGTTGCCCCAGAGGGAGCCGTGCAGCAGCGCCCGCCCACGCTCCTCCGGCGACTTGCCCTCCAGCGCGTCGAGAGCGGCGAGTTCCTCGTCCGTCTCGGGTGCGTCGAGTTCGGCGCGTTTGAAGGGGCGGAACGGGTCGATGCCCTGCCAGGCGCCAGGGCCGAAGTAGCCGACGGCGCCCAGGAGTTGGCGGTAGAAGTAGCTCTCGGACCAGAGCCAGGGGACGTCGTACCAGGACTGTCCGGCGTACTCGTCGGTGCCCCAGGCGGCCCACTGGGCATGGTCGGGGGCGTCGGCGGCGAGGGGTTCGACAGCGCCCTCGGTGCAGTTCTTCAGCAGGGCGTCGAGGGCGCGGTGCTGTGCGGGGCCGTAGGGGAAGGCGTCGCGTACCTGACGGATGATCGCGGGGTGCCGTTCGGCCAGCACGCTGTGGGGGAACGAGCCGGGCTCGTTGCCGAGGATCACGGGCGCGGCGGGGGTTTCGGGCATGCGGCTCACCGTACCGGGCGGGTCAGCCGGCGCCGATCTCCCGCTCCAGTCGCGCGGCGAGGCTGAGATAGCGGGCGCGGCGCGGTACGGGGACCACGCCGCGGATCACCAGGTGCCACATCTCGGCGGTTCTGCGGGGCTGGAGGGCAACCGGTTCCAGGGCGCGCCCGATGACGCGGATGCCGACGAAGAGTCCGATGAGGGTGCGGGCGACGGCGTCCACGTCGATGTCGGGGTGCGCGTCGGCCTCCGCGACCGCGCCGGCGAGTTTGCGGGCGGCGATGTCGAGCCACTCCGTGAAGGGGTGCGGCATCGGGGGCCGTACCTCGATCTCCCCTGCGGCGAGCCGGAGTCCGGCCCGTGGGATGGGGCCCTCGACGGCCAGCCGGGTCATGCCGAAAGTGACACGTATCAGTGTCTCCAGTGAGGAGTAGCCCCGGCTGTCCATGTCCCTGGTCATCTGACGCGAGGCCTTGGCCTGCATCTCCAGGATGGTGTGGGCGAGGTCTTCCTTCGCCGCGAAGTGGAAGTACAGGGCGCCCTTGGTGACTTGGGCATGGTCGACGATGTCGCTGAGGCTGGTGGACTCATAGCCCTGCCGGTCGAACAGCTCGGCGGCGGCCGTGATGATCGTTGTGCGGGTCTGTTCGGCCCGTAGCTGCCTCGCCATCGACAGAAACACTCCCGTGAAGGAAAAAACAACGGCCCATGCCGTTTTTTCTTACCCCCTGTACACAGTAGCTCACCGTCCGACGGCTTCGACCTCGCCCCCGAAGACCACCAAGTCCCCTCACGTTCCCATCACTTGCGTCTCTCTGTCACCCCCACCCCGACTCTTGACCACTTTCGGTATCCCTGGCACGTGTCAGCGACCGTTCTCGGCCATACGGACGACCGGCCGCCCCAGGGAGGCGCCCATGAGGGCGCATCTCCCGTTACGGGTCGGCCGGTCGGTTTCTGTGTGCGGCCTGTGGGGATCAGAAGGTGAGCTTCCAGCTGTTGAGGGTTCCGGTGTCCTGGGCGGCGGTGTCCTGGACGCGCAGTTTCCAGGTCCCGTTCGCCGCCTCACTGGAGGCGTCCACCGTGTAGGTGGCCTTGACGTCGTCGGCGGAGTCCGAGGTGCTCGCGGACTTCAGACGGTACGTCGAACCGTCCGGCGCGACCAGGTCCAGGACGAGGTCGCCGCGGTAGGTGTGGGTGATGTCGACGCCGACCTGGAGGGCCGAAGGCGCGTTGCCGCTGCGGCCGTTGACGGCGATCGGGGACTCGACGGCCGAGCCCGCGTCGGGGATCGCGACGGCGGTGGTGCTGGAGAAGGTGGTCCCCGTCGTCGTACCGCCGTTGCCGCTCACGGCCTGGACGGTCTTGGCCGCGTCGGCGAGTCCCGCGCCGCAGCCGCCCGAGCAACTGCCGGGCAGCGCACGGGCGTTGGTCTTGATGGCCGACTCGATCTGGGCCGGGGTGAGCGAGGAGTTCGCCGACTTCATGAGCGCGACCAGGCCCGCGATGTGCGGGGTGGCCATGCTGGTGCCCTGGTAGTAGGCGTACGACTCGGTGGACGGCGTCTTGGTGCCGGAGTTCAGCGTGGAGTAGATGCCGTTGGCGGTGCCGGTGCTGGTCTGGCCGCCGGGGGCCGAAATGTCCACGCCCGTACCGTAGTTGGAGTAGGACGCCTTGGCACCGGCGCGGTTGGTGGCGGCGACCGAGATGACGTTCGCGCAGTTGCCCGGCGAGTGGTTCGCCACGTTGTCGTTGTCGTTGCCCGCCGCCACGACGACCGTCGTACCGCGGTTCACGGCGGCGGTGATCGCGCTCTGGGTGGCCGAGGTGCAGGCGCCGTCGCCGCCCAGGCTCATGTTGATGACCTTGGCGATGTTGCCGTTGGCGGGGACGCCGGAGACGGTACCGCCGGAGGCCCAGGTGATGGCGTCGATGATGTCGGAGTCGTAGCCGCCGCACTTGCCGAGGACGCGCAGCGGGGAGATCTTCGCACCGTAGGCGATGCCCGCGATGCCCTTGCCGTTGTTGGTGACCGCGGCGATGGTGCCGGCCACATGGGTGCCGTGCCAGGAGGAGTTGCTCGCCCCGATGCCCGTACCGCACTCGTTGGCGGCGTAGTAGTCGCCGGGGTCGGCCGGGTTGCTGTCGCGGCCGTCGCCGTCGACCGAGACGGCGGTGTCGGTGATGAAGTCGTAGCCGGCGACGATGTTCGCGGCGAGGTCGGAGTGGGTGACGTAGCCGGTGTCGATGACGGCCACGGTGACCCCGCTGCCGGTCGAAGTCGGCCATGCGGCAGGGACGTTCATGCCTGCGGCGGCCTCGAACAGGTCCCACTGCTTGCCGTACTCGGTGTCGTTCGGGTCGGCCTGCGGGGTGTTCAGCCGGTCCGGCACGACGTAGGAGACCTGCGGGTCGGACTTGAACTCGGCGATGACGTCGGCGACTTCGGTGGTGCTACGCGCGTCACCCAGACCGACGAGGGCGGCGCCGGTGCCGAGGCGACGCTGGAAGTCGACGTCCTCGCCGGCCTCCTTGCCCTTGGCGGTGGCGTCGGCCTCGGCGGCCCGGTTCGAACTCGCCTCCGCGGCACCGGACTTGTAGCCGACGATGAGGCGCTGGGCGAGGGCGCCCGGGGCGGCCTCGGTCTGGCCGGGCAGGGCCGGTGCGGCGGCCTGGGTGGGGGGTTCCTGGGCGACGGCGGCCGAGGTGGCCACCGTGGCGAGGAGGGCCGCGGAGACCGCGGCGACGGATATCAGGGTCCGTCCGGTGGGGAATGCCGTGGGAGTGCGCAAGGGCTTGCCTTTCGTGGCCGGACTCCGAGCAGCGCGGAGCGGCGGTCGATTCGCTTCGTCGTCGAAGCGGCGTGGGGTCGAACCAGAGAGCGCCGGGCACGGGAGCCGCCTCACCAGGGGTTGCCTGTGGGTCAGCTGTGGCCAAACGATAGGCAAAGAGAAGGTCATACGGATACGGGGGAAACCCTCGGTCCGGCCGGAAACCGCCCTCGACATCGACCGGTTGACCGATCTGCCCCGGTTCACGGCGACGGGGGCGGACCGAGCGCGTGGGCGGGAGGGTCGTAGGGGCGGGCTGAACGCGTGGGGTCCCGGGGCCGTATGACACGGACAGACCGTTCCCGCCCCGGCCGAGGAGACGTTCCGGATGTCCCTGATGACCGCACATCGCACCGCCATGGCGGGCGCCGCCATGGCCCCGCTGCTGCTCACCGTCTGGGCGGCGGGTCCGGCGCAGGCGCACGGGGCGCCGACGTATCCGGTCAGCCGGGTGTACGCCTGCTCGCCGGACGGCGGCAGCGCGGCCGGGACGGCGGCCTGCAAGGCGGCCGTGGCGGCGAACGGACAGCCCTTCACGTTCTGGGACAACATCCGGGTCCCGAACGTCAACGGGCGGGACCGGCAGCTGATCCCCGACGGGAAGCTGTGCAGCGGTGGGCTGTCCGACTACAAGGGGCTCGACCTCGCGCGCAGCGACTTTCCGTCGACGCGGCTGACGCCGGGGGCGAAACTGACGATGACGTACGCGTCGACGATCGCGCACACCGGCACGTTCAAGCTGTATCTGACGAAGGCCGGTTACGACCCGTCGAAGCCGCTCACCTGGTCCGAGCTGCCGACGCAGCCGTTCGCCGAGGTGAAGGACCCGCCGCTGACGGGGGGCGCGTACCGCATCAGGGCGACGCTGCCGACGGGCCGGACGGGGCGCCAGCTGATCTACACCATCTGGCAGAACAGCAGCACCGAGGACACGTACTACTCGTGCTCGGACGTGGTGTTCCCCGGGGGCGCCACCCCTTCGTCGAAGTCCACGACGGGGACGGCCGGTTCGAAGGGCGGGACGGCGAGTCCGTCGTCGTCCGCGGCCAAGTCCCCTGCCGCCGCGAGCACTTCGGCCAAGGCCCCGGCATCCGCCGCGGCGCAGAATGCCTCCCCCGCCGAGGAGAGCACCGCGCCGGGCAGCAGTCCGGTGGCGGCCGACACCGACGCCTCGTCGGGCGGCCCGTCAGCGCCCATGGTGGCGGGCGGCGCCGCCGCGGTGCTGGTGCTCACCGGGGGCGCCGCCCTGTTCCTGCGACTGCGCCGACGCTGAACTCGGCGCGTACAGGCCCTACTTGCTCCTTCTGATCCTTAGTTGGTGTAGACCGCCGCGCCGTTGTCCGTCACCGGGGCGTACTTCGCGGTGAAGTAGCCCGCGCTGAAGCACAGGGACGAGCCGGAGGTCTTGGTGAAGGCCTGGTTGGTGAAGTTGATGCTGGTGTCGGTGTTGCTCGCCGTGCCGCTCAGGCTGGGCGCCTGGTAGACACAGGTGATGCTGCCCAGCAGGGTGGTCAGCTTGACCGTGGTCTGGATGGTGGAGCCGCTGGCCGGGGTGACGGTCAGGGTGCCGTCCGAGGCGGCCGCGGTGGTGTACGGCAGGTTGTCGACCGTGATGCTGGAGACGCCGAGGACACCGAGGACGTTGCTGGTGCAGCTGCTGCTGTCGAAGCTCTGCCCGGAGACGGACTCGGTGGCGGTGCCCGGCGCGGTCGGGTTGGCGGTGACGGTCGCCGTGAACTGCGAGGTGGTGCACTTGATGCCGCTGGTGCCGGTCGCGCTGGAGTACAGGGTGGCGCTGGTGCCGGTGGCCAGGGGCGCGGTCAGCACATCGCCGACGGCGACGGCCGTACCGTCGAGGCTGCCGGTGGTGAGCACCGGAGTGTCGGCCGCGGACGCCGGGACGGTGAAGGGGAGGGTGAGCGCGGCGACGGAGCCGACGAGGGTGAGGACGGTGCGAGTGCGCATGCGGGTGTACCTCTTCTTCCGAAGTGGAACCAGGGGGTTCTTTGGGGGGTGGGGGAACTGGGGGTTTCCGAGGGTGGGTGAACTGAGGCTCGGGGCGCGTGAGTTCGCCGTTGCCGGCCCGTGACGCCTTCTCCGTACGTGACGGGCCGGCAACGGCGGCCGGCCGGTGACCGGCCGGAGGCCCACGGGGGTTGAAGGCTTCCGGCCGGGCCGGGCGGTGGGGCGGACGGCACGGGCCAGGGGGGAAGCGGCCGTGCCGGGCCGCGGGGGTTCGGACTCTGCGGGCGTGAAGTGCCCTTGTGGAAAGGGAAGTCCGGGAACGCGGCTCCTGCCACGTGCCGGATCCGGCGCCACGGATCCGGCAAACAAGGGAGAGTTGTAGACCTGAGTGTCCGTCAACGTCAAGACGTACAAGTCAAGTTGGTGTCTTGATCGGTGTGCGGTCCGGGACTCCACGAGATCGCAGAGAGGCCTTGCCTCACAGGTGGCACATCATCAACACTCTTTTTCCACAACTCCCTTGACCCTCGAATGTAACCCCCGGTAACTTCCTCGACGGCTACTGCTGCGTAACCTGAAAGCCCTTGCACCCGCCGGGAGTTGTGAGGACGGCTGCGCCGCACTCGCTGTCCGCGCCAGGACAACGCGCCACATTGGATACCGATCCGCGTTGACTAGAGCAGCACATGGGAGCAGACATGGCTTCACCCTCGGACGCCAACTCGTCCGCAGGCAACACCCCCGAGAACCCGGAAACCGGTTCCGCACCTGAGACCGCCGAGGTTCCCGAAAGACGCGGTCAGGTCCGACTGCGCCGCGCCGCGGTGATGGCGGTGCCGGCCACCCTGGCCGCCGCCGCACTCGGGATCCTCACCGCCCAGGGCGCCCTGGGGGTGCAGTTCTCCATCTCGGGCATGCCGTTCACGGTCACCGCCAAGTCGCTCGACGGCACCGGCTTCGAGCAGTTCGGCGACCTCGACAACATGATCCCGAACAGCCCGAACGCGGGTGACACCGGCGGGCAGGTGCTGGTCATGACCTCCGCCATCAAGAGCGCCACGCTCGACAGCCTCTGCCAGAGCGTCGACCTCGGCGGCATCAACCTGCTCATCAAGGCGGGCAGCGGCTCCACGAAGGTGACGGCGAGCGACCTCACCACGGACTCGACGGAACTGTCGGGCGACGCCTCCTTCGGCAACATCGAGATCGGCAACGACGCCAGCACGCTCACCAAGGCCGGTGTGCAGGGCAAGAAGGGCGTCTTCAGCCAGCAGTCCGACACCGTGCACATCGACAACCTGCGGCAGACCAACTACGCCACCACGGCGGGTGTGTTCAAGCTGCCGGGTCTCAAGCTCAGCTTCAGCGACTCGGGTTGCTGATGTCCGACAACCTGTCACGGCAGGGGATGCGGCCCGCCTTCCGACGTTGGCGGGCCGGTCGTCCGTTCTGGGGCGGGCTGCTGCTCGCCCTGGGCGGGGCGGAGATCCTGCTCACGGAGAAGGTGTCGCTGAAGGTCGCGATGCACATCGGGATGCAGGGCATGACCGGCTATCTGCTCCCCGTGCTGATGCTGCTGCTGGGCCTGCTGATCCTCTTCAGCCCCAGCCAGCGGCTCTTCTACTCGATCGTCGGGGTCCTGTGCACGCTGGGCTCCTGGCTGACCTCGAACCTCGGCGGGTTCTTCATCGGGCTGCTGCTGGGAGTCGTCGGCAGCTGCCTCACGTTCGGCTGGCTGCCGGACCAGGAGCCGCGGTCGGAGCGCCGGCGCCGCAAGCGCGAGGCGAAGTCGGCCACGAAGACGGAACTCCAGCACCAGGCCTGACCGTCAGGGCCCTGTAGGCGTCACGCCCCGGCAACCGCCGGGGCTCGACGCATGCCCTCCCGTCGGCCGTCAGTGCGCGGTGGCGGGCGGTTCGGTGACAGTGGGAGTGGTCGTCGGGGCCTCGGTGGAGGTGTGCACGGCGGTCGGCTCCACGGGGACCGACTGCGCCACGTTGCTCTCCTCCTTCATGGCCTTCGCCTCGCTCTTGAGGATGCGCATCGACTTGCCCAGCCCGCGCGCGGCCTCGGGAAGCTTCTTCGAGCCGAAAAGCAGGATGACGACGATCGCCACGACCAGCAGGTGCCATGGTTCCAGTCCGTTGCGGAGCATGACCGCGCCCTCTCTTCCCTGACAACAGTTGCTATGTTGCGCAACTGTACAACCCACGAGTGGATCGCAGACCCCTCAGGGCCAGGGCGTACAGACCGAGCACGGCCGCGAGCAGCAGGTAGTAGGGAAGCGCGAGCCCCGTCATGCCGAGCGCCGCGCCCAGCGGAGTCGGCGGCAGCAGCAGTCCTACGGCGGCCAGTGCGGCCGCGGCCCGCCCGACCGGCCCCGGTCCGCCGCCCTCCGCGAGGTTCCGGCCGGTGCGCAGGAGCAGCATCACCAGGGCCTGGGTGAGCAGGTTCTCGGTGAACCAGGCCGAGTGGAACAGCACCTCGTCGTCCACCGCGTCGGGGCCGCGGAGCGCGAGCGCGAGCACGGCGAAGGTGGCGAGGTCGGCGACCGCGTTGAGCATCCCGAACCCGGTGATGAACCGCAGGAACGCCCGGGGCCGCAGCTCGGTCGGCCGGCGCAGCGCGGCGGTCGGCGGCCGGTCGTGGGCGAAGGCCAGTTGGGCCGCGTCGAAGCAGAGGTTCTGGGCGAGCACCTGGGCCGGGAGCATCGGCAGGAAGGGCAGCAGCAGACCGGCGGCGAGCATCGCGATGACGTTGCCGAGGTTCGAGGAGAACGTCACCCGCAGATACGAGGCGATGTTGGCGCTGCTGTGCCGGCCGGCCGTGACCGCGTGCCGGATCGCGGTGAGGTCCTTCCCGGCGAGCACCACGTCGGCGGCCTCGCGGGCCACGTCGACGGCGGTCCGCGGTGCGATCCCGACGTCCGCGGCGCGCAGCGCGGGCACGTCGTTGAGGCCGTCGCCGAGGAAGCCGACGGTGTGCCCGGCCGCGCGGAGGGCGGCGACCGCGCGGGCCTTGTCCTGAGGGGTGCAGCGGGCCGAGACCCGCACCTGTCCGGGGTCCAGTCCCAGTTCCCGGCACACGCGGGCCGCCGTAGCGGGATGGTCGCCGGTGAGGATCCGCACGCCGATGCCCAGCCCGGCCAGGGCGCGCAGGGCCTCCGGCGCGGCCGGGTCGACGGCGTCGTGGAAGGTGACAAGGCCCCGGAAGGTCAGGCCCCGTTCGTCGGCGGGGGTGTACGCGCGCGTGCGGGCCGGGAGTTCGGCGGTGGCGACCGCGAGCAGCCGCAGCCCGGACTCGGCCTCGCGGGTGGCGAGGGCAAGCAGCCGGTCCCGCTCGCCGGGCTCCAGCAGACACCGTTCCACGACGTCCTCGACCGCGCCCTTGACGATGAGGGTGTGGGTTCCGAGGGCCTCACCGCGCACCACCGCCGAGGCGAGCCTGCGCACCGGGTCGAAGGGCACGGCCGCGATCCCGTCGTACTCCTCCCCCACCGGCCCGGCCGCGGCCAGCAGTGCCTCGTCGAGGGCGTCCGGGACTGGCGCGTCGGCGAGTTGGAGGGTCCACCAGGCGGCTGTGGCGGCCCGGTCGAGGACATCGGGGTCGTCGTGGCCGTCGGGTCCGAGGGCGCGTTCCACGACCGGGCGGTCCTGGGTGAGGGTGCCGGTCTTGTCGAGGCAGAGGACGTCCACGGCGCCCAGGTCGTGCAGGGCGGGCAGCCGTCTGACGACGACGCCGTGCGTACGGGCGAGCAGCGCGGCCCCGCGCGCGAGGCAGGTCGTCACGATCACCGGGAGCATCTCGGGCGTCAGCCCGACCGCGACCGCGACGGCGAACGGCAGCGTCTCCAGGCCCCGGCCGCGCAGGGCCGCGTTGGCCATCAGGACCAGCGGGGGCGTCAGCAGCATGAACCGGATCAGCACCCAGGAGACGCCGTGCACGGACCGGTCGAAGGCGCTCGCCTCGCGCCGCACCGGCCCGCCGTGCGCGGCGGCGAACCGGGTCCGCGCGCCCGTCTCCAGGACGACCGCCGTGGCACTGCCCGAGACGACACCGCTGCCCTGGAAACACAGGTGCGGCTGGGCGAAGGGCCCGTCGTCGGCCGCTTCGGGCAGTTCTACGGCGGCCTTGGCGACCGGCGCGGACTCGCCGGTCAGCGCGGCCTGGTGGACGGTCAGCCCGCTCGCGCGCAGGAGTCGTAGATCCGCCGGGACGAGGTCGCCGGGGCCGAGCCTGACCACGTCGCCCGGGACCAGTTCGGCGACCGGTGTCTCCCGGGCCCGCACCGGCGCACCGACCTCCGCGCGGCGCAGTACGCAGGCGGTCGAGCCGACCAGCTCGCGCAGGTCGTGCAGGGAGCGGTCGGCCCGGTGCTCGCCGCCGGCCCGCAGCACACAGCTCACCGCGACGAGCGCGAGGATCACGGCGGCGGTGCCCCAGGAGGCGACGAGCGCGGAGACCAGGCCGAGGCAGAGCAGGACGGCGGTGAAGGGGTCGCGCAGACTGCGCAGGAACAGGCGGTACCAGGGTGTCGTACGGCGTTCCGGGAGGGTGTTCTCGCCGGTCGCCGCGAGCCGGGCGGCGGCCTCCGCTTCGGTCAGTCCGCGCGGGCCGGTGTCGAGGTGCCGCAGCGCCTGGAGCGGGGTGTGCCGGTGGGCGGCGGCGTCAGAGGCCACGGAGTCGGGGGGCGGGCACGTCGCGGTCGGCGCGGTCGGTGAGGCGGGCGACCGCGAGCCGGACCACGTCGACCACGTCCGGGTCGTCGACGAAGTACACCTGGCGGCGGCCCTCACGGCGGGAGCGGACCAGGCCGGCGAGTTTCAGTTTCGTCAGGTGCTGGCTGACGGCGGGCAGCGCGCCGCCGACCCGCTCGGCGAGCCCGGTGACATCGCTCTCGCCCTGGGCCAGCGCCCACACGATGTGCAGCCGCGCGGGCGAGGCCAGGAGTCCGAAAGCGGCGGCGGCGCCCGCGAGCACGTCGGCGGACGGGTCCTCGAAGCCGCGGCCGGCTGTCTGCACCGTCGTCGCCTCCGTCCTCGCCGTTGCTTTCGTACGAACCGCCCCAGTCTAGGGGCCCGGAACTTCTCCCCGGTCCGGGGAGTTTCCACGGTGCTGCAGCCACGGATTTGTATACGCACTACTACTACGCATGGAGTTCGCATGGCCCTGTGGGACCGTTTCAAGGAGTCCGCGTCGACGATGCAGACCCAGCTCGTGGCGAAGAAGAACGACCTGAAGAGCGGGGCGTTCCGCGACGCGAGCATGGCGATGTGCGCGCTCGTGGCCGCCGCCGACGGCACCGTCGACCCCTCGGAGCGGCAGCGCGTCGCCCAGCTCATCGCGAGCAACGAGGTGCTGCAGAACTTCGACGCGATGGACCTCCAGCGCCGTTTCGACGCCAACCTGGACAAGCTGACGGCCGACTTCGCCTTCGGCAAGGTCAGCGTGTTGCAGGAGATCGCCAAGGCGAAGAAGAAGCCCGCCGAGGCACGTGCCGTGATCCAGATCGGCATCGTGATCGGCGGCGCGGACGGCGACTTCGACAAGACCGAGCAGGCCGTGGTCCGCGAGGCCTGCTTCACCCTGGACCTGCCCCCGCACGAGTTCGACCTCTGACCTGCCCTCGCCCCTCGCTCGGAACAGCGAAGTCCCCCACGGACAGCCCGAGTTGTTGATGTAACCGACCGTCTCTCCGTACGTAACCTCCCCAACCCCCTTACGACGTCGAGATGATCACAATGCGGCAGCAACAACTCACTGCGGGTCGCTGCTCACTTGACTACCAGCGGTCACACACGATTGGCTCCGGCCCAGCGGGAGTAACCCGGTCGGCGCACCTCATACGGCTCCGGGCGCACTCTCCCCGTCCCCGAGCTCGGCCGCACAGCGAGGTGCCGCACCCCCCATGACCACTCCTCCCTCACCTCACGCCCCCTCCCGTCGCATACGCGGCACGGTGCTGACCGGCGCCGTCGCCGTCTGTCTGCTGCTCGCCGGCTGCTCCGGAACCGGCGGTTCCGGGTCCGGCTCGGGCACGGACGCGGCCGGTGCCGGGAGCACCGGCCGCCTCAAGATCGCCATGGTCACCCACGCGAGCAAGGGCGACGCCTTCTGGGTGCTGGTGAAGAAGGGCGCCGAGGCCGCCGCCGCCAAGGACGGCGTCGCGCTGACGTACACGAGCGACCCGGACGCCACCGGGCAGGCCGAGCTGGTGCGGGACGCGATCCGGGACGGGGTCGACGGCATCGCGCTGACGCTCGCCAAGCCGGACGCGATGAAGGCGCCGATCGCCCAGGCCAAGTCCTCGGACATCCCCGTGGTCGGCCTCAACTCCGGTATCGACTCCTGGCAGTCGGACGGTGTCCTGGAGTTCTTCGGGCAGGACGAGAGCGTCGCGGGCCGCGCCGTCGGCGAGAAACTGGACGCCCTCCGGGCCAAGCACGCCCTGTGCGTGATCCACGAGCGGGGCAATGTCGCCCTGGAGGCGCGCTGCGCGGGCGTGAAGAAGACATTCACCGGCGAGACCGACATGCTCTATGTGGACGGCACCGACATGAACGCCGTGTCCGCGGGTGTCACGGACCGGCTCAAGCAGGACCCCAGCATCGACGAAGTGGTCATGCTGGGCGCCGATTTCGCACTGTCCGCGGTCAAGTCCGTGAAGGCGGCGGGCAGCAAGGCCAAGGTCGCGACCTTCGACCTCAACCAGGACCTGGTCAAGGCCGTGCAGAGCGGGGACGTACAGTTCGCGGTCGATCAACAACCGTATCTGCAGGGCTATCTGGCCGTGGACTCGTTGTGGCTGTACAAGACCAACGGCAACATCAGTGGCGGCGGGGTGGCTCCCGTGCTCACCGGCCCGGCGTTCGTGACGAAGACGAACGTCGGCGCGGTCGCGAGGTTCGCGGCCAACGGAACGCGCTGACCGGACACTTCGTACGAGGATGTAGCGAGGACGACCACGATGTCTCCACGGACAGGTGCCCGGCGCCGCGTCGGTTCCATACGTCTTTCACTGATCCTGCTCGCCCTGGTCCCCAGCGTCACGCTGGCCGCCATGTGGGGTCTGACGACGACCCAGATGTTCACGGAGGGGCTACGGCTGCGCTCGCAGACGGAGTTGAGCAGGTCGACCGGCGCCATGGGCACCGAGGCCGCGCTCGCGCTCCAGAAGGAGCGCAGTCTCTCGGCGGCGTGGATGGCGGATCCGCACGGCTCGCAGGCCGCGCTCAAGGCCCAGCGCGCGGCGACGGACAAAGTGGTGGCCCAACTCGTGGGCCAGTCCGACGCGATCAAGAAGGCGCCCACCCGCATCAGGGACCAGATGTACTCGGTCGTCGCGTCGGTGGACAGCCTGGAGTACTACCGCAGCCAGGTGGACAAGCCCACCGACATCACCGCCCAGCAGGCGCTGGACCAGTACACCTCGATCATCGACGACCAGATCCAGGCGTTCCAGCAGCTGTCCCAGGTCGACGACGGCGACCTCACCTCGCAGGCGGAGCCGCTGGTCGCGCTGGAGCACGGCGCGGAGCTGGTCTCCCAGGAGGACGCGCAGCTGACGCTGGCCTGGCACTCCGGGTATCTGGACAACGAGTCGTGGGAGCAGTTCGCCGAGCTGGTGCACGCCCGGCGCTGGCTGGTCGAGGACCAGATCGCCACCGGGTTCCAGGGCGCCACCAAGACGCGGATCGAGCACATTCTGCAGAGCGTCGAGTGGAGCACCCTGGAGTCCACGGAGGACGCGGTGCTCAGGGCCGGTACGGCGGGCAAGGCGGATCCGGACGACGGCTCGGCCGGCCGGATCGTCCTGCCCGCCGAGCAGAAGCAGTGGAACGCGGCCCTGACCCAAGTCGCCGCCGAGTACGAGGTGTTGATCCGGCAGCAGACGGCCGCACTCCTGGACCGCAGCTCCGACAAGGCGCACAACCTGCTCGTCACCGCCGCCTCGCTGAGCGCGGGCGGACTCGGCGCCCTGCTGCTGTGCGTCGTCATGTCCTGGCGGATCACCCGCTCCCTGTCCCGGCGGCTGCGCGGCCTGAAGATGGCCACGCTGAGCCTCGCCGAGGACCGGCTCCCGGACGTGGTCGCCCGGTTGAACCGCGGCGAGAAGATCGACGTGGAGTCGGCGACCCCGCCGCTGGACTACGGCGGCGACGAACTCGGCCAGGTGGCACAGGCGTTCAACACCGCGCAGCGCACCGCCGTGCACACCGCGGTCGAACTCGCCGACACCCGGCGGGGGTTCCAGAAGGTCATCCTCGGCATCGCCCGGCAGAGCCAGAACCTGGTCAACCTCCAGCTCACCAAGCTCGACCAGCTGGAGCGCCGGCACGACGACCCCGAGGTCCTGCGCGGCCTGTACGAACTGGACTCCACGGCAAGCCAGTTGCGCCGCTACGAGGAGAACCTCGTCGTCATCAGCGGTGAGCAGCCGCGCCGCAGCTGGACCGAGCCGGTCGCACTGATCGACATCCTGCGCAGCGCCGTCGGTGAGGTCGCCGAGTACCAGCGGGTGGAGGTGCACACCGAGGAGGAGGTGTGTCTCGCGCCGCCCGCGGTCGCCGACGTGATCCACCTGCTGGCCGAGCTGATCGACAACGCGACGGTGTACTCCCCCGCGCCCAGCCCGGTCGGTGTGCGGGCCGCGATGGTCGCCAAGGGTCTGGTGATCGAGGTCGAGGACCGCGGGCTCGGCATGTCGGAGGAGGACTACGCCTCGCTCAACGAACAGCTCGCGGTGGCCCCGCAGTTCGATGTCGTCGCCCTCGCCGACGACCTGCGGCTGGGCATGTTCGTGATCGCCCGGCTCGCCGTCCGGCACGGCATCGCGGTGACGCTGCGCTCCTCGCCGTACGGCGGCACGACCGCGATCGTGCTGATCCCGCACGAGATCGTCGTACCCGAGCCCTTGGACGAGCCGGCGCCGGTCGCCGCGAAGGCCGCCGACGAGGCCGTCACGGTGGAGCGGGTCGCCGCCGCGGCAGAGAAGGCGGCCGAGACACCGGGCCCCGCGCCCAGGGCGCTGCCCGCCATTCCCCCGGCGCGGTCCGCCGAGCCGCCTATGACCGCCGATCTGGACGGGCTCGCCCCGTTGCCACGGCGGGTGCCGCAGACCAGTCTGGCCAGTGAGTTGCGGGAGGAGGCCGGACCGGCCGAGGAGGACGGAGAACTGGAAGACTTCACCGCGGAACGTGCGGCTTCCTCGCTGGCCGGGTTCCAGCGCGGCACGTTCCAGGCGCGAGACTCCGTCGACGACGACGCGCCGTCGCAGTACGACCGGGAGGAAGCAGCCGCCTCCTCGAACCCACCCGCCGATCGCTCATGAAGGACTCCGCCATGACACGTCCCGTGCCCGCCACGCACACCCAACTCGACCAGTTGCTCACCGGACTCGTGGACCGGGTGGCCGAGGTGAACCAGGCCGTCGTGCTGTCCGAGGACGGCCTCGTCGTCAGCAAGTCCACCGGGTTCCTGCGCGACGACGCCGAGCGGCTCGCGGCCACCGCGTCCGGGCTGATGAGCCTCAGCAAGGGGGTCAGCATGGACTTCCGCGGCGGTCCGGTGCGCCAGGCGCTGATCGAGATGGCGAACAGCTATCTGATCCTCACCTCGGCGGGCCCCGGCGCCCACCTGGTCGTGCTGACCGGTCCGGGCGCGGACGTCGGGGTCGTGGCCTACCAGATGAACATGCTGGTGAAGAAGATAGGCGAGCATCTCAGCGCCGCGCCGAGGGCCAACGTCGGCCCCGCGGCCGGCTCCGGCGAGTGAGGTGAGCGGTGGCGACGCGGCGGGACGGCTGGTACGACCGTTCACGCTGACCGGTGGCAGAACCCGGCCCAGCCGCGCCGATTTCACCCTCATCACCACGGTCACCGCGGTCGACCCGGCACCCGCGCGGGCGCCCCGGCCGCAGCCGGAGCAGTCCCGCATCCTGCGGCTGTGCGCGGAGCCGCTGGCGGTGGCGGAGGTCGCGGCCCTTGTCGACCTTCCGGTGAGCGTGGTAGTGATCATGCTCTGCGACCTGCTGGAGGCGGGCCTGATCACGGCCCGTCCGCCGCACCCTGTCTCCCGTACCAGCCCGGACATGGACCTGCTGCAGAAAGTGAGGGAGGGCCTTGGCCGGCTCTGACACCATCGCTCCGGCACCCGCGCCGCCCGAGACGGTCAAGATCCTGATCGCGGGGGGCTTCGGCGTCGGCAAGACCACCATGGTCGGTTCGGTGAGCGAGATCGCCCCGCTGCGCACCGAGGAACCACTCACCTCGGCGAGCCTCGCCGTCGACGACCTCGACGGCATCGAGGAGAAACGGGCCACCACCGTGGCCCTGGACTTCGGCCGCATCACCATAGGCCAGGACCTGGTGCTCTATCTGTTCGGCACCCCCGGCCAGCAGCGCTTCTGGTTCATGTGGAACGACCTGGCGCTCGGCGCCCTCGGCGCGGTGGTCCTGATCGACGTGCGCCGCCCGAAGTCCAGCTTCGCGGCCGTCGACTTCTTCGAGCGCCGGGGCATCCCGTTCGTGGTGGGCGTGAACGGCTTCTACGGCGAGCACCCGTACCCGGCGGAGGCGGTTCGCGACGCGCTGGCCCTCCCGGAGCACGTCCGGGTGCTGCTGTGCGACGCCCGCGAGCGCGACTCGTGCCGGAACGTACTGATCGCGCTGCTGGACCAGTTGATCGAGGCGGCCATCGAGGACGGCGGGGGCGGCAGGCTCATTCGTCCGCCCCGCTGAGCGGTTCGTCCGAGGAGGCGATGATCCGGGCCGTGAGGTCCGGCTCCGCCATGTCCCGGTCGAAGGGGAACATCGGCCGCCGGATGCGGTGATGCCCGAGCCGGACCAGGTCCTGGTCGACCCCGCCCGGGGTGAGGGCCATCTTCCAGTCGGCGGCCATGGCGAACAGCTCGGGTTCGAGATAGCCGATCTTCACGAGCACGAGATCGGCCGCGCGCGGCGCCAACTCCAGGTCGGTGAAGTCGTGTTCGTGGTGGTACGGCTTCCGCAGCCGGGTCAGGATCACGTGCACGCTGCCGACCCGCAGCACCACTTCGGTCTCGGCGTCCCGGTCGCCGTGGCGGACGGAGTGCACGACACCGGTGAGGGTCAGCGGGGGCGCGTGACGGTCGTCGACCTCCGCGCCGGCCGTGACGGTCACGGTGGCGCCGACGCCGGCTTTGACGGCCGTGTCCACGGCGGCCGGTCCGGGCAGTGAGGCGTAGATGACCGTAGGGCCGTCGTCGCTCTTGAACTCCGGGCGCTCCAGGACCTGTTGGAGGCCCCAGGTGACGTCGCCCGCGCCGCCGGCGGTCGGGTTGTCGCCGGTGTCGCTGATGAAGTACGGGCGGGCGGTGGAGGCGAGGGCCTCGTCCAGGCACTCGGTCAGGGTGCCGGTGGGCGCGACGAATGCGAAGTCGTGCCGGGCCTCCCAGAAGTTGCGCGCCAACTGTTCGGCTCCGGCGGCGACTTGGGGCGCGGACTGGCCGGTGACGGCCACCGCGGCGCGGTTGCGGGGCTCGTCGGCCCAGGCGTAGCCGACCCAGATCGCCGCGTCCGTGATGCCCTCCTTCGCTTCTACGTCCTCTACGGCCGCGTAGACGCTCTTCGCGGGTTCGATACGGGTGGAGGTCTGCTCGCCCGCGAGGAGTACGGGGACCGGGATCCAGGCCTTGACCGGGCGGGGCGCGCCGCTCTTCAGGAGGTCGACCAGGTTGCGGGCGGCGCGTTCCTTGGTGTCCATGGCGTCCTCGTGCGGGGCCATGCGGTAGCAGGTGATCAGGTCGGTGGCGTGGACCAGTTCGCGGGAGACGTTGCCGTGGAGGTCCATCGAGGTCGATACGAGGGTGTCCGGGCCGATGGTTTCCCGTATGCGGGTGAGGAGTTGGGCCTCGGCGTCCTCCATGCCCTCGACCGTCATCGCGCCGTGGATGTCGTACCAGAGGCCGTCCAGGGGGCCCAACTCCCGGAGTCTGGCGATGAGTTCGTCGGAGAGAACGGTGAAGGCGGTGGACGTCACCGTGCCGCCGGGGAGGGCCTTGCCTACGAGGGCGCCTTGCCAGTCCGCGGCTTCCCTGAGCGGGGTGCCGGGGGCGAGGAAGGGGTAGCGGGTGAGGACTTCGGGGCCGCGTTGGGGGTGGAAGGCGGGGGCTTCTGTGCGGGCCGGGGAGAACGTTGAGGATTCGATTCCTAGGCCTGCGATGGCGATGACGGGACGAGAAGAAGGCAATGGGGGCTCCAGGTTGTGTGTCGGGTGCGGGTGCATGGGGG
>NZ_BARG01000051.1 GCF_000376565.1 Streptomyces hokutonensis | reverse complement strand
GGTGAGGGCGGCCGGGGGCGGCGGGTAGGCGGGCGCGGTGGGAGGCGCGTCCCCTCGGAGGGGCTGCGGGGTGGGCGGTACGGGGTTGATCGGTGCGGGGCTGATCGGTGGCGGCGGTGGCGGGAACGGCGCCGCGCCGAAGGGCGGGGCCGTGCCGACGCCGTGCCCGGCCGGAGACGGCGAGCTGTCGTCGCGCGGGGCCGGGGCCGGGGCCGCCGGACGGTGACCCGGCGCCTCGGGGTCCGCCGTGCCGCCCCGGAGGGAACCGGTGGCACCAGCGGCACCGGCACGCGGTGCCGGAACCCCTGAGCCGGGCACCGGACGCGGACCCTCGCCCATAGTCCCCGGCACCGGACGCGCACCCGCGTCCACAGGCCCAGGCGCTGGACGCACACCCTCGCCCACGGTCCGCGACACCGGGCTCGCGCCCTCGTCCACGGCCCTGGGCACCGGCCGCGGACCATCGTCCGCAGCCCCTGGGACCGGACGCACACCGCCATCCGCAGCCCCCGGCACCGCACGCGCGCCCTCGTCCACGGTCCCGGCCGCCGAGGCGAACCGGTCCTCCAGGGAGTCGGCCGCGGCCGTGGGCCCCGTGTCGTCGGTGGAGTCGTCGTACAGCTGGCCCCACCAGTCGTCCTCGTGACCGGGCGGCTTTCCCCCCTGCTGGCTCATGCCCCTAATTGTCCACCGCGCGGGCCGGATGAAAACGGGGCGTCGGGAAAATCCGGTGCGCGCCCCTTCTCGAACGGCGTGTCGGATGACGTCCCGAACACCCGTACGCCACAAGGCGATACGGCACGACGCAGAGCCGCCGGACGGTTCCACCCCCCACGGGAGAACCGCCCGGCGACCACCGAGTGACCGGATCCCGTCGCGGATCCGGTCCGTCCTGGCCCGAGTGTGGCTTGCCTTCCTGAAGGCCCGCTGTGATGCGCGCCCGACTCCCCTATGACTTACGACGGGCGCGAATCCGCAGGCCGAACAAGCCCAATCCAGGCATTGCGGACGGCTGTTGGTGCCTCGGTGGCGCAACCTTGTCAGAGTGGCCGGTGGTACGGCGATGATGTGCGGAGGCGGGTTCGCGCCGTGGCCGGTTTCCGCCACGGCCCGCGCGGTTGGGTCTTCGGGGAGGGGCGGAACCTGATGCTGGGAGCGATAGGCCTGGACGAGGCGCACGAGTCGGCGTACCGGGCTCTGGTGTCCGTCGGTGCCGCCGACGTGCCCGATCTCGCCCGCCGGCTGACCATCGGGGAGTACGACACCGAGCGCGCCCTGCGCCGCCTGGAACTGCACGGGCTCGCCGCCCAGTCGACGGCCCGCCCCGGCCGCTGGGTCGCCGCCCCGCCCGGAGTGGCCCTCGGCGCCCTGCTCACCCAGCAGCGCCACGAACTGGAGAAGGCCGAACTGGCCGCCGCGCTGCTCGCCGAGGAGTACCGGGCGGCCGCCGCCGAGACCGCCGCACACGATCTGGTGGAGGTGGTGACCGGGGCCGCGGCCGTCACCCGGCGCTTCCTCCAGCTCCAGCTCGGCGCGAGCGACGAGGTGTGCGCGCTGGTCACCGGGAACCCGGTCGCCGTCACCGGCATGGAGAACGACGCGGAGGAACAGGCCGCCGGACGCGGGGTCCGCTACCGGGTCGTCCTCGAACGCGCGGTGCTCGACCTGCCGGACGGCCGCACCGAACTGGCCGCCGCGCTCGGCCGCGGCGAGGAGGTGCGGGTGGTGGACAGGGTGCCGACCAAGCTGGTGGTCGCCGACCGGACCCTCGCCCTTGTACCGCTGACTTCACACACCGCCGAACCCGCCGCGCTGGTCGTGCACGCGAGCGGTCTGCTGGAACTGCTCTGCGGGCTGTTCGAGTCGGTCTGGCGGGACGCCCACCCGTTGCGCCTGGGCGCGTCCGGCGCCGCCGAGCAGGAGCCGGACGGCCCCGACGGCACCGACCTGGAGGTGCTGTCCCTGCTGCTGGCCGGGCTGACCGACGCGAGCGTGGCGAAACAGCTGGACCTGGGCCTCAGGACGGTCCAGCGCCGGGTGAAGCGGCTGATGGAGCTGACCGGGGTGACGACCCGGCTGCAACTGGGCTGGCACGCCTACGAACGGGGCTGGGTGACCCGTTACTGACCTGCGGTTTCCCCCGGGATCCCGCAGGCTGGGCAGATGGGAGTGGCTGAACTCCTGCTGGTCGGCGTCGTCATCCTGCTCGGCCTGTGCGGAGTCCTGGTGCCCGGAGTTCCGGGGTCGTGGCTGGTGTGGGCCGCGGTCCTGTGGTGGGCACTGAAGGATCCGCAGCCGGTCTCCTGGGGCGTCCTAGTCGGCGCCACGGCCGCCCTCCTCCTCTCCCAGGTGGTGCGCTGGTGGCTGCCGCCCCGCCGCCTCCGGGCGAGCGGCGCGACCCCCCGGATGGCCGTGTACGCGGGGACCGGCGCGCTGCTGGGCTTCCTGCTCCTGCCCGTGCTCGGCGCGATCCCCGGCTTCATGGCGGGCGTCTACGTCCACGAACGCCTGCGGCTGGGCCGGCACGCAGAGGCCATGGCCTCCCTGCGGACGGCGATGCGCTCGGGCGGCTCCAGCGTGCTGACCGAACTGTTCACCTGCCTGCTGATCGCGGGGGCGTGGCTGGGCGCCACGATCTGGGGCTGACGCTACGGCGTCCAGGGGGTCAACGGTGCCAGCGTGGTGAGGTCGACCGTGTCGGCGAGTGCGCGCATGCCGGCGTCGTTGAAGTGGAGGTGGTCGCCGGAGTCGTAGGCGGGCCGGATCCGCTGCGGCTGCTCCGGGTCGCGGACGGCCGCGTCGAAGTCGACGACCGCGTCGAAGAGCCCGCCGGCCCCGGCCCGGACGAAGGCGTTGACCGCCTGCCGTACGGCCTCCCGCGCGGCCGTGTACGCGCCGTTGCCGCCGTACGGCGTGAGGGTCGCGCCGACGACGCGGATGCCGTGGGCGTGGGCGCGGGTCACGAGGGTGCGGTAGGCGGTCTCGAAGGCGTCGGGGTCGGTGGCGTTCGGGGTGCCCTTGATGTCGTTGATGCCCTCCATGACGATCAGCACCCGCACGCCCGACCGCGACAGGGCGTCCGCGTCGAGCCGGGCCAGGGCGCTCGGCCCGGTGTCGTCGCGCAGCAGGCGGTTGCCGGAGATCCCGGCGTTGAGGACGCCGAGGCGGCGGTACGACGGCAGTTCGGCGAGGCGTTCGGCGAGCCGGTCGGGCCAGCGGTGGTTGGTGTCGCGGGTGGAGCCGTTGCCGTCGGTGAGGGAGTCGCCGAAGGCCACGACACTGCCGGCCGCCGGGGCGTCGAGGACGTCGACGCCGGTGACGTAGTACCAGGAGGTGGTGGTCGTGGTGTACGCGGCGCCGTCGCTGTCGGCCGCCCAATTGCCGCCCGGGGTGCGGTAGTTGGTCTGCCCGGCGGCGCGGTGGTAGGTCGCCGGGCCGGAGTCGTCGGGGGTGTGGACCGTGACCAGCAGGTCCGCCGCGTCGGGTACGGCGAGCGGGACGGCGTCGGTGACCAGGTCCTCGCCGGCCGGGATCGTGACCGTGCCGGCGCCGTTGAAGGTGGCGGTGCGCATCGAGCCGGGCACGGCGTTTGGACCGGTCCCGCGGAGGGCGACGGTCACCGTGTCGAGGCGGAGGGGGGCGGTGCCGAGCCGGTTGGTGAGCCGGACGCGGACGGCGTCGCCGCCGACGCTGAGATGCACGACGTTGCGGAAGGAGGCGCCGGGATGGGCCGTGGTGGTCCCGGAGGGGGCCGCCTCCCAGCTGCCGGTCCAGGTGTCGAGGGGTTCGCGCGCCGGGGCCCCGGCCGCCGTGCCCTGCCCGGCCCCCGCCCCCAACACCACTACCAGCAGTGCCACACCGATCCGTCCGGCCCCGACCATGAGCGCTCCGCCTCTCCCCGCCGATCACGAGGAGGCGACCGTGGCACGCGGAGCGGGGCGGACGGCGGAGCATCACCGGTGGCCGCGGCCGTATCCGCCTGTCCGGAGTAGGACGGAAGTCCTGGTCCCTGAAGCCGATGCGGTGGGCGGGCAGGCGTGTTTGGCTGCGGGCATGACCGAATTCACCGAGGCCGAGCGCGCGTACCTCAAGTCGCAGCGGCTGGGGCGACTGGCCACCGTCGACCCCCAGGGACAGCCGCAGGCGAATCCCGTCGGCTTCTTCCCGCAGGACGACGGGACGATCCTGGTCGGCGGGTACGCGATGGGTACGACGAAGAAGTGGCGCAACCTGCGGGCGAACCCGAAGGTCGCGCTGGTCGTGGACGACATCGTCAGCGTCAGGCCGTGGAAGGTACGCGGCATCGACATCCGCGGCGAGGCCGAACTCCTCGTCGGCCCGCACGAGTTGGGGCCGCACATGAGCGAGGAGGTGATCCGCATTCGTCCTCGGCGGATCCACAGCTGGGGCCTGGAGGCCGACTAGTTCGAGGAGTCCGACGGGTCCAACACGTCTTCCAGGGTGAGGAGTTGGACCTTGCGGTCCAGTCCGCCCGCGTAGCCCGTCAGGGATCCGTCGGCGCCGATCACGCGGTGGCAGGGGCGGACGACCAACAGCGGGTTGGCGCCGATCGCCCCGCCCACGGCCCGCACGGCGGCCCGGGACGCGCCGATCCGGGCGGCGATCTCGCCGTACGTCGTCGTCGCACCGTACGGAACGGAGTCGAGCGCACTCCACACCCGCTCGCGGAAGTCCGTGCCGGAGGTGTGGAACTCCAGCTGGAATTCCTTGAGTTCACCGGCGAAGTAGGCGGCGAGCTGCTCGCCGGCCGTACGGAAGGGGCCGGGGTCCCGCCGCCACTCCGGCTGGACGGTACGGCCGCCCTTCTGACCGGGGACGGAGAGGGAGGTGAGGGCGCCGCTGTCGTCGGCGGTGAGAAGCAACTGCCCCAAGGGGCTCTCGAAATGCGTCCAGCGGATGGTCACGGCAACTCCAACTCCCCTGCTGCGAGCAGGTGTTGTACGGCGTAGGAACGCCAGGGGCGCCAGGCGTCCGGGATGTCGGCACCGGGCGGTGCCACGTCGGGGTCGCCGAGGGCGCGGGCTCGGACGACGGCGACCGTCGCGGCGTCCATACCGGGCAGCGCGAGCAGGGCGGCTTGAGCGTCGTCGCGGTCGGCGCCGACGTCGAGGCGTACGGTGCCGTCGGCGAGGGCGGTGACCAGGCCGCCCAGCGGATCGCCGGGCAGGGCCTCCGCCAGCACGGACGGTTCGGGGAAGAGGTGGGTGAGGCTGCCGGACGGGGCGTCCAGCGTCCTGCCGTAGCGCCGTACCAGCCGCTCGGACTCCGCCCTCCCGACCAGCGCGCGTACGGCCAGTTCCTCCGGATCGGCGGCGCCCGGTGAGCGGAGGCCCGGCCGGGCGGCGACGAGCGGGCCGAGCCGGGGGTCGGCGCCGAGCCGCTCGTCGACGGCGTACGGGTCGGCGTCGAGGTCGAGGAGGCGTCGTAGCCGCTGTACTGCGGTGGTCAGGTCGCGGTGGTCGGTGAGGTGGAGGCGGGCGTCGAGCCAACCGCCGGTGTGGGGGCGGCCCTTGAGGGTGCCGGGGCGTTCGTCGACGGCGACGATCCCGGTGCCGTAGGGGAGGCTGAGGGTGCGGCGGTAGGTGCGGCGGCCGGGGGTGCCGGTGACTTCCTCGATGCCGGGGACGGCCTCGCGTTGCAGCAGGTCGAAGACGGCGGCGGACTGGTACGGGCCGCGGTGCGCGAGCCGCAGGGGGATTCCGGCGGACGGTTCGGCGGCGGGGTCGGCCCCGTTGGCCGGTGTCCTGTCCAGCTCTTTCGCCGGCGACTTGGCCGGTGGCTGGGGCGCGCTGGTGCGCAGTTCGCTGGGGGTCGAGGCGTACACGGCGCGGATCGTGTCGTTGAACTGGCGCACGCTGGCGAAGCCGGACGCGAACGCGATCTCCGTGATCGGCAGGTCGGTGGTCTGTACGAGGACGCGTGCGGTGTGCGCCCGTTGGGCCCGGGCGAGGGCGACGGGACCGGCGCCGAGTTCGGCGGTGAGCTGCCGCTGGACCTGCCGTGCGCTGTATCCGAGCCGTACGGCAAGCCCGGCGACGCCCTCGCGGTCCACCACTCCGTCGCCGATCAGCCGCATGGCGCGGCCCACGACATCGGCGCGCACGTTCCACTCGGCCGACCCCGGCACGGCGTCCGGACGGCACCGCCGGCAGGCCCGGAACCCCGAGCCCTGCGCGGCGGCGGCCGTCATGAAGAACCGCACATTGCGCCGCTTCGGCGTCACGGCCGGGCAGCTGGGCCGGCAGTAGATCCCGGTGGTCGCGACGCCGAAGAAGAACTCACCGTCGAACCGGGCGTCCCGGCTCCGTACGGCCTCGTACCTGCTGTCTTCGTCCATCACGCCGTCCAGTCTCCGCCATCCCCGGGGGTGGGGCTGGCGGAAATCGGACGCGGCGTTGACGTGGCGTCGGAGCGGGCCGAAGTGGACCGGTCCGCTAGGCCCAGCGCCCGCGCTTCGCCTCCATGGCCGCCTTCCCCTCCGCCCCCTTCCGCTTCCAGTCGCGGCGCAGCTCGGTCCTGAGCCGGGCGTCGGTCTTGGCGACGATCCACTGGTTCTCGCGCATGAGCTTGCGGTAGCTGTCGAGCCGGCGTACGGGCAGCTCGCCCGACTCGACTGCGGTGAGCACCGCGCACCCCGGTTCGGCGATGTGGGCGCAGTCCTGGAAGCGGCACCGCCCCGCCAGTTCCTCGATCTCGGCGAACACCTGCCCGACCCCGGTCCCCGCGTCCCACAGTCCGACACCGCGCAGCCCCGGGGTGTCGATCAGGACACCGCCGCCGGGCAGTACGAGCAGGTTGCGCGTGGTGGTCGTATGACGGCCCTTGCCGTCCACGTCACGCGTCGCCCGCACATCCATCACGTCCTCGCCGAGCAACGCGTTCGCGAGCGTCGACTTGCCCGCACCCGACTGGCCGAGCAGCACGGACGTACCACCGGCGGCGACCGCGGCGAGCACGTCGATCCCCGCCCCCGTCGTGGCACTGACACTCAGCACCGGCACACCCGGCGCCGTGGTCTCCACGTCCTGGACGAGATACGACAACGTCACCGCGTCCGGCACGAGGTCGGCCTTGGTCAGCACGACGAGGGGCTGGGCACCGGACTCCCAGGCGAGCGCGAGGAACCGTTCGATACGACCCAGGTCGAGATCCCCGGTCAGCGGTACGGCGACGATCGCGTGGTCGACATTGGCCGCGAGGATCTGCCCCTCGGACCGCTTGGAAGAGGTGGACCGCACGAACGCGGTACGACGCGGCAGCAACGTCCGCACATAACGCGGATCGCCACCCTCGGGATCGACGGCGACCCAGTCCCCCGTGCACACGACCTTCATCGGGTCGCGGGGGACGACGAACTCGGTGTCGGCACGGACCGTGCCGGCCGGAGTGACGACGTCGCACAGGCCGCGATCGACCCGCACGACACGACCGGGCAGCAAAGCCTGCCCGGCGAACGGGGCGAACTCGGCCTCCCACTCCGCGTCCCAGCCGTACGGCTGCAACGGATGCACGGAAGAGGGCGACGACGAGAACGAACCCGGGAGAGAAGAGAAAGACAAGGGGTGACCCTTCACAAGGGTGGCCCCGGCACCGCGCACACAGACGCGGGAAAACGAGAGAGGTCAGCCGGCGGCCACGGGAGTGGACTTGACGAACTTCCGGATGCGGGCAGCGCCCGTCACAGAGACAGCCATCGGTCACACCTCCCCAAGCACAAGCCAAGTCACCGGCGGCAACACACGGTTGCCGCTCGAACAGCACCGACCCTAAAAGACGCGCGGGCCGTGACGCCACCGAATTACGGGACACCCACAGCGAGCACGTCGTGAGGTGTGCGCGGTGGGGTGGCCAGTGCGGCCGTGGCGATGGCGAAGCGGCGGCCCTGGTAGTGGGCCGCCGCGGCGGCGCTCTGCTCGGACGGGCCGTTGCCGGCGTGGTGGAGCGTGCCGTACGGGTTGCCGCCGGCGGCGTTCACGACGGGGTCGGTGTAGCCGGGGGCCAGGACGACCGCATCCCACTGGTGCATCGCCGTGTACGCGGACAGCAGCGTGGATTCGCCGCCCGCGTGCGCGTTCAGGGTCGTGCCGAACGCCGTCACGGCCTTGCCCCGGTAGCCGGGACCCGGCAGTTCGCGTTGGGTCCGCTCGACGAAGGCGGCCAGCGGAGAGGGGAGCACGCCGGTGCGGGACCGCATCCCCCAGGCAATTCCGTCCGCCCATTCCACATCGGCCGGCGTCGCCTCGTCTCCGTCCGCGTGACGGAGCCCGGTCTCGTCGCCGTCCACCTGCCGGAGCCTGATCTCGGCGCCCTCCTCGGCGGCGCCGAGGGCCAGCGCGTCCGCGAGTCCGCGGAGTCTGCGGTCGCCCTGCTGGAACACGATCAGAAGCCGCTGGGCGCCACCGGCACGAGGGCGCGACGGCCGGGCCCGGGAAGGGCGGAGAGGGCGGACGCGGGCGGCCAGGCCGGTCATCCTCGCGCCGAGGGTCCGTGCCGCCGCCTCGGCCGATGGGCTGATCCTGCCTTGTGGGTCGGCGCACACGGAGAGGCCGTAGGGGTTGCCGCCGGTGTCGTGCCAGTCGTCGGCGGAGGCCTCCGGGGCGCCGCCGGACGTGACCAGCGCGCCCCAGTGGTACATGGTGCGGTGCAGGCTGAGCAGTGTGCCCTCCTGGCCACCGTTGAGGCTCGTCGAGCTGGTCAGGGCGGAGACCGCGAGATTGGCCAGACTGCCCGCGGACCACAGGCCGGCCGGGCCGGTGGAGTCGATGAACTCCTTGAGCGGCACGGACACGTTGCCGTAGTGCGTCGGTGTGCCCCACACGACGGCGTCCGCCCACACCAGGTCGGCGAGGTCCGCCGGTTCCGCTCCCGGACCGCCGGCCTCTTCGCGGACGCTGCGCAGTCGGACGCTCGCGCCCGCGGCCTCGGCACCGGACGCCACCGCGGCCGCCAGGGAGCGCACCGTGCCCTTCCGGGAGTGGTAGATGACCGCGACGTTCGCTCCGGTCGGGGCACGACCGTTCGGGTCACGGCCGGTCGGGTCGCCACCGTTCACGGCGCGACGACGATCTCGACGTCCTCGGCGGCGCGCTCGGCCACCGGGTGGATGTCCGTGCCGAGGGGCGCGTCGACGATCACCGACACCGAGCGCTCGCCGGAGTCGACGATGGCGCTCAGCCGGTCGCCCGGCTCCCTGGCCGTCAGCACGGCACAGCAGCGCGGCCCGGCGTCGGGACCGGTGGGCACGAGATCGGGCCAGCGCTCACCGGAGGTCGTCCAGCTCACCTCGGTGCCCTTGCTGCGGACATCGACCAGGACCCCGTACGGGTGGTCGAGGAACAGATGCCGGACCCGGCGGCCGGGCCGCGGGTAGCGGGTGGGCCGGCCCAGGGCGATGTCGACAAGGCGCTCCTCCATCGAACTGCCGGTCGCCAGTCCCCACAGCGCGGCGATGCCGTCTCCCGGGATGCGGAACGCCACCTCCATCAGGACCACCCGTTCGTCGGTGACGCGGTACTCGGCGTGCGCGATGCCGTCACGGAAGTCGAGCCGGCGCAGCACCTCGGCATGCACCCGGGACAGCTCGGCGAACTGCGAGGGTGACGACTCGGGCGCCGGCACGGTGTGCCCGATCTCCACGAAGGTCGACCCGTTGGCCTCGTTGGTGAGCTTCTCGGTGATGCCCGACCAGACGGGCTCACCGTTCTGGACCAGGCTCTCCACCGAGTACTCGGGGCCGACCACCCGCTCCTCGACCAGCAGGGTCTCGTGCTCGGGATAGCCGGCGACCACCTCGGCCAGCCCGTCGACCGAGCTCAGCTCCCGTACCCCGGAGCTGCTCATCCGGCTGACCGGCTTCAGCACGACAGGGCCCGGCCAGTCCTCCGCGGACAGGCTCAGACCGTCGCGCTGTTCGGGATGGATCGCCTGCCACCTCGGCGAGACGTCGGGCAGCGCGGTGCGCTGGAACATCTTGTTGCGGCTGATGGCGGCGGCCGGCCAGCCCGACCCGGGCAGACCGAGCAGATGGGTCAGCGCACCGGCCGCCTCGACGTAGTACTCGCCGCACGAGAGGGCTCCGCGTACGTCGTAGCGCCGCAGCAGCGGCTGCACTCCGGCGATGGTGCTCGCCGGTGACGGATCCGTGACCGGGCAGAGGTCGCCCAGTGCGGACAGCGGATGTCCGGGGTCCGCCATGAGCTCGCGGAGCCGCTCCTCGTCCCCGCCCCGGGTGAACAGCAGGACGGGAGTCACCCCCAACTCCTTTGCGTACTCGACGAGTCGGAGGTTGCGGATGATCATCTTGAGCGAGGTCATGATGATGAGGGCAGGCTCCTGCACCGTGGTCACTTCTCCTTCTCCGGCTCTCCTGTCGAGGTGACGAGCCGGCCACCGTTCTGATGTACGCCGGTCGGGTTCACGCCGTTCTGGCCGGCGCTGCCTTGACCGGCACCGTCCTGGGCGACGCCGTCCTGGCCGGCACCGTTCTGGCCGGCGCCGTTCTGGCCGGCGCCGTTCTGGCTGACGGCGCCATTGCGTCCGCCCGGCACGATGACCTCACTGCGCTTCGCGACGACGACCGTGCCGGCCGGCACATCGTCCGTGACGAACGCCTGCGCACCGATCCGGGCGTCGTCGCCGACCCGCAGCGGTCCCAGCAGTACCGAGTTCGCGCCGATCACTACCCGCGAACCCACCTCGGGATGCCGCCGCTGGCCCGGCGGCCGCCGTTTGTCGCGCCACCACCCCAGCGCGCCGAGCGTCACCTGGTGGTACAGCGTGACATCGTCGCCGATCACCGCCGTCTCGCCGATCACCGTGCCGCAGCCGTGGTCGATGAACAGCCTTCTGCCGATCCGCGCACCGGGATGGATCTCGATGCCGCCGGACAGCAGCCGACCGGTCAGGAAGATCAGTCTGGCCAGCAGCCGGTGGTCGCTGCGGTACGCGACGTGGGAGACGCGGTGCGCCCACAGTGCGATGAGGTGCGGCGACAGGATCGCCTCCGCCGTGGAGGAGACCGCGGGGTCGCGCTCGACGACCACCGCGATGTCCTCACGGATGCGCGCGAAGCGCTTCATCGCTCACCGCCCCAGTTCCGACCACTGCTCGGGGTTCCCGGCACACGCGAACACCGTGACCACCACGGCGTCGGGGGGCAGTTCGGCGGCGACCTCCTTGGCCGCCAGCCAGTTCGCCGCCGCCGAGCTGCCGATCCGCAGTCCCGTCAGGTCGAAGAACTCCCCCATGCCCCGCAGTGCCCGGGGAAGCGTCACATGACGGTGGCCCTCGACCAGGTCGTCGTGTGCTTTCACGAACGGCTGCCGGATGCCGTATCCGTGGCCGCCCGATCCCTCGTACGTCGGCTTTCCGCCGGGGCGTCCCGGGTTCGCGTACGGAGCTTCCTGCGGTGTCACACCGATCGCGCGGATGTCCGGGAACCTGCCGAGCAGCGCCCGCAGTACGCCGACGAAGGTGCCGCCGCTGCCGATGGAGGCGAGCCAGGCGGCCGGGCGGGCGTCGCCCAGGTCGGAGAGGATCTCGCCGCCGGTGGTCCGCTGGTGGATGGCGACATTGACCGGGTTGTTGTGCTGGAAGACCAGGGTCCAGTCCGGTTCGGCCGCGGCAATGCGCTGGGAGGCCCTGATGGTCTGGAGGAAACCGCCCTCGGCGGGCACCAGATCCACCTCGGCCCCCCGCTCACGGAGCTTTTCGAGCAGGCTGGGCGGGCTGCTCGACATCAGCACGAAGCGGGTCCGTACGCCGGTCCGCTGACCGAGCAAGGACATCGCCGAGGCGAGCTTCCCACCCGAGTACACCAGCAGGCGCAGTTCCTCGGGCGGCCGGTCGCCGTGGGTACGGAGCGCGTCGGCCATCAGGGCGTAGGCCGTGCGGTCCTTCACCGAGCCGTTGGGGTTCTCCCATTCGCACTTGGCGAGAATCCGCGCCCCACCCGGCTCGGAGGGCACCTCACGCAGCGAGGTGCCGCCGAGCCGTGCGTGGAAGTCGGCCATCGCCGGATACCGCTTGTGGACGTCGGCGAAGTCCAGCACGTCCTCGGGCTCGAGCGCGGTGAACGGCCGCTGCAACTGGTCGTCCGGGGGCGCGGTGGGATCGGTGTTGGTCGACGGGACCGTCATGGGCGCTCCACCAATCGGAAGCCGATCGCATAGATCGAGCGGTTGAACCAGCCGTGTCTGCGGGCGCACCGGGTGAGGTCTCCGAAGCGGGTGAAGCTGCCTCCTCGTGCGATGCGATAACTGCCCTGCCGGGTGAACAGGTCGTCGTCGACCGACTCCCCGCCTTCGTAGGGACGGTAGTCGTCGGCGACGTACTCCTCGACGTTTCCGGCCATGTCCTCAGCGCCGAACGGGGTCCGGCCGGCCGGGTAGACGCCGACCGGAGTGGTGGTCAGCGGGCCCTCCTCGACGGTGTTGGCGTGGTCGCCGCGGAAGTCGCCCGGCCACGGGAACTCCCGGCCGTCGCCGCCGCCTGCCGCGTACTCCCACTCCGCCTCGGTCGGCAGCGCGAAGTGGCGGCCGGTACGCGCCGACAGCCACTCGGCGTACCCGTCGGCGTCCTCGGGCCGTACCGTCCACACCGGATGGTTGGCCCGGGTCAGGGGGTATCCGCCGAACCGCCACGACGTGGGGAGGGCCGTGGCGCCGGTGTCGGCGAGGAAGGCCCGGTACTCCAGGTTGGTCACCGGGTAGCGCATGATCCGGAAGGCGTCGATGTCCACCCGGTGGCGCGGGCACTCCTTGCGGATCCAGGAGTCCACCACTCCGACGCGCGCCCAGCGCGCCACCACGGACGCCACCTCGTCCTCGGGGAGGCCGAGTTCGGCCTTTCCGGCCGGTACGTCGACCAGCTCCGGATCGTCGGTACGGATGCGCGGGTCGCCGCGCAGTCCGAGCACGCTGCCGGCCGCGTAACGGCGCTCGAAGGTCTCCGCGGGATCGGCGCAGACAGCGGCGAGCCGTTCGACGGGAGCGGTGAAGAGGTCGGGGTGCCCGGCGAAGAGGTCGTGCGGCAGGCGCTCGACCAGTCGGCCGGGCAGGCCCATGGCGTCCCGGTCGGAGAGCTCGTTGGGGTTGTGGACCGCGGGGAGTGCGTCAGCGCTCATCCGGCGCCCCCGGTATCTCGTAGACCCGGCCGTCGTAGGAGCTCGCCAGGAAGACGCCGCGTCCGGTGTCGTACGACAGCGAGGAGATTCCGGAGGTCGTCGGCCGCAGGGTCGGCCCCCAGGTGCCGCGTTCGCGGTCGAAGACGGCGACCTGGCCGTGGTAGGAGCCGGTCGCGATCATGCGGCCGGTGCCGTCCGCGGCGACGCACTTGATCGAGTGCGAGTGCGGGGTGTCGATCGTCTCGCAGCTGAAGTCCGGTGCCCACAGGCGGAGTTTGAGGTCGCGGCCGATGCTGGCGAAGTGGCCGCCGGACAGCGCGACGCAGCCGTTGGCGATCCGGTCGTGGGCGCCGTCCAGGCGGTGGACGAGTTCGAGGGTCCGGATGTCGTGCCAGGCCACGCTGGTGTCGGCGCACACCGAGAAGATGTGGTCGTCGGAGGCGGCGACGCCCTTGACGGCGTTGTCGTGCAGCTTGACGTCCTCGAGGTGACGGAGCCCGCCGTCCTCCGTCAGGCGGAAGACGAGCCCCTCGCCCGTGTAGGCGCCGACGACGAGGTGCGGGACGCCGTCCCGGACGAAGGGGGCGGCACAGTTGAGCGGGGACTTGTGCTGGTGCAGCACGCGTCCGCCGAGCGCGTCCATGACCTTGCCGAGCTGGCCGCTGGTGACGACCAGGGGGCCCACCGGTGTCAGGAAGTTGCAGAGGCTGCCCAGTTCGGTGACGGGCACGCCGTCGCGCATGACGATGCCGGCGTCGCCGACGCCGAGGACACCGCCCTCGTACGCGCAGGCGGCGTTCAGCCCGAGGGTGGGGGCGACCTCGGAGGGCAGCCACTGCCGGGAGCCGTAGTCGTAGGTGCGGTAGGTGGTGCCGAAGGTGCCGAACACCAGCGTCTGCCGGGCGCCGAAGGCGCAGGAGCGCGGCCAGACGTCGGCGGGGATGTCGGCCTTGTCCACCTGGGTGAGCTCGCCGCCGGAGGTGTCCCACAGGAGCATGTTCCGGTCGTAGCTGAGGCTCACCATCAGCTCGCGCGAGCTGTCCAGCACCAGTCGTTTGATGCCGGCGGCGTGGGCGGGCACGGCGTGCGAGTCGGTACCCCGGACGACCACGATCTCGCCGTCGTCGTTGCCGGCGTAGAGGGTGCCGTCGGTGCCGATGGAGATGGTGTCGGTCTCGACTCCGCCGAGGTCGATCGTGGCGACGAGGCCGCCGGTCGCCAGCGACCAGCGCCGTACCGTGCCGTCGTCGCTGGAGCTGATCAACTCGTCGCCGTCACCGGCCCATTCGACGGAGATCACGTCGGCGGTGTGCCCGTCGAAGCGGTGCACGAGGTTTCCGTCGAAGTCGTACACCCTGACCCCGTGGTCGCGGGACGCGGTCGCGACGAGTTCCCGGCCGGGGTGGAAGGTGGACATCTCGACGTCGTCGTCGTGGTCGTTGAGCACGGCGCGCAGCCGCAGGTCCGGTATCGACCACAGGCGCGCGGTGTAGTCGCTGGAGGACGTCACCAGCAGGGTGCCGTCGGGGCTGAAGCTGCACTGGTTGGCCAGGTGGTCGTGGACGACGCGGGTGAGGGCGTTCGCCCCTGCCTGGTCCCAGAGGATGACCTGGTTGTCGTAGCCGGCGGTCGCCACGTACCGGTCGCCGTAGGTCGCGATGCCGCTGATGGGACTCTTGTGCTCGATCACTTCGCGCTCCTGACGTCATCGACGTTGATCTCGTGGCCGGCGTGGTCGATCTTCGCCATCAGATAGCCGCGGTTGGCCTGCGTCACATGCACGCCCGTGGACAATCTGCGCCGCACCACGATGCCGCGCTCCCTCAGCCCCGCGGCCTTGGCGGGGTTGTTGGTGAGCATGTCGACCTGGTGCGTGCCGAGCGCCGCCAGCATCTGGGCGGCGACCCGGTAGTCGCGCAGGTCGTCGCCGAAGTTCAGCGCGCGGTTGGCGGCGAAGGTGTCCATGCCGACGTCCTGCAGCAGATAGGCCTCCAGCTTGTTGTAGAGGCCTATCCCGCGGCCCTCCTGGCGCAGATAGAGCAGCAGTCCGCCGCCGGCCCCCAACAGGTCCATGGACTCCCGGAGTTGGGGCCCGCAGTCGCAGCGCGCCGAGCCCAGGACATCGCCGGTGAGGCATTCCGAGTGCACCCGTACCAGCGGGCAGTCCTGCTTCAGCGCATCGCCGAACACCACCGCGACGTGTTCGCCCTGATCGGCCAGTCCGTGGAAGGAGACGACCTCGGCCGGCACGAACCGGTCCGGCCCGAGCTGGAGTGGGATCGACACGGAGGAGCGGATCCGGGCCGGTGGCAGCGGCTCGTCCGGTGCGCGGACCGGCCGGGTCTCCGGGCCCGGGTCCGCGTCGATGTCCGTTTCCGTGTCGGTTTCTGTGTCGGTTTCGGCGTGTATGGCCTCGTTGCGTTGACGCACCTCTGCCCCCATCGTCAGTACTTCTCGGGAGGGCACCGGTGGGAACTCCCTGCGCCGGCAGTCCGCGCGCCCCGTCACCGTGCCCGGCTCACCCGCATCGGGGCATGAGCCACTCTGTATCGGCTCGCCCACCTCGGAATCCTGGCACCCGGGGCGCCGGACGGGCCACTACGCGATCGTGTAGCGGGGCTACTCGAAGGGTCCAGCTCCGTACCGTCCTTGAATTCGGCCGAACCCGCCGTGCAGAGTGAGGGCCGTCCGGTGACGGACCCGGTGGTGCCGTGACTCCAGGGGGAATACGTGCAGGTGCTACGGCCGCAGAGCTGGCACGAGGCGCTGGCCGCACGCTCCGAACTGCCCGGCGCCACACCCGTCGCCGGCGGCACGGACGTGATGGTGGCGATGAAGCTGCGGCACTTCAGACCCGAGGTGCTGCTCGACCTGAGCAGGGTCTCCGGCTCGGAGCGGTACCGCATCGGGCCGGACTCGGTCCACTGCGGGCCCCGCGTGTGCCACACCACGGTCGCCGAGCGGCTGCACCGCCAGCTGCCGGGTCTCGCCCTGGCCGCCGGCTCCGTCGGGTCACGCCAGGTGCGCAACCGGGGCACGATCGGCGGCAATCTCGGCACGGCCTCCCCGGCGGGCGATCTGCATCCGATGCTGCTGGCCGCGGGCGCCGACGTCGAGCTGAGTTCGGTGCGGGGCAGCCGGTGGGTGCCCGCCGACGGCTTCTACCGCGACGGGGGCGGGACCGTCCTCGGCGCGGACGAGCTGATCACGGCCGTACGGGTGCCGCTGGCAGCCGGACCGCAGCGGTTCCAGAAGATCGGCCGCCGGCAGGGGCTGGTGAAGTCGCTGTGCTCCTTCGCCCTCACCCTCGACCGCGGGCAGCGCAGGATCCGCGCGGCCGTGGGCGCCTACGGGGCAGCTCCGGTTCGGCTCCTCGCCGCCGAGCAACTGATCGAAGAATCAAGGGTGTTGTACGGCGCCGGGACGCTTCCGGCGGCTCTCGTCGCCGAGTTCGGCCGACTCGCCGCCACCGCCACCACCCCGGTCGAGGAGGGCGCCGAGGCCGGCTACCGGCGCCGGGCCCTCGCCGTACTCGCCGCCCGAAACCTCACCCAGGCCTGGGCCATGTTCCTCGCGGAAGGACACGATGGACATCACCGTGACGGTCAACGGCAAGACCCATGACCGCCTCGACGACGAGGACGGGCCAGGTGAGAGCCTGCTCTTCCTGCTGCGCGAGCGGCTCGGTCTGATCGGCCCGAAGAACGCCTGCGAACAGGGCGAATGCGGCTCCTGCGCGGTCTGGCTCGACGGCGTCCTGGTCAACTCGTGCCTGGTCCTCTCGGCCCAGGCCGACGGCTGCTCGGTGCGGACCGTGGAGGGCCTGGCCTCCGACACGGCCGGACCGCTCGAAACGTCCGGCGCCTCACGGGTGCCCGGAACCTCCGGCGCGCTGCACCCCGTACAGCAGGCGTTCCTCGACACGGGCGCGGTCCAGTGCGGCTTCTGCACCCCGGGCATGGTGGTGACGGCCACGGACCTGCTGGAACGGCTGCCCCGTCCCTCCGACGCGGAGGTGCGCCGGGAGATGGCCGGAAACCTCTGCCGCTGCACGGGCTACCAGCAGATCGTCGAGGCGGTCCTGCTCGCGGCCGAGCGCATGGCCGGCCCGGCCTCCCCGGAGGTGGGGCGGCCGTGACCGCGCAGGGCATCGGCACCAGTCCGGCCCGGACGGACGGGCCGGCCAAGGTGAGCGGGACCTTCGTCTACTCCTCCGACCTGTCCGCCGAGGACATGGTGTGGGCCGCGACCCTGCGCAGCCCGCACCCGAGCGCGCTGATCCGCTCCATCGACACGACGGCCGCACTGAAGTTCCCCGGAGTGCTCGACGTCATCACCCACGCCGACATCCCGGGCCGCAAGCTGTTCGGCCAGATGAAGGTCGACCAGCCCGTGCTCGCGGAGGACCGGGTGCGCCACCACGGCGAGGCGGTGGCGGTCGTCGCGGCCGTCGACCTGGAGACGGCACGGGCGGCGGCCGGACTGGTCCACGTCGACTACGACGTCCGGCCACCGGTCACCGACGCCGCCACGGCACTCGACGCGGCCTCCGACCCCGTGCACCCGGACGGCAACCTGGTCGCGCACACCCGCATCCGGCGCGGCGCCGCACAGTCCGGGGAACTGCCCGCCGCCGATGTCGTGGTCCGCGGCAGTTACTCCCTCGGCATGCAGGACCAGGCCTTCCTGGGCACGGAGTCCGGCCTCGCGGTCCCCACCGGTGACGGCGGCGTCGAACTCCACATCGCCACCCAGTGGTTGCACGTCGACCAGGAACAGGTGGCCCTCTGCCTCGGTCTGCCCCCGGACAAGGTGGTGCTGAAACACGCGGGCGTGGGCGGCGCGTTCGGCGCGCGCGAGGATCTGTCGCTGCATGTGCACGCCTGTCTGCTGGCGCTGCGCCTGAACCGTCCGGTCAAGATGGTCTACACGCGCACGGAGTCGTTCTTCGGCCATGTCCACCGCCATCCCGCAGAGCTGCACTACGAGCACGGCGCCACCTCCGACGGCAGGCTGCTGTACGTCAGGGCCGACATCGTCCTGGACGGCGGGGCCTACGCGTCCAGTTCACCGGCGATAGCGGGCAACGCGGCGACCCACGCCGTCGGCCCCTACGCCGTTCCCCATGTCCAGGTGGACGCCCGCGCCGTGTACACGAACAATCCGCCCTGTGGCGCGATGCGCGGATTCGGCACCGTACAGCCGTGTTTCGCCTACGAGAGCCAGATGGACCGGCTCGCCGCGGCACTCGGCATGCATCCGGTGGAGTTCCGGCAGCGCAACGCGCTGCGGGAGGGCGCGAGCCTGCCGACCGGCCAGGTCCTCGACAGCCCGGCGCCGGTCGCCGAACTGCTGGAACGGCTGCGCGGGCTGCCGCTGCCCGCCGCCGACCCCGCACAGCCCGCCCATGTGGCCCGCGGTGTCGGCTACGCGGCCTGTCTGAAGAACATCGGTTTCTCGGAGGGGTTCGACGACTACTCGACGGCCCGCGTACGGCTCGAGGTCGTCGACGGGGCGCTGCTGGCCACGGTCTCCTCGGCGGCGGCCGAGGTCGGGCAGGGGGTCGTCGGCATCCAGCGCCAGATCGTCGCCACCGAACTGGGCGTCCACCGGATCGAGGTCCGCCAGGAGGACTCCAGGTTCGGCACGGCCGGCCCCAGCTCGGCCTCCCGGCAGACGTACGTCACCGGTGGCGCGGTCCGGGAGGCCTGCCGCCGGGTCCGTGCGGACGTCCTCGCCCTCCTTCACGAGTCCGGTGCCGAACTCCCGTCACCGTCCTGGCAGTTGCACGAGGGTGCGGTCGTCGACGACGCGGGCCGGCCGGTGGCCCGGCTGGCCGCTCTGCTCGGCGGCCGGGTGATCGAGCGGACCGCGGAGTTCCACCACCGCAAGACCTTCCCCCTGGACCCGGAGACCGGGCAGGGGAACTCCAGCATGCAGTTCGGCTTCGCCGCGCACCGGGCCGTCGTGGAGGTCGACCGGGAGCTGGGCCTGGTGAAGGTGATCGACCTCGCCATCGCGCAGGACGTCGGCAGGGCGATCAACCCGGAGGCCGTCGCCGGCCAGCTCCGGGGCGGCACCGTCCAGGGCGTCGGTCTGGCGCTGCTGGAGGAGATCGAGCTGGACGGCGGGCGGGTGCTCAATCCGTCGTTCGCCGGCTATCTGCTGCCCACGATGGCGGACGTGCCGCCGGTGCGGGTGGAGATCCTGGAGCGGGCCGATCCGCATGCGCCGTACGGTCTGCGCGGGATAGGCGAGCTGCCGTCGATCTCGGCGACACCCGCCGTGGCCGCGGCGGTCAGGGCCGCCACCGGGATCGACCTCGACCGGGTCCCGATCCGCCCCGACCACCTCCTGGCCGGCCTGCCGGACCCCGCTCAGCAGTAGGGCTCCCAGAGTTCGTCCTCCAGGGCGCCGGCGACCGCGGGAGAGGAGTCCCGCAGCCGGGTCAGCAGGGACCGGTTGTGCTGCCGGATCTCCTCGTCGTATCCGGCCAGCGGACTGTCCTCGGTCAGGTCGAGCAGCCACAGCGGCCGCAGCGACGCGCCGCGCAGCGCCTTGCCCTCGGCGGTCTCGGTGCCGGCGTGCAGCCGGCGCACTCCGGGGATCCGGGCCGGCATGTAGTAGGTGAGGTTGAAGTACTCGGCGGCGGAGCCGAGTCTGTCGTAGTCGAAGCCGATCGCCCGCAGGTACACGGTGTCGCCCCAGCGGTAGTACAGGCAGAACCCGATGGGCGGCTCCCCCGGGCGGGAGCACAGCACCACCTCGGCGCGCGACCCGGCGAGTTCGCCCTGTCTGCGGAAGGACTCGGCCATCGGAGCCACGTCCACGCTCCTGCCGTAGCGCAGTTCCGTGCGGGCCAGCAGCCGGGCGACGTCCTGCCAGGACTCGGCGAGCGTGCTGTGCCGCACCTCGTATCCGGCCTTCTCGAACTTCCGTACCTCGCTGCGGATCCGGCGGGCCCGGTGCGGTGACAGCGACTCCATCCAGGCATCCCAGCCGCCGGGCGGTATCTCGATCCAGGCGTCGGTCTTCAGCGCCACCGGCGCGGTCCGCACCCCCGCCTCGCGCAGCGCGACGACGTCCGGGGTGGTCAGGTACATCGCCACCCGGGCGATCTTCGGGTCGTCGTGCAACGGCGACCGCAGCGCGCGCACCGCGTCGAGCACCGCGGCGGCCGCCGCGGTCGGGTCATCGCCCTCGCCGGCCAGGATGTGCGCCAGGTAGCCCCGGCGCTGGCCGACGAGGATGCCCTCGGGTGCGGGGCTCGGCAGGCCGCGCGCGGTCAGGATGTCGTGCCAGCGCAGATGCGGGTTGGGCTCGTCGCGCACCGCGGCCACCGGGATCGCGGCCCGGCCGCCCCCGGAGGTGGCCGCCCGCACGCCTCCGGAGACCGACCCGGGTGCCATGGCGCACAGCCTCAGCCACAGCGCCGACGAGTAGAACCTGTCGCCGGCGAGCCGGTCCCACTCGGCGTCCGGGACTCCGCCCGTGGCGTCGGCGAAGCAGTCCGTCGTGGCGCTCATGGCGACTCCCGTAGTCTCTGCCGGACCGTGCCCGCGAGCTCGCTGCGGGACCGGATGCCGAGTGTGCCGAACATTTTCCGCAGGTGGTAACTGACCGTGTGCGGGGACCGGTTGATCCGGGTGGCGATCTGACTGTTGGTGAGACCGTGGCTGACCAGGTTGGCGATCAGCAGATCGGTCTCCCCCAGGCTGGCCGGCCAGGAGAGGTCCTTGACACGGCCGGGGGGACGGGCGGGCTCGCAGGGCAGGCCCGCCCGCATCGGTTCGGGCAGCGACTCAAGGACCGTCTGCCAGAACAGCGGTTGGGTGAAAACGAGCCGATCTCCGACGCCGCTGATGACACCGACGTCGGTGGCCTCCTCCACCGACGGCAGCAGCATCCCGGCGGGCTGCTCGAAGACTTCGGCGACCTCGCACAGGTCGAACTCCCGCCCGCTGAGCGCGGCGAGCTGGATGAACAGCCGGCAGCGCGGCGAGACCTCGGCCAGCAGCAACCGGACCGTCCGGCGCACCCGTTCGGGCAGGCCGGTGGAGGTCACTTCGACCATCCCGTCGACGACGGCGAGAGAGTTCTCCTCGCGTAGACCCTGCAGCAGCTCGACGAGCAGCCGGGCGTTGCCGTTCGCGGTGGCGGCGAGTGCGGCGAGCCTGGGGGAGGCGGGCGCGCCGAGCAGGGCGGTGACGAGTGCCTGCATGGTGTTTTCGGACAACGGGCCCAGGCTCACCCGGGTGTTGGGCAGCGAGGCTTCGCTGGGTGGCAGCGCGAAGACCCGCTCCACCTCGGGACCGCCGCGACCGGTCCGCCGGGCCAGCGCCCACACGACGGGCGCCGACGTGAACTCGGCGACGAGCGGGGGCAGCGCGGACGGCAGCTCTTCGTCGAGCTTGTGCAGATCGTCGACAGCGACCAGGACGGGCGTCCCGCGGTCCTCCTGCGCGAGCCAGATCCGCAGCAGGGCCGGGACCGTGACGACATGGGCGGGCGGGATCCGGAAGCCCCGGTCCCGGGCCTCGTCCACCAGGGCGGTCAGCAGATGGCTCTTCCCGATCCCTGAAGGGCCCTCCACCAAAAGGAGCGAGCCCGCTCCCCGTTCCCCCGTCGTCAGGATGCGTTCCACCGGCGTTCGTCGTTCTTGTGACATGGCCGAACATAACCGTGCCTGCATGGTTGCAGAACCATTCCCTTCGCGACTTCAAGTAATCTATTGTTAACACACAAGTGCCGTGTTGCCCGAGGTAGTTGACCGGATATTTGAGACTGACCACGGTTCGCACGGGAACGGTGTATGCGGACCGAGTGAGCGACCACCACCAAGCGGAATGGGGTATTCATGTCGGCGGAGCTGGTAACTGCCCAGTACAACCGGGAGTTCCGCACAGCGGGCAGCGGTCTGCCCGCAGTCGCCCAGCATGTCAACGAGTTTCCGACACTCGCCCCGTGGCGCGGCGAGCATCTGCCCAGGCCGTTCTTCGTCGCCGAGCGGGAAATTCGGGAGTTCGCCGACGACCTTCACCATCTCCTCAACATGCTCACATCCTTGCCGGAGCGGCTGTTCGACGGAGATCTGGACGCCTTCCGGTCGGTGCTGGGAATCAGCGACGACCGCTGGGCGGCGATGCGGCGGCTCGGCGACGGACCACTGGTCCATAACGGCCGCGCGGATATGTACCACGACGGAACTTCTTTCAAAGTTCTGGAGTTGGGCCTGGGCAGCGAGGTCGGCGGCTGGGACCTCGCCGGCGAAATCCCCAGAGCGATGCTGGAGAAGGAGGCCTTCGCCGAATTCGCGCGCCGGAACCGGCTCGGCTACACCCATCCCGCGCGGGCCGCGGTGGAGGCGCTGCGACAGCTCGGCGCGACGGTGGCACCCGGCCGCGAACCGGTGGTGGCCCTGCTGGAATGGCAGGGCGGCCTCGCGGACTACGGCGACACCTGGCACACCTTCCAGTCCGTGCTGAAGTGGGCGGGGCTCGACCTCCTGGTGGCCGAGGTCACCGATGTGCACGAGCGGGACGGCGCCCTCTACCTCGGGGACACGAAGATCGATGTGGTCTACCGCTGCTTCGTCGCAGCTCAGATAGCCGAGGAGCCCGGCGGCTGGGACCTGGTCGAGCCACTGCTGCGTGCGCACCTGGCGGGCGGGACCCTGCTCTGGACACCGCTGTCCAGCAACCTGTTCAGCAACAAGAGCTGCATGGCACTGCTCTCGGACCCGGCGCGGCGGCGGAACCTGGGCGAGGACGAGTGCCGGCTCGTCGACCGGGTGCTGCCCTGGACCCGGCTGCTCAGCAAGGACGCGATGGCGGCCGACACCGACCTCGTCGACGAATGCCTCGAGCGGCGCGAGGAGTTGATCCTCAAGGTCAACGCACGGGGTGGCGGAGTGGGTGCCGTGGTGGGCTGGGAAACAGCCGAAGCGGAATGGCGGAAGGCGCTGGAGAACGGCGCGGAAGAGGGCTGCGTGGTTCAGCAGAGGGTGATTCCCAGGGCAGAGCCCGTGGTCGATCCGCTATCGGGAGAAACCGAGGAATGGCACGCCGCCTATGGAATGTTCTACACCCCGCATGGTTATGCGGGAATGTATGCCAAAGCGGTGCCGGCCGGAGCGGGCAGCATCATCACGATCAAGGCGAATGCCAATGCGCGGAGCGTAGGCGTCTTCCATCAGAGCGATCTGCCGAAGTGAACCGTCCGCCCGTCCGCCCGACGAAAGCGAAATTTCCGCCGACGCCGCGTCGCCGGACCGAAGAGAGGCCATGATGTCCCAGCCTTCCCCCGCGCCCTCGACATGGCAGCGGATTCAGACAGCCTGGGGTCTGCCCGACCTCACGGGAAAAGGCCGATTCGTCACGGCAAACCTGATCGACAGCCTGGGAAACGGGCTGGTGATGGCGTTCACGATTGTCTTCTTCGTGAAGACGACGCCATTGTCATTGGTCGCCGTGGGCGCCGCCCTGACCGCCGGCCGGCTGCTGGCTCTGCCGATGCCTCCCTTTGTCGGGCCGCTTCTGGACAAATACGGTCCGCGCGCCGTGGTCGCGGCGGGCAACTGGATTTCGGTGGCCGGCTTCGTGGGTTTCCTGTTCTCCCACGCGGTCTGGCAGATCGTGCTGTGGCAGTTCGTGGTGCAGCTCGGCTCCACCGCCTTCTGGATGGGCAGCAGCCCGCTCACCGTGCTGGTCGCACACGGCACCGAGCGGGCCCGCTGGTTCGGGTTCGTCCGTGCCCTGCGCAATGCCGGGGTCGGCTTCGGCGGCGCCGCCTCGGCAGTGGCCCTGAGCATCGGAACCGTCACCGGGCTGCGCGCGGTCATGGTGGCCAACGCGGTCACCTTCTCCATCGCCGGATGGCTCTTCCTCACCTGGCGGCCGGCGGGGGACACGAGCGGGACGGCCGACGCCGCCCCCGCCGGGGCGAAGCCCGCCGCGCCGGCCGAGAGTTCCGAGGAACAGCCGCCGGGCGGCTACCGCACCGTGCTGCGGGACACGCGGTACCTGCGGCTGGTCGCGGTGAACCTCTCCTTCGTGTTCGCCTCCATGGTGATCACGGTGCTGCTCGCCGTCTACGCGGCGGACAATCTCGACGTCGGCGCCTGGATCGTCGGCGTGCTCGTGGTGCTGAACACGGCCATGGTCGCGCTGCTGCAGACGCTCGCCAGCCGCTGGATCGAGACCCGCAGCCCGGTACGGGTACTGGTGCTGGCCCTGCTGGTCAACGCGGCGGCGTTCGTCATCTTCGGCTCGCTGCTCGCGCTGCCGGGCTGGGCGGTGATCGTCGGCCTGCTGATCGCGATGATCCTGTACACCGTGGCCGAGATCCTCAGTTCGCCTCCGACCAGCGAACTGAGCGTGATGATGGCCCCCGAGCACCTGCGTGGCCGCTATCTGGCCGTGTACCAGCTGTCCTGGTCGATCGGCGGCGCCCTCGCACCGGTGCTGCTCACCTCGCTGCTCGACGGCGGCGCGCTCCTGCCCTGGGTGTTCCTCACCGCGATCAGCCTGCTGGCGGTACCCCTCGTCCTCGGCCTCGACCGACAGCCCACGACAGCGGGCGTCTCCACCCCGGCGGCGGACGAAGCCCGCGTCGAGCAGCAGCAGTTCGACGGCGAGCCCGCCGACTGAACCCACCCTCGCACCCCCGGCGACCGGCCCCGGCCCCGGCCCCGGGGTCACTGGGCGGCCACCGCCGCCTGGGCCGCGGCGGCCTTGCGCAGCGGGGGCACGAACAGGGTGGCCAGGAGGGACAGTGCGAGGTTCAGCACCAGCGTCACCGTGAAGGCGTGCGCGTAGCCGTGCCGTGAGGCGCTGTCGCCGAGGGTGCTGAAGTAGACCAGCCCGACCAGGGCGATGCCCACCGACATGCCCAGCTGTCCCACGGTCTCCAGCACGCCTGCGGCGCTGCCCGCCTCCTGCGGCGGCACCTCGGCGAGCGCGGTGCCGAGCAGCGGGCTGACCCCCAGGCCCTGGCCCACGCCGATGACGACGAGGGCGGGGACGAGCATCGGTCCGGTGAGCCCGTCGCCTGCGGCCACGGCGGTCACCAACAGCACAAGATAGCCAAGGGCGTTGAGCCCGTAGCCGACGGTCAGGATGTGCAGGCCCAGCTTGCCCATGATCTTCGGTACGACCAGGGAGACCGCGGTGAAGGCGATGCCGAGCGGGGCGAACAGCAGCCCCGACCGCAGCGCCGAGTAGCCGAGGCCGCTCTGCAACTGGACGGCGAGCACGAAGAACAGGCCGGCGTTGCAGGCGAAGAACGCGAGGAACACCGCGTTGCCCGACCGGTAGCCGCGCAGCCGCAGCAGGGCGGGGCTGACCAGTGGCTGCCCGCCGTTCGCGGCCAGCCGCCGCTCCCACCGGCCGAACGCGACGAGGAACGGCACGGACAGCACCATCATCACGAAGCACCACGCGGGCCAGCCGGCCGTACGCCCCTCGGCGAGCGGGAAGGACAGCAGCAGCAGCGCGACCGTGAGCAGGCCGACTCCGGGCAGGTCGAGGCGGGGCCGCCGGTCGCTCTTGACGCCCGGCATGACCAGCGCGGCACCGGCGATGGTCACGAGCCCCAGGGGCAGGTTGACCAGGAAGATCGGGCGCCATCCCCAGCCGAACAGGTCGAGGTGGACCAGGACTCCGCCGATCAACTGGCCGGTGATCGCGGCCAGTCCGATGGTGACGCCGAAGAAGGCGAGCGCCCGGTCGCGCCGTGTCCCCTCGAAGGAGGTCTGGATGATGGAGAGGATCTGGGGGAAGAACAGCGCCGCGGAGAAGCCCTGGACGCAGCGGAACACGATCAGCGACTCCGGGCCCGGCGCGACGCCGCAGGCCAGCGAGGCGGCGGTGAACAGCCCGAGACCGGACAGGAACATCCGTTTGTAGCCGACGATGTCGCCCAGTCGGCCGCCGGTCACCAGGAAGAGCCCGTAGGCCAGGATGTATCCGCCCACCGTCATCTCGATCGCGGACACGGAGGCGTGGAGGTCGGCGCGGAGGGACGGGACGGCCACATTGACGATGTAGGAGTCCATCATCGCCATGAAGGTCGCGGCCATCGCCACCAGCAGCATGGCGCGAACCCGTCGTGGGCTGAGGCCCGGTGATCCGGTCCCGCTCGCTGCCGCCGGGGTGGAGTCCGTGTCGCCCTCCTGCCGTCGGGGAAGGGAAACGGCCTGCTCATCGCGCATCTGCGGTCCTGCTCTCCGGTGTGGGGGGCGTGGTGGTGGACTCGTCCTCCAGGTGCAGCTGGTGGAGGTGCGCCCCCACGAGTTCGGCCCGGGAGAAGACGCCCAGTTTTCGAAAGATCTTGCGGAGGTGGAAGTTGACGGTGTGGGGCGACAGGCTGACCCGTGAGGCTATTTGACGGTTCGTCAGACCGTCGGCGACGAGCCGGACGATGTTGTGCTCGGCCGGGCTGAGCGGGTTGGGCTCGCCGCCCTCGCCCGCCGGGTCGCCCGTGGACGCGACGGGACCGGCGTGGACGGTCTCACGGGCGGGTGCCGTCGCCCGTCCCGCGGCGACCGGCCGGGCGACGGCGCCGCGGCGCTCGGCCGGCCGGCTCGACAGCAGGGCCACCGCCTCGCGCACCAGCGCGTGCCGGAACCTGAGCCGGTCGCCCTCCACGACGAGCACCCCGGCCTCGGCCGCCTCGCGCACCGCGCCCAGCAGCGGGACCGCCCGTTCGTCGGGCAGTTGTATCAGCTCGCTCATCCGGACCGGGCGCGGCTGGGCCGCCACCTCGGCCACCAGGGCCCGGGCCCGCCCGGAAAGCCGCGGGTCGTCGTGGAGCAGCGCGGTCAGCACAGGCCGGGGCAGTGGCCCGGCGGCCGACCGGGCGACGCCGCCGCGCACGGTGTGCCCGCCACAGGCGATCAGCGTGTCCAGTACGGCGACGAGCAGCGCGGGGTGGCCGCCGCAGGCATCGATCAACTGCCCGAGCGTGGCGTCCGGCACTCCGCCGAGCCGGTCCGCGGCCATCCGGACGGTGTCGCGCCGGCGCAGTGGGCCGAGGGCGAGACGAACGGTGTCGGGGCCCTGCGGCGGGCCGGGCAGGCCGGGCACACCGACGCCCGAGAAGAGCCACAGCACCCGGCGGGCGGAGCCCACCGAGGGAAGCCGCTGAAGGGCGCCCTGGACGTCGGGATCGTCCCAGGCGACGTCGTCGAGGGCGATCAGCACCGGCCTGGCCGACGCGTCGTCCGGGCCCGGTTCGCCGCCCGGGCCGGCGAGTTCGGCCGCGACCGTCTCGTCCAACAGGTCCGGACCCCAGGACGTTCCGAGACCGGGGTCTTCGGGAAGTGACTCAAAACCGGCTGTGCCACCCATGAGGGAGGCAGCCAGTAAAAGCTTGCGGTACCTGGTTGCCCGGCCGCTGACGACGTCGAACCCGAGCTGTTCCGCAGTGGCCGAAATTCGATTGACCAAGGCGGTCTTGCCGGAACCTCTGGGACCGTCCAGCAGAATCACATTGCTCCGGCCACGGGCCACTGCATGCAACCGGAGACGTATTACACATTGTTCATGGGCACGGCCGTACAGATCCACAATCTCCCCCGTGTGCATCCACCGTTCAGCGAGCATGCGTACGCGCCTGACCTGGCACGACGCCCCTCATCACGCGACTCTGACCATCGACTGCCCTCCCCTGCCCCGCAAGCGGGCCGGTCCATGCCGTAATCCCGGCGCTTCGTGTTTCCGACGCTAGCCCATTCAGGTAAAGAGATCCCCATCCACGATCAAGAGATTTCTCGCCGGTGGCCGGTATTCGAATCTCGCGCGGGCCTTCTACCCGACCCTTTATGAGCCGTCAACTACTCGAACAAGTAGTGGCTGATTTCCAGAGACTTTGACAGGTTTGAGTGGCCTGCGGAGCGTGCCAGACGGACGCTTGAAGCGATCTCTACGGGGGAGAGCCGAACCGACATGCCACACAGCAACCCGGGCATTCGTCTGCCGTTGACCGCCGCCCAGTCGGGTGTGTGGGCGGCCCAGCAGCTGGACCCCGGGAACCCGCGCTACAACTGCGCCAGCTATCTGGAGATCCGCGGCCCCGTCGATGTCGCGCTGCTCCGCCGGGCGGTGGACACGGCCCTGGCCGAAGCCGAAGCCCTGCGGGTGCGCCTCGACGACACCGACGGCCCGGGACAGACGGTGACGCCGTTGGCCGAAAGTCAGCTGGAGGTGCTCGACCTGTCGGCCGCCGACGGGCCGCGGGCCGCCGCGGACTGGATGCGCGCGGAACTGTCCCGGCCCGTGGACCTGCTGTCGGGGCGGCTGGTGCGGCACGTCCTGATCAAGGACTCCCCCGCCACCCGGCTGCTGTATCTGCGCTACCACCACCTCGTGATGGACGGCCTCGGCCAGACCGCCCACATCCGGCGCATCGCCGAGGTGTACACGGCACTCACCGCCGGCGTCGAACCGCCACCGGCCCGTGCGCTGCCGCTGCGGGACCTGGTCGCCGAGGACCGCGCCTACGCCGTCTCGGCCGCCCACGACCGTGACCGCGCCCACTGGCTCGACCGGTTCGCGGACCACCCCGACCCGGTGAGCCTGAGCGACTACGACGCGGGGTCCGCGCGCGGCCTGCTGCGCCGCACCACCGCTCTGCCCGCGGCCGACGTCGCGCTGCTGCGGGACACCGCCCGGCGACTCGGCGCCCGGCCGTCCGCGCTGCTCGTCGCGGCCGTGGCCGCCTACCAGTGCCGGATCGGCGGGACCGAGGAGACCCTGCTGCGGCTTCCGCTGCCGGCCAGGTCGTCCGGTGCGGCCATCGCGACTCCGGCCATGTCCGCCAACGAACTCCCGCTGCGCATCGCGGCGCCCCGCACCGCCTCCTTCGCCGAGCTGGCCGCCGGGGTCTCGGCGGAGCTCGGCCGGGCCCTGCGCCATCAGCGTTTCCGGGGCGAGGAGTTGCACCGGGAGCTCTTCCCGGCCGGACGGCGCGAGCCGCTCGCCGGGACCACGGTCAACGTGGTGACCTTCGACGCCGACGTCTCCTTCGGGGACCTGCCGAGCACCGCGCACCACCTCTCCTCCGGCCCCGTCGACGACCTCCGGTTCGACTTCTTCTCCGACGCCCGCGGCAGCCGCGTACGGCTGAACACGGACGCCAATCCGCAGCGCCACACGGCGGGCGCCCCGGCCGCACACAGCCGGCGCCTGCTCGCACTGCTGCGCCACGCGCTCACCGAGCCCGAACTGCCCGTCGGCCGCCTGACGCCGATGGACGAGGAGGAACGCCGGTCCGTGCTCGCCGCCGGCGCCCCCGCCGTCCGCGCCTACGACCTGGACGCGCGCCTGCACGAACTGATCGGGGCGCAGGCCGCCCGCACCCCGGACGCGGTCGCCGCCCAGGTCGCCGGGGCGTCCCTGACGTACCGTCAACTCGTCGACGACGCCCGCCGGCTGGCCGCTCACCTGACGGAACGGGGGGTGGTTCCCGGCAGTGTCGTCGGTGTGCACCAGGAGCGTTCGCTGGACCTGGTGGTGTCGCTGCTCGCCGTGCTGATGTCCGGCGCGGCCTATCTTCCGCTGGACCCCGAACTGCCCGCCGCGCGCCTCGCGTTCCAGATCGAGGACGCGGCGGTCGCCGTCGTGCTGAGCACCTCGCGGCTGGCCGGGGACCTGAGCGGTACCGGCGCACAGGTGGTCGCCGTGGACGGCACACTGCCGGAACTGCCCGCCGCCGAGGGCCCGTTGCCCGCCGGGAGCGCGTCCGACACCGCGTACGTCATCTACACCTCGGGCTCCACCGGCACGCCGAAGGGTGTCGCCGTGCCGCACCGGGGCGTGGTGAACCGGCTGCTGTGGATGCAGGAGGAGTACCGGCTCGCACCCGCCGAGTGTGTGCTGCAGAAGACGCCGTTCACCTTCGACGTGTCGGTGTGGGAGTTCTTCTGGCCGCTGCTGGCAGGGGCCCGGCTGCATCTGGCCGAGCCCGGCGCGCACCGCGACCCCCGGGCGCTGGCCGCCGCCGTCCGCGAACACGGCGTCACCACCGCGCACTTCGTGCCGCCGATGCTCGACCTGTTCCTCGCCGAGCCGTCGGCCGCCGAACTGCCGGGCCTGCGCCGGGTGATGTGCAGCGGCGAGGCGCTGCGGCCGGAGACGGTCGCCCGGTTCCGGTCCGTGTACGGACCGGACGCACCCGCGCTGTTCAACCTGTACGGCCCCACGGAGGCGTCCATCGACGTCACCCACTGGCGGTGCACCGAGCGGGACACCACGGGCCCGGTGCCGATCGGCCGCGCGGTGGCCAACACCAGCCTGTACGTGCTCGATCCCGGCGGCGAGCTCCTGCCCTTCGGCGTCCCCGGCGAACTGCACATCGGCGGCGTCCAGGTCGCGAGCGGCTACCTCAACCGGCCCGGGCAGACCGCGGAGCGCTTCGTCGCCGACCCCTTCGGGGAGCCCGGCGCGACGCTCTACCGCACGGGCGACCTCGCCGTACTGCGCGAGGACGGCGTCGTCGAGTACCGCGGTCGCACCGACCACCAGGTGAAGATACGCGGCTTCCGGATCGAACCCGGTGAGATCGAGTCCGCGCTGCTGGCGCTGGCCGGAGTGCGCGGCGCGGTCGTCACAGCACCGCGGCAGGCGGACGGGCAGCACCAGTTGCTCGCCCATGTGGTGGCTCCCGGTGCCACGGACGCGACCCTGGCGGCGGCCCTGCGCGAGCGGCTGCCCGGCTACATGGTGCCGTCCCGGATCGTGCTGCTCGACGAGCTGCCCCTGCTGCCCAACGGCAAGGTGGACCGGCGCTCCCTGCCCGCCCCGGCCGGCCCCGGGCCGGTGTCTTCCCCCGAACCGGACGGCGCTCAGCCGCAGGGCGACGCCGAGCGGCTGGTGCACGAGGCCTTCGCGGCGGTGCTCGGAGCCGAACGCGTCGGCCTCACCACCTCCTTCTTCGCCCTGGGCGGCGACTCCATGCTCAGCATCCGGATGCGCGCCGCCCTGGAACGCTCCGGGCTCACCTTCGCGCTGCCCGACCTGTACGCGGCACCGACCGTACGCGGGCTCGCGCTCCGCACCGTGCCGTACGTCCCGGGCGGCCCGCGCACCGAACCCTTCGCGCTGCTGTCCGCGTCCGACCGTGAACTGCTGCCCGACGGCGTGGCGGACGCCTATCCGCTCAGTGCCATGCAGTCGGGCATGGTGTCCTACGCCGAGTACGAGGAGAGCTCGTCCGCCTACCGGGTGGTCACCGGCATCCGTATCCGACTCCCCTTCGACCCGGGCCTGTTGCGCGACGCCCTGGACGGCACGGTCCGGCGCCATCCGGCGCTGCGCAGCTCCTTCCACCTGACCGGGTACAGCGAACCGGTGCAGCTCGTGCACCGCGAGGCGCGGGTGCCGCTCACCGTGGACGGGCGGCTGCTGGGCGCGGACGACACCGTCCGGGACGCCTTCCTCGCCGAGTGGGCCGAGACCGCCAAGCACCACGACTTCGACCTGACCGCCGCCCCGCTGCTGGCCTTCACCGCCCACCCGCTGAGCGAGGACTCCTTCCAGCTGAGCGTGGTGGAGCACCATGTCGTGCTCGACGGGTGGAGCGACGCGGCGATGCTCGACGAGATCGTGGAGCGCTACCGCGCCGCGCTCTTCGGCGAGGACCTGTGGCTGCCCGAAATACCGTCCACCTACGGCGCGTTCGTCGCCGCCGAGCGCAGGGCGACGGAGCGCGAGGAACACCGTGCCTTCTGGGCGGGCGAGTTGGTGGGTGCCGAACCCGCGCCGCTTCCGCTGCGCACCGCCGCGCGCCCCGGCGGCGCCCGCCACCGCCGTTTCGACGTGCCGCTGGACGAGGTGACCGGGGCGCGCGTGACGGAGGCGGCCCGCGCCGCGGGACTGCCGCCGAAGTCCCTGCTGACAGCGGTCCACGCGGCCGTCCTGCACTCCGTGACGCCCGGCGACGAGGTGCTGACCGGCGTGGTCACGCACGGCCGCCTGGAGGAGGACGGCGGCGACCAGGTGATCGGCGTCTTCCTCAACACGCTGCCGCTGCGGCTCACCACGGCCGACGGTTCCTGGCTGGAGCTGGCCCGCCGGGTGCACGCGCACGAGCAGCGCACGGTGGCGCACCGCCGCTACCCGTACGCCCGCATCCTGCGCGACCACGGAGGTCTCTCCCTGGACTCGTACGTCAACTTCATGGACTTCCACCGGCAATGGGGCTCCGACACCTCCATCCAGGGCGGGTTCGGCATCGCCGAGACCAACTTCCCGCTCGCGGTGAACTTCCTCGTCGACCCGGTGGGCGGTCGGCTCGGTCTCTGGCTGGACTGCGACACCTCGCTGCTGGACCCCGAGTTCTGCGAGCGGCTGGCCGGCTACTACGGGCGGGCCCTCGCGGCACTCGCCGCCGATCCGGATTCCGGGCCGCCCGCCGATCTGCGCGGCGCGGACGAACGCGGCCGGCTGCGGGCGTGGAACGACACCGCCGCGCCCTTCGACACCGGCGCCACCGTGCACGAGCTGATATCCCGTCAGATCTCCGCGACGCCCGGCGCGACAGCCCTCCTCGACGGCCATGAGCGCATCAGCTACGCCGAGTTGGACGAGCGCGCGGGCAGACTGGCGCACCATCTGCGCAGGCGCGGGGTGGGGCGCGGCAGCCGGGTCGGGGTGAGCGTCCGCCGCTCGGCGGACCTGGTGGTCACGCTCCTCGCCGTCGCGCGCAGCGGCGCCGCGTACGTACCGATGGACCCGGACTTCCCCGCCGACCGGCTGCGCCACATCGCCACGGACGCGGCCCTCGACTGTCTGGTCACCGGCCCCGGCGGACCCGAGGGGCTGCCCGCGCGCGCCGTCGTACGGCTCGACCGGGACGCGGCGGACATCGCCGGCTGCCCCGCCGGACCGCTCGACGCGCAGGCCGGGCCCGACGACCCGGTGTACGTCATCTACACCTCCGGTTCCACCGGGCGCCCCAAGGGCACGGTGCTGCTGCACCGCAATGTCGTGAACTTCTTCACCGGCATGGACCGGCGGATCGGCATCGCCGCCGACGACGTCGTGCTGGCGCTCACCAGCGTCTCCTTCGACATCTCCGTACTGGAACTGCTGTGGCCGCTCACCCGCGGGGCGACGGTCGCGGTGGCCGGCGAGCGGATGATCGAGCGGCTCGTCCCCGCCGACGGGGAGGACTCCTTCCAGGAGCTGGTCACCCGGCACGGCGTCACCCTGGTGCAGGCCACCCCCTCGTTCCTGGCGGCCGTGGCCGCGCAGCCGGAGGCGCTGGACGCGCTGCGGCCGCTGCGCGCGCTGCTGGTCGGCGGCGAGGCCTTCCCCTCCGGGCTCGCCCGACGGCTGCTCGGCTCACTGCCCTCGGTGCGCGTGTTCAACATGTACGGGCCGACCGAGACGACCATCTGGTCGACGGTCCACCGGCTCGACCGTGAGCGCGACGTCCACGCGGCGGCGCTGCCGATCGGCCGCCCCGTCGCCAACACCCTGGTGCGGATCGTGGCGGACGACGGACGCGAGAGCCCGGTGGGGGTCGCCGGTGAGCTGTGGATCGGCGGGGAGGGGGTCGCAGCCGGGTACCTGGACCGCCCCGAGCTGACGGCCGAGCGTTTCGTGGACCTGGACGGGGTCCGCCACTACCGCACGGGCGACCGGGTGCGGTGGCGGTCCGACGGAACGCTGGAGTTCCTCGGCCGGATCGACCGCCAGGTGAAGATCCTGGGCCACCGCGTCGAGCCCGACGAGGTGGAGAGCGTGCTCTCCCGGCACCCCGAGGTCGCCTCGGTCGCCGTGGTCGCGGCGCCGCGCGCGGGTGGTGGCGCCGAACTCGTCGCGTACGTCTCCCCGGTCGCGCGCGGCGAGGACTCCGGCGGCGAGCACGCGCACGTCGACCGCTGGCGCGACGTGTGGGAGGGCGCGTACACACCGGGCACCGGCCATGGCCCCGACCCCGCCGAACCCGACGCCGACGAGCGGGACTTCGCGGGCTGGCTCAGCAGCTACACCAAGCGGCCGATCCCCGCGCACGAGATGCGCGAGTGGCTCGGGCACACCGTGGAGCGGATCCGGGCGGCCGGCGCCCGCCGCGTGGTGGACGTCGGCGTGGGCGTCGGACTGTATCTGCGGGAGCTGGCGCCGGCCGCCGACGCCTACCTGGGCATCGACCTCTCCCCCGCCGCGCTGGCCACCGCGGCCGCCGCGGTCTCCGTGGACGGCCGGCTGCCGGGCCACATCACGCTGCGGCAGGGCGAGGCCATGGCGCTGGCCGAACTGCCGGACGCGAGCGCCGACCTGGTGCTGTTCAACTCCGTCGTCCAGTACTTCCCCGGCGCGGACTACCTGCGCCGGGTACTGACCGAGGCGGTCCGGGTGGCCGGTCCCACGGGCGCGGTCTTCGTCGGTGACGTACGGGACCTGTCGCTGCTGCCCGCCTTCCACGCGGACACGCAGCTGCGCCGGGCGCCCGCCCTCGGAACGGCCCGGGAGGTGTCGGCCGCGGCGTCCCGTGCCCTGGCCGAGGAGCGGGAACTCTGCCTGACCGCCGAGTTCTTCCGGGAGTTCGCCGCCTCCGTCGGGGCGGGCGTGCGCATCGAGCTCAAGCGCGGGCGCAGCGCGAACGAGCTGACCCGGTTCCGCCGGGACGTCACCCTGTACGGCCGGGCCCGGGTGCCGGACGCGGCGGCCGACGGCAAGCGGCCGGCCTGGGACGAGGTCGGCGGGCTGGACGCCTTGGAGGAACTGCTCGACGGCACGCCCCCGGAGAGGGCGCTGACCGTCACCGGCCTGCCGGACCGCCGGCTGGTCCGGCCGCTCGCCGCACTCGCACTGCTGCACGGCGGACCGGGCGCCGAGGAAACCGCCTGGGACCTGGAGCGGGCCCTGTGGGAGGCCGGCGACACCGACGCGGTCGATCCCGAGGGCCTCGTGGCACTGGCCGCGCGCCACGGCCGGCAGGTCCGGCTGATCCCCCCGGAACCGGCCCGGGTGGGCGAGTTCGACGCCGTGTTCGAGCCGCACACGGTCTTCGAGTCGAGGGAGCGATGAGCACCGTGAACGCACCGGTCACGCCGACGGCCAACTCCCCGCTGACGCAGGCGAGCTGGGCCGCCTTCCGTACCGGCCTGCGGGAGTTCGCCGCCGGGCAGCTGCCCGACGCGATGGTCCCGGCCCGTTTCGTCGTCCTGCCCGAGCTGCCCAAACTGCCCAACGGCAAGGTCGACCGGGGCAGGCTGCCGGCCGTCGCGGAGGACGACACGACGGGCGCCGCGGGCTACGTGGCGCCGCAGACACCCCAGGAGATCCAGCTCGCCGAGATCTGGGCGGACGTCCTCGGCGTCGGCAGGGTGGGCCTCAAGGACAACTTCTTCGAGCTGGGCGGCGACTCACTGGCCGGCGCCCAGCTGGCGGCCCGGCTCCGGGCGGCGACCGGCGCCCGGATCAGCCTGCGCAAGCTGTTCGACAACCCGACCGTGGAACGTCTCGTACGGCAGCTGGGCGCCCAGGACGACACGGCCGCGCAGGCGGGCGGGGCGGGACACCCGCGGTCCATCTCCGGCGAGGATCTCGCGGCGGAGGCCCTGCTGCCCGCCGACATCGTCCCGGCCGCGGACGCGCTCCCCGCCTCCCGGGGTCCGTACGGCTGCGTGCTGCTGACCGGCGGCACCGGCTACACGGGTGCCTTCCTGATGCGCGAGCTGCTCGACCGCTCCGGCGCCCGGCTGTACGTCCTGGTCCGCTCCGACAGCCCCGAGCAGGCGGCGGCTCGGGTCAGGGCCGCGATGGAGCTGTACGGGGTGTGGCGGGACGGCGACGAGAAACGGTTCTCCGGTGTGCCCGGCGACCTGGCCCGGCCGTACTTCGGACTGGACCGGGAGACCTATCTGCGGCTGGCCCGGGACGTCGAGATGATCGTCCACAACGGGGCCTGGTCCAGCTACGCGCTGCCCTACCGGCGGCTCAAGCCGGTCAACGTCCTCGGCACCCAGGAGGTCCTGCGGCTCGCCGCCCGGCACCGCGTCAAGCCGGTGCACTACATCTCCTCGCTCGCCGTCTACCCGGGCCGCCCCGGCGCGCACCGATGGACGGAGGACGCGGTGGCCGGGCCCGAGGGCGTGGTCGGCGGATACCGGCAGACCAAATGGGTGGGCGACCGCATGATGGCGCAGGCCCACGCGCGGGGCCTGCCGACCTGCGTCTACCGCCCCGGGCAGATCGCGGGGGCGCAGACCACCGGCGCCTGTGCCACGGACACCTTCCTCAACGCGACCGTCAAGGGCTGCGTCCAGCTGGGCGCGGCCCTGGAGTTCGACGTCTTCCTGGAGATGACCCCGGTCGACTTCTGTGCCGCGACGGTGGCGCACGTGGCGCTCGGCGGACAGTGGCACGGCACCTCCTTCAACCTGCCGGGCGGACATCCGCTGGCCTGGGACCGGCTGGTCGAGCTGCTCGCGGAGTGCGGCCATCCGCTGCGCCGCCTCCCGTACGCCGACTGGTACGCCGAGCTGACGGCGGCGGCCGAACGCGGCGAGGAGAACGAACTCGCCCGTTTCCTCCCGCTGTTCGGCCCCGACCGGCCCGCCGAGGACCTCGGCTACCGGGGCAGCAGGCCGGTCTTCGAGACCGCCAACCTGCGGGCGGCGCTGGCCGGTTCGGGCATCGAGTGCCTGCCGCCGGAACGCGAGCTGATCGGCCGCTACCTGGACTACTTCGAAGCCACCCAGTTTCTGCCCGCGCGCGCCGAGAGGACTGCCCCGTGACCGACTCCTCCCTTCTGGACGAGCCCAGCGCCCTGCACCTGCTGCGCCGCCACGCCGTGGAGCGGGCCGACCGCGCCGCCGTCACCTTCGTGCACGACCACGACGCGGCCGACGGTGCCCGGACGCTCGGTTACGCCGAACTGGACGCCGAGGCCCGCCGGGTCGCCTCCTGGCTGCAGCGGCACTGCGCGCCCGGCGACCGGGTCATGCTGCTGCACCCGCCGGGCCTGCCCTTCGTCACCGCCTTCCTCGGCTGCCTGTACGCGGGGGTCGTCGCGGTGCCCTCGCCGATGCCGGGCCAGTTCCAGTACCAGCAGCGCCGGGTCTCCGGGATCGCCGTGGACTCGGGGGTGCGGGTGGCCCTCACCGACACCGGACAGCTGGACGAGGCCCAGTGGTGGAGCGACACCGAGGACCTGGGCCTCACCGTCGCGGCGAGCGACACCGCGGACTTCGGAGACGCCGACCGGTGGCACGACCCCGGGGCCGGCCGCGGCGACCTGGTGCTGCTGCAGTACACGTCCGGTTCGACCGGCGACCCGAAGGGCGTCATGGTCGACCACGGCAACCTGCTGCACAACGCGGACAGTCTGCGCCGCTCACTGGGCCTGACCGCGGACACCAACTTCGGCGGCTGGATCCCGCTCTACCACGACATGGGCCTGATGGGTCAGCTGCTGCCCAGTCTGTTCCTGGGCAGCAGCTGCGTGCTGATGTCCCCCATGGCGTTCCTCAAGCGTCCGCACCAGTGGCTCGCCATGATCGACACGTACGGCCTCGGCTACTCGGCCGCGCCCAACTTCGCCTACGAGTTGTGCGTGCGCCGCGTCACGGACGCCCAGCTCGCCCGACTCGACCTGTCCCGCTGGCGGTTCGCCGCCAACGGCTCCGAGCCGATCCAGGCGTCCACCCTCCGCGACTTCGCCGACCGCTTCGCCGCGGCCGGATTCCGCGCCGAGTCCCTCGCGCCCTGCTACGGAATGGCCGAGGCCACCGTCTTCGTGTCGGGGCGGGCGGGCCGGCCGCCGCGTGTCGAGCCGGTGGATCCCGAGGCCCTGGAGAAGCACACCCTGGAGGCCCCGCGCCCCGGCGGCCCGGCGCGGCAGCTGGTGGGCTGCGGCGATGTGCCGGACTTCGACGTGCGGATCGTCGACCCGGCCGACCACCGGGTGCTGCCCGACGGCACGACCGGCGAGATCTGGCTGCGCGGCCCCAGCGTCGCGGCCGGCTACTGGGAGCGGCCCGACGCGAGCGCCGAGACGTTCGGCGCGCGTACCGCCGACGGCGACGGCCCGTTCCTGCGCACCGGGGACCTCGGCGCGCTGCTCGACGGCGAGCTCTATGTGACCGGCCGCAGCAAGGACCTGCTGATCGTGCACGGCCGCAATCTCTACCCGCACGACATCGAGCACGAACTGCGCCTGCGGCACGCCCCGTTGGCAACCCTGGCGGGCACCGCGTTCACCGTGCCGGTGCCGCAGGAGGAGGTCGTCGTCCTGCACGAGGTCCGGGGCCGCTTCGACGCCGAACAGCTGGCGCAACTGGCCGTGGAGATGCGGGCCACGGTCTACCGCGCCTTCGGGGTGCGCACGGCCGGGCTCGTCCTGCTCCGGCCGGGTGCCGTCCGCAAGACCACGAGCGGCAAGGTGCAGCGCTCCGAGATGCGCGGGCTCTTCCTCGACGGCGCGCTCACCCCGGTGTACGAGGAGGTCGACCCGGCGGTGCGTGCCGTTGTGGCGGAGGAGTCCATATGACCGCAACCGGCCTGGGGTGGCCGTCCGGCCTGCCTGCCGCTCTGGATGCCGCGATACAGGGCTCCCGTGCGGCGGACGGGCCCTTCGCCGCGGCCCGCAGCGCCCGGCTGGACGCCCGGGAGGAGTTCCCCGCCGAGGCCTGCGCGCTGCTGGACGGCTGCGGAATCGCACGCGCCTATGTGCCGGCGGAGTTCGGCGGCGCGCCGGGCGGCCTGCCCGAACTGCTCGCGTCCCTGCGGACGGTGGCGCGGCACGACGTGACCGTCGCGGTCGCGCACGGCAAGACGTTCCTCGGCGCGGTGTCGACCTGGGTGGCCGGCTCCGCGGAGCAGCGGCGCGCGCTCGCCCGGCGGATCCTCGACGAGGACGCCGTGGTGTCCTGGGGGCTGACCGAGCCGGGCCGGGGCAGCGACCTGCTGGCCGGGCGGCTCACCGCGACGGCGACCGAGGCGGGCGGCCGGCGGCTCGACGGGACGAAGTGGCCGGTCAACAACGCGACCCGCGGCGAGCTGATCTCCGTGCTCGCCCGCACCTCCCCGCAGGGCGGGGCGCGCGGCTTCAGCCTGTTCCTCGTCGACAAGAATCGGCTGGCCGAGGGCAGTTGGCGGCCGCTGCCCAAGGAACCCACGCACGGCATCCGGGGCGCCGACATCAGCGGCATCCGCTTCGACGGCGCCGAGGTCCCCGCCGGAGCGCTGACCGGCCGGGTGGGTGACGGCCTGGAGATCGTCCTGAAGAGCCTGCAACTGACCCGGACCGTGTGCTGTTCGCTCTCCCTCGGCGCGGGTGAGCACGCGCTGCGTCTGGTGCACGCGTTCGCCGAGCGGCGCGCCCTGTACGGCACCACCCTGCTCCGACTGCCGCTCGCCCGACGGGTCCTGGGGCGCGCCGCGGCCACCGTGGCGCTCGCCGACGCCGCCTCGCTGATGGCCGCGCGCTCGGCGCACTGCCTGACCGGCGAGATGAGCGTGGTGTCGGCGCTCGCCAAGGCGGGGGTGCCGGCGATCGTCCAGCAGACCATCGACGAACTCGCGGAACTCCTCGGCGCCCGAGGCTTCCTGACGGACCGTCATGTCGACGGGATGTTCCAGAAACTGGAGCGCGACCACCGTGTCGTCGCCATCTTCGACGGCAGCACGGCCGTGAACCGCTCCGCCCTGATCGCCCAGTTCCCGCTCCTCGGCAGGCTGGCCCACAGCGGCGCGCACGACGCGGCCGGTCTCGCCGCAGCCGCCGACGTGTCGGCCCTGCCCGCGCTGGACCACGGCGCGCTGCGCCTGATGAGCCGTACCGGATGCAGCGTCGTCCAGGGGCTGTCCGCGGCGGCCGGCCGGCTCGGTGGACTCGCCGCGGCCGGGGCCGTACCGCAGCGCGCCCACGAAGTGGCCGCCGCGCTCGCCCAGGAGGTCACGGCGGTCGCCGACGCCGTGACGGCGCTGGGCCCGGCCACCCGCGACACGCCCCCGGAGGCCTTCGCCCTCGCGCGCCGCTACGAGCTGTGCTTCGCGGGCGCGTCCGCCACCCATCTGCTCCTCGCGGACCCCGCCGACGAGGCGCGCGCCCTCCGGCTGACGGCCGCCCTGGAGCGCTCGCTCGAACTGCTCAGGCCCGGCCACGAGGCGCCGCCGGACGCGTACGAACCCGTACTGACGGCACTGGCGGAGCCGGACGCGTCAGCGGGCGCGGCGGTCACCGCGAAGGAGCTGATCGCATGACATCCGCCGTTCCCGTCTCCCCCGCCCGGACCGCGGGCGTCGCGGGAGACCACGTGCACGACAAGCACATCAGCACGCTCGAGGAGCTGTTCGGCGACGCGGGCGACCCGGTGAACCCGGTGGGCCGCGCCGAAATCGTCGCCGCCGACGAGCGCGGCGAGATGCTCGCGGCGGGCGAGGATCTCCTCACCGGCTTCGGACTGAACGCGCACTTCGTGCCCGAGGCGCTGGGCGGCCGTTTCACCGGACTCGAGCAGCTGATCGGTGTCATGCGCGCCGTCTACCGGCGCGACCCCTGCCTGGGCCTCGGCTACGGCGCGGGCTCCTTCATGGCCGGGGTCAACGTCTGGACCGCGGGCACCGCCGCACAGCAACTCCGGCTGGCGGACCGGCTGCTGGCCGGTGACCGGGCCGCCTGCGCCTACCACGAGCTGGCGCACGGCAACGACTTCTCCCGCACCGGACTCACCGCCCTGCCGGGGCCCGACGGCCGCCGCCGGCTCAACGGCCGCAAGGAGATCGTGGCCAACCTGCGCCGCGCCGGGTCCATGGTCCTGTTCGCGCGCACGAACCCGGCCCCCGGCAGCCGCAGCCACTCCCAGCTCCTGCTCGACACCGACGACCTGGATCCCGGCTCGGTCCGGCACCTGGAGCGGTTCGGCACCGTCGGCATGCGCGGGGTGCAGCTCGGCGGCATCGAGTTCACCGACTGCGCGGTCCCGCCCGGCAGCGTGCTGGGCGGCACCGCCGGCCTCGGGGTCGAAACGGCCCTGCGCTCCTTCCAGTTGACCCGGATCGCGCTGCCCGGGATGACCGTCGGACTGCTCGACACCGCCCTGCGAACCGCCCTGCGCGGAGCACGGAGCCGCCCCCTCTACGGCGGCACCGTCACCGATCTGCCGCTGTCCCGGTCGATCCTCGCCGAGGCCTTCGCCGACCTGCTCCTCGCGGACACCTTCACCACGGTCGCCGCCCGCTCGGTCCACACGGCGCCCGCGCAGGCCGGTGTCTACGCGAGCGCCGTCAAGTCCTTCGTGCCGCCGGTCCTGATGCGGGCGGTCTACCGGCTGTCCGAACTGCTCGGCTCCCAGTTCTATCTGCGGGCCGCCGAACAGCCTCTGTTCCAGAAGCTGTTGCGCGACGTGCAGCCGTCGGCCTTCGGACACGCCTCCCGGGTCTCCTGCCAGTCGGCGCTGCTGCCCCAGCTGCCGCTGACCGCCCGCCGCGGCTGGCTCGCGGCGGAGGGCGCCGCCCTGCCCGCGGAGACGTTCCGCCCGGGGATGCCGCTGCCCGGGGTGCGTTTCGAGGACCTGGCCCTGACGGGCGGCGGGCGCGACCCGCTGTCCCGCTCGCTGGTGGCCGGTGCGGCGGACGCGCGGGAGGACGGCGGGATCGCGGCGCAGGCCCGCTTCTGGTGCGCCGAACTCGACGCGCTGGCCGCCGCCGCGAGCGGCCTCGGACCCGGTGCGGCCGGGCCCGCAGCCTCGCCGTACGCCTTCGGGCTCACCACGCGCTGGGCCGGTGTGCTGGCGGCCTCCGCCTGCCTCAACACCTGGTGGCACCGGCCGCCCGGCGCCGACGCCTTCGCCGACCGGCCGGCCGGCGTGCTCGCCGCCCTGCACCGCCTCGGCACCCACCTGGACCACCACCGCGACCCGCTCCCCGGGGCGCTCGCCGAACCTCTCTACACCGAACTCGTCCGGCGCTTCGACGCAGGCCTGACCTTCGACCTCGACTGCCGCCCCACCGGGGCCTGACCACTCACCCGGAGGACCCCATGTCCGAACTCACCGCCCGGCCCGTACCCGTCTCCGTCTCCGCGGACGAGGTGCGGGAGTGGCTGCGCGACCGGGTGGCCGCCCACACCGGCCGCCCGGTCGAGGAGATCCGGCCGGACCTGCCGCTCACCGAGTACGGCCTCGACTCGGTGTACGTACTCGGCCTGTGCGCCGAGATAGAGGACCACTACGGCATAGAAGTCGAGCCGACGGTGATGTGGGACAACCCGGCGCTCGACCCGCTCGCCGAGGCCCTGGTCCCGCTGATCACCGCCCACTGACCACCGCACGCCCCTCCTCGTCCTCTCCCGGAGCCGACGCGATGACCGCCACCCTGCCCGAGTTCCCCATGCCCCGCACCCACCCGCTCGACCCGCCGCCCCAGTACCGGGTGCTCGGCGCCGAGCACCCCGTGTTCCAGGTGCGTACGCCCCGCGGCGACACCGCCTGGGTCGTCACCCGTCACGAGGACGTCCGGGCGGTACTCACCGACCGCGCCTTCAGCTCGGACCCGCGCACCCCCGGCTTCCCCACCTACGTCACCGGTGACGTGCCGCCGCCGGCCGGCTTCTTCATGCAGGCGGACCCGCCGGACCACGGACGGCTGCGCCGCTCGGTGACCCGGGAGTTCCTCATCAACCAGATGGAGGCGCTGCGGCCCACGATGCGCCGGATCCTCGACCGGCTGGTCGACGACCTGACCGCGGACGGCGCCGAATCGGCCGATCTGGTACGGCACTTCGCGCTGCCCATGGCCGCCATGACCATCTGCGAGATCCTCGGCGTCCCCTTCGAGGACCATGTGCTGTTCGTGTCCCTCACCGACACGGTCCTGGACCGCACCACCCCTCCGGAGGAGGCCGTGAAGGCGGCCGTCGAGCTGATGGGGTACTTCGACCGGCTGGTCACGGCCAAGGAGGCACGGCCCTCCGAGGACATGTTCGGCCGCATGGTCACCCGCTCCGCCGAGGGCGGCCTCAACCACGAGGAACTCGTCGGCATGGCCGCGCTGTTGCTGCTCGCCGGCTACGACACGATGGCCCAGATGATCGGCATCGGCACGGTCACTCTGTTCGAACACCCCGGCCAGCTCGCCGAGTTGAAGCAGGACCCCACCCTGCTGCCCGGCGCGGTCGAGGAGTTGCTGCGCTATCTGTCCATCAACCACGCCGGTCTGCCGCGGGCCGCCACCGAGGACGTCGTGGTCGGCGGGCAGCGGATCCGCGCCGGCGACGGCGTCCTGGTGATGCTGAACGCCGCCAATCGCGACGAGAGCGTCTTCGAGCACGCCGACACCTTCGACATCCACCGCGAGAACACCGGCAGGCACGTCGCCTTCGGCCACGGCTTCCACAAGTGTGTCGGGGCCACCCTCGCGCGGGTGGAGCTGACCGAGGTGTTCGGCGGCCTCTTCGAGCGCCTGCCGGGACTGCGCCCGGTGAAGCCCATCGAGGAACTGCCGTTCCGTCACGACATGGTGCTGTACGGCGTACGCGAACTGCCCGTCACCTGGTGACCGGCCCCCTCCCCCACGATTGGACCCCGCAGTGACCGCCTGCCCCCACACCGCCTCCGCTCCCCCGCCCGCCGTCTTCACCCCCGCGTTCGTCACCGACCCGTACCCCGCGTACGCGGCCCTGCGGCAGGACGGCCGGGCGCACCGGGTCACCCTGCCGGGCGGGGTCGACGCATGGCTGCTCACCTCCTACGAGGACTGCCGCCGCGCCTTCCTCGACAGCGACTCGTACTCCAAGGACATGGCCGGCACCTGGACCGCCTTCCAGGAGCAGCGGGTGCCGATCACGGGGGACGTGGTGATCGGGATGGGCGACTCCATGCTGGTCTCGGACCCGCCGCGGCACACCCGGCTGCGCGCGCTGGTGTCGAAGGCCTTCACCCCCCGCCGTATCGAGGCCCTCGCCCCGAGCGTCGAGGAGACCGCGGCCCGGCTCCTCGACGGGTTGCTGCGCCGGGACGGCCACCTGGCCGGACGGGCCGACCTGACCACCGAGTTCGCGGCCCTGCTGCCCATGGAGGTCGTCGGGCATCTGCTGGACCTGCCCGCCGAGGACGGTGCGCGTCTGCGCCGCGCGGTCGAGGCCGTGATGAGCAACGACGAGGACAGCCGGGACGCGGCCATGGCCGCCTTCGAGGAAGTGCACGGCTACCTCGGCGAGTTGGTCCGGCGCAAGCGTGCCCGGGGAGGCGACGACCTGACCTCGGCGCTCATCGAGGCCCGCGACCAGTCCGACCGGCTGACCGAGGACGAACTGGTCTCGATGCTCGCGCTGCTGCTCTCCGCGGGCCACGAGACAACCGTGAACCTGCTGGGCAGCAGCGTGCTGGCACTGCTGCGCCACCCCCGCCAACTCGCGCTGGTGACCCGCGAACCGAAGCGCTGGCCCGACGCCGTGGAGGAGGTGCTGCGCTGGGACGGCCCGATCCAGAACGCGATCTGGCGCTTCACCCGCAAACCGGTCACGGTCGGCGACGTCACCATCCCGGCGGGCGAGGCCGTCGCACTGAGCGTGGCCGCCGCCGACCGCGACCCGGCCCGTTTCCCCGGCGGCGAGCGGTTCGACATCACCCGCGGGGAACGCTCGCACCTGGCCTTCGGCCACGGCATCCACCACTGCCTCGGCGCCCCGCTGGCACGGCTCGAGGCACGGATAGCGGTCCCGCTCGTCTTCGCGAAACTGCCGGATCTGGCCCTCGACGGCGAGCCGTCCTACCGCCCGTCCACCGTCTCGCGCGCCCTGTCCTCCCTGCCGGTGACCTTCGGACCGGCGACTCCCGAGAACGTAGGCTGACCAGAATGAAAATCCTTGCGCTGTGCGGAAGTCTGCGGTCGGGGTCGCTCAACGCGGCCGTACTGCGGTCGGCCACCGACCTGTTCGTGCCACCGTGGGAGATCACCGTCGAACCGGACCTGGGCCGCCTGCCCTTCTTCAACGCGGACGTGGAGGAGAACGACCTCCCCGAGATCGTCGCGGAACTCCGCGCCCGCCTCGGCGCCTCGGACGGCCTGCTCATCGCGACCCCCGAGTACGCCCACGGAACCTCGGGCGTCCTGAAGAACGCGCTGGAGTGGCTGGTCGGGGGCGGCGAGATCGCCATGAAGCCGGTGGCCCTGATGAGCGCGTCCCCGGCCGTCACCGGCGGCGACCGGGCCCGCGCGTGGCTGACCGAGACCCTCACCGTCATGGGCGCGAACGTCCTTGCGGACGGCCTGCGTATTCCTCAGGCCACCCGCAAGGTGAAGGACGGCCGCCTCACGGACGAGCCGACCCTGGCCGCGCTCCGTGACCTGCTCGACGACCTCGCCCGCGCGGTGGCCGCGGCGCGCGAGGAGAACCCCCTCCTCGCGCCTTGAACGCACCCCGTGGCCGGCACCACCGTCACAGCGTCGCCGTAGTCCCCTCGCCGGAGCCGCTGCCCGCCAGCCACTGGCTCCAGTCCAGGTTGAAGTCGGCGTAGCCGTTGTCCGCCGGGGCCTTGCCCCGGGGGGAGCCGGTGATGGTGATGGGGTCGCCCTGCTTGACCTGGCCGTAGAACCATTCGGCGTCCGAGAGGGAGAGGTGGACGCAGCCGTGTGAACCTCGGGCGCTGCCGGTGCCCGGGTTCGGGTCGCCGGTCGAGTAGTGGACGTAGGTGCCGGACTGGGTGAGGTGGATGTCCCAGGGCAGGGTCAGGTCGTAGTAGTTGGGGCTGCCCTTGTCGCAGCTGATGCCGACGCTGCAGGAGGTCATGTGGACCTTCTTCTGCTTGTCGATGACGGCCATCGTGCCGTCCCACGTCGGGTACTCGGCGCTGCCCGCGTTGATCGACAGGGTGCGCACCGTCGCGCCGTTCTTGGTCACCTTCATCGTGTGGTCGGTGACCGAGACGTCGGCGCGCACGTCGTCGCCGATCTTGAAGGTGTGCGTGTAATTGTGCACGCCGTAGCGGCCGTTGCCGTTGCTGACGCCCGTCATGTCGGCGTCGATCTTCACCGTCGTACCGGAGGGCCAGTACGTCTTCGGGCGCCAGTCGGCGCGCTGGTTGCCCATCCAGTGCCAGGCGCCGACCACCGGCTGCGAGGCGCTCACCTTCATGTGCTTCTCGACCGTGGCGTGTGCCTTGGCCGCCACCGGGTTGGTGAAGATCACCGAGATCGGCATGGCCACGCCGACCGTGGTTCCGGTCTGCGGGGTGATCGTGTCCAGCAGCATCGGCGGGCCCGCGGGCTTCGTCGGCGACGGCGAGGCGCTCGCGCTGGGCTTGCCCGACGCCTTCGCGTCGTCCCCGCTCCCGCTCGCCTTCGCGCTGCCGCCCCCGCCGCAGGCACTCGCGCCCACCAGCACCACACCTGTGACGAGTGCGATCCCTATGCTGCCCTTGCGCCGTCCCACGACGTGCCCCACTCTCTCGTTGCCTCGGCCCTGAATGGCCCGACTCCATGTCAGACGGTTACCCCGGGGTCAGCAGTTTCGTCCGGCACGTAAAACGTGTCCCAAGATTCCCTGTGCGTCACCGGAGTCAGCGTTCGAAAACGCCGGTCAGGCGGGCACGGCCGAGGACGGGCGCGGGGACGGTGGGCAGGAGGGCGCGGGGGCGTACCCGGTCCACCGGAGTGGCGCCGTCGAGAGAGGCCTGGAGGGCGAACAGCTGGAAGACGTAGCGGTGCGGGCCGTGGCCCTTGACGGGTGCGGGGCCGTGGTAGCCGCGTCCGACGGTGGAGCGCAGTACCCGCACCCCGGGGCCCGGGTGTCGCGCGGACAGGGCGCCGGGGTCCAGGTGTCCGGCCGCCGGGTCGATCAGGGCGAGGCAGTGCACGGCCGGCTTGGACAGGGGGACGTCGATGTCCTCCACGACGATCAGGAGCTGGGCGGTGCCGGGCGGGGGCGGGGTCCAGGCGAGGTGGGGGGACTCGTCGGCGCCGCCGATGTGCTTCGCGCAGTTCTTCAGCGGCATGGTCGCGCCCTCGGCGAAGTCCTCGCTGGTGAGGGTCAGGAGCTCGGGGCCCCGCAGGTGAGGCAGGTTCCACGCGGTGTGCGTCTCGCCCGCTCTGCGGTTGTTGAGGAGTCGGCCGAGCAGGCTCATCGGGTCGCCTCCAGCATCGCTACGACCTCTGCGGCCGTCGTGGTCTCGCCGAGCTTCGGGAACACGCGCTCGACGCTGTGCCGATGGGCCTCGGGGTCCGGATCGGTCATGGCGTCGGTGGCCAGGACGACGTGGTAGCCGTGGTCGGAGGCCGAGCGCGCGGTCGACTCGACGCCGGAACCGGTCGAGATTCCGGCGAGCACGATCTGTGTGACGCCCAGGTCCCGCAGGAGGGTGTCGAGACCGGTGTCGTGGAAGGCGCTGCGCCGCCGCTTGGTGAGCAGGTGGTCGGTCGGCCGGACGTCGAGTTCGTCGACGAGCTCGGCCCAACCGGCCGCCGGCGCCGGGCTGTTCGCGGGCCCTCCGGTATCCGTACGGCCCGGGGCGCGGCCGATGACGTTGACCAGGACGACGGGCAGGCCGTGCCGCCGGAACCCGGCGGCCAGGCGGGTCGCCCGGCCGACGGCGGCGTCGGCGGCCTGCCGGCCCGCGGCGGCGGCGAGAGCGGAAACGATCCCCTCCTGCAGATCGATCACGACAAGTGCGGGCCTGGGGTCGATCGTCGTCAGTGGCACGGGGGTGTCTCTCCTGTGGTCGTCCCGCTCGTCGAACTGTCCGTCCGGTCGGGCGGGGGCGTCGCGGTACCGGGTGTTCGCGGTGCTGGGGTCTCAGTGACGGATGTTCGCGATGCTGGCGTCTCGGTGGCGGACGTTCGCGGTGCCGACGCCTCAGCGGCAGGCACCGATAGCGGGTCGGGGCGCGGCCCCGGAGCCTTGACTGCGGATGTTCGCGGTGACGGCGTCTCAGCGGCGGACGCGCGCGGTCCCGGGGTCTT
>NZ_BARG01000052.1 GCF_000376565.1 Streptomyces hokutonensis | reverse complement strand
ACCTCTTGACCGGCGGCCCCATCGGTCAGACGCCGCCCGCCACCGCCACCCCGAGCGGCGTCGTTCGCGCCATGGGTGGACCGGAGTGTGCCGATGCCGAGGACGATCAGGACGAGGCCGCCCGCCACACGTACGACCATGTAGGCGGCGGGGTCGGCCAGCAGGACCGCGGAGAGTCCGGCCTCCACCGCGGTGGACCAGAGCACCGTGCCGACGGCGTTGCCGGCGATGGATGCCCGCGCCAGGCGCGAACCGCCCTCCAGGGTCTGCCGAATCATGAACGCCTGTCCAGCGCCCGGAAGCATCGCGAGCAACGCAGCCGCCCACGCCCTTGGCCTCACCCCGGCGGCCGTGACCCAACAGGTGGCCAAGGCGGAACGGGACTGGCAGGCGCCGCTGGTTCTCCCCAGGCCTCGGGGAGCCACGCTCACCGCAGCCGGCACCCTCCTCGCCCGGCACGGTCGCGTGATCGACGAGCAACTGGACCAGGCCACCGGCGAGTTGGCGATGCTGCTCGGTCAGCTGTCACTGCGCCTGCGGGTGGGCGCATTCCAAGCGCCGTCGCAGCACCTGCTCCCGCCCGCGCTGACGGCACTGCGGCACCGGCACCCTGACACGGTGTCGAGGAGATCGCCGCGGGCCGACTCGACCTAGCGGTGATCGCGTCTTGGGATGCGCTCCCCGCGCCACCTCCGTGGGTCGCCGTCCACGATCTGCTCGTCGATCCGACCCATGGTCGTCGTACTCCCCGACGACCATCCACTGGCCGGCCGGCACCCCGTCGGGACCCCGATCGGCCTACACGAGCTGCGCGCCGGGTCATCAGTGACGATCGTGGCGGCCGGTCATCCGGCGGCGAGCAGCTCGACCGGGACGCCTCCGAGGCCGGTTTCACCCCTCGCATCAGGTACCGGACCGCCTCGTACGCCGTCGCCCCGGCACTCGTCGGAACCGGTATCGGCGTGGCCCTCGTCTCCCGCCTGGTCCTGACCGACGTCCCCGGCACCACCCATGGCGAACTGGCTCAGCCTCGACTGCACGCGGTCACCCCCACATAAGCCTCCCTGACACCTCTGGTGGACGTCTTCCTCGATCCCCTGCGCGACGTCGCCGGGCACATCACCGCGACCTGGGCGAACGGGCGCTGAGGGTCCCTCACCGCCCGGTGACGTCGATGCGCCGGTTGTCCGGCTTGAAGGGCAGTGCTGTGACCGTCGCGCGGATCTCCCGCTGCGAGGTGCCCGGACGGCCCCACAGGACGACGACCTCCGTGCCCGGGGTCGCATGCGCGGGGTCGAGCACACAGAGGGAGATCATCGCCCGCAGGGTCGGGCTCACCGTCCGGCCCGTGGCCACGCCGACCGGCTCGCCCGACACCAGGACCTGGTCGAAGTGGGGACCGCGTCCGCGCGGCAGTTCCATCTGGTCCGGCGGCTCGGCCTCGGCCAGGAGCGAGGTGAGGATGCCCGCGACGTCCTGTTCGTTCCAGCGTAGACCTGCCAACTGCCGTGTGGGTACGCCGTTTTCGGCGTCCCGGACGAGTGCGTCCCGGCCGACGAAGTCGCGGTCGGGGACGCCCTTGCGGAAGCCCCAGCCGAGCTCGCCCGGCTTGCGGAAGTAGTCTGTCACCCCGCCCGCGGGGACGAAGCTGCCGGTCGGCGCGCCCTTGCGGAACTGTCTCGGCGCGCCCGGCGTGAGGATGGACGCCGGCAGATAGTCCAGCCCGTTGGTCGCGATCCCGGCCTCGATGTGCTGAACAGGCTGGGCCCGGAAGCCGAGTTGACGCATGCCGACGTCCTGCCCGCTCGCCACGACCGCCGCCCAGATGTCGTTGGCGTGTGCGGCCGGCCCGTGCAGTTCGTATCCGAGTTCGCCCGAGATCCCGGTGCGCAGGACCCGTACCGGGACCCCGTCGACCTCCGACATACGGCTGCGGCTGAAGGCGATGTCGCGGAGGTCGTCCCCCGTCAGCTTCTCCAGTGCCGCCAGGGACGCCGGGCCCTGGACGCCGAAGATGAACACGTCGGGGCTGATGTCGGTGGCGGCGGCGTCCCAACTGCCCTGGCCCAGCTGCCACAACAGCCAGTCGCAACTGCCCGCGGTGTAGACGAACTCGTCGGGTCCGAGCCGGCACAGCACGCCCTCGGAGGCGACCCAGCCGTTCTCGTCGAGCTGCACATGGTGCTTGATCTGCCCGGTCTCGAAACGGGAGAGGTCCCGCATCCCCAGCCGGCTCAGGAACGCGAGCGCCTGCGGGCCGTGCACCTTCACCTTGTGCAGCGAGGTCCAGTCGCCGACGTAGCACGAGCCGACATGGGCGGCGCTCTCCTCGACCCAGTCCGTGTACTCCTCGGGGAGCAGGAGCTGCGCGAAGCGGCCGTAGGTGCCCCGGATGTTGCCCACGTCCTGGGCCGCGGCGGCCGGGCTGAACATCGCCGGGCGCTCGGTGATGAACGGGGCGTCGTTCAGCCGGAGAACCGCTTCGTAGGTGCTGCGCTGTTGTGAGACAGGGTCCATTTCACTCTCCGTCGAGTGGCCGTCGTCCAGGGTGCCGCCCGGAACGACCTCGCTGCTAGATCGATTAAGTCGGACGGTAACAGGAGGTCCGGGCCGGGGCGAGAGTCATGACGCACCGTTGATCGGTCGCGCGGTGCAAGCAATGCGGAACTGCCGTGCGGTGCCGGATCGGTCAGGACCGGCGGGACCCGCGCCGCTGTACCGGCAGACGCAGCAGGTCCGCGCCCAGCACCATCCGTCCGCCGAAGCCGGCCCGGCGTGCGCTGTCGCGGAGGAGGCGGCGCCAGGTCGCGTCGGGGACCACCGTCTGCTGTCCCGGGCCGAAGTGGGTCGCAACCAGAGTGCCTACGTCCGACTCGGCCGCGATCCGGCCGAGTTGGGCCACGTCCGTGTGGGTCGAAGTGATGTGGTCGATCAGCGCCTGGGGCAGGCCGAGAGTCGCGAGACCGGCCGGGTACAGGGCCTCGTGGACCAGGACGTCCGCGTGCGCCGCGAGCGTGATGATGTTCGGGGTCGGTGCCGTGTCGCCGGAGAAGACGACGCTGCCGTGGTCCGTGTCGAAGCGGTAGGCGTAGGCGGGGAACACCGCGCCGTGCGGGACGAGGACGGCGGTGACCTTCATGTCGTCGTTCTCCATGACGGTGAACGGCGCCATCGTCGGCGCGGAGTTCGTCGCCGAGGCGCCGGCGCCGGAGGGCGGCAGTACGTCGTGAACGTGGAGCAGGGTCGCCGGGTCGATGCCCGCGTGTTCGGCCATGAAGAAGGTCGGCGACGCCGCGTAGGCCTGGCCGGCCAGCCTGGTCATCTCGACCGTGCCCGGCACGGGCCCTGAGGCGCCGGTGACGGTCGAGGCGATACCGGCCGACCCCGGACCGTAGACCTCGATCGGGTTCTGGAAGCCCTGCGCGCCCGAGGCGCCCGCCGCCAGCAGCGGGAAGGAGTAGTAGTCGACGATGTGGTCCGCGTGCAGGTGGGTCAGGAAGATCCCGGCCAGCGACGGCATCGACAGCCCGGCGCGCAGGTACTGGGTCACCGCGCCCCGTCCGCAGTCGATCACGTACGTTCTGCCGTTGACCGTCAGCGCCGACGAGATGCCGTACCGGGTCGCCAGGGGCGGCGGGCCGCCGTTGGTGCCGAGCAGTGTCACGGACAGGCCCGTTCCGGAGGGCGCGGATCCGGTGTTCGTGGCCGCGGCGGCCGGTTCGGTGCCGAGCAGTGGCAGGGCGACGGCGGCGGCCGATGCCGTCATCGCGCCCAGCATCGTCCGGCGGGACGTCGGTTCACCCGGGGGTTCGCACATGAAGAGACAGCTCCTTCGTGGCTCGATTCGCGTTGCCACAGTGGCCACACCGAGCACGGCTGTCCATCAGTCGGTACAAAATATGTAATCAAGGGGCGAACTCTAAGATTTCGCACCGCGCAAGTGGCCGCGGACGTCAACGGCCGATCGTGGGAATCGGGTTCTCCGCGAACCACTGGGCGAGGAAGTCCAGGAAGACCGTGATCTTGCGCTGGGTGCCCGGACCGGGTCCGTGGATCGCGTAGAGCGGGCGGTCCGGGGCCGCCAGTTCGGGCAGTTGGACCTGCAGGGCCCCGGAGACGAGGTCGTCGTAGACGGACCGCTGTGGCAGCAGGGCGATCCCGCGCCCGTGGACGGCCGCCTTCTGGAGCGCGATGTACGAGTTGGACGAGAAGGCCACGTTGCGGATCTTGTGCAGGGTGGAGGCGTGGCCGTGTCCGATGCGCCAGACGGGGTCGTTGACGTGCACGAGACAGTCGCGACCGGCCAGGTCGCCGGGGTTTTCCAGGGCGCCGTGTTCGTCGACGTACGTCTTCGACGCGCACAGGACGAAGGGCAGCGAGGCGATCTTCTTCAGCCGCACACTGGAGTCCCGCAGGTCCCGGGTGTGGAACGCCAGGTCGAAACCGCCGTCCAGGAAGTCGTACGTCCGGTCGGACACGCCTCCCAGCTCGAACCGGATCTGGATCTTCGGGTGGGCGGCGGAGAACGCGGCGATGGCGTCTCCGAGGTCCAGACTCCCTATCCACTTCGGGCAGATGATGCTGAGGACGCCCTCCGCCCTGTCGTGCAGCTGCGCGATGTCGGAGTCCTCGGCGTCGATCTCCTTGACGATGCGGGCGGCGAACTCGGCGTAGCGCAGGCCCGGTTGGGTCAGGCTCACCGAGCGGGCCGTGCGGTTGACCAGCCGTACGCCGACTTGTCGCTCCAGCTCGGCGACATGCCGCGACACCAGTGATCCCGACGACCCCAGCGCCTTGGCGGCCCCGTTGAAGCTGCCGAGCTCGGCGACGATGACGAAACTGCGCATGAGAAGCAGACGGTCCATGGCGTTCCTCCGGTCCGTCACGGCACCGGTGTCCCTCCGGGCCGTGTCGGACATGGGGTGATGCGGTTGGGCGGAGAAGGTCGTCGCGTTGACACAACTAGATCGATCTAGTGATCGTAACAGAGGCCCCTCATCACCGGGAGTGCTCGGGTCTTCCCGTCTGCGCCGGGTCGGCCCGCCCAGCCGCACCGCCCGTGGGTCAGCGCTTCTTCGTCGCGAACGGGCGCGCCATGACCGTGCCGCGGACGCGGGTCTGGGCGTGCCGTTCGACGGCCGGGTTGGGTGAGCCACCGTTCGGCTCGCCCCAGACGATCTCCACCTGGTCTCCGGCGGCGGCCGTCGGGGCGATGGTGCCGAGCGAGATCCAGCCGCGGACGTTCGCGGAGTACGAGGTGAGCATCGCCGCTCCCACGAGTTCGCCGTCCTTCTCCACGCGGTCGAACTGGCAGGCGGTGTAGAACGCCGCCGGCATCTCCATGTACTTGAAGCGCCCCTCGCCCTTCTCGTACATGCTCGCGAAGATCTTCCCGACGTCGTCGCGGTCCCAGAGCACCCAGGCCTTGCGGCGGTGCGGCCGGTCCTTGATCGCCTCGAGGCCCTCGCGGCCGACGAAGTCGTGGTCGAACTTGAGGATGTGGCCGTAGCCGAGGTCCCACGGGGTGGTGTAGTACTCCTCGATCCGGTCGGCGACGAAGCTGCCGCCGAGGGCGAGGTTGCCCTCGAACGAACGCGCCGACTGCCACTCGCGGAACGCTTTCATGTCCTCGCCGGAGTAGGTCGCCGGCAGGGTGTTGGCGATCCAGCCCGACTCGGTGGCGACGGACGCGTAGGCGCGGGCGCCGATCTGGCGCAGGCCGTACTCGGCACCGGCCTCCACGATGAGGTCACGCACCGAGTCGATGTCGGCGTACGGCCCGGTGAACTCGTAGCCGGGGAAGCCGGACATGCGGTGGTTGAGCGCGGTGACCTCGTGCGGGCCGACGTTGAAGCGGCCCATGGTGAAGAACGGGATGTCCGGCATCGGCCCGCCGTTGACCTTCTCGAAGATCGCGGCGGCGTGCGGGCCCTGGAGCTGGAGGCGGAACAGCTCGCGGCCCTTCGGGTTGTTCACCGTGCGCTCGTCCCGGCGGACGGTGACGTCCCAGTCGCCGGTGGCCGCGTTGAACTGCACCCAGTTGAGGGCCGGCGGCCGGCCGACGATCCGGACGTGGCGGTCGCCGACGCAGAACAGGATGCAGTCGCCGATCATGTAGCCGTCGGGGCGGACCGTGATGAGCTGCTTGGCGCTCCCGGGGCCGAAGCCCTGGAAGCTGTTGGCCCCGAGGTGTTCGAGCAGCCGGTAGGTGTCGGGGCCCTGCACGACGAGGTCGGTCATGTGGTGCGAGAGGTCCATCAGCGCGGCGCTGTCGCGCCAGGCCTCCTGCTCGTCGCGCCAGTTGCTGAACTCGGGCTTGATCGGGAACGGGTACGCCCCGGAGCGTCCCTGCCGAAGCAGGGCGAGCGCCCCTCCCGCCTTGTTGATCTCTTCTTCGAGACTGGGCATGGGATTCCTCTCGGTCAGCGGCGCACAGCTTCGTCGCTGCGCCTCGCGACCGTATAACAGATGCCTGTAAAGTTTTAAGACGTCTGAAACAATGTTCTCGGGCGGATACTGACGTCCCGTACAGACGGAGGGCGACGATGGCTTCGGCGAAGGACAGCGCGGGTCCCGCATGGCAGGACGGACTGCCTCATGTGCTGTGGCGGACACAGCAGGCCGTGCACGGCCGGCTTCAGGACACGCTGGACGGACTCGGTGTCACCGTGACCCAGCTCGGTCTCGCGGTTCACCTCGACGAACTCGGTCTGATGTCCGCCTCGGACCTGTCACGGCTCTTCCACATCACGCCCCAGAGCGTGACGACGGCCCTCGCACAGCTCGAACGCGTCGGATGGGTCCGCCGGCTGCCCCATCCGGTGCACAAGCGCGTCATCCTGCACGAGCTCACCGAAGCGGGCCTCGCCGGAGTCGCGGACGGCCGGGCACGCATCGCCGCGATCGACGCCGCCCTCGCCGGGATCCTGGGTGACGGCGGCAAGGACGAGGTCATCGGTCAACTGCGGAAGCTGCTCTTCGCGTTGGAGGGTGAGGATCCCGCCTACGCCGGGATGTGGCCGGTGGTCCGCGCCACACCCTGAGCGCCGCACGGCCCACGGCGGTCAGACCGACGCGCGTGCCACGATCCGGCCCGGCACGGGCGCCAGCCCCCCGGTGCCGATGCCCAGGGCATTGCGGGCGGCGATCCGTCCGAGGACCTCGGCGTCGATGTGGACGGTGGTGAGCGCGGGCGTGGACAGCGAGCCGTACTCGGTCTCGTCGAAGCCGATCACGGCCATGTCCTCGGGCACCCGCAGCCCGAGATCCCGCAGGGCCGCGAGGCTGCGCTGCGCGATGTCGTCGTCGAAGGCCGCCAGCGCCGTCACATCGGGGTGGGCCGCCAGGAACGCCCGGATCGCCGCCGCACCGGCCTCCCTCGGCCTCGGCACGACGATGCGTTCCAGGGGCGGAAGTCCTCGACGCCGGGCGGCTTCCTGGGAGAACCCGAGCCGGGCCTCGGTGAGCGGGAAGTCGTGATCGGGCATCGCCAGGGCGATCCGGGTGTGTCCGTGGTCGGCGAGGTATCCGATCTGGAGGGCGGCGTTGGCGGCGAACCCGTTCTCCCAGTCGTCCTCGGTCGGTTCGTCGCCGCGCATGTAGGCCTCGCCGAGCCGCAGGACCGCCCGCGGCGCGATGGTGTCCAGGACCTTCTGGGTGGCCTCGGGGATCGAGTGCCCGTGCCGGACCAGCAGGATGTGGTCGTGTTCGGCCAGCTCCTCGTCCAGGCCCCGGACGTAGCTGCGGGAGAAGTTGCCCTCCATGCCCCAGTCGACGTTGAGCACCACGATGCGCGAAGAGCCCTCACGCAGTGCGCGGGCGATCCCGTGCGGGACGTATCCCAGGTCCTGGGCGGCCTCCATGACCCGCTCCCGGGTGGCCGCGGAGATCGTCTGGCGCGGGTCGTCGTTCAGGACGAAACTCACCGTCGCCCGCGAGACACCGGACGCCTTGGCCACGTCGGTCAACGTCACTCGGCCCGAACGGCCCATGCCCGCGTACTCCCATCGTCAGCCGTGCACACCGCACGCCCTCGTCGGCGGGCGTCACCAGTCGCCCTCCGGCACGTCGGGTTCACTCTACGCGCTAGATCGATTCAGTCCTCCACGACAGGACGCCGGCGCATCGGACCTCCGCTCGCGACGGACAACAACCGGTGTGCCTTCAGTTCGGTCTCCTGCCATTCCCGCTCGGGTTCGGAACCCCAGGTGATGCCCGCTCCGGTGCCGAACCTGAGGAGCCCTTCGCTCCGGTCGATCCAGAAGGTCCGGATGCCGACCGCCAGTTCGCCGCACCCGCGGTCGGCGTCGACCCAGCCGATACCACCGCAGTAGGGACCGCGAGGTTCCGTCTCCAACGCGTTGATGATCCGCAGGGCGCTCTCCTTGGGCGCCCCGGTGACCGATCCGGGCGGGAACGTCGCCGTCAGCAATTCGGGCCAGCCCACGCCTTCGCGCAGCCGCCCGCGCACGGTGGACACCAGGTGGACGAGCCCGGGGTGCTTCTCGACCGCGCACAGATCGGGTACGGCCACGGTGCCCGGGACGCAGACGCGGCCGAGGTCGTTGCGGACCAGGTCGACGATCATCACGTTCTCCGCGTGGTCCTTCTCCAGCAGATCCGCCTCGGTACGGCCGGTCCCCTTGATGGGCCCCGATGCCAGGTCCCTCCCGGTGCGCCTGAGGAAGAGTTCCGGCGAGGCGGTGGCCACCTCCACGCCGTGCCGTGGCAGACGGACGACACCCGCGTACGGTGCGGGATTGTGCCGTGCCAGCAGGCCGGAGAGTGCCATGACATCGGCCTCCGGCGCGATCGGGGCGGACAGCACCCGGCACAGATTGGCCTGGTAGACCGCGCCGGCGGCGATGTGTTCGCGGATGCGCGTCACACCGTTGGTGTAGGCGACGCGGTCGAGCGAGGAGGTCCACGCGTCGGGAGGAGGGCCGCGCCAGGGCGCCGTGGAAGGGCCACGGTCGTCCGTCCGTCGTACGTCGCGGAAGCGGGCGCAGGTCAGGCGGCCCTCGAAGTCGTACGCCACGGCCCAGAAGCCCTCGGAGTCCAACGCCTCGGCGTCCTGGGTGACGTCGACGAGACCGGTGGCGAGCTGTCCGCCGAGCAGGGCCATGGCGGGGAACTGGTCCACTGTGAACCTCCTTTGGCGCAAGTGGCTCCGCGTGCGGCGGAACTCAGGCCGCCGCGACGACCTCGGGTCCGGAACTCCACCGGGCGGCGAGCAACGTGTTGACCAGCAGCATGGCGATGGTCATGGGGCCCACGCCGCCGGGAACGGGGGTGATGCGACCGGCGATTCCGTCGAGTTCCTCGGAGCGGACGTCGCCGGCCAGGCCGGAGGGCGTCCGGTGGATGCCGACATCGATGACGACGGCGCCGGGCCCGACGTGTTCCGGGCCGATCAGCCCGCGGACCCCCGTGGCGACCACGACTATGTCGGCGGGGCGCGTGACCGCTGCGAGGTCGAGGGTGAACTCGTGCGCCACCGACACCGTTGCCCCGCGCCGCAGGAGGAGCTGGGTCAGCGGTCTGCCGACGAGTTCGCCCCAGCCGACCACCGCGACGTTCGCGCCCTGGAGCGGAACCCCCTCGGCGTCGAGCAGCTCGATGACTCCGCTGGGCGTGCAGGGGCGCAACCCCCGCTCCCCGCGGGCGAGAAGGCCGAGGCTGGCGGTGGTGAGACCGTCGACGTCCTTCATGACGGGGATGCGGTCGATCAGCGTGGCCGCGTCGAGCCGCGCGGGCAGCGGGAGTTGGAGGAGGATGCCGGAGACCCGCGGATCGGCGGCCAGTTCGTCGATGACGGCGGCCACGTCGTCGTGGGTCGCGTACCGGGGCAGGTGGCGGTGGAAGTCGCGCATGCCGGCCTCCTTGATGGCCCGGCGTTTCGCGGCGACGTACACGGCGCTGGCCGGATCGTCGCCGACGAGGACGGTCGCCAGTCCGGGAACGCTTCCTGAGGTGGTGGCGGCGACCGCGGCGACCTCCTCGGCGACCCGCGAGCGGATGCGCCGGGCGATTGCGGTGCCGTCGATCCTGGTGGTCATGGTCGGACCGCTTTCTTGTGACGGGGAACGATTCGCCCGGGCGACCGGGGCGTGGTGGGTGCGACCGTTGTCGTACGGCACCCGAACTGGCCGGTCGCCGGGCACAGTTGGCGAGATCGCCGGTCGCTAGGCGAAGACGATGGTGTGGTTGCCGTCGCGCATGACCCGGTCCTCGGCGTGCCACAGCACGGCGCGGGAGAGCACCGCGCGTTCCACGTCGGCGCCGCGGCGGGTGAGGTCGGTGGCCGAGTGGGCGTGGGTGACGCGGACGACGTCCTGCTCGATGATCGGGCCCTCGTCGAGGTCCTGGGTGACGTAGTGGGCGGTGGCTCCCACGAGTTTCACGCCCCGCTCCTTGGCCTTGGCGTACGGTCCGGCGCCGATGAAGGCGGGCAGGAAGGAGTGGTGGATGTTGATGATCGGGATGCCGACGTCCTCGATGAACTCGCCCGAGAGGATCTGCATGTAGCGGGCCAGGACGACGAAGTCGACGTTGCCCTTGAGCAGCCGCAGGTGTTCCGCCTCGGCGGCGGACTTGTCGGCGCCTTGGCAGGGCACGTGGAAGAAGGGGATCCCGAAGCTGCGGACCTCCTCGGCCACGTCGGGGTGGTTGGAGATCACCATGGCGACGGTGACGGGCAGTTGCCCCTGCCGGTGGCGCCAGAGCAGGTCGAGCAGGCAGTGGTCGGACTTCGACGCGAAGATCGCGACCCGCTTGGGCACCGACAGGTCGCGCAGCGTGTAGCTCAGCCCGAACGCGTCCACCAGGTGCTCGTCGAGATCGGCGCGCAGTGCGGGCAACGCGGCCTGGAGACCGTCGAGTCCGAAGACCGTGCGCTGGAAGAAGGCGCCGCCCTGCGGATTGTCGGAGTACTGGTCGAGGGAGACGATGTTCGCGCCGTGGCGGCTCAGGACGGACGTCACGGCGGCGACGATGCCGGTGGCGTCGGCGCCCTGGAGGACGAGCGAGGCCTGCTGGGCGGGCCGCTTGCCCGCGGCGGTGCGGGCCGGGGCGTCTTGGGTGAGGGTCATGCCAGGCTGTCCTTCCGGAAGCGGGCGGCCCAGTCGGAGGTGGCCTTGAGTCCGCCGAACGTATAGAAGTGGATCTTCAACTCGCCGTGGCGGCCCGGGTCGTGGGCTGCGGCCAGGTCGCGCAGGAAGCGATCGGGCCCTGCCGTGCCCATGAGGTTGCTCAGGGACAACCCGTATTTCTTGACGACCGAGGCGCTGGTCCCGACTCCGAAGCGGGCCGCGTACGACATGAGCCGGCGCACTCCGGCCGGCCCGGGCACTCCGATCCGGACGGGGAGTTCGACACCCTGGCCGCGGACCTGTTCGACCCAGGCGAGCACCGGGTCGACGTCGAAGCCGAACTGCGTGATGATGCCGCCGTCCAGGGGCTGGGCGGCGAGCGAGGCGTGTTTGTCCCGCAGTGCTGACCAGAGCCGGCCGTCGTCGATCGCGGGATGCCCTTCCGGGTATCCGCTGACGCTGACATGGCGGACGCCGTACTCCTGGAGCAGGCCCGTTTCGATCAGGGACAGCGAATCGGCGTACGGGCCCTCGGGATGCGCCGGATCTCCCCCGACGACGAACACGTTGTCGGACGTGCCGTCTTCGCGCAGGCCGGCCAGGAACTGCTCGAAGTCGGCGCGCGACCCGAGGCGGCGGGCCGATATGTGGGGCACCGGAACAAAGCCGAGCCGCTTGACCGCCCGGGCCGCCTCCAACCGCATCCGGAGGTTCTCGTTGCCGAGGAAGGTGACATTGATCCGGGTGCCCTGGGGGATGCTGTCGCGGGCCTCTTCGAGTTTGGGTACATCCTTGCCCGTCATCTCCAGGGAGAAGTCGTCGAGCAGCGAGGTACCGACCGCTGCTCGCATCGTGCTTGCGGGATTCATCGTCTTTCGTCTCGCTCTCTCTTCTGCGGGGGCCGGGTTCGGGGCACTCCCGCGGCACCGCCGGGGCGGCCCGGTCGACTTGACGTCGTGTCAGGAGGCGGGCCGGACCGGAAAGGTGCCGCGCGGCGGCCGGGGTCAGCGGTCGCGGCGGTAGAGGGTGCGCGCGTGCTGGTTGAACGGGGAGGGCTGGACCGTGGCGCGGATGCGGGGGAAGCCGAGGTCGGCCTCGGGGTCGGTGCCGGACCCGGGGTGCTCACCCCAGACGACCGTCACCTCGGTGCCGGGCACGGCGTGTTCGGGGTCGATCAGGGTCTGCGCCAGCACGGTCCCCACCGGGTCGATCGACGCGCTCTGCATGGTCACGCCGACCAAACCGTCGGCGTTCTCCACCCGGTGCCGGGCGTAGGAGAGGACGAAGCCGGGGTCCTCGCCCTGTCCGACGGCGGCGCGGACGTCGTCCGGGTCGAGGACGAGGGTCACCTTGGTGCGGAGCGGCTCCTCCTTGGCCTTCACCAGGGCGTCCCGGCCCACGAAGTCGTGGCCGAAGTGGATCACCTTCCCGTAGCCCAGTTCGTACGGGGAGACGTAGTAGTCCTCGATGTCCTCCGAGAAGTAGCTGCCGTTCAGCGGACGCTTGCCCTCGATGCCGAACAGGGGCAGGTACCTGCGGTATTCCAGCAGGTCCGGGTGGGTGTAGATGGCGGGGACGGGCGAGGGGATCCACCCGCTCTCCACACTGGGCGTGGCGTACGCGAGGGCGCCGACCTGGATCAGACCGAGCGGCTCGCCCGCCTTGAGGAACGTCTCGTGCACGTATGCCGAGTGCTCCCACGGACCGATGAACTCGAAGCCGGCCTGGCCGGCCATGCCGTGCCGCAGGGCGCGGATGGGGCGACCGTCCAAGGAGACCGCGGTGGAGTGGAAGAACTTCGTCTCCGGCAGCGGCCCGCCGAAGACCCGCTCGACGAGTTCCGCCGCCAGGGGTCCCTGGATCTGGTAGCGGAACAGCTTCGGATCGCCGCCGCCCGGACGGAAGGCGGAGGACGGGTCGGTGACGAACCCGACGTCGTAGCCGCCCTTCTCCGCGTGGTACTGCACCCAGTGCTGCGCCGCCGGGATCCCGCTGAGGAGGTACTTGTTCTCGCCCTCCCGGGCAAGGATCCCGTCGGTGACGATGTGGCCGTGCCGGGTGACCGGCACGTACTGCTTGGCCTGTCCGATCGCGAACTTCTCGAAGTTGTTGGCCCCGTGGTCGGCGAGCACCTTCGTGGCGTCCGGTCCCTCGATCCACATGTCGTACATGTGGTGCGAGAGGTTGAGGAGTGCCACGCCCTCGTGCCAGGCGGCCTGCTCCTGACGCCAGCCGGAGTACTCGCGCTCGACGACTTCGGGGGTCCACGGTTCGGCACCGGGCCGCCACAGCAGCTTGATCGGCGAACCGGCCTGGTCGATGGCGTCCTGGAGGGTGGGGATTGCCATAGTGACTCCTTGCTCGTAGCGACTCTCAGCGGTCTGTCTCATGGGAGCTAAATCGATCTAGTACGCCGACGAAGGCCCCTGTCCGGCTCGACGAGTTGGGGGGATTGCGTCACTAGAACGATCTAGCGGAAGCTAACAGAGTGGCCTCGCTCAAGGCGAGGGCCGGTGCGCAGGTTTTTCTACAGTCCCCGGTCGAGGTGTGCGCGGTAGGCGGCAGCCATGCGCACCGCGTCGAGACCGGCGCGGACGTCGTGGACGCGCACACAGAACGCGCCCCCGACGGCGGCGAGCGCGGAGACCGCCGCGGATGCCACGTCCCGCTCCGCGGGCGGCACCCGACCGGCACCCCCGGCCGCGAGGGCCGCGCCGATGAAGCGCTTCCTCGACGCGCCGACGAGCAGCGGATACCCCAGTCGCCGGAGGGAGCCCAGGTGGGCCAGCAGCGCCCAGTCATGCTCGGGGCGCTTGGCGAAACCGATTCCCGGATCAAGCACGACGCGGGCGGGGTCGACTCCCCCGTCCGCCAACTGCCGGACCCGCAGGCCGAGTTCGGCGACGACATCGGCGACGACATCGCCGTACACGGCATGGCGGTCCATCTCGTGGCTCGGCGCACGCCAGTGCATGGCGACGTACGGAACGCCGGCCGCGGCGACGGTCGAGGCCATGGCGGGGTCGGCCAGGCCGCCGCTCACGTCGTTGACCAGACGAGCACCCGCCTCGACGGCGGCCCGGGCCACGGGCGCGTGCATGGTGTCGATGCTCGTGCACACGCCGGCCCGGGCCAACGCGCGCACCACCGGGACGGTCCGGGCCAGTTCCTCGTCCAGACCCACGGGGTACGCCCCCGGTCTGGTGGATTCGCCGCCCACATCCACGATGTCCGCACCCTGAGCGGCGAGTGCCAGCCCCCGGTCGACGGCGCGTCCGGTGTCGGCGTACAGGCCGCCGTCCGAGAACGAGTCGGGTGTCACGTTGAGGATCCCCATGACCAGGCATCGTCCGGGCCGGGGCAGCCCTTCGAGTTCGGTGTGCGTTCCCGGCCGCCCGAGGGTGACGTCTTGCATGGTTGGCATCGGTGGCAACCTCCTTGATCCCGCGTCCCGCCGCGAGAAAGGAATACTAAATCGATTAGGTCGTCAGGTTACAGAGGAAAGCTAAATCGATCTAGCACCTGTGGATGACTGTCTTCGCGACCGTCGGCGCGTACTGCGACGGGTGGACCACTCGACCTGCTTTATTCGGTTGCCGCTCCCCCGGTCCGCCCTTCACCATGGGCGAGCGACCGGGAGCTGCCCGGTGCTCCACGAGAGGAGGCACGACCGTGATCACGACTGTCCTCGGCATGCCCGCAGACCACCTCTCACTCACTCCATGGAGCACCTCCAGCGATGTCTCACGACGATCTCCCGCAGCACTCTCAACTCCCTTCGTTCCCTGACGACTTCAGCACCGACGCGCACCGCTCCGTCCCGGTGCCGGACGGCCTGGGCGACGTCGACGACCGGTTCGTCTTCGACTTCCGCGCCTACGACGACGACCTCGCCGACGGCCAGCGCTGGTCGACCTGGCTCAGCGTCGAACCCCTCTCCCGCGGCCCCGAGCCGCTCCCGGACTGGGTGGTGACCTCGCAGGGCGCGATCGACACCGAACTCGGCGTCCTCAAGACCGGCAAGGAGGCCGACGTCCACCTCGTCGAGCGCGCCGACCCGCTCGACCCCGACGCCGGCGTGGTGATGGCGGCCAAGCGGTACCGCTCTCCCGAACACCGGTCCTTCCACCGCGCCGCGTCCTACACCGAGGGCCGCTCGATGAAACGCTCACGCGACGAGCGGGCCGTCAAACGCAAGAGCACCTTCGGCCGGCAGGTCGCGGCCGGCGAGTGGGCGGTGTCCGAGTGGGGTGCGCTGGTGCGGTTCTGGAACCTCGGGCTGCCGGTTCCCTATCCGGTCCAGATCGACGGCACCGAGATCCTCATGGAATGGATCACCGTCGTCGACGAGGACGGCACCGTCGCGACGGCGCCCCGGCTCGCCCAGACCCGACCCTCGCCCGAGCTGCTCGCGGCGTACTTCGAGCAGCTCACCGACGCGCTCGCGACGATGGTGCAGAACGGCCTTGTGCACGGTGACCTCTCGGCGTACAACATCCTGGCGGCGGGCGAGCGGCTGGTGATCATCGATCTGCCACAGATCGTCGATCTGGTCGGCAACCTCAACGGGATGACCTTCCTCCAGCGCGACTGCGCCAACATCTGCGGCTGGTTCCGCTCACGGGGCCTCGACGTCGACGAGCACGAGCTGTTCGCGGAACTGATGGCACACGCCTTCTGACCGAACCGGGCGGCCGGCCGTACTCCGTCGTCGGTGACCCTCCGGAACACCCACCGGGTCACCGACGACACCGCCGGCGGTCAGGGAGCGATCCCCACACCGTCGATCCGGCTCCACGCCCGTTCCTGTGCCGCGGTCATGGCGGGCCAGGCGAGCCCACCCGGCCGGGGCCGGATCCGTGAGGCGTAGGGCGCGGGGCGGAAGGTCGGGTCGTAGAAGCACCCGCTGCCGTACTTCTCGTCGAAGTCCGCGCAGGAAGCCGCGACCGAGCGCGGGGTCGGCTTGCGTCCGTGGCGGACCCAAGTGTCAAGCGCCGCAATCGAGTTGGCGTACTCGGAGTCGCTCAGCGCGCTGTGCTCGGTCTCCGTCGTGAAGGTCTGGACGAGGTTGCCGCCCCGGCCCGCGCCCTGGAGAGTGGCGCGGTAGGCCGCCTCGTGCTCGACGAAGGCGGTGGGGTCGTCGATCGCGTGCAGGGTGAGGACGGGGATGGAGACCTTGCCGGTCAGGTCGCTGTCGTAGGAGAGGTCGCGGCGCGCGGTCGGGTCGGCGGAGAACCGTTCGACGCCCGCGTTGAGCGCCTTGTCGTCGTGCGAACCCGAGTACCACACGCCCCTATTGCCGAAGGGGTTACGGCCGCCGAGCCGGTTCGACACGATGTCCCGGAACGTGAAGGTCGCGAACCGCAGATGTGACTCCAGCGCGCGCTCCGGGATGCGGGTGACGGCGAGGATGTCGTCGAGGTTGCGCTGCTGGAGCGCGGTCCGCTCAGCGGGGGCGGAGGCGAATCCGGTGCACTCCTGAAGGCGGGCGCGGAGCCCGGCGCTCGTCATGGTGGAGTCGGCGCGCAGCCCCTGCCACAGCGGGTACTGCGGCTCGCTCGGGCGGGGGTGGTTGTGGCAGTAGTACTGGTAGACCACCCGCAGGTCGACGCGGTAGTCGTAGCCGCGCGAACCGCCGCCGAGGACGCCGCTCGTGAGGAGCGCGCCGTCGTAGGCGCCGGGTTGTCTGCCGTAGGTCTCCGCGACCTTGGCGGCGACGTCGCCGCCCCAGGACTGGCCGTGCACATAGGTGCGCTTCGGTTTGCCGAACTCCGAGACGAACAGTTTGCGCACGTTCTCGGTGTCGGCGGCGGCCATCCGGGTCCCGTAGCCACCACGGCGGTAGGACGAGCCGGCCCAGGCGTACCCCTCCTCGACCATCACCGCCCAACGGCCCAGATCGTCGGTGCTCCGTGACGGGTCCGAGGAGTCGCCGAGATCGGGGCCGCCGTGCGCGTGCACGACGAGGGATCCGTTCCACTGCGTCGGGACGGCCATCGCGTAGTACGCCCCGTTGGCGTCCTGGCCGGTGTAGCAGGTCGCCTTGCCGAGCAGGTTGGGCGGGCAGGCTGCCACCGCGGGCCGCACGGTCTCCGTCCGGGGCGCGGGGGCGTTGCCGAGCGTACCGAGGAGTGCCGCGGCGAGGGCTGCGGCCAGCGCCGCCCGGCGGTGGCGAGGGGACGAGAGGCGTCTGCGTACTGGTACAGGTGCGTCAAATGTCTTCAAGGGAGCGGCTCCTGTGGTTTCGCTGTGCGAACGTGCCCTGCGAACCGTGATGCTAGGAACCGCCCCACTCGGGGACTACCCGTCGATCATTGCGTTCATAGTGTTCGCCCGCCGTGGCGCACCGATCAGTTGAACATGCGCCAGGTGTACGTCACGCGGTAGTGCCCGCCGAAGCCGCGGTACTCGGCGGACGCCGCCGCCGTTTCGGGCTTGCCGTTCCAGCGGCCGGTCAGTGCCGGGATGACGGTGCTGAGGGTCACGGGCGTGAACACGTCGTCCTCGACGATGCCCTTCAGCTGGTCGAAGGCCCAGCCGACGGCCGCGCCGACCGCCATGCCGATGAGGATGCCGAGCAGTCCGCCCGAAGCGCCGATCGCCGCGCCGACCGCCGCGGCGAGGTAGGCGGCGACCTTCGTCCTGACCATGTCCAGCAGTCGGTCGACGTAGGTGGCGAGCCCGCCGAAGTCGGTCTCCGCGAGCACCAGCGTGACGAAGTACGACTTCGGGTAGGTCGTGCCTCCCTCGTCGAGGTTGAACCAGTGGAACTGCTTCGGCGGCGCGTACGTCTTGACGTCTCCGTCGTCGAAGCTGCGCACGTCGAACGGGCTGATCTTCAGGGCGTCGCCGCTCTCGTCGACACTGGTGCCCGCGAGGGAGATCTCGTCGGAGCCCAGTTCCGACGTCTCGGCCAGGCACTTCACGCTGTGGATGCGCAGTTCCAGCTTGTGCAGCGCGGACGGTGCGGCCGCGGTCCCCGCGCCGGCCTGCGGTTCCTCGGGGAGGAGGAAGGGCAGCTTCTTCAGTTCGTCGGCCGGGAACTTCAACCGCTCCGGGAAGGGCATGCGCCGGATCTGCGCGTCGACCGAGGCCGGTGAGCGCAGGTCGACCCGGGCCAGGTCGCCGAGGCGTCGGGCCCGGCCCGCCACGTCCTTGAGGTCGGCGACGACCGCGTCCGCCGCCCGCTTCTTCTTGTCGTCGGACAGCCGGTCGAAGCGCTGGGCCAGCAGGTGTTCCGCGGCGCCCTTGTCCTCGGGCATCGGGTACCTGGCGGGCTCGGCGTGGTGCGCGGCGACCTTGTCGGCGGCGAGCCTCAGCTCCTGCACAACACGTTCGGCCACCGCCTTCACCTTGGCGTGCGGTATGTCGGTCACTATCTGACTGGTGTTGTCGACCATGACAGTCGATCCCCCGGTTGGTTGCGTGTGGTTGGGATTCCTCCGCTACGGGCCTCGGGCCCACGAGTGCGAAGTTCCACCGACGCTACGGCCGGCGCCGGCCCGGCACCCCGGGTGCGGCACCCGGGGTATCCCTAGGAACGGGGGTCGGGCACGGCGGCCAGCCGGGCCGCGAGCCGGGTGCGGGAGTCCACGCCCAGCTTCGGGAAGATCCGCCCCAGGTGGTACTCGACGGTCTTGACGCTGATGACGAGTTCGCGCGCCACCTGCCTGTTGGTCAGCCCGGACGCCACCAGACGGGCGACGGCACGCTCCTGCGGGGTGAGCACGGCCAGGTCCGACGGCCGCTCGGGGCGCGCGGCGGGGCGCAGCCCGCACGCGGCCAACTCCCTGTCGCAGCGCTCCAGATCGGGCTTCGCCTCCAGGGGTACGAGGAGGTCGCGGGCGCTCTGCAACTGCTCGCCCGCAACGGTGCGCTTCCCCGTGCGCCGCAGGAAACCGCCGTAGGCGAGGTGCAGCAGGGCCCGGTCGAAGGGGGCCTCGACATGGGCGGAGTGCCTGAGGCCCAGCCGGAAGGCGCGTTCGGCGGCTTCGGTGTCGCCGCGCGCGGCCTCCAGCGTGCCGCGGGCACGGGCGGCGACAAGCAGCGCCTCGTGGTGCCCCCGCCGGGCGGCGAGCACTTCGTACGGGGCGAGGATCCCTGCGGCGCGCTTCTCCTCGCCGAGGGCGGCCCACGCGTCGGAGAGAAGGTCTGCCCACGGTACGGTTCCGGGCTCTTCGAGGGAGCCGCGCGGGCCGAGCGCGAGCAGTGGATCGAGGGCCACGACGACGCCTTCCGGATCACCCTGGGCGCGGGCCAGACAGCCCTCGGCGAGCGCTGCCGCCAGCGCCGGGCTCACATGACTGCCCCCGGCGTAGGCGCGAACCACGGACGCGTGTGCCTGCGCCTTGGCGAACTCGCCGCGTGCCGCGCACAGTTGGGCGGCCAGTGTCCTGCTGTGCAGGGCGATGTGCGGCTGATCGGTGTCGGCGGCGAGCGACAGGGCGAACTCGGTGTGGACGAGCGCGTCGTCCCAGCGCCCCACGCGGTACTCGGCGGAGGCGAGCCCTGTCGCGGCGACCACCCGGAACGAGGCGGCCCGCCCGCGACAGGCGCCGAACACCCCGCTCAAGTCCCTTACGGCACCGGTGAGATCGCCGACGAACGGGCGCAGGTTCCCACGGCCCAGAAGGTTCTCCAGCTGTGCGGGGGACGCGAGGACCGGGTCGGGCAGCGGGCCGAGCTCCGCCAGGGTGTCCGCGGCCCGTCCGCTCATCGCGAGCCCGATCAGGCGCAGGTAGCGGATCATGTCGGTGGCGGTGTCGTCCGGCGCGAGACGCAGGGCCAGGTCCGCCCATTCGGCCATCTCGGCTCCGTGCGACATGCTGCCGTGCAGTGCGGCGAACTGCCCCGCGATCCGCGCCCCCAGCAAGGGCTCGGCCTCCGGGTCGCAGCGGTGCCAGGCATCCGTGAGCAGCGCCTCGGCGCGCCCCACGTCGAACAGGCTGAGCCGCCCCAGCAGGTAGCTGCGCCATCCGCCGGGCGCGAACTGCCGTATCCGTTCGGCGACTTCCCCCACATCCTGTACGTCCCCCGCAAGCAGCCGGCACTCCACGGCTTCGAGCGAGCACCGCTCCTGGACCCCGCCGTCCGGGCTCAGCCGGGCGGCCGCCTCGAGTTGCCCCGCCGCGCCGGCCCAGGCACCTTCGGCGGCGAACTTCCGGCCCAGCGCGGCCAGTTCGGCGGCCAGCCCCTCGTCGGGACCGACCGCCGCGAGCGCCCGGTGCCGTAACCACTGCGCCTCGTCCGTCACGACGGCGGCGGCCCGCAGATGCAGCGCGGCCCGTCGCGCGGGACCGAGCCGGTGGTACACGGCGGCGTGCACGAGGGGATGCGGGAACCGGATACCCGGGTCACCGGCCGCCTCGGTCAACAGGCCTGCGCGCACTGCCTCTTCGAGGGCGGCAAGTGCGTCACCGCCGACGGCTCCTCGCGGGTTCCCGTGGGCGACCGTCCACGCTTCGGCGAGTCCGCTGTGGGCGCCGAGCACCGCCGCCGCGCAGACCAGTGCCTCGGCCGGCGCGCCGATCGCGGCGAGCCGGGCCAGCACCAGTGCGGTGAACGACCTGGGTGCGGGCGGCGCGACGTCGGTCCGCGCCAGCGCCTCCAGCAGCCCGGGGCCCTCCTGCTCCAGCAGGGCCTTGACGTGGAGGGGGTTGCCCCCGGTGTGCGCGTACAACCGGTCGGCCGCCGCGACCGTCAGCCCGGCTGTGCCCAACTCGCTTCCCAGTCGCCGCAGTTCGGCGGGCGCGAGCCCGTCCAGCCGGACCCGCACGACGTCGTCCGCGGTGAAGCACCGCCGCAGTCCATCCGGCAGCCGTGCGTCGTCGACGTCCCGCACGACCACCAGCACCAGCACCCGGTCGGCCCGCAGCCGCCGTACGGCGAAGGTGAGTGCCTGGAGAGACGCGTGGTCGGCCCACTGGGCGTCGTCCACCACCACGACGACCGGTTCCCTGGGCTCGGGATCACCCTCCTGCGCCTCGTCCCACGCCTCCAGCAGTTCCGCACCCGCCGCCGAGGCGTCCGTCCAGCGGACCCTCGGCCCCAGCAACTGCGTTAGCACGCCGAAGGCCAGCTCGGACTCGGCCTCCTCTCCCGCGGCCCGCAGCACCTGCCCGGAACCGCACAGGAAGTGACGTACGAGGGCGGTCTTGCCGATCCCCGCCGGACCCTCGACGAGAACGCGCACGGGGACTCCGGCCCGAGCCCGCTCCAGGGCGCCGGCCAGCAGCGCGAGGCTCTCCGCGCGCCCGACGAACACGCCCTCCGGCCCCGGCCGAACTGTGGGACCCGCATGGTCCACCTCGGCTCACCCCCTCGGCCGCCCCCTGCGAGCATCGTCCTCAGGAAGGCGCGAGCAGTCCAGGTGTCGAACTCCCTGGACCCAACAGGCGCGCCGAATGGGCGAGTTCGGCCGCTGCAACGCCGTTCTCCCGTCCCGGCCTCACCGAGACGTAGGCACCGGACGCGGCGGGGCGTCCGCCTGCTGGAGTTCGGCGAGGATCTGGTTCTGGCCGGTGAGGAGTTCGGTGAGGATACGGCGGGCGGCGCGCAGGAGGTCGGCGACGTCCGTGCCGGCGAGTTCGTAGCGGACGGTGGAGCCCTCCCGTGTGGAGACGACGATCCCGGAGCGCCGCAGGACGGCCAACTGCTGCGACAGGCTGGAGGGTTCGATCTCGATGTCGGCGAGCAGGTCCCGTACGGACACCGGACCGTGCTGGAGGAGTTCCAGGACCCTGATGCGCACGGGGTGGCCGAGCATGCGGAAGAAGTCTGCCTTAACCTGGTAGAGGGGGACCTGCATGGATGCTCGCTCCTTGCCGGGTTGTTCGGACCGCAGCCGCCGGGATGTGGCGGTACCCGAGAGTGCCGCCACATCGCAGGCCGCCCTCCGAAGCCGATCCTTCACGTCTCGGTCCCCGCACAACCGCACATTGCGACCATGCAGATATCGCGAGTTGAAGAAGTCTTCACATCATGGGCAGACGTGGTTCCCGCGCGTCAGGACGGGCTAGATCTCGATCGCCGCCTCGACGCGTTTGAGTTGGTGGCGGGCCATGGCCAGGTTCGAGCGGGCCTTGTCCAGGACGAGGTACAGGAACAGGCCGTTGCCGTCACGGCCGGTGACCAGGCGGATCAGGTGGTACTGGCCGTCCAGCGTGATCAGGATGTCCTCGATCTGGCCCTTGAGGCCCAGCTGTTCCATGGTGCGCACCTTGGCCCGGATCACATCCGTGTTGCCGGCCGCGGCGACCGTCAGGTCGAGACTCTTGCTGCCGCCCAGCGTGCCCAGCGCCATTCCGCTGGTGTAGTCGACGACCGCTGCCCCCATCGCCCCCTCGATGCCGGCCATCATCTCCTTCAGCGACACTTCAACACTCGCCACGATGCCTCCCCTTGCGTTCCGTTGACTGCGGCGGGCCGGTACCCCCGACCCGCCTCGACGTCCGGACCGTAGGCATCCGGCCCTCGCCCGCGGAGCATCTCTTCGAGACTGACTCCGGACGATCGAACAACGGCCCGACAGGATCTGTTGATGGGCCGGAACTGCCGTGCCTGGTACGAAAGTTGACCCATCCGAGGCGCGGGCGGAACTACAAGATCCCTCGCACATTCACCGTCTCGGGCCGATCGGAGTGAACCTCCCCACCCGCGACTCGATCGCCTTCGCGGCCCGGAGCAGTACCCGTTCCTGGAGCTTCCCGCCCAGGAGTTGGACCCCCGCCGGAAGGGCGTCGACGACGCCGGTCGGGACCGCGACCGCGGGAAGGCCGAGGACCGGCACCGCCATCGGGGCGTACTGCGCCTGGACGGGCTGACGCATGCGGTCCGCCGAGTGGGTGTCGGCGTCCTGCCCGAACACGGGCTCGGTCGAGGGGGGGGAGGACCAGGATCGGGTACCGCTCCAGGAATGCCTGGAGTTCGGCGATCAGGACGCCTCGGCGGGTCCAGCCCTGGATGTAGGCGGGGAGGTCCGGCGACGTCCCCCACCACTCGCCCGCGACCTCGAAGTAGTGCCGCGCCGCAGCCCGCAGGCCGTCGTCCCCGAGGCTCTCGACGCCCGGCCACAGCACCCGGAAGTCCTCCAGGACCAGGAGGTACCAGAGCCGGTACGCCTCCTCCAGCTGCGGGACGTCGACCTCCTCCACCTCGTACCCGGCCTCCTCCAGTGCGCGCGCCGCCCGGGCGATCACCCCGCCCGCCGAGGCCGACAGGCCACCCGGCGCCCCGGACCTGGCGATACCGACCCGCGGCAACACCTCACCGGGGCTCGCGAGTCGGACGCTCAGCGACACAGGGTCGCGTGGGTCGAAGCCGGTCCCGCGACGGCGCGCAGGCCGGCACCGCCCGCGAGCAGACCGCCGGCGAGTGGACTGAACGCGGTCGTGGAGATGCCCAGGTGTCGGCCGGCGGGCATGACCTCGGCTTCGACACCTCGCTCGGCGAGGCTGTAGAGCACCTGATGGCGGACCGGCCGCCGTGCTCCGAGCCGGTCCGCCGTGAGCACGGCTTCCGTCAACTCCCAGCCTGCGTAGGTGGACAGGGCGTAGTAGCGGATCGTCCCGGCCCGGATCAGGTCCTCGAACGTGCCGATGGTGTCCGCGACATCCGTGACGGGATCCGGGTGATGGGCGTAGTAGATGTAGTAGATGTCGATGTGGTCGGTGCGCAGGCGGCGCAGGCTGCGCTCCACCGTCGTGACGATGTGCGCTCGGCTCAGGCCGCCGCCGGTGAAAGAGCCGTCGTTCGGGCCCGGCCCGACGGGGTCCGGGACCTTGGTCGCGAGTACGACATGGTCGCGCCTGGCGGCTATGGCCCGCCCCACGAGTTCCTCCGCCGATGCCCGCTCCTCGGCGGACGGCGCTCCCGGGCGGTCGAACCGCGGTTGGTTGCCGTAGGAGTTGGCCGTGTCGACGAAGTTGATGCCCTGGTCGAGTGCGAAGTCGACGACCCGCTGTGTGTCGGCCTCGGTGGGCGAGACTCCGAAGGTCGCGGTGCCCAGGGCCGCCGGCCTGGACACCCGGAGCCCGCTGGACCCGAGAAGCGCGTATTCCATGTCCGTGCCTCTTCTTCGTCGGTCCCCCTTCCTCGCGCGCGTGGGCACGCGGACGGGTACGGCCGACGTCAGGCGGCTTGGCCGCAGGGAACAGCGGGTGTGTTCCACGGGGTGGCACCGAAGTCGCAGCTGGGCAATCGCTGGAGGACCAGTGCGGCGGGGTGCGCCGTCAGCCGGCCGCCTGTGCCGAGGAGACCGCCGTGCGGGCCGCGCTTTCGACCGCCGCTATGCCGCCCGCCATCGACGCGTTGCCTGCGGAGAGGACCGCGACGAGGTAGTGGTGCGTTCCCGAGGTGACCTCTCCGACGCTGTTGATGTCCCACAGGCCGGTGGTGCTGCGCTGCAGCCAGCCGTTCTTGAGCGCCCACCCGGCGTCGGAGGCCGCCGAGACGCCCCACGACTGTCCGGCGGCGATGCGGGTCATCAGCGTACGGATGTAGGTCTGGGACGTCCCGGTCAGTACGGAGCCGCTCGCGGACGAGGTCCCGCCCTCGGCGAAGACCGCCTGCAACAGGCGGATCTGGTCGGTCGCCGTGGTCTGCGTGAGTCCCCACCTGCCGGCGGCTCCGCCCACGGTCGATGAGAGACCGAGGCGCTTGTTCGCCGCCTCCAGGCCGGGCGCCTGGCCGATCCGCCGCCAGAGTGCGTTCGCCGCGTCGTTGTCGCTGTGCTCGATCATCGCCGTGGCCCAGGTGCGTTCCTGCTGGGTGAGACCACGTCCGGCGTCCTGGGCCTGGAGGAGCAGCGTGGCGAGGATGTCGACCTTGATGATGCTGGCCGTGTCGTAGGGGACGTCCTTCCCACGCACCTGCGGCTTCAGGGCGGGGTGGTCCAGGTCCAGCACCGCGGTCGTCACGCGTGCCTCGCTCGTCGCGGTCGTCTGCGTGGTGCCGGTGCCGGAGCGCGCCGGCGTGCCGGTGTCGGCCGCCGCGGCCGGGCCGACCGCGGCGATCGCGAGAAGGGTGGACACTGCGCCGGTGAGGAGCGCCGCGCGACGGCCGCGACGGCCGGGGGTGCTCGCGGTCGACGTGGTCTGTCGGGGATTCGGTCGGTACGACATGGGGCCTCGGCGGTTCGGGGGCGGGGGCACAGAGCTGCGAACGTAGACGAGGCGGCCGTTCCGTGACGTGACCGGTGCCACGGAAAAGCCCTATAGGCACGATTTGTGAGGATAGCCACAGCTCACGGACCGCCCTGGATCGGGCTACGGCCCCCACGAGCACTGCTGCGAACTACCGCCTCCCCCTCGGCTTCTCAGGACCTTCGGCTACGGCCGGCGCGGACTGCGGCAGACGGGGAGCAAGGGTCGGCACGCCTGGAATCGTCAGGAGTGCGAGCGCCGCGAGGACAAGCCATGGGGCCGCGCTCGACACCTCGAACAGAACGGGGAACAGCAGTGGGGCCACGACTGTCGCGATCGCGAAGCAGTACGGGAAGACGGCCATGTACCGCCCGCGGAGGTCAGCGGGCGCGGCATCGGCGGACAACACGTTCGACAGCCGCGCCTGCCTCGATCCGTCTCCACCTGCCGGACAAATTGCTGACCAGCGTGAAGGCGGAGGACCACAAGGCCCGCTGCCCCAGTGAGGCGATCGTCGCGCCGAGGAGAAGCACACCGGTGTTCCGGACCGGCCGGCCTCGAGCCGCACGCTGTCGGTGGTGCGGTCGGCGCCGACGGCCGTCGGGAGCATCGCAGTCGAAAAAAGTCCTAACTGCAAGGCAGTAGAACCCCCTGCCGTACACGTCTTTACGGGGGAACAAGGGAGGGCACTTTGAACGCCGACGATGAACGCGAGTTCCGCGAGTTCGTGGCGGCACGGTCGAGATCGCTGCTGCAGACGGCCTACCTGCTGACCGGGGACTGGGAGCAGGGCCGCGACCTGGTCCAGACCGCACTCGCGTCCACCGCCCGGCGCTGGTCGCGACTACGCGACCGGCAGCAGCCGGAGACCTATGTGCGCCGGGCGATCTACCACGCCCAGATAGACCGCTTCCGACTGCTCAGTTGGGGCAAGGAGACCGTCACCGACACACTGCCCGAGCCGCCCGCGCAGGCCGCCGACTGGGCCGACACCGTGGTCCAGCGGCAGGACATCATGGCCGCGCTACGGCGTCTGCCCAAGCGTCAGCGCGCGGTGATCGTGCTGCGCTACTTCGAGGATCTGCCGGACCCCGAGATCGCCGAGATCCTGGGCATCTCCCAAGGCACGGTCCGCAGCCAGACCCACAAGGCCCTGACAGCCCTCCGCTCCGCCTTCGCCGAGGCGGCACAGGCGGCTGCTCCCTCCCCGTCCCCTGCCTCCGGAAGGAGCACCGTCGCATGATCGAGTCGACCGAACACCCCCTGCACCATGCCCTGCACGCCCATGTCCAAGAGAGCGGGGGCGACGCCGCCGGTCCTTACCTGGTCGCCCTGGCCGACGACGCGTTGCGGGTCGCCCGGCGGCGGCAGCGGCTGGCCCGCGCCGGGGCGGGAGTCATCGCCGTCGCCGCGATCGCCACCGCCGGGATCGCCGTCGCGGACGGCGGGACCTGGGGCGCGCACCAGGTGCGGCCCGCCGTAGGAGGCGTCGGGAACGCCGAGCAGGCGGCCAGGATCTCCCTCCTGCCGGTCACGTCCGTCACGGAGCACGCCTGCGCCGCCGGCAGCGGCGGCTACACCTTGCGGCTGCCCGCGGCCAGCCCGGCGTCCTGCGTCCAGGTCGACCGGGCACGCGGGATGACCGACGTGCGTGCCGTCTCCGCGAAGGCCCTCAGCAGCGCCGGCGAGTGGGAGGTCGTGGTGACCCTGAACTCCGCGGACCGGACCCGCCTCGCCGACCTCACCGGCACCCTCGCCACGGCCCCGGCCCCGCGCAACGAACTGGCCGTCCTCATCGACGGCAAGATCCGCGACACGGCCTACGTAGCCGCCCCTCTCACCGAAGGCCGCTTCGGCGTCGTCGGTGGGCTCACCAGCGAATCCGCCCACAGCCTGGCCCTCCGTCTGGGAACCCACAAGTGAGGATGCGTGCGCACCAGTACTCGATTGCTCCGGAGAGACGAACTGGCTTACGCGGCCGTGCCGTTGGGACGTAGGTTGAGCGGCGGACACCGCACACCTCGGCTGAAGGACGAACGCTACCCATGCCAGACCAAGCAATGACGCCCGGACCGGCCGCACAGCAGAAGATCGACACATCGGTGCCGCACTCGGCCCGGATCTGGAACTACTGGCTGGGCGGCAAGGACAACTACCCCGTCGACGAGGAGGCCGGGGACGCGTACACCGCCGTGTTCCCCGGCATCGTCACCATCGCCCGCAGCAGCCGCGCCTTCCTGCGCCGCAACATCACGTACCTGGTCTCCGAGGCGGGCATCCGCCAGTTCCTGGACGTGGGCACCGGTCTGCCGACCGCTGACAACACCCATCAGGTCGCCCAGCGGATCGCCCCCGAGGCCCGGATCGTCTACGTCGACAACGATCCGATGGTCCTCGCGCACGCCCACGCGCTGCTCTACTCCACGCCGGAAGGCGTGACCGCCTACGTGGACGCCAACGTGACGGACCCGGACCGCATCCTGGCGGAAGCCGCCAAGACCCTGGACCTCAGCAAGCCGACCGCCCTCATCCTCAGCAACATCCTTGGCCACGTCGCCACCCACGACCAGGCGCTCTCCATCGTCACCCGCCTGATGGACGCGCTGCCGTCCGGGAGTTACCTCTCCATCAACGACGGTTCGCGGGGCATCGACCCGGTCTTCGAGCAGGCCCAGGACGCCTACAACGAGAGCGGTGCCGTTCCCTACAACCTGCGCACCGTCGACGAGATCACGGCGTACTTCGACGGTCTGGAGCTGGTGGACCCGGGGGTGGTCTCGGTTCCCCTCTGGCGCCCGGAGTCCACGTCCCCGGCTCCGGAACAGATCGGCGAGCACGGCGGCCTCGCCCGGAAGCCGTGACACCCCGAGCTTCACTCTGAAGCTCGTACAGATCGCCGGTGCCCCAGGCCGATCGGTGAGGTCAGGTCAGATCGAGGTGCGGTTCGAAGGCCCGCAGCAGGAGTGAGCGCATGCGGTCCGGCCGCATCTCGGTCGAGCCGGCGAGGATCTGCATCGCCAGGCCGTCGACCATCGCGGTGAACCGGTCGGCGAGGGCCTCGACGTCGGCCTCCGGCGCCAGGCCCTCGGACCGGCACTCGTGCAGCAGGTCCACCACGACCCGGTACCAGCCGGAGTAGATCCGCCGCTGCGCGGACCGCAGCCCGGGTTCCAGCATCGCCTGGTTCCAGAACTGGATCCACACCGACCACTCGTCGATGTCGTCGGCGGTGAGCGGGAGTTGGACCTCGATGAGGCGGCGCAGCTTGTCCCGCGCGGAGGTCGCCCGGCCGAACTCCTCGTCGAGCCGGGTGCGGAACCGCTGGGCGTAGTACTCGAGCGCCGCGTGCAGCGTGGCTTCCTTGCTGGGGAAGTGGTAGTGCACCGTCGCCGTGCTGGTCCCGCAGTAGCGGGCGATGTCGGAGACGCGCACGTTGTGGTAGCCGCGGCGGGCGATGAGGACGGTCGCGGCCTCCAGGATCTGGTCCCGCCGTTCCTGTGCCGTCACCGGCTGCGCCCGGTCCCGTCCGGTGTCGGGCGGGAGCACGGGCTCCGGACCGACACCCTCGACGAGATACGCCACGGACACCCCGCAGGCCTTCGCGATCGCGGCGATCTCCTCGTCGCGCAGCCGCCGCGTCCCGCGCAGCGCCTTGGACAGGGCGGTCGGGTCCATGCCGATCCGGTGGGCGAGTTCGCGCTGGGAGACGGCGGCGGCCCGGATCGCCGTACGGACGCGTTCCGGCAGATCGGCGGCGGTCGCGGCCGGCCGCTCTTCGATGCTGGTCATAACCCGGTCAGTATGTCAGGCAAGGGTGTTCACCCCGGATTTCGGGCAACGCGGTTCACCCCGGGTGGGCGACGGCCGTCAGGGCGCTGATCACCTCGGCCGCGGCCCGCTCGCCCGACGAGATCGCCCCGTCGATGTAGCCGTTCCACACCGAGGCGGTCTCGGTCCCCGCCCAGTGGACGAGCCCGGACGGCTCCCGCCAGCCGTCCCTGCCGTGCCGGGTCCAGCCGCCCGGGGTCACGAAGCACTCGTAGCCGCCGATGGTCCAGCCCATCCGGGGCCAGATCCTCTCGACGTAGTCGACGGGCACTCCGGCCTCGGGCCCGGCCACCGCGGACAGTGCAGCCAGTACTTCGCGGCGGCGCTCGGTGTCGGTTCCGGCGGACCAGCGGTCGAGCCGGTCGCCGTAGACGAACGCGACGAGCACGCCGCGCGAGGCGTCCTCCGGGGAGTTGTCGAAGACGACGCCGACCGGGCTCTCGCCGTAGAGCGTCGCGATGCCGGAACGTCCGGCCGCGCGCCAGAAGGGTTCCTCATAGACGGCGTGCACCTTGGCGACCCGTCCCATGGGCGAGTGGCGTACCCAGCCGCGCCGCCCGGCGGGGAGCACCGGGTCGAACGCGATCCGTTCGACCGCCGCCGGGGGCACGGCGACGACGGCTCGCCGCGCGCGGACGACGGTGTGGCCGGTGCACGCCTCGACTCCGTGCGCGGTCTGGCGCAGGGACAGCACCGGTTCGCCGAGCCGGACCCGCCCGCCGAGCGACTTCGCGAGCGCGTGGGCCACCGCGTCCGCCCCGTCGGAGAAGCGGGCGTCCTGGGCGCAGCCGCGGGTCTCCATCAGCTGTTCGTAGCCGCCGCCGGAGGCCAGGTAGAACAGCACGTGGAAAAAGGAGATCTCACGCGGTTCGGCGCACCACACGCCCTGGATCGCGAGCGCCAGCCGCGCCAGGGCGTCCTCGTCGGCCGTCTGCGCGCGGAAGAAGTCCTCGGCCGACAGGGCGTCGAACTCCGCGAACCGCGGGGTGGACCAAGGCTGTTCGAGGACGACAGTACGGGCGAGGTCGTCGAGCAGGGCGGTGACGCGTTCGTACTCCTCGATGCCCGGGCCACTGTCCGGCGCGCCACCCGCGTAGTCGACGCGGGTACCGTCGGCGCGGATCTCGACGTGCCGACCGGTCTCCCAGGTCGGGAACGTCCGGCAGCCGAAGCGATCCGCGAGCGCGTGGAACCGTCGCTGGCCGGGCCCGATCCACTGTCCTCCGTGGTCGATGCGCACGCCCGACGGGCTCACCTGGCTGAACACACGGCCGCCCACACGGTCGGCGGCCTCCAGTACGACGACGTCGACCCCCGCGTCGGCCAGCCGCCACGCGGTGCTCAGTCCCGCGTATCCGGCGCCCACGACGACGACCTCGGTATCGACGGCAGAAGTCTCGAGTGCTGTCACGCCGGCCACCGTGCCGCAACACTGACTCATCAGTCAATACATCCCACAAAATTGCGATCGAGGTCTTGACAGCACCTTCCGCCGCAGCCAGTCTGACTCGCCAATCAGTCATTGCGTTTTCTTGTCGGTACCCGTAGACCAATAGATCGGGAGTGGCAATGACCTCAGATTCGCAACTCGACGTGCGCGAGGTCCAGACGGACAAAGGCCTGCGCTCCGGCGCGCTCTCCATGGCCACCAGCCTGATCCTCGCCGTGGCATCCGCCGCGCCCGCCTACAGCCTCACCGCCACGCTGGCGTTCGTCGTCGGCTACGTCGGCTTCCAGGCCCCGGCCGTCGTGGTGCTCGCCTTCGTCCCGATCCTGTTCGTCTCCTTCGGCTACGCCGCGCTCAACCGCCGCGATCCGGACTGCGGCACGATCTTCACCTGGGCCACCCGCTCCCTGAACCCGAGCCTCGGCTTCCTCGGCGGCTGGGCGATCATCGCGTCCTTCGTCCTCGTGATCGGCAGCCTCGCGCAGGTCGCCGGACAGTACGTGTTCCTGCTGGCGGGCGCCGAGAACATCGGTTCCGATCCGGCGAACTGGCGGGTGCTCCTCGCCGGACTCGGCTGGCTCGCGCTGATGACCCTCGTCTGCTACCGCGGTATCGAGATCGCGGCGGCGGTCCAACGCGCCCTGCTTTTCCTGGAGTTCGGGATGCTCGTGGTCCTGTCCGTCGTCGCGCTCGTCAAGGTGTACGCCGGCTCCGCGCCGACCGGGACCCGGCGTCCGAGCCTGTCCTGGCTCAACCCGTTCGAGGGCGCGTCCCTGAGCGCGTTCGTCAGCGCGCTGGTGCTGATGCTGTTCATCTACTGGGGTTGGGAGACGGCGCTCACCGTCAACGAGGAGACCGCCGACCGGCACCGCGTCCCGGGCCGCGCCGCGACCTGGTCCACGGTGCTGCTGGTGTTGCTGTACCTCCTCGCCACGTTCGCCGCGATCTCCTTCGCCGGCGTCGGCGACTCCGGGATCGGCCTGAACAACCCGGACAACTCCGGGGACGTCCTCTACGGTTTCGGCACCGCCGTGTTCGGGTCGAGCGGTTTCGGCTCGGTGTTGTGGCACCTGCTGATCCTCATGGTCCTCACCTCGGCCGCCGCCTCGACGGAGACGACCGTACTGACCCTGAGCCGCACGATGCTGTCGATGGGCGACCAGGGCGCGCTCCCGCGCGCGCTGGCCCGGGTGCACCCGCGCTTCCGCATCCCGCACGTGGGCACGATCGCGGTCGGGGTCATCGGCGCGGTGGTGTACGTCGCGCTGAACTTCCTCGGCCACGGCCTCGTCCTCGGCGACGCGGTGTCCGCCTGCGGGGTGCTGATCGCCTTCTACTACGGCCTCACCGGGCTCACGTCGGCCTGGGTGCACCGCGCCGGGCCGCGCGCCAAGGCGGCGGACCTCTGGCTGACCGTCGTCCTGCCCGCGATCGGCGGGATCGTCCTGCTCGGCGCGGGTGCCTGGAGCCTGGTGCAGGCCTGGGACCCGATCAACAGCGGTACGAGCTGGACCCTCCCGTTCTCCTCGGGATCCCGCGTCGGCGGCACGTTCGTGATCGGCACCGGGACGGTCCTGCTGGGACTGCTCGCCCTGTTGATCTGCCGACGCCTGTATCCGACGTTCTTCACACGTCGGTCAACTCCCGTGGCCCAGGCCTGAGTTCGACCCCTCCACCCTACGAGCCCTCGAGGTTGATTGCTCATGACCCTGCATGGCGCGGGGCAGCCCGCCTATCAGGTCGTCGATCCCGCGACCGGTGAACCGGTCCGCTCCTTCCCCTACGCCACCGATACCGAGGTCGCCGAAATCCTGGACGCCTCGCACGCGGCGTACCTCGGCTGGCGGGAGCGCACCGTCGCCGAACGCGTGGATCTCGTCCGCCGCGCGGGCGCAGCACTCCTACGACGCTCCGACGAACTGGCCGCGACCATGCGGCTGGAGATGGGCAAGCCGCTCTCCGAAGGCATCGACGAGATCGAGTACTGCGCGTCGATCTTCGATTACTACGCAGACCAGGGCCCCGCTTTGCTCGCCGACGAGGAACTCGCGCCCCACGGCGAAGGCCGCGCGGTCGTGCAGTCCCGCCCGATCGGCCCCGTGCTGGGCGTCATGCCCTGGAACTACCCCTGCTACCAGGTCGCCCGCTTCGCCGTCCCGAATCTCGTGCTGGGCAACACCGTGATCGTCAAGCACGCCGAGTCGGTCCCGCTCACCGCCCGCGCGCTTGAGGAAGTGTTCCTCGACGCAGGGCTGCCGTACGGGGCCTACCTCAACGTCTTCGCCACGCACGCACAGATCGAGGCCGTCATCGCGGATCCCCGGGTGCAGGGTGTGTCGCTCACGGGCTCCGAACGTGCGGGCTCGGTCGTCGCCGCGGCGGCGGGCCGGCACCTGAAGAAGTGCGTGCTCGAACTCGGCGGCTCGGACCCGTTCATCGTGCTGGACTCCCCCGACGTGACGACTGCGGCAACTCTGGCCTGGCGAACCCGCATTCACAACAACGGGCAGGCCTGCACCTCGAACAAACGCATCCTCATGATGGCCGACATCTACGACGAGTTCGTGACCGCGCTCGTCGCCGAGGCCGATGCCGTCGACACCGCCGTACATCCTCCGTTGGCCTCCCGCGCGGCGGCGGAACACCTCGCGGCCCAGGTCGGGGACGCCGTCGCCAAGGGCGCCCGCCTGCTCGCCGGCGGTGTCCTGGCACCTGACCGGTCGGCCCGCTTCTCCCCCGCCGTCCTGGTGGACGTCACCGAGGACATGCGGGCCTGGCACGAGGAGCTCTTCGGGCCGGTGGCCGTCGTCCACCGCGTGACGGACGACGAACACGCGGTCGAACTCGCCAACTCCACCCCGTACGGGCTCGGAGCCGCCGTCTTCAGCGCCGATCCCGAGCGGGCGCGCCGCGTCGCGGAGCGACTGGAGACCGGCATGGCGAACATCAACACCCCGTCCATGGACGGTCCCGAACTGCCCTTCGGCGGCGTCGGGCGTTCCGGCTTCGGCCGCGAACTCGGCCCGGGAGTCAGCGAGTTCATGAACAAGCGGCTCGTCTGTGCGGCGGTGCAGCCCCATGTCTGATCAGTTCGGCGTCGCAGCTCACCGCTCCGGCCCGCCGACGACACCTGAGACCGGGAGACCGTCCGTGTCCTTTCCCCAGGCCTTCGTCGACCCCTCGTCCGTCGCCGTCGTCGGTGCCACCGAGGACCGCGCCAAATGGGGCTACTGGCTCGCCACCGGCGCCCTCGCGGGAGCCGATCGGCGGCAGGTGTGGCTGGTCAACCGCCGTGCCGCGCAGGTGCTGGGGCAGCCCTGCCGTCCGTCGGTGGGAGACCTGCCGGGAACCCCCGACCTCGTCGTCGTGTGCGTGCCGCCGGAGCACGTCCTCCCCGTCGTGCGGGACGCCCTGGCCAAGGGCTGCCGCGCGTTCCTCGCCATAACCACGGGACTTGGCGCCGACGAGGCCGAACTCGCCGCGCTGCTGCGGGAGTCGAGCGCGCGGATGATCGGGCCGAACAGCCTCGGGCTGTTCAACGCGGCCACCCAACTCCGGCTCGCCTGGGGGAACTTCACGCCCGGAAGCCTGGCGGTCGTCTCGCAGAGCGGTCAGCTGGGCTCCGAGATCGCCGGGCTCGGCGCACGGGCCGGACTGGGCGTGTCGCGCTTCTACTCGGTCGGCAACCAGCTCGACGTGGGAGCCGTCGACGTACTCGAATCGCTCGTCACCGACGAACACACCACCACGGTGGCGCTCTATCTGGAGAGCTTCGCGGACGGAGCTCGGATCGTCGCCGCCCTCGCGGCCCTCCGCCGCGCCGGCAAGCGCGCGCTGGTTCTCACCACGGGTGCCAGCGAGGGCAGCCGCCGGCTCGCGCGGTCCCACACCGGTTCGATGACCTCGGCGCTCGATGTCGTCGACGCGGCGTGCCGCGCCGCCGGAGTCCTCCGGGTGGCGTCACCGCGCGAACTCGTCGACGCTGCAAGGGTGTTGGACGCGACCGCACCGCCGAACGGACGTCGGGTCGCGATCATCAGCGACAGCGGCGGGCAGGGCGGGATCGCCGCCGATCTCGCAACCGACCATGGCCTCCGCACGCCGGTCTTCACCGACCGGCTGCAGACCGGCCTGCGTGCCCTGCTCCCCGCCGCCGCGGCGGTGTCCAATCCGGTGGACCTCGCGGGCGCGGGGGAAGCGGATCTCCAGGTCTACGCGCGGGTCGTCGAGTTGGTGGCCGCCTCCGGCGAGGTCGACTCGATCGTCCTGTCGGGGTATCTGGGTTGCTACGGCGAGGACTCGCCGAGCCTCGTGGACGCCGAGTCCGCCGTGATCGACCGCCTGGGCCACCGGACGGGCTCCGCGCGCGTGCCGCTGGTCGTGCACAGCATGAGTGCCGCGTCGCCTGCGGTCGCCCGGCTTCGGGAGTGCCGCGTCCCGGTCTTCGACACCGTCGACGCGGCCCTGGGCGCGCTGGGCCACGTGACCCGGCTGGGCGGACAGCCAAGGCCCATCCCGACGACCGTGCGAACCGAAACGGCCGTCCCAACTCCTGGCTACTGGGCGGCTCGTACGTTCCTCACGGCCCTCGGCGTCGCGATGCCCGAGGCACGACGGGTCACCGGCGCGGCCGGGTTCGCGGAGGCCTGCGCGTCCCTGCGACCGCCGCTGGTGCTCAAGGCCGGCTGGATCGAGCACAAGAGCGAACTCCAGGCCGTCAGAACCGGTTTGGGCCCGGACACCGCGGCCGAGGCGTTCCGCGAGATGTACGAACGGCTCGGACCGGGCGAGTACGTCGTCGAGGAGCAGGACACCCGGCCGGGCGTCGTCGAGATGCTGATCGGCGCCCGCCGGGACCGTGACTTCGGCCCGACGGTGGCCGTGGGCCATGGCGGAGTCCACGCCGAACTCTGGCGTGACGTGTCGCTGGAGTTGGCGCCGGTCGACCGGCGGACGGCGGCCGGGATGCTCGACCGGCTGCGTTCGCGCCGGCTGCTGGACGGCTGGCGGGGCCAGCTCGCGGTCGACCTCGACGCGCTGATCGACGCGATCGTCGCCGTGTCCGAGGCGATCGCGGCCACCCCTGGTGTGGCGGACATCGAGGTCAACCCGATCCGGGTCGGGCCCGGAGGCGCACTCGCCGTAGACGCGCTCGTCGTCTCCAGTGCCGTAGAAGCCGTACCAGAGACAACCGGGGCGAACGGCCTCCGGGAATCCATCGAGGAGCAGGAGATATCTCGTGAGCACGTCCACTGAGCCCTGGCCGCTGACCGATGAGCAGCGGGCGATCGTCGAACTGTGCCGGGAGTTCGCCGCGAACGAGATCCGGCCGCGCGGACGCGAGGTCGACGAGCGGGACATCGAGTCGCCGCTGGACATCTTCCGGGCCGCGTCCAAGGTCGGCATCACCGACTTCATGCTGCCCGAGGAGTACGGCGGGGGTGGGTTCACCGATGTCGTGACCCAGTGCCTGGTCCAGGAGCAGATGTGCTGGGGCGACCCGGGCATCGGCAACTTCGTCTGCTCCAACGGGTTCTTCGCCGATCCGCTGCTCGCGCTCGGCACCGAGGAACAGAAGGCGGAGTGGCTGCGACCGCTCTCCGGGCCCAACCCCCTCTACACGGCACTCGCGACCACCGAGCCGGAAGCGGGTTCCGACGCCGCCTCCATCGTCACCACCGCCGTCCGGGTCGAGGGCGGTTACTCGATCAGCGGGCAGAAGGCGTGGATCTCCAACGCGGGACTGGCCGACCAGTACGTGGTGTTCGCGAAGACCGACCCCACTCGGGGTTCCTCCGGGGTCACCGCGTTTCTGCTGCGCAAGGGTGCCGAGGGGATGAGGTTCGGCGAGCCCATGCGCAAGATGGGGCAGCGCGCGATCGTCTGCCGGGAGATCTTCTTCGACGAGGTCTTCGTGCCCGAGTCCGATCGGCTCGGCGATGAGGGGCAGGGCTTCCGCGGGCTGATGAGGACGTTCGACATCTCGCGGATCGTGCTGGCCGCCGCGGCGACCGGAGCGGCCCGTGCGGCCTACGAGTACGCGCTCAAGTACGCCCGGGAGCGCAAGCAGTTCGGGAAGCCGATCGTCGAGCACCAGGCCGTGGCGTTCCGGCTGGCCGACATGGCGACGCGGATCGAGTCCGCGTGGCTGCTCACCCTGCACGCGGCGCGGCAGATGGACGCCGGAGCGGACGCCACGAAGGTCGCGGCGATGGCGAAGCTCCAGGCCTCGGAGACCGCGATGGCGGTGACCTGGGGTGCCGTCCAGACTCTCGGCGGCTGGGGTTACTCGCGCGAGTTCCCGGTCGAACAGTGGATGCGCGACGCCAAGTTGGAGGAGATCGAGGAGGGCACCTCGGACATCATGCGGCTGATCATCTCGCGACGGCTCTGACGCCCCGGTCACCTACGACATCTCTGCCCCGCAACAGGAGTGACATGACCTTCCAGAACGAGTTCACGGAGATGTTCGGGGTCGAACATCCCATCGTGTGCGGCGGGATGCTCGCGGTGGGCACCGCGGAGCTGATCTCGGCCGTCGCGAACGCCGGCGCCCTGGGCTTCCTCAGCGCGCTGACGCAGCCCACTCCGGAGGCGCTCGCCAAGGAGATCGCGCACTGCCGTGAACTCACCGACAAGCCGTTCGGCGTCAACCTCACCATCCTGCCCACCATCGAGCCGGTGCCGTACGACGACTACCGGGCCGTCATCATCGACTCGGGCGTGAAGGTCGTGGAGACGGCGGGCAGCAACCCCGCGCCGCACCTGCCGGCGTTCAAGGAGGCCGGGGTGAAGGTCGTACACAAGGCCGTCGCCGTCCGGTACGCGCTGAAGGCCGAGGCGTTGGGCGTCGACGCCGTCAGCATCGACGGGTTCGAGTGTGCCGGGCACCCCGGCCAGGACGACGTCCCCGGGCTCGTCCTGATCCCGGCCGCCGCCCGCAGACTCCGCATCCCGGTCATCGCGTCCGGCGGTTTCGCGACCGGTTCCGGCCTCGTCGCGGCGCTGGCGCTCGGGGCGTGCGCGATCAACATGGGGACCCGGTTCGAGGCGACCGAGGAGGCGCCGATCCATCCGAACGTGAAGGCCCGGATCGTCGCGAACGACGAGCGCGGTACCCAGATCGTGTTCCGGGAGTTCGGCAACACCGCCCGGGTGGCGCGCAATTCGGTCTCGCAGGACATCGCCCGCCTCGGCGCGCTCCCCGGGGCCGCCTTCTCCGACGTCGCCGAACTCGCCTCCGGGAATCGCGGCAGGGAGCGGGTGCTGCGCGGGGGCGATGTGGAGGGCGGAATGTGGTGGGCCGGTCAAGCCCAGGGCCTCATCGACAGCGTGGAGAGCTGCGAGACGGTGGTCCGTACGATCGTGGCGGACGCGGAGAGCATCATCCGCGGCCGGCTCCGGGGGCACCTCGTACCGTCGGCCGACATGACTCCGGCGGGAACGGGTGGCATACCGTACTGATGCCCCTCCCCCGCCCAGATCCGATCCGCTTCGGAGGCCCCGCCCCATGGCCCGCCTGTACGTCCGCTCCGGCATCGCCCCCGACGCTCCGGACGCGGCCTTCCCCATCCTGGTCGTCGATCCGAACGGCACCCCGGGCGAGCGTGCGCTGGCCCGGCTCGGTGGGCACTGTTACGAGGGCGACGGGGCGTTCTACCTGGTGCGGACGGACGGCTGGGCCGAGCAGTCGCTCGATGCCGGGCAGCTCGTGGTCGGCATCGCCGTCCATCCCGTGCCGCTCCGGCACGTGGGCGTGGACCCCGCCGCCTTCCCCGAACGGTCGGCGATCGACCCCGACGCCGTACTGATCGTGGAGGCCCGGACGACAGCCGATCCGGGACTCTGCGCGCGCCTGAGCGAGCCGACCGCCGTGTTCACCGCGGGACCCGACGTCACGCTCGACGCTCTCCTCGCCGACGACGAGGAGTGGCCGATCATGGTGGCTCCCCCGCCGTCCGAGGCCTGACCGCCGCCGCGACGGGGCATGGTGATGCGGTGAGCGAAGACGACACGATCGCATCGGCACCGCAACCGACCTCCGAGGAGAACCGGCACGCCAGTTGGCTGGAACTGTTCTTCGACCTGGTCGCCGTGGCCGGGGTGGCACAGATCGCGCACCTGCTGCACGGGGTCCCGGACGTGTCCGATCTCGGGCTGTACGCGCTGCTGTTCCTGGCCTTCTGGACGGCTTGGATCGTCTTCACCCTGTACGCGAACGTGGCCTACGAGAACACCCACGTCAGTACGGTGCTGGCCGCGATGTTCGGCATGGCCGTCATGGCCGCGGCGGTACCGGGCGTGCACGAGGGGGACGACCAGCACGCGCGCGTGTTCGCGCTTGCCTACGTCCTGATCCGGGGTCTGGCGAGCCGGGCCTGGCAGCACCGTCGTCAGATCCTCGTCGACTGGCCGGCCGCTCAGATGTCGCTCGGCGTGATCCCCTGGATCGTCTCCCTCTGGGCGCACGACCCGACGCGTTACTGGCTCTGGGCCCTCGGTATCGCCCTCGATCTGTACGTCACCTTCGCGGTCTCCCCACGCGACCTCGTCGAGCGCCAGGGGGCCCGGGAACGCCACGACGAACGGCCCGCGCGACGCGGCCCCACAAGGGGCCCGTCGCTCGCACGGTCGCAGACGGAGCACCTGAGCGAGCGGCTCAGCCTCTTCGTCCTCATCGTGCTGGGTGAGGGCGTCGCCCAGGTCGTCGAAGCCACTTCGGACGCGGAGTGGGACAAGAAGCTGTGCGTGCTCGCCGTCGCGGCGTTCTTCCTCCTGGCCGCACTGTGGGCGTTGTCCTTCGAGCACGGCTATGCGGGGGTGCCGCATCTGACGGCGGGCGTGCTGCCCTCCCGCGCGGGGCTGCCCCTGCACTGTTTCGTGTCCGGTTGCCTCGCCGCCCTGGCCGCCGCGCTCGGAGCCGCGGCCGAGCACTTGGACACGCTGCCGGACGCCACCCGGTGGCTGCTGTGCTCGTCGCTGGCCGGGTACTTCCTGCTCAGCGGGCTTGCCTGGCTGGGCAAGGCCGACCGGGAACGGCGGTGGCTGCTGTCGGTGGCTCTCCCCTGCTGCGTACTGCCGCTGCTGCTGGCTGGGTTCGGCGCCCATGTGCGCACGGTGACCGTGGTCTGGCTGCTCGTCCTGATCGCCTTGTGGCCGATTCTCTACGAGCGGCTGGTGACTAAGTCGTCGAGGGAGACCGTGGGGACCGCGACCTGAGCCATGGGGGCGAGCTTGTACCGGTGGCGCGGGCTCGGGCAGGCTGAGTTCCCCGTCGCCAGGAGGAGCGGGACGACCAGAAGGAGTCTCCGGCATGATCGACTGGGTGCCTCTCCGTACCGGAGCTCGGCCCGTTCCTTCGCCCATGGCCACGCCACTGGTCTGGGCGGCGGCATCCGGTGGCGCGTTGGTGCTGGTGGCGCTGCTCAACGCGCTGATAGGTCCCGATCGGCCCTCGCCGGCGCTGGTCGCGCTGTCCCTGCTCTCCGTGGTGCTCGGTCTGTGCGCCCGTTTCACGGCGGCCCCCGGCACGGCGTTCCTGTGCTGGCTCTTCCTCAACGGCTTCGCCATACCGCCCGCCGGCACGCTCACCTGGGCCGGACACCGCGACACCTTCTGGCTCGGCTGCCTGTTCACCGCCGCCCTGCTGGGCACGGCTCTGGCCCGCCTCCTCCACGCCCGAGCCGCCTACCGCCGGGTCACCACCGGCGTCGGCGGCCCGACGGACACCGGATCATGAACGGCTTGGCCGCTCATCGGGCAATACCATCGCCCGGACGCCCACGGCGGCCCTCGCGGGCAGGCCACTCGGTCGGGTGACGGCCTGCGGCATCGCCGCTGCTTGCCGGACCGAAAAGTGCCGTTTCCGGGCTTGATGGCCAGATCCCTCTTATCGTGGAGCGACACAGTGACCATCGGCGTCGAAGCGGGCAGGCCATGCAGGATCCGGAGATCGATTATGCGGCGGTTTTCCGCGACCTGCCCGGCATGGTGGCGCTGCTCAGCCCCGAGCTCGTCTACCTCGACGCCAACGAGGACTTCCAGCGCCTGTCGGGGCGCAAGCGCGAGGAACTGGTCGGCCGCTACATCTTCGACGTCTTCCCCGAGAACCCCAAGGACCCGGCGGCGGCCGGCATGCGCGAGACCCGGGAGTCGATGCTCCGCGCGGTGACCACCGGGGAGCGCGACACCATGGCCCTGCTCCGCTACGACATCGAGGATCCCCCGCTCTCCGGTCGCTGGGTGGAGCACTTCTGGAGCCCGGTCAACGCGCCCGTCCGCGGCCCGGACGGCGAAGTGATGCTGATCGTGCACCGGGTCGAGGAGGTCACCGAGTTCGTCCGGGGCTTCGGCGGCCAGTCCGACGACGGTCGGGCCCGGGTGCTGGAGGCCGAGCTGTACACCCGGGCGCGTGAGCTGCAGCAGGTCAACGAGCGGCTGCGCACGGCCCACGCCCACGAGCGCGAGGTGGCCCTCACCCTGCAGGCGGCGATGCTGCCCCCGCCGCGACCCGTCGGACATCACCGCGCGGCCGTCCGTTACCGGCCCGCCGTGGGCGCGCTGAACGTCTGCGGCGACTGGTACGACCTGGTCGACCTGCCCGACGGCGGGATGGCGGTCGCCGTCGGTGACGTCGTCGGACACGGTCTGGCGGCGGCCTGCGCCATGGGCCAGCTGCGCAGCGCCCTGAGCGCGGCCTGCCGGGTCGCCGACGGACCGGGCTCCGCTCTGGAGGCCCTCGGCCTGTACTCCCGTTTCGTCGAGGGCGCCGAGTCGGCCACCGCGGTCACGACGTTCATCGACTGGGACGACCACACCATCACCTACAGCTGCGCGGGCCATCCACCGCCGGCCCTGCTCGACCCGGACGGCACGGTGACCTTCCTCGACCAGGCCACCGACCCGCCCCTGGGCGCCCAACCCGAGCATGTCGGCCGGGAGGAGACGAGCGTCCCCTTCGCCGTGGGCGCCACCCTCGTGCTGTACACCGACGGACTGATCGAGCGTCGTACGGAGGACATCGACCGCGGTCTGGCCCGCCTCGCCGACTCCCTCGCCCGCCATCGGCACGCGGAACCCGAGTCCCTGGCCGACGCGCTGCTCGCCGATCTGCTCCCCGCCGAGGGCAACACCGACGACACGGCCCTGATCGTGCTGCGTCTGTGACGGCCCGTCCGTTCCGCACGGGGGCCGTGCGTTTGGCCTGAACTCGTAGCCCGGTGAACCGCCCGCCGGGCTGGTGCGAGTACGCGGAACGGGCATGGCCGGGCGTCTCGTTCGCCGGTTTCAACCATGGCTTCTCGTAGCCCGTCCACAGCTTCCCCGGCCGATTGTCAGTGATCGCCGCTAACGTTCCGCTTGTCGTCGCACAGATGTCGGGACGTCCCGGCTGAACTGTGCTTTCTTCGGGCTGTGTTGATGCGGAAGGCGGGGGCATCGTGGGTTGGCTGTCGGCGGGTGACGGGTATGAAGTCGCCCTGGTGGAGGGGCGGGTGGCGGCGCGAGCCACCGGGGGCCGGTCGGCGGGACGGCAGTTGAAGTCCCTGCCGCGCGCGCTCAAGGACCACCCGGAGGTGGACCGGCTGCGGCGGTTCGCCGAATGGCTGGATCGGCATGCTGCGGGCTGCGTCGCTCAGGTCGACTCCTGGATGGTGTCGTCGCTCCCCGTCCCCACCGGTCTGCTGGTCCGCGTGTGGCCGGACGAGGCCTGGCAGTCGGCCCTGCGCGACCTGGCCGTGGTCGGCGACGACCCCGACGAGGTCGGTTTCCTCCGGGGCACCACCGAGGACGGCGAGCTGCGGGTGGTGAACCTCGACGGCGAGACGGTACGGCTGTCCCCGCGCACGGTGACCCTGCCGCACCCGGTGCTGCTGCCGGACCTCGACGACATCCGGGAGTTCGCGGCGGAGTTGGGCATAGTCCAGCGCGTCGAGCAGATCCACCGAGCCACCTGGCAGCGCCCCGACGAACTCGCTCCCAAGGCCACCGAGGTACGGGAGTTCAGCGGCGGCTCGTTCCGCTCCCGCTTCGCCCTCGCCGCGCGCGCCAGTTCGCTGGGCTACCGCGTCTCGGGCGGCTACTCCACGGCCCGGGTGCGCGACGGCGGGCGCACTGTCGAGGCCTCCGTGTGGATCGGGGAGCCGTACTGGGAGGACACGGTGGAGACGGGGAGCCTCAGCTGGCAGGACCAGGACGGCCGTGCCCTGCCGTTGCGGGAGGTGGGACCGGTGGCCTGGTCCGAGGGGATGCGGATGGCGGCGGCACTGTACGCCGGGCGTGACATCGAGGAAGGCAAGAGCGCATGAGCGGGGGGACGCAGGTGTCGTACGAAGACATGCTCGCGGCGGGGGCGGTGCTGCCGCCGGACGCGGAGGGCGCCGGTGAGCGCGCGGTGCCGCTGACGGCACGCACCTATACGCACCCGGGTCTCGACGACCGGGTGGTGGTGCGGCTGGTCGCCGGTGAACTGGGCGCGGCGGAGGACCTGGCCGCGGGTTTCCTCGGTCTGGAGCAGGACGCCGAGCCCGTAGTGGTGGGGCTGGGTCTGCGTCAGTCGCTTGGCTTCCCGGAGTGGGTGCTGGTGCATCATCCCGAGGACGGGCACCACGCGCTCGGTGTCGTACCGGACCTGGAGCGGGCTGCCCGGCAGGCGAAGTCCCGGCCCAAGGCCGCGCTGGACGCGTACGTGGAACTCGGCGCGCGGCTGGCGGCCTCCGTGCCGCACTTCCTGCCGACCTTCTACGAGCAGGCGGGCCGGGTGTTCCTGGCCGAGGAGAACGCCACGTACGCGGCCCAGTTGTTCACGCGGGCCCGCAAGGCCGAGGCGGAGCACGGGCTGGTCATCGAGGAGGACCGGCTCGACGCGGTGTTCCTGGAGTTCGCGCTGGCGGGCGCGCTGCCGGTGAAGGTGCTGTCCTCCTACGGCAAGGAGCTGTCCGCGCGGGTACCGGCCGAGGAGGCGCTGCGGCGCTTCACGCGGCTGTGTCTGCGCCGTACCGCGGGCGGTCTGCCGCCGTCCGCCCAGATGGCGGGCGATCTGCGCAAGCTGGCGCGCGCCGCGGGGCAGGACGCCGACCTCGCCGAGCAGGAGTACCTGTCCGAGCTGCTCGGTCTGCCGGCCACGCTGCGTGCCGCGGCCGGCTGGTGGAAGGGCCACCGTGCCGCGCTGGTGGCACTGGCCGCACGGGAACGCCAGGTGCGCGGCACCCTGCTGGACATGATTCCGGCGGGCCACGACGACGAGATGCCCGCGCTGTGGCTCCAGGTGCTGGAGGACTCCGGCGCCACGGCGGGATTGTGGGACGCCACGCTGCCCGAGGAGGAGCGTCCCCGGGACGGCACGGCCGGGTGGCTGGAGCGTTTCCTGACGTTCCGTGAGCGGGCCCGGTCCTGGCGCGGCTCGACCCGGATGCCGCAGCTGTACCCGCTCGTGGAGCGGACGGCGGACCGGCTGCGGGCCGAACTCACCGCGTCCGGCGGCGCGTTGAAGGTCACCCACGACATCGACCTGATCGATCTGCTGCTGTCCCTGGACGTACCGGTGGCGGCTCCGGAGCGGGACCACGCCCTGCCGCTGGAGCAGTGGGCGGTGGGTGACGGGCACCGGGACCTGCTGCTCCTGGGGGCCGACGCCCGGTTCCACAGCGCCTTCCTGAAGGGCGCGGACCGGTTCGGCAACGACGACCCGGGGCTTCGGGCCATCCGGCTGCTGTCGCAGTCGCCCGGCTGTCGTCCGCTGCTGGCCCAGTGGGTGCGCGCGGTCGTCGAGCGGTTCACCGCGGTCGGTCTCCCGCAGTTGCCCGACGCCCTGCATCGCCTGAAGTGGCTGCCCGCCGAGGCGCTGGCGCTGGCCGAGGCGGACGTCCGCGCGGCGGTCGCCACCGACCTCGCCCCCGTGCTGGCGCGCACCCTGCGGGCCGGTCTCTTCGACGAACTCGGCTGGCCCGCCTGGGAGGAGGCGGCGGCCGCTCTCGTGCCGAAGGACAGGGTGGAGGACCTGGTCGTCGCCGACGCGTGGCCCCACCTCGTGGTGGCCGGCGAGGCCCAGGCCCGGGTGATCGGCGCCGAGGGCACCCTGCTCACCCACGACCTGCGCATCCCCGGGAACGACCGGTACGGCGACCCCGGCTTCCACCACGTCGACGGCGAACTCCTCGTCTACTGGAACAGCCGCAACGACGGCCTGCGCGGCTACTGGCACACCCGCGCCGACCGGGTCGAGAAGCTGGAAGGCCCGCGCGGTACCCGCGGCACCGAAATGGACTGGTACAAGGGCAACTTCCCCATCACCCTGCCGCTGCCCGGCGGCGGCCGGACCACCGGTCGCGGTGTACTGCACGCCGGGGACACGACCGTGCCCGAGGAGCGACCGCTGCTCTTCGACGGCTCCAACTACTGGGTGTGGCACGCGGATTCGGAGGACCCGGAGGCGCGCGGCTGGTACGAGTACGACCCCGCCACCGACGAGCTCGGGCGCATGAGCCGGCCCGCATTCCTCGCCGACGCACTGCGTGACGCCCCCGCCGGCAGCACCTTCGCCGGCGGACGGCTGCGCCCCTCCCCCACGTCCGGCGCCGCCCCCGCCTCCGCTCCCGTCGACGGTCTCGTCGGCCTGCGCAGGCTGCAACTCCCCGACGGCTCCACGCGGGTCGAGGATCTCGCCGGGCACACCCTCACGCTGCCCGCCGACGCGGGCCGGCCGTACACGCTGGTGATGTTCCCGGGCGCGGAGCGGCCCACCGCGGTCGTGCACAACGGCTGGCAGCTCGATCTGGTCGACGCGGACGGTGTCGTCACCGCCTGGGGGAAGACCGACCGTACGGCGGGCGTGTTCGGCGAGGGCACTCTGCTGCTGCCGCCGATGCAGTACTGGGAGTGCCTGACCCCGCGCGACCCGGCGGGCTCCACGGGACTGCGCCACATCGACCGGGACACCACCGCGGCCCTGCTGTCGGCCGCCGGCGACAAGGAACCGGAGGCGCTGCCCGCCGCGATCCGCACCCTGCTGCACGTCACCCACCCCGCCCTGCTCGCGGGCATCGCCGGGGTCGTGCGGTACGCGGCGGCCCAGCAGGCGGTCCTGGACGCGGCGGCGACCCGGCTCACCCTGGCCCTGGAAGGCGGAGTGGAGGACGAGGGACCGGCCGGTCCGACGGACAGCGTGCTGCGTGACGCGATGAGCGGCCTCGGCGCGTCCAACGGCTACTGGTGGAACCGCGACGACCAGGCCGACACCGTCTTCCGCGCCCTGCGGATGCTGACCCGTGCCGCCGACGCCACCGACGTCGTACCGGAACCGTCCGATGGCCGGCTCCACCTCGACGCGCGCGAACTGCCCGTCGGGCAGCCGGAGTTGCACACCCTGCTCGGGCGGGTGACGGCCCTCGCCTACCGGGCGGCGGCCGGTACCACCGCCGACGAGCACCGCGAGGCACTCCAGCAACTGCTGGCCGGATTCGCGCAGTTGGGGCTGGGCGGGCCCGATCGCTGGCGCAGGGTGACTCTGCACCTGGACGCGCACCGGCTGCGGCTGGCCTCGGGCAACTGGCGGGAGGGCTCCTGGAACGGGCTGCTGCCGCTGGCCGACGGCGCCTTCGTCGCGGTGACCGGACACGGGTCCCTGGGGGACGACGGCTGCGACTTCACCGGTCTGTTCCACGATCCGGCGGGACGGTTCGCCGCTCCGGAACCGTACAAGGTCCTGGCCTGCGACCCGATCGGCGAGGACGAACATCCGGGCCGACTCGGTGCGTTCCTCGCGGCGCTCGCCGAGCGCGGTCCGGCGCCGTGGTTCCCGGACGCGGCCGAGGAGTTCGCCCGGCTGACCGGTGTCACCGAGACCATGGCCCGGCTCGTCGTCGCCGGGCTGCCGGGAGTCGACGCCTACGAGCGGGCCTTCCTCACCACCGAGGCGCGCAATGTCATCGGGGTGAAGGTCGCCCCTGCGGCGGTCGCCAAGGACGAACTGCGCGCCCTCGACAGCGCCGTCCGCGCCGCGGTCGTGGCCGCTCTGCTGCCCGCCGACCCGGTCCGCCTGTGGACCGAGGGCCCGGACGTGGCGGCGGGCGCCGCGGTGTGGAACAGCAGGCTCGGCAAGCGTCCGGCCATCCCCGAGGACCTGCTCAGCGACGGCATCCGCGCCTTCAAGCACGCACCGTGGCCGGTACGGGAGGCGCTGCCCGCGCTGCTGGACCCGGCCCGTGCCCCGCAGCTCAGCCGGGATCTGCGGTGGGAGGTCAACGGCGACCGGGTGCGGCCGGTCGGCAACGACACGGCCGGGTTCACCACGCAGACCCTGGTCGGCTCGGTCGGCCTCGCAGCGTGGCTCGCCCACCGGCTGCCCGCCGGCGACCCGATCCGCGCCGCGCTGCCACCCGCGCTCACCGCGGTGCGCCAACGCCTGGCCGCCCCCGGGCTGATGCTCGACCTCGGCCCGTACATCAGCCTCCCCGCGTTCCGGAAGACGGCGGGTACGCCCACCGAGACCGGTCCGGGATTCGAGCGCTACGGCGCCGTCGTCCTCGCCACCCACGACGACCAGCCGGCCCCGGGCATCCGGGTCGACCTCCTCGACGAGGCCGGCCAGGACCCCTACCTGCCCGCGACCCGCGTAAATGACCAGCCGTTCCCGACGGAGACAGCCCTGCGGCTGGTCCGCGACCCCCGGTTCGCTGCCCTCCTCGCCGACCCCGGCGAGCCGATCGCGGGCGAGTGGGACAAGGACGGCACCTGGTGGCCCCAGCACCCGGGCCACTCCGTGCCCGACCTGGTCGTCGAGGTGGCCAAGGAGTACGGCCTCGGCGAGGACGCGGCCACGCTGTATCTGATGCTGCTCGCCATGCCCGACCCGACCGACCGCACGACGGCACGGTGGACGGGCTGGAAGCCGGCCCGGCTCAAGGCGGCCCGCGCCGAACTCGCCGCGACCGACCTCGTGGTCGAGGCCACCAGGACCAGGGCGGGCCGCTCGCTCTTCCTGCCCGGCGGCTGGGCCGAACAGCCGTCCCCGCGCGTCCCCTTGGAGCGCTGGAAGCTGCCGCTCTTCGACCTCGTCGACGGCGATCACACCCCCCTCGGGGTGATCGTGCCGACCGAACCGGTCGCGGACCTGTACCGCAGAGCCTGGCAGCGGGTCCAGGAGGGCGACGCTCCCCGGTTCGAGGAGCTGAAGGTGCGCCGGGGCCGCCGCCGCTGACGACGCCGTACCGGGGGCGTCCGCCATCTCCGGCGCCCCCCTCATCAACGACCAACAGACCTACCCAGCAAGGACTTTCATGACCTCGACCGACACGGCAACGGCCCTGCCCGACCGGCAGACGCTGCCCGCTGAAGAGCGCCACGCCACCGAACTCGCCTTCCTCGCCGCCCACGACGAGGGACCCCGCCCGCCCGGCTGGCGGCTGACGCCGCGATCCGTCATCACCTTCGTGTGCGGCAGCGCCGGCGAAGCCCTCAAGCTGCCCAAGCCCCACGAGACGCTGCCCCGCGAACTCGTCATAGCGCCCAAGTTCGTCGGTGAACGCGCCCTGGTGGAGCGGTGCGTGGTCACGCTCGCCGGGGAACGCGGACTGCTGCTCGTCGGTGAGCCCGGCACGGCCAAGTCGATGCTCTCGGAGCTGCTGTCGGCGGCCGTCTGCGGCACCAGCGCGCTGACCGTGCAGGGCACCGCGGGCACCACCGAGGACGCCCTGCGCTACGGCTGGAACTACGCGCTCCTCCTCGCCCAAGGACCCACTCCCCAGGCGCTGGTGGACTCGCCCGTGCTCGGCGCGATGCGCTCGGGACTCGTGGCGCGCGTCGAGGAGATCACCCGCTGTCTGCCCGAGGTGCAGGACGCGCTGGTGTCGATCCTCTCCGACCGCCGGATGAGCGTGCCCGAGCTGTCCGGCACGGACGAGGCGCAGGTCGCCGCCGCCCCCGGCTTCACCGTCATCGCCACCGCCAACCTGCGCGACCGCGGGGTGTCGGAGATGTCCGCCGCGCTCAAGCGCCGCTTCAACTTCGAGACGGTGCACCCGATCGCGGACGTCGACGCCGAGACCGCGCTCGTGAAACGACAGGCTGTCGCGGCCGTCGAGCGGGCGGGCGCCGCCTTCGACGTCGACGACGCGGTGCTCGACGTCCTGGTGACCGTCTTCCGTGATCTGCGGGCCGGGCGTTCGGCCGAGGGCTGGGACGTGGAGCGTCCGGGCACGGTGATGTCCACCGCGGAGGCGGTGCAGGTCGCCGTCTCCCTCGGGGTGGCCACCGCCTACCTCCCTTCCGGGGACCCCCTCGACCTGGTGCCCGGCCATCTCCTGGGCGTGGTCCGCAAGGACGATCCCTCCGACCACGCGCGCCTGTTGGGCTACTGGGACGGCCCGGTGCGCCGCCGCGCCGAGGACGGCTCCGCGACCTGGCGCCGCCTCTGGGACCTGCGGGAGAACCTTCGGTGACGATCGCTCAGGACCCCAGGGCCGCGCTCGACACCCTGGCCGACTCCGTGGTGCCGTACCTGCTGGGCGTACGGCACCACAGCCCGGCGCTCGCCGCCGCCGTGCCCGCGCTGCTGGACGCGGCCGGTGCCGAGGTGGTGTGCGTGGAACTGCCGGTGGACTTCCAGCCGTGGCTGACCCATCTCGGCGCGCCCGGCACGCTCGCGCCGGTCGCGCTCGCGGGTGCCGGTGCGGACGGACGGCTCGGCTTCTACCCGTTCGCCGACTTCTCGCCCGAACTCGCCGCGGTCCGCTGGGCGCGGGAGCGGGGCGTGGAGGTCGTCTGCTGCGACCTGCCGATGGCCGACGCGCGCTGGCACGCGGAGGGGCCCGAGCGCGCCGAGGCGCCTGACCGTCCTGCGCCCATTTCCTTCGCGCAGGCGCTCACCGCGGCCGGGACCGGCCGTGACGGGGACGACCTGTGGGACCGCAGCGTGGAGGTCCTCGCCCCCGGCTGCACACCGGAGTCGCTGCGCCGGGCCGCCCTCGGCGTCGGCTGGGCGCTGCGCCAGGACGCCGAGTCGTCCGGCGGTGTACCCGCGGTGGACCTGGCCCGTGAGGCGCACATGCGGGAGACGATCGCTCTCGCGGCGGCCGGCGGACGCCGGGTCGCGGCGGTGATCGGCGCCTTCCACGCGTCGGCGCTGACCGACGGCGCGGGGGTGGAGGGGACAGCATCGGTGTTCCCCGGGGAGCCCTCGTCCGTCGTCACCTCCCTCGTCCCGTACGCGTTCGATCTGCTGGACTCCCGGTCCGGGTATCCGGCCGGGATCCGCGACCCGCGCTGGCAGCAGGCGGTGTTCGGCGCGGCGGGCGATCCCGAGCTGCTGTACGACGCCGCCGCGCGGGCCATCACGGGAGTGTGCCGGGAGTTGCGCGCGGCCGGGCACACGGCGGGGACCAGCGAGGCCCGGGAGACGCTGCGGGTGGCCTGCGACCTCGCTCGGGTGCGCGGGCTCCCCGCACCGGGCCGGGGCGAGGTGCTTGAGGCGCTGACGTCCGTGATGGGGCAGGGCGAGCCGCTCGGCCGGGGCCGTGCTCTCGCTCGGGCCCTGGAAGTGGTCCTCGTGGGCACCGAACGCGGACGGGTCGCGCCGGGCACCCCGCGCTCCGGGCTCGGCCCTTCCGTCGAGGCCGAACTCGCCGCCCTGCGACTGCCCGGCCCGGACGACCCCTCCCCGCGTGAACTGCGCCTGGACCCGCTCCGTTCGCCCCTCGACAACCGGCGCGAGATCCTCCTCCGGCGGCTCGACGTGTGCGGGGTCGGATACGGCGAGCCGGTCGAGGTGTCCGGTACGGGCGACGCCTCCGCGCTCACCACGCGGTGGCGGCTGGCCTGGGTGCCGTCCGTGCCCGTCCGGCTGGACCTGGCCGGGGTGCGGGGCGTGACCGCCGCGCTGGCGGCGGAGGGGACGCTGCGGGAGACCTTCCGCAGGGAGTCGGCGGACGGCGGCCCCACAAGTGCCCTCGTCCTGACGGGACTTCGGGACGCCGCCCGCTGCGATCTGCCCGCCCTGGTCGGCCAACGGCTGGCGGAGGCGGCCGAGGTGCTGCCCGCCTCCGCGACACTTCCCGAACTCCTCACCGGACTCGACCTGTTGGAGGCGCTGCGCCGGGACCACCTGCCCGGCACCACGCCCGAGTCCCGGCAGGCGGCGGGCGTGCTCGCCGCCGATCTGCTGGAGTCGGCGGTACGGTCCCTGCCGGGTCTGGCGGGCAGCGACGACCCGGAGGAGGCCGCCGCGCTCGTCGCCCTGGCCACCCGCGCCGCCGACCACCGCCTGGGACTGCGCATGGACGAGGCCCTCGGCGGTCTCGCGCACACCGGCTCGCCCCTCGTCCAGGGAGCCGCTCTCGCCTGCCGGGTCCTGCTCGACCTGGACGACGCCGACGCGCTCGGCGCACGGGCGGCCGGTTGGATCGACGCCGCCACCGGCCCCGACGGACGGCACGCGTTGGCCCGCAGGCTCGCCGGGCTGCTGACCGGGGCCGCACCACTGCTCCAGTCGGCGCCGACCGCGCTCGACCCACTGCTCGACCGGGTCGACACGCTGAACGACCAGGCGTTCCTCGACCGACTGCCCGCGCTGCGCGGCGGCTTCGACACCCTGTCCCCGGCGGGCCGTGACCGTCTGCTGAACACGGTCACGGAGCGGCTGGGCGATCGCCTCGACCTGTCGCTGTCCGCCTCCCCGCGCCTCCTGGCCCTGTGGGCGGCGGCGGACGAGGCCGGCCGTACGGCCGTGGAGGCCCTGCGGGCGGCACGCCCCACGCCCCGACCCGCCGATGCTCCGGAGCCCGAGACCGCCGCCCCACGGCCCGTGCCGGCTCCGTCGATCGATGACGAACTCCGGCTCACGCCGACGGACCGGTGGCGGCTGCTCCTCGGCAGGGAGAGCGACAAGTTGCCCGCAGGCGGCCGCCGTTACGCGCACGCCCTCGACGAGCTGTACGGCAGGGGTCGCGGCGAGGGCTCCTCGGACCTGGGCCGGGACGGCGGCCCCGGCGGGCAGGACACCTCCTTCCCGACCGCGCGCGAGTGGGCGGAGGAACTCCAGGCGCTGTTCGGCGCGGAGGTGCGCGAGGAGGTCCTCGCCCGCGCCGCCGATCAGGGTCGTAGCGACGTACTGGCCGAGCTCGACCCCAAGTCCGTACGTCCATCGGTCGATCTGCTGACATCCGTGCTGTCGTTGGCGGGCGGGATGCCCGAGCAGCAGCTGGCCAGGCTGCGCCCGCTGGTGCGCCGGCTGGTGGACGAGCTGGCCAAGGAGCTGGCCACCCGGCTGCGGCCCGCGCTGAGCGGACTGGCCACGCCTCGACCGACTCGCCGTCCTGGAGGGCGGATCGACCTGCCGCGCACCCTGCGCGCGAACCTGGTCCATGCACGCAAGAGGGCCGACGGCAGCACTCTGGTCGTGCCGGAGCGGCCGGTGTTCAGCACTCGTTCGCGCAAGGAGGCGGACTGGCGGCTGATCCTGGTGGTCGACATGTCCGGGTCGATGGAGGCCTCCGTGATCTGGTCGGCGCTGACCGCCGCCGTACTGGGCGGAGTGCCCACGCTCAGCACGCACTTCCTGGCGTTCTCGACGGACGTCATCGACCTGACGGACAAGGTCGAGGACCCGCTGTCCCTGCTGCTGGAGGTGCGGGTGGGCGGCGGTACCCACATCGCGGCCGGTCTGGCCCACGCCCGATCCCTGGTGACCGTGCCCAGCCGGACCCTCGTGGTCGTGGTGAGCGACTTCGAGGAGGGCTATCCACTGGGCGGACTCCTGGGCGAGGTACGGGCACTCGCGAGTTCCGGGGTCCACCTGATGGGCTGCGCAGCTCTGGACGACTCCGGCACCCCCCGCTACTCCGTGCCCGTGGCCCGGCAACTTGTCGCGGCCGGGATGCCCGTCGCCGCCCTCAGTCCTCTCGCCCTCGCCCGCTGGGTGGGCGAACGCCTTCGCGGAGAGTCCCGATGAACCCCGAACTGCCCCCGGTGGCGCCCGAGGTGGCCGCTGCCGCCGTGGAGGCCCTGACCTCCCGACTGCGCAAGAAGCTGGACGCCGCGATCGAGACGTACGTGGCCGCACCCGTCACCGTCGAGGGTGCCGTGCGGCGGGTGCGGTGCGGTGAGGACGCGGAGGTCGTCCTCACTCCGGGTCCTTCCGGGGCGGTCACGGACGCCGGGGAGGCCGTGTGCAGTTGTCTGTTGGCCCCGAGGTGTCTGCACCTCGCCGCTGTGCTCGGCGCGTGTCCGGTGGCGGACGCGGAGACGGCCGTGGCGCAGGAGGTCGGCACTTCTGCGGAGGTCGAGCCGCCCGCGCAGGACACCGTCGCGCCCCCGCCGCAAGCGGGCCCCACTGATGCGCAGTTGACCGCCGCCCGCTCGCTGTGGGCCGCCGCGGCCGCCGTTCTGGCCGCCGGGGTGCCCGCCGCGGGCGCGGTGGCGCAGGCGGAGCTGCTGCGTGCCTCGCACACCGCGCGACTCGCCGGGCTGCACCGTGCGGAGGCGGCGGCGCTGCGGGTGGTCCGCGGCCTGCGGGGCGCACGGTCCCGTCACGACGGCCACCGGCTGGCCGACCTGGTCGCCGATCTGCGTGAACTCCTGTTGACCACGGGCCTGTTGGCGGCAGCCGATCCGGCCCCGGCGCTGGTCGGAACCGCCCGCCGCAGCTATCGCCCTGAGGGCGCGCTGCGCGTGCACGGGGTGTGCCGGGAACCGGTGATCTCCGCCACCGGTTACGGCGGGGTGGTCACCCATGTCATGTCCGACGACGGGCGCTGGTTCACCGTCGCGGACGTGAAGCCGGGGGGTGCCGCCCGTGCGCGCGGAGCCGCCACGGCCACGGTCGCGCTCGGTTCGGGCAGCGTCGACCATGCCGGGCTCTCCCGTGGCGGGCTGCTGATCTCGGGGGCGACGCTGTCCTCGGACGGCCGTCTCGGCGCCGGCAAGGGCGTCCGGGCGACACCGGTCGCGGGCCGGTCCTGGTCCTCGGGCCCGTTGGCCGCGCTGTTCGCCCGGCCGCTCGCCGAGGCCGTAGCCGCCCGGCTCGGGAACGCTTCGGTGAGCGATCCGGAGGGGGCCGAGCGGACGGCCGGTGAGCTGATCGGCTGTGATCTGGTCATCGTCGGAGTGGTCGAACAGCAGTTGCTCGCCCAGGAGTTGACCTCCGGCCGGGCGGACCCGGACGGTCTCCTGATCCGCCTCCTGCCGGCCAACGGTCACCCCGACCTCGCCCACACCGCGAACCTTCGCCGACTGGCGTCCCGCCCCGGGCTGAGACTGCGCGTCGTCGGCCGCCTCGATCCCGATCGCGCGGCCACACTCCGGCCGCTCGCCGTCGGCCCGGCGCCGGAAGCGGACGAGACCACGGCGACAACCCTGCGGCTGCCCACTGAGTGGCAGGGCCATGCCGATCTCGGCTACGACCGCATCGAGGGGAGCCATCTGCCGCCCGCCGACGCTCTCTTGGAGACGGCCGGGCTCCCCCGCATCCCGTCCGACCCGGTGACCGAGGCGCCGTTGTGGCGGCTGCGGAGGTTGGTCGAGGTCGCCGTGTCCGGTGGGCGCAGGGCCGCCGCCGAGCCCGCGCGCGACGGCGACCGGGCCGGGGCCGTCGTAGCGCTGCGGCGCGCCGGTTTCCGGACGGCCGCGGACCTGTCGCACGCGCTCGCCGCGGAGGCGGACCGGCGTGGGCGCGATGTGTTCGGCCGCACCGAGGAAGCGGACCCGGACGGGTACGCGCGCGCGTGGCTCGCCGCGGCGGTCTACCTGGCCGGGACCGAACGGGCGTTGGTCCGGGCCACGTGGGAGGGGCCGGACGCCGCCTGACCGCCGGGCCGGTCGCCCAGGCGCCAACCGTCGTACGACACCTGAACCGTTCCCGGAACGGGGCCGGGCCGGCGTCCACCCCGGATGGACGCCGGCCCCACCGTCCCGACGGGTGGGGACGGGCGCGCTGCGTCACCTGACGTCGACGAAGTCCCCTGCCGCCGTGGCCGGGCCGGTGGTGGGCGTACCGGCGAAGACGAAGCGGAAGTAGCCGTCGGCCTTGGCCTTGGTGGTGGTCTTCAGGCTGCCGCCGATGCCGCTGTTGACGGTCTTCAGGGTGGTGTAGACGGAGCTGCCCTTCTTGCGGAACTGCAGCTGGACCGGCCGGTCCTGGTAGCCGGTGTAGCTGCCGCTGTCCCAGTTGGCGCGGCTCAGCTTGCCGGTCACCGTGATGGTCCTGCCCTTCTTCACCGGCTCGGGCGAGGCATTGACGGTCACCTTGGCGTACCGCTTGAAGTTCGCCGTGCCGGCCTCGTCGATCTCCGTCCATTCGTCCGTGGTGTCCTGCGCCCCGGCGAGCACCTTCCAGGCTCCGGCGAGGCCGTTGTGGTCGAAGGCCCGCGCGGCGTCCACAGCGAGGTTCACCTTGCACGTGGAGGTGGTCGGGTCCGCCGACGACACCACGCATGCTCCCGTCGGCGGGTACAGCGGGAGGACGCCGTCGGCGTCGTCCGTGTTGGGGCCGTGCCACAGGTAGGCCCAGGACGCGGCAACGCCCTGAGGGTCGTGGGCGGTCCACGTGATCGTGACGGTCGTTCTGGTGGTCAGGCCGAGCACGATGTCCTTGCCTCCGTTGACCACGACGTTCGAGAACGTGGTGTCGTCGGCGACTGCCCTGTCCGCCGCCCGGGCGGTGGCCGGAAGCATCGATGCGGAAAGGGTGGCTGTCAGAAAAGTGATGGCGACGGCCGGGCGCATACGCATGAGGTCCCCCCTTGGGACGCTGGGTCCGCCGCCTCCCCAAGCGTCGGACCTGATGGTGTGTCATCGGGGGCTAGACCCATGAGGGCAGGCCACGGTTGCCCCATTCACCCCTGGCAGGTCACCACCACTCCTGATGTAATAGGCGAAACAGGGAACCGTTACTTACATCGGGAGGGGCTTTGTCTTTCAGGAACACGGCTGAAGCCGTGGAAGCGTGGGTCCACGGCTGGGCCCTTTCGCGTGGCGCGGCCGAACCGGCGCCCAGCGCCTGGGGTTTCACCATCGATGTCGGTCTGTCCCAGCACGTCATGCGCCACGTCCTGACCACCGCCGACGAGCCGACCGTCCGCAAGATCACCGAGGACGCCACCGCCCCGAACGTCTGGCTGAAGGCGTTCGTACCGCCGGAGACGCTCACCCCCTGGCTGGCCCCCGGCTGGTCCCTGTCAGCCGGTCCTGGCTTCCTGATGTCCGGCCCGCTGCGCGCCTCCGGCGCCGAGGTCCCCGGCGGCTACCAGTTGCGCACCTGGAGCCGCGCCGGTGTGACCCGCGCCCTGGTGCGCACCCCGAACGGCGCCTTCGCCGCGCGCGGTCAGGTCGCCGTGACCGGCTCCACCGCCGTCGTCGACCAGGTGGAGACCGACCCGGCCCACCAGCGCCGCGGCCTGGGGCGCGTGGTGATGGCCACGCTCGCCGATGTCGCGGCCGGGCAGGGGGCCACCGTCGGCGTGCTCGGCGCGACGCCGGACGGCCGGGCCCTGTACGAGCGCGTCGGCTGGCGGGTCCTGGCCCCGCTGACCAGCGCTGTGCGAGGCCCGGACCCGCTGGAGGCATGAGCGCGAGCTGTAGGAACGCCCGCGCTGTCCTGCCTCCCGGTCATTCACACGTCAGCGTGGGCGTCCCCCAGTCGCCGTGGTCGTTGCCGTTGCCGTCGCCCGCGTCGCCGACCTTGAGGTCGAGCACCTGGGCGCCGCTGATGTCGACGTCGATCGGCACCGCGGCCTGTTTGCCGTGGATCGTCGGCGTGGTGACCAGAGTCTTGCCGTCGGCGATCACCGAGAACGTCACCGTGCCCGCACCGTTCGTCTCGTCGTCGACGCCGACGGACGCCGTCAACCGCGAGCACTGTCCGGCGAGGTACAGCTCGACGTCGCTCACGGAGTTGGTGCCCAGGCCCTTGGCGTAGCCGACGCCCGCGATGGTGATCGGACGGCCGTCACCGGCCGCCTGCTCGCCGACGCTGGTGTCCCGTTCCACCGGGCCCCACCCGTTGGTGGACGACAGGAACGGCAGACCGCTCACGTCGCTCTGTCCGGCGGGCGGAGCCGGCGGGATCCCTCGGACGATGCGCTCGTCGTCGCCGACAGCCTGCCGTCCGTTCTGCCGGTAGTGCACCGTGGCGGTGAGTGCCGAGGCGGACGGCAGCGTTCCGGCCGGGGGCCGGACCTGCCAGGTGAAGGTGGCCGAGGTGCCGGGCCGCAGGCGCTCGACCGACTCGGGGCTCGTGGCACTCACGCTCCAGCCGTCCGGCGCCGCGAGCGAGGCCGTCAGTCCGGAGGCGGGCCGTCCGTCCTTCGGCACCCGGACCGTCGTACGGGCGGTGAAGGCCTGTCCCGGCTGGGCGGTGTCCGGCACGTCGAGGGTGACGTCCGTCCCCGGGCGCTTCGGCATCGCGTAGGTCCGGGCGTCGTAGCGCGGGCTGTCGTTCTGTGCGACGCGCAGGGAGGAGGCGTAGCTGCCGTAGTCGGTCAGTGAGACCTGGCCGAGTCCGCCGGTGCTGCCGTCGAGGTTCCACACCGCGATGGCGATGCTGTTGTGACCGTTCGGGTTCAGGATGCCGTTGGGGACCGGGAAGGTGTGCTGCGGGCCGAGGTAGTTGACGTAGTTGCCGACCTGCCAGCCGTTCACGAAGATCGTGGCGCGGTACTTGCGCGCCGGGTCGTCCGTGAATGTGAGCCCGAGCGAGGTGTCCTGACCGTGCGGCAGGTCCAGCTTGGCGTCGGTGCGGTACCAGGAGACGCCGGGTGTCGTGTCGGTCGTCGGGAGGGTCACGCGGTTCCAGTCGGCGTCCGGGTAGCCCGGCAGGGACCAGCCGGCCCGCTCGCCGTAGAGGCCGCCCGTCGACAGTGCACCGCGGACCGTGTCCTGGAGGTCTTCGCCGCCCCGTACGCCCTGGAGACGCCAGGTGACGGACGTCAGCGGCGCGCCGACGAGGGAGGCGCTGGTCAGGCCGCGCGCGGCCTTGTTGCCGTTGGTGGAGTTGTAGTCCTCCTCGTGTCCCATGTTGACGGTGAGCACTGAAATGACGTTGTCCCCTTGGGACTTCAGCGCGTCGGCCGGGAAGGTGAAGTCACCGCTGCCGGTGGTGGAGCTGCCCAGGAAGGTCCCGTTGAGCCAGACGGAGAACGCCTGCGCGTCTCCTCCCGAGTCCGAGACCAGGTGGATGCCGGTCTCCTTGCCGGTGGCGCGGAAGCGGCCCCGGTACCAGGTGTTGCCGGTGTGGAAGCCGTAGTCGTCGGCGTAGAGCACCGGCAGCGAGTTGACGCCGGAGACGCTGTTGGTGGTCGCCTTGTCGGCCACCTGCCAGCTGGTGTCGTCGAAACCTGGGGCCGCTTCGGGGGATTCCTCGGCGTGCTTCCAGTTGGTGAGTGCCGGCAGGTTCACGGGAGCGGCCACCGGGATCTTCCCGGTGAGGCTCCCCGTGTCGGTGGCGAGGGCGCCCAACGCCCTCCCGTTCCAGGTGACTTGAGTGGCGGAGGTGAACACCTCGATGTTCTTGTCGTCGGCGTTGTCGCCGGTGAGCGCCACGGTGCGGCCGCCGCGCAGGCTGGTCGCCGTCCGCAGCAGGTGGGTGCCGCGCACGAGAACGGGGCCGCTCGCCGTGTCCTGGCGCCAGAAGGTCTCCGCCGTGGCCTTGTCGCCGACCAGCAGAAGGAGCGGGCGCTTTCCGTCGCCGCTGATGCTGATGCGGATCAGGCCCTTGTGCGTGTAGTTCAGGCGGAGGTCGCCGGTGGACGGGTCCCAACTGGTCGTGACCGTCCCGCCGTTGGCGGTCACGGTGGGCTCGGTGGTGTAGCGGAGGACCGTCTCACCGTCGCTGTCCTCGTCGCCGTAGAGCACGGCGACGTCCCGGTTCCCGATGGTCGCGTTGGTCATGATCTCGGAGGTCGAGTACTGCAACTGGGCTTCGCCGAAGCGGTAGTTGGCCACGATCACGTGGGAGTCGCGTCCGTCGAGGGTGATCGCGGTGCCGGGCTGCTGCGGTACGACCGGGTAGGTCGGCTCCGCGGCGGAGTCGCCCGTCGGTACGTCGATGGCGTCTACGGCCACGTAGTTGTCCGTGGATCCCGAGCTGTGGCTCCCGGCGACGACGATCTTCAGCGTGTGCGCGCCGGGTGTCAGGCCGGTCTTCTGGAAGAGAACCGCCTGGCTCTCGCTGCCGGAGTCGTCGACCGTGGCCACCTTGGTGCCGTCGAGGTAGACGTCGGCGTTGCCGTGGTTGTTGGTCTTCGAGCCGATCCAGCGGATCGCGGTGCCGTCGAAGGGAACGGTGAGGGAGTCGCCGGCCGTCTTCGAGAAGGACTCCGTGTGTTTGTAATCGCCGCCGGTGTAGCTCGTGTTGGCCACGTGCGACCACGAACCGGCGTACTGCAGCGCGGAGTCGGGGTCGTCCCAGGTGTAGGTGGTGTCGGCGGACGGGACGGCGTTGAAGTCCAGGGAGATGTGGGTCTTGTCGACCGCCGTGGAGGTGGAGTTGCCGTGCCGCAGGACGTGGAACTGCGTCTTGGTGTCGGGGTTCATCCGGGCGGTGTCCACGACCGCCGAGTCGTCCGGTGGTGTGGTCCTGATCGCCTCGGTCTTCGTCAGCGGAGCGACCGACTGCGTGAAGTACCCGATGAGCTTGTCCTCGTAGTACTTCGGGTCGAGCTGGCGGGTCTCCCGGATCGCGGCCCCGTAGTCGTACGACGTGTAGTTCTGCGGCATGCCGAGCCAGCCCCAGTTGGTGCCGCCGTAGGTCATGTAGAAGCTCTGTGCGGTCGCGCCGACGGCGATGTTCTGCTTGTAGAAGACGTTGGCGAACTGGTCGTTGATGAGCTGGGCGCACTTGTCGTAGCCCGGTCCGCCCCACGGGTCGAAGGCGCCGCCCTGGAACTCCGGTGAGTAGAGCGGTTTTCCGGCCGGGTGGTCGTAGCTGATGTCGGGGACGCCGTTCCACTTCGCGGGGTTGGAGCAGTTGAAGCCCTGCGGGTAGGAGTCGGGGCCGTCGACGTCCAGGGCGCCGGTACCGGAGTTGAAGGTGCCGTTGTTGTTGCCGGTCAGCGGGACCGTGATGCCGTCCGCGCGGGCCTTGTCTTCGAGGTGCTGCATGTAGGAGCGTCCGGCGGCCGAGCCGTTGTAGTACTCGTTCTCGACCTGATAGGCGATCACCGACCCTGTGCCGTTGGTCAGTTGGTGGCGGGCGATGATCCGGTCGATCTGGGTCAGCCACTCGTCCGCGTACTTGAGGAACTGCGGGTCGTCGCTGCGGTTGTTGCCGGCCTTGGTGCTCAGCCAGCCGGGCAGTCCGCCGCCGTCGACCTCCGCGTTGATGTACGGCGCCGGGCGCGCGATGACGTAGAGCCCGGCCTCCTGGGCCATGTCGAGGAGCTTGTCGACGTCCCGTACCCCGGTGAAGTCGTAGACGCCCGGCTTGGGCGAGTGGTAGCCCCAATCGAAGTACAGGGACGTGGAGTTGAAGCCCGCGGCCTTCATCTTCTGGAAGATGTCGCGCCACAGGTCCGGGCTCGGGAGCCGGAAGTAGTGGAACTCGCCGGACCACAGGTAGGTGCGCTTGCCGTCGACGAGGAACGAATAGCCGTCGAGGGTCACCGTGTGAGCCTGCGGAGTGTCGGCGGCGTCCTGACTGACGGCGGGCGCCTGCTCGCCGATGTCCTGCGCCACCGCCGTGGCCGGCGCGGTCATGCCCGCCGCGAGGGCGATGGTCGCGGCCGTCGCGAGGACGGACCTCCACCACCGGCGCCGACCGGGTCTCGCACCTTCCGAACCGTTCCGACTACCCCGCACGGCGGCCTCCAGACCGACTGGGCGAACAGCATCAAACAGACTCAGGCAAAGCCGAACAGTAAAGGTGCACAGGCCTCACCACAATGGGGCGGGAGAAGACAGTTGAGGGACCGGTTCCCGGGCTCGCGTCCGGGAACCGGTCCGGCGTCGTCAGGACCGCCAGTGCCTCAACTCACCGCGCTACTGGCCGAATCCGTATGCGAACAGGTGGTCGGCGCCCGACGAGCCCGTCACCGGCAGCGTGATCGACGCGACCTGCTTGGACGCGTCCAGCGGGACCTTGGTGGCGAAGACATAGGCCTTGACGTTGTCCCGGCCCCCGCTCCCGGTGTTCCGATAGGCGGTCGTGACGGCCGTCGTGTCCCCTGGGAGCGGCGTGCTGCCGCCGCCGTTGAGCGTCCAGTCCGAGAAGCCGATCGTCGCCTGCGAGGTGGTGCCGTCGGTGTAGGTGACGGTCACCGTGCCCGAGACCCCGCTGCCGTCGGTCGGCGCGTTGGTCGCGGTGCCCAGCAGGCCGAGCGACGCACCGGACACGCCGGCCGGCATCGGGATGGTCTGGCCGGCCATCTCCAGGTTGTCCAGCTGCCCGGACGTCACCGTCGGCCAGGTGTAGGAGATGCCGTCGGCGGTGACGGTGGAGCCGCTCGTGACACCGGCAGCCGACAGGGCGTTCTGCGAGAACGCCCAGCCGTCGTTGTCGAATCCGCCCGAGAAGGAGGTGCCGTCGGGGTAGATGCCCTCGTTGGTGGCATACGGCCACAGCGCGCCGGCCTTGGCCACGGCCACGCGGAGGGTCGCCCCGCTCAGTGCCGTACCGGTGCTGTGATCGGTGAGCGCGAAGGTGACCGGGTAGGTTCCCTCGCTCGCACCCGCCGTCACCTTGACCTTGGCCTCGGCGCTGCCTGTCGCGGGGACCGTCAGCGAACCGGACGACGTGTCCAGCGTGACGCCGGAGGGTGCCGTCGCCTTCCAGTCGACCGTGACGGCAGTGCTGCCGAGGTTGGTGAGATCGAGCGTGCCGTCACCGGACGCGCCCGGCTGGAGCACCAGGCCGTCACTGGAGGGACCGGTCGCGGCCAGCACCCGGCCGCCGCCCGTGGTGTCCGAGGGCGGTGCGGCCGAAGGGTCGGACGCCCAGGCCTTGTTGGGTACGGTGCCGAGCGTGAAGTCGAGCGAGCCCGCGCCCTGGAACTGCTGATAGCTCAGCCAGGAGCTGTTCCACGCCTTGCCCTTGACGGCGAGCGACTGTACGTACGGCGCGTCGGGCGCGGCCTGCGGTGCGTTGATCCCCACGGTCCTGCCGCTGCCGAGGGTCACCTTGGCCACCGGGAACGCGGGGCTGCCGAGTGCCAGGGTGTCCGTGCCCGGGGTCTCCGGGTACATACCGAGCTCGGACCAGACGTACCAGGAGCTCATCGCGCCGAGGTCGTCGTTGCCGAAGGAGCCGACGGGCGCGTTGAAGTACAGGTTCTGCTGGGCGTCGCGCACGGCCGCCTGGGTCTTCCAGGGCTGGCCCGTGTAGTCGTACTCCCAGGGGATCTCCACACTGGGCTCGTTGCTCAGGTCGGCGTCGGTGTTGCCGGGGCGGGTGATGTTGTCGAGCAGGCTGTCCAAGTAGGACGAGTACGCCGTGTTCCCGCCGCGTGCCTGGATGAGCTGGCGCAGGTTGAAGGGGACCATCGGCGTGTACTGCGCGGAGGTGCCCTCCACGAAGCCGTTGGAGGTGCCGGGGGTGAAGCCGCCCGCGAACTGGCCGTCCTTGTTCTTGGCCTGCATATAGCCGGTCTGCGGGTTGAAGACGTTCATCCAGTCCTGGGCGCGGGTGGCGAACTTCGCGTAGACGGATGTGTTGCCCAGCGACTTCGCGAAGGCGGCGATGGCGTAGTCGGCGGAGTCGTATTCGAGTTGGGTGGAGACGGGGCCGTAGAAGTTGCAGCAGTTGTAGTCGTTCTCGTCGAGCGGGAGATAGCCCTTCGCGTCCCGTACGGACTCGCCGGGGCGGTCGTTGTTCGGGACGGTGGCCTCGTGCTGGAGGGCCGAAAGGGCCTTGGCCGTATCGAAGTTGGTGGCGCCGAAGGCGTACGCGTCGGCGATGATGCCGGCTGCCGGGTCGCCGACCATGACGTAGCTCTCGCCGTTGTTCGAGGCCCACTTGGGCAACAGGCCTGTCTGGTCATAGCCGTTGAGCATCGAGGTGACGACGTCACCGGCGACCTTCGGCTCGACCATCGCCATCAGCTGCGTCTGGGAGCGATAGGTGTCCCAGCCTGAGTAGTTGGCGTACTGGGCCTTCTGTCCCTTGGCGAGCGTGTGGATCTGGTTGTCCATGCCCATGTACTGGCCGTTGTCGTCGGAGAAGACGTTCGGGTGCAGCAGCGCGTGGTACAGCGCGGTGTAGAACTGCGTCTGCTGGTTCGAAGTGCCGCCGCCGATCTGGAGCTTGGTCAGCACCGTGTTCCAGGCGTCGTGATTGGCCTGTTCGACGGCTGCGAGATCCCACTTCTTGATCTCGGTGGAGAGGTTGTTCGCCGCTCCGGCGTCACTCGTGTACGAGATGCCGACCTTGGCGTTCACCGTCGGGTTCGAGGTGGTGTCGAAGGTCAGATACATGCCGTTCGCGCCGGTGGTGGGCGGCTGCGCGGCAGCGGATGTCCGCGGTGCGGCACTCGCTGCCGGGGACGGCGTACCGGAGTGCTTGTTCGCGCTCGTGTGGATCGTCGGGGCGGGCTTCGCCGGGACGGTGAAGTGCTTCTCCTTCAGCGGCGCCGACTTCGTCTTCTGCGGGGCCGGTTGGACCTTGCCGGCCTTCAGGGACTTCGCGTCGGGGGTGATGGTGCCGCCGACCCAGGTGCCGCTCGCGGCGAACGGCCGGTCGAACTTGATGTCGAAGTGCAGCGTGTATCTGTTGGCGGCGCCGCAGAAGTGACCGCTGTCGATCGCGCCGCTGATCTCCTGGCTGTTCACGACCTGGACGCGGGTCCCGTCGATCTGGGTGGCACCGCCGCTGAGCTTGAAGAGCAGGTTCGCCTGCTGCCCAGCGGGGAAGGTGAAGCGGCCGAGGCCCGCGCGGGTTGTGTCGGTCAGTTCGGTCTTGACGCCGTTCGCGTCGGTGACCTTGTAGTAGCCGAGCCCCGCCTGCTCGTCGGCGTGACTGAAGCCGGCGGACGTGGTGCCGAGGTCGCCCGACAGTGCGCCGGTCACGGGCAGGACGGGCAGGTCGCCCGCGACGGGGCAGCCCGGGCCCGAGATGTGGGTGAGGCTGAAGCCGGAGATCTTCTTGTCGTTGTACTCGTAGCCGCCGCCGTCGGGGCGGTCTGGCGTCGTGTCCGGGCCCCACTGGACCATCCCGGCCGGCATGTCGGGGCCGGGGAAGGTGTCCACCGCACCGGAGGTGCCGATGAGGGGGTTGACGAGGGACGCGGGGTCCGTCACCAGGGCCGGCGTCGCGCCGCTCGCGGCATACGCGTTGCCCACTGCCGGCAGTGGCAGAACGGCCAGGCCCAGGACGCAGAACAGGGCCGAATACCGGCGGGATCTCTTGCTGTCACGTGGCGCGGCTGAATGTCGGGGTCTCACCATCGGTTGCCTCCGCAGCAATTCGTGCCTGGCAGAACAGATGCCGACGCACCGAGATCCCGGAACGCCGACGACAGGCAACAGTTCCGGTCGCCCTCGACGGCCTGACAACGTTGCCATGCACGAGTGTCGAGTGAAACGTGTGCGCTGATGGCATGTCAACGAGGCCAACGGGACTTTCTGAACGCGAAGTTCACCCAGGGGCGCGTGCGGCGGCGGCACCCCAGGGGGGCGCACGGGTTCCGGGACGCGCGGACCCGCCTTGCCCTTGTGTGCAAACCCAGACGCAAACACGTCGAGCCGACGGCTTACCTCTCGGAGTGGTCGCACAACCGGCAGGCGCGGCAATGGTTCCGGCAAGAATCCCCCAGCACTGGGTCATCCTGACGCCATGGGACGCCCATTCCCTTGTTCGAGTACGGCTCGTGGATCATGCCGTCCCGCGGCCGAGGCGTCCGGTTCGGCCGAATGGAATGGGCGCCCCGCATTTCAAGTCGGGCAGCCGCACCGGGTCGCAATTTCCCCGCTCTTCGGCCACCACGTTTCGTGAACTGCCGTGCGGAGTCAAAGTGGTTGGCCATCCTGACCTGACGCTCGTGCCGACACTCACCTCGTTGTGGTGCAGCGTGACGACGAACTCCTCGGTTGGCACGTCGATGCTCGACGCCGCTTTTCGTCGAGGTCGGTCGTATACCGCGCAACACGCTCACCGCGGACGGGAGTTTGCACGACGAGATGTATATGGTGCGCGAATTCAGGATCCCGACGAATGGCGCACTTGAGCGTAAGTGGCCTTCCTGGACTCGATCACTCTTCGGAGCTGCCGGCCTCGGCGGGCGGACAGTGGGCGGGAGGCCGTCCCCGCCAACTCGGCGATGACGACGAGGACTTCGTCATCCAGACGGCCACCACCCGCCCGGTCGAGCTCGGCCAGCCGTTCACCCGCTGGTCGCTGCGCAGGCTGGTCGCCTACCTGCACAAAGTGCACGCCCGTGTGATCAGCCTCGGCCGTGAGGCGTTACGGTGCCTGCTCGCCCGCCGCGGCGTCCCCTTCCAGCGCACCAAGACCTGGAAGGAGCCCCCGGACCGCGAACGGGAGATGGAGCTGGACCGTAGCGGGCACATTCTGGACCGCTTCCCGGACCGGGTGTTCGCCTTCGACGAGTTCGGCCCGCTGGGCATCCGGCCCACCGCGGGCTCGGGCTGGGCCGAACAACGGCGTCCCGACCGGGTGCCTGCCACCTACCACCGCACCCACGAGGTGCGCTACTTCCACGGCTGCTACTCGGTGGGCGACGACCGTCTGTGGGGCGTGAACCGGCGCAAGAAGGGAGCCGTGAACACGCTGGCCGCGCTGAAGTCGATCCGTGCTTCACCCCGACCTACGCCTCGTGGGCGAACCCGGTCGAGGCGCACTTCGGGCCGCTGCGGCAGTTCACCATCGCCAACTCCCAGCACCCCAACCACACCATGCAGACCCAGGCCCTGGCCGCCGAGCGCAACGAACGCGCCCGCATCCGAAGCGAGAAGGGCATCCGCTGGAGCGGCCGCCCTCTCAAAGCCGCAGCCTGACCGCAACCCGGCGAACCTGCGCGGTCACAGCACTGGCCCGGGGTGGTCATGTCTACGCTGGCGGCGTGACGTTGGTGTGGGTTACGGGCAATTCAGGGACTGGTAAGTCCACGGTCTGCAGGGTGTTGCGAGCGCGTGGCTACGTCGCGCTCGACGCCGACGAGGACGGCTTCAGTCGCTGGATCGACCGGACCAAGGGCGACGTCGTGGTGGATCCTCCGTATCCGGTTCCTGGGGGCTGGCTCGACCGATACGGGTGGGCGATCGTCCGTGAACGCGTTGAGACCCTCGTCGAGGAGTCTCGTTTCCACATCGCGTTCTTGTGCGGGTCGGCGGAGAACGAGGCAGACGTCCGCGATCTCTTCGACCTCACCGTGTGCCTGGTGATCGACGAGGAGACCCTCCGCCACCGGCTCGCGACCCGCACTACGAACCCGTTCGGGCAACATCCCGAAGAGCTCGCAGCGGCCCTGAAGTGGAACCCTCGGATGAGAGCGATCTACGAAAGCCGTGGCGCGACGATCATCGATGCATCCAAGCCGGTGACCGAGGTGGTGGGCAGGGTGATCGACGCAGTTCAGGGGCTGACAGGGTCCACCCGCCACGACCCCGGACCCGGCGAACCTATGCGGCCAGAGCACTAGGCTTCACCGTCATCGGCGTCGTCGCTGTCCTCGTCGCCCTTGGCGCTCGCAAGGGCCCACACGACGAAGGCGAGAAGTACGGCACCCAGGATCGCTGTCCCGAGGTGACCCTGGACGATGCCGATGATCAATAACCCGGCGGCAAAAGGCACTATCAGGATCATGGCGCACACGCTGACCTCCGGAAATGGCATCGGTCCCGGCTGTGCAGGGTGCTGGCGTTGACGCCGAGCTACTCGGCGACCTCCGAGGCCGGCCTCCCGGTCTCGATCACGACACGTAGAGCACCCTCGCGGAACTCCGCATCAGCGGAACTCCGCATCATACGAGCGTTGCGACGATTCTCTCGGTACGGTCACGGGCGCTTCTCGGCGGCTCTCGCGAAGCGTGTCTCGGTGGTCGCGGCGGCGACGGCAGCGGAGACGGCCAGGAGGCCGACGACGAGTGGGAGTCGGACGGACACGCCGGTCAGCGAACCGGCCAGTGCCGTGCCGGCGGAGCCGGACGTGATCTTCAGGGCCGCGACCCAGATGAAGACCTGGCCGCGCGCTCCGCTCGGTGCGTACTCCGTGCGGGCCGCGAGGGTGGAGGCGAAGAAGCAGGTGTTGAGGATCCCGGTGAGGGCGTAGGCCGCGACGGACACCGCGAAGGCGGGGCTCGCGGTGACGGTGAGGAGGCCGGCGACGACGCCCAGGGCGAGGCGGCGCATCAGCCGGTCCGGATCGCCGGTGAGAGGGCGGACCATGACCGCTATCGATCCGGTGAGATTGCCGAGGCCGTACGCGGCGGTCAGCAGGGCCGCGGTGGCCGGCTCGGTGCCGAGGATCTTCGTCAGGTGGACCGCGGTGATCGGCAGCGCGGCGACACTCAGGGCGACGACCATCGTGAGGTAGACGGTGCGCCGAAGCCGACCCGTCCGGGCTATCAGCGCGAGGGTCGCTCCCGGCTTGAGGATCGCCGACCTGTCGCCACCGTGCGACGGCGCACTGAACGGCAGCAGCAGGACACCGCCCGCCGCCGTGGCCGCCCCGGCCGCGAGGGCGAGAGCCGCCGCGGTGGGCGAGACCCAGCCCGACAGGGCGGCCACCAGGGACGGGCCGACAGTGCCGCCGATGCCGTAGGTGGCCACGTCCCAGCCCTGGGCCCGGCGCTGCGTGCGCAGTTGGGGTCCGACGATGGCGGGCAGCCGGCTGCTGATGCCGCCGGTCAGCAGCGGCCCGCAGGCGCCGGCCGTGGCCAGCAGCAGCGCGGTCAGTACGACAGGTGCCTGACCGTACGTCAGCACACCCGCGGTCAGCGCGGTGGCGTACAGGAGGCAGGCCGCCGCGATGACCTTGCGGCCGTCCCCGGCGAGGTCCAGCGACCTGGCGACGAAGGGTCCGAGCAGATGCGGGGCGGTGATGCACGCGCCGAGTACCCCGGCGAGCGTCCCGGAGCCGCCGGACGAGGTGACGAGCAGGACGACGGCGACCACCGCTCCGCCGTCGGCGGTGCGGGCAAGGGCAGCGGCGACGACGTAGCGCGCCAGGCCGCCGACGCCCCCGCCCCCTCCGGACGAAGGCGAGTCCTCCTCCCGCGACCTCCGTGAACTGCTCGCTGTGCGCTGCGAGTTCACGCCGTTCGCGCTCAGGAGGTCAGCCCGAGGGTGTCCAGCGCGGCGACGACCTCCTGGCGGGCGGTCTCGTCAAGACCCCGCAGCGGAAGCGGCAGGTTCGGTTCCCCTGTCAGGCCGAGGTGGGCGGCGGCGGCGGAGATGACGCGCAGGCTGCCGTGGCGGCGGAACAGGGCCCACAGCGGCTCGAGTTGAGCGGAGAGGTCCACCGCCGGGCCCGCGTGGCCGGCCTGGGCGGCACGGGTGACGGCGAGCGCGGTCAGCGGGAAGGTGCCGCCGATGACCGAGTACCAGGCGTCGCACCCGGCGTTCAGACCGCGCGCGGCCGTCCAGTCCCCGCTCACTCCGATGGTGACGGTGTCGGGGATCAGCGCGCGCAGCGCGGCGACCCGGAGTTCGGCCTCGCGCGGGTCGTCGGGCACACCGGGGATCTTGATCGAGCCGATGTTGGGCAACTGCGCGATACGGCCGTGCAGTTCGTCGGTGAAGTGGACGTGCGTGGTGCCGGGGTTGTCGTAGACGCACAGCGGTACGGAGAGGTCGCGTGTCACGTCCTCGTACAGGCCGAACACCTCGTCCTCGGTGAGCGCCTGATACGTCATCGGGGCGAGCAGCAGTCCGGAGGCGCCCGCCCGCTGGGCGTCCTCGGCCAACTCCCGCACGTGGGAGGTGCGCAGCGCGCCGATGCCGACGATGACGGGCACCCCGTCGGCGGCCTCGACCGCGATCTTCGCGGCGTGGGCGCGCTGTTCGCGGGTGAGGTAGGCGTAGCCGCCGGTGGAGCCGAGCGCGCCGATGGAGTCCACGCCGGCGGCGGCGAGCCGTGCGACGAGCGCGGCGTACGCCGTTTCGTCGATGCCCTGCTCGTCGGTGGGCGTGAGGGGGAAGGCGCTCAGGCCGCGGAACATGATGACTCCTTGCTCGGGTGGGACGTTCGTGATGGTCAGTTGGCCGCTGTCGAGCGCAATTCCTCGACGACCGCGGCGAGTTCGGCGGCGAAGGCCTCGGCCTGCGGCTCGGTGACGGTGGAGGAGGTGACGCGGATCGCGCCCCGGTGGGCGGCCGGGTCCGGCGCGAAGAGGTGCCCGGGCCGCACCGCCCAACCCCGTTGCGCCAGGGCCGCGGCCGCGGCCCGTCCGTCGACGTCGAGCTCGACCCATACGTTCAGTCCGTCAGGCTTGTGCGGGACCTCGATGCCCTGCGCGTGCAGCCGCTCGACGAGCAGGCCGCTGCGCCGCGCGTACAACTCGCGGGCCCGTTCGTGGAGTTCATGGACGCGGGGATCGAGGAGGAGTTCACGGGTGACGTGCTGGAGCAGGCGGCTGACCCAGGTGGTGCCGGCGCTCAACCGCGCTTCCAGGCGCGCGGCGGTCTCGGCGTCGGCGGCGACGAGGGCGAGTCGCAGATCCGGTCCGAGGAACTTGGACACGGACCGCACCAGCGCCCAGCGTGAACTGCCCGGTGGTGTGATCCGGTGGTACGGCCGCGCGGAGACGGCCGAGAAGTGGTCGTCCTCGATCACGAGGACCTGGGGGTACTCCGCGAGGATCGCGCGCAGGTCGGCCGCCCGTTCCTCGGTGAGGCTCACGCCGGTCGGGTTGTGGGCCCGGGGTGTGCAGACGACCGCGCGGGCGCCGGCTTCCAGGGCAGCGCGCAGGGCGTCGGGGCGCAGGCCGGCGCCGTCGACGCCGACCGGTGCTGTGCGGTAGCCGTTGAGGCGCAGGGTGCCGATGCTCGCCAGGAAGCAGGGGTCCTCGATCGCCACCAGGTCCCCGCGGGTGAGGTGGGCGTTGAGGAGCCGCTCGGTGGCGTCCACCGCTCCGTGCGTCACCAGGGTGCGGAACGGTTGGTCGATGTCCTCGGCGAAGTCGGCACCGGCCCAGGCCTCCAGGCCGGCGTCGATGGCGGGCGCGCCGTACAGCGGCGGGCTGTAGTCCCCGCGCCGGGTGGCGGCCAGGATGTCGGGCAGCAGCCGCGGGTCGGGGTTGCCGCCGGCCAGGTCGACGCAGTCGGCGCCGACACCGACGCCTTCGCGTGCGAGCTGCGGCACCGCCGCGACGACCGTGCCGCCGCGGCCCCGGGTCTCGGCGACTCCCGCCTCGACAAGGCGCCGGTACGCGAGGGCGACCGTGTTCCGGTTGACGCCCAGCTCGGCCGCGAGCGTCCGCACCGGGGGCAGACTCGTCCGCGGCGCCAGCACGCCCGAAGCGACCTGGTCCCGCACGCTCCCCGCGATCTCGGCCGCGGTGACGCCCCTGATAGCCACGTGATCAGCTCCACCCGAGGAGAAGGATTCGTCCGAGCAGCAGGATTCGCCCTATGCCAAAGTTTGTCCTATGCCAAACATACGTCACGGACGACCACCGGCGCCACGTGCGTTCGTCGAGCCGGTGGAAACCCTGGACGTCGCCGGGGCCCGCTGGTTCCCTGACCGTGTGCGTCAATGCCCGGGGGAAGCGGGGAAGCATGGACAGCACGTTGATAGCGGCGCTCATCGGCGCTGCGGGCGGCGGCATCGCCACGGCCGCCGGTGGACTGCTGCGCACCCACAGCAACGCCCGTACGGCGGCCAGGCTGATCTACGCCGAACTGACCAGGAACAGCACGGCAGTTGCGTACTACCGCAGATACGGGCACTGGGCGGCGCCCGCGCCGAGCCGTACCGCGTGGGACGACCACGGGCCGCTGCTCGCGCGCAAACGCGACAGCGGGATCTTCGAAGCGGTACTGCGTGGCTACGAGGCCCTGGAGGCAATGCCGTTCATCACCGGGGACACGGTCTCCGAGGAGGCTCGCGAGGATCTGGCCCGGGACGCCGTGCAGCGGTTGGTGCGGGCGATCACGGAGATCGGCGAGGTGGCCCGGATCTCCAAGGGCCAGATCCGGGCGTGGACGAGCCGACTGGAACTGGTCGAACGCAGCGCCAGTCCGCTGGAACCCGCGCTGCTGCGCTCCAGCGTGGTCCCGCTGCTTCTGCTGGAACGGCTGACCGACCAGGCCCCGCCGCAGTTCGTCTTCCGCCGTGCCGAGGTGTACGTCGAGGAGGGGCGCGTCGTACGGAATCCGGACCTGGCGTCGGCCGACGACGTGAAGCACGTGGTCTTCGACGCGCGGTGGGGGACGGATCTCAACCGCCTTTCCACGGTGGCCCGTTCAACTGGTCACGGTCCGGTGGGTGACCCGGCCGTCGACGAGGCGTACGAGGGGCTGGTGGCCGCGTCGAGGTTTCTGCGGGAGGTCTTCGGCCGCGAGTACGTCGCGAGGCCCGGGGAGGGACCGATCGCGGCGGTCGTCCACTACGACCGGAACTACAACAACGCGTTCTGGAACGGTGAGGTCCTGGTCCTCGGGGACGGCGACGACCAGATCTTCACGCGGTTCAGCAAGTGCGTCGACATCATCGGCGTCGAGGTCTGGAAGGGACTCGGCGAACTGAGCCTTATCCCCTACTACGGACAGACCGGCGCCCTGCGCAACTCGATCTGCGATGTCTTCGGAGTACTGCTCAAGCAGTACACGCTGGACCAGACCGTGGAGCAGGCGGACTGGCTGCTGGGCGCCGGGCTGCTGGCTCCCGGCATCCACGGCGACGCGCTGCGCTCGCTGAAGGATCCCGGCAGCGCCTACGACGACGCCGTTCTGGGCACCGACCCACAGCCCAGGACGATGGAGGGCTACCAGCACACGGAACGCGACAACGGGGGCGTGCATCTCAACTCGGGCATCCCCAACCACGCGTTCTACCTCCTCGCCGAGCGGCTGGGCGGCAAGGCGTGGGAGCGGGCCGGGCAGCTCTGGTGGGAGGCCCTGACCAGCGCCGAACTCGACGAGCACGTACAGTTCGCCGACTTCGCCCGCCTGACGGCCTCCGTGGCGCTCCGCCTCTACGGCGAGGGCGACGAGCATCGCGCGGTTCTCGACGCGTGGTCCGCTGTCGGAGTCCTTCAGTAGGCGCGATGGGTGCGGGAGTTTTCTGCCGGTAGCGATCCGCGTGCTGCCGAGCTGTCCTGATCGGCCCGCCCTTGCCAGGGTGAGGGCATGACTGCGGGTGTGGGTTTCAGTGGTGAGGTCGCCGAGTTCTACGCGAAGTACCGACGTGGCTATCCGCCCCCGGTCATCGAGGCCCTGCGGGCGGCCTTCGCGCTCACCGCCGACGACATCGTGCTCGACCTCGGATGCGGCACGGGTCAGCTCTCTCTTCCACTCTCCTCCCAGGTCCGTTCCGTCATCGGCATGGACCCGGAACCGGACATGGTGCGGCTCGCCGCGGAAGCGGCCGCGGCGCAGGGCGTGCGGAACGTGACATGGGTGCTGGGCGCCGACAGCGACATCCCCGCGGTGGGGACGCTGGTCGGGCAGGGCTCCCTGGCGATGACGGTGATCGGGCAGGCCCTCCACTGGATGCGGCACGAGGAGCTCTTCCGTACCTTGGCGCCCCTGTTCCGTACGGGCGGCGGCATCGCCGTGGTGGCCAACGGCACACCGTTGTGGCAGCAGGACTGTGCCTGGTCACACGCCCTGCGGGCCTGCCTGGAGGATCACTTCGGCAGGAGGCTGGAGGCAACGTGCGGCACCGCAGCGCACGACCGGCGCCGATACGCGGACGCGCTCCGTGCCGCCGGGTTCACGGACGTCGGGGAAACGGTGATCGACTACAGCGACGAGCTGAGCGTCGACGAAATCATCGGCGGCGTCTACTCCGCCATCTCCGCGGACAAGCTGCCCAGGCAGGAGGACCGGCCGGCGTTCGCCGAGCGGATTCACCGGTCGCTCCCGCCCGGCCCGTATCTCGAGAGCGTCCGGGTTTCCGTACTCCTGGGCCGGGTGACGTGAGCTGACGGTGCATCATCCCGGGGGCGGGATCGCGCGGTCGACGAGTCAACTCCTTGATGCCGCGCGCCTTTTCACCGTTCGACCCCCTCGACGCGCCCGCACCTCACACACCACTCCCGCGACGTTCCATCCCACCCCTCACACCCACAACATCCGAGGTCAGCGCGGTGCAGCGGTTCTCACCAGGGAGTTCGTCGGAAGTCCTGCGCGGGCTCCGGAGCCCGCATAGCGTGCGGTGACCAGGACCGCTCCCCGCGTTCTCGTGGTCGGCACCTGTTGGGGCCCACGACCCACTAGGAGATCTTGGAATGTCCGCCGACAGCTCCGAGTTACACCCGCTGCGACACCGGCCCGCACGACACGCATCCCCTGTCCCGCCCTCGCCGCCACCCACCCGGCAGAGCAACGGCAACAGCAACTGGCGGTCCGTACGGGCCCGTTCATGGACCGGACCCCACCGCGATCTACGGCTTCTCCGCCGGGCCTGCCGCCGGCAGCGACGCGTCGCCGCATTCGCCGCGCTCGGCTACTTTGCCGTCTTCCTCACCCTCACCGTCGCACTCCCCTCGGTGATGACCGCTCCCGCCCTCGGCGGACTGCCCGCCGGCCTCTGCCTGGCGCTGGTCCAACTCCCCGTCACCTGGCTGGCCGTGCTCTTCTACGAGTACACCGCGCGACGCCACGTCGACCCCCTCGCCCGCCGGGTGCGCCACCAGACGCCGCACCCCCGCGACGAGCAGGTCGGGCCGTGACCGACTTCAAGGGCGCCGCACAGTCCTGGTCACTCGTGGCGTTCTTCAGCGTCGTCACTCTCACCCTGCTGCTGTGCGTGGTCACCGGCCCCGACCGCGACGACCTCGACGAGTTCTACACCGGCTACCGGTTCCTCTCCCCGCTCCGCAACGGCCTGGCCATCGCCGGCGACTACATCTCCGCGGCCACCGTCCTGACCGTCGGCGGCATCATCGCGCTCTGCGGCTACGACGGTGTCGTGCTGGCCCTGAGCACCCTGCTCTCCCTGCTGCTCCTGATGTTCCTGCTGGCCGAACCGCTGCACCACACCGGCAGGTTCACCATGGGCGACGTACTCGCCCGCCGGATGCCCGGCCGCGCGGTACGTATCACCGCCTGTGCCGTCACCCTTGCCGCGCTCGTGCCCATGATGGTCGTCCAACTCGCGGGCGTGGGGCAGCTGTTGGCGTACGTCCTCGGCTTCTCCGACAGCACCATGCGCACCGGCTGCGTCGTCGGGGCCGGAGCGCTGATGATCACCTACGCGGCGCTCGGAGGCATGCGCGGCACCGCCCTGATCCAGATCCTGAAGACCGTGATCCTCCTCGGCTCGGGCCTGGTCGTCGCCGCGCTCATCCTGCACACCTTCGGCTGGAGCCCCCCGACCCTGTTCCGGACCGCCGCGCGGAACAGCGGGGCCGGCCACAACTACCTGCGCTACGGGCTCCAGTTCGCCGGCGGAAAGCACCCCGCCCTCGACATGGTCAGCACGCAGTGCGCGATTGTGCTCGGCGGTGCGTCCCTCCCCCACGTCACCATGCGCATGTACACCGCCGGCAGCACCCGTCAGGTGCGCCGTGCGATGTCGTGGGCCGTGTCGGCGGTCGCGCTGTTCATCGCCGTCATGACCGTCGTCACGGTCGGCGCCACCGCCCTCATCGGCGCGAAGACCATCACGGCCGCGGACCCACGCGGCTCAACCGCCTATCTCCTCGGGGCGCGCGCCGCGTTCGGCACCGACCTCTCCCGTCCGGAGAGCCTGCTGTTCACCACCGTCACCACAGCCATCTTCCTGACCCTGCTGGCCTCCGTGGCCAGCATGACCCTGGCCTGCGCCAACTCCCTCGCCCACGACATCGCCGCCCGCCCCGACACACCACCGCTGCGCGAAATGGCGCTGGCCCGCCTGTCCGCCCTGGCCGTGGGCATCCCCGTGATCGGCCTGGCCGTACTCTCCCAGCACCGCAGCCTCCAGCCCCTCGCCATCCTCTCCTTCTGCCTGGGCGCCTCGGCGATCGCCCCGGCGCTCCTCTACAGCCTCTTCTGGCGCCGCTACACCCGCGCCGGTCTGCTGGCCACACTCATCGGCGGCACCGTCAGCGTCCTGGTCCTCCTGCCCGGCACCAGCCTCGTGTCCGGCACCCCCCAATCGGCCTTCCCCGACGCCGACTTCAACTGGTTCCCGTTCACCACGACCGCGCTGGTCTCCGTCCCGGCCGGGTTCCTCTGCGGCTTCGTCGCCACCGTCCTGTCCCGCAGAAGGTCCGGCGCCCGCGCACGCAACCGCTACGAATCCATCGAGCCCGTCCTGCTGGCCGGACCGGCGTACCCCAAGAACGGATGACGACCCGCCGCCGTGATCGGGACCGGGGGCCGCAGCCCCCGGCACCCGCCCCTCAGCCGGCGACAGCGAACTGGCGCAGCGCGTCCTGGGCACCGTTGAACCGGTCGTGGTCACCGACCGTCTGCCCGGACGACGTGTACTGCCACATCGTGTACGCCGACCAGCCCGCCGGAAGGGCCCCCACCGACGAGGCGTACCGGGCCACCCACAGGGGGTTCGTGGCGCCGAATCCGCGGTAGCCGCCGGTGCAGCTGCTCCACCAACTGGTGGACGTGTAGATCACGGCGTCACGGCCGGTACGGGCCTTGTAGCGGTTCAGGAAGTCACCGATCCAGGTGACCATGCTGCTCGTGGACTTGCCGTAGCAGGAGTCCCCGTAGGGGTTCCACTCGATGTCGAGTGCCCCCGGGAGCGTCCGGCCGTCGCCCGACCAGCCTCCGCCGTGGTCCACGAAGTAGTCGGCCTGCGCTGCTCCGCTGCCCCCGTCCGGTGTGGCGAAGTGGTAGGCCCCGCGGACCATGCCGACGTCGTACGCGCCCTCGTACTGGTCCTCGAAGTACGGGTTCCGGTAGGAGGTGCCTTCCGTGGCCTTCGTGTAGGCCCATCTGGTTCCGGCGCTCCACAGACTCGGCCACGCCACATCGCGCTGATAGCTGGAGACGTCCACGCCCTCGGTCTGCCCGGCCCGTTCCTCCGGGGACACCGCGCCGATCCTGCCGCTCGTCCCGTCGTGGGCCAGGACGCCGATGCCCATGTAGGCGCTGCCCCGCGCGGGTCCGGGTTCGGCCGTGGTCGGCGCGGGGGCCATACCGGTCACGGTGAGGAGAAGGCCGGACACCATCACGGCCACGCACAGACGGGAAAGCCCGTCCCGGGTTGTTATTCGTCGTCGCATACCGCCTATACGAACCGCAACCGTGCCGCATCGCACGTCATGTACCGCCAACCACGCCCGCACCCCGTACCGCGAGGCATCCGTGAGCCCGACGGGTGAGACCGCCGACCAAGCCGTACGACGACGTGATCTCCTGGACCGAGGCCGACCCGGGATGGTTCGCCCGCACACGACTGGAGTGGGGAAGAGCAGTGACGAACGAGCATGACCTGGACGCCGCGCTTCGGGTGGCCGTGGAACTGGCCGCGTGGGCATCGGAGACGATCCGCGGCGGGAACGGCGGGGCCTCGGGCCCGGTCCGGCAGAAGGCGGGCCCGGCCGACATCGTCACGGACACGGACGAGGCGGTGGAGCGGCACGTACGGTCGGTGCTGCGGCGCGAGTTCCCCGGCTGGGGGATCGACGGCGAGGAGTACGGCGTCGAGGAGGGCGCGTCGGACGCCCCGCACTGGGTGATCGACCCCGTGGACGGAACCACCAACCACGCCCACGGGCTGGGCTGGTGCTCCTTCTCGCTGGGCCTCGCGCGACCGGACGGCTCCCCTCTGCTGGGCCTGGTCGCGGACCCGTGGCGGGGCGAGGTGTTCACGGCCGTACGGGGCAGGGGCGCGCACCTGAACGGCGTCCCGATCCACGCGGCGGACCACACGACACTGACCGGCCATGTGTTCATGACGGAGTGGGCGGCGCACGCGCACTGGCCCGGCCTGGACGCGCTGATGGCCCGACTGGCCGACCGGCACTGCACGGTTCGCGTGATGGGCTCGACGGCACTGTCCCTGGTGCAGGTCGCGGCGGGCCGGGCGGCCGCCGCCGCGATCGGCGAGTTCCACCCGGTGGACGGTCTCCCGGCGCTGCTGATCGCGACGGAGGCAGGGGCGGTCGCAGTGCCGCAACTCCCGGCCTACGACACGCCGTTGCTGCTGGCCGCGCCCGGAGTCGCGGCGGAAGCGCGGGAGTTGTGGCAGTCGACGGTCAGTCCCCCGGTCCCGCGACCGTGACGACGACCTTGCCCTGCGGGTGGCCGTTCTCCAAGTGGCGGACGGCGTCGGCGGCTTCGGCCAGTGGAAAGGTGCGGTCGACCACGGGAGTGAGTTCACCCTTGTCGATGAGGGCGTCGAGAGTCTGAAGGTCCGCACGGCGTACGACCGCGAGCATGCCCCGGAGCTTCGGGCCCCCGAACAGCGAGCGCAGCCCCATCTCCAGTCGGATGCCCGCGTCGGCGAACCACTGGCTCCCGCCTTCGCCGCCGACACGGACGAGGGTGCCGTGCGGAGTGAGCACGCTGCGCAGGAGCGAGACACTGCGGTTGCCCGCGGCGTCCAGGACGACGTCGTACCGGCGCGGGCGGTCGGTGATCTCCTCGCGGGTGTAGTCGATGACGTCGACGGCGCCCAGGGATCGGACGAAGTCCGCCGCGTCCGGACCGCAGACCGCGGTCGCCTCGGCGCCGTGCGCGGTGGCGAGTTGGACGGCGAAACTGCCGACTCCGCCCGAGGCTCCGATGACCAGGACCTGCTGGCCCGGTCGCAGACCGGCCCTGGTGTGCAGCGCCTGGAGGGCGGTGACACCGGAGCAGGGGACGGCGGCGGCCTGTTCGAAGGTGAGGCCGTCGGGTTTCCGCGCGATCCTGCCGGCCTTGGCGAGGGCGAACTCGGCGAAGGAGCCCCGGCATTCGCCGTGGACGGCGTCTCCGGGTTCGAGGTCGGTCACGCCGGGGCCGACCGCCTCGACCACCCCCGCGCCGTCCCAGCCGGGCACGGGGTTCTTCGGCCTCCGCAGACCAAAGACGAGTCGCGCCGGATAGGGCAGGCCGGTCATCAGATGCCATACGTCGGGCCCGGCACCGGCGGCGCGCACTCGGATCAGTACCTCGTCGGGGCCGGGCACCGGTCGGTCGATGTCCCGCAACTCCAGTACGTCCGCCGGGCCGTAGACGTCCTGCACGATGGCTTTCAAGGTGGTCGCCTCCCGTTCGGGTCGGGGCACCCAGCCAGCATCCCGCGAGCCGGCGCACACGCCCAGCAGTCGGCCGCCGGATCTAGCTCTCTTCGACGGTTTCGACGGGGCAGGCGGTGACGGCCGGTTCGGACTCGCGTCGCCGCTCCGGGCCCGCCGTCCGGGTGCGGGCCGCCAGGCGGGCGGTAGCGGTGACCGGCAACACCAGCAGCGCGAACGCCCATACGAATGGGGCGAGTTGACTGTTCGTAGCCGCCGTCACCGCGCTGAACAGGGCAGAGGCCAGGGCCAGGACGAGCGTCTGCCCAAGGTTCTGCGCGGTCTGCATCGCGCTGCTCGCATAGCCCTGCCCGCCGGCCGGGGCGTGATTGAGGGACAGCAGCGTCAGCGAAGGCGTCGCGAGCCCCATGCCCACTGCGGCCAGCACCATCGAGGACACCGCCGTGGCCGCGGGGACGGCGGGCAGGACGCAGATCACGGCCGACAGGACCGCAGCCGCCATCACCCCGGCCCCGACGGCAACGAGCCGGTCCCTCGGTACCCGGTCCTGCAGGCGTCCCTGGAGCCAGGACGCCCCGGCCCAGGCGAGCGCGGCCCCGGTGAAGGCGAGCCCCGTCACCACGCCCGGCACCCTTCGTGCCGTACTCAACATCAGTGGTACGAACGCCTCCAGCGTGAAGTACGCGCCGGACGTCAGCGCCCGCAGCAACACGGTGGCGGGGAGCCCGCGCCCGGCCCGCCAGGTACGCGGCGGCAGCAGCCTCGGCGCGAACACCACGAGCAGCGCCAGTCCGGAGACCGTGCACACCCCGTGCCGTACGTCCCAGGCGGAGACACCGTACTGAGTGAGCGCTGCCGCCAAGCTCACCGCCAGCGCGGCGGAGAGGGCCGGCCGTCGCACCGGCCCCGCTGCCCGCGCGGCTTCTCCTCCGCTCTCCTTCCCCCGCCCGCGCAGCAGGAGCACCGCTGTCGCCGCCGGAATCAGGGTGAGAACCGCGAGGCCGAAGAACACCGCGCGCCAGGACCACCACGCGGCCACGAGCCCGGCGAGCGGCGGACCGGCCAGGGACGGCACGATCCAGCAGGCGCTCATCAGGGCCAGGGCTCGGGCACGCAGGTGATCCGGGTAGGCCTGGCCGATGGCCACGTTGATCGACACGGCCACCAGTCCGGCGGCGATGCCGTCCGCGAACCGTCCCAGGGCCAGCTGCCAGATGGTCGTACTCGTCGCGGAGACGAGCAGTGTGACGACGGTCAGGGCCACCCCGGCCATCAGCGGCCGACGCGGCCCGGCCCGGTCCGCCCAGGTCCCGCCCAGCACCCCGCCGAGCAGGCTCGCGGCGACGAACGCCCCCGCCACCAGCGGATACAGCACCACCCCGTCGAGGTCCCTGGCGGCCACCGGCAGCAACGGCATCACCGCCAGCGCGGCGAACCCGCTCAGGAACATCACCGCCGCGAAACTGGCGGTCGCGGCCAGATGGGTACGGGAGAGCAGTCCGGTCACGGACAGAAAGGTATGCACCAACTCCGGGCATGGCCAACGTATTTGATCCCGGCACTCCCGGTGTCAGGTGTCAGGCGTCAGACCGAGACGCTCGGCTTCGCCGCCGCCGTCAGGACGTGCTGGAGGCGGCGGGCCGCGTTGAGGTGGTCCGCCGTCCAGATGATGCGGACGGCGGTGGCCGTGGCGCGTCCGTCGTCGTCCCGCAGGTCACGCCGCAGGGAGTCGACGAGGCGCGCCTCTTCTTCGGTGTTGCGCGCCAACGGGTCCGGTACGGCGGTGTGTTGGCCGAGTCCGGCGGCCAGGTCGCGGTACCAGTCGGAGAGCCGGACGACGGTGTCGAGGAGGATCAGCCGGGCCTCGGAGCGGTCGGGCTGGATCTGTTCGTCGCCGCCGTTGCGCTGCCACAGTTCCAGCACGGCGTCGGCGGCGAGGCGCAGTCCTACGATCCCGGTGACCAGGGTGGTCATGTCGGAGAGCCGTACCGGCTTGGCGCCCCGTTCGGCGAGGTAGCTGCGGAAGGCGTCGTCGAGCCGGCGGGCCGCGGCGGCCGCCTGCCGGCTCGCCTCGAGCGGTGCGTCGGTCGGCAGACAGCCGATGCTGCAACGGCTGGCCGCGTACTCCACCGCGTCCGCGAGATAGCGGGCGCTGGCGTCGTACGCCGCGGACAGCGCCCGGTCCACGGCGGCCCCGGCGCCTCGCGGCCAGAAGAACAGTCCCACCAGCACACTGACCGCGCAGCCCAGGGCGATGTCCTGGATCCGCAGCAGCACGATGTGCCAGTCGGGGTCCTGGCCGATGTTGAACAGGATGACCAGGGCGACGGTGAAGGCCGCCTGTCCGGCCGCGAAGGAGATGGCGGCGGGGGCGATACCGGCGAAGAGCACGGCGACGGGGAGCAGGAACCAGAGCAGGGTGCCGTGGTGGCCGATGAGCTGGAGCAGCCCGACGCCCACGAGCGAGCCGACCAGGGTGCCGCCGAGGGCGCGCAGCGCGTTCTGCCCGGTGTTGAGCGCGTTGGAGCGCAGCACCGACAGGGTTCCGAGCAGGACCCAGAAGGAGTGCTGGACCCCTGTCGCGTTCGCCAGCGCCACGGCGATTCCGAGACCGAGCGCGCCCCGGAGGCTGTTGTGCAGCCAGACCGAGCGCGGCTCCAGATGGGCGGCGGCGCGTTCGACGGCCGAGCCGAGCGGCTGGGCCAGTGCGCCGGGTTCTCCGCCGAGCAGCCGCTCCGGCCAGCTGCGCCGCTCGGCGGCCGCGGCGAGATCCACGTTGCCGGCGATCTGCAGCGTGGCGAAGCCCAACTCCTGGGCGCGGAACGACAGATCGAGGGTCTCGATGAAGGCACGGACCTCCGACTCCGTGCGCGGCTTCGGCTGTTCCACGGGCAGCCGGTGGGTGGCGCCGTCCTCCATGCCGTCCATCGCCGCACGCAGGTTCACCAGGGCGGCGCGCAGGGCCTCGGGTGCCGCGCGCGGGGTGTCGAGGAGTACGGCCGCCTCGTCCAGGGCTGTGGCCGCCGCCCGCCGTACGGTGCGTGCGTCGGCGTCACAGACCCGGCGTTCGTCCGATGCGGGACCGCTGTCCTCCACGATGGCGCTGAGCCAGGTGAGTTCGTCGACCAGGCGGACCAGTGCGCGGGAGCCGACGGACAGACCGGTGGGCCGGTAGGGAGTGGCGTCGAAGGCGCTGCGCAGGTCCGCCGCGGCGGCGGTGGCCCGGTCGGCGGCGGCCTCGCACTGCCGGGCGGTCGGCGCCTGCGGCCCGCCGTCCAGCCAGGAGGCGTCGGTGCGCAGCTGGGCCGCCGCCGCGCGGCAGACCCGGGCGGCGGGCGCGCTCAGCGGGTCCGCGGTCGGCCGGGGCCACAACAGGGAGATCGCGAACATGGCGGCGACCGCGGCGAGGCCCGCTCCCGCGAGCCGGTCGGGCAGCTGCGACAGCGGGGCCGGTGAGGTCACGGGAAGGATGAAGGCCAGCAGCAGCGCGGTCGTGGCGCCCGCGAGGACGGAGCTGACGACACCCGAGAACAGGACCAGGAAGCCCACTACGACCATGGTGGCCACCGCCAGCCAGTTCGTACGCGCCACCAGCGTGCCGAGACAGATGAGCGTCGCCCACCCCAGCGCGAGCCCCACGTGCGCCCGCAGGCGCTGCACCATCGGGCCGGTGAACTCCACCAGCAGGAGCATCGAGAACGACCCGAACGCCGCATAGGTCGCCATCGTCGAGGATTTCAGCAGTTGGCCGCACAGGGCGAACAACGCGGGCATCACCAGTGCGGTGCGGGCGGCCCTGTGCGTCGCCGCGAGCCCCGGATCATGGTCCCGCAACCACGCCGGAATCCGCCCGGGCAGGCCGCGCCAAGTTCTCTCCATACGCCGGCGCACCTCCAGCCCGCGCAGCACCCATGTGCCCCGCCATACCCGAGTATCCGCCATGCCCGCCGATCGCCCCTGCCGGGCCGGACCAAGGCGCGGTGGGCCCCCTCACCCGGCCGTGACTGCCGTCGCGCCCGCCTCGGTGAGCAGGGCGGCCGTCGCGGGATGAGGACCGTTGTTCGCCCACTCCAGCGGGGTCCGTCCCGTGCCGTGGTCTTCCCGTACGTTCGGATCGGCGCCGTGAGCGAGCAGTGCGCGGACGGTGTCGGTGTGCCCCCAGCACGCTGCGGCGCACAAGGGCAGGCCCTCCGCGCCGATGCCGCTGCTCTCGGTGTCGAGGACGGCGCCGGCCGACAGGAGCAGCCGGACGATCGCGGCTTGCCCGTTCACGGAGGCGGCGTAGAGCGGCGTGGTGCCCTCGTCGTCGGCTCGTCCCGGGGCGGCGCCGGCGCGCAGCACTGCCTTCACTGCACCGGCGTCACCCACCGCTATCGCCCCGAAGAGCCGCCGGGAGAGTTTCTTCTGCTGCCGCTGCTTCATGGGCCGAGATTAGAGGGCTGCTGGTTGATGACGGGATCGTGGCTTTGACGACCGCGTTCACGAAGCTCTTCGGAGTGCGACACTCGGCGCACTGGTCCGCCACTTGTCATTCAGGTGACCGAGCCCGGCAGGCGCGGGACACGACCTGACGTCACGTCAGGGCGGCCTTGCGGGCGAGGATCTGGATCCCCGTCGACTCATGGCCGTTCATCGTGGACACCGTCACGGTCCGGCTGTCGATGCCTTCGAAGTCGGCGAGGAGCGCGGTGAGCCATTCACGGGAGTGATGGCGGCACACGGCGCCGTCGCCGGTCCGGAACACGCCGTAACTGGCGTCGCCGTGGCCGCCGTTGAGGGTGGCGTAGTCGTCGTAGCGGCTTCGGTTGCGCTCGTCGTCCTGCAGCAGGAGGTCGCTGGCGTAGAGGATTCCGCCGGGCCTGAGGACGCGGTGCAGCTCGGCGATCAGTCGGCGTTGGGCGTCGTCGCCGGGGACGCAGGTCAGCACGGCGAAGAGCAGCACCACGTCGAAGTCGGCGTCCGGGGAGGGCATGGACGGGGGTGTGTCCAGGGTCGTGAAGTGCATGGCGGGGTGCAGGAGTTGGGCCCGCTCGATCATCGCCGGTGAGATGTCCGCGCCCGTCAGATTGCCAAAACCGTGCCGTTCGAGTTCGTCGAGCGTGCGGCCGTAGCCGCATCCGTAGTCGAGAATCGCCGCCTGCTTGCCGATCCCCGCCAGCCAGGGCAGATGGAGGGGGTGGGTGAAGGTCTTCGTGGCCGCGGCGGCGTCCCAGTAGGAGATCTGGGTGTCGAGACGGTCGGACACGGTGGATGCCTCTCTGCGGAACGGCAGGGACACCAGGGTGACCTAGAGTCGCCGAATGCGACAAAGGACAGGCGTGGCGGCGGCTGGAATGGTGATCCTGGCCTGGAGCGAGTGGCTGAACCGGCGCTGGTCCCGAACTCTCGTGGGAGACAACGAGGGTGCTACCGAGGCCGTGGTCGTGCTGGGATACCGGAACCCTCGAGCGACGGCGAACCTCATCAACCGTTGGCGAGTCCGCGCCGGCATTCGCTCCCTCACCGATGACGGCAGGCACGACACTCGCTTGATCTTCAGCGGCGGTACGACGACCATCGGCGGTGCGTCCGAGGCCCGACTGATGGCCGACTACGCGCGGTCGGTGCTCGAATTCACCGGCACAGTAGTCCTCGAAGAGGAAAGCACAACGACATGGGAGAACGTCACCAACGTGATCCCGCTGCTCGAGGACGCCGACCGCATCAAGATCGTCTCCCAGCCGGCTCACGCCCTCAAGGCCCGCGAGTACCTGCGGCGGCAGCGCCCCGATCTCGCGAAGAGGCTCGTGCGCGCGGACGACTACCGCCCCGGCGAGTGGCTGATCGTCAAACCGCTGCTGGCGCTGTACGGGCTCTGGAGGCTCCGTCGCCTGAGGGCCGAGGAGCGCAGAACCACACCTGGCTGACCCTCAACTCCCGGCGCCCAGCACATACAGCCCCGGAAGATTGACCACGATCGCCTCCTGGGTGCTGCGGGCGATCACGACCGCGGCCTCCTCCACAGGGTGAACGGGACCGGGGGTCGGCGTGGTTGTGGCAGTCGTGTTTCAACTGCCCACGTCACGCTGGTTCTCCGGCACCGGCTGTGGTTCTCTCACTGCATGACCGTGCTCGTGACCCGCCGCCACGTCGACTACGTGCGTGTCACCAGCACGGGGTGTCCCGCCCTGAGCTGACGCTCCGCTCCGGCATCCGATTCCCCTCTTCACGAGCGCGCCGCGCCGGTATTAGTCGTGCCTTCTTTCAGGACAGCGGCCCCGCGGTCGGCTCGCCCCACGCACCCGCACGCCCGCACAAGGGAGAACCATGAGCCAGCCCATCGACTCCGTCACCGGGGGTCACACACCCGAGGACGAGTCCGCAGGTCCGGACACCTCTGCATGGTCGTTCGAGACCAAGCAGATCCACGCCGGCGCCGTGCCGGACCCTACGACCGGGGCGCGGGCGACGCCGATCTACCAGACCACCTCGTTCGTGTTCCGGGACACCCAGCACGCGGCCGACCTCTTCGCACTGGCCGAGCCCGGCAACATCTACACCCGCATCCACAACCCCACCCAGGACGTCTTCGAGCAGCGCGTCGCCGCCCTGGAGGGCGGTGTCGCCGCGGTGGCCCTGGCCTCCGGGCAGGCCGCGGAGACCCTCGCGATCCTGACACTGGCGTCCGCGGGCGACCACCTGGTCTCCAGCACATCGCTGTACGGCGGCACGTACAACCTCTTCCGCCACACGCTGCCGAAGTTCGGCATCGAGGTGTCCTTCGTCGACGACCCGGACGACCTGGACGCCTGGCGGGCGGCGATCCGCCCGAACACGAAGGCCCTGTTCGCCGAGACCCTCGGCAACCCGCGCGGCAACGTCCTCGACGTACGGGGCGTGGCCGACGTCGCGCACGAGGCCGGCGTCCCGCTGATCGTCGACAACACCGTGCCGACCCCGTACCTGTTGCGGCCCATCGAGCACGGCGCCGACATCGTCGTCCACTCGGCTACGAAGTTCCTCGGCGGGCACGGCACCACCATCGGCGGTGTCGTGGTCGACGGCGGCACCTTCGACTTCGGCGCGCACGCCGAGCGCTTCCCCGACTTCAGCGAGCCGGACCCGAGCTACCACGGCCTGCGGTACTGGCCGGCGCTCGGTCCGGGCGCCTTCGCCATCAAGCTGCGCGTGCAGCTGCTGCGTGACCTCGGCCCGGCGATCTCACCGCACTCCGCGTTCCTGCTCCTCCAGGGCGTGGAGACGCTGAGCCTGCGCATCGAGCGCCACTCGTCCAACGCCCAGGCTCTGGCCGAGTGGCTTGAGCAGCGCGATGAGGTGGCCGCCGTCCACTACCCGGGACTCGAGTCCAACAGGTGGTACGAAGTGGGACAGCGCTACCTCCCGCGCGGTGCCGGGGCGGTGCTCGCCTTCGAACTCCGTGACGGGGTCGAGGCCGGGAAGCGTTTCGTGGACGCCGTGGAACTCTTCAGTCATCTCGCCAACATCGGGGACGTACGCAGCCTCATCATCCACCCCGCGTCGACGACCCACAGTCAGTTGGATGAGGCGCAGTTGGCAGCGACGGGCACTTCGCCGGGTCTGGTGCGGCTGTCCGTCGGCATCGAGAACCTCGCCGATCTGAAGGCCGACTTGGAGGCCGGGTTCCGAGCGGCCAAGGGCGCGTCCTGAACACCGTACCGACTCCGTCCGCGGTCCCCCTTCCGCCGGCCTCCGGGGCCTGGCGGGAGGGGGACCCGCCCGGGCGCCGTCAGTGGCATGCTCGGGAGAAGCCCCTCGCGCTGGAGGCTGGTGGTGAACTGCCGGGTGTGCGGCTGGCGTTCGAGACCTGGGGGCGACTCGCACCGGACCGCTCGAACGCCGTACTCGTCCTGCACGCGCTCACCGGCGACAGCCATGCCGCCGGCCCGGCCGGGCCCGGTCACCCCACGTCCGGCTGGTGGGACGCGCTGATCGGACCGGGACGGGCTCTGGACACGGACCGCTGGTTCGTCGTCGCGCCGAATGTGCTCGGGGGCTGCCAGGGCAGTACCGGCCCGTCGTCGCTCCGCCCGGACGGACGGCACTGGGGCGGGGACTTCCCGTTTCTGACGCAGCGCGACCAGGTGGCCGTTGAGGCGGACCTGGCGGATGAACTGGGCATCGCACGTTGGGCGTTGGTGGTCGGCGGGTCCATGGGCGGGATGCGGGCGCTGGAGTGGGCCGTGACGTATCCGGAGCGTACGGACGCGCTCCTGCTTCTCGCCACCACCGCCTCGGCGAGCGCCGAGCAGATCGCGTGGACCAACATCCAGCTGCACGCCATCCGTTCGGACCTGCACTGGCAGGGCGGCGACTACCACGGCACCGGCCGGGGTCCCCATGCCGGACTCGGCCTCGCGCGTCGCCTGGCCCATGTCACCTACCGCAGCGAGCCGGAGTTGGCGGTCCGCTTCGGCCGTACGGCGCAGGGCGCGGAGGATCCGTGGAACGGCGGCCGGTATCAGGTCGAGTCGTATCTCGACCATCACGCGGCCAAGTTGGTGCGCCGGTTCGACGCGGGCAGTTACGTCACGCTGGCGGAGGCGATGAACAGTCACGACATCGGCCGCGACCGGGGTGACACGCGAGCGGCTCTGCGCCGGGTGACCGCGCGGACACTTGTCGCCGGAGTCGACTCCGACCGGCTCTATCCACCGTCCCAGCAGGCGGAGTTGGCGGCCGGGATCCCCGGCGCGGACCGTCTGCGCGTGATCGATTCGCCCTACGGCCACGACGGATTCCTGATCGAGACGGAGCAGGTCGCGGCGCTGGTCCGCGAACTCGTGGGCTAGCGACCCGGACTCTACGGGGAGTGTGTGTTCGCGAGTTGCTGGATAATGCCGAGGCGGTCCGGTAGCACGTTGTAGCGGACGATCCGGCCCTCGCGGACGGTCAGCCAGCTGATGCTCTGTCCGGTGAAGGGCTTGCCGGTGGCCGGCACGCCGAAGATGTTGCCGGTGTGCAGCCCCTCGATCGTCCAGAACACGATCACTCGGTCGCCCTCGGCGAGCAGGTCGGAGACGTGGACGTCCTCGACGTTCTCCCACAGCCACTCGGCGTGCTCGCGGGTGCCGGTGCCGCCTGCGCCGACCCGTGTCTCGTCGGCGGCGTCCGCGGCGACGATCTCGTCCAGGACATCCAGCCTGCGTCCGTCGACGAACTCCTCGAAGTAGCGCCGGGCGACCGACTTGTTGCGTTCGGTCTCGTTCTCGAAGGCGTGATTGTTGTGGGTGCCGGTCACTTGACGCCTGCTTTCTCTCGGCGGATCGGTGGATCGGTGAATTGCTGGATCAGTGGGCCGCGGGGCCGGGCGGCGGGGGCAGGATGCCTCCGTTGGCGCTGAGTCCGCCGTCGACCGGCACGGTCACCCCGGTGACGTACGAGGCGGCCGGTGAGGTCAGGAACCAGATGACCTCGGCCTGCTCCCGGGGCTCGGACCAGCGGTGCGCCGGGATACGGCCGGTGATGGCCGCGGAGAAGTCCGGGTCGGCGATCTGGCCAGCGGTCAGCGCGGTGGCCGTGCCGCCGGGGGCGATGGCGTTGACCCGGATGTTCTGGGCCGCGTAGTCAATGGCGGTGGCCCGCACCAGGTTGATGACAGCGGCCTTGGTGGCGTTGTAGCCCCAGGTACCGGGGTCGCCACGCAGCCCGGAGACGGACGAGGTCGCCACGATCGAGCCGCCGCCCGAGGCGCGCAACGCGGGCGCGACGGCCCGGATCCCGAGGGCGACGGAGCGCACGTTGACGGCGAACAGCCGGTCGAACCGCTCGATCGCACCGGACGCCTCCAGCGGACCGGCCCCACCGATACCCGCGTTCAGCACGGCCGCGTCGAGACGCCCGAAACGCTCCAACGCCAGCTCCACGGCTGCGGTGTTGGTGGACTCCTCGGAGACGTCACCGACGAGGGTGGCCACGCCGTCCAGGGTGCCGAGTTTGGCCAGCCCCTCCTCCTGTACGTCCACGGCGACCACCCGGTGACCGCGTTCGGCGAAGAGACGCACAGTGGCCTCCCCGATTCCGGACGCGGCGCCGGTCACCAACGTGACGGGCGCGGCACCTGACGTCATCAGCAACTCCTTTGTGGTGCAGGTGAGTTGGAGCTATCGCTCCTGCGGGCTACGGTCGTCCCGGGGACTCCGCACGGTCGGGAACTCGGGGCGCGGCGAACGGGGTGAGACGGCCACCCGGCGCAGCCGCGCAAGCACCAGCGCGGCGGCGAGGAGTCCGGCGCAGACGCAGGAGGCCAGCGCGTACGCGGTGCGCGGGCCGCTGCCGGACGCCGAGTGCAGATAGACCGCCGACACGGCGCTGAGACAGACGGCCGCCGCGATGCGCTGGGCCATCTGGAGAATGCCGCCGCCCACTCCGGCGGCCTCGGCCGGGGCGTGTTGCAGGACCTGGGTCTGGTTGGGCGAGACGGCCAGGCCGCCTGCCGCGCCGGACAGCAGCTGGGTCGCGGCGAGGACGACCGGCAGTGCGGCGGACGGTACGAAGAGCGCGGCCACCGCCCCGGCGAGGACGGCGCAGACCCCCAGCATCAGCCCGACGCTCACCGTGCGCAGCCCGATCCGTCGCACCAGCCGCCAGGCGAGCGCCGAGGAGACGCCCATCGCGATCGCCGAGGGGAGAGAGATCGCCGCCGTGAGGAGGGCGGAGAGCCCGAGCCCGTCCTGGAGGAAGACGGTGAGCACAAGGGACGCGGCGATCGAGGAGCCGAACTGAGCCATGGCGACGGCCGTGCCCAGCATGTACGGCCTGGACGACGCGAGCGCCGGATGAACCAACGGCACCCGTCCCCGGCGTACCCGTACCCGCTGATGCGCGACGAACGCACAGGCCAGAGCGCATACCCCGGCCGCCCACAGAAGTGCCGCTCCCCCGCTGTCCGGGGTGCGGATGAACGGCACCATCAGCGTCAGCGTGCAGGCGCAGGCCAGGCCGAGGCCGAGGATGTCCAGCCGGGAGTCGTGGGCGGTGCGCCGGGGCGGCGGCAGCCAGCGGGCCGCGATGGTCAGGGTGACCACCGCGCACGGCGTGCTCAGCAGGAGGCAGTAGCGCCAGCCGGTCCCGGGCCCGAGTCCGGCGACGAGGGCGCCGCCGAGCGGCGGGCCGAGTGCGGCGGCCACGCCTGCCGTCACCGCGTACAGCCCGAGCGCCCGGCCCCGGTCGACCCCGTGGAACACGTCCTGAATGGTGCCGATCACCTGGGAGTTGACCAACCCCGCCGCGGCGCCCTGCACCAGCCGGGCGCCGATCACGGTCCCCGGTCCGCCGCCGGTCGCGGCCGCCACCCCGGCCAGGAGGAAGACGGCCATGCCGGCGAGGAAGAGCCGTTTGCGTCCGTGCAGATCGCCGAGGCTGCCCCCGGGTACGAGGGCCAGTCCGAAGGCCAGCGAGTAGCCGGCCACGATCCACTGGACGTCCGCCGCGCCGGCCCCGAGCGAGTGCCGCATGCTCGGGACCGCGATGTTCAGAACTGCCTGGTCCAGCAAGGTGGTTGCCCCTGCGGCCAGACACACCAGCAGTACGCGGCGGGCGGCGCGGTCTTCTCCCGGGAGCATTCAGGCGTGCCGCTCCGTGACGCCCGCGTCCGGCTCCACACCGAGGACCTTGCGGTAGACGCGCTCGCCGTCGCCGTAGTCGTCGACGGCGTAGTGCCAGGTCGCCCGGTTGTCCCAGAGGACGAAGTCGCCGGGCTGCCAGCCGAAGCGGATGGTGTAGTCCGGCGAGGAGGCGTGCCGCAGCAGATGGTCGAGGAGCACCTTGCCCTCCGCCGGGGTGACGCCGGTGAGCTGCTTCGCCGAGCTGCTGATGAAGAGGCCCTTGCGGCCGGTGGTGGGGTGGGTGAGGACGACCGGATGCTCGACGGGTTCGCCGGGAGCGTCCTTCCTGCTGCCCTGCGCGTAGTTCTCGGCGTTGCCGTTGTAGAGGGCTCCGACCGACTCCAGCAGCACCTTGAACGGCTCCGACAGATCGTCGTACGCGGCCTGGAGGTCCGCCCACAGCGTGTGGCCGCCCAGCTCCGGCACCACCTCGTAGGTCAGGGACTCGATCGCGAACACGGGCTCGCGCCACAGCCCACCGATGTGCCAAGTGCTGGCTTTCCCGGTCTGCTTGACGTTGTACGGGTAGACCAGCGGGTTGGCCGGGTGCTTCACGGCGGTCGGATGGCCGAAGGGCCGCGCGAACAGGCTGACGGCGGCGACCTGCTGATCGGGCGTCAGATGCTGACCGCGGAACACGAGGACCTTGTGCTCCCGGAAGGCCCGGCGTAGTTCGTCGGCGGTGCTCTCGTCGACGGGCGCGGTCAGGTCGACTCCGGCGACTTCGGCGCCGAAGCGGGGCCCTGCCCTGAGGATGTCGAGACGTGCGACGGTGGTCATGACGTTCTCCTTCTGCTACGGCGGGTGCGGGGGTGTGGGTCAGGAGCGCCGGGGTGGCCGGGGCAGCCCGAGATGGTCGCGGAGCGTGGTGCCGGTGTAGTGGGTGCGGAAGAGGCCTCGGCGCCGCAGTTCGGGGATCACCAGGTCGGCGAAGTCGTCCAACGTGCCCGGCAGATAGGGGAAGACGACGTTGAAGCCGTCGGCGGCGCGGCCGTGGAACCACTCCTCGATGTGGTCGGCGATCTGCTCGGGGGTGCCGGTGACGGTCCGGTCGTCGTCGGCGACCCTTCGCACCAGGTCACGGATGGTGAGGTGGTCGCGGCGGGCGTCCTCGTAGATCTGCTGCTGTGCGGTCTGCGACTGGTTGGAGACGGGGAGCTCGGGCAGCGGGCCGTCGAGTGGGTAGGAGCTGAGGTCGAAGCCGCCGAGCCAGTAGGAGAGGTCGGCCAACGCGACCTGCGGGGGCAGGAGTTCGGTGAGCCGGGCCAGTTTGTCGCGGGCTTCGGACTCGGTCGGCGCGGTGATCACGGACAGGGCCGGAAGCACCTTGAGGTGGTCGGGGTCGCGGCCGTGGGCGGCGGCGCGTTCCTTGATCTCGGCGTAGAACTCCTGTGCCCGGGTGAGATCCTTGATGCCGGAGAAGATCAAGTCGGCGATTCGGGAGGCGAGTTGCTTGCCCGCTTCCGAAGCCCCGGCCTGGACGATGACCGGGTGTCCCTGCGGAGGCCGGGCGATGTTGAGCGGTCCTGCGACCTTGAGGTGCTTGCCCTCGTGGTCGAGCGCGTGCAGTTTGGCGGGGTCGAAGTAGACACCGCTCGCCTGGTCATGGTGGAAGGCGTCGTCCTCGAAGGAGTCCCAGAGACCCGTCACCACGTCGTGGAACTCTTCGGCGCGGTCGTAGCGGGTGGCGTGGTCGAGGTGGGCGTCGAGGCCGAAGTTCTGGGCCTCGCCGTCGTTGAGGGAGGTCACCACGTTCCAGCCGGCCCTGCCGCCGGAGATGTGGTCGATCGAGGCGAACGTACGGGCCACGTGGTACGGCTCGTTGTAGCTGGTCGACGCGGTGGCGATCAGGCCGATCCGGGAGGTGCCAGCGGCGAGTGCGGCCAGCAGGGTCGTCGGTTCGAAGGAGTCGTTGACGACGCTGACGCGGCTGAGGACGTCCTCGCTCGCGAACGGCACGCCGACGAGATCGGCGAGGAACACCGCGTCGAAGGCGGCCCGTTCGGCGGTCTGCGCGAAGGAGAGCACCTCCCGGATGTTCACGCCCGCGTCCGCGGCGGTGTCGGGGTGCCGCCAGGCGGCCAGGTACTCGCCAGGCGGCTTGAGGAAGGCGTTGAGGTGGAGTTGGTCGGTGCGGCGGCTCATCGGCCGGTCTCCTGGAGGTCTCGGGCGCGGGCGGCCGGGCGCGTCAGGCCGAGGTTCTCGCGCAGGGTGGCGCCCTCGTACTCGGCGCGCAACAGACCGCGGCGCTGGAGCAGCGGGACCACGTGGTCCACGAAGTCGTCGGCGGGGCCCGGCAGATAGGGGAAGGAGATGTTGAATCCGTCGGCCGCCCGCGCCCGGAACCAGGTCTCGATGTGATCGGCGATCTGCTCGGGGGTACCGGCGACGGCGGAACCCGCGGCGAACCGGTGGGCGAGCTGACGAATCGTCAACTTCTCGTCGTGGGCGAGCTTGAGCAGCAGCTCCCTGCGCGACTTGCTGCGGTTGGTATCGGGGATGTCCGGCAGCGGGCCGTCCACCGGGCGGTCCGTCAGATCGAGGTCGCCGATGTTGTCCTGGACCAGGCGGCGGGCCACGTCGTCGTGGATGAGGTCCTGGAGTTCGGCGAGCCGTCGCCGGGCCTCCGTCTCGGTGGCGGCCACGAGCGGAGTGAGGCCCGGCCACACCAGGAGGTCGTCGGGATCGCGGCCGAAGCCGGCCGCCCGCGCCTTGACGTCCGCGTAGAAGTCCTGGGCGGCCCCCAGTTCGTGCTGGGTGGTGAACAGGACCTCGCCGTGCCGGGCCGCGAACTCCCGTCCCGTGGCGGAGGATCCGGCCTGGAAGAGCACCGGATGCCCCTGCGGCGGCCGGGAGATGTTCAGGGGTCCACGGACGGTGAAGTGCTCGCCCCGGTGGTGCGGAGTGTGCAGGCCGGCCGGGTCGTAGTAGCGCCCGCTCTCCTTGTCCCGTACGACGGCCTGGTCGTCGAAACTGTCCCAGAGCCCCTTGACGACCTGCACGAACTCGTCGGCGCGGCGGTAGCGCAGCTCGTGTTCGAGGTGGCTGTCGCGGCCGAAGTTCGCCGCCTCCAGCGGGACGACCGAGGTGACGACGTTCCAGCCGGCGCGACCGCCGGAGATGTGGTCGAGGGAGGCGAACTTGCGGGCGATGTGGAAGGGATGGTTGTAGGTGGTGGTCGCCGTCGCAGCCAGGCCGATGTGCTCGGTCACCAGGGACAGGGCGGCGAGCAGCGTCAGCGGTTCGAAGTGTTCGGCGCGGCCGGTGCGGGAGAGCGAGTCGAGCTGGTGTCCCCAGATCGCCACGACGTCGGCGACGAACAGGGCGTCGAAGCGCCCGCGTTCGAGGGTCCGGGCGAGATCTGCGTGAAAGGCGAAGTCGAGTTGTCCGTCGGGCCGTGCGTCCGGATGGCGCCAGCCGGCGATGTGTCCGCCGGAGCCGTGGACGAGGGCTCCGAGGGTGAGCCGACGTGGAGTCTGGGTGGTCATGGTGTGCCTCCGGTCATGCGGGCAGCCGGGGTACGGCGGCCAACAAGCGGCGTGTGTACGGGTGTCGGGGATCGGCCAGGACCTGAGCGGCCGGGCCTTGTTCGACGGCGCGGCCGTCCTTCATCACCAGCACGTCGGTACACAGATGCCGTACGACACCGATGTCGTGGGACACGAGCAGCAGCGTCAGTCCGTAGGCCTCGGCGAGGTCGTCCAGGAGGGCGAGGATCCGGGCGCGCACCGACACGTCGAGCGCGCTGAGCGGTTCGTCGCCGACGAGGACCTTCGGGCCGGGTGCGAGGGCGCGGGCGATGGCGATGCGCTGCCGCTGTCCGCCGGAGAACTCGTGCGGGTACCGGCCGCGCACAGCCGGCTCCAGGCCTACGGCACGCAGCAGTTCGTCCACCCGGTCGTCGTGGTCGCCGGGCAGCCGCAGGCATTCCAGCGGTTCGGCGACGATGTCACGGACGGTGGCGCGCGGATCGAGCGAGCCCATCGGGTCCTGGAGCACGACCTGGACCTCACGCCGGAACCAGGTCAACTTCCTTGGCGCGCCCGGCCGTACCTCACGGTCCCGGTAGTGCACCGTCCCCGCGTCGGGCCGGTCCAGGGCCAGCAGGAGCCGGGCGAGGGTGGACTTCCCGGAGCCCGACTCCCCCACGATTCCTAGGCTGTTGCCCTCGTTCAGCTCCAGCGACACGTCCTGTACGGCATGACGGTGGACGGCGGGCGCGCGCAGCGAGGTGCGCGGCAGCCGGAAGCTGCGGCTGAGCCCGCTCCCCTTGAGCAGTGTCGTCATCGGGCGACCTCCGGGGTGTCCCAGCCCGTGGCCCGCGCGGCGGCCACCAGCCGTTGCGTGTACGGGTGTCGGGGAGTTTTTACGACGGTCTTGGTGGCGCCCTCCTCGACCAGCCGGCCGTCCTTGAGCACGGCGACCCGGGGGCACAGCCGGGCGACCACCGCGAGGTCGTGGCTGATGAACAGCAGCGCGGTGCCGTGCTGTTGGACCAGCTCGTCGAGGAGCCGGAGCATGTCGGCCTGGACGGTCACGTCGAGGGCGGTGGTGGGTTCGTCAGCGATGAGCAGTGCCGGCCGGGTGGCGAGGGCCATGGCAAGCCCGACGCGCTGGCGTTGGCCGCCGGAGAGCTGGTGCGGCCAGGAACGGACGAGGAGTTCGGGGTCCGGCAGTCCTACCTGGGCGGCGAGTTCGACGGCCGCGGCTGCGGCCTGTCGCCGGTTCAGTCCGCGGTGCAGCCGCAGCGGCTCGGCGAGTTGCCTGCCGATGCGCATGAGCGGGTTGAGGGCGCTCATGGGTTCCTGGAAAACCATGGCCATGCGTTCGCCGCGCAGCCGGGACAACTCCCGGTCGCCGAGGCCGAGCAGCTGTTCGCCGCCGAGGCGGACGCTGCCGGTGGCCTCGGCGCCGTCGGGCAGCAGTCCCATGACGGCGAGCGCGGTGAGGGACTTGCCCGAGCCGGACTCGCCGATCAGCGCGAGCCGTTCACCGGGGGCCAGCTCCAGGCCGACCTCCTCGACCACGGTCGTACCGCCGATGCGTACGCTCAGGTCGCTGATCTTCAGCAGGCTCATACGGGGGTCACCTCCCGTACCCGCAGGCGCGCGTCCGTGGCCTCGCGCAGACCGTCGCCGAGCAGGTTGAAGCCCAGCACGGAGGCGGCGACGGCGATCCCGGGCCAGATGACGAGCAGCGGGCGGGCGGCGATGTACGCCTGCTGCTCGTACAGCATGCGGCCCCAGGAGACCGCGGGTGCCGGGGTGCCGAATCCGAGGAAGGACAGGGCGGCCTCGGCGAGCACCGCGACGGAGAGGACCAGCGAGAGCTGCACGATAAGGGTGGGCGCGATGTTCGGCAGCAGGTGCTTGCGTACGGTGCGCCAGGTGCCGGAACCGGCGGCGTGGGCCGCGAGCACGTAGTCCGTGTCCAGGACCCGGGCCGCCTCGGCGCGGGCGACCCGGGCGAGGTTGACGCCCGCTCCGACGCCGATCGCGGTGATCACGGTCCAGGTGGAACCGCCGTGGACGGCGGTGAGGATCATCGCGATCAGCAGGACGGGGAACGCGATGAGCACGTCGGTGAGTTGGACGACGGCGGCACCCGGCCAGCGCGGCAGAAGGACCGCGGTGAGTGCCAGGGCCAGCCCGACCACGGCCGCGACGGCCGCCGCGAGCAGGGCCGTGCGCAGGGTGCTGCGGGCGCCGGTGAGCAGCTGGCTCAGCTCGTCCCGGCCCAGCCGGTCCGTGCCGAGGAGATGCCCGCCGGAGAACGGCAGCAGCCAGCCGTCCTGCGGACGCACGAGCGTCGGGTCGTACGGCGTCCAGACGAGGGAGACCAGGGCGGACAGCACGAGGACACCGACGAGGACGCAGCCGACGAGGCCGTTGCGGCTTCTGAGGAGCGCCCGCAGGGCGAGGGGCACGCTCATACCGCGCTCCGCAGCCTCGGGTCGATCAGCCGGTGCACGAGGTCCACGAGGAACCCGATCACCAGTACCGCCCCGGTGAGCAGCAGGATCTCGCTCTGCACCTTGTCCAGGTCGCGGTTGCCGACGTCGGTGATCAGCATCTGGCCGACACCGGGCAGCACGAACACCTGCTCCACGACGACCGCGCCCGCGATCAGCGCGGCGATCTGCAGGCCGAGCACCGACACCACGGGCACGGCCGCGTTGCGCAGTCCGTGGCTCAGCAGCGCGCCGGTGCGGGTACGGCCCTTGGCGCGTGCGGTGCGCAGCCAGTCCTGGTGCAGGACGTCGAGCACGGCGGACCGCACGAACCGCAGCAGGACCGCGCCCTCGGACAGCGCCAGCGTCAGCCAGGGCAGCACCAGACTGCGCAGCGCCTGCCCGGGCTCGGCCCAGCCGTCGACGGGAAAGCCCTGTGCGGGCAGCCAGCGGACCTGGACCGCGAACACGAGGACGAGCAGCAGTCCCACCCACAGGGCGGGCAGGGCGATACCGAACTGTCCGAGCGTGTTCACCGCGCCGCCGAGCCAGGAGTCGCGCCGTACGGCGGCGAAGACCCCCAGCGGCACGGCGAAGGCGAGCGCGAGGACCACCGCGCCCAGGGTCAGCGGCCCGGTGACGGCGAACTTCTCGGCGAGCTGTCCGGAGACCGACGTACCGTCGAGGACCGACCGCCCGAAGTCCCCGGTCACCACTCCCCCGATCCAGCTGCCGTACTGCGCGACGAGAGGCCGGTCGAGCCCCAAGTCCTCGCGCACGGCGGCGACTTGGGCCGGGGTGGCCTTGATGCCGCCGATCGTCTGAGCGACGTCGCCGGGCAGCAGCCGCAGGACGAGGAAGATCAGCACGCTGGCGGCGAACAGGGACACCACCAACAGGGCGGCCCGGCGCAGCAGATAGAGGGTCACGCGGAACTCACCTCTTCCCTCACTTCTTGCCTCACTTCTTCGCCACGGCGAGGTCCGCGAGGTCGTAGCGGCTGCTGGTGAAGTTGCGCGGTACTCCGGTGACTCCGCTGCGGACGACGGTGAGTGTCTGGTTGACGAACAGCCAGTCGGCGGCGGCGTCCTGGGAGACCTGGCGGGCCGCCTTCTTCAGGTACGCGTCGCGCTGCACGTCGCTGGTGGCGGTGCCCGCGGCGGCGTACCACTTCTGGACGTTCGCGTTGTCGTAGCCGAAGTAGTAGGCGGGGTTGGCGAAGTTGTACAGATCGCGGGCCTCGGCGTGGTCGACGAGGCTGAGCTGGTAGTCGTGCTTGGTGAAGACGGTGTTGAGCCAGGTCTGGAACTCGACCTGCTTGACGGTGAGTTGGATGCCGACCTGCTTCAGGTCGGAGATCAGGTAGTCGCCGATCGTGGGCGGGTAGATGTTGGGGATCTGCACGGTGAGCTTCAGCCCGCTGCCGTAACCGGCCTGCTTGAGCAGCTTCTTGGCGCTCGTCGGGTCGTAGGCGTCGATCGCGGTGAGGTCCTCGTACCCGGGGTCGGTGGCCGGGACCGGGCCGCCGACGGCCTTCGCGGCTCCGCCCAGCGTCTTGACGAGGCCGGCGTTGTCGATGGCCTGGCGGATCGCGCGCCGGACACGTATGTCCTTGGTGGGGCCGGAGGCGTTGTTGAACGCGAGGGTGAACTTGTCGGTGGTGTCGCCGCGCAGCACCGTGTACTTGCCGGTGTCCGAGAACGGCTGGAGCAGGTCGGCCTGCGCCGCCGTCTCGATGTCCGTCTGGCTGGTCTGCTGCGCGTTGTTGGCGGCGTTGTCGTCCTTGATGTAGTGGAGGACGACCTTCGCGACCTTGGCCTTCGTACCCCAGTAGGAGTCGTCGCGGACGAAGGTGATGGACGAACCGCGCTTCCAGCCGGCCAGTTCGAAGGGCCCGGTGCCGTTCTCCTTGCCTGCCAGCGTGGAGAAGTCGGTGCCCTTCTTGAAGACGATCCCGGCCCGTTCGGTCAGGCCCCAGGTGAAGTTGGTGTCACGGTGCTTGAGCTTGACGACGACGGTGTGGTCGCCGGACGCCGACACGCTCTTGACGGAGGCGAGCGCCGCCGCGTCCGGGTTCTTCGAACCGACTGCCGTGACCTGCTGCAACGACCAGACGGCGTCGGCCGCGGTGACCTGGGAGCCGTCGTGGAAGGTGGCGTCCTTCGCGAGGTGGAAGGTGTAGGTGAGCCCGTCCGAGGAGGCCTCGTACGAAGTGGCCAGGCTGGGCCGGATCTTGTTGTTCTCGTCTCGGGTCAGCAGGCCCTGGTAGATGTTGTCGAGCAGGATCTGGTCGAGGGCCGCACCCGCCGTGGAGGCGATGTCGAGGCTGGTGGGTTCCAGCACGAGCCGGACGTCGACGGTGGCGTTCTTGTCGATGTCGGCGGACTGGGTCGCCTGCTTGGTCCCTCCGGCGTTCGCCGGGTCGCCGGACGATCCGGTGCCGCACGCGGTCACGGTCAGGCCGACGAGAACTGTGGTGGCGGCGAGCCGGAGGGCGGTTCTGCGGCGCATGGCTGATCTGACTCCTTGGCTGTGAGCGGTGGTTCGTGGAGCGCGTGGGCTGTGGGCGCCCGTACGGCGGTTACTCATCCGGCGGCTGCCCTCAGTCCGGTCTCCAGATCGGCGAGGAGATCGTCGGCGCCTTCGAGACCTACGGAGAGCCGCACCAGACCCGGGGCGACACCGGCCGCGGCCTGCCGGCCGGCGTCGAGTTGGGCGTGGGTGGTGGAGGCGGGGTGGATGACGAGGCTGCGTACGTCGCCGATGTTCGCGAGGTGGCTGAACAGCCGTACTCCTTCGACGAATCGGCGCCCGGCGTCCAGCCCGTCCGCGAGTTCGAAGGCGAGTACCGCTCCGGCCCCGCGCGGCAGGTACCGCTTGGCCTGGGTCGTCCAGGGACTGGATTCGAGGCCCGCGTAGTGGACTCGGCCGACCTGCGGCTGCGCCTCCAGCCAGGCGGCCAGTGTCCGGGCGTTCGCGACATGGCGCTCGATGCGCAGACTGAGCGTCTCCAGCCCCTGAAGGAGCAGGAAGCTGTTGAAGGGTGAGACGGCCGGTCCCAGATCCCGGACGAGCCGGGTGCGCAGGCGCAGCGCGTAGGCGAGGCCGAGGTCGGAGAAGGAGTCCCAGAACGACAGCCCGTTGTACGTCGGATCGGGGTGGGTCAGGCCCGGCCACCGGTCCGGGTCGGCACCGAAGTCGAAACGGCCGCTGTCGACGACGACTCCGCCGATACCGGTGCCGTGTCCCGACAGGAACTTGGTGGTGGAGTGCACGACGATGTCGGCGCCGTGCTCGAAGGGCCGTAGCAGGTAGGGCGTGAGCACGGTGTTGTCCACGACGAGCGGGACCCCGACCTCGTGCGCGATACGGGCAACCGCCTCGATGTCGAGGACGTTGCCGCGCGGGTTGCCGATGGTCTCGCCGAAGAACGCCTTGGTGCCGGGGCGTACGGCCGCGTACCAGGCGCCGAGGTCGTCCGGGTCGTCGATGAAGGTGACCGCGATACCGAAGTCGGCGAAGGTGTGTTCCAGGAGGGTGCGGGTGCCGCCGTAGAGGGAGGACGAGGCGACGATGTGGTCGCCGACGCGGGCCAGGTTCAGCAGGGCGAGGGCCGTGGCGGCCTGGCCGCTGGCCACGGCGACGGCCGCCGATCCGCCTTCCAGGGCCGCGATGCGCTCCTCGGCCACGGCGGTGGTCGGGTTCGACAGCCGGGTGTAGGCGTGGGTGGTGAGGTCGGACAGCTCGAACGCCGCGGCGGCGTGCGCGGTGTCGCGGTAGACGTAGCTGGTGGTCTGGTGGATCGGCACGGCACGTGCGCCGGTGGCCGGGTCCGGTACGGCGCCGGCGTGCACCTGCCGGGTCTCGAACTCCCAGCCGTCGTAGGGTCGTTGGGTGCTCATCGCTCGCTCTCCCGCTTCGCCAGGACGTCGGACCACCAGCGTTCGGCGACCCTCGGGTGCGAGCGGAGCCAGCCGACCACGGCGTTCTCACCGAAGGCGGCGAGCAGGGGGTTGTCGGGGTCGTCGGTGACACCGCGGCTGCGGGCCGCGAGTTCCGCCGGGAGCTGGAGCGGCTTGACGACCGCGTCGAGGCGCGGGCCGAGGAAGAAGGGGATGGAGTAGCGGTCCACGCCCGAGGGACTGATCACCCGGTGCCGAGTGGCCTTCAGATAGCCCTGCGTGGCGATCTCCAGCATCTCGCCGATGTTGAACACGAAGGCGTCCGCCACGGGTACGGCGTCGATCCAGCCGCCGTCCTCGCGCTGGACCTGGAGTCCGCCCACCTCGTCCTGCTGCAGCAGCGCGAGATACCCGTAGTCCTTGTGCGCGCCCACTCCCTGGTCGGCGTCCTCGGCGGGGCGCGGCGGATAGTGCACGATCTTCACGTGCACGGCCGCCTCGTCGTCGAACCACTGGTCGAAGTAGCCCTCGTCCTGTCCGAGCGCGGCAGCCAGTGCCCGCAGCACCTCCCGGCTCACGCGCAGCGCCTCCGTCTGCCAGCGCAGCACGATGTCACGCAACTCCGGTAGCGCGGAGGGCCATTGGTTCGGCCCGACGAGGCGGAGGTAGTCGGGATCGTGCGGTCCCACGGCGAGAGCCGTGCGCTCCGGGCCGATGTCGATCTGTTCGCGCCAGTCGGCGCTGCCCGCCGTGTACTCGGTTCCGGTGCGTGTGTACCCGCGGAACTGGGGCGAGTTGAGATTCTCGATCTCCAGTCGGTCCTCCTCCGGAAGCGCGAAGAAGGCGCGGGCCGCTCGCAGGACCTCGTCCCGTACGGACGGGGGAACGCCGTGTCCGGTGACGTAGAAGAACCCCACTTCGTGGGCTGCGGACCGGAGTTCGGCCAGGAAGGCGTCCCGGTCGGTGCCGGGATCCCGCAGGCGGGAGATGTCGATGACGGGGAGGACGGTGGGCTGTGCCATGGGATTCCTTCGCGGCAGCAGACCCGGACACGGCGGCTCGCGCGGCAACGGCCGTAAAGGAACGGTCAGTTGCCGACAGGGCAGAGGTATACGCCGGGAGCAGGTCGGGGAAGGGAGGTCGAGAGCGCGGGCCGTGGGCCGACGGTCAACGACAGATCTCGTCGAACTGGTCGGCGCGGCGGCTCACCCAGAACGGGTCGAGCAGCACCGTGTGTGCCTGGCCAGTGGTCTCCATGAGCGGATCAAAGCACACGCTTGCGGGTGCGTCCACCGAGCATCCCGACGGGTGAGACGGCGATCGGGACGGTTATCGGGACGACGGCCTGACGAGGCGTCGGCAGCGGGCCCGGTGCGCCGTTGTCCGTCACACCACGCTCACCGGGTGGCGCACCACCGCGTCGAACAGGTAGCCCAGGGCGTTGGGCACGGCGATGTCCGGCTGGGTACGGTCGGCCGTGTCCGTGGCGCGGGCCAGCAGGTGGGTGGCGCCAGGTGCGTCCGGCCGCCAGTTCAGGGACCAGCGGGTCCAGGTGTCGGCGCGGGGCCGGTCGTGCAGGCGGGCGGGCCGCCAGTGCGCGCCGTCGTCGGTGCTGACGTCGACCCGGGCGACGGCGCCCGCGCCCGACCACGACCGCCCGTGCAGTACGTGCGTGCTCCCTGCCGTGAACGTGGCCCCGCCGGCCAGTTCGAATGCGCTCTTGGTGACCTGCCGGGTGAGCGGCGCGCTGCCGTCCTCCGGGTAGGCGGAGCCGAACAGCCGGTAGAAGGTGGTGTTCCAGGGCGAGTAGAGCGGCTGCGCGGACACCTCGATGTCGCCGACCCACTTGATCGACGCGATCCCCACCCAGGAGGGCACCAGCACCCGCACCGGATACCCGTGGTCGTACGGCAGCGGCTCGCCGTTCATCTCGTACGCGAGCAGGACGTCGTCCAGCGCCTTCACCAGCGGCAGCGGGCGGCGTACCCGGCCCAGGTTCTCGCCGCCACTGACGTACTCGGCGTCCAGACCGCGCGGCTGCACGTCGACGGCGTTCCGGGACAGCCCGGCTCTGCGCAGCACGTCGCCCAAGCGCACCCCGCGCCAGCGGGCGACGCCGATCGCGCCCAGGGTCCACGCGGTGCCGGTGACCGTGTCGCCCTGCTGGGTCGTGTAGAAGGAGCGCCCGTTTCCGGCGCACTCGACGAAGGCGGTACGGGTGACGGCGGGCAGGGCGCGCAGATCGTCGTACCCGAACTCAACCGGCCGGTCCTCGCCGGGGGTGCCGCGCAGCCCGCTCCCCCACAGCCGCAGCCGCCAGTCGTCGGCGTCCAGAACGGGGGTGGCGGTGTGGTTGCGCACGAAGAACAGCTCGTTGGGGGTGTGGTGGCCGGTTCCGCGCAGCGCGTCCCAGCGGGTCTCGGCGTTGGTGCCCCGCTCGATGAACCACTCGGGCGGCAGCGGCTTGACGATTCCGGGGACGGCGGCGCGGGCGGTCCGCGTGCCGCCGAGCGCGGTCCCGGCGGCCGTGGCGGCGAGCAGGGTGAGCAGCCGACGGCGGGTGACCCCGTCCGCCCTGGCCTCACCGGCCAGCCACTGGCGCAGCCTGCGGCGGTCGTAGTCCGTTTCGTCGTGGCGACCGGGAGGGGCAGCGGGTACAGACATGGCGTGTCCTCGTCATCTCTGGGCGAAAAGTGCGGAGCGGCACGGAAGTTCGCGGGAAGTGCCGACGCGTGCACAACCGGCCTTTCCGGCACGACTGTTGGCACAAGGGCGAGGAGGTGCGTGATCAGCCGGTCGCCCGACACAGCGCGGCGGCCACCCGGACGAGGTCCACGGCGCGGCGGCGGGTCAGCGGCTGCGACAACGGCATGGCGAGATGCAAGCAGCTGGAAGGGAGGGTGTCAACGAGGCGTCCGCGTCTGCGCGGCAGGACACCGCGGAGGGCGAACGCGCGCCGCGTGCCGAGGAGTTGCTCCCGACCTGAGTCCGCCGCTCCGCCCGGGTGCACGAGCGGATGCGGGCGGGACTCAAGTGCGTTGACGTGATCGCGGTGGTGGGCGGCGAGACGCCGGCACACCCTGTACGGACGGGATCTCCGTGATGGTCGAAGCTCAATTACGCTGAGTCGCGGGGTCGGGTAGGTCGATGACGATGCGGCCCGGTCGGTCGCTGTCGACCGTTGCCGGACCGGTGTCTCGGCCGGTGCGGCGCAGGGCGACGTTCTCCGGGTAGAGGCGACCGAGCAGTGCCAGCGCCACGAGGTCGTCCTGAGCGGTGGCGTCCACGGTGACCTCGCCGGTCTCCGTCCACACCAGGTCGGGTGCGCGCAGCACGTCCCACAGGCCGGCGGTCCGGGCTTCACCGGCCGATGCGGCCTCTGGGGTGGGGGCCAGGCGGGCGAAGCGATGACCGCGCAGCGCCTGGCCGAGATCGACGCGGGCAGTGGTGCCGTCGCGGGTCACCTCGATGTGGGCGGTGCGCGTCCCGTCGGTCGCGGGACCGCTGACGACACGGCCCGAGGCCGGCCCCGATGTTCCGGCGGCGGGCGGCAGTTCCTCGACGAGTGTGCGGGGTGCGGCGTAGTAGTCCTCCGCTTCGGCGACATACGTGGTGGTGTCATCGGCCACTTGACCGGGAGCGGGACGCCAGGTCAGCAGATGCCTGGGAGCGGTGAGGGGCGATCCGTCGACCACTGCGGGCAGGACGGTGCCGCCGCCGTGGTCGAAGCCGTAGCCGGTCGGACCCGAGGTGCCGGTGACGACGTGCCGGGCGAAGTCCACGATGCCGGTGTGCCGGATCTGGCGGACCAGGAGTTCGGTGAGGAAGGCGTCACGCGCCGGCTCGGTGTGCCGCAGTCCGGTCGGGGTGACCAGGAGCGGGACGTCCTGCCAGTTGGTGAAGGGCAGCAGGGCATCGCGCAGCAGGACCATCTGGTGCAGCCACTCGTTGTAGAGCTGTATGGCGACGGGCCCGCCGCGACGGCCCATGAGGAGGTCGGTCGCGGGGTGGGTGAGCAGGTGGCCGTAGCAGTGGCTGCGGACGACCAGTGGGCCGGCGGGCAGCGGTATCGGGTGGGTGAGCAGCTGGTCCAGTGCCGTGGTCGCCCATGAGGCGATCTCCCGGCCCAAGGCGTCGGCCTGCGAGCCCAGTTCACGGCTTGCCGAACCGCGGTCCGGACCGACGGTCAGCGGCAAGGAGGTCTCGCGGGTGCCGAGGCCGAGCGTCGCGTGGATCTGGTCCTTCAACACGTCGCTGTCGACGCTCTGCAGGGAGTCGACGACCCCTTGCAGCAACGGCACGGTGCCGGTGAAGAACTGACGGGCAGTCATGGTGCCGGTCTCGGGGAAGGTGTTCCATCGGGCGCCGCCGAGAGCGGGCGCGGACGAGGTCCGTACGGGGGCCATGGGTCCTCCGGTGTGGTCGAGGAAGTGGTGTGGGGCTGAAAGAAGAGCGGAGCAGCAGCTTTCTGGATCGATCGATACGGATTAAGGGCACGAAAAGATCAGTCGAGGACCGCCAGGGCGACGTCCACGAGGGGTTCGAGGGCGCGGGCATCCGGGGTGATCTTCGCGGAGACGAGCAGTCCGTTGAGGAAGGTGACGAGGAAGGCGGCGAGGGTCCGCGGGTCGCGGTCCGTCGTGATCTCGCCCCGTTCCACCGCCGCGCTCAGCACCTCCGCGAGCGCCTCCCGGCTTGCCTCCTGCATGTCGCACACCGTGCGCCGGGTCGCCGCGTCCTTGGGCAGGCGCTCACAGACGCCGTTGACCGCGAGGCAGCCCCGGCCGCCGTGCTCGACCGCGATGCGGATCCGTTCGACGAGCATCGCGCGGATCGCGGAGCGGGCGTCCGCGCCCTCGTCGAGGCTCCGCAGGGCGTCCGCCGCGAGAGTGCTGCGGTAGTGCTCCAACGCGGCCCGGTACAGGCCGTCCTTGTCGCCGAACGCCGCGTACAGCGACCCCTGGCCGATCCCGAGATGCCCGGTCAGGTCGCGCACCGAGGTGGCCTCGTAGCCGCGCGTCCAGAACAGGTCCATCGCGCGGCTCACGGCCGCCTCGGTGTCGAATTCCCGGGTCCTTGCCATGCCTCGACAGTAACCTATCTGGAACGCACGCTCAAGAAAGTGTCGCGAACCGGGGTCCGCTCCGCTCTTCCGCCTGCGCAGTTCGTGCAGCAGCCCGTTGACGACACGGTGCACCGAGGTGACGGCGTGGTCAGGAACCCGTCCGGGCATCGCTCATGGGGACGTCGACGCCCATGAGTTCGCCGACCAGGACACCGAACCGTAGGTCGAGCCGGTCTGCGAGGCGGTCTCGAACCTCCGTCAATCCGCGGATACGGGCCTCGAGATCGGCCAGCCGCCGGATGGCCACCTGCGGGACGACGCAGGTGTCCGGATAGGGCCCCTTGCGGACCTGTGACACCTCCGGGCGGTCGGGCAGCGCGTCGACGATCTCGATGAGGAGACGGACATCGCCGATGGTGAGGCCGGAGTCCAACAGCTCGCGGACGGCGTGGAGTCGCCGTACGTCCTCCTCGCCGTACTCCCGCTGTCCCGACGTCGTACGCCGTGCCGTGACCAGGCCACGCTGCTCGTAGTAGCGCAGGGTGCGGGTGGTGACACCCAGAACTGCCGCCGCGTCGCCGATACGCATTCCGTCCTCCAGGAGTCGGGTGGCCGGCGACTACAACTCCACGACCACCGTGCCGATGTGGTGTCCTTCGAGCAGTTCCATCAGGGCGCGGGGTGCCTGGTCGATTCCGGACAGCCGGGTGTGCGGGACGGTGACCGAGCCCTCCCTGATCCAGCGGCCGAACGTCTCCGGGTATTCCGCGAGCGCGTCCCGGTGGCGCGCGCCGCTGATGCCGCGGAGCTGGATCCCCCGCACGATGAGCGAGTAGGTGTCGATCTCGACGGGCGCCGTGCTCTCACCCGCCACCTGCGCGGAGAGCGCTCCGACGAGCCCCACGCGGGCACCGGGACGGGCCAGGGCCAGCGCGGCCCGCAACTGCTCCCCGCCGACGGTGTCGACGACCGCGTCGATGCCTTCGGGGGCCGCTTTGCGCAGCTGGTCCTCGATCGGGCCGGCTCCGCGCAGCACGACCGCGTCGTATCCCAGTGTCCCGACCAGGTAGTCGGCCTTGCGCTGTGAACTGGTGCTGCCGATGACGCGGCCCGCCCCGCGCAGGCGGGCGAACTGCCCGGCCAGGGTGCCGAGTCCACCCGCCGCGCCGGAGACGAACACCGTGTCCCCCTCGCGTACTTCGGCTCCCCGGACGACGCCGATCCAGGCGGCCGAGCCCTGCGAGAGGTACGCCACCGGGTCCGGCAGAACCGTCAGGTCGACGAGTCGCACCGCGTCGGCCTCCACCACCGCGTACTCGCGGAACCCCGCCCGGTGCGTCACCGGATCACCGGGGCGCAGGGTCCCGCCCTCGGGGGCAGTCACCACCTCGCCGACCGCCGGAGCCGACAGCGGCCGGCCGACCTCGAACGACGGCAAAGGCATTCCCACGTCCTCCTTCATCAGGGTGCGCAGCGACGCGGCGACGCTCATCAGGCTGTTGCGTACCAGCACCTGCCCTGGTCCCGGTCGCGGGACGGGAACCTCCACCACGGTGAAGTGGCCGGAGTCGAGGGCGCCTTCGGGACGGGAGGCGAGACGTACCTCGCGATGCGTGGCGGGGATGTTCGACGCGGACATCTGCTGACTCCTGACGGCTGGTCGGAGCGCCGCACACCTTGCGGCGGCGCCCACCGACGGTAGAAGTTGACGCGCGCGTCAAGGTCAAGCCGGAGCGGACCGTCCGGTCGATTCCCCCTCTCGTCGGCCCACACCCGGCATTGACGTACGAGGACGACGCTCCGTACGATCACGATCGGCATCGAGTGTCAGCGTGAAGCCCTGGCTTGCTGACCGGCAACCCTCCGACGCGGTGGGGTGCTCCAGGTGAAAGCCCGGCAGGATCACCGAGGATCTCTGCAAGCGCGAGGCCCTGTGGCCGGGTCGGAGATGTGGAGGACGGTCGTGCGACACAGCAGTGACCCGAGTGTCTCCATCGTTTCCCTGACGGCCGCGACAGTGTTCTCCCGGTTCTCGCGCCGCCGCCACATCGACCTGCAGCGCTTCACCAGCTGTCTGTGTCGCGCCTGACCGCCTTGACCACGTCCGTCTGACGTCTGTCGCGGCCCCGTAGGCGTTCTCCCGCAGCCTCTCGCGGTCCTGTCCGTGCTCACGGACCCGATCCGCAACCGCCGCGTCCCTTCCCGCCTGCCCCCCCAACTGCACTGCCCGTCCTCGGCGTTGCGCCGACCGGAGCGGCGCGCCCGCGCGCAGCCGTGATCCACCGGGCACCACATGCGTAGTGACACGAGTAGGAGCACTGTCCGTGAGAGCACATCCGGATATCCGACCCACCCGTTGGACGGCGCTGGCCGCCCTCCTGACCACCAGCGTCCTGCTGACCGCCTGCGGATCGGGAGGCGGCGGCTCCGACAGCGGCGGCGGACAGGCCAGGTCCGGTGGCACCCTCACATTCGCGGTGGGCTCCGACGCCGGCTGCGTGGACCCGCAGCAGGTGGCCAGCAACGACACCATCTACTCAGTACGGCAGATCGTGGACTCCCTCACCGACCAGGACCCCGCGACCGGCAAGATCGTGCCGTGGCTGGCGAAGAGCTGGGACATCAGCTCCGACGCGACCACGTTCACGTTCCATCTCAGATCGGGTGTCACCTTCAGCGACGGGTCCAAGCTGACCGCGCAGGTGGTCAAGGACAACTTCGACGCGGTGCCGAAGCTCGGCGCGCTGGGCACCCTCGCCGAGGGCTATCTGAGCGGCGTGAAGAGCACGACCGTGGTCGATCCGCTCACCGTCAAGGTGACCTTCCAGCAGCCCAACGCCCAGTTCCTGCAAGCCACTTCGACGCACTCGCTGGGCATCGAGTCGTCGGCGAGCGCGAAGAAGTCGCCTCAGGAGAAGTGCAGCCAGGGGGTGGTCGGCTCCGGGCCCTTCGTGCTGAAGCAGTACGTGCAGAACCAGTCGATCACGCTCGCCAAGCGCACCGGGTACGCCTGGGGGTCCTCACGGTGGACCAAGAGCGGCGAGGCCTATCTCGACAAGGTGGTCTTCAAGGTCGTACCCGAGGCGGGAGTTCGGGCAGGCAGCCTCCAGTCGGGTCAGGTGGACGCGATCAGCAGCGTCGGCAAGGCCAACGAGGCGGCCCTCAAGGGCGGTCAGGTAACCCTTCAACGGCGGGCCAATCCCGGAGTCGTGTTCGGCCTGGCCTTCAACAACTCGCGGCCGGTGCTGAAGGACGCGCGAGTCCGCCAGGCCATCGGATTCGCCATCGACCGCAAGCAGATCGCCGACACGGTGTTCCCGACCGGCACCCAGCCCGCGACCAGCATCCTGGCCCACACCACACCCGACTACGCCGACCTGTCCTCGGACCTGACGACCGACGCGGCCAAGGCGAAGTCCCTGCTGGACGCGGCCGGTTGGAAGGCCGGCAGCGACGGCATCCGGACGAAGGACGGCAAGAAGCTGAGCCTGACGGTCGACTGGATCCCCAACTCGGCCACGAACCAGCCCGCGTTGGAGCTGATCCAGCAGCAACTCAAGGCTGTCGGAGTCGGCCTGACGCTCAAGCAGGTCCAGGTCACCCAGCTCACCCCGACACTTCAGTCCGGCGACTACGACGCCGTATGGAGCAACGTGACCCGCGCCGACCCGGACATCCTGCGCAGTTCCTTCTCCACCGAGCTCGCCAACTTCTACCGCCTTCCCACGACCCCGCTGGACACCGCGCTGACCGGGCAGGCGGCGACCACCGACGCCACCAAGCGCAGCCAACTGGTGGAGCAGGCGCAGCAGTTGATCGTGCGGAACGCCTACGACGTGCCGGTGGTGGAGCTCCAGACGCAGATCGGCGTGGCGAAGAAGGTACACAACCTGAACTTCGACGCCTCCAGTCGGATCCAGCTGCACGACACCTGGATCGGCTGACACATGCGCCGCTACGCGATCAAACGGCTCGCCCAGGCGGTCGGGGTGCTGTGGGCCGCCTACACGGTGTCCTTCCTGGTCCTCGACTTCCTGCCGGGCGATCCGGTCACGGCGATGGCCAGTGCCGGAATGGACTCCGGGACGGTCGATCCGGCCCAACTCGCCGCGCTGCGCCACGAGTACGGCTTCGACAAGCCGATTCTGGTGCAGTACGCGGACTACCTCGGCCGGGCGGTGCGCGGGGACTTCGGCGACTCGGTCTCCACCGGTCGGCCGGTGTCCTCGACGCTGGCCGACGCCCTCCCGCAGACCCTCCAGCTGACCGGTGCCGCGCTGCTCCTCGCCGTGCTGCTCGGCGGCGGACTGGCGGTCGTGGCGACCTACACCTCACGCCGCTGGCTGCGTCAACTGCTGCTGTCGCTGCCGCCATTGGGGGTGTCGGTCCCGACGTTCTGGGTGGGGCTGCTGCTCGTCGAGTCGTTCTCGTTCCGGTTGCACTGGTTCCCCGCGTTCGGCAACGACGGGCTACGGGGGCTGGTCCTGCCCGCCCTGACGCTGGCGATCCCGACCGGTGCGCAGGTGGCACAGGTGCTCGCCAAGAGCCTGCTCACCGCGCTGGACCAGGCCTATGTGGAGACCGCCCGCGCCAAGGGCGCCGGGCGGTGGCGGGTCCATCTGCGGCACGCCCTGCGCAACGCGTCCCTGCCGGCATTGACCGTGGTCGGCCTGCTGGTGGGGCAGTTGATCGCCGGTTCGGTGGTCGTCGAGACGGTGTTCTCGCGTGACGGCCTCGGTCGGGTGACGGCCGCCGCGGTCACGGCCCAGGACATCCCGCTGGTGCAGGGGGTGGTGGTGTTCGGGGCGCTGATCTTCGTCCTGACGAACCTGCTCGTCGATCTCGTCTATCCGCTGCTCGACCCGCGGATCGTGGTGGCCTCGGGCCGGAAGGCGGTAGCCGTATGAGTCAGGGTCTTGTCGACGACACCGCCGCCGATGCCGCGCTCGGCCTCGCGCGGCCGGTCGAACCTGGGCCCGGCAGCTCCGGGACCGCGCGCCGAGTCGACGCGCGCCGGGTCCTGCGGTTCGTGGTGCGCCGCCCCGGTCTGCTGCTGTCGGTCCTGGTCCTCGTCCTGGTGGTGCTGGCGTCGTTCTGGCCGGGCCTGTTCACCTCCCGGGACCCGCTGGCGGGCGTGCCGTCGCAGAACTTCCGGGGCCCTAGCGGCGCGCACTGGTTCGGCACGGACGAACTGGGCCGTGACGTGTTCTCCCGGGTCGTCCACGGCGCCCAGCTCTCCCTGAAGGCAACCCTCATCGCGGTCGCGGTCGCCTTCGTGGTCGGCAGTCTCATCGGGCTGATCGCCGGTTTCGTGGGCCGCTGGATCGACGACGTGCTGATGCGCTTCGTCGACGTACTCCTCTCCATCCCGGCGCTGTTCCTCTCCCTGGCCCTGGTCACCGCGCTCGGCTACGGCACGGTCAAGGTGGCGGTCGCGGTCGGTATCGCCAGCGTGGCGAGCTTCGCGCGGGTCACTCGGGCCGAGGTGCTGCGGGTGCGGCAGGCGGTCTTCGTCGAGGCCTCGCGCTCGTGCGGGGCCCGCTGGTACTCGGTGCTGGGCCGACATGTGCTGCCCAACGCGGCGGGCCCGGTGATCGTCCTGGCCACCCTCGACTTCGGCTCCTCGATCCTCGCCGTGTCGGCCCTGAGCTTCCTCGGCTACGGCGCCCCACCACCGGCCCCGGAGTGGGGCACGTTGATCTCCGACGGCCGCAATTACCTCGCCAACGCCTGGTGGTTGACGGCGCTGCCCGGGCTCGCGATCGCGGCGACCGTGCTCGCCACCAACCGCATCGCACGCGCGCTGGACGGCGAATGGTCCCGGCAGTCATGAGCGACCGCCCGCCGAACACACCTGGAACGGATGAGGACTTGAGCACGACACCGAGCACCGACCCGGACCCCGGCGAGGGCGCCGCGCTGGAGATACGCGGTCTGTCCGTGTCGTACCGCACCCGCGGCGGCACCGTAGCAGCCGTGCGGGACGTCGATCTCGACGTACGCCCGGGCGAAGTGACCGCGGTGGTCGGGGAGTCCGGGTCCGGCAAGAGCACCACCGCGCATGCGATCACCCGGCTGCTGGCGGCCAACGCCACGATCGACGCGGGCACGATCCGCTTCGGCCGGCACGACCTCACCGCGCTGAGCGAGGCGGAGCTGCGTACCGTGCGCGGCGCGCAGATCGGCCTGGTGCCCCAGGACCCGTCGGTGTCCCTCAATCCGGTCAAACGCATCGGTGAGCAGGTCGCCGAGGTGCTGCGCATCCACGGTCTCGCGACCCGCCGCTCCGCGCCGGCGGAGGCGATCGACATCCTGCACCGGGCCGGACTGCCGGACGCGGCCACCCGGGCCCGGCAGTACCCGCACGAACTCTCCGGCGGCATGCGGCAGCGCGCCCTGATCGCGATCGCCATCGCCGCGCGGCCGAGGCTGATCGTGGCGGACGAGCCGACCAGCGCGCTCGACGTCACCGTGCAACGCGTCATCCTCGACCATCTCCAGGGCCTCACCGAGGAGTTGGGCACCGCGATCCTGCTGGTGACCCACGATCTCGGCGTGGCCGCCGACCGGGCACAGCGCCTCGTCGTCATGTCCCAGGGGCGGGTGGTCGAGGCCGGAGCGACCCGTGAGGTCCTCGCCGATCCCCAACACGACTACACCAGACGCCTGTTGGCCAGCGCGCCGAGCCTGACGACCGCGATCCCCCGCACCAAGGCCACCGCACCCCCGCCCACCGGCACAACACCGCTGGTCGAACTCCGCAACGCGGTCAAGGAGTTCAGGCTGCCCCGCGCGAACGGCGAGTCCCGCACGCTGCGTGCCGTCGACGACGTCAGCCTCACTCTCCACCGCGGCCGCACCCTCGCCCTGGTGGGCGAATCCGGCTCGGGCAAGTCGACCACCGCCCGCCTGGTGCTCCGCCTCACCGACGCCAGCGCCGGACACATCCTGTTCGACGGTACCGACGTCACCACTGCCAGGGGCGCACAGGCCAGGCAACTGCGCCGACGCGCCCAGCTCGTCTACCAGAACCCGTACGCCTCGCTCGACCCCCGTTTCTCCATCGGCGAGGTGATCACCGAACCGCTGCGTGCCTTCAAAGTCGGCGACCGCACCTCCCGGCTGGACCGGGCGCGGGAACTTCTCGACCGGGTCGCCCTGCCCGCCGCGACCCTGGACCGCCGCCCGGCGGAACTCTCCGGCGGTCAGCGGCAGCGCGTCGCGATCGCGCGGGCCCTCGCCCTCTCCCCCGACCTGGTGGTGTGCGACGAGCCGGTGTCCGCGCTCGACGTCTCCGTCCAGGCCCAAGTCCTGGACCTGCTGGCCGAGTTGCAGGCCGACACCGGAGTGGCGTACCTGTTCATCTCGCACGACCTGGCCGTCGTACGGCAGATAGCGCACGAGGTCGCGGTCATGCGGGCGGGCCGCATCGTCGAGACAGGCGCCCCCGACGACCTGTTCAAGCACCCCCGCCACGAGTACACCCGCGAGCTGCTCGCGGCGATCCCCGGCCGCCGGGACGACCACGACCTGAGGACGCAGACCGCATGACCATCACCTCCCTCGCCTTCCTCACCCCGGGCAACTTCGCCGACGACGACCCGTACACCGGCCTAGAGGAGACCCTCCAACTCTTCGAGTACGGCGAGCGGTTGGGCTACGACGGCGCGTGGATCCGGCAACGGCACCTCGAACACGGCGTCGGTTCGGCCGCGGTGTTCCTCGCCGCGGCCGGACAACGCACCCAGCGCGTCGAGTTGGGGACCGCGGTCATCCCGATCGGCTACGAGAGCCCGTTCCGGCTCGCCGAGGACCTGGCGCTGGCCGACGTACTGTCCCGTGGCCGGCTCCAGGTCGGCTTCAGCACCGGCATGCCGCACGCCGAACTCCTGGGCGACCTCGTCTACGACGGCGACTGGCGTACCTTCGACCTGTCGTACGGCAGGGTCGCCCGCGTCGTCGACAACCTGCGCGGCGACTACCTCGGCGGCCCGGACACGGTGATCGAGTCACCGGGCAACACCCAGCGCCCGCGCCTGCAACCGCACAACCCCGGCCTGGTGGACCGCATTTGGTACGGCGGCGGTAGCCTGCGCTCGGCCCGCTGGGCCGGTGAGAGCGGCCTCAACCTGCTGTCCGGGAACATCGTCACCGGCGAGAACACCGACGACTTCACCACGGCCCAGTCGAACCTGCTCACCGAGTACCGGCGCGTCCAGCCCACCGCCCGTGTCGCGGTGGGCCGCGTCGTCGTCCCGTTCGACAGCGCCGACCGGGCCACCCGCGCCCGCTACCGGACGTACGCCGACAGCCGTCACGCCCGCACCCTCGCCCCGCAGGGCCCGAGGCGGACCCTGTTCGCACCCGATGTGGTCGGCACGGCGGAGCAGATCCTGGAGCAACTGGCCGCGGACCCGGTGGTGTCGGCGGTCTCGGAGCTGCGCCTTGAGCTGCCGTACGAGTTCCGGCGGGAGGAGTACGAACAGATCCTGCACGACGTACTCCACCTGGTCGCACCCGAACTGGGCTGGCGCCCCGCGCAGTTGGAGGCCGCGCGATGAGTCCCGTACGACTGGAGGTCCACGCCCGGGAGCCGTTCGCGGACGGGCATCGCTTCGCCGAGGGCGGGGAGTACGAAGTTCTCACGGCCACGGCCCACTACACCGTGGACCCCACGAAACCCGCCCTCCGCTCGATCACCGACCTCGACCTCGCACCGCGCGACAGCGACGGCACGGTGCGCTTCAGCGGGGACGTCGAGATCCTGCGCCCGGTCGACGGCGGACGCCGACGGCTGTTCTTCGACTGGGGCAACCGGGGCAACAAGCGGGCCGTCCAGTACTTCTGCGACGCCCCGCACACGAACCGCCCCCGTACCCTCGCCGACGCGGGCAACGGCTATCTGCTGCGGCGCGGTACACGGTCGTCTTCGGCGCCTGGCAGGGTGATCTGCTGCCCGGCTACGGACGGCTGCTCCTCGACCTGCCCGTCACGACGCACGGCACGGAACCCGTACGCGCCCGGACCACAGCCGAGTTCGAGGAAGTACCGAGGGCGGCCTGGCGATTCGCCCGACTGCAGGGCGGGGGCTGTGACTTGAGGTCGCAGGCTGTCGCTGTCGTGCCGAGCCGGAGTGACCTGTACGTCGACGGTGGGCTGCGGCCGGGCTGGGTCTCGAAGAGTTCGAGCATCTCCTCGGTAGACCGTGTCTCGTGTGCTCTTCCTCCGCATCCTGGTCGTGGGCCCGTGGTTCGGGTGCGATCATGCCCGAGGCGGGAGCGGTCCGTGACGGTCGGCCATCTCGGACATCTCCGGGGCGACCGTGCGGTCGTTCAATCAGCTGTCGGAACTCGGTGAATGTCTGGGCATCGGCCGGTCTCGGCACCAGGAATCGGTGGCTGGTTCGCGTTCCTCAACCGGAGGCTCGTTGACAGGTTCACTGCTGGATGCCTAGCCTAAGCCAGATGCGGGGCCTGAAGATCCATTCCGGGCAATTTCCCTCGTATGACTGTGCGTGAAACTCTGTGTGTTCTAGTCGTGTGCGCGGCAAGCGATCCACCGTATGGGGAGCGTAGTTGACCACAACGGCCGGCAACAAATTGGAAACGCCCGTCAATAGTTCTTCGGCCAGGCTGCTCAGCCTTTTCGCCACGCCTGTCGCCAAAATCCCGTGCCCTTTCGCAGAGGAAATCAACGGGAATTTATCCGCGTCGGTGCTGCACCGGATGACGACGGAGGTCAAGGACCTGTCGTTCAAGTCCGAGACGGTGGGCAACCTGACCGAGTGGGCCGACCCCGAGGTGGACCGGCTGACCGCATGGGTGCTGGGTATGGCCCGCACGTTCGTGGAGACCGTCCGGCGCGAGCCGCTGCATCTGGCCGTGGGGGCCAACTCGTCGACAGATGTCCAGGTCGCGGCGTTGCGAAGCTGGGCGAGCGTCTATCGTAGTGGCAACAATCATGCGGCCCACTTCCATCCGAACACGGCAATCTCGGCCATCTACTACGTGGCGTCGGCCGGCTCCTGCGACTTGGAGTTGACCGATCCCCGTACAAACGTGGACGTCTTCGATCCAGGTATCACCTTCGCCAACGAAGGTCAGATCGTGCGTGTCGGCTGCCGCCCGGGCGACCTTCTGCTCCTGCCGGGCTGGATGAAGCACTCGGTGCCGCCGTACGACGACACGGATGTCCGGATTTCGATTGCGTGGAATCTCGCCTATACCTTCAGCCCCGACGTCGCTCTGCGACCTGCGGGCGGCTGAAGAACGAAAATCACCACCCGCTCCTGAACGGCAAAGGCGCGGGTTGCACCACCTCGCCCAAAAGGAACGTCAGCTCTGTGCATCCAACTCGATGTAAGGAGTAAAACGTGGCAATCGAACTCTATTCGACCGACACCGATTCGGGTCAGATCTCCGTCATCCGAAAGGAAGCGGACGGCTACACGTCCGTGACGGCGATTCCCGTCGGAAACGCACCTCGCGGCAGCGTCAAGTTCACCCGGGACGGACGCGGCTTCGTCTCGAACACGTCCACGAACTCGGTCTCCGAAATCGACGCCCTGACGCACCGGGAAGTAGCTCGGATCACGGTCGGCTCCGGCCCGCGAGGCATCGGCATCCTTCCTGGCGACCGCTACATGCTGGTCTCCAACTCGGGCTCCAACACGGTGTCCGTGGTCGACCTGGAATCGCGCGACGAACTGACCCAGGTCGCCGTCGGCCGCGACCCCCGGCACATGGCGATCGTCGGCGAGTCCGCGTACGTCTGCGTCTGGGGGTCGGGCTACATATCCAAGATAGACATCTCCGGGCTCAAGACCGGAGACGTCAGCAACGTACGCGAGATCGCCCGTATCCGCGTGCAGGAGAACTCGCACCCGTACAGTCTCAACGTCGACCGCACCGGCCGGTACGCGCTGGTCGCCTGCAACTCCGTCGACTACGTTCCGGTGATCGACCTCACCACCGACAAGGTCGTGCGGCGGGTCCCCGTCACCAGCCAGGGTGGTCGCGCGGTCGCGTTCTCGCCCGACAACCGGCACGCGCTCGTCACCCTGGAGCGGGAGTCGGTTATCGCGGTCATCGACATGGAGACCTTCGAGGTCACCCGGTACCTCCCGACCGGACCCTCGCCCCGGGGAATCGCCGTCGACGAGACGGACTTCACGATCTACTCGTCGGCGTTCTCCCGCGGCGCCGTGATGCACGCGGGACAGCCCGGGAGCATGCCGCACGCCATCACGGTGGTCCGGATGGACAACGTCGACCTGAGCACGGACGACGAAACGGGAGGCCAGCCGGTCTTCGAGGACATCCCGGTCGGCTTCGGGCCCTGCAGCGTCTCGCTGTTCGACACCGACCGCGTGAGCCTCGACAACGTCGACATCAACGCCCAGCACATTGCGGGCAGTTCGGTGGGCTCAGCCGGCTGACCCCGGCAGATCGATAGGCTCGGTCGGCCACACCGGGCACGCACGGATACGGCGTACGTCGTCGGCGAATCCCTCGTCGGCGACGTACCCATGGAAGAGGTGAAGACGCTCAGCATGAAGTTCGAACGCATCCACCCGTGGGCTCTGGTGCCCGAACAACGCACGGTCGACATCGAGGCGGCGAAGGAACGCGAACGCCTCTACCGCGAGAACTTCCGGCACCTGCGCGCCGCACGCCAGCCCGAGTTCTGCGCGCCGTGGAATCTGGGCCAACGGGTCGGATGGCGGGTCTTCAGCCCGGTCGACGTCACGCTCACCGCCCTGCCACAGATCGAGATCTCCGCGGAGGACACCGAAGCCTCGGCCGGGGCTGTCGGCAAGCAGGAGGTCTGGTTACGCGGCGGCACCGCGTTGGCCATGGACCGGCCGCCATGGCTGCACCTGTACGAGTTCCGCGACGGCGACGGCTGGGGCAGCATGTTCGTCCCCAACGGCCAGGGCAGTGTCGAGTGGCGCCAGGGGTGGATGCCGGACGACTTTCAGCCGCTGTCCGTCATGACCTTCCCCAGTGAGGAACTGCCCGAACTGGGCGTTCTCGTCGGTGTTCTCACCCCGGCCTCACTGGACCGCATGCAGTCGACCGGCTTCAGCATCGCGATCAGCCCGCGCACCGACGTCGACATCCGCAGGGGGCAGGAGATCGCCAGGATCGTCCTCGTGGGTCCCGAGTCACTGAGGGCGTCATGACCGCTGAACTGACTCTTCCCGAGGCGCGGCGCATCGCCGTCGCCGCACAGGGCCTGCACACGCTCAACACCCTCGACACGACACCGCGCGCGGTGCTCGACCGGCTCGGGTGCGTCCAGATCGACTCGATGTCCGCGGTACGCCGCTCCCATGAACTCGTCCTGCTCAGCCGCGGTACGCCGATGGACGAGACACAACGCCTCGGTACGACCGAAGGCGCCGGCGCCTCGTTCGAGGGAATGGCCCACGCGCTGTCCCTTGTCCCGGTCGACATGTGGCCAGCCTTCGGCTTCCGGCGCCGCCGCGTCCTCGAGCGGGGATGGATCGGGCCGTCCGTGGACATGGAGGCGGTCAAACACGCCCGGACGCTGCTGGAGGCCGAGGGCCGGGTACGGCTCCGAGACTTCGGCGGTGCGACGGGCACCGGTTGGTCGCGCGACTCGGCGTACCGGTGGGCCCTGGAATGGCTGGCCGCGACCGGCGGAGCCGTCTGTGCCGAGCGGGACCGCTGGGAGCGTGTCTACTGCCTGCCCGAACTCGCCATCCCTGAGCCGCTGCGCCATGCCGAACTGTCCGAAGCCGAATGCGTCCGAGAGCTGTGCCGCCGGGCAGTCGATGCGCTGGGCGTGGCGACCACAAAGGACGTCGCGGACTACTTTCGGCTGCGGACGGCCGATGCACAAGGTGGTCTCGATGCCCTCGGACTCGACCGGCGTACGGTGTCGGGCTGGCGCCAGCCCGTCTGGCTGGCGCCCGACGCCGACCCGGCAGTCAAGATCGACGAGGAGGCCGTGACCCCTCTGTCGCCGTTCGACTCGCTGGTCTGGACGCGGGAACGGCTACTGCGCCTGTTCGGCAAGGACTACAAGCTGGAGGCGTACAAACCCGCCGAGAAGCGGACCTTCGGCTACTTCGGCCTGCCGGTCCTGCGCGGCTGCGACATCGTCGGACGCGTCGCGCTGCGCCGCCGCAAGCAGACATTGGTCGTCGAGAACACCGAGTTGGACGCCAGCGTACCCACGTCGACCACCGAAGAGGCCGTCAGCACCGTCAAGCACTGGACCTCCTGCGACACCGTCATCTACGAGGGGGATGAACGTGGCTGAGCAACCGGCGCCGCCCACCTTTCGAGCGCTGCTGACAGACAAGCGCGTCGCTTCGGCCATCGCGGCGGTGACCATCGGCCGGCTCGCCGCCGGCATGGTCCCGTTCGGCATGATCGCCCTCTTCACCAGCAAGCACGAACTGGGCTGGGCGGGAGCGGCATTCGCCGCCTTCCTGATCGGGGCGGCCGTCTTCGGCCCGTACAAAGGCGCGTTCATCGACCGGTTCGGTGCCCACCGTCTGTTGCTGCCCATGGCACTCGCCTTCGCGGTGACGGCGTCCGCGGCGGCTCTGACGGCCCAGAGCGGACGGATAGTGCTCTACCCGGTCGCGCTGGTACTGACCGCCGCTTCCGCCGTGCTCGCTCCGCCGAACAGCGCGGTCCTTCGCACGGTCTGGACGGAGATGGCCCGAAGCGACGCCGAGAACACGAGGCTGCACTCCCTCGACTCGGTTGTGGAGGAGGCGACTTTCGTCGTCGCGCCCCTGCTGACCTCCGGCATCTGGCTGGTCGTCGGTGCCCAGTGGGCAGTCATCACGGGCGGCCTGTGCGCACTGGTGGGAACGGTGTGGTTCAGCCGCGTGATCCACCTGCTGGGCGCCGACCGCGTAGTGCACGGGAGCCCGCCCGCCAAAGCCGGGCCCGGCGTCGACAAACGGAGCACGGTCGGCATTCTGTTCTCCCGCAACGGAATGGCGGTGCTCGCCCCGATGACCGCCCTCGGCCTGGCCATGGGCGCACTGAGCGTGGGCTATCCGGCATGGGCACTCGAACACTCCCACGCCCAACTGGCCGGCGTGCTGATGGCACTCGACTCGGTGGGCGGGATCGTGGCCGGTCTCATCTATGGACGTCTGCCCGACCGGCAGGCCCAGTTGTGGCGACGCTACTTCGGGGCCACGGTCATCCTCGCGGCAGGCGTCGCCGTCGTCGCCCTCAGCACCAACCTCCCCGTCGTCATGCTGGGCAGTCTGCTCGTCGGTGCCTCACTCACGCCGATGTACATCATCGCCTTCGTCCTGGTCGGAGCGGCCTTCCCGAAAGATCGGCACACCACGGTCAACGCCAGTATCGGCTCCGCCTACAACCTCGGCTCCGGGCTCTCCGCCCTCGCGGTCGGCGCGGCACTGGCCGAGTGGCAACTGACCGGGACGCTCCTGCTGGCGGCGGCGCTGGCACTGCTCCTCGGTGCGACGGCGCTCCTGGGCCGGACCGTGCCATCGCCGCCCGCTCCCACCGCGGTCGTACCTCCGTCGGCCGAGGCGGAGGTACTTTGACCCAGGCGCTCGTGGCGAGGACGTTCACCGATCGCCTCCGACACCGCGGTGCGCCCCGCTCTACGCAGCCTTCCGTTCCTCGCCGTGTCCGCGCTGGCCGAGGACATAGCCGGCCTGGAGACGCGTCCTGGCCCCGAGCGCGTCCATGAGGTCGGCGATGCGTCGCTGGCAGGTGCGCAGGGAGATGTCCAGGCGTCGGGCGATCACCTTGTCCTCCAGGCCGTTGAGCAGCATCCGCAGAATGGCGTCGTCGATCAGGGCCGAGGTGGAGCGGGCGCTGTCGTGGTCGTAGCTGCCGTCGAAGGGCCGTGCCTCGTCCCACGCTCCGGTGAGGGTGTGCCGCAGCGCCGCGACGACGGACTGCTCGCGGACGACGCTGAGCCCCGGGCCCTCCTCGGCGGGGACCACGGCGACCTCTGAGTCGACGACCAGCAGCCAGGCCGGAGGGGAGACGGCCGTGCGCACCTGGCCTCCGTCGGCGATCAGCGTCTCGACCCGCTCGCGTACCCGTACGTCGAACCTGGCCGACTCCGGCAGCAGCACCCTGAGGAGGTCGGAGCGTGTCCCCGCGCTGCGCAGCCACGCGCCGCGGTCCAGGTCGGCGGGTTCCTCCCAGGGGTCCTGGGTGGGGAGGGAGAACAGGATCTCCCGTCTCGCCTCGACCGTGATCGTGGTGAGGATCCCCCGGGCGGCTCTCGGGTCCTCGACGCGTTGCACGTGCGGATGCTGTGGTTCGCCCGAGAAGTTGGCCCGGTACAGCGGCAGCAGGCTGTGCATCTGCTGCCGCAGCCGCTCCAGTTCGTGCTGCCGCTGGCGCAGCGCCTCGTCCTGCACCGCGAGCAGTTGCAGGGAGGCGGACATCGGGTTGACGGCGACGTAGGCGTAGGTGCAGCCGTGCACCAGATGCAGGAGCCGCAGCCGCAGCAGGTCGTCGATGGCCGCCGCAGCCTCCGCCTCGGAGATGCCGAGTTCGCGTACGCACCGTTGGAGGTCGACGTACTCGCTCCGTAGGGCGAGCGTGTATACGTCGCCTGCCGCGGTCCCCGCCTGCGGGACGTCCGGCAGGTCCGTTATGCCGCCGATGCTCACGGTTCGTCTCCCCCTCGTAATCGTGCCTGGCGCAAGTCTGTGGCTGCCCGGCAAGGGGCGCCCCCGGAGATTCTTCAACAGGAACAGAACCCGCGCCGAACCCTCTGGTGCTTTGTTCACCGTCCCGCAACACCCGGGCAGCGCATGCCGGTTGACCGTGTCCGTCACACCCCGGACGGCCGCGGCTGAGACAAGGAGATTCATGAGTAACCGTCAGCCCGAGGCACGCTTACAGGGCCTCTGGTCCGACCTGGTTCCCGTCGGCGCGCCGGAGGGGCTCGTGGCTTCTCGCGGCACCGTCCTGGGGCGGATCCGCTTCACGGACGCCCCTGCCGAAGCCACCCTGGACGACGCCACTCCGCTCCTGACCACGCATATGGCCAACGAGCACGTCCGTCCCGTCGAGGAGATCTGGCGGACCGCCCTCCCGGTGCGGACCGGCGTCGCCGGCGACGCCGTCTTCGCCGAGGACGGCGAGCACGTCTTCTACGCGGTACGCCTCGGCCCCCAGCCGGTGTACCGCTCGCCGGTGCGCGAACTGTACGAGAACGCCCTGCGGTTCACCTGGGAGCGCGGCTACACCGACCTGGTCCGCATGTGGAACCTCATCGGCGGCATCACCAGTCCGAACGCGGACGGCCTGGAGATCTACCGCGACTTCTGCATAGGCCGGGCGGAGGCGTTCGCCGCCTTCGCCGACCGCTTCCCCCAACTCCCGGCCGCCACCGGCATCGGGACTCTCTCTCCGGGCGTCGACGTCTGCTTCCTGGCCACGAAGCCGGGCCGGGCCGTGCACCTGGAGAACCCGCGTCAGACTCCGGCGTACAAGTACCCCTCCCAGTACGGGCCGAAGTCGCCGAGCTTCGCCCGGGCCACGTTCCTGAAGGACGTCGGCGCGCCGGGGTCCGGGACGGGGAGCCTCTTCGTCTCGGGCACGGCCAGCATTCTGGGCGACGACACGGTGCACGTCGACAACGTCGCCCTCCAGACCGAGGAGACGCTGCGCAACATCGAGGCGCTCGTCGGCGGCGACAATCTCCGGGCCCACGGCCTGGACGGTGCCGGGTACGACGTCAAGGACCTCGACCAGGTCAAGGTCTATGTACGCGACGCCGAGCACCTGCCCGTCGTACGGAACATCTGCGAGTCGACGCTCCCCGCCGACACGGACATCTCTTATTTCAACGTCGCGGTCTGCCGGCCCGACCTGCTGGTCGAGATCGAGGGAGTGTGCAGGTGACGGACATCCTGACCGACCGCCCCGCCACTCCGGCAGAGACCGTCCCGGCCACCGGCAACCTGTCCGTACGGCTGGAGGACCTCGCACGCCAGGGCGGCTGGCTCGGCCGGACCGCGTACCTCCAGGGCACGCACCGCTACTCCTACGCCGAGGTGTACGACCAGGTGCGCCGAACCGCCGCCGCCCTGCGGGGACTTGGGGTCGGGCGCGGGGACCGGGTGCTGCTGGCGCTGCCCGACAGCGTCGCCTTCGTGGCGACGTTCCTGGCCGTCCTGCGCATCGGCGCCGTGGCCGTACCGGTCAACACCTTCTTCCACGCCGACGAGTTGCGCACCAGCGAGGAGATCGCCGAGGCCTCCCTGGTCGTCGCCGACGCGTCGCTCCGCGCGGAGTTCCGCGGCCGGGGCGTGACGCCGAGGGAACTGACGGAGGTCTACGACCCCGCCGGCGACGACACTCCGGAGCCGCTGGCGTCCGACGCTCCCGCCTTCGCCGTGTTCACCTCCGGCACCACGGGCGCGCCCCGCCTCTGCTTCCACGACCACGGTGACGCCCTGCACTTCGACCGGGCGATCGGCGGTGTCCTCGCGCTCCGCCAGGGCGAGGTCTGCTACTCCGTGTCGCGCATGTACTTCGCCTACGGGCTGGGCAACTCGGTCCTGCTCCCGCTGCAGCGCGGCGCCGCGGTCGTCCTGTCCCCGCAGCGCGCGGACGAGACGAACGTCCCGCAGCTCCTGGAACGCCACGGCGTGAGCGTCTTCTACGCCCAGCCCAGCTTCTACGCCCGGCTGCTCGCCCGCCCTCAAGTCGCCGACCTGCTGGGCCGGTTGCGGCTCGCTCTGGTCGCCGGAGAGACGCTGCCCCGGCCGCTGGAGGACAGGCTGCGCCGCGTCCTCGGACCGCGGCTCCTGAACATCTGCGGGACCAGCGAGATCGGGCACGCCGTCCTGGCCAACGGCCCGGACGAGATCCACCCGTACAGCCTGGGCCGGATCCTCGCGCCGTACCGGGTGCAGGTCGTCGACGACGCGGGCGAGGCCGTACCGGACGGCGAGGTCGGGCAGTTGCAGATCTCCGGCCCAGGCATCGGCCCCGGTGTGAAGCGGGGCGGCCTGCCGCCGCACCGGCTCGGCCCGGAGGAGTGGTTCGCCACCGGGGACTCCGCACGCGTGGACGCCAAGGGCCTGGTGTGGCTGCTCGGGCGGGTGGACGACATCGAGATCGTCGCCGGGGCCAATGTCCACCCCATCGAGGTCGAGGACCTGATCACCGGAATCGCCGGGGTGCGCGAGGCCGCCGTCTGCTCGGTGCGCCGGGCCGACGGGACGACGAGCCTGCGCGCCTACGTCGTCGCCGAGCCCGGAGCGGACCGGCTCGCCACGCTGGCGGCAACCATCCGCTCCACCACGGCGGCGAAGCTCACTTGGTACAAGGTCCCCGAGGACGTCGAGTTCATCGACGCGTTGCCCCGGAACAGCACGGGAAAGATTCTCCGCCGCGTCCTGCGCGGAGCGAACAGGGAGTTGCCCGATGGCACAGCATGAGACGTCCCCCGCCGAACCGAGGACTCCGGTCTCCGCGTTGGCCGCCGCAGTCCTCACCATGGTCCTGTGGGCCTCGGCGTTCGTGGCGATCCGGCACATCGGCGAGAGCGTGCGACCCGGCCCCCTCGCGCTCGGCCGTCTCCTCATCGGTTCCGTCGCGCTTCTCGCCGTCGTGGCGTTCCGGCGCGAGGGTCTGCCGGCGCGCGCCGCGTGGCCCGGTATCGCGGGCATGGGCGTGTTCTGGTTCGGGCTGTACATGGTGGCGCTGAACTGGGGTGAGCAGCACACGGACGCGGGGACGGCGGCCCTGCTCATCGGCGCGGGCCCGCTCCTGGTCGCGCTGCTCGCCGGGTTCCTGCTGCACGAGGGCTTCCCGCGCCCCCTGCTCATCGGTCTCGCGGTGGCCTTCGTGGGCGCGGCGCTGGCCGGGGCGTCGAGCGGCGGCGGCGATTCGGCCCTCATCGGTGTGCTGCTCTGCCTCGCAGCGGCGGCCGGTCACGCCGTGGGCGTCATCTTCCAGAAGCCCGCGCTCTCCCACGCCTCACCGTTGCAGGTCACCGCCTACGCCAGCACGATCGGTGCCGTCGCCTGCCTGCCCTTCGCGGGTCAGCTCGTCACGGATCTGGGCGACGCGTCGGCCGGGGCCTGGGCGGGAGTGGTGTATCTGGGGCTGCTTCCTACGGCGTTGGCGTTCTGGACCTGGTCGTACGCGCTGGCGCACATGCCGGCGGGGCGGCTGGGAGCGGTGACCTACATCGTGCCCGCCCTCACCGTGCTGCTGGCCTGGCCCACGCTGGGCGAGTTCCCGTCCGGCCTGGCACTCGCCGGAGGTGCGCTGTGCCTCCTCGGAGTGGGGCTCTCGCGCCGTCAGCCGCGGACGCGGACCGCGCCCGAGACGGCCGACGTGTCGGAACCGGTGCTGGCACAGGACTGAACACGTCCGGCGGTCCGCCCGCGCCCGGACACCTGGCGCCGGCGGACCGCCGCACCCTGTTCAGACCCTCTGATCGAGCGCGGACCACAACTCCCGCTCCACGTCCGTCGGCGGGATGTGCGTGGCGAGACACTCCGGATGCCCGGACGGCGGTCCGTCGTACGGGCCCGGCCTCCGCGCGGGGACCACGGGCAGCAGAAGTCCCCCCAGGCAGCAGCCGATCGCGAGCAGCCCCGGTACCCACCGGGCGAACGCGTCGGCCCATCGGCGTTCGCGGCTCACCGCAGCGGAGCCGTCGGCCACAGCGGTTCGGTCGCGCGGTCCTCGGCCTCGCGCAGGACGCGCAGCACGTTGCGGCCGGTCAGGGCCTCCAGGTCGGACCGGGACCAGCCGCGGTCGGCGAGTTCGCGCAGCAGCACCGGGTAGCCGGAGACGTCGGCGAGTCCGGTGGGCTGGTGGTCGACGCCGTCGTAGTCGCCGCCGAGGCCGATGTGATCGCGCCCGGCCACCTCGCGGGCGTGCTCGACGTGATCGGCGACCTGGGCCACCGTCACCTCGGGCCGGGGATGTTCCTCGGTCCAGCGCCGCAGCCGGTCGTCGGCGCTCGCCGAGAAGCCGGCCGCGAGCTCCTCGGCGACCTGCGCCGGATCCTCTCCCGGCCGTGGTGCGCGCGGCCAGCTCCAGGGCTGCGAGGGCAGCCCGAGACGTTCGCGTTCGGCCTGCAACTCCCGCGCCCACTCGGCGACTTCGGCCGAGATGAAGTACGGGACGAAGGTGAGCTGGATGACACCGCCGTTGCCCCTCAGCAGCTCCAGGACCGGGTCGGCGACATTGCGCGGGTGATCGTTGAGGGCGCGTACCGAGGAGTGGCTGAACAGTACCGGTGAGGTCGAGGCGGCGAGCGCCGCGCGCTGGGTGGACTCGGCGACGTGCGAGAGGTCCACCAGCACGCCGGTGCGGTTGAGTTCGTCGACGATCGCACGGCCGGTGTCGTTCAGGCCGCCGACGCCGGGCTCGTCGGTGGCCGAGTCCGCCCAGGTTGTGTTGTCGTTGTGGGTGAGGGTCACGTAGCGGACACCGAGCCGGGCGTACGACCGCAGGACGCCCGGTGACTCGGCGAGGCTGTGGCCGCCCTCGATGCCGAGCAGCGAGGCGATCCGTCCGTCGGCGATCACCCGCTCGACGTCGCCGGCGGTGTAGGCGATCCGCAGGGCGTCCGGGTAGCGGGCGACGAGCCGGTACACGGCGTCGATCTGCTCGAACGTGGCCACCACGGCCTCGGGTTCGGGGAGTTGGGACGAGACGTACACCGACCAGAACTGTGCGCCGACCCCGCCGGCGCGCAGCCGGGGCAGGTCGGTGTGGAGGTCGGCACGTCCCGCGTCGAGCCCCTCGACGCTGTAGCCGGAGCGGGCACGCAGCGCCACGGGCAGGTCGTTGTGACCGTCGAAGACGGGAGTACTGCTCAGTACCTCTTCGACGAGGTCCACCACGGTGTCGGTCATGTGCTTGCCACTCCTTCGTCGAGGGCGTGCTCGCGGCGGCCCTGCCGTACCGGGTCGGCGACGGGCAGGGAGGCGACCAGCCGCCGCGTGTAGTCGTCCTGCGGGTTGCCGAGCACCGCGGCGGTGGATCCCGACGCGGCGATCCGGCCCCGGTGCAGTACGACGACGCGGTCGGCGACCTGCTCCACCACCGCGAGGTCATGGCTGATGAACAGCGCCGCGAAGCCCAACTCCCTTTGCAGTTCGGTGAAGAGGTCGAGCACCTTCGCCTGGACGGACACATCGAGGGCCGAGGTCGGTTCGTCCGCGATGATCAGTGGGGGCCGCAGGGCGAGCGCCCGGGCCAGGGCCGCGCGCTGACGCTGTCCGCCGCTGAGTTCGTGCGGATAGCGGTCGGCGTAACTCCGGGGCAGATGAACGGAGTTCAGCAACGCCTCGGCCTCGGCACGGATCGCCGTGGCCCCGAGTTCGCGCCGGTGGACGGTCAACGGCTCCGCGACGCTGTCGGCGATGGTGAGCAGCGGATTGAAACTGGCCGCGGGGTCCTGGAAGACGTAGCCGATGTGTCCGGCCCGGCCGCGCGTGCGACGCCGAGCCGTCAACGGCTCGCCGAACACGGTGAGTTCACCGCCGGTCGCGGCGGTCAGACCGGCGACCACCCGGCCGATGGTGGTCTTGCCGCTGCCGCTCTCCCCCACCAGTCCGAGCACCTCGCCCGGCCTGATCTCGAAGCTCACGCCCTCGACCGCGCGGAAGCCCTTCCTGCCCAGTCGCCCGGGGTAGTCCACGACCAGCTCGGCAGCCCGTACGACGGGCTGCTCGTCGCCCGTCGTGGACGTCGGTGTCCGGCTCTGTTCCCCGAAGACCGGTACGGCGGCCAGGAGTTCGCGGGTGTACGGGTGGGCGGGCGCCGCGAACAGCTCGCGTACCGGGGCCTGTTCGACGACCTCGCCCTCGCTCATCACGGCCACCCGGTCCGCGAGGTCGGCGACGACGCCCATGTTGTGGGTGATGAGGAGCACGGCGGTGCCGAAGTCGGTGCGGCAGCGGTGCAGGAGTTCGAGGATCTCCGCCTGGACGGTGACGTCGAGGGCCGTGGTGGGCTCGTCGGCGACGATGAGCCGGGTGCCGAGGGCGAGGGCCATGGCGATGACGGCGCGCTGTTTCTGGCCGCCGGAGAGTTGGTGGGGGTAGTGGTTCACGCGGGTGGCGGGGTCGGGTATGCCGACCTTGTCGAGCCATTCGACGGCAAGCGTCCGGCGTTCGGCCTTGCTGCCGCCGTGTCCGTGGGCGCGCAGGCCTTCGGTGAGCTGCCAGCCGATGGTGAACACGGGGTTCAGCGCGGTGGAGGGCTCCTGAAAGACCATCGCTGCGTGGGTGCCGCGCAGGGCGCGCAGCCGGGCGGGGGACGCGGCGAGGACGTCCTCGGCGGGGTCGGCGGTGCCGTCGCCGAGCAGGACCCGGCCGTGGGCGGTCGCGGTGGCGGGCAGCAGCCCCAGGACCGACTTGGCGGTGACGGTCTTGCCGCTGCCGCTCTCGCCGACGAGGGCGAGTATCTCGCCGGGGGCGACGGACAGGCTCACGCCCTTCACGGCGGGCGCCGCGCCGGCGTCGGTGTCGAAGGTGACGTGCAGGTCCTCGATGCGCAGGAGGTCAGTCATCGTCCGCACCTCCGTCCGTTGCGGTGGCGGTCGCCTTCGTGCTCGTACCGCCGCGTCGTCGCAGTCGCGGGTCGGCGAGGTCGGTGAGGCTCTCGCCGAGCAGGGTCGTGCCGAGCACGGTGAGCACGATGGCCAGGCCCGGTGGGATCGCGGTCCACCACAGGCCCGAAGTGACGTCCGCGACCGAGCGGTTGAGGTCGTAGCCCCACTCGGAGGCAGAGTTGGGTTCGATGCCGAAGCCGAGGAAGCCGAGTCCGGCGAGGGTGAGGATGGCCTCGGAGGCGTTGATGGTGAAGATCAGGGGGAGGGTGCGGACCGAGTTGCGCAGGACGTGCCGGAACATGATCCGCCAGGTGCCGGTGCCGATCACCCGGGCCGCGTCGACGAAGGGCTCCGCCTTCACCCGGGTCACCTCGGCCCGTACGACACGGAAGTACTGCGGCACGAACGCGACCGCGACCGAGCAGGCCGCCGCGCCGAGGCCGCCGACGAGGCTGGACTGTCCGCCGCTGATCACGATCGACATGACGATGGCGAGCAGCAGCGGCGGGAACGCGTAGAGCGCGTCTGCCAGCCCCACCAGCAGCCGGTCGAGGCGCCCGCCGAGATAGCCGGAGGCCAGTCCGAGAACGGTGCCGGGGACCACCGAGAGCAGCAGCGCGGCGAGGATGATCTCCAGCGCGGTCCTGGCGCCCCACACCGTGCGGGACAGCACGTCGTACCCGGCGATGGTGGTACCCAGCGGATGGGCGCCGCTCGGGTGTTGCTGCGACCCGAACAGCCTTCCCCCGTCCTGGAGTTGGGCGTATCCGTACGGTGCGAGGAGCGGTCCGAGGAGGGCGGTGAGGACGAACAGCACGGTGAGCAGGGCGCCGGTGAGGAGCATCGCGCGCTGCACCGGGCCACCGGTGCGCAGGCGTGCGCGGAGGCGGTCCGGCAGCAACGTGGGCCGTCGCACGAGGAGTTGGGCCACGGCTCAATACCTCACTCGGGGGTCGATGAGGGCCGCGACGACGTCGACGAGGAAGTTCGTCACCGCCACGACGACGGCGAACAGGGCCACGATGCCCTGCACCGCCGGGAAGTCACGGACCGTCAGATAGTGGGCGAGTTCGTAGCCGAGACCCTTCCACTCGAAGGTGGTCTCCGTCAGCACCGCGCCACCGAGCAGCCCGGCGACCTGGAGTCCCAGGACGGTGACGACCGGGATCAGCGCAGGTCGGGTCGCGTGTCGCGTCACCAAGCGGAAGGGCGCCACGCCCCGGGAGCGGGCCGCCTCGACGTAGTCGGCGCCGAGGGTGCCGATCAGGTTCGTGCGCACCAGCCGCAGCAGGATGCCGGCGACGAGCAGGCCGAGGGCCACGCCTGGCAGTACGGCGTGCTCCAGGACGTCGGCGACGGCGGCCCCGTCACCACTGCGTATGGCGTCGACGAGGTAGAAGCCGGTCGTGCTGGTCTGGTTCTGGAGGAACAGCTGGACGTCGGTGCTCGCCCGGCCGGACGCGGGCAGCCAGCCGAGTTGGATGGCGAAGACGAGCTTCAGCAGCAGGCCCGCGAAGAACACGGGGGTGGCGTAGGTCAGGACGGCGAACAGGCGCAGGGCCGCGTCGGGCGCCCGGTCCCGGTACGTGGCCGCCACCATGCCCAGCGGCACACCGACGGCGAGGGCCACCAGGAGGGCGTAGCAGGCGAGTTCGACGGTGGCGGCGCCGTAGGTGCCCAGGACGTGGGTGACCGGTTCGTTGTCGGTGACGGTGCGGCCGAAGTCGCCGGTGGCCAGGGACTTCAGATAGTCCAGGTACTGGGTGAGCAACGGCCGGTCGTAGCCCGCCTGGTGGAGCTTCGCCTGGAGCTGGTCCGGGGTGAGCCGGTCGCCGAACGCCGCGCTGATCGGGTCGCCGGTGGCGCGCATCAGGAAGAAGACCAGGCTGACCAGGATGAACACGGTGGGGATGATGAGGAGGAAGCGGACCACCAGGTAGCGGGCGAGTCCGTACCCGGCGGCGCCGTCGGCCGGGGTGGCGACGGCGCCGGGGGTGTCCTGCGTCAGGGCGCTCACTTCTTCGAGAGTCCTGCCCAACGGAAGGTGTACGCGCTGGTCAACGCGTCCGGCACACCGCTGACGTCGGTACGGGTGACGATCGCGGTCGACCCCTGGAGCAGCGGGAGCAGCGGCACCTGCGCGGCGGCCTTGTCCTGCGCCTCCTTGAGGAGTTCGGTGCGCTTGGCCGGATCGATCTCCGTCTCCTCCTTCAGGATCAGCGAGCGTACGGCGGGGTCGTCGTAGCCGTTGGCGACCCAGCTGTTGGCCGAGTAGAAGGGCGAGAGGTAGTTGTCGGCGTCCAAGTAGTCCGCGTACCAGCCGAGTTGGTAGAGCGGGTAGAGGTGCTTGACGCGGTCCTTGCCGTACTGCGTCCACTCGGTGGACTGGAGGTTCACCTTGAACAGCCCGGTGGCTTCGAGCTGGGTCTTGACGAGGGCGTACTCGTCGGCCGAGGACGAGCCGTAGTGGTCGCTGTTGTACTGGAGGTTGAGGGTGACAGGGGTGGTCACCTTCGCCGCCTTGAGCCGTGCGGCGGCGGCCGCCTTGTCTGGGCCGCCCTTCTTGTCGCCGTAGAGGGACTTGAAGGAGTCGGTGGCGCCGGTGAGTCCGTCGGGTACCGAGCTGTACAGCGGCTGGTAGCTGTTCTTGTAGACCTGCTGGGCGAGTTGGGCCCGGTCGACGGAGTCGGCGACGGCCTGGCGGACGGCGAGTGCCTTGGCCTTGTCGGCGTCCTTGGTCTTGGTGCCGTAGGGCTGGGTCTGGAAGTCGAAGACGATGTAGCGGATGCCGTTGCCCGAGCCGGTGTGGACCTTGATGTCCTTCTTCTTGGCCAGGTCGTCGAGGTCGGCGGTGGTGAGGGTGCGGTAGACGGCGTCGACCGTGCCCTGCTGGACGTCGAGCTTCAGGTTGCTGGCGTCGGTGTAGTACTTGAGCTGGATGTTCTTGGTCTTCGGGGTGCCCAACTGGCCGCCGTAGTCACTGTTGTGAGTGAAGGAGACCAGCGAGTTCTTGTCGTAGCTCGTGACGCCGTACGGGCCGTTCCACGGTTTGGCCGCGACGATTGTCTTGTCGTCGAGGATCTTGTCCGCGGGGAAGGTCTGTTCGTCGACGATGTAGCCCGCCGCGGTCGACAACACCTGGGGGAACAAGGTGTCGTTGGCGGACTTGAGGGTGAAGACGACCGTGGTCGGTGTCGGGGCGGCGACCGAGGCGAGGTTGTAGAGGAGGGACGAGGGGCCGTTCTCGTCGGCGATCTTCAGCGTGCGGTCGAAGCTGAACTTGACGTCGGAGGAGGTGAGTTGGTGGCCGTTCGCGAACTTCAGGCCCTTCCTCAGAGTCACCGTGTACTCCTTGGGACCCGTCAGCTTGATGCCGGTGGCCAGGTCCGGGGAGACCTCGGTGGCGCCGTTCTTCACGCTGAGGAGGGTCGCGTAGACCTCGCTCTCGATGGTGCCGGAGCCCGCGTCCCAGGCGCCCGCCGGGTCGAGGCTGGTCACCTGGTCGGTGGTGCCGACGGTGATCGTCGGGCCGTCGGAGCCGGTGGACGTCTTGCTGCTGGTGCAGCCTGTAAGGGCGACCAGGAGGGCCGTGCCGAGGGACAGGGCGCTGAGGGGTCTGACGGTGCTGGAGTGTGCCATGGCTGGTCTCTGTCTCCGCATGGGTGGGTGCGCGAAAGGGGTGCGGCAGGCAGGACATGCCGGGCGCGCGCTGTCGCGTGAAGGGTGAGGGTGGAGGTGCTGTGCGAGGAGCGGTCAGCTGTGACAGAGACAGCTGGAGACCAGCAGCAGATCCACATGACGCCGGGAGCACAGCACGAGGCCGTTCGCCACGTCGTCCTCCTAGGGGTGTCGCCGACAACCAGGGCCGGTGGGAACGCACTTGCAGAACAGGAACATCCGCCGAGCCGTCACCTGGGGCACCCCACTGCGTCGAGGGTTGCCGTCCGGCCAGCCAGGGCTTGATCACCGGAACTCGTAGCTCGCGCTCACCGTAGATCGACTGTTCTCTCGGCGTCAAGAGTTTCCTGGTCGAAGTGAATCCAGGCGATGGAGAAGGGAGTTGAGCGACTCCTGCGGCACGGCTCCGGCGGTGTCGAGGGTGATGTGCTCACGGTTCCAGGGTTCGTAGTCGCGTCGGCGGACCTCCTCCCAGTCCGGAAGCGTCAGACCGGGAATGTCGACCGAGCGGGAGGTCACGCGGTGCCGGTGCTCGGCCGGATCCGAGCAGATGACTTCGACCTCCGCGGTCGGCACGCCCGCCCTGGCCCCCACGTCGCGCCAGCTGTCCCGGGTGACGGCCAGCGGGTTGACCGACTCCGCGACCACCGTGAGCCCTTGTCGGAGGTGTTCCTCGGCCAGGTCGTACCCGACGACATAGCCGGCCGGCCCGACCGGGTGTCGCGCCAGTCCGGAGCGGACGAGCGCCTGCTCGATGGTGTCGACGCGCAGGTGCACCGCCCCGATGCGTGCGGCCAGGAGTCGGGACAGCGTGGTCTTCCCGGTGCCGGGGAGTCCGCCGATGACGACGAGCGCGGCGTTCGACAGCACCCGCAATCACCGCAGCCGGGGCAGGAGTTGGTCTCCGATGCGGACGATCTCCTGCTTGTAGGGCGTGTCGGAGAGGACGAAGTGTGTGATGCCGAGCTTGCGGTAGTCGTCCAGCGCCGCGGCCACGTCGGCGGCGGAGCCGACCAGCCAGGTTGTCGCCGCTCCCCCGCCGCCGACCGTCCCCGGCGTGGTGTACAGGCAGGTGTCGAGCACCTCGCCCCGGGCGGCGAGGTCGTAGAGCCGCTGCTGTCCGACTGCCGTCTTCCGGTTCCCCGTCCACGTCAACTCGTCACTCGGACCCGCCGCCATGCGCGCGACCCTTTCCTCGGCCACCCGCCATGCCTCCTCCGTTGTCTCGCGCACCACGGTGGTGATCCGCAGGCCGAACTCCAGCGGGCGGTGCCGACGGCCGACCTGGTCGCTCAACTTCCTGAGCCGGTCGATGCGTTCGGCGAGCGCGGCGAGCGGCTCGCCCCAGAAGAGCTGCACGTCCGCCTCGGCCGCCGACACCCGTTCGGCGGCCTCGGACGCGCCGCCGAAGTACAGGGTCGGATGCGCTCTGTCGGCCGTCGTCCAGGGGCGGGGTGCCGCCGTGGACCCGCTCACCTGGAAGTGCTCACCGGCGAACGTCACGTCCTCCTCGGTCCACAGCCGTCGTACGAGATGCAGGAACTCCCGGGTGCGCGCGTACCGTTGGGCCGGATCGCTGCGGGTGTCGCCGTAGGCGGCCAGGTTGTCGAGGCCGCTGACGATGTTGACCAGGACCCGGCCGCGGCTGAGCTGGTCCAAAGTCGCTGCCGCGACGGCGAATTGGGCCGGCTGCCAGTAGCCGGGACGGACCGCGATCAGGGGCTTGAAGGTGGTGGTCCTGGCGGCAAGCGCGGTGGCGACGGTGAAGGTGTCGGGGCGCCCCCACCCGGTGCCCAGGAGCGCACCGCCCCAGCCGTGCCGCTCCGCGGTGCGGGCGAGGTCGGTGGAGTACTCGATGGAGCCCCAGCCGTCCGTCGTGTCGTCGCCGCGGTGGCCAGGCTCGACGGTGTTGGGGATGTACCAGAGGAATTCCGGGCTCATCGTGGGTCCGATCGCAGATTGTCCGAGGGCTGGCACCTAGACGACCTCCCGTACCCGCGGAAAGTGGCAGGCCGCCCCGTCCCCGTCGAACACCGGCGCCTCCTGCTCGCATCGTTTCCGCTCCCTCTCCCCCAGGTGCGGGCGGAGCGGGCAGCGGGCCCGGAACCGGCAGCCGTCGTAGCGTCGCGTCGGGCTCGGCGGGTCCCCGGCGAGCAGGATGCGCGACCGTTGCCGTGCCCGCTCGCGGGTCGGGTCCGGCAGGGGTACGGCGGAGAGGAGGGCCTGGGTGTAGGGATGCCGGGGGCGTTCGAAGACCTCGTCCACGGGGCCCGCCTCGACCGTGCGTCCGAGGTACACCACGCTCACGCGGTCGGCGATGTTCCGTACGACGGAGAGGTCGTGGGAGACGAAGAGGTAGGCGAGGCCCAGTTCTTCCTTGAGGCGTTGGAGGAGTTCGAGCACTCCGGCCTGGACGGAGACATCGAGTGCCGAGACCGGTTCGTCGAGGACGAGCAGTTCGGGTTCGACGGACAGCGCGCGGGCGATGCCGACGCGCTGCCGCTGGCCGCCGGAGAACTCGTGCGGGTAGCGCTCCGCGTGGGCCGGGTCCAGGCCGACCTGTGCGAGGAGTCGAGGCACCCGCCGGCCGATCGTCGCCCGGTCGGCGCCCTGGGTGCGCAGCGGCTCGGCGACGATGTCCCCGACGGGCATGCGCGGGTCGAGGGAGGCCATCGGGTCCTGGAAGACGATCTGGACACGGCGGCGCAGAGCCTTCGTCTCCGCCTTCCCGAGCCCGGCGAGGTCGTTGCCGAACAGCTCGATCGATCCGCCTTCCGGCGGGGCCAGTTCGAGCAGTTCGAAGAGCGTCGTCGACTTCCCGGACCCCGATTCGCCGACGAGCGCGAGTGTCTCGCCGCGCCGGATGTCGAGGTCGACGCCGTCGACGGCGTACACGGAGCCGATGCGGCGCTTGAAGGCCGTTCCCTTGAGGAGGGGGAAGGTTCTGGTGAGTCCGCGTACCTTCAACACCGTTTCGCCGGTCGGTGGTTGGGGCGCGCGCGGGGTGTCCATCCGGGGCACGGCGGCCAACAGCCGTTTCGTGTACGGCTCCTGGGGCCGCTCGAAGACGTCGACGGCCGTGCCCGACTCGACGACCCGTCCCTCGTGCATCACGGCGACCCGGTCGGCCGTCCCGGCGATGACACCGAGGTCGTGGCTGACCAGGAGCAACGCGGCCCCGGTCTCGCGTTGCGCGGTGCGCAGGACGTCGAGCACCTGTGCCTGGATGGTGACGTCGAGGGCGGTGGTCGGTTCGTCGGCGAGGATGATGTCGGGGTCGTTGGCCATCGCCATGGCGATCATCGCGCGCTGGCGCATGCCGCCGGAGAACTCGTGCGGGAAGGCCCTTGCGCGCAGGGCGGGTTCGGGGATCCCGACGAGGTCGAGCAGTTCGACCGCTCGTTGCCGTGCCTGTTCGCGGGAGACGTCCTGGTGGGCCCGTACGGCTTCGGCGATCTGGTCGCCGATCCGGTACACGGGCGTGAACGCGGACAGCGGGTCCTGGAAGACCATGGACACGCGGCTGCCGCGGATTCGGGTGAGCTGCTTCTCCGAGGCGCCGACGAGTTCCTGCCCGTCGAGCCGTACGGATCCGCGTACTTGGGCGTTGCCCGGGAGCAGTCCGAGGACCGCGAGCGCGGTCGCTGACTTGCCGGAGCCCGACTCGCCGACGAGGCCGAGGACTTCACCGCGTTCGAGGGTGAGAGCGACCCCGCGCACGGCGGGCCGTCCGTCGAAGTCGACGTCCAGATCGGTCACTTGGAGGATCGGGCTCACCGGGAGGCCCCTTTCGAGGTGGGGTCCAGCGCGTCCCGCAGCCCGTCGCCCACCAGGTTCACCGCCAGCACGAAGACGACCAGGAGCCCGGCCGCGAAGAAGAACATCCAGGGGTAGGTGACCGCGGCGCTCGTCCCGTCGGCGATCAGCGTGCCGAGCGAGACGTCGGGTGGCTGGACGCCGAAGCCGAAGTACGACAGGGCTGTTTCGCTCATCACGGCGCCGCCGACCTGGATGGTCGCGTCGATGATGAGGAAGGAGGCGACGTTGGGCAGCACGTGCCGCCAGATGATCCGGAAGGGTCCCACGCCCATGTACCGTGCGGCGCGCACGAATTCGCGTTCCTTGAGGGAGAGCGTCATGGACCGCACGACCCGGGCGGTGATCATCCACGCGAAGAGTCCCAGCAGCCCGACCAGGGCGAACCAGCCGCTGGAGTTCAGCCGGGGCGAGACGATCGCGATGATCAGGAAGGAGGGGAAGACCAGCAGCAGGTCCACGAGGAACATGAGGAGCCGGTCGGTCCAGCCGCCGAAGTATCCGGCGCAGGCGCCGACGAGCGAGGCGAGTCCGGTGGACAGCACGGCGACGAGGAGTCCGATGACGAGGGACTTCTGCAGGCCGCGCACGGTCTGCGCGAACACGTCCTGGCCGATGCGGTTGGTGCCCCACCAGTGGTCGGCGCCGGGTGCGGCCCGCAGCGCGGTGTAGTCGATGTGGCTGTAGGACCACTTGGTGGCGTAGGGCCCGACGAAGGCCAGCAGGAACAGCAGCACCAGGACGACGGCTCCGCCGAGGGCGGTGCGGTTGCGCAGGAAGCGGCGCAGGACGACGGTGGCGCGGCCGGCGGGCGGGGCGGCGACGGGTGCCTCTTCGGCGATGACGGCCGTGGTCATGACGCCTGCCGGATGCGCGGGTCGAGCGCGGCGTGCAGGAGGTCGGCGAGGAAGCCGGAGAGCAGCACGGTGACGGCGGCGAAGAGGTTCACGGCGACCACCGAGTTCACGTCGTTCTTGCCGATGGACGCGATGAACCACTCCCCCATGCCGTGCCAGCCGAAGATCGTCTCCGTGAAGATGGCGCCGGTGAACAGCGCGAGGAAGCCGTAGGAGAAGTAGGTCGACATGGGGATGAGGGCCGTCCGCAGTCCGTGCTTGAGGAAGACCGTGCGGCGGGCGAGGCCCTTGGCCCGCGCGGTGCGCAGATAGTCCGAGCCGAGGACGTCGAGCATCGTGTTGCGCTGGTAGCGGCTGTAGCTCGCGACGGCGAAGAGGGCGACGGAGAGGGTGGGCAGGAGCAGATGCACACTCCGGTCCTTGAGGACCGTCCAGAGGCCGCCGGTCACGCCGGGGCTCTTCTCTCCCGTGAACTGGATCAGGTCCGTGCCCGTCGACTGGTTGAACCAGATCGCGCCGGTCTTGAGAAGAATCGCCAGCAGGAAAACGGGAGTCGAGAGCAACGCGAAGGAGGCGAGGGTGACGGCCCTGTCGCTGAACCGGTACTGCCGCTCCGCCGTCCAGGCCCCGACGAGCACTCCTACGACGGTCCCGAACACGGTCCCGGCGAGCAACAGCCGCAGGCTGACGCCGAGTCGGCGGCCGAACTCGGCGTCGACGGAGGTGCCGTCGATGGTCTCGCCGAGGTCGCCGCGGACCGCATGCCCTGACCAGCGCAGGAAGCGGTTCAACAGTGGGGTGCGGTCGTTGACGCCGATCTCGTCGAGATGGTGGTTCACCGAGGCCGCGGGGATGGGCGGCTGCCGGCCGGCGTAGTACTCGCGCGGGTGGAGCGCGAGCGAGGCCAGCAGGTAGGAGAGGCAGACGGCGGCCAGGAGCAACAGGGCGTAGTAGCCGAGTCGTTTGGCCAGGTAGGCAGGCACAGTAGAAATGGTCCAGGTGTCTTGTTGCCACTTCATGAAGAGAACATGTCAGGTGTCCAGGGGGTCTCCCCCGAGGGTCGTAGGCCGTTCTACGTTCGGTACATCCACCTGAAGTCCGGCGCGCCCACCCCTAGTTCCGGCGCCCCCCACTGACGACCACCGGCCTCACGAAGGACACCGACATGCGACAGACCTCCGCCGCAGCCTGGGTCGCCGCCACCGCGGCCACCGCGTTACTGGTGACCGGCTGCGGCTCCTCCGACGACGGCAAACCCGTCGCGCAGAGAAGCGCGGCCCCGGCAGGAAGCCAGGCCATCAACGCCCGTCCGCTGAACGACATCCAGCAGGGCGGCACCCTCAAGCTGGCGATCTCGCAGTGGATCGCGGACTTCAACCGCTACACCGCCAACGGCAACCAGGGCGACGCGCAGGACATCAACGAGCTCGTGGAGCCCCGGCTGTTCTGGGCGGACGCCCAGGGCGAGTCCCACCCCGACACGGACTTCCTGCTCTCCGTCGCGGTGACCTCCACCAGCCCGCAGACGGTCCTCTACAAACTCAACCCCAAGGCGAAGTGGTCCGACGGAAAGGCCATCGACTGGCGGGACTTCGAGGCCCTGTGGAAGGCGAACAACGGCACGGACAAGGCGTACGAGGCCGCCGACACCTCCGGCTACGAACAGATCGGCAAGGTCGAACAGGGCGCGGACGCGCACCAGGTCAAGGTCACCTTCACCACGCCTTACGCCGACTGGAAGCACCTGTTCAACCCGCTGCTGCCGGCCGCCGGTATCGACACCCCGGACAAGTTCAACAAGGGCTGGACGGAGAAGATCCCGATCACCGGGAACGCCTTCAAGATCTCCTCGTACGACAAGACCGCGCAGACCATCACGGCGGTACCGGATCCCAACTGGTGGGGAACGAAGCCCAAGTTGGACTCCATCGTCTACCGCGCCCTGGACTACACCGCCTGGACGGACGCCTACCTCAACAAGGAGATCGACTACGCCGCCGCGCTCCTGCCCGAGGACTACAAGCGGCTGTACAAGGCGGCGGGCACCGACATCCGCGTCGGCGCCCGCTGGGACGAGGTGCACATCGAGTTCAACGGCGCGCGCGGTCCACTGAAGGACGTGCGTGTCCGCCAGGCACTTCAGCACGCCATCGACCGCAAGTCCATCGCCACCGCCTTCGGCAAGGACCTCCCCGTCCAACTGAAGCCGTACGGCAGCCACTTCTTCATGCCCAACCAGGCCGGCTACCAGGACAACTCCGGTACCTACGGCACGTACGACCTGAAGAAGGCGGGCGAGCTGCTGGACGCGGCGGGCTGGAAGCTCCAGGGCGGCAAGCGGGTCAAGAGCGGCAAGCAACTCACCCTCGGCTACACGCTCAGCGCGGGTTCCACCTCCGCGCAGGTGGACCAATCAGAGCTGGTGCAGGCGCAGTTGGCGCAGGTCGGCATCAAGCTCAACATCGTGAAGGTGCCGACGAACGACTACTTCTCCAAGTACGTCACGATCGGCAACTTCGACCTGACGAGCTTCCGTTGGGTCGACCAGATCTTCCGCTCCCAGGCGTACCCGATCTACCGCGAGCCGTCCGGCAAGAACCTGTACCAGAACTACGGTTCGGTCGGCTCCCCCGAGGTCGACGCCCTGCTGAAGAAGGCCACCGAGACCACGGACACCACCGAGGCGAACAAGCTCTACAACGAGGCCGACGCCAAGATCTGGGCTCTGGGCCACTCGATCCCGGTCTACCAGCGCCCCCAGGTCCTCGCGGTCCGCTCGAACCTCGCCAACTACGGCGCGAGCGGCCTCGCGGACGTCGACTACACGAAGGTGGGCTGGCTGAAGAAGTGACCCGACGGGTACGGCGGAGACCTCGGACAGGTCTCCGCCGTACCCGTTGTGGTGGCGCGTTCGGCTAGCGGCGGTCCGCGAGCCGTTGGACCGCCGAGATCAGTGTGTCCACCTCGGCGTGCGTGTTGTAGAACGCGAACGACGGCCGGACGGTGGCCTCCAGGCCGTACCGGCGCAGGATCGGCTGCGCGCAGTGGTGGCCCGAACGCACCGCGATTCCTTCCTCGTTGAGCGCGGTGCCCACCTCGGCCGGTTCGTAGCCGTCCAGGACGAACGACACGATGCTCGCCTTGTTCGGAGCCGTGCCGACCAACCGCAGCCCGGGCACGCACCGCAGGCCCTCGGTGGCGTGTTCGACCAGGGTGTGTTCGTAGGCGGCGATGTTCGGCAGGCCGATGCGTTCGACGTAGTCGATGGCGGCGGCCAGCCCCACGGCGTCGGCGATGTTGCCCGTACCGGCCTCGAAACGGCCCGGCGGCGGCTGGAAGCTGGACTTCTCGAAGGTGACGTCGGTGATCATGTTGCCGCCGCCCTCCCACGGAGGCATGTCCTCCAGGACCTCCCGTTTGCCGTAGAGGACACCGATCCCGGTCGGTCCGAACAGCTTGTGCCCGGAGAAGACCAGGAAGTCGGCGTCCAACTCCCTTACGTCGATCGGGAGATGCGGGACGGACTGGGCCGCGTCGACCAGGACACGTGCCCCGGCCCGGTGCCCGATCTCGATGATCTGCTCGACCGGTACGACGGTGCCGAGCGCGTTGGACATCTGGGTGACCGCTACCAGCTTGGTCCGCTCGGACAGCAGGGCGGTGTACTGGTCGAGCAGCAACTGGCCGCTGTCGTCGACCGGGATCACCTTGATCACCGCGCCGGTCTGCTCCGCCAGCATCTGCCAGGGCACGATGTTGGCGTGGTGCTCCAGATGGGAGAGCACGATCTCGTCGCCCGCGCGGATGTGCGCCGGACCCCATGCCTTGGCGACGAGGTTGATCGCCTCGGTGGTGCCCCGCACGAACACGATCTCCTCGGCGGAGCCCGCCCCGATGAACCGCGCGACGGTCTTCCTCGCGCCCTCGTAGGCGTCCGTGGCCCGGGCGGCCAGTTCATGTGCCGCGCGGTGGATGTTGGAGTTCTCCCGCGAGTAGAACTCCACCAGCCGGTCGATCACCGCCTGCGGCTTCTGCGTGGTCGCGGCGTTGTCCAGCCAGATCAGCGGACGGCCGTTGACCAGCTCGGACAGGATCGGGAAGTCCCGGCGCACCGCCTGCACGTCGAAGGCCGGGTGCTGGTCGAGCGGTAGCCCCAACGGCGCGCCGGATACGTCGGGTTCCTGGACGAAGTAGTACGGCGCGGTCGTCGCCGTCGGTGCCATCATCTCGGGCAGCTGCGGCAGCCCGAGGTGCCCGAAGCCGGGTAGCTCCGGTGCCTCGGCGGGGTACCCGGCGGCCTCGGTGAGGAAGTAGTACGGCCCGGGGTCCGGGAGTTGGGCCGGTGCGGCCGGCGACGGGACGGGCGGTGGCCCCGGGGCCACCGGCGGGGCCGATGCCTCCGGGGTGGCTCCGCCCGGCGCGCCCACCGCGTAAGGGCTCGCCATGAACGTGGCGGGGGCACTGGTCGGGGGCGGCCCGGACGGCGGGCTCATTCCGGCGGTCGGCGCCGGGGGCGGCGGGTCCATGGACGGGATGCCGGTGGGCATCGGAGGCAATGGGTCCGCGGCCGGCGTGCCGCTGGAAACCGCAGGCGCGAAATCCGCGAGCGGCAGTCCGGTCGGCGTGGCGGACGACGGACCGGCCGCCAACAGACCGACCGGCGTGACGGACGACGGGCCGACTGTCGAAAGACCAGCCGGCATGGCAGAGGACAGGCCGGCGTTCGGAAGACCGGCCGGCGCGGCTGAGCTCGGGCCCGGGGCGGGTGAGCCCGTGGGCCCCGCAGTCGACGGCCCGGCAAGTGCCGTAGGAGACGAGTCCGCGAACGGCAGCCCGGTCGGCGCGGCAGGCGACGGGCCGTCGGTCGGAAGACCGACCGGCGTGGCAGAGGTCAGGCCGGCCGTCGACAGACCGACCGGCGCGGACGGAATCGGGCCCGGAGCCGGCGGACCCCCGGGTACCGCAAGCGCGGGCCCCGCAGCCGACGGCCCCGCAACTGCCGTGGTCGCTGTAGAAGAAGTGTCCGCGAGCGGCAGGCCGGCCGGTGTCGGCCATTGCGTCGGAACGTCGGGGGCCGGGGGCTCCGGGGTCGCCGCCGGCTGCCCGGGGAGTGCTCGGAAGAACTCCCCGGCCATCCGGCTCAGCGTCTCCTCGTCCGGCAGCCACGCCGGGGCGGCTTCGTTACCGGTGGTTGGGGGCGTGGTCATGGCTACCGGTAACTCGGCGCGTAGTCATGGAACTTGTCGACCTCGACGTCGTCGAGGACGGCGAGCGCGTCGTCGGTGAGGACCGCGAGGGAGCAGTACAGGGAGATCAGGTAGGAGGCGATGGCGCTGCGGTCGATCTGCATGAAGCGCACCGACAGGCCCATGCCCTGCTCGCCGGAGAGCCCGGGCTGGAACAGTCCGACCACGCCCTGGCGCGACTCGCCGGTGCGGAGAAGGATGAACTTCGTCCTGCCGTTCTCCAGCGGGACCTTGTCCGACGGGACGAGCGGCAGGCCACGCCAGGTCAGGAACTGCGAGCCGAACATGCTGACCGTGGCCGGCGGTACGCCTCGCCGGGTGCACTCCCTGCCGAACGCGGCGATCCCCTCGGGGTGGGTGAGGAAGAAGGCGGGCTGCTTCCACACCTTCGTGATGAGGGCGTCGAGGTCGTCCGGGGTCGGCGGGCCCGCCATCGTGGAGATCCGCTGGGTGTCCGCCACGCTGGCCAGCATCCCGTACTCCGGGCTGTTGATCAGCTCGCCCTCCTGGTGCTCCTTCACCGCCTCGATGGTCAGCCGCAGTTGCTGCGCGGTCTGGTTGTGCGGGCTGGAGTAGAGATCGGAGATGCGGGTGTGCAGGTCCAGGACGGTCTGAACCGCCTTGAGCCGGTACTCGCGGGGTTCGCGTTCGTAGTCGACGAAGGTGTCCGGCAGCGGCGACTCGTCGTAGTTGTCGCACTCGATGCGCACCGACTCGGGGTGAACGACCTTGTTCACCCGGTAGATGCCGGCCTCGACCGGGACCCAGGACATCAGATGGACCAGCCAGCGAGGCGTGATGGAGGCCATCTGGGGAACGGTCTTGGTGGCGTTCGCGAGGGTCCGCGCCGCGCTGTCGCTCACCGACATCGATCGCGACGGTGGATTCACAGCCGTGGTCATGCGCCATCTCCTTTCGGCGCCCGGGATCCGGGCAGGCGTGAGGGGTGAGATCGCCGACGGGACAGGTACGGCCGAGATCTCTCGCACCCACTATCGATTCACCGTCGCAGTGAGCCCGGTAATGGTCCAATGTGTGTTTTCGAGGCTGTCATCGACGCGGTCTATGATTCACAAATGATCGACTTGAGTCGGTTGCGTGTCCTGGTCGCCGTGGCCCGCGAGGGTTCGATCACGGCGGCCGCCGAGGCACTGCACTACGCCCAGCCGTCGGTGAGTCATCAACTCGCCAAGCTGGAGGCCGAGGTCGGGGTTCCGCTGCTGCAGCGGATGGGGCGCGGTATCCGGCTCACGGAGGCCGGCCGGCTGCTGGTGGACCGGGCCGAGTCGATCCTCGCGCAGGTGGAGTCCGTGCACGCGGAACTGGACGAGCTGGCCGGACTGCGCACCGGCCGGGTCCGGCTGGCCGCGTTTCCCTCGGCGCTGGCCACCCTGGTGCCGCTCGCCGCCGCCCGCGTGTCCGCCGAACATCCCGCCGTCGAACTGACCCTGCGCGAGGCCGAACCGCCCGACGCGCTCAACGCCCTGCGCAACAACGACGTCGACGTGGCGCTGATCTTCGAGCACGGCGATCCGCCGCAGCGCGACCGCCGCGACACCACGATGACACCGCTGCTCGACGAGCCGTTGTACGTGGTCACCCCGGCCGACCGGTGCTGGGACGGCCCCCGGGCCGAGCTGGCCACCTATGCCGACGCGCGCTGGATCGCCGGGTGCGAGCGCTGCCGCGAGCATCTCGTCGCCGCCTGCGGGCGGGCCGGGTTCGAGCCGGTGGTCGAGTTCGAGACCGACGACTACGTGGCCGTACAGGCGCTCGTCGCGGCCGGGCTCGGTGTGAGCCTGCTGCCGGGCCTCACCCTCCTCGCCAATCGGCACCCCGGGGTCAGCCTCCACCGCGTCCCCGGCATGCGCCGCCAGGTCGTGGCCGCCGTCCACGGCAAGCCGCCCGCGTCCCAGCCCGCCCAGGTGCTCCTCGACGCACTCGCCGCGACCGTCACCGAACCGGAATGGCCGACCTGACCGGTTCATCAGCGGTGATCCAGTCGGTCACCTGCCGTACGTACTCCCGGTATCCGGACCGCGCGGCCTCCACGATCGCGGGGACCTTCTCGGGTTCGGTGTCCAGACACAGCTGTACGAGGACGTGGTGCGGGCCGTCCACCGGTGCGAGCGCGGAGGCCAGTTCGGCGTCGATCATTCCGGCCTTCTCGGCTGCTCCGAACGAGGCTGTTGGTGTCCCCGGTAGCGCGGCCCGGTTGACGGCCGCGGCCAGGTCGTACAAGAGCGCCAGAATGCGCTCGATGACGAGACCGGCCCCCGGATCGGCGGCCAGGCGGGCGCTGTCCAGCGCGCCGAGCGAGTCGAGTTGGCCGACCGACTTGCGCATGGTGATGAGCCGGTGCTCGATCGCGGCCCGGTCCACGGGCAGTTGAGCCGCCCCCGCGCTGGATGTGGTCATCGCCGCATCGTGCCACGCGGGGTTCGCGCCGACGTCGCCGATTCCGTCTGGTGGGACATCCGGTGGACGACCGTGGGTGCCGGGTGGACATTCGATGCCCGTGGTCAACCGGGCCAGCCAGAGCAGGGGGTGCCGAGTGCGGTCATTGAGTGACCTCTTCCGAAATTTCATGCAGCTCGGATATGTGACGGACGACATCGACGCCGCGGCCTCGTTCCTGGAGTCGAGGCTGGGGACCGTGCGGTGCGTCAAGCACTTCAAGTCGTCGCTGGGCGGCGGCCTGCCGCCGGTCAGTGCCGGCGCCCCACGCGCCCCCTTCGTGGTGGTGGACGGTGCGCCCGCCGACGAGTGGGTCATCGATGTGGCGCTGGTCAACGCCGGGCCGACCAACCTGGAGATCATCCGTCCCGTCGGCGGCGCTGTCGACCTCTACCGCGGTGCCGTCCGGCCCGGGGAACCGGCGACGCTGCATCATCTGGGCTTCCGTGTCGACGACTTCGACGAGGCGTCGGCGATCGTCGCCGCGAGCGGCAGGACGTGGAAGCAGTTCGGGGACAGCGGCGCCATCCGCTTCGGTTATCTCGACATGACGGCCGAACTGGGCCACTTCGTCGAGGTCATGGAGCTGGACGAGGAAGCCGCCCAGGGATTCGCACACCTTGAGGCCATGTCCAACGCGCCCCGGTGACAAGGGCATTCGGGAGAGGAAACGTCATGAGCGACGAAGGCACAGCCGATTCCTACGACGTCGTCGTCGTCGGCTCGGGCGCGGGACTCGTCGGCGCGTACGCGGCGGCCTCCCGTGGGCTCCGTACGCTGGTCATCGAGAAGACGGAGTACGTCGGCGGCACCACGGCCTATTCGGGCGCCGGAATCTGGCTCCCCGGCAACGCGGCCGAGCAGCGGGCCGGTGTCGAGGACGGTCCCGATGTCGCACGCCCGTATCTCGACGCGATCGTCGGCGACGACTCGCCGGCCTCGCTGCGGGAGGCCTTCCTGCGCGCGGGGCCCGTCCTGATCGAGGAGTTGGAGCGGAATCCGCGGTTCGGCCAGTTCGTCTGGCAGGGCGTGCCGGACTACTTCGCCGGACGGCCGGGGAGCCTGCCGCAGGGGCGCACCATCTTCCCCCCGGACCTGGACCGGTCCGAACTCGGCGAGCTGGAACCGCTGGTGCGCAGGCCGCTGTGGACGGAACGCTGGGGTGTCGAGGTCGGCCCGAGGATGATCGGCGGCCAGGCCCTGATCGGCCGGGCGCTGCTCGCGTTCATGGAGACCGGCAACGGCACCGTCCGCACGAACACCGGGCTGACGCGTCTGCTCGTCGAGGACGGCACAGTCGTCGGCGTCGAGGCCCTGAGCGAGGGCGAGTTGGTCGAGTTCCGGGCCCGCCGGGGCGTGCTCCTCGCCGCCGGTGGCTATGAACGGAACGGCGAACTGCGTGAGCGGTTCCAGCCCGGAGTCGGCGACGAGTGGACCCAGGGCTGCCCGGGCAACACCGGCGACGCCCTCCTCGCGGGCATGGACATCGGCGCGGCGACCGACCTGCTCGACGAGTCGTGGTTCGCGCCCGGTCTCGTCGTGCCCGACACGCGCCCGGTGTTCTACACCTCTGTCTGGAGCGGTATTTGGGTCAACGCGGCGGGACAGCGCTACATGAACGAGCGTCTCCCCTACGACCGCGCCGGTCACGAGATGCTCAAGGCGCACAGGGCGTCGGGCGTGTCGCACCTGCCGACGCACTGGGTGTTCGACCAGCGCCAGCTCGACAACAGGAAGGCGTTCGCCGGGCTGCCGGTCGCGCCGCAGGTTCCGGGCTGGTTCGATGTCGAGAAGTTCCTCGCCGCCGGTGTGCTGAAGCGGGCCGACTCGCTGGAGGAGCTGGCGGAGCTGATCGACGTGCCTTCGGGCGCACTCACCGAGAGCGTCGAGCGGTTCAACGGCTATGCCCGGGGCGGCAAGGACGAGGAGTTCGGTCGCGGTGAGGATCCCTGGGACCTGATGATCACGCACATGGCGGGGTCCCACACCGACGGTCCGAATCCCTGTCTCGGTGTGATCGACAAACCGCCGTTCTACGCGGCCTCGATCGTGCTGTCCGACCTGGGGACCAAGGGAGGTCTCAAGACGGACGACCACGCGCGCGTGCTGCGGCCCGACGGCTCGGTGATCGCCGGTCTGTACGCGTCGGGGAACACGATGGCGCCGATGTCGGGCCGCATCTACCCGGGCGCGGGCGGTCCCGTCGGTTCGTCGATGGCGTTCTCCTACATCGCTGCGGTCGACATGGCTGACGAAAGCCAATAGGTGCGAACAGCTCCCTCTCGAAGTAGGCCTCTTCGAGAGGGAGTTGAGGCGTGTTCAGGCGGACTCGGTGGAGTGTCCGGGGAACAGGGACAGCGCGGGGTCCAGGGCGACGGCCGCATTGTTGACCGCCGTCGCGACCTCCCCGAAGCCGACCGACATCAGGCGGACCTTGCCGGGGTACGCGGTGACGTCACCGGCCGCGTAGATCCGCTCGACCGTGGTGCGCATCCTGGTGTCGACGACGATCGTGCGCCGCTCCAGCTGGACGCCCCAGTCGGCGAGTGGTCCGAGGTTGCTGATGAAGCCGAGCGCGGCCACGACCGCGTCCACCTTCAGCACCCGGGGCTCGGTCTCCCCGTCGACCTTCAAGTGCGCCTGGCGCAGCCGGTCGTCGCCGGTCAGGGTCTCCACCTGGGCGTTGGTGACGATGCCGACCCCGCACTCGTGCAGTTCGCGGACGCTCGCCGCGTGGGCCCGGAACGTGCCGCGCCGGTGCACGAGGGTCACCGAGCGGGCGATGGGGTGCAGGGCGAGGGCCCAGTCGACGGCGCTGTCCCCGCCGCCGACGACGAGGACGTCGCGGTCGGTGTGTTCCGCCGGGTCCGGCACGAAGTAGGTCAGTCCGCGGCCGAGGAACTCCTCACCGGCCGGGAGGGTGCGTGGCGTGAACGTGCCGATCCCGGCGGTCAGTACGACCGCTCCGGCGTCGACCGTGACGCCGTCGGAGAGGGTGACCTGGGGGCGTCCTTCGGGCGAGTGGGCGAGGCCGACCGCCTGGCGGCCCAGGAGATACGCCGGGTCGAAGGCGTCGGCCTGGTCCTTGAGGGCGGTGACGACGTCGCGGCCACGGGTGCCGGGGACGGCGGCGATGTCGCGGATCTCCTTCTCCGGGTAGAGGGCGGTGATCTGGCCGCCGCACTGCGGCAGCGCGTCGACGAGGACGGTCCCCAGCCCGCGGAAGCCCGCGCAGTAGGCGCCGTAGAGCCCGATCGGGCCGGCGCCGACGATGAGGATGTCTGTGGTCACGGTCTCGGCCACGGGCCGGCCTCCTGGGCGTGGTGGGCGGGGGGTGGGCGGCTGTCGCGCACGTCGCCCTGGGTCGGCCGGTCGAGTGTAGGAGGCGTCCGACCAGGGGCGTCGGTGTCGGTCCCGGTTGATGGGACGGTCGGTGGACGGTCCGGGGCGCCGCGTGGAGAGTCGTTCTCACCGCCACCGCGACGACGGCCGAAGGGGTCCGTACGCCCTGTGGTGCTCGGAGCTTTCCGTGGACGAGGAGGCGAGGCTCGTGAGCGATGAGGTGCGGGTGTGGATCGATCAGAAGCTGTGCACGGGTGACGGTCTGTGCACCCAGTACGCCCCCGATGTCTTCGAGTTCGGCGACGACGGGCTCGCCTACGTCAAGGACGCCCCCGACGGTGAGCTGCTGACGCCGGAGGGCGCGCAGGCCGATGTGTCGGAGCGGTTGCGGCTGGACGTGATCGACGCCGCCGACGAGTGCCCGGGCAACTGCATCCACGTGGTGCGGCGCGCCGACGGGACCGAGGTCGCCGGGCCCGACGCCGGCTGACCTCATCTTGCGGCCCGCTGGAGCCGTACACGTATGCCGAGTGGAGGAGTGGTGATCGGTGTCTGCCGTGGTTGAGCCTCAAGTGGACCGTCGTGTCCCGTGGTTCGAGGGCGATGTGCCGGCCGAGAAGGTCCCGGAGAAGTACCGGCTGGCGCGCGCGTTCGTGCCCAAGAGCCGTTATCTGGACCCCGAGTTCCTCAAGCTGGAGCTGGAGAAGGTGTTCACCCGGACCTGGCTGATGGCCTGCCGGCTGGAGGAGCTGCCGGGTGTCGGCTGTTTCGTCGAGTACGAGATCGGTGGTCATTCGATCCTGATCGTGCGGGAGGGCAAGGACTCGATCCGGGCCTATTTCAACGCGTGCCGGCATCGCGGTACGCGGCTGGCGCGGGGCCGGGGCCGCGTCGGCTCCCTCATCTGCCCGTTCCACGGCTGGCGTTGGAACCTGGACGGTTCGATCAGGCTGGTGCTGGACCGTGAGGAGTTCGTGCCGCGCTCGGACGACGACCTGGGTCTGGTGCAGGTGCGGGCCGAGCAGTGGGGCGGGTTCGTGTTCATCAACATGGACCCCGAAGCACGGCCGTTGCTCGAATATCTCGACCCGATTCCGAGGATCTTCGCGCCGTTCCAGTTCGAGCACATGCGGTACCGGTGGCACAAGTCCGTGCCGCTGCCGTGCAATTGGAAGACCGCGCTGGACGGGTTCCTCGAGGCCTATCACGTGGCGGGGACGCATCCGCAGCTGTACCGCTTCGACAAGTCGAACACCAACATCGCCTCGATGAAGGAACTCGAGAACCGGATGTGGGCGCCGACGACCGTGTACGAGCGGCACGCGCACTATTCGAGTGTCGGCCCGAAGAAGAAGGACACCGGCAAGGACCCGGCCAACCGGGGCACGGGGGGCGTGACCGACGAACGGCTGAGCGTCGCGCTGAGCGTGCAGTACATCGCCGACGACATGCGCGGCCTGGAGAACGAGCGGAGCTGGCGGGCCGCCGAGGCGCTGAAGACTGCGGAGGTCCCGGAGGGGATGACCGCCGGCCAGTACTACATGCGGCTGTACAAGGAGTTGTCGCTCGCCGAGGGCTACGACTGGCCGGACATCACGCCCCAGCAGTGGGCGGAGGCCGGTACCGCGTGGAACGTGTTCCCGAACACGATCCTGCTGCCCAACCAGGGTTCGGTGTTCGGCTACCGGGCGCGGCCCGACGGCATGGACCCGGACCGCTGCCTGTTCGAGATCTTCAGCCTGGACCAGGTCCCGATCGCCGACTACGACAAGAAGCGGGACTTCCAGCCGCAGTTCTTCGAGGACTTCCGCGAGGCCGACCTCGGCGAGATCTTCACCCAGGACCTGCTGAACGCCAAGGAGGTCACGGTGGGCATGCACTCCCCCAGCTTCGACGGCCACCGGCTGAGCGAGGAGCAGGAGATGACGATCTACAACCACCACCGGGTCGCCGACCGGTTCCTCTGGACGGACTGACCCGCCCGATCCGTGGTCCCGGCCCTCGGGGGCCGGGACCGGCCCGTCCGCTCAGCGCCGGACCCAGCCGACGTCGTGCCAGTACGTCTCCAGGTGCTTCAGCGGCTTCGGCCAGGTCTCGATGTACGTGACACCCTCGGATCCCGCCGTCATCGTGTACGGCGTGCCGGCCCGGCTGAGGAAGACCTCCCCGGGTCCCACCCGCACCGTCTGCGGCTCGCCCGACTCGTAGTGCTCGATGTGGTACTCGCCGGCGAGGACGAAGAGCATCTCGTCCACGTTGTGGTGGTGCCGTGGCACCGTGAAGTGCGGGCGCACGCGCAGCGGGTTGCGGTTGAAGCGCGGGATGTCGATCGGCTTGGTGGACACCCACATCGCGCCGTCGAACGTCGCCGCGAAGTCCACGGGCGCGTCCCGCAGCAGACCGCCGTCGTTCCAGAAGTACTGCGGATGCCCCTGCTGGTCCAGGCCCATGGGAACCCAGTCCGCGTCCGCCACCAGATCACCGAAAGTAAGAGTCACGCGGCGACCGTACGCACGGCCCGCCCGTATGTCGTCGACAGGTTCCGCTCATCGGGACCCGTCGGCCGGGCGTTCACAACTCCGGTCCCGGCCAACGGGATTCACGTATGACACGCCCGAACCCGCTGCTCAGTATCGGTTCATGGGAATCGAGAGTTTCAACCTGCTGGCGGACGAGGGCTGGATCGAGCTGCCGGTCGACCAGTCCGCCCCCACGTATCTGTGGCACGAAGGCGGTCTCCTGGCCGACGCGCCGGTCGACATGGAGCAGACCTTCAAGGGCAACATGTGGTGGTCGACCAAGGTGGACCCGTCGTTCAACATCAACGGGCTGCGCTGCGCCCCGAACTTCGCGGTGCCCCGGCACCACCACAACCTCGACGAGTTGATCATCGTCTTCGGCGGGGAGTTCCATGTCGCCTGGGGCGAGGACGGGGAAGAGGGCAGCCGGACGGTCGGGCCCGGCGAGTTCTGGATCAGCAAGGCCGGAACTCCCTATCTGATGACGGCCGGTGCCGAGGGCGTCACCTACGCCGAGACCTGGCCGGAGCCGATGGCGAACCTGGAGACGTACTGGCACGACGCGGGCTGGGTCCACCGCGACAACTGACCAGCCTGCATCATTCCGTCTCCTCATTCCATGCACGAAGCCGACCGATAGGCGATCAGCCAGAACAGTTCCCGTACGACCCATTCCAGCCGACTGCAATTACGTATACTCTTCTTGCTCACGGACCGGTTCTGCGGGGAGCCGCTCACGAGCAGGTCCGCCTCGTCGCCGGTCGTGACGTCCACGCCACGCCGGCCGACATGGTCTGCCGCGGCACCCGGCCCTCGCGCCGTTCGACATGCGCTCGCGGCTCTCTCTTCACTTTCTCGGACGGCGAAGGCGCCGCGCGGTGCCGCCGTCCGCTGATCGCTGCGAGTGCGGGGCACTCGCCGACACGTTGGGAAGCGGACATGATCGAGTCGGTCGGACGAGCCCTCTCCACACCCCGGTCGCGCGTATCACTCGCACTGGTGTCGACCACCGTGCTGCTCGCCGGATGCGGTGGCGGCGCCAGTGGTGCCACCACGGCGGACAGCACGAAGATCCCGGCCGCGCTGGCGAGCGCCTTTCCGGGCCACAAGGCCACCGGCGCTCCGGTGAGGATCGGGCTCATCACCAATGAGGGCGGCTCGGCGATCAGCCAGCCCGAGACCCGGGAGGCCGCCGAGGCGGCGATGAAGTACGCCAACGCCAACCTCGGCGGAATCGCGGGCAGGCCCATCGCGCTCACGGTCTGCAAGACGAAGGAGGAGCCCGCGACGGCACGGGACTGCGCGAACCAGATGGTCGAGCAGAAGGTCGACGCGGTGGTCCTGACCAGCAGCGGTCTGGGCGACTCCATGGTGCCGATCGTGACCAAGGCCGGCATTCCCTGGGCGACCGCCATCGCCGCCAGCAACTCCGAGGGCACCACCGCCAACGCCTTCTCCTGGACCGGCGGTTTCCCGACGACCATGACGTCGATGGCCGCGTACGCCAAGGAGAAGGGGTACAAGAAGGTCGCCGCGTTCGTGATCGACGCACCGGCCGCGGTCAGCGGGATCGAGGCCATCGGAAAACCGGTGTTCGCCAAAGCCGGCGTCGGACTGCGGATCGTGACGGTGGCCGCGGGCACTCCGGACGCGTCGCCGCAGGTGAGTGCCGCGCTGCGGAACAAGCCCGACGCCGTGGCCGTCGTGGCGGATCCGACCGTGTGCACCTCCGTGCTCCAGGCCATGGGCACGCTCGGCGCCGGCATCGCCCGGATGACCGTCCAGTCGTGCGTGTCCCCCGAGGTCGTCCAGGCGGTAGGCACGGGCATGGACGGCGTGCAGGTCTTCAGCAGTTTCGACGTCGCCAGTGACGACCCGGAGGCCCAGCTCTTCCGCCAGGTGATGAAGGAGTACAGCCCCGACACCCCGACCCAGGGCTATGCGGCGATCGGCTACCAGGGCGTGCTCGGCCTGGTCCGCGCCCTGCACGGACTGACCGGCACGGTCTCGTCCAAGACGATCACGGCGGCCCTGCACACGGCGAAGGACGTCGTACTGCCGGCCGGACACGGCATCACGTTCAGCTGCGACTCCAAGGCGGTACCGGGACTGCCCGCGGCGTGCTCGGCGAAGGAGGTCACCGGCACGGTGTCGTCCGACGGCAAGTTGGGGCAGCTGCGGGTCGTCGATCCCAGTGCGTTGTTCGCGCGGTAGTCGAAGCAGCGGTCGGAGCAACCGGGAGGGACGGTCTCGCCGATGAGCCAGTACGTCGTGTTTCTGTTGCTGGGGCTGGGCAGTGGGGCGGTGTTCGGCGCGCTCGCACTGGCGCTGGTGCTCACCTACCGCGGTTCCGGGGTGGTCAACTTCGCCACCGGGGCGATCGCGTTGTACAGCGCGTACACCTACGCGTTCCTGCGCCAGGGTGAGTTGCTGGTGCCACTGCCGGGTGTGCCGAAGAAGATCGGGCTCGGCGGACCGCTCGGACTCTTCCCGGCGGTGGTCATCTCCCTTGTGCTGGCCGCCTTGTTGGGGGTGGTGCTGTACGGGCTGGTCTTCCGGCCGCTGCGGACCGCGCCGCCGGTGGCGAAGGCCGTCGCCTCGATCGGGGTGATGCTGGTGATCCAGGCCGTGCTGGCCGCGGGCGTGGGCACCGGCGCGGTGTCGGTCAAGGCGATCCTGCCCAACGACCCGGTGTCCTGGGGCGGTTCGCTGATCCCGGGCGACCGGCTGTGGTTCGCGGCCGTCATCGTCGTACTGACCGTCGTGCTGGCGCTGGTGTTCCGGCTGACGCGGTTCGGTCTGGCGGCCCGGGCGGCGGCGGAGTCGGAGAAGGGCGCGCTGGTCAGCGGGTTGTCGCCGGAGCGGATCGCGGTCGCGAACTGGGCGCTCAGCTCGGCCATCGCCGGTCTGTCCGGCATCCTGATCGCGCCGATCGTGCCGTTGGTCCCGGTGTCCTACACGCTGTTCATCGTGCCGGCCCTCGCGGCGGCGCTGGTCGGCAACTTCACCGCGCTGATCCCGGCCGTGGGCGCCGGGCTGGTCATCGGGATGCTCCAGTCGGAGGTGCAGTTCCTCCAGGGGAAGTGGTCGTGGCTGCCCCAGACCGGTCTGGCCCAACTGGTGCCGCTGGCCGTCATTTTGGCCTACCTGGTGGTCCGCGGACGACCGCTCCCCACCCGCGGCTCGCTGATCCAGCAGGCGCTCGGCCGGGCACCACGCCCGGACCGCGTACTGGTCCCGGCCGTCGTGAGTACGGCCCTGGGTGTCGTCGTACTCCTGGCCACCCACGGCAGTATCCGCGCCGCCGTGATCACCTCACTCACCCTGGCTGTGATCTCGCTGTCGCTGGTGGTCGTCACCGGGTTCGCCGGGCAGATCTCCCTCGCCCAGCTGACCCTGGCCGGAGTCGGCGCGTTCAGCCTCAGCAAGCTGAGCGCGGGATGGGGTATACCCTTTCCGCTCGCCCCGCTGCTGGCGGCCCTGGCCGCGATGGTGATCGGCGTCGTGATCGGGCTTCCCGCGCTGCGGATCCGCGGTCTGCCCGCGGCCGTGGTCACGGTCGCGCTGGCGGTGGCACTGGAGGCCTTCTGGTTCCGCAACCCCGAACTCAACGGCGGCCTCGGCGGCTCCAAGATCCCCTCCCCGCACCTGTTCGGCCTCGACCTGGGCATCGGCTCCGGCGAGGACTATCCACGGCTGCCCTTCGCGCTGTTGTGCCTGCTGGTCCTGTTGCTGGTGGGCCTGGGCGTGGCGTGGCTGCGGCGCAGCCGGCTCGGCGCCGCGATGCTCGCCGTGCGCGCCAACGAACGGTCGGCCGCGGCTGCCGGCATCGACGTCGCCCGCACGAAGATCGTCGCCTTCGCGATCGGCGCGTTCGTCGCCGGGCTCGGCGGCGCCCTCCTCGGCTATCAACAGACCGTCGCGGACGCCGAGATGTTCACCGCGATCGGCGGCCTGGGTCTGTTCGCCACCGCGTATCTGGCGGGCGTCACCGCCCTGTCCGGCGGCATCGTGGCGGGCGTGATGGGGGCCGGCGGCCTGCTGCCCGTGCTCCTGGACCGGGCCCTGTCCCTGGGTGAGTGGTACGACGTGATCATGGGCATCGGACTCGTCCTCACGGTGATCACCAACCCAGAGGGCGTCGTAGGCCCGGCACATGAACTGGCGGCGCGGCTCCGGCGCGGGCACCGCCCGGCCACCGTCGACGACACGGACGCCGATGGCCTCACCGAGGCGGCAGTTGCCTCTCGCCCACCGGTCCCCGATCCGGGCGAGGTGGTCCTCTCGGTCCGCGACATCGGGGTTCGCTACGGCGGTGTGGTGGCCGTCGACTCCGTCTCCTTCGAGGTGCGCTCGGGCGAGATCGTCGGCGTGATCGGACCGAACGGTGCCGGGAAGACGACCCTGCTCGACGCGATCAGCGGATACCACCGCAGCACGGGAACAGTGGAGTTCGACGGCCGGAAGATCTCCTCCCTGAAGCCGCATCAGCGCGGCCGGGCAGGGCTCGGCCGCACCTTCCAGGGCATCGAGCTCTACGAGGATCTCAGCGTCGAGGAGAACGTGCTGGTCGGGGAGGCCGCGGCACGACACGGTGGCGACCATGTCGGTTCGGTGCAGGGGCCGGAGCTGCGGAACCGGCTGTTCGAGACGCTGCACCTGAGCCGGTTCCGGGACCAGCCGGCCCGTGAACTCTCGCAGGGCAGGCGGCAGTTGGTGTCCGTCGCGCGCGCCCTGGCGGGCCGCCCCCGGATGCTGCTGCTGGACGAGCCCGCGGCCGGTCTGGACAGTTCCGAGAGCCGCTGGCTGGGCGACCGGCTGCGGGCGGTGCGGGCCGACGGCGTGACCGTGCTGCTGATCGACCACGACATGGGGCTGGTGCTCGACGTGTGCGACCGGATCGTCGTACTGGACATCGGAAAGGTGATCGCGGACGGAACTCCCGCCGAGATCAAGGCGGATCCACGCGTCGCCACCGCCTACCTCGGCGCGACGCAGAGCGATACGGACGAGATGCGCGGGGAGGTCGTCCAGTGACCGGACCGGAGCTGCTGAGGTGCGAGGACGTGGACGCGGGTTACACGAAGGGGCGGCCTGTGGTGCGCGGCTTCGGCCTACGGCTGCTGCCCGGTGAGGTCGTGGCCCTGCTGGGGCCCAACGGGGCGGGAAAGACAACCCTGTTGACGACGCTCGCCGGTCTGCTGCCGCGCCTCGGTGGGACGGTGGCCCTCGACGGCCGGGAGATCCGGGGCGGCCGGGCGCGCGAGGCAGCCCGGCGGGGACTGGTCCTCGTGCCCGACGACCGCTCCCTGTTCACGCAGTTGACCGTGCGCGACAACCTGACGCTCGCACGCCGCCGCCAGGGCAGCAGCATGGAGCAGGTGCTCGACTTCTTTCCGGCACTGGGCAAACGGCTGAAGGTCGCGGCCGGCCAACTCTCCGGCGGGGAACAGCAGATGCTGGCCCTGGGCCGGGCCATGATCCAGGATCCACGGGTCCTCCTCGTCGACGAGCTGAGCATGGGGCTGGCCCCGGTGATCGTCGAGGAACTGCTGCCGGTCGTCCGGCGGATCGCCGAGGACACCGGCGCGGCCGTCGTGCTGGTCGAACAGCACGTCCGGCTGGCCCTCGGCGTGGCGGACCGGGCGCTGGTCCTGGTGCACGGCGAAACCGTCCTCAGCGACTCCGCCGACCGACTCGCGGCGGACCCCGGTCTGCTGGAGCGCGCGTATCTCGGAGAGCGGGCACCGGATCCGGTCCCCTGAGCGGATCAGGCCGTACTCGCCTACGCGTCGAGGGTGAGCCCACGGGGGCGGTAGTCGGTAAGTACGGCCGTGACCGCTTCCGTGCGGGAGCACAGACCGGCGCGGGCGAACAGCCGGGACAGCCGGTTGGCGACCGCGTCCTCCGTCAGCCGTAGCACGGTGGCAAATCTGACGGTTGGCCAGGCCTTCGGCGGTCAGCAATGCGAGCAACTGCTCGCTCTGCACGGTGGCTTGTCTGCGGCCGGGGCGGTGATCCCGGCCGTGCGCATGACGGTCCGGGTCGGGAGGCGACGCGATCGTGGTCGCCGTGGACGTGGCGGACGCCGCCGTCCTGGACCTGCTCCACCGCCTGTGCGACAAGCCGGGCGCGCGTCTTGTGGTGGCCAAGCAGTGGCGGACCGATGTGTCGGCGCCGCGGTGTCCGCGCCGTCGTGTGGTGGGACTTCCGCAGCCCGGACGTCTTCGTCCATGCAGTGCGCGCCGTGGCCGGGGAGCCCGCCGTCCGGCGAGTTCCCGTGCGTCAGCCGCGTGATGCGGCGCCGAAGGAACAAGCCGTCGCGGTCGTCGGCGACCGCGCCTCGCTGACCCCGCGCGGGGTGGCCGTGCTGCGTCTCATCGCCGAAGGCAGGCAGTGCGACGAGATCGCGACGGAACTCTCGTACTCCGAGCGCACGGTGCGGTACATCCTCTACGGCGCGATGAAGCGGCTGCGGACCCGCGCCCTGGCCCATGCCGTCTCGTACGCCATCCGGGCCGGACTGATCTGAGCGGACGTCGCATCGGCCGGGCAGTGTGTCGAATGCGCCGGTTCCCGATCGACGTAAGAGTGGAAGCACCACCCCCACGACTCAGGAGCATCCCATCGTGACCGTGACCGCGGACTTCGCCATCTCCCTCGACGGCTGTATCGCCGGCACCGGTGTCACCGTCGACAACCCCGGAGGGGACGGCGCCGAGCCGCTCTTCGAGTGGATCCACAACCTGGCGAGCTGGCGGGAGCGTCAGGGGATGACCGGTGGGGAGGAGAACCGCGACTCGGAGTTGATGCGCGAGTGGTTCGAGGCCACCGGGGCGGTGGTCATGGGCCGGACGATGTACGACACCGGCGAGGAGTTCTGGGGCGACAACCCGCCGTTCCGGACCCCGGTGTTCGTGCTCACGCACCGCCCCCGGCCGGCCCTCGTCAAGGAGGGCGGGACCACCTTCACCTTCGTCACCGACGGCATCCACAGCGCCCTCGCCCGGGCACAGGCCGCCGCCGGTGACCGGAACGTCGACATCGCCGGTGGCGCGAGCACGGTCCGGCAGTACCTCGGGGCGGGGCTCGTCGACGAACTCCAGCTGCACGTGGTGTCCGCGCTGCTCGGCGACGGGCTGCGGCTCTTCGACGGAACGGGCCCGGGACGACGGCGCGTCGAGCAGGTCAGGGTGGTTGAGACACCGCTCGCCACCCACCTGAAGTACCGCTTCACGCACTGACCGTGCCGGGACGATCAGGCGGTGTTCTGCAACGAGATCGGATCGCCCACCCGGACCGTGCCCGCCTCCAGGACGTCCAGGTAGACGCCGAGGCACGAGAGCCGGCCCAGGTCGAAGACCGGTACGCGGTGTTCCCGGGCGACCGCGCGCATGATGCCGGGGTCCGGCGGGAGTTCGTCGTGGCCGAGGGTGGGAACCACGCAGCGGGGTGTCGGCACCAGGACCCGGAACAGGGCCTCCCCCACCCGCAGGCACGACCCCACCCAGGCGTCCTCCGGAAAACCGGGTCCCCCGGCGGTGTCCACGACCAGGTTCGGCCGGAAGCGGCGGGCGTCGAAGTCCCCGGCGGGGTGGACGGCGCGCATCCGGTCCAGGGCCGCGGTGGTGACGAGATGGACCCGGCCGAAGTCGAAGAACGTTCCCGCGGCGACGCCGCCCGTCGTGATGCTCTCCCCGGTGGCGTCGACGGTCGCCGACTCCCGCACGGAGTCCGGGACCCCGCCCTCGTACGCGGGCACCGCGCGCTCCAGCCTGCCGTCCTCCGGCACGACCGCCGACAGGAAGACCCGGCGGCCCAGCAGTTCGGACAACTCCCCGTCCAGGTCCGGGTCTTCGACCGCGAGGGTGGTCCCGTCCGGCAGTACGACCCGCACCACGCCGGAGTCGTCGAGGCGGCTGCGGCAGCGCAGCAACTCGCCCCACTTGCGCGGGTGTTTGGCGCTGCCGACCGCGCCCGTCCCGTCGAGGACGGCGTAGACCCGGTCCCCGCAGAGTCCGCGCTCCGTGACCGCCACGGCGATCACGGCCTCGCCCACCATCGACTTCACCGGATAGCGGTACAGCGCCGCGACAGTCCCCATGGAGCAATCCCCGTCAGAGAGTGAGCAGTTCCTCGTGGAAGCCGCCGAACTGCCTTTCCCGGTCGATGAGATGGATCTCCAGGATCCAGTGGCAGGCGCGGCCGGCCTTGTCGGTGCGGCGCATGGGGGTGACGTTCTCCAGGGTGACGTACGACTCGACGTGCGCGCCCTCGATCGTCTCGTGCGGGAACTCGCCGACCAGGTGTCCGGCGTGCCAGCCGCCCAGTTCCCAGCCCGCCTTCTCGGCGAGCCGGACGACCTCGGCGTAGAGCCGCTCACCCGTGATGTCCGGGGTGTTCTCGAAGAAGCTCCGGCCGGCCGCGAACACCTTGGGCAGGTCGTCGCGCAGCCGGTGCTTGACCGGGTCGTCGCCGAGGACGAAGGTGCGGCCGAAGTCGGCCTCGTACTCCTCGAAGATCGGCCCGAAGTCGGCGAACACGATGTCGTCGGCGCCGATCACCCGGTCCGGCGGGTTCTCCTTGTACGGCTTGAGGGTGTTCGGTCCCGAGCGCACGATCCGTTTGTGCCAGTGCCGGGTGGTGCCGAACATCTCGTTCGCGAGGTCGCGGATCCGGTCGCTGACCGCGCGCTCCCCCTCGCCGGGCGCGACGAGCCCGCGCTCCTCGATCTCCGCGAAGAGCAGTGCGGCCTTGGCCTGGGCATCGAGCAGGCGTGCGGCCCGCGTGGGTTCGTCGTCAGCCATGGGCCGAACCTAGCCAGCGCGATCATTGTCGGCAACGTGATTCCGTATGCCGGGCTCGCCGCACCCCGTTGCGCGGGACGGCGCGTTCATCCGGCGACGCGGGTCGCGCGGGCCAGGAAGTGGTGCGGGGCGTCCTCGTAGCGGGACAGGTCCCAGCCCGCGGCGCGCAGGGCGGGGCGGAGGTGGTGCTCCGCGAGAGGGTCGTCCAGGTCGAGGGGGCGGCCGTGGCGGGCGGCGCGTTCGGCGCGGCCGGAGGGGTGGTAGAGCAGGAGGGTGCCGTGGGGCGCGGTGACCCGGGCCCATTCGCGCAGGGCGGTCGCGGGGTCGGGTACGTGGTTGATGAGGCCCGCGCTGAAGACGGCGTCCAGCGCGGCGGTCGGCAGCGGCAGTCGGCAGGCGTCGGCCAGCAGCAACTGCCCGTCCTTGTCGCGGCCCTCGCGCAGGGCGACGCAGAGCATCGCGGGCGTGAGGTCGATGCCGAGGACGAGGCCCGCGTCGCCGACGTGTGCGCGCAGCGCGGGCAGCGCCCGGCCGGTGCCGCAGCCGAGGTCCAGGACGCGTGCGCCGGGACGGAGTTCCATCCGCTCGACGGCCGCCGCGTACCGGGGGCCGTCGCCCGCGAACCGTTCCTCCCAGGTGGCCGCCCGCCGGGTGAAGAAGGCGCGTGTCGCGGTCTGCTCGGCGCGCGCCGCGACGAAGGCGGCGAAGCGCTTGAACACACCGTCGCGGTGCCGGGCCAGTACGGCCAGTTCGGCGGGCGCGGACTCCACCACCCCGGGGGCGGTGGCCGCTTCCTCCGGGAAGGCGTCGGCGAAGGCGCCGACCGCAGTCTCGTCCACCTCCAGGTGGAACTGCGTTCCCCACGCCGAGCCGCCGATCCGGAACGCCTGCACCGGGTACCGCTCGCAGGAGGCCAACAGGATCGCCCCGGCCGGCAGGTCCATCGTGTCGCCGTGCCAGTGCAGCACCCGCAGCCGCTCGGGAAGGCCGGCGAAGAGCGTGTCGGTGTGCGCGGCCTCCGTCATCCGTACGTCGGCCCAGCCGATCTGCGCGCTGTCGCCGGGGCGTCCGGCACCTCCCGCCGCGACGGCCAGCAACTGCGCCCCGAGACACACGGCCAGTACGGGGATCTCGGCGTCCAACGCTGCGCGCAGCAGCGCGAGTTCAGCGCTACGGCCGGGGAAGTCCTCGTAGGCGGCCGTCGCCCCGCCCATCACCACCAGGCCCACCAGGTCGTCGGCCCTGTCCGGCACCGGGTCGCCCGCCCAGGCCCGGCAGACCCGGGTCGGCAGCCCGGCCGCCTCCAGCGCAGTGCCGATGGCGTAGGGGCCTTCGTGCGGTGCGTGCTCCACGATCTGGATCACGGGCGACCACCTCCCGCACGACCGTACCCGGCCGATGGCCGAAACCAAACGCGGATACAAGACGAAGAGCCCGTCCTACCTCGCAATTGCCAGGGCATTCCGCCCATTGCCCAGTCGCGGGCGAATACCCCGCGACGGCGGCGGAATTCCGGTGATCAATCTCCCCGTTCGCGGGTTCCTCCGATTTGCCAGGACGCAGGAAACTCCCAGGTGGTGGATGCGACGGGGTCCCTGACGGCCGCGTCCCGAGCGGCTAGCTTGTGGACGCACAGCCGGTGACAAATCCGGCAATCCTGAACTTTTCTGTGTGAGGCGTTCCGTCATGACCTTGAGCATCCGCAACCAGATTCCCGGCACCGTCACGGCCGTCACGCCCGGCGCGGCGATGGCGACCGTGAAGGTGCGCCTCGACGGCGGCCAGGACCTCACGGCGGCGATCACGCTGGAGGCCGTGAAGGACCTGGGGCTCGCCGAGGGCACGGCCGTGCGCGCCATGATGAAGTCCACCGAGGTCGCGCTCGCCACCGGCCGGGTGGAGGGGTTGTCCATCCGCAACCAGTTGCCCGGCACGGTCAGCGATGTCGCCACCGGCGGGGCGATGGCCGTCGTCAAGATCACGGTCGACGGGGGCGAGCTGACCGCGGCGATCACCAAGGACGCGGTCGGCGACCTCGGTCTGGCGGCCGGTTCGCCGGTCGTCGCGCTGATCAAGTCGACCGAGGTGTCCCTGGCGACCGTCTGACCCGCTCGGGACGTGCCGGCCAGGCGTCGATCCCTCCAGAGCAGCGACGCGCACAGGCGCACCCGGACCCGGCCTCGGTCGCGCCGGACGGGAGCGCCTACGCTGCTCGGGAGAGGTAGCCGTAACCAGGTCACCGGCATAGAAGGGACGTCCCGCGTGGCAAGCGACCGACAGGACACGGCAGAGGCCGCCGACGCGGACCGCCGTATCCCGCCCGGCCAGCGCCATGTGCACGGCTGGCCGGTCTCGCACTACGGGCCCGTCCCCCGCTTCCGCCCCGACCGCTGGAACCTGCGGGTCCACGGCGCCACCGCCGACGGCGCCGAGCACAGCTGGACCTTCGACGAACTGGCGCCCCTGCCGCATGTCACGGTCGTCGCCGACCTGCACTGCGCGTCCGGCCCGACCTCCACCGACCACGAGTGGTACGGCATCCCCGCCACCGTCCTCCTGGACCTGGTCCCGCCGGCGCCGGAGGTCACACATGTGATGGCCTGGGCGGAGTACGGCTATTCCGCCAACCTCCGCCTGGCCGACTTCACGGCGGCGCAGACCCTGCTGGCCACCCATCACAACGGCGAGCCCCTCACCGCCGAACACGGCTTCCCGCTGCGCCTGGTCGTGCCGCACCTGTACGGCTACAAGAGCCCCAAGTGGCTGCGTGCCGTCGAGTACCTCACCGAGGACCGGCGCGGTTTCTGGGAGGAACGCGGCTACCACAACATCGCCGACCCCTGGAAAGAGCAGCGCTACTCCTACCAGGAGCAGGACGAGGGCGGTGCGGTGCGCGAAGCCTGAGTGGCCGAGATCTTCCCCCGGCCCAGGGCCCGTACTGCCTGGCGATGTTGACCACACGTAGGCTCGCCCCCATGGTTGCGCAGCGCATGGTCGACGTGAACGGCATACGACTGGAGATCGCCGAGCAGGGCGAAGGCCCGCTGGTGGTGCTTCTGCACGGCTTCCCCGAGTCGTGGCACTCCTGGCACCACCAGATCGGCGCGCTCGCCGACGCGGGCTTCCGGGTGGTCGCCCCCAACCAGCGGGGCTACGGCCGCAGCGACCATCCCGAGGCCGTCGACGCGTACACGATCTTCCATCTGGTCGGCGATGTCGTAGGTCTGATCCAGGAGTTGGGCGAGCGGCAGGCCTACGTCGTCGGGCACGACTGGGGTGCGGCGGTCGCGTGGAACACCGCGCTGCTGCGGCCGGACATGGTGCTCGGGGTGGCCGGTCTGAGCGTCCCGCCGCCCTTCCGCGGTCCGTACCCGCCGCTGGCCGTGACGCAGAAGCGGTTCGGGGGCCGGTTCTACTGGAACTACTTCGACCGTCCCGGGGTCGCCGACGCCGAGTTCGGCGCGGACACCCGGACCACGCTCCGCAAGTTCCTCTACTCCGCCTCCGCCGCCGCTTCTCCCTCCGGCGAGATCATGCAGCCGCTGGTCCCCTCGGGGCAGGGCTGGCTGGCGTCCATGGAGGATCCCGAGGTGCTGCCGGACTGGCTCACCGAGGAGGACCTGGACGCGCTCACGGAGAGTTTCGCCGGGGGCTTCACCGGCCCGCTGAACTGGTACCGCAACCTGGATCGCAACTGGGCACTGACCGCGCCCTGGCACAACGCCGTCGTCACCCCGCCCGCCCTGTACGTGTACGGCGACCGTGACCTCGTCCCGGCGTTCCCCGGTGCCGCCGAACTCATCGCGCAACTCCCCGACTTCATGCCCAACCTGGTGCGCAAGCCCGTCGAGCTGGCCGACTGCGGACACTGGACCCAGCAGGAACGTCCGGACGAGGTGAACGCGGCGCTCATCGACTTCCTGAAGACCTGCGATCAGAGCGCCGCCGGGGAATAGGAGATCCTCTGATCATGGAGTTCCTCTGCCACCACCGCGACCGGCCCGGCTCCCTCGCACTGCGCGCGGAACTGACGGAACGGCACTGGTCCTACATGGACGGGTACGCGAAGGAGATGATCGCCCGGGGCCCGACCCTCTCCGACGACGGCGCTCCCACGGGCAGCGTGCACATCCTCGATCTGCCCTCTCCGGCCGCCGCCCGTGCGTTCGCCTTCGACGAGCCGAACTACCAGGCCGGTGTCTACCGGGACGTGCTGCTGCGCCGCTGGCGGAACGCGCTGGGGCGCACCATGTGGGACTTCCCGGGTGGCCGGACCGGCGGCGACCGCTACCTGGTGATCGGCCTCGGGACCGGCCCGGCGGCGGACCTCACGGTGCCGCCCGGCCGGGACGAACTGATCGCGTACGGACCGTTGTTGTCCGACGACGGCTCCCGCTGGCTGGGCACTGCGGCACTGCTCCGGGCACCGGACGCGAAGGCGGCGCGCGCCATGCTGACCCAGGACCGGTACGCGGACATCGAGGTGCACAACTGGCAGTTCGGTGGGCGACCGTCCTGAGTTGCCGCCCTCGTCGTCGGTGACGTCACTCCACCGTGCCGACCTGGTCGGGCCGTGGTGGCACCGGGGAGTTGAAGGTGGTGCCCGGGAAGTCGCGGCCCTGGAGGACCGGGGCGTAGTAACTGCCGCCGCTGATCGCGTTGTTGACCGCGCCGTCACCGGTGCGGACGAGTTTGGCCTGTTCGTGCCAGGCGGCGAGGGCGGTGGCGAAGTCGGGGTCGAGGGCCGCGCGTACGGCCAGGGCCGTGCTCAGCGCGTGGGCCCGGGTCCCGTCACCGGGAGCCTGCTGCAGACGCGTCAGTTCGTCCTCGCCCGGACCCGGTGCACCCGAACCGTCGTCGCCGCGGTGGAACGGCCGCCGTACGAGAGCCGTGAGACCCGCCCACACCTGTCGTCCCACCTCGCCGCCCGCACCTCCGGCCAGCGAAGCGAGCAGTCCTACCGACACCGGGTCCATCCGGCCTCCTCCTCGACGGGACGTGACCACTCCCGTGTCAGTGGAAAACGCCCGGCGAGGTGTCCCGGTTCCCGCCGGTCCCGAAGTCGTGCCGGGTGCGGGCGTACCGCGTGAACCGCCGCGTCCCGGGTAGGAAACGGGGTCGGACGCGGCCGGACGGGCGGTCGCTCCTTGTACGTACGAAGGGAACGGTGCGGAGATGTCGTTGGAGCAGGCCGCCGAGGAACTGGTGGACGCGGTCGTCGTGAACGACGGGCAGCTGCTGCTGGTGAATGTGCAGGGCGGTTGGGGTCTGCCGTCCGGGGTCCCCGAGGAGGCCGAGACGCCACAGGCCACCGCCGCGCGCGCGGTCTACGAACTCACGGGCTATCTCGTGGACGGGTCCAGCCTCCTGGTGCCTGAGCCGGCGGACGGAGCGCCGGCCGTCGTATGTCATCTGCTGAGCGAGGATCCGTCCGGGGAGGCCCAGCTCACCGCCGGACAGCTCCGCTGGGCGCCCTTCGCCGAAGCCGTCGACATCGACGGTGGGCTGCCCGCACCCGTGCGCGCCTACCTGGAGGGCCATACACCCGTGTAGGAAATCCCGGCCCGCCCGCGGGCGACAGCCGTGGAGAAGCGGTTCCTCGCGGGCTTCAAGGAGTCCATGGCACGCAGCGGTGCGGCGTTCGCGGCCTAGCCGGGCACCGCGGATCCCAGTGCGGAGCAGCGGGCGGCCGAGGCGGACGCGCTGCGCGAACTCGAGGGCCAGGAGCAGGGGCACGCCGCGTGACCCAGCCCGAACCACCGCACACGCTGGACGTCACGTGCCTGCTGCACGCCGCCGAACTGCTCGACCGTGATCTCCAGGTCGACCACTACGGCCCGCTCTACGCAGCCGCCGCGCGTGTCGACGCCCGCGCGACGGAGCGCGACATCTACGGCTCCCTGCGCCTCAAGGCGGCGGCACTGCTGCAGACCCTGGCGAAACTGGCCTGCCTGGAGCACTCCAACGAGGCCTTCGCCTGGCACGCCACCGAGGCCTACCTGATCCTCAACGAACGCCGCCTCGACCACCCGCCCAAGGCGGCCATGGCGCTCGTGCGCGACGCGGCCTCCGGCGAACTGGGCCTGCCCAGGATCGCCCGCCAACTGCGCGAGTGGGCCACTGCCTGATCCTCCCGGACCGGCCTCAGGACGTCGCCTTCCGGATGCGCCCGAGCAGGGCCCGCAGCTGTGCGCGGTCCTCCGCGTCCAGTTCGGCCGTCGCCTCCGCGAGCGCGAGGCCGTCGACCTCCTCAGCCTCGCGATGACAGTCCCGGCCCTTGTCGGTGAGGCGGAGCAGAAACGCGCGCCGGTCGTGCGGATGACGTACGCGCTCCACCAGCCCGTCGCGCTCCAGGCTGTCGACGATGCTGGTCGTGGTGCGGGCCGCGACGCCGGTCATCTCGCTCAAGTCCCGCATGCGCAAAGGCTCTTCGGCATGGGCGAGCATCCGCAGGGCGCGCAGCCGGGCGACCGAGGCGCCGTTTGCGCGCAGCCGGATCTCCACGAACTGCCGTAGCCGGTGGGTCGTCTCGTAGAGCTCGTCGACCAGGATGTCGCTGCTGCCGTGCACTGCCATGACGTTCCCCGTTCCCCGTTTTCGCGGTGAGAACCGATTCTACGTTCCTCGACCGCGACCTATGAGCACTCACATAGTGAGTATGCTCAGCATGTGCTGCTGTTCCGACGCCGTCCCGTCTCCCCCGCTTCCCCCGTCCCCCTCGCCTCCCGAATACGCCTCCGTCCGCGCCCGGGCCAGCGCCTGGTCGTGCCCGTCATGTGTGTCTGCGTGACGTTCATCGCGATCGTCGACGGAGCGATCACGACCGTCGCCCTCCCCTCCATCGCCCGCACGTTCCGCCTGACCACGGCCGCCCTGGACGGTGTGGTCGTGGTCTACCCGGTCTGTCTGGCCATGGCCATCCCCGCCTCGGCCTGGCTCGTGGAGCGGTTCGGCGCCAAGCGCGTGCTGCTCACCGCCCTCGGCGCCTTCCTCGCCTCGTCGCTGCTGTGCGGCGCGGCGGCCGACCTCGCCCAGCTCGTCGCCTTCCGCGCGGTCCAGGGCCTCTCCGCCGGACTGCTCTTCCCCGCCGCGTCCTCGCTGCTCTACAGCACCTTCAACTCGTGGGAGCAGGTGCGGATTTCGCGGTACATGATCGTCCCGCAGCAGATGGCCCCGGCCGTCGCGCCGATCCTCGGCGGCCTGCTGGTGGACCATCTGTCCTGGCGCTGGGTGTTCTACGTCAACCTGCCGCTGGGCGTGCCCGCCGTCGTGTTCGGAGCGGTCTTCCTGGCCGAGCACCGCGGTCATCGCCCCGGCCGTTTCGACCTCACCGGGCTGCTGCTGAGCGCGGCGGCCCTGGGTTCCGTGATGTTCGGGGTCTGCGAGGGTCCCAACCGCGGCTGGTCCTCCCCCGCCGTCGTCACCGCCCTCGTACTCGGCGCGGTCCTGCTCACCGCCGCCGTCCTCTTCGAACTCCGCACCGCCGAACCGCTGTTGAGACTCCGGCTCTTCGCGGACCGGCTCTTCCGGGACACCAACCTGATCAATCTGGTGGGCCTGGTGCCGATCCTGGGCGCGATGTACCTCGGCCCGCTCTTCCTCCAGCAGGGACAGGGCCGTTCGGCCTTGGAGTCCGGCACCAGCACGTTCCCCGAGGCCTTCGGTGTGCTGCTGACGGTCCAGATCGCCGGGGTCCTGTACTCCAGGGTCGGCCCCCGGATCATCATCGGCGGCGGCCTGGCCATGGTGAGCGGGGTCCTGCTGCTCTTCGCCACCTGCGACCAGGACACCGGCCTGTGGACCTTCCGTACGTACATGTTCCTGCTCGGCGTCGGCATGGGCGGCGTCTTCATGCCGACCACGGTGGCCTCGCTGGCGACCGTCTCCCGCAAGGACCTGGCCCAGGCGTCGACACTCAACACGGTCGTACGGCAGACCGGGGGCGCCTTCGCCCCGGCGGCGGTGACCACGGCCCTGGTCCTGAACACACCCACGGCAGCCGCGGCGAACCCGCCCATCACCGCCTACCAGCACGCCTATCTCGCCCTGGCCGCCCTCGCGGCAGCAACCTCCCTCTTCGCGTTCACGCTCCCCGACGGTCCGGCTCGCGCCGCCGCCCGTCGGACCACCGCGTCGGGCGGGACGGCTTCGCCTCGGCGCCGGCACGAGGAGGCGCACTAGCACTGGCCACCCCGCGCTCTCAGGGGCTCACCGGTGAAACCGACCAGGAATCCCGGGAGTTGAGTACGGCGGTCGTACACCCGGCCAGCTGTTTGTAGCCCTGGGAGACGGCCGTCGCATGCTCCTCGGACACCGGGCCGCCGACCTCCTCCGCCAGGGCGATGATCTTCTCGGGGCCCAACTCACGGTTGGCCAGCACCAGTTGGTTCAGGGGTTCGCGGCGCAGCTCCTCGTACCGGGCCAACGCCCGTACCGGATCGTCCTGGTGGGCGAGGGACCAGGCCAGGACCCGGGCGTCGACGATCGACTGGGAGCCGCCGTTCATGCCCATGGGATACATGGGGTGGGCGGCGTCTCCGACCAGCGTCACCCGGCCGAAGCTCCAGCGCGGCAGCGGGTCGCGGTCCACCATCGGGTACTCGTGAATGCCGGTGGAGCCACGGATCAGTTCGGGCAGGTCGATCCACGGCAGACTCCAGTCCGCCACTCCAGCCAGCGCCTCCTCCACGGCAACCGACCGATGGAAACCGTCCGTTGCCTCGCCGGGCCGCGGGCCGCGGACCTCCAGCACCCAGTTCATGAGCGCGGGGCCGCCCTCGACAGCCGGGTCCTCGACGGGGTAGGCGACGAACTTGTCCCCGGGGCGTCCTCCGGCCACCACGATGGTCCGCCCGCCGAGTAGGTGCGGATACCGGCTCATCCCCCGCCACATGCGCACCCCGTTCCCGCTGGGGGCGCCCTCACCCGGGTGCAGTTGGGCCCGCAGTCGGGAGTCGATGCCGTCGGCGCCGACGAGGGCGTCGGCCTCGATGACCACCGATCCTCCGGTGTTCCGGTCCGTGAAGTGGGCTGCCACGCCTCGCTCCTGGGGCTCGAAGCGTTCGAAGGCCATGCCGGTGCGGATCGCGTCCGGTCCGATACGGGTGCGGACCGCGTCCAGCAGCATCATCTGCAACTTGCCCCGGTGGACGGAGTATTGGGGCCACTTGTAGCCGGCGCCCAGACCTAATGGCTCCTCCCAGATCGGGCGTCCTCGACGATCGCAGTAGACCAGTCGCTCCGGCGGCAGCGCGATGGCGTCCAGCGCGTCGCCGAGGCCGAGTTCGGTGAGTTCGCGCACCGCGTGGGGCAGCAGGTTGATGCCGACGCCGAGTGCCCGCAGTTCGCGCGCGGACTCGCACACCACCGGTGTCATTCCCGCGGCGCGCAGGCTCAGAGCGGCGACAAGGCCGGCGACGCCGCCGCCCACCACGACGATCTTCACATGTTCTCCCTTGCGCTCCACTGTGCCAACTCGCCCTGGACTCTTGGCCGTTCAGGGAGCCGGGCAGGGCCGGGGGCGGCCCGTCCCCTCATCATCACCATATCCGGAGGGATCATCTCCAGGTAAGCTGACCGCGTTGCGCGACGGCGTGATCCCGCCAGGAACGGCACCACCCGTGGTGGATCAAATCCCAGAGAGGAACCCCGATGACAGACCCGAACAGCCGGGACCTCTTACCCCGGGCCAGCACCACCGAGGCACAACTCGTGCGGGTGGCAAGGGACTTGACGCCGGTCGTCGCGGCCCACGCCGAACGGACCGAGCGCGAGCGCACATTGGCCGAACCGAGCGCGGAGGCGCTCCGCGAGGCCGGGCTCTTCACCATGGGGACACCGCGCCGCTACGGCGGCCTCGGCGCCGGTGTGCGCACCGCCGTCGACGTGTGCGCCGAGCTGGCGACCGGCTGCGCGTCGAGCTCATGGCTCGTCGGCATCGTGTACGGCGCCGCGCTGTTCGCCTCGCAACTGCCCGACGAGGTCCGCACCGCGATCTGGAAGTCCGATCCGGACGCCGTGCTCTGCGGGGCCGCCAATCCCTCCGGTTCGGTCACGGCGGTAACAGGCGGGCTCGAACTCGACGGGCGGTGGCCGTGGATCTCCGGCATCGACCAGGCGTCCTGGGTGCTGCTGGGCATCGTCCGCGAGGACCGCGGCGGGCCGGAACGCGGGCTCGCCCTCGTCCCGGCGGCCGCGCTCACGGTGGCGGACACCTGGCACATGGCAGGCATGCGGGGCACCGGGAGTCGGACGGCCGTGGCAAGTCAACTCTTCGTCCCTGACGAGCAGTTCGTGTCCTTCGCCGAGATCGCCGAAGGCATCGGCATCCGACGGCATCCGGGCGAGGCCCGGGTCATCTTCCCCCTGTCCATCAACCTGCCGCTGGTCGGCACCGGCGTCGGCATCGCCCGCGGCGCGCTCGAACGCGTCGTCCGGGACCTCGCGGGAGGAAAACGGTCGGTGTCACCTCTGCACGCCCTGACGGCGGAAGCCGCCCCGCACCAGCTGAACGTCGCCCAGGCCGCCACCTTGATCGACACGGCCGCGCTGCACCTGCGGCGCGCCGCCGACGAGATCGACGAGGCCGCGCGCGCCGGACGGCGCCCCGACCTGGAGACCAGGGCCCGCCTGCGGATGGACGGCAGCCACGCGATGCGCTGCGCCCGCGAGGCCGTCAGCCTCCTGCTGGACACGGCCGGGGCGAGCAGCTTCTCCGACGACTCACCGCTCCAGCGCGCCTGGCGCGACATCGGGACGGCCTCGCGGCACGCGGCGCTGAGCGTCGAAACCAGCCGGGAGCTCTACGGCCGCGTCCTGCTCGGCCGCTCCCTCCCCCACACCGACGTCGTCTGAATCCCGTACCGACGTCGACCGACCCGAGCAACCAAGGAGACCCGACCGGTGGCCGCACCCCGACCCTCGACAGACCCGATCCGACCGACGGCGGAACGCAGGGTGGCCCTGATCACCGGTGCCGCGCGTGGCATCGGCGCCTCGATCGCCACCGAACTGCACCGGCTCGGCCTGCGGGTGGCGCTGCTGGACCGGGACGACTCCGGCGCACGGGCTCTGGCCAAGGCGCTGGACCCCGACGGGGACTCCGCCATGGCGGTGCGCGCCGATGTCGGCGACCCCGAGGAGACACGGGACGCGGTGCGCGCGGTGTCCTCGGCGTGGCACAGCCCCGATGTGCTGGTCAACAACGCGGCGCGGACGGCGCCCGGTTCGGTGTGGGACGTCGAACTCGACGAGTGGGACGCCCTCATGGCCACGAACCTGCGCAGCGTCCTCGTCCTCACCCGGCTGTGCGCGCCGCCGATGCGGGAGCGCGGCTGGGGCCGGGTGATCAACCTCGCGTCGCTGGCCGGGCAGCAGGGCGGGCTGGTCGCCGGGCCTCACTACGCCGCGGCGAAGGCGGGTGTGCTGGTGCTGACCAAGGTCTTCGCCCAGGAGCTCGCGCCCCACGGCGTCACCGTCAACGCCGTCGCTCCTGCGGCCGTACGGACGCCCGTCATGGACGAGTTGCCCGCCGAGGCGCTGCGGCGGGCCGCCGACCGGATCCCCGTGGGCCGGTTCGGGCGGCCCGACGAGGTGGCGGCGCTGGTGGGTCATCTGGCGGGGGACGACTCCGGATACATCACGGGTGCCACACTCGACGTCAACGGCGGCTCGTTCATGCGGTGACAGTGGCAGTCGGTCGTAGAGTTCCGAGGTCGGAAGGGAGCAGGGGATGGACGGGTCTTCGCCGGCGGGTCCGGCCGAGCCTCTGGTCGGGCGCGATCACGATCTCGGGCTGGTCCGGGGGTTCGTCGAGGAGGCCATGGTCTCCGGCAGGGCGCTGCTGCTGTCCGGGGACGCCGGGGTCGGCAAGACGGTGCTGCTGGACGCGGCGGCCGGACAGGCACGCGGCACGGGTGCGCGGGTCGTGCGGGCCGCCGGTGTGGAGTTCGAGAGCACGATGAGTTTCGCGGGTCTCCACCAGGTCCTTCAGCCGCTGCTGGCCGGGCTCGACGGGCTGCCCGACCCGTACCGCACCGCCCTGAACGTAGCGCTGGGCCTGGACCGGGGCGCGCCGTCCGATCAGCTGCTGGTGTCGAACGCGGCGCTGACGCTGCTCGTCCAGGCGGCGGTGGAGCGGCCGTTGCTGGTGATCGTCGACGATCTCCCGTGGCTGGACCGGGCCAGCGCCGTGGTGCTGGGCTTCGTCGCACGTCGTCTTGGCGGCAGCCGGGTCGGCTTCCTCGGCGCCTACCGGTCGGGGGAAGGCACGTTCTTCGAGCGCGGCGGGGTGCCCCACCACCACGTACAGCCGCTCGACACGACGGCCGCGGCGGCGTTGATCGAGGCCCGTTCCCCCTCCCTCGCCCCGCGTGTGCGGGACCGTCTTCTGGCGGAGGCGCAGGGCAACCCGCTGGCCCTGCTCGAGCTGCCGGTGGCGCTCAGTGGCGCCCAGCGCTCCGGAGCCGACGTACCCGAACTGCTGCCGCTGAGCCGCCGGCTCCAGGCCGTATTCGCGTCCCGGGTCGAGGCGCTGCCGGCCGCGACCCGGCTGCTCCTGCTGTACGCGGTCCTGGACGGCACCGGTGATCTCGCCGTTCTCACCGCGGGGACCGGCATGGACGACCTGGCCGACGCGGAACGGGCGGGACTCGTCTACGTGGACCAGGTCACCGGACGGCTGGCGTTCCGCCATCCCCTGACCCGCTCCGCCGTCGTGGAGCTCTCCACCAGCGAGCAGCGCCGCGAAGTGCACCGCGCCCTGGCGGAGTTGAGCGCCGACCGCCCCGAGCGGCGCGCCTGGCACCTCGCCCATGCCACCGTCGAGCCCGCCGAGGACGTCGCGAGTCTGCTGGAGACGGTGGCACGCGACACCGTGCGGCGGGGCGACGCGGGCGGTGCCATCGCCGCGCTGCTGCGTGCCGCCGAGCTGAGCCCGCGCGGCTACGAGCGCAGCCGCCGGATCGCCGAGGCGGCCTACCTCGGCGCGGACCTGACCGGTGATCTGCGTGATGTGCCCCGCCTGCTGGAGGAGGCCCGGCTGGCCGACGGCGGACGGGCGGGCCCGCTGGTCGCGGCCGTCGCGGCGGCGCACCACATCCTCCTCAGCGGTGAGGGCGACCTGGACACCGCGCACCGGCTGCTCGTCGGCGCGATCGACATGCAGCACCAGCCGTACGACGCCGCCGACCCGACCATGATCGACGCGCTGTACACCCTGGCCTGGCTGTGCCAGAGCAGTCAGCGCACGGAGTTCTGGAAGCCGCTGCACCGGGCGCTCGGCCTGCTGAAACCAGAAATCCCGGACCAGCTGGCCCTGACCGTCAACACCATGGCCGACCCGGCCCGGACGGGGTCGGCCGCGCTGGGGAAGCTCGACGAAGCGATCGCCTCGCTCGACCGGGAGGCCGACCCGGTCCGGGTCATCCGGATCGCCATGACCTCCCTGTACGTGGACCGGCTCCCGGCGTGCCGCACGGCGCTGCGCCGGGTGCTGCGCGACGGGCGGGACAACAGCTCGCTCACCGTGGAGATCCAGGGGCTGGTGTACCTGGGCCGGGACCATTTCGCGGCCGGCGAGTGGGACGAACTGGAGGCGCAGGCCGCGCAGGGCCGTGACCTGGGGGAAGCCAACAGCTATCAGCTCCTGTCGACGGAGTTCCTGTACCAGCGGGCGCTGGTCGCCGCCGCCCGGGGCGACGAGGCCGCCACCCGGGCCCTGACGGACGAGATGACCCTCTGGGCGACACCGCGCGGGGTGGGTTCCTATCTGTCGTGCGCCTCGCACGCGAGGGCGCTCGCCGCGCTCGGCAGGGGTCGGTTCGAGGACGCCTACCGGCACGCGTGCGCCATCAGCCGCGCCGGGGAACTCGCCTCGCACGTTCCGCCCGCCCTGCTCGTCGTCATGGATCTCGTCGAGGCGGCGGTCCGAACGGGCCGGGCCTCGGAGGCGACGGCCCACGCGACGGCTGCGCGCGAGGCCGGCATCGCCGCGATCTCGCCACGGCTCGCCCTGCTGGTGAAGGCGTCGGAGGCCATCGCCGCCGTCGACCACGAAGCGATCGGCCTGTTCGAGGAGGCCCTCGCGGTACCCGGCACGGACCGCTGGCCCTTCGAGTTGGCCCGGGTCCGCCTCGCCTACGGCGAACGCCTCCGCCGGGTGAAGTCCACGACAGAGGCGCGCACCCGACTCGCCGACGCGATCGACACGTTCGAACGGCTCGGCGCCCGCCCCTGGACGGCCAGGACGGGCAACGAGCTGCGGGCGACCGGCCTGTCCGTCGGGTCTTCCGGTGTCACCGGACCGTCGTCACTGACACCGCAGCAACGGGAGATCGCCCTCCTCGCGGCGGCCGGCCTCACCAACAAACAGATCGCGGAACGCCTCTTCCTCTCCCCCCGCACCGTCGCCGCCCACCTCCGCCAGCTGTTCCCGAAGCTGGGCGTGGCCTCCCGCGCCGCACTGCGCGACGCGCTCGCGGACCTGCCGCCCGACTAGGACGACATCAGAAAATCCCCTGCCCCGGTACCAGGACCCCCTTCGGGTCGTACGTCCTCCTGGCCTCGGCGAACCGGTGCCACACCGGTCCGAAGTGCCGTCTCCAGTCGGCGTGTCGGAAGGGGATCGAGCCGACCGGGTACTGCGTGCCGCCGACCGCGCCGACCGTGTCGTAGGCGGAACGGTTGGCATTCAGCAGGCGCTGCACCGTGGCCGTGTCCTCAGGTGGCGTGGTGCGCAGGACGGCGAAGAGGTATGGCACCGGGTCGTCGGGCGTCCGCAGCAACGGGGTGTGGAGGCGCTCGCGCAGCAGCGGGTAGAGGAGGACGACGCCCGGTCCCAGGTCGGCCGGGGTGAGCGCGTCGAGGAGGGTGGCGGCGAGGTCGGCGGTGCTGCGGCCGGGCAGCAGGAGGTTGAGCCAGGGGTGGGCGTAGGCCCACAGGCCCGCTGCCTTCAGGGCGGCGACGGAGGGGGCGAGCCGGTCGAGGAAGTCGTAGTAGCCGAGGTCGGTGATCTGGACGCCGGACGCGGTGTGGCGCAGTCCGCGCAGGAGCGTGGCGTCGTCGGGGGTGTCTCCCACGGGCGGTCCGTAGGCGACGGCCTCGATGGTGAACTGGTCGAAGGCTCCGGCGGTGTCCGCGCCGACCTGGCCCTCGAGGTAGGCGAACCGGCCCTCGGTGGCGAGGAGGCGCTGGTCGTCGAGGAAGGTGCGCAGGTCGGCGTAGGGCAGGAGGTAGTGCCGTACGGTCTCCGGGGCGCGCACCAGGCGCAGGGTGGCGGCGACGATCACGGCGCACTGCCCGAGTCCGGCGAGCACGGCGTGGAACAGGTCGGGGTGCCGGGTGGGGGAACAGCGGAGCAACTCCCCGGCGCCGGTGACGACTTCGAGCTCCAGGACGTTGTCCACCTGTGCGCCGTGCCGGTGGGTCTGGCCGCCCAGGCCGCCGACGGACAGGGTGCCGCCGACGGAGAGTTCGAGGTAGTCGGTGAAAACGGGCGGGGTCAGACCGTGGGCGAGGGTGGCCTTGGCGACGTCGCTCCACTTCGCGCCCGCCCCGACCGTGACCCGTGAACTACCCACCTCTACGGGCCCGATGGAGGCGAGCGGCCCGGTCTCGATGATGAGCCCGCCCTCCACCTGCGCCTGCCCGTTCGTGCCGTGCCCCTGTCCGCGCGGCGCCACGCGGATTCCGTGCAGATTGCAGAACCGCACCATCGCGACGACGTCCCGCACGGACCCGGGCCGCAGCACCGCCGCCGGTCTGCGGTGCACGATGTGCCCGAAGTCGTCCGCGTCGGCGGCGAGCGAGGCGTCGTCGGTGAGCAGCGTCCCGTCCAGGCGCGGGACGCCGCTGAGCGGTCCGCCGGAGTCGGTCACCGCCCAGCTCCGGGTGAAGGGGTCGAAGCCGATGACCGCGGCCGAGGCGACGGCCAGGCCGCGCAGAGCGGTGCGTCGGGTCGGGGTGCGGGGCATGTGGTCCTCCTGAGACCGTCCGGGTGAAACGATCAACGACGGCTCAGTCTAGGCACGTTGGGGTTCGGAACAGGGTTCCGTCGCGGCGCGTTCCCCGACCGGTTCGGCACGTGCCGCGGCGGCCCGGCCCTGCTAGTCGTCGTCCTGGCTGCTCCGATTCAGGCCCCGCCGGCGGTTCTTCCGGGAGCTGCGCAGCAGTTCACTGACGGTGAGGGTCACGGTCGCGACGGCGCGCGCCCAACGGGGCCCACCGCGCTCGGCCCACACCACACAGGCGCACCCGCCGATGACGAGCACGAGGACGCCGAGCAGCAGCACAATGATCATGTTTCCCCCTGAGTTGGTACGGCCCGGTGACCCGTACGTTCCTGATGATCTTCTCAGGTCCGGGCGTGCCGGCCCGGGTCGCCCCTCCCCATCCACTCGCGCGTACCGAACGAGCCGGCTGCCCGCGAGGCCACGGCGGCCGCCGTGCGCAGCGCCTCGGCGAAGCCCTCCGAGGTCAGGCGGTCCTGGAGTGCGAGGTGATGGGCCAGGGCACCGTGCAGGACATCGCCCGCGCCCAGGGTGTCGGCCACCCTGACCGGGGGCACGTGCAGGGTGCCTTCGGCGTCCGGGGCCGCCCACATGATGGGGTTCGCCCCTCCGGTGACTGCCGACCAGACGACCCCGTGTTCCCGAAGGAACCCCAACGTCTCCGCCGGTGTGTGCGTGCCGGGTGGGCGGAAGTCGGAGGAGCAGACGGCCACGTCGATGAACGGGAGCAGGTCCTCTGTGCCGGGCTTCCAGCTGCCGCCGTCGAAGACCGTCGTACGGCCGGCGGTACGCGCGGCGCGGGCCGCGGCCACGGCCAGTTCCATGTGGTGGCCGTCGAACTCGACGATGTCGCAGGCCGCGACCAGCGTGTCGAGGTCGTCGGGCGGGGTGAGCCGGTGGCGTGTCGCGTTGGTGGAGGCTACTGCGCGTTCGCCGGTGGAGGCGGTCACCAGGACGGAGGACACGGCGGGCGGTTGCGTCGAGTCGGCGGCGAGGTCGGTGACCGTCACGCCTAGTGCGTGCAGGTCTGCAGTCGCCCCAACTCCCAGCGGGTGGCTGCCGATTGCCGTCAGCAGCGTGGCCGTGCCGCCGAGGTGGGCGAAGGTCGCGGCCGCGTTCGCCGCCGGGCCGCCGGCGGCGACCACCTGGTCCCGGGCGGTGAGTTTCTCGTTGGCACCCGGCGCGTGGTCCACGAGCTGGATGACATCGAGGGTGCACAGTCCGACGAACAGTCCTGCGGGACGCTCTCTCACCATCAGTGACCTCCTCGCGCCATTTACTAACAATTGGTTGAGCAGTCCAGGCTGATAAATCTAGTGTTAGTAACCATGAAGGTGGACAGTCCGAACGACACTGCCCGGCTCGCGTCCGATCTACGGCTCGCGGTGGGGCGGGTGACCCGGCGGCTGCGTCAGGCGCACGCCGTGGGGGACGTGTCGCTCTCCGGAGTCTCGGTGCTGGCCCGGCTCGCGCGTGAGGGGTCGGAGTCGCCGACGTCCCTCGCCGAACTGGAGCGGGTACGCCCGCAGGCGATGGCGAGCACGCTCGCGCTGCTCGAACAGCGCGGGCTCGTCGTCCGCAGCCCCGATGCCGCGGACCGGCGGCGGAGCATCCTGGCGATCACGGACGAGGGCCGCGCGATGCTGGCCGAGCGGCGCTCGGAGTCGGTGCAGCGCCTCGCCGTCGTCCTCGACGGGTTCACCGACGCGGAGCGCGTGGCGCTGGCGTCCGCCCTCCCCCTCCTCGACCGCCTTGCGGAGCGACTGTGACCGAGGGCGCGCGCATACCCGGCGGGGGACAAGGGACCGGACCGCAACCAAGGCGGCCGTCCCTGCTGAGTGCCGTGCGCTCGGGGCGTCGTAAGGACACTCCCCCGGGGCCGAACTACAAGTGGGTAGCGCTGTCCAACACGACACTCGGCGTGCTGATCGCCACGATGGACGCCTCCATCGTGATCATCTCGCTGCCCGCGATCTTCCGGGGCATCGGCCTCGACCCGCTCGCGCCGGGCAACATCGGCTATCTGCTCTGGATGATCCTGGGCTATCTGCTGGTGTCGGCGGTGCTCGTGGTCGTGCTCGGCCGGCTCGGTGACATGTTCGGCCGGGTGAAGATCTACAACATCGGCTTCCTGATCTTCGCGTGCGCGTCCGTCGCGCTGTCCCTGGACCCGTTCCGCGCGGGGGCGGGCGCGATGTGGCTGATCCTCTGGCGGATCGTGCAGGCCTTCGGCGGCTCGATGCTCACCGCCAACTCGGCCGCCATCCTCACCGACGCCTTCCCGGCCCGGCAGCGCGGGATGGCCCTCGGCGTCAACCAGATCACCGCGCTCGCCGGCCAGTTCCTCGGCCTGCTCGCCGGTGGGCTGCTGGCCGTCGTCGACTGGCGCGCGGTGTTCTGGGTGAGCGTGCCGATCAGCATCACCGGCACGATCTGGTCGTACCTGAGCCTGCGCGAGACCTCGGCGGGCCGCCCCGGCCGCATCGACTGGCTGGGCAACCTCACCTTCGCGGCGGGCGCCGGAATCCTCCTCGCGGGCATCACCTACGGCATCCAGCCCTACGGCGGCAGCGCCACCGGCTGGGGGAACCCGTGGGTGCTCAGTGGTCTGATCGGCGGCGTCGTACTGCTGCTGGTCTTCTGCTACATCGAGACGCACATCGCCGAACCGATGTTCAACCTGGCCCTGTTCAAGGTGCGCGCCTTCGCCGCGGGCAACCTGGCCGCACTGCTGACGGCGATCGCGCGGGGCGGACTCCAGTTCATGCTGATCATCTGGCTCCAGGGCATCTGGCTGCCGTTGCACGGCTACGACTACGAGGACACCCCACTGTGGGCGGGCATCTTCATGCTTCCGCTCACGGTCGGCTTCCTCATCGCGGGACCCGTGTCCGGATATCTGTCGGACCGGTTCGGCGCCCGGATGTTCTCGACGGTCGGGCTGGTCGTCGTAGCCCTGTCCTTCGTCGGTCTGCTGGCGCTGCCCATCGACTTCGACTACGGGATGTTCGCGGCGCTGCTGCTGCTCAACGGGCTGGGGCAGGGCATGTTCTCGGCGCCGAACACGTCCTCGATCATGGGCAGTGTGCCGAGCGAGTACCGGGGTGTCGCCTCGGGCATGCGCTCCACCTTCCAGAACTCGGGCACCGCCCTGTCCATCGGCGTGTTCTTCTCCCTGATGGTCTCCGGGCTCGCCTCCTCACTGCCCGGCACACTGAGCAAGGGGCTCCAGGCCCACGGCGTACCGGCCGGCGCCGCCGACCAGGCCGCGTCGCTGCCACCGGTGAGCACCCTGTTCGCCACGTTCCTCGGCAACAACCCCATCCAGCACCTGCTCGCGTCGAACGGCGTCCTCGACCAGCTATCAGCGGCCCAGCGCGCCGTCCTGACCGGCCACTCCTTCTTTCCCCGCCTGGTCTCCGGGCCGTTCCACCACGGCCTGACCATCGTCTTCGGCGTGGCGGCGGGCATGGCCCTGGTCTCCGCGATCGCCTCGGCCCTGCGCGGCGGCCACCAGTCCGAACCCGCACCGGCCGGTCTGCCGCCCGCCCCCGCCGAGACACCCGAAGCCACGCAGGCGGGGCCCAACGGGCCGTCGTAGAAAGGGAATTGCTGGACGACCACTCACACGGCGCGCTCCATGCACACCAGTTGATCGCGGTCGTCCCATGACTCGGTGACGGTGAAGCCGAACCGTTCGTACAGGGCGATGGCCCCGGTGCGCCATTTCCAGACCGACAGCCGCACGGTGCCCGCGTCGCTCTCCGCGGCATGCGCGAGTGCGGCACGGAGCAGGTCCGACGCGATGCCCCGGCCCCGGAATGCCGGGTCCGTCCAGAGCCTCTTGATCTCCGACCGCCCGTCGGCGGGGGCGGTCACCACCAGACAGCCCACCGGGGTGCTCCCGCTCAGCGCCAGCAGCACCACATCGTCCGCGAACGCGGTCCGCGGGTCCGAGATCTCCGCACGGTAGCGGTCCGGCAGACCGTCCGCATCGGCGACGGCACGGCCCTTCTCGGCCTCCGTGCGCAGATGGTAGGCCGTCAGCAGCCCGGCCGTGCCGTCCTCGGCGGAAAGTTCTCCGGCCGACCGGCGGACGACCGAGATCTGGTCCTGAGCAGTCATGACGTCAGCATCACACGGCACGAGCCGGGCTCTGTCCGCGCCCTTACGGAGTGCCGTTGTGGGCGAACGTCCACACGGCCCGGCTGCCGGGGCCGACGGTCAGGGTCGAGTTGCCGATCCGCTCCACGTGTCGGTCCTTCACGGGCCTGTTGAGTGACATGTCGACCTGCTGCATGCCCGCGTTCGCGCGCGGCACGACGTCGAGGCGGATCGTGGTGCCGCCGCCCTTCGCGACGACGCCACCGCCTGCCAAGGTCCGGACGGTGAACCCGCCGGCCCGCAGCAGTGGCACGGTGTCGGCGAGGTCGCCCTCGGTGACCGCGATGCGCACGGAGGTCACGTCACGCATCAGGTGGGTGCGGTAGGCGTCGGAGAGGTAGCGCTCCCGGCCTACGTCACCGGGGTAGCTCGGCGGTTCGGTGTTGCCGCGGGGGTCGGCGAAGTACTCCGGCCGGTACTCCATCGCCCAGGCGCCGAAGGCGTCGTACTCGGTGGTGGTGAGGATGGCGTCGAACCACGGCACGGGCACGCCGTCACCGAAGTCCCGGGTCTGGAGGAACTCGATCGGGTCGGCGACCCCTTCGTCCTTCAGCCGTGCGGTGACCGTCGCCAGGTCGCCTGCCCGCTCGGTCGACAGGCCCAGCCCGGCGGAGCCGAGAGTGCCGTCCTGGCCCGCGACGTCACCGACTCCGAAGAGTTCCAGGTAGGTCTCGCGGCCCATCAGGTAGCGGCCGGTCCAGGTCTGTCCCCCGGTGCCGGTCGTGGTGCGGACCTGGAAGTTCGCGAACTCCCGCAGGTAGTCGGAGTGTTCGATGGCGTCGGCGGTCTCCCGGTCGAAGACGCCGTAGGAGTGGTTGTAGAACAGCAGCTGCCGGTCGTGCGAGGACGGCCGGCCGTCTTCGGCCTGTGCCGTCCCCACACCACCTCCGATCGCCCCGGCCAGGGCCATGGCGAGCACGATGATCAATCGAAATGTCCGACGTATCAGCATGCGCGCGATCGTAGGGCGACGAGGGGACGGCCGCCGTGCTTTGTGAACGAGGTCGAAATGCTTGACACACGGGCGGCACGGCAGCCTCCCCAGGAGTCAACTCCCCCTCGGGTGATGGCAGATGTACACCCTCGGCGCCCCTCCCTCGTCGGGCACGGGATCCCCGGCGGTGGCGCGTACACCCTCCCGTACGGTGGCGCCCGTACGTGGATCTACGACGCGGTAGGGAAGCGGGACGTTCTCCGGGTCGGTGATGATCAGTGGGCCGCCCTCCTCCGCGTAGCAGAGGTACAGCTCGCCGGGGACGGACAGGCCCCGGGGTGCCAGGGTGGAGCGCCAGTCCGGGCGCATGTCCGTGAGCGGAAGGCCGTCGAGGATGCGGGAGATGCGGCCGACGTGGTGCGAGCCCTCGAAGTCGAGTGCCTCGCGCCAGCCCGCCTCCTTCGCTAGGAAGTAGTCCTCGTGGCCGGGTTCGTCGGGGTGCAGTCGCCACTGCCACAGGCTCGCCGCGCCGTACACGACGCCCATCGTTCCGCCGGCGCAGAGGTTGCTCCAGGCCTCGTGCCCCTGCCACCAGCCGGCGGCACGGCCGGGGCGGCCGGTGTTCTCGTAGGTGGGTTCGCCGTTGGCGACCGCCTTGGGCGGGGTGTTGCGCCACATGTCGGCGACCCGTTCCTGGACGTGTCCGCCCATGTGGCCGGTCTGGCACCACTGGAAGTGCAGCCAACTCTCGTGCTGGTGGGCGCGGTTGGTGGAGTGCGGCCGGTAGTGGATCCCGCAGGGCTGGCCGTAGGCGTCCCAGCGGCCGATCTCCGCGCCGCCCGCCGCGATCTGCGGTTCGCCGCCCTCGCCGTCGGCGCCGACCAGGTAGACGGTGGGGGCGGCGCCGTAGCGGGCGACCAGGTAGCGGCAGTAGCGGGCGTACTCCTGCGGTGGGACCACCGGGCCCGCCACGCGGAGGCCCTTCCAGCCGAAGCCGTGGAAGAGCGGCTGGAGGACGGGCACGATTCCGTGGTCGCGGAGGATGCCGGTGAGCCGGTCGAGGTACTGGAAGTACGCCGGGTTCAGGACGTCGACGTGCCCGGTGGGCAGGTCCTCGAAGCCGACGTCGAACCCCTCGTCGGCGGTGCGGTCGCGCGGGCCGCGCGCGTCCATGTCGGGCTGGACGCTCATCAGCAGGGCCGCGTTGAAGCCCTTGGCCCGTCTATCGGCCGCGTACTGCCTGACCTGTTCTTCCGTGGCTCGCCAGGGCAGGGCCCAGGCGGTGTCGGCGACCAGCAGCGCGGGCGTTCCGTCGGCGTGCACCAGGCTGCGTCCGCCGGGTGACATCCGCCAGAAGCCGTGCCGGTGGAAGGAGTTGGCGTCGTCCGGGGCCGGGCGGACGTCGAGGGTTCCGCTGCGCCCCGAAAGTCCTTCGTCCGTGAGGCAGTTGCTGTCGCTGCGCCAGGTCCAGCGGCCGGCCGGCTCCGGGGAGGCGAACCGGATCTTCCAGATCCGGCCGCCGTCCCAGAAGGCCGGGCGGCGCAGGACCGTCCCGGACTCGTGGGTGAAGTCGGCCCATACGTCGACGTCCGTGTAGGGGTTGGCGTGGTCGCGGACCCCGGTGAGGGTGATCTCGGTCCCCCGCCAGGGGGCGGTCACCAGGTCCGCTTCCGATCCTGCGCGGCTCATGACCGGCCGACGGCGATGTCGGCGGCGAGGGGCAGGGTCGTGGAGGACGGGCCCGCTTCCAGCCGGAAGGTTCCCGGCTCGACCGTCCAGCCGCCCGTTCCGGTGTCCCAGTGCCGCAGGGCCCGCGCGTCCACCGTCACCGTCGCGACGGTCTCCTCGCCGGGCGCGGCCTCGACCACGGCGAACCCGGCGAGCCAGCGGACCGGGCGTTCGACCTCGCTTGCGGGGCGGCCGGCGTAGATCTGCACGACCTCCTTGCCGTGCCGCGTACCGGTGTTGCGGATGCGCACCTCCGCAGTGAAGTCGGTGCCGGGAGGTGCCTCGGCGGGGACGTCTAGCGAGACGTACTCCCAGGTGGTGTAGCCGAGTCCGTGGCCGAAGTCGTAGCGGGGCGGCTGCCATTCGGGACGGCCGGCGCCACGGTGGCCGATGAACAGGCCCTCGTCGTAGGTGAGGACGCCGTCGGACGGTTCGGTGGTGGGCAGTCCCCGCTCGGAGGCGGGCCAGACCGTCGGGAGCCGGCCGCCCGGTTCCGCCTCGCCGAGCAGGACGTCGGCGAGCGCGTTGCCGAACTCCTGGCCGGGGAACCAGGCGAGCAGCACCGCCGCCACGTCGTCGGCCCACGGAAGCAGCACCGGCGCCCCGGAGTTGACCACCACTACGGTACGGGGGTTGGCCTCGGCGACCCGGCGGACGAGTTCGTCCTGCCGTCCGGGCAGGGCCAGGCTCGTGCGGTCGAAGCCCTCGCTCTCGACCTCCTCGGTGGTGCCGACGACGACCACGGCGACCTCGGCCTCGCGAGCGAGTGCCACGGCCCGCTCGATCTCCTCGTCGTCGCTGCCGTGCGGGGGCTGCAGGTTGAGCTGGAACATGGTGACCGCGCCACCGATGGCCTCGCCCGTGGAGCCGGCGGCGGACTCGGTGTCGGCATCGATGTCGATGTCGTGGGTGAGGACGATCTCGGTCTCCTCCCCTTCCGCCAGCTCGACGGCGTGCAGTTGCTGGGGTGGAGTCATCAGCCCCTCCACCAGGTCGGCGCCCGGCGGGAGTTGGAGCCGTACGTCGAAGGCCTCGGCCCCCGCGACGGACAGCCGGAAGCGGCCGATGCCCGAGCCGCCGATCGCGTAGCGACCTGCCTCGGTCGCGCGGACGACGGTGCGCACCTCCACCCGGGCAACCTCGTCGACGGGCACTCCGGGGCCGTAGGAGCCCATCCAGGTGTAGGCGGCCCCGGCGCGGAGTTCGGAGCCGAGGAGGGTTCCGTCCGCGGCGAGGAAGCGGACCTCGGTGCCCTCGCCGGAGCCGTCGGGGAGGCGGAGGTGGGACAGCGGCGCCACGGGGGTGCGGGTCCCCGGGGTGACGCCGATGCCGTGGGTGACCTCGACGCCGTCGCCGAGGGCGGCGCGGATGCCGTCGAGCGGGGAGACGGTGTACGGCGGGAAGACGGTGGCGCTGCCGCCGCCGAGGGTGCGGGCGACGGAGGCGTTGGGGCCGAGGACGGCGACCTTTGTCAACACCGCGCGGTTCAGGGGCAGTACGGCGCCCTCGTTGCGGGCCAGCACGAATCCGGCGGCGGCGGTCTCGCGCAGCCGGGCCGCCACCGCTGCCGTGTCCTGCTCCGGCGGCCGGGTGTCGGCGGGTATGCCGTCCAGCGCGCCGACCCGGGCGGCGAGGCGCAGCAGCCGCAGCACCTTGTCGTCGACGAGCGTCTCGTCGACCTTGCCCTTGCGTACGGCGGCGACCAGCGCGTCGCCCCACGGGCCGAGCGGGCCGGGCATCACCAGGTCGAGCGCGGCGCGCGCCGACTGCTCGGTGGTGCGGGCGGCGAACCAGTCCGACATCACAAGACCGTCGAAGTTCCAGTCGTCGTGCAGGACTTCGCGCAGCAGCGGGCTCTCGGTCATCGGGTGTCCGTTGACCCCGTTGTAGGCGGCCATCACGGCCCACACTCGGCCCTCGCCGACGATCGCCTCGAACGGCGTCAAGTACAGCTCCCGCAGGGCGCGTTCGCCGATACGGGCGTCGAGCGTCATCCGCTGGGTCTCGGAGTCGTTGCCGACGAAGTGCTTGACGGTGGCCGCCACGCCGCCGCCCTGCACGCCCTTCACATAGGCGACGCCGATCCGGGAGGTGAGCAGCGGGTCCTCGCTGAAGCACTCGAAGTGCCGTCCGCCGTAAGGGGTTCGGTGCAGGTTCACGGTGGGGGCGAGGAGGACGTCGACGCCCTTGGCGCGTGCCTCGTGGGCGAGCAACCCGCCCAGTTCCTCGACCAGTTGCTCGTCCCAGGTGGCGGCGAGGGCGGTGGGCGAGGGCACGTTGGCGGAGGGGCTGCGCTCGTCCCAGAGTTCGCCGCGGACTCCGGCGGGGCCGTCCGAGACGACCAACCGCCTTAGCCCTACGGCGGGTTCGGGGTGCAGGGACCAGAAGTCCGCGCCGGTCAGCAGCCGCACCTTCTGCTCCAGGGTGAGCGCGCCGAGGCGCCTGGCGAGCTCGGCCTCGTCGGCCGCGGGCGGGGCGTCGGTGGGGGTGGGCTGCTGCCGGGTCACGGCGTCCTCCTCGGTGAAGTGTGGTCGGTGGGGGTGTCGCCTGCGCTCTCGACGAGAACCCGGACGTCCCAGGGGCCGAGCGCGAGGGCGGTTCCGGCGGCGAGGGGCTCGCCGGTGAGCAGGTCGCGGACGTCCGCCGGGAGGCGGTAATCAACCGGCTCCCAGGCCCAGTTGTGGACGAAGCGAAGGGTCGCGCCGTCGGCGGTGGTGGCCGAGGTGCAGGTGACGGAGGCCGGCCGGGCCGCGCGCCAGGCGTCGGGCGGCAGCGAGGTCGCGGCGATCCAGTCGGCGAGGCTGTGTGAGAGTTCGCGGTCGGGGACGGTGCCGATGTACGTCACCCGACCCGCGCCGTACTCGTGGGTGGTGACGGCGGCGAACTCGCCCAGGTGCGGATGGTCGTACCCGGCGAGGACGGTCGCGCCGTCGGCGATCAGCCCGTCGGCCCACGCGGTGGCCTGTCCGTGCAGGGCGGGGCCGTCCGGTGTCCCCTCGCCCTTGGTGATCGTGACCGGGGTCAGCACATTGGTGAACTCCTGGTAGTGCGCGCCCGCGGCGGGGCGCAGCACTCCGGGCATGACCGTATGCCGGGCGACGGCCTCCGCGTCGGCGTAGCCGGTACGGGGAGTGAGGACGAGATGGCCGCCCGCTTCGGCGTACCGGCGCAGCAGGTCGAGGGTCCCGTCGTCCGCGATGTACAGGGCCGGGACGACAAGCACCGGCCAGCGGTCCACCAACTCCTCTGGACTGGAGGTGAGTTGTTCCGGGGCAACGATGTCGACGGACAGTCCCGCGTCGAACAGCCCCCGGTAGTGGGCGGCGACGATCCGGTCGTAGGACTGCGGGTCGCCGAACCAGGAGGGGGCGCCGCCCCGTAGGGGTGCCATGAACTCCATGGCCCAGCGGCTGTCCGCGGAGAGCAGCATCGCCACGTCGCTTCGGGGGCGCAGGCCCTCGATCCTCGGGCTCGCCTGCTGCAACTCCCCTGCGATCGCCGAGAGTTCCTCGTACGTCCGGCCGGGTTCCAGGCTGTGGCCGAGGATGCCGCCCCAGTAGGTCTCGGCGCCGTAGTGCAGGGAGTGCCAGTGCCAGTACTCGATCATCCGGGCGCCGCGCGCGACCATGTTCCACACGGCTTGGCGGGCCTGGCCCCGGTAGAGGGGGAAGTTGTCGGCGGAGCCGCCGATGGAGGTGGCGTTGGTCTCCATGACGAGGAAGGGTTCCTGGCGGATGCCGCGGGCCAGGTCGTTCTGGAGGGAGAGCCAGGCGGGCCCCGACCAGGGGACGAAGAACGGGTGCAGTCCGCCGGTGGGCTCGTCGGGGCCGGGCAGGGCCAGTCCGCCCTGGGTGGCGTAGTAGATGTTGGCCCCGGTGATGTCGAGGGGCCGGCCGATGGCGGAGATGTCCAGGCCCTGCTGGCCGAGGGCGACGCAGGTCGTGATGAAGTGGTGCTCGGGGACGAGACCGCGGACCAGGTCGGCGTGCCAGGTGATGTACTCCTGCGTCAGCCGGGACTGGTAACGGCGCCAGGCGAGGTCGTACGACGGGGTGGTGTTGCCGTCGGGGGTCCACAGGTCCGCCCAGTCCTGGAGGCGGTGGGACCAATAGGTGAGTCCCCAGCGGCGGTTGAGGGTCTCGACGTCGCCGTAGCGGTCGCGGAGGTGGTCGAGGAAGCCCTGGAACACCGAGTCGTTGTGGAAGAGGCGGAGTCCGGGTTCGTTGTCGACCTGCCAGCCGATGACCGCCGGGTGGTCGGCGTAGCGTCCGACGACCTTGCGGACCAGCCGCTCGGCGAGATGCCGGAAGGCGGGGTGCGAGTAGTCCGCGTCCTGTCGCATGCCGTACGGGATGGTCTCCCCGGTGCGTGAACGGGCCGCCGTTTCGGGGTACTTGCGACGCAGCCAGGGCGGGACGGCGTAGGTCGGGGTGCCCACGATGGCCTTGATGCCGCGGTCGTGGGCGGCGTCGAGGACGGGCTGCAGCCAGTCGAGCTCGAACTGTCCCTCGCGGGGTTCCCAGGTCGACCAGACGGACTCGCCGACCCGGATGACGTTGAAGCCTGCCTCGGCCATCAGGTCGAGGTCCTGTGCGAGCCGTTCGTAGGGTTGGTACTCGGTGTAGTAGGCGGCTCCGAAGAGCATGCGCGGGAAGAAGGTGCCCATGCGGTGCTGGTGACTTTCTGTCAGATGCCGGTCGGGTGTCTCGGACGGCGCGGGCGTCAGTCCTCGCCCCGGTAGCCGAACTCGGCGAAGGCGACCGTGCCTTCGGCGGCGTACATGCCGACGACTCGGCCCGTGAAGGACGCGGCGGTCTCGGCCGAGACGTAGCGGCCGTCGAGGGCCGCGAGTTCGACCGGTCCGCTGCCGGAGTCGACGGACAGGCGGACCACGTCCGGGCTGAGGGCGTCGAGGCCCATACCGGTGACCGGTTCGGTCTCTATCCGTACGGTCACCGGACCCGGCGGAATCGGCTGCTCCCAGGTCTGGGAGAGTCCGCCCACCCGGGCGCGGGCGCGGGCGAGTCCGGCGCCCACCTCGATGTCGTAGTGATGGAGTTCGTCGATGCGCAGGCTCAGTCCGCCGACGCCCTCAGCGCTGTCCACGCGGACCGTGAAGACCGCCGACTCGTGCTGCTGGCGGCGGCCGACGAACCGTGGTCGCGGGTCGTCCATGGTGGAGCCGTCGGCGTGGATGACCAGGTGGCCCGGGCGCCCGGTGAGCGAGGACCAGTCGGCGGCGGGTGTGCGTATCGAGAGCCATTCCAGGCCGAGTTGGGCACCGCTGAAGGTGTCGGTCTGCTCAACCGGTCCGGTGGACGGCGTCAGTTGGACCGGCTGCACCACGGGCCAGCCGTCGATCCATTCCAGTGTGGTGCTGAACGTCTCCCGGCCCATGGGCGAGAAGGCCCTGGTCAGACCGCCGGGCCGCATCCCCAGCAGGAGCAGGGCCCAGCCGTCGTCGGGAGTGCGTACGAGGTCGGCGTGGCCGGTGTTCTGGACCTTGCGGGCGGTGCTGCGGGCACTGAGCACGGGATTGGCCGGGCAGCCCTCGAAGGGGCCGTCGGGACGGGTGCCGCGGGCGATGCTCACGGAGTGTCCGCGCTCGGTGCCGCCCTCGGCGATCAGGAGGTACCAGGTGCCGTCGATCTCGTAGAGGTGCGGTGCCTCGGGGAACATCAGGCCCGTGCCGGACCACAACGACCGTGGTTCTTCGAGGGCTTGGCCGGTTTCGAGGTCCATCCGGACCTGTTGGACGCCCAAGTGCTCGCCGGCGTGGTCGCCGTCGAGCTGGAGGCCGGAGTACGTGACGTAGCAGGTGCCGTCGGCGTCCCAGGCGAGGTCCGGGTCGATGCCGGGCGCTCCCTGCATGACGACGCCGTCGGACCAGGGACCCTCGGCGCGGTCGGCGGTGAAGATGAGGCTGCCGCGTCCCATCGCGTCGGTGACGACCAGCCAGAAACGGCCGCCGTGGAAACGGATGGTGGGCGCCCAGGCGCCGCCGAGCGTGGGGACCTTCTCGACCGCCAACTGCCCCGGCCGGGTGACGACATGGCCGATCGGCTCCCAGTGCTCCAGGTCGCGGCTGTGGAACAGCGGTATGCCGGGGAGGTACTCGAAGCTGGAACAGGCGAGGTAGTAGTCGTCGCCGACGCGGGTGACGCTGGGGTCCGGGTGGAAGCCGGGGACGGTGGGGTTGGGCAGGGTCATGCTCGGTCTCCCGACGTCGAGGCGATAGCGGGGGTGTTCGTGCGGGCGTCGGCCGCCATGGCCGCCGCCAGGCGTTGCCGTTCGGCCCTGCGCTCCGCCTGGCGTGCCGGGTCCGGTACCGGTGCGGCGAGCAACAGCCGCTTCGTGTAGGGGTGTTGGGGTGTGGTGGTGACCGTCGCCGCGTCGCCGGTCTCGACGATCTCGCCGCCGCGCATGACGGCGACCCGGTGGCTGATGTGCCGGACCACGGACAGGTCGTGGGTGACGAAGAGATAGGCGACGCCGGTGCGTTCCTGGATCTCCACGAACAGGTCGAGGACCCGGGCCTGGGTCGACAGGTCCAGTGCGCTGACCGGTTCGTCGCAGACGATGACGCGCGGGTCGCGGGACAACGCCCGTGCGATGGCGATGCGTTGACGCTGGCCGCCGGAGAACTCCCGGGGCAGCCGTTCCCCCGCGTCGGCGGGCAACCGGACCTGGTCCAGGAGGTCCCGCACCCGCTTCTCGGCCTCCGCGCGAGGGGTGCCCGCGACGCGGAGCGGTTCGCTGAGGATGTCGTTCACGGTCATCGCCGGATTGAGGGAGGTGTACGGGTCCTGGAACACCACCTGGATGTCGCTGCTGAGCGCCCGGCGTTCCTTGGCGCCCAGGCCCGAGATGACCTTGCCGGCGTAGTGGACGGTGCCGGAGGCGACCGGGGCGAGGCCGAGGACGGCCCGGCCCAGGGTGGTCTTGCCGGAGCCCGACTCGCCGACCAGCCCGAGGGTCTCGCCCGCGCCGATGGTGATCGACACCCCCTTGAGCACGCGGAACGGCGGCCTGCGCCAGCCCTTCGCCGGGTACTCCACGACCAAGTCGTCGACTGCCAGCAGGGGTTCGGCCGGGACATCCTTGCGCGGTGTCCCGTTCATGGTCGCGGTCATGCCGGACCCTCCTGATGTACGGAGTTCGTGATCACTGCGGGATCCGTGACGCCCGCGATGCTCGCCGGCACGATGCGGCTGAGTGGGGAGCGCGGCTCCGCGTCCTCCAGCGTGGAGGCCAGGAGCATGCGCGTGTACGGGTGGCGGGGGCCGGCGAACAACTCCCGTACGGGGGCGGACTCCACCACGGTGCCGGTCTGCATCACCGTCACGCGGTCGCAGATGTCGGCCACCACACCGAAGTCGTGGGTCACGAGGATCACGCCCATGTTCCGCTCGCGTTGGAGGGACCGGATCAGGTCGAGCACCTCGGCCTGCACGGTCACGTCGAGCGCCGTGGTGGGCTCGTCGGCGATCAGCAGGTCGGGTTCGCAGGAGACCGCGCCGGCAATGAGGACGCGTTGCGCCATGCCGCCGGAGATCTGGTGGGGATAGCTGTTGAAGACCCGCTCGGGGTCGGCGATCCCGACCCGCTCCAGCAGGGCGAGGGTCTTGGCCTTCGCCTCGGCGCCCGACAACTTCAGGTGTCTGCGCACCGGTTCGACGAGTTGGGCGCCGATACGGAAGGAGGGGTCGAGGTTGGACATCGGCTCCTGTGGGACGTAGGCGATCCGGCGGCCCCGGTAGCGGTTCATCTCCGCGCGACCGAGATTCCCCAACTCCGTGCCGTCGAAGACCAGTTGGCGGGTGGAGACGCTCGCCTCCGGGGGCAGGAGTCCCAGGACGGCGAAGGCGGTCTGGCTCTTGCCCGAGCCCGACTCCCCCACCAGGCCGAGGACTTCGCCCCTTCGCACCGTGAGCGAGACGCCCTCGACGACGGTCTTCTCCCCCTCGGCCGTCGGATAGGAGACGGTCAGGCCTTCGAGGGCGAGCAGCGCGTCCGTCGCCTCGGGCGGTGCGGAGTGCTTTACCGCCACGGGCTTGCGAGGTGTCGTGCCGCGCGGCTTCCGTCCGCGTGTCGCGGTCCCGTCCAGCGCGTCCCGCAGGGCGTTGCCGAGCAGGCCGAACGCGGCGACGGTCACCGCGAGCGCGACTCCGGGCCAGACCATCAGCTCCGGCTTGTTGTAGATGTTGGCGAAGGCGTCGTTGAGCATGGAGCCCCAGCTCGCCTGGGTCGCCGAACCCAGGCCGAGGAACTCCAGGCCGGACTGGATGACGATGCCGAGACCGAGCATCTGGGCGGCCTGGATGATGGTCGGCGCCTGGACGACGGGCAGGATGTGGCGGCGGATGATCCGGGCGTCCGACAGGCCGGACACCCGTGCCGCGTCGACGTACAGCTCCTCACGTACGGAGATCACCGAGGCACGGATCAGCCGGAAGACGCCCGGTGACATCAGCACGCCGAAGACCGCCATGGCGAGGTATGTGTTCTGGCCCACCGCGGACATCACGACGAGGAGCACGATGATCGCCGGTACGGCCATCAGCAGGTTGGACACCCAACTGCTCACGGCGTCGAACCACTTGCGGTAGTAGCCGGCGACCAGACCGGCTGGAACGCCGATCACCACGGCGACGGCCACCGCGAGCAGGGCGCCCAGCAGGCTGGTGCGTCCGCCGTAGAGGAGTCGGGCCAGGACGTCACGGCCGACGCCGTCACCGCCCAGGGGGTGCTTGCCGCTCATCGGGGCGAGGCTCTCGGTGAGCGAGGTGTGCGCCGGGTCCTGGCTGGTCAGCAGCGGTGCGCACAGGCTGGCCAGCGAGATGAGGGCGAGGAGGACCAGGCAGGTCACGGCGACCGGGTTGCGCAGGAGCCGGCGCAGGAGGCCCGCCCTTCCGTGGGCGGCGACGGCCGGGGTGACCGCTGTTTCTTCGGACTGAGGCAGCGTCATCCGACACGCACCTTCGGGTTGAGCCAGCCGTAGGCGAGGTCCATCAGGATGTTGACCACCACGACGAGGGCGACCATGACGACGACCACGCCCATGACCACCGGGGTGTCGCCCTGGGATCCGGCGCTCGTCGCCTCGCTGCCGATCCCGTTGAGGCCGAAGACCTTCTCGACGACCACCGCGCCGCCGACCAGGCCGATGAACTGCAGGGCCAGCACGGTCAGCGCGGCCGGGGCCGCGTTGCGCAGCGCGTGCCGGAACAGCAGGCTGCGCTCGCTGATGCCGCGGCTGCGGAGGGTCCGTACGTAGTCCGCGCGCAGGACGTCGACCATGGAGCCGCGTACCTGCTGGGCGGTGGCGGCGATCGCTCCGACGGAGAGCGACAGTGCGGGGAGGGTGATCGACTTCAGCCAGCCGCTCGCCGAGTCCGCGAACGGGACGTAGCCGGTGGCCGGCAGCCAGCCGAGGTCGACGCCGATCACCACGGCGAACACCAGGGCGACCAGGAAGCTCGGCACCGCGAAGCCCAGGACCGCGAGCAGCTGCACCACCTGGTCCAGTGCTCCCCGGCGGACTGCCGCGGCAACTCCCAGCACGGTGCTCAGTACGGCCGACAGCAGCAGTGCCGCCAGCACGATCGACAGCGTGACCGGCAGCTTGTTCTCCAGCGAGGTCGTCACGGACTCACCGCTGAACCACGAGCTGCCGAGGTTGCCGTGCACCGCGTCCGCGAGCCAGTGGCCGTAGCGGACCACGAAGGGCTGGTCGAGCCCGAGTTCGGCGGACTTCGCGGTCACCTGCTGCCGAGTGGCGGTCTGTCCCACGATCTGGCGCACCGGATCGGAGCCGGTGAGGCCCATCAGCGCGAAGGTCGTGGTCGCGATCACCAGGACCAGGACCAGCCCGGCGGCGATGCGCCGGACCAAGAAAACAATCATCAGTCTCTCCACCTTGCCTTTCCTCGGCCGTTGTGGGACGTCGGCGGCCGGGCGGGACCGGTGTCACCGTGCCCGCCCGGTCCGCCGTCCTGGTCAGCCGGCGGGCTTGAAGTTGTAGATCGGGGGCACCGCGGCGAAGGTCTGCGGTGTGAAGGTGACGCCCTTGGTCGTCGCGTAGACGGCCTCGACGGAGTCCCAGGGCGCGTTCCACGCCTGGTCGACGAGGTAGGTGTTGAGCTGCTTGAACAGGGCGTCCTGGGTGGCGCCGGTCGCCGAGCGGGCCTTGGTGATGAGGTCGGTGACCTTGGCGTCCTCGGTGTGCAGCGGGTTCCACAGCGCGGTCTTGCCGACCTCGATCTGGATGGTGTCCCAGGGACGGAAGGAGGCCAGCGTCATGTACGACAGCGGGTACTTGCCGGCGAGGAGGGCGCTGATGAACTGCGTGACGGGGATCTTGTCGACCTTGACCTTGATCCCGATGTCCTCCAACTGCTGGACCATGGCGGCCTGTTGGTCGGGGAAGACCGAGGACACGTCCGGGACGGTGACCGAGAAGCCGTGCGGGTAGCCCGCCTCGGCCAGCAACTGCTTGGCCTTCGCCGGGTCGTAGGAGTACTTGGAGTTCAGGGAGCTGTCGAAGGCCGAACCGGCCGGGTTGAAGATCTGGGTGGTCGCCTTGCCGAGGCCCTGCTTCGCCGTTTTCACGATCGTGTCGCGGTCGAAGGCGTAGTTGAGCGCTTGGCGGACCCGGACGTCGCCGAGCGCCTTGACGATCTTTCCGGCGCGGTCCCAGATGTAGACGCCCTCGACGTCGCCGGAGGTGAACTTGGTGACGGTCAGCCCGCTGCTCTTGGCCGGGGCGATGCTCTTGGCGCTGGCCAGCAGGGCGCCGTTGACCTGGCCGGAGCGCAGCGCGTTGAGCACGGCGGTCGGGTCGGTGAGCGGCTTGAGGACGATCTTGTCGAAGGGGAAGGCGGCCTTGTTCCAGTACCCCGGGTTGCGGACGAAGGTGTAGGTGCTGCCCGCCGTGGTGGCCGACTTGTCCAGGCTGTACGGGCCGGAACCCACCGGGGTGTTCTTGATCGTGCCCGCGGCGATGGCCTTGGGGCTGGCGATCATGCCGGCCACATTGCCGAGGTTCGGGACCAGGGAGGGGTCGGGGGCCGAGAGCCTGATCTTGACCTCGGTGGCGCTGACGACGTCGACACCGCTGATGCTGGCCAGTTGGCCCGCCGCCTCGCTGGTGCCGCCCTTGGTGTGCAGCAGGTTGGTCTTGACCGCGGTCGCGTCCAGGGGGGTGCCGTCGGTGAACTTGACGCCGCTGCGCAGGGTCAGCGTGAGTACCGTGCGGGCCGCGTCGTAGGACCACTTGGTCGCCAGGTTGGGTTCGACCTCGGCCGTCGGGGACAGCCGGAACAGCGAGTCGTATACGGGCTGGTAGTACTGCGCGTTGTTGCCGAGTCCGGCGTCGGCCAGGTCCCACGGCTGCGCCGCGACGAGCGGGGCCAGGGTCAGGGTGCCGCCGGTGGCCGCCTTGCCGGAACCGGAACCTGAACCCGAGCCGCACGCGGCCGCGGACAACATCAGGGCCGCGGATACGGCCGTCAGCGCGATTCTTCGCATGGGTACTCCGCTGGTGAGTGGATGACCGGGCGGCATCAGGCGTCGAGCCGCCCTCAAGAGCCTCGGAGGTGAAGGGAGAACCAGGTCCTGACGCGGCGTCGACCGTTCTTGGCGGTCAGCCGTCCCTGGCCGGAGGGGTTTGTTCGCCACCGTTTTCGGTGGGTGAGAACCAGCCACTGATACGTACAAGTGAAACGTATGCGTAACGTAAGCCCAGCCCTTGGCGGGCCACAAGACCCGTGCGTCACTGTTTTCCGGAAAGCCGGAATCAACCGGGGCGTCGCATCACCGCGCACCCGAAGCCGGAACGGCCGTTGTCAGATGGGCCTGCCGCCGTCAGGCCGACTCGCGCACGACCAGGCTCACCGGGGTCACCTGGGGCGACGACGGCAGCGCCCGGCCGGCCACGCCGCCGACGATCATCCGGGCCGCGCGGCCCACGACGACGTCGAGGTTGTTGTCGATCGTCGTCAGCGGTGGCATCGCGAAGGGCGCCAGTTTGTCGTTGTCGACGCCGATCACGGCCAGGTCGCCGGGGGCGGACAGGCCCACCCTGCGCATGCCCGCGAGGAGGGCGAAAGCCGTCTCGTCGTTGTAGGCGCACACTCCCGTGACGGCCGGGTCGGCGGAGTGCCACTGCTCGGCCGCGGCGGCCGCCGCCGCGATGTCGAGGGGCACGTCCAGCAGGACGGGCGGCTCAAGTCCGCGCTCCGCGCAGGCCGTTCGGGCGCCTTCGAGCCGCAGCGCCAGGAAGTCGCGGAGCCGGGGATCCCCCGGTGCGGCATAACCGATGCGGACATGCCCCGTGTCGGCCAGCCGCTCCACCTGCATCGCGCCGATGACGGTCTGCGGGATGGTCAGCACACCCGGTGCGGCGTCGGGGCCCATCCCGGCGCTGACCACGTGGATACCGGCCGCGCGCATACTGGCCACGTCCTCGTCGGAGACCTCGAACGCCGTCATCACGGCCGCCGGCATGAGTTCCCGCCACAGCGACTTGAGCGGGGCGTGGTGCTCGCGCCGGGTGACGAGGTTCAGGCCGTGGCGCTCCAACTCGTCGCCGAGCATCTCGACGAGGGCGGTGATCGTGCCGCCGACGGGGACGTCCGGGAGGAACATCAGCACCAGGTCGCTGCGGCCCAGACGGAGGGCGCGTGCGGCGGCCGAGGGTTTGTAGCCCAGCTTGGCCACCGCGTCGAGGACCTTGCGCCGGGTCTGCTCGGAGATCTTCTGGTGCGGCACGTCGTTCAGCACATAGCTGACCGTGGTCTGCGAAACTCCCGCTTCCTTGGCGACGTCGGTCGCCGTCACGCGGCCGGTCCTGCCCGCCATGGGAGCCTCCTGGGAACATCTCGGACATACCGGTACCGTGCGCCCGACCTGGGTGGCGTGCGTCACTGAATCGTAACAGTGAGGGTGCCATACGTCCGACGTGTCGGACAGGATGGCCTGTTACTGGTGGTACGAATGATGCCCCCGAGCCTCCGATCAGCGCACCGCGGCATCGAGGAGCGGGCCGAGCTCCCTGGCCACGGTCGTCAGGGCACGGACGTCCCGCTCGGCCCGGGCCACGAGGATCGCGCCCTCCAGGGCACTGATCATGAGGGTGGCCAGCGCGCCGGCCCGCTCCTGCGGAACACCCATCCCGGTGAGCGCGCGGGCGACCGAGCCGCTCCAGTCGGCGAAGGCGGCGGAAGCGGCTTCACGCGTGGGCGCACTGGTCTCCGCGCAGTCCACCGTGGCGGCGGCCACCGGACACCCGCCCGCGAAGCCGACGGCCGTGTACTCGTCGGTCCACTGGCGAACCATCTCGCCGAACAGCCCGCTCGGCGTCGGCTCGGACAGCGCGGCGAGGAAACGGTCGACGCGCTTGCCCGCGTACCGGCCGGCCCAGCCGACGGCCTCGTTGACCAACTGCTCCTTGCCGCCGGGGAAGTAGTGCTGGAGCGAGCCGCGCGGCGCGTGCGCGTGGACGGCGACCTCGCGCATCCCAGTGGCGGCGACCCCGTCGCGCCGGATGAGCTGCGCCGCGCTGAAGACCATCCGCTCGCGCGCCCCGTACCGGGACGCCTCTGCCGCCGCCATCCCCGACCTCCGTCACCGTCGCACGGGCTCTCCGCGCTCCACTCTATGACCGCTGTCATAGCGTGAACTACTATGACCGCCGTCATAAACAACGGCGATGGTGGTGGTCCCGCGCCTCGCCGGGGGACGGAAACGGCGGTGCATCGTGGCGTACGTGGGTTTCGTCGGCCTCGGGGTCATGGGGCAGCCCATGGCGCTCAACCTCGCCCGTGCCGGAACACCCCTCGTGGTGTGGAACCGCTCGCCCGGCCGGTCCGAACCCCTGCGTGCCGCCGGGGCCGAGGTCGCGGCAGGCCCCGCCGAGGTCTTCGACCGCGCCGACGACGTCGTGTTCCTGATGCTGGCCGACGAGACGGCCGTCGACGCGGTGCTGGGCCGTGGCACCCCGGACTTCGCCGCGCGGGTCGCGGGACACACCGTCGTCCACATGGGCACGACCTCGGCCGAGTACTCGGGCAGCCTCCAGGACGACATCCGGAGCGCGGGCGGGAGATACGTCGAGGCCCCGGTCTCCGGTTCCCGAGTCCCGGCGGAGCAGGGCGAGTTGGTGGGCATGCTGGCCGGGGACGCCGACGCCGTGGCGGCCGTACGACCGCTGCTCGCGCCGGTGTGCCAGGAGACGTTCGGCTGCGGTGCGGTGCCGGGCGCCCTGCTGATGAAGTTCTCGGTGAACCTGTTCCTGATCACGCTGGTCACCGGGCTCGCCGAGGCGTTCCACTTCGCCGACCGGAACGGGCTCGACCAGGGCCTGTTGCGCGATGTGCTGGACGCGGGGCCGATGGCCAGTTCCGTCTCCCGGACGAAGGCGCCCAAGCTGGTGGGCCGGGACTTCGGTGTGCAGGCGGCGGCCGCTGACGTGCTGAAGAACAACCGGCTGATCGCGGAGGCCGCCCGCAAGGCCGGGCTGGCCTCCCCGCTCCTCGACATCTGCCACGCCCTCTACGACGAGACCGTGGCGCGGGGTCACGGCGGCGAGGACATGGTGGCCGTGGTGCGCGCGCTGGAGGCCAGGACCGAGGGTGCGGGACCGTCCGGCGCCCGCACCCTCCCTGCGGAGAACGGCATGTGAGCGCGGACGGCCGTGTGTGCCCGGGGTGCCGCCGTCAGGTCACCAGGAGGAGGTGTGCGTCTGCGACTGCTGTGCCTGCTGCTGCGCCGGGAACACGGAGTCGCCGCCGAACAGCGGCGCGGGGGCGGGCGCCTGCTCGCTCGTCTCGTCGTCACCGAGCATCATGTCCGGGTCGAACATGACGATGACGGCGGCGATCAGCAGGACGATGAGCGGGCCGGCGAGCATGACCAGGAGGAACGCGACCAGGTCGGCCGAGGACTGCGCGGACGCGGCCTGGTGGGTGAGGTGCACGGAGACCGCGGCCATGCCGGTGTAGTGCATGCCGGTCACGGCCACACCCATGACCAGGCTCGCGCCGAGGCTCGCCCACAGCGCGTGGATGGAGACCGCCGCCCACAGCGCCGCGGTGGCCGCCCCCACGGCGATCACCACGGACAGCACCACGGTCAGCGGGTCGTAGTGGAGGGTGCCGTTCGTCTGGATGGCGGCCATCCCGAGGTAGTGCATCGCCGCCACGCCGAGTCCGGTGACCGTGCCCGCGATGGCGAGGTTGAGCGGTGAGCCGCCCCGGTAGCCGACCAGGAACACTCCTACGGCGACCACCACGATCGCCACGAGGAGGCTCAGGAGCGTCTTCGTCGTGTCGTAGTTGACCAGCGCGCCCTGGACGCTGAAGCCGATCATGGCGATGAAGTGCATGGTCCATATACCGCAGCCGATCGACACCGCGCCCATGGCCAGCCACCGGGCTCTGTGCTGCGGGCGGCGCAGCGAGCGGGTCGTGCAGCGCAGCCCGAGGGCCGCGCCCAGGCATGCCATCAGGTAGGCGGCGACAGGTGTCACTGCGCCGTAGTAGAAGTCGGAGACGGTGGCGGTCATCGAGGGTTCCCTTCACGTGCGTGCAGGCAGGCGGCACCGCAGTCGCGGTGTGCCGGCACGGTGACGTGCGCACGCTCCCGTCCGACGGGCCACGGAGACCGCCGGGCCGCGCCGGGCGCGGGCCTCCGGTCGGGAGACGCGCGGGGACACAGGGTGCGCCACGGCAGGGGCGCGCGCGGATCGACCACTCCCGCCCCTGCCGCACGTTCGTACCGGCTCGGCCGGGCGGACATGCACGAGCGCGCGGACATCCTGCGAACGGAGACAGGACACGGGGAACCGAACGGTCGAGTTCAAGCCACCAGGCCGAGTTGTGCATGATTCAATCACGGCCTGCACACATTTCCTGCACAACCTGGATAGCTGTTAGCCGAATCGATACATCGCCACCACTGCCCATAAAGCCCACCAACGTGGCGAGTTCACCCTCCGGCCGACCGCGCACGCCCCGGCTGCAACCGGAACGCCGGGTGTCGTCGTCAGAACCGCTAACTACTCATGTTTGTAAGGGCAGTTGGCAACCGAGAACGTTGACGTGCGCCACACTCGTCCCAGGGTGCGGGCACCAGGGGTGGGAGTGACGCATGGCCGGGTGGAGACCAGTCTTAGCGGCGACGACGGGGGCGTTACTGCTGGCGGGGTGCAGTGGCGGGGCGGGCGACGACGAGCCGAAAGCGGAGGGGACGCCGAAGAAGGGGGCCGGTGCTTCGCCCTCGGCCTCGGCGTCGCCCGTGACCGAGCCGTACACGCTCGCCGAGGACCGGGCGCCGAAAACGCGGGCCGAGGCGGTCGCGTTCGTTCGTGAACTCACCGTGCGCCCCGACTACTTCGGCACCGGGTACCGCAGGCGCGATCCCTTCGAGAGCGATCCGGCCGAGTGGGCCGTGCTCGGCGAGGACTGCCTGTGGCGGCGCGAGGCGCTGCCCGGCACCGTGCTGGCCAGTCTCACCCGGGCGTACGAGCTGCCGGCGAAGGACGGCAAGGGGCCGGTGTACGTGTCGTTGACCGTCACCGTCCACCAGGACGTCGTGTCGGCGCGGCGCGACATGGCCGGGTCGCTGGAGGAGGCGCTGCGCTGTCCCGAACAGCAGCTGAACGCCACGGACCGGGTGCTCGGCCTGTTCTCCCGGGTGGACGCGTTCACCGACGGGCGGTCCGTGATCTCCGACGACGACCTGACGGAGACCGGGAGTTGGGCCGCCGACGGCGCCAAGCCGCATCCCTTCGACTGGTACAAGTTCCGGATGGGACCGGTCACCGTGGCCGCGACCGCGCGACACGGCTCGGGCCGGACCGAGGCCGAGGACTCCGCCGTCACCACCGACATGGGCAAGGGAATGACCTTCGTCGCGGCGAGCATCGACGGCAAGGGCAGGGCCGGCGACGCCGCCGAACCCACCGGGACGAAGGGGGCGGGACAGTGAGCGAACCGCTGCGGTCCTCCGACCCGTCCCGCATCGCGGGGTTCCGGCTGCTGCGGCGGCTCGGCGCCGGCGGCATGGGCGTCGTCTATCTCGGGCGCACCGAATCCGGGGCACTCGCCGCGGTCAAGGTGATCCGGGGCGAGGGCGCCGGGGACGACGACTTCCGGGCCCGGTTCGCGCGGGAGGTGGAGCTGGCGCGGCGGGTGGACAGCCCCTGGGTGGTTCCCGTCCTGGACGCGGACGCCGGGGCGCGCGAGCCGTGGCTGGCCACCGCGTTCGTTCCCGGACCCTCCGTCGCGGAGGCGGTCGCCGCGCACGGCCCGCTGTCTTCGCAGGCCGTACGTGTCCTGGGCGGGCTGCTGGCCGGGGCGCTGGACGCCGTGCACGCGGCCGGGCTCGTGCACCGGGACGTCAAGCCGGGCAACGTACTGCTCGCCCTGGACGGGCCGCGCCTGATCGACTTCGGCATCGCGCGCGCCACCGACGACACGGCGCTCACCGCGTCCGGGCTCGTGGTCGGCACCCCGGGTTTTCTCGCCCCGGAGCAGGCCGAGGGGCAGCCCGCCACGTCCGCGAGCGACGTCTTCGCGCTGGGCTGTGTGCTGGCGTACGCCTCGACCGGCACGCCTCCCTTCGGCACCGGGACACCGGACGCCCTGATGTACCGCACGGTCCACGACGAACCCGAACTCGCCGGTGTGGAGAGCGAGTTGCGGCCCTTGGTGGAACGCTGCCTGGCCAAGGACCCGTCCGAGCGGCCCACTGCCGAGGACATACGGCGCGTGTTCACCGATGACGCTCCGGACGCCTCCGGCGGCTGGCTCCCCGACCCCGTCGCCCGGATGGTCGCGGCACGGGCCGCCGAGAGCCTCGCCTTCCCGGACGTCGAGCCCACGGTCGTGGACGAACCGGCCGATCCCGCCCGGCACCCGGGACGGCGCCGTCTGCTGCTGGCCGGCGGCGCGCTGCTGCTCGCGGGCGGCGGGACCGGGGCGGCGGTGTGGGCGTCGGGGGACGACGAGAAGCCGGCCGCGAGCCCCGCGCGTCCCGTGTACGTCCTCGGTGTGCACACGACCACCGGCACGGCCGAGGCGGCCGTCAGCCGGGCCTCCGAACGCGCCGCCCGCCTCGCCGTCGCCGAGCACAACGCCACGCGGACGCGCTCCTACGACCTGAAGGTGAAGGTCCTCGCCGACCGGGGCGACACGGACACCGCCCGGGCGGTGGCACGCGAGTTCACCGCCGACCGGGACGTCGTCGCCGTACTGGGACCGGTTGCCGAGATCCCCATGCGGACGGCCCCGGCCGTCTACGGTGCGGCCGGGCTGACCCATGTCTCCAGCACCACGGGCCAGCAGGACTACTTCCTGACCTCGCCCAAGACCTCGTTCCAGAGCGCCCCTGCCCACGCCGCGCTCGGCGGCTGGATCGGACTGCACGCCTACATCACCCGACAGGTGGTGCCGGCCGGCGTCGTGATCGACCGGGCCGGCGGCTCGGCCATGCAGGACGAGGGCACCCAGGTGGTCACCAACTGGCGCAACGTCCTCAAGAGCGAGGTCGTGCCCCGCGTCGTCGCGGAGGACACGGACGACGGCCCGAAGGCGGTGCGTGATGTCCTCGCCGCCGGTGTGAAGGCATTCGTGTACCTGGGCGCCCTGGACGCCACCGTCCGCACGGCCCAGGAGCTGGCCGCGGCCGGCTTCACCGGGCCGCGCTGGATGCAACACCAGCTCTACGGCTCGGACTTCCCGCGCCTCGCGGGCGCGGCCGGGGAGGGCTGGTTCGTGGTGACGGACGCCGTGGACCCCTCCGTCCTGACGACGAAGCGGGCCAAGGACTTCACCGCTGCCTGGCGGAAGCGGTACGGCAGCACTCCGGAGCCGTACGCGACCGAGGCGTACGACAGTGTGAAAATGCTGCTCGCCGAGTTCGCCCGCACGGTCCCGGCCGGGACGCGTCGACGGCCGGTGCGGGCCGATCTCGCCGTGCGGCTGGCGAAGGTGAAGTACCGGGGCATCGCCCGCACATACGCCTTCGGCGACCTCCACCAGTACGACAACAGCTCGACGGGCTGGGCGGACGAGACCTTCGTCCACGAGGTCCGCGGCGGGCGGTTCCGGCAGCTGGGATCGCTCGGCGATCTGAACCGTGCGGCGCAGAGCCAGGGCTGAGGAACGAACGACGGGGAAACGGAGGCGGCTGTCTTGGAACGGCTCCTGCCCACCGATCCGTCCCTGATCGGCGGGCACCGGCTAGCCGGGCGGCTCGGCGCGGGCGGCATGGGCGTCGTCTACCTGGCGCGCTCGCCGCACGGCGCGTGGTGCGCGCTGAAGGTGATCCGCGCCGAGTATGCCGACGACCCCGGCTTCCGCGCCCGTTTCCGCCGTGAGGCCGAGCTGGCGTCGCGCCTCACGAGCCGGTGGACCGTGCCGGTCGTCGCGGCCGACGCGGACGCCCGATCCCCGTGGCTGGCCACCGCGTATGTGCCCGGCCCGTCCCTCGCCGAGGCAGTGGCGCTGCGCGGCCCCTGGCCCGAGGCGCAGCTGCGCGGGCTCGGTGCCGTGCTGGCCGAGGCACTGGACGGGGTGCACAAGGCCGGGCTGGTCCACCGGGACGTCAAGCCCGCGAACGTGCTGCTGGCCGCGGACGGGCCGCGGCTGATCGACTTCGGGATCGCGCGGGCCGTCGGCGCGACCGCGCTCACCACGGACGGCACCGTCGTCGGCTCCCCCGGCTACCTCTCCCCCGAGCAGGCGCGCGGGCTCACCGTCGGCCCGTCCAGCGACGTCTTCTCGCTCGGCTGCGTCCTCGCCCACACGGCCACCGGCCGCCCGCCGTTCGGTACCGGCGGCGCGGCGGCCGTGCTGTACCGGACCGTCGGCGAGGAGCCGGACCTGGACGGCATCCCGGAGAGCCTCGGCCGGACCGTACGACGCTGCCTGGCGAAGGAACCGGAGCGCCGCCCCAGCGCCCGTGAACTCCGCGACGCCTTCGGCGAGTTCGCCCTGGCCGAGTGGCTGCCCGAAGGGCTGCCGGCCCTGGTGGCCGCCCGTGCCGCACGCGTCCTCGACCTGCCCGTTCCCGATCCGACGATGCTCGCCGGGCCCTCCCCGGTGGACGCGCCGCCCTCGCCCACCCGGCGGCGCCTGCTCGTCGCGGGGGCCGCGCTCGGGGTATCGGCGGTGGCCGGGGCGGGCGCGTGGTGGGAGTGGGGCCGGTCCGCCGCGTCGGCGAACACCGGTTCCGTACGGCGCTCCCGCCATGTCGTCGCCCTGCTCGGCAGCCCGGACGACCCCTCGTTCACCAACCACCGGCGCGGCGCACTCCTCGCCGTCGAGCAGCACAACCGGGACGCCGAGCGAACCGTGGATCTCGTCCTGCGCACCGCGGACGACGGCGGCACCGCGAAGGGCTCCGCCGCTGCGGCCGCCAAGCTGGCCGCCGACCCGGACGTGTCCGTGGTGATCGCCGCGGGCACGAACGCGACCGTACCCGCCGCCCTCGCCCCGTGCACGAAGGCCCGGCTGACCCTGCTGATCACCCGCGCCGACACCGAAGCCCTCGACGTCGTCAACACCACCAGCGCCCTCGTGCTGCGCAACACCCGGATCGTCGGCCCGATCGCGGGGGTGATCTATCTGAACCGGGCCGTCAAACCCGCCCGCACGGTGATCGTGCACGACCTGGCCACCGAGGCGCAGAGCCTGGTCACGGTCCGCATCACCACCGTCGACGGCGTGCTCGACGGCGGGACGACGGTGGAGGAGGTGGCCGCGGACGAGGACTTCACCGGGGCCGCCGGCCGTATCGCCGCCCGCCCCCGCGACGCCGTCCTCTTCGGCGGGGTGAGCCCGGACCGTGCCGCCGCCTGCGCCCGCGCGCTGCGGGACGCGGGACACCGGGGCGCCCGGGTCGCGAGCGAGCAGGTCCTCGGCGCCCCCTTCCTCGCCGCCGGCGAGGGCTGGAGGATCGCCACGGGCTACACCGACGCGAACGCCGACACCCGTACCAAGGCGTTCGCCGCCGCGTTCCGCGCCCGCCACGGACACGCGCCGGGCGCCTGGGCGGCCGAGGCGTACGACGCCGTCCGGTTCGCCGCCCACGGCCTTGCCTCCGTCGGCGACGACGGCCGTACCGCCCTGCGCTCGGAACTGCTGCGCCGCCCCTGGCAGGGCATCACGCGCCGTATGAGCTTCGACGCCTCCACGCAGTTCTTCCAGGCCGGCGAGGACGGCGGAGGGTTCCTGTTCCGGGTGACCGGAGGAGCCGCCCGCTTCGTGGCGCGGTCCGCCGACATCGGCAAGAAGACATGAGCCTTTGTGCAACTCCCTTTGAGTGCAAGGGAGTTGCACAAAGGGTCACGCGCCGACGTACGCCGCCAGGTGCTCCCCCGTGAGCGTCGACCGCGCGTCGACCAGGTCGGCCGGTGTCCCCTCGAAGACGATCTTGCCGCCGTCGTGTCCGGCGCCGGGGCCGAGGTCGATGATCCAGTCGGCGTGGGCCATGACCGCCTGGTGGTGTTCCACGACGAGGACGGACTTGCCGGAGTCGACCAACCGGTCCAGCAGGCCGAGGAGTTGCTCGACGTCGGCGAGGTGGAGGCCTGCGGTGGGCTCGTCGAGGACGTAGACGCCGCCCTTCTCGGACATGTGGGTGGCGAGCTTGAGGCGCTGGCGCTCGCCGCCGGAGAGGGTGGTGAGGGGCTGACCGAGGCTGAGGTAGCCGAGGCCCACGTCGGCGAGGCGGGTAAGGATCTTGTGTGCGGCCGGAGTCGCCGCCTCGCCCGCACCGAAGAACTCCTCGGCCTCGGTCACCGACATCGCGAGCACCTCGCTGATGTCACGGCCGCCGAAGTGGTACTCCAGCACCGACGCGTCGAACCGCTTCCCCTCGCACTCCTCGCACGTCGTGGCCACGCCGGCCATCATCGCCAGGTCGGTGTAGATGACGCCGGCGCCGTTGCAAGTGGGGCAGGCGCCCTCGGAGTTGGCGCTGAACAGGGCCGGCTTCACGCCGTTGGCCTTGGCGAACGCCTTGCGGATCGGTTCGAGGAGTCCGGTGTACGTCGCCGGGTTGCTTCGGCGTGAGCCCCTGATGGCGCCCTGGTCGACCGACACGACGTTCTCGCCGGCCGGGATCGACCCGTGCACCAGCGAACTCTTGCCGGAGCCCGCGACACCGGTGATGACGGCGAGGACGCCGAGCGGGATGTCGACGTCGACGTCCTGGAGGTTGTTGGTCGCGGCGCCCCGGATCTCCAGGGTGCCGGTGGGCTTGCGGGTCGACTCCTTGAGCTTGGACCGGTCGTCGAAGTGCCGGCCGGTGATGGTGCCGCCGGTGCGCAGCCCCTCGACGGTGCCCTCGAAGCAGACGGTGCCGCCGGCCGTACCGGCGCCCGGGCCGAGGTCGACGACATGGTCGGCGATCGCGATGGTCTCCGGCTTGTGCTCGACGACGAGCACCGTGTTGCCCTTGTCGCGCAGGCGCAGGAGCAGGTCGTTCATGCGCTGGATGTCGTGCGGGTGCAGGCCGATGGTCGGCTCGTCGAAGACGTAGGTGACATCGGTGAGGGAGGAGCCGAGGTGGCGGATCATCTTGACGCGCTGCGCCTCGCCGCCCGACAGCGTGCCCGCGGGCCGGTTGAGCGAGAGGTAGCCGAGGCCGATCTCGACGAACGAGTCGAGGGCGTGCCGCAACGCGGTGAGCAGCGGCGCGACCGACGGCTCGTCGAGGCCGCGCACCCACTCGGCCAGGTCGCTGATCTGCATCGCGCACGCGTCGGCGATGCTGATGCCCTTGATCTTCGACGAGCGCGCGCCTTCGTTGAGGCGGGTGCCGTCGCAGTCGGGGCAGGTGGTGAAGGTGACGGCCCGGTCCACGAACTCGCGGATGTGCGGCTGCATGCCCTCCCGGTCCTTGGCGAGCATCGACTTCTGGATGCGCGGGATCAGACCTTCGTAGGTCATGTTGATGCCGGCGATCTTCATCCTGGTCGGCTCGCGGTGGAGGAAGTCCTGGAGTTCCTTCTTCGTGAACTTGCTGATGGGCTTGTCGGGGTCGAAGAAGCCGGACTCGATGTAGAGGCGCGAGTTCCAGCCGCCGCCCGTGTAGCCGGGCACGGTGATCGCGCCCTCCGCAAGGGACTTGGAGTCGTCGTAGAGCTGGGTGAGGTCGAGGTCGGTGACCGAGCCGCGGCCCTCGCAGCGCGGGCACATGCCGCCGGTGATGCTGAAGCTGCGGCGCTCCTTGACCTTCTGTCCGCCGCGTTCCATGGTGACCGCGCCCGCGCCGCTGATCGAGGCGACGTTGAAGGAGAACGCCTTGGGCGAGCCGAGGTAGGGCTTGCCGAGGCGGCTGAAGAGGATGCGCAGCATGGCGTTGGCGTCGGTGGCCGTGCCGACGGTGGAGCGGGGGTCGGCGCCCAGCCGCTGCTGGTCGACGATGATCGCGGTGGTCAGTCCGTCGAGGACGTCGACCTCGGGACGGGCCAGCGTCGGCATGAAGCCCTGCACGAAGGCGCTGTACGTCTCGTTGATCAGCCGCTGCGACTCCGCGGCGATGGTGTCGAACACGAGTGAGCTCTTGCCCGAGCCGGAGACACCGGTGAACACCGTCAGCCGGCGCTTCGGGATCTCGATGCTGACGTCCTTGAGATTGTTCTCGCGCGCCCCGTGCACGCGGATCAGGTCGTGGCTGTCGGCAGCGTGCAGCCCGGACGACTGCGTGTCCGTTCTCGTGGCCTTGCTCATCGTGCGTTCCCTCCGTTTGCGCCGGGCCGCCGAGAGTCGCTCGACGGTCATCGCCCGGCTCGATCCAACCAGGCTTCGAGCGGTACGTCCGCTTCCGGTCGGTGCCGCACCTGGCAGTCACGCTAGGGGGAAGGCGTGGCCTCGCGCTTCTCGAATCCTGACCGGTCCGGTCGCCGCTCACCGTGCCGCGCCCGGCGCACGTGGTGCAGATGCCGGCCCAGCGCGACCACGGCCAGGGCGGCGACCAGCCCCGTCACACCCCGCCAGCCGAACCGGTCGTACGTGCGCACCCCCAGCCACGAGCCCGCGCTGCCGCCGAGGAACGCGCAGGTCATGTACGCGGTGTTGATACGGGCCCGGGCCTCGGGCCGTAGCGCGAAGATGCGGGCCTGGTTGGCGACCTGGCCGGACTGGACGGCGACGTCGAGCAGCAGCATGCCCGCGGCCAGGGTCAGCAGGCCGGCCGTGCCGCCCCCGGCGGCCGGGACGAGGAGCGCCGCCGAGGCGATCGTGCCGAGCATGGCGAGGAGGCTGACCCTGTCGGGGCCCCGGCGGTCGGCCAGTCGTCCGGCGAGCGGGGTGCTGAACATGCTGGCCGCGCCGACCAGTCCGAGGATGCCCACGGCCTGGGCGCCCATGCCGTACGTCGGTCCGGTGACGAGCAGGGTGAGCGTGGTCCAGGCGGCGCTGAAGCCCCCGAAGACCATGGCCTGGTAGAGGCAGGAGCGGCGGAGGTCCGGTTCGGTGCGCAGCAGCCGCAGCGGGGCGGCTATCAGGGCCGGGTAGCCGTGCCGGGTGGAGGGCGTCGTGGGCGGGACGGCCCGGGAGAGGACCGCGGCCAGCACCAGGACGACGACCGCCGCCACGAGGTACGGCGCCCGCCAGCCGAACCGTTCGCCGAGGGTGCCGCTGAAGGTGCGGGCCAGGAGGATGCCGCCGATCAGGCCGCTGAGGAGGGTGCCGGTGACGGCTCCGCGGCGTTCGGCGGGTACGAGTCCGGCGGCCATCGGGATGATGATCTGGGGCACGACCGTCGTCACACCGGTGATCGCGCTCGCGGCGACGAGCAGCGGGAGCGAGGGCGCGGCGCTCGCCGCGAGCAGTCCGGCGGCGGTGAGCACGAGCAGGGTGACGATCAGGGGGCGGTGCGGGAGCCGGTCACCGAGGGGGACCAGGAGGAAGATCCCGGCCGCGTACCCGAATTGGGCCGCCGTGACGACGAGGGCGGCCGAGGCTGCGGAGACGCCCAGGTCGGCGGCGACGAGCGAGCTGATCGCCTGTGGGAAGTAGATGGTCGAGACACCCACGCCGCAGGCGAGGGACAGGACGAGGATCACCCAGCGGGGCACGGACACACCTCACGCGAGAACCGGTTTGACTGGTTCGGGTGACGGTAGCAGGAGAGCCACTCTCCTGGCACCACTTAAACCGGTTCCATGGAGGTAGGGTGGGCGCGTGTCATCGACTCCGCGCTTCCGCCAGGGCGCCGGGCGCCTCTGCCTGGACTTCATCCGCACCCTGCGCCACCGTGGTTCGCCCGACGTGGTGGAGGAACTCCCCGACGCCGGGGCCCTGTCGGCATGGGTGCGGCAGTGCGGCCCCTGCGCGGCAGGAGGGGGCGCCGACGCGGCCCGGGCACGCGAGCTGCGCGAGGCGGTCTACGTCCTGATCACCGCGGCCCGGGCCGGCCGGCTGCCCGACGCGCGCTCGATCGCCCTCGTCAACCAGGCCGCCGTACATCCCGTCCCGGTACCGCGCCTGACCAGCGCGGGGCGGCTCGACTGGCGGGCCGAGGACCCCGTCCGGGCCACTCTCGCTCTCGTCGCCCGTGACGCCCTGGACCTCGTGACCTCCCCGTCGCTCACCCGCGTCCGCGACTGCGCGGGCCCGACCTGCGGCGCCCTGTTCCTCGACATCTCACGCCCGGGGAACCGCCGTTGGTGCTCCATGGGCACCTGCGGAAACCGTGCCAAGAAGGAGACACTGCGCGGCAGGACTGCCTGATCAGCGCGCCGGAGAGAACTTGTTCACCTCTCCGCAACCGCCTTTGGGATCCACATACTTAAAGTGTGGATCCCCGTCTCCAAGACCTGATCCCGATCCCCCGAACATAGCCCCTCGCACCCCCGGAACGGATCACGCATGCGCCTCCCATCCCACCCGCACACCCCATGACACGCCACGGCGTACGAAGGATCGTGCCCCTGCTGCTGGGCTGGGAGGAACTCCCCAAGTCCGTCTCCGTGCACGGTGCCCCGTACGAGGAACGGCTGCGTGAACCCGTACCGGCGGTCCTCCTGGAGTGCGACGGCGGCTGGCTGTTGCTCGACACGGGCTTCAACACGGCGCTGATCCGGGACCCGGCCCTGCGCGGCCGCTTCTACGGCTCCCCCAACTACCGGCCGATCCTCCCGGGTCCGGGCGAGCCCCTGGAGGAGGCCCTCGACGCGGCCGGCATCCCGATGGACGCGATCCACGCGGTGGCCGTCAGCCATCTGCACGCCGATCACGCGGGCGGGCTCAAGCACTTCGCGGGCCGGGTGCCGGTGCACGTCCAGCGCGAGGAACTCTCCTACGGCCTCTCCGGAGAGCCGGAGGTCGAGCGCCACTCCATCTTCCGCGTCGACTTCGACGACCCGCGCATCGACTGGCGACAGGCCGACGGGGACGTGGAGATCGCCCCCGGCGTGACCGCCGTACTGACCGCCGGGCACACCCCCGGACACCAGAGCTTCGTCGTCGACCTCGCGGACGGCGGCGGTTTCGTGTTCGCCTTCGACGCGGCCGACCTCACCGAGAACATCGAGCACGAGCGTCCCATCGGCGCCTCGATCGGTGTCGACCCGGAGAGCACGGTGGAGCCGATCCGCCGGCTCAAGCGGATCGCCGCCGAACGCGGCTACGAACTCATCCCCGGTCATGACCCCGTGGTCTGGCCCGAGTTGATCCGCCGCCGGGTCATGTCGGGCGCGTAGCCGGCACTGGCCGGATCGCGCCCACAGCCCGGTTCACACGCCTTTAACACCCGGGACACGAGAGGGACCTTGTGGCCCGTGAACATGTTATTGGATCCAATCTTGACACTTTGAGATCCATTATCCGAGGATCGGTGCCCAAGGAGGCCCACATGCCGGACCAGTCAGCTGGATCGTCCTCACCCGGCTCCACCCCGTCGACGGCGTCGCGCCGCACCATGCTCCGGGGCGCGGGACTCCTCGGAGTGGGCGTCGGCTTCGGGCTCCCCGCCCTGCTCAGTGCCTGCGGCGCGGCGGCCGACGACGCGAAGGGGAGCAGCAAGGGCGGCACGCTGACCCTCGCCATCGACGCGACGAGCGCGGTCAACGACCCGTCGTTCTACACCTCGTTGGGCGACTGGATGGCCGTCGACTGCATCTGCCGGGGCCTCACCTTCATCTCCTTCGAGACCAACGAGCCCACGCCCGACCTGGCCAAGAGCTGGACGATCTCCGACGACCAGCTCACCTACACCTTCGCGCTGCGCGAGGGCGTCAAGTTCCACGACGGTACGACGCTGACCTCGGCGGACGTACTGGCCAGCCTGGGGCGGCAGTTCAACGAGAAGGACCCGACGCTGCCCAAGGGCGCCACCCGCCCGCTGTCCGACCTGGGCGCGAACGTCGCCTCGCTGACCGCTCCGGACGACCTCACCGTGAAGATGGTCCTGAAGAAGCCGGACCGCACGACCCTCGGCCAGCTGTCAGACATCGGTGGCCGCATCATCTCCAAGGCCGCGCTGAAGAAGTACGGCGCGGACATCGGCAAGCACCTCGTCGGCACCGGCCCGTTCGCCTTCTCCGCCGCCACCTCCGGCCAGTCGATCACCCTCACGGCCTTCGACGAGTTCCGCCTCGGCAGACCGCCCGTCGACCGGCTGGTGCTGCGCCAGGTCCAGGACCCGTCGACGATCGTCAGTTCGCTGCTCAGCGGCGACATCTCGGCCACCCAGTTCACCCCGTACTCGGCCGCCGCGCAGCTGCGCAAGGACGACTCGGTGACGGTCTACAAGACGCCGTACAACGCCAACGCGATCCTGATGATCGACGCCCGCCGGGTCCCCGAGCTCAAGGTCCGGCAGGCCATCAACCTCGCGATAGACCGCAAGGCCATCCTCGACCAGGCCTTCTACGGCGTCGGCGCGCTGCCCGCCGGGTACGCCATCCCGCCCGCGCAGAGCGGCTACGACACCAGCCTCGCCGACCTCAGCACCCAGGACACGGCGAAGGCGAAGCAGCTCGTCGCCGAGGCCGGTGCCGGTGGCCGGCGGATCCGGCTCATGGCGGCCAGCGACTCCTGGCACCCGAAGGCCGCGCAGATCGTCGCCCAGAACCTCACCGACGTCGGCTTCAAGGTGGTCACCACCTCCGTCGACCCGGCGACCTACTTCACCCGGCTCCTCGACGGCAAGGACGACTACCACGACTTGATGATCTGGGAGCGCAACACCTACGTCCCGGACGCCAACGACATGGTCGGCGCCATGGCCAGCCCCACCGGCCTCTACGGCGCGACGATCACCGGCATGGACACGCTCAAGGACGCCGCCTCGCTCCAGGCGGAGCTGGACACGGCCAAGAACCTGCCTCTCGGCGCACAACGCACGGCCGCCTACACGAAGATCCAACGCCGTTGGGCCGAGGACTACATGGTCCTGTCGATGCTGGCCTGCTTCGCCAATCTGGTGGTCAGCGGCTCGCACGTGAAGCACATGAACACGGCGGCGCTGGCCAACCACCGCTGTTACATGGAGAAGGCCAGTGTCTGACACCACGACGGCTCCACCACCCGTGGCGACCGTACGGCCCCCTTCGTCGCCCTTCACCGGGCGGAGCGTCCTCGCCGTATGGCGTCGGCGCCGGCTGGCGCGGTCCTGGCCGGCCGTGCTGTCGTGGCTGGTACTGATCGTCCTGGTGCTGGTGGCCGTCGTAGGGCCGCTGCTGGTCCAGGCGGACCCGCTGCGTCAGACGTCCTCGGCGCTGTTGCCGATGGGCTCGTCCGGCCATCTGTTCGGCACGGACGACCTGGGGCGTGACGAACTGGCCCGACTGGTGCACGGCGCACGGCCGTTGCTGCTGGTGGCGTTCTCGGCGACGGCGCTCGCGGCCGTCGTGGGAACCGGCATCGGACTGATCGCCGGGTATGCGGGCGGTGTCGTCGAGCAGGTCCTGATGCGGATCGTCGATCTCGCCCTCGCCTTCCCCTCCATCCTGCTCGTCATCCTCCTCGTGGCGGCCGCGGGGCCGGGGACGGTCAGTCTGGTCTTCGGCATCGGGGTGTCCCTCGCGCCCGGTCTGGCCCGGCTGGCCCGTGCGCTGACCGCGCGCGAGGCGGCCCATGACTACGTCGTCGCCGCCAAGTTGGGCGGTACCCGGACCTCGCGCATCCTCGCCCGCGAACTTCTCCCGAACATCGCCGGACCGATGCTCGCCCAGGTCGTGATGACGCTGTCGATCGCGGCGGGCTTCGCCGCCGGCCTGTCCTATCTCGGCCTCGGCATCCAACCCCCGCAGCCCGACTGGGGCTACATGGTCCAGGCGGGCCAGGAGTTCCTCTACACGGCACCCCGACTGGTCGTCCTGCCCGCGACGTTCACGCTGCTGTTCGTCGTCGCCTGCAACTTCGTGGGCGACGACCTGCGCGACGCGCTCGACGTGAAGGGGCCCGCGTGACCACCGCACTGCTCCCCCTCCGCAGGCCCAAATGGGCGGCGGGACCAACTCTGTTGGTCCTACGGCGACTCGCGGTCATCCCCGTCGTCCTGTTCGCACTGGCCAGCCTGGTGTTCCTGGCGATGCGGCTGCTGCCCGGCTCCCCGGCGACCTCGCTCGCGGCCGGCGGCAACACCCTGTCCGCGTCCGACCTGGCGGCGAACGAGGCACGCGTCAACAAGGCACTCGGCCTCGACCGACCGCTGATCGTCCAATACGGCAGCTTCCTCAACGACTTGGTGCACCTACGGCTCGGCACCTCGTTCTACGGCTCCAACAGCGTCCTGGGTCTGCTCGGCGACGCACTCCCCGCCACCATCGAGCTGACGCTCGCGGCGATGACGATCGCGGTGCTGCTCGGTGTCGTCACCGGGGTCATCGCCGCGCTGCGCAAAGGGAGTTGGCTCGACCACTCGACGCGGGCCGTCGCCACGGTCAGCTTCTCGCTGCCGTGGTTCGCGCTCGGTGTCCTCGGCATCGTCGTGTTCGGTGTGTGGCTGCGCTGGCTCCCGGTCCTCGGCCGGCTGCCCAGCTCGCTGGACTACAACCCGACCACCAACTTCGTTCCCCTGGACGCGATTCTGCAGAACCGCCCCGAGCTGGTGTGGCCCTGGATCCAGCATCTGATCCTGCCCGCCGTCACGTTGGCGCTGTCGATGGCCGGGTTCATCACCCGCATCGTGCGCGCCTCGGTGCTGGAGGTCCTCGACGACGACTTCGTCAGGACCGCGCGGATGAAGGGCCTGAGCGAGGGCGTCGTGATCCGCCACCACGTGCTGCGCAACTCCTGGCTCCCCATCGTGACCGTCCTCGGGCTCCAATTCGGTTCCCTGCTGGGCGGTTCGGTGATCACCGAGACGGTCTTCTCGTACGCCGGTGTCGGCCGCCTGCTCGTGCAGGGCGTCCTGCAACGCGACTACCCCGTCGTGCAGGGCGCCGCCCTCGCCATCGCGCTCCTCTTCACCCTGGTCAACCACGCGGTGGACGTGCTCTACACGGTCCTCGATCCGCGGCTACGGAAAGGATGACCCGCATGGACATCGTGCTCGTCCACGGCGCCGGCGGACGGCCGACGACCTGGTCGGCCGTCCAGCCCCTGCTGGCCGCCCGCGGCCACCGGCTGTTCGTCGTCACCAACCCCATGACCTCCCTGGAGGACGACATCGCCAACACGGCGGCCGTCCTGGCGGAGACGAGCGGCCCGGTGCTGCTCGCCGGGCACTCCTACGGCGGCGCGGTCATCAGCAATGTCGGGCGCGATCCGAGGGTCAAAGGGCTTGTCTACATAGCCGCGTTCGGGCCGGACGAGGGCGAGACGGTCAACGAGATCGTCGAACGGTACGAGGAGGCCGAGATCTCCAAGTACATGCGACGCGGCCCCAACGGCGAGTGGAAGTCCGAGACGAGCGAGGAGTTCTGGGCGGAGATCGGTTCCGACCTCTCCCCCGAGCAGCGGGCCGTGGTGGAGGCGGAGGGCCGCAAGGCCGAGAACCTCATCTTCACCCAGCCGACCGGCACACCGGCCTGGCGGACCCTGCCCAGTTGGTACCTGGTCGCCGACGACGACCGCACCCTGCGTCCCGAGATCCAGAACGACATGGCGGCCCGGATGAAGGCGACCGTCGAGCACGTACCGGGCAGCCACTACACGACCCTGGTGTGGCCGGAGCGCGTCGCCGACCTGATCCACACGGCGGCCGTGGCCGTGGGCGAGGGTTCATGACGTCCGCGCCCGTGCTCGAAGTCCGGGACCTGCGCGTCCAGTTCGACGTGCCGGCGGGTCGGCTGCCCGCCGTGGACGGCGTCGACCTGACTCTCCGCCAGGGCGAAGTCCTGGCGCTGGTGGGCGAGTCAGGGTCGGGGAAGTCAGCTTTGTCGATGAGCCTGGTCGGCCTGAACCGCGGTCCGCGCACCCACATCACCGGCGAGGCGGTCTTCAAGGGCCGAGACCTCGTCGCCGCGTCGGAGCGGGAGTTGCGCGGGGTGCGCGGCAAGGACATCGCCGTCGTCTTCCAGGACGCACTGGCCGCGCTCAACCCGCTGCACCGCGCGGGCGCTCAGGTCTCCGAGATGATCCGCGCCCACCGTGAGGTGACGCGGGGTCAAGCAACCTCCCGGGCCGTGGAGTTGCTCGGCGAGGTCGGCATCGCGGGCCCGGACCGCACGGCACGCGCCTACCCGCACCAGCTCTCCGGGGGCATGCGCCAACGCGTGATGATCGCCATGGGTCTGGCGAACGACCCAGCCGTACTCATCGCCGACGAGCCCACCACGGCCCTCGACGTCACGATCCAGGCCCAGGTGCTGGCCGTACTCAAACGCGTCCAGCGCGACCACGGCACCTCCGTCCTGCTGATCACCCATGACCTGGGCGTCGTGGCCGAGGTCGCGGATCGGGTGGCGGTGATGTACGCGGGCCGGATCGTGGAGCAGGGGCTGCGCGAGGAAGTGCTGTTCCACCCCCAACACCCTTACACGATGGGGTTGTTGGGATCCGTCCCGCCGATCGACGGTCCTGTCGTACGACGACTGCCGACCATCGCGGGCAGCCCGCTCACCGGCGTGGACCGACCGTCCGGCTGCGCGTTCGCGCCGCGCTGCCCCTTCGTCCACGACGCGTGTGCCGAGCGGCCGGTGCTGCGGCAGCGGCACGGCGACGCCGGGCATCTCGACGCCTGTGTGCTGCCCTCCCCCGCCCGTGTCACGGCCCGTTCCCAGGGAGGCCTCGCATGACCGCCGCGCTGATCCAGGCCCGCGAGCTGCGGGTCGAGTACCCGGGACGGTCGGGCGGCCGGGTCAGGGCGCTGCGGGACGTCGACCTCGACATCCTCCAGGGCGAGACCCTCGGTCTGGTCGGCGAGTCGGGGTGCGGCAAGTCCACGCTCGGCCGCGCCCTGTTGCGGGTGATCGAACCCGCCTCGGGCCGTATCGAGTTCGACGGCACCGACCTCACCCGGCTGCGCGGGCGCCAACTGCGGCGTACCCGCGCCGAGTTGCAGATGGTCTTCCAGGACCCGTTCGGTTCACTGAATCCGCGCCGCCGCATCGCGGACATCGTCGCCGAACCCTTGTTGCGGGCACGCGGCGCCACCCGCGCGGAGGCCACGAAGACGGTGGCCGAGCTGCTCGACCTGGTCGGTCTGGGCGCGGAGGCCGGCGGGCGCAGGCCGCACGAGTTCTCCGGCGGACAGCGCCAACGCATCGGCATCGCACGGGCGCTGGCCTCGTCACCGCAGTTCGTGGTGGCCGACGAGGCGGTGTCGGCGCTGGACGTGTCGATCCAGGCACAGGTGCTGAACCTGCTGTCCGATCTGGTCCGCGACCGGGGCCTGACAATGCTGTTCATCTCGCACGACCTGGGCGTCGTACGGCACATCGCCGACCGGATCGCGGTCATGTACCTCGGCCAGATCATCGAGATCGCCTCCCGCGACGCGTTCTTCGCCGCCCCGGCGCACCCCTACAGCCGCGCGCTGCTGTCCTCGGTGCCGGTGCTGCGCCCCGGGGAGAAACGTGAACAGGAGGTGCTGGAGGGCGAGTTGCCCGATCCGGCGAATCCGCCCGAGGGCTGTCTGTTCCGCACCCGGTGCCCCATCGCCACGGAGCAGTGCCGCACCACGGCCCCCGAGCTGCGCGAGATCGCGCCGGGCCGCAGCGTGCGCTGCCATCTGCCTCTGGTCCCCACTGAGTAGCGAGTAAGGACGAACCGCCTTGATCATCGACGCGTACAACACCACCCAGGACGTCCGCGGCCGTTCCGACTACCTCACCGGCGCCCGCAAGGGCCAGGCCCCGCCGCCGTACAAACCCTTCGAGCCGCGTCGCATTCTCGACCGGATGGACGCGGCCGGGGTGGACATGGCGATGGTGTGCTCGCTCGCGCAGCGCATCGAGAACGACTTCATCGCCTCGCTGGTGGCCACGTATCCGGACCGGTTCTTCGGCTTCGGTCAGGTGATGCCGCAGGCCGACGACGCGCTCGACGAGATCGACCGGATGGCCGACGCGGGTCTGGTGGGGCTGAAGCTGCACCCGAGCCTGCACGGCTACCACGTCGCCGACCACGGCCTCCTCGACCCGGTCTTCGAGGCGTGCGCACGGCGCGGACTGCTGGTGCTGATCAACGCCCTCGACGACGCGTTCTGCGCACCCCTGGCCATCGAGGAGATCGCCCGGGACCACCCCCAAGTCCCCACGATCATCGCCCACATGGGGGCGGTGTGGAATGTGCCGGAGGCGATCATCGTGGCCGAGCGGCAGCCGCATGTGTACCTGGAGACCTCGGCGACGCTGATGAGCGACGTGAAGCGCGCCTACGCGCGGCTCGGGCCGGAGAAGATCCTGATGGGCAGCGAGTGGCCCGGCTCCGACTTCGACCTGGAGCGCATGAAGATCGCCAAGGCGGTCGAGGACGAGAAGGACCGGGCGCTGGTCGAGGGCGGCAACATGGCCCGGCTGCTGGGGCTGACGGTATGAGCGCCGTGAACGTGCGACCGGTGGCCGTACCGCCGTCGATGCACGAGGACGACGTCGAACTCCTCGCCACCGCACAGCACTTGCTCTCCCGGGTGTGGCAGTCGGGCCGGCACGAGGTCGCGACCGCGCTGCGCACGGCGGACGGCCGGGTCCACACCGGGGTCCATGTGGAGGGTTCCTGCCGGCGCAGTTCGATCTGTGCCGAGGGCGTGGCCATGGGTACCGCCCGGGGCGCGCTGCCCGGCGGGGCGGAGTTGAGCATCACGTCGGTGGTGTCGGTGCAGATCAAGCCGGCGGGCTGGTTCCGGATCATCGCCCCGTGCGGGGTGTGCCGCGAGCTGATCAGCGACTACTGCCCGGACGCGACCGTGTGGGTCACCACGGTCGACGGGGACGAGCCCGTCCCGGTGCGCGCCCTGGACCTGCTGCCCGAGAAGAGCCGACGCCGATGGTGAGCGCCATCGGCCCCGAGGAGAGGAGAGCCATGTCGTCCGTCTTCGTCACCGGCCCGTCCGGGCGGACCGTCCCCACCGGGCTCGATGTCCCCGAACTCGCCGCGCAGTTGGGCGGATCCGGGACGCCGGTGCTGTGGGAGGAGCTGACCTGGCCGGAGGCCGAGTCCACGGCCGCGGTCCAGGACGCCGTCATCATCCCCGTGGGCGCCACCGAGCAACACGGTCCCCATCTTCCCCTCGCCGTGGACACCCGGATCTGCGAGGCGGTCGCCCTCGGCGTCTCCGCCCTGACCGGCGTGCCCGTCGTACCGCCGCTGAGCTTCGGCGTGTCGGCGTCCCACGGCGACTTCGCGGGGACGGTGGCACTGCGGCCGGAGACCATGATCGCCGTCGTCGAGGACGTGATCGACTCGCTGTACGCCTCTGGAGTACGGCAGTTCGTACTGCTCAACGGGCACATCTGGAACAACGGCGCGCTGGACGTGTCGGCCGAGAAGCTGAGGGTCCGTCACCGGGACGCGCGGGTAAGGGCGTTGGGCTACGTGACGATGTACCCGGGGCCCGAGGTGGACGGACACGTCACCTACGGGCGGGCGTTGATGCACGCCAACTTCTTCGAGACGTCAGTGATGCTGCATCTCGCACCCGAGTTGGTGCGGATGGAGCGGGCCACCTCCCATGTCGACGTCGACTCGTTCTGGGACTACCGCATGGACCAGGTCAGCGAGACCGGGGTCTGGGGCCGGGACGTGGCCGACGCGAACCCCAAGCACGGCGAGGCGGAGTTCGACCGCTGCGTCCTGACCACAGCGCGGGCGGTGTCCACGGCGGTCCGCGAACCGTGGCCCGATCCCACTCACCGTCCCGGACGCCAGGCGTGAAGGAGAACATCGTGGACCCCAGCATCGTGATTCCCCGACTGCCGGACTGCGAGCCCATGCTCATCGGCGGCGAGTGGACCACCGGCACCGCGACGGAGCGGATATCGGTGCTCGATCCAGCCACGCGGGAGCAGCTCACCACGGTCGCCCAGGCGGGCCCGGCCGAGGTGTCCGCGGCGGTCGAGGCCGCCAACACCGCGCACCGGGACCGCCGTTGGCGCGGGCTGCCGCCCCGGCAACGCCGCGATGTGCTGTTGCGTCTCGCCGATCTGGTGGAGCGCGACGCCGACCAACTGGCGGTGCTGGACACCCTGGACAACGGCAAGGCGATCGAACGCGCCCGGGGCGATGTGGAGTTGGGGCTCCAGGCCATCCGCCACTTCGCGGGCACGCCGACCCGGCTGGAGGGCACCGTGCACGCGGCCGGTCCTGACCGGCATGTGTACAGCGTCCGTGAACCGGTGGGCGTGGTGGCCGCCGTACTGCCGTGGAACTTCCCCTTCATGATCGCCGCGTGGAAGCTCGCCCCGGCCCTGGCCGCCGGTTGCACGGTCGTCGTCAAGCCGGCCGAGCAGACCCCGCTCACCGCACTGCGGCTGGCGGCGCTCTGCCTGGAGGCGGGCGTGCCCGAGGGCGTCGTCAACGTCCTTACCGGTGACGGCCGTACGGGTGCGGAACTGGTCGCGCATCCCGGCGTGGCCAAGGTGTCCTTCACCGGGTCGACGGAGGTCGGACGGCACATCATGGCCGCGGCGGCACCGTCGTTGAAGCGGCTCACGCTCGAACTGGGCGGCAAGTCCCCCAACATCGTCTTCGCCGACGCGGATCTCGACGCGGCCGTACCGAACGCCGTGCGCGCGGTGTTCGGGCACTCCGGGCAGATGTGCACGGCGGGGAGCCGATTGCTGGTGGAGCGGACGGTCGTCAAGGAGATCCTGGACCGGCTGGTGCCGACCGTAGAAGCGCTACGGATCGGGCCGGGGCTGACAGGCGGCATCAACATCGGTCCGCTGGTCTCGCAGGAGCAGTACGACCGCGTCACCGGTTACGTCGAACTGGGCCGCGCGGAGGGCGCCGAGGTGGCCGTGGGCGGTGAACCGCTGCCGGGGCCGGGCTGGTTCGTACCTCCGACGGTGTTCACCGAAGTGACCCCCGACATGCGCATCGCCCGGGAGGAGATCTTCGGCCCGGTCGCCACCATCCTGCCCTTCGACACCGAGGAGGAGGCGATCGCGCTGGCCAACGACAGCGAGTACGGGCTCGCCGCCGGCGTGTGGACCGGCAGTCTGGCCCGTGCCCATCGCACCGCCGCCGCGCTGGAGGCGGGGACCGTGTGGGTCAACACGTACAACGAGTTCGACCCCGCCGTGGCCTTCGGCGGGATGAAACAGTCCGGCCTCGGCAGGGACCTCGGCGACGCCGCCGTCGACGGGTTCACCGAGCTCAAGAGCGTGACGATCGCCCTGTGAGCGCGTCCGTGACGGCCGGTACGGCCGCTTCGCCCCCGAGTCCCCCGCCCCCGCGCACTCTGAACGTCGCGGCCGAACGCGCCCGCACACCGGGCTCGTTCACCGGTCACCACTTCAACTCGGCCGGTGCGGCCCTGCTCGCCAACGGCACCGTCGAGGCAGTCATCGACCACCTCCGCGCGGAGAGCCTGTCCGGCGGCTACGAGGCCGCGAAACACGCGGCTCCCGCCCTGGAGGCCGTCTACGCGCGTACCGCCGAACTCCTCGGCGCCCGGCTGGAGGAGGTCGCCCTCGTCGAGAGCGCGACGGCCGGCTGGCAGCGGGCCGTGTCGGCGCTTCGACTGCGCCCCGGCGACCGGGTGTTGGCGGCCCGTTCCAGTTACGTCAGCAGCGCGCTGCACCTGCTGTCGGTCGAGCGTGACCACGGCGTCCAGGTCGAGCTGCTGCCCAACGGCCCTGAGGGCGCTGTGGACGTGGAGGCTCTGGAGGCGGCGCTGCGGGCCGGACCCGCGGCTCTCGTGACGGCCGCCCATGTGCCCACCTCCTCGGGACTGGTCGAACCCGCCGCCGCGATCGGCGCGTTGGCCGGTGCCCACGGCGTGCCCTTCCTGCTGGACGCGACGCAGTCGCTCGGCCAGTTGCCGGTGGACATGGGTGCCATCGGCTGCGACCTGCTCATCGGCACCGGCCGCAAGTTCCTGCGCGGCCCGCGCGGCACCGGGCTGCTCGCCGTCCGGCGCCCGCTCCTGGACCGGCTCGCCCCGGAGGCTCCTGATGTCCGAGGCGCCGTATGGACCGCCGAACGCAGCTGGGAGCTGGTGCCGGACGCCAAGCGCTTCGAACTCTGGGAAGCCGCACACGCCCTGCGCCTCGGCCTCGGCGCCGCGCTGGCCGACCTCGGCGCACTGGGCGTCGACACCGTCTCCCACCACCTGACAGCCCTCGCCGCCTCGCTGCGGGAACGCCTCTCCGCACTGCCGGGCGTCCACGTCACCGACCCGCCGGCCGCGGGCGGCGCGATCGTCACCTTTGTGGTCGACGGACTGGACGCCTCGGACGTGCAGCGCCAACTCGCCTACCGCCGCGTGCATTTGATCGCCGTACCGGCGGGACACGGCCGCTGGGACATGGACCACCGGGGCCTGACCAAGGTGGTCCGGGCGTCCGTCCACGTCTACAACGACGCCGACGATCTGGACGCGCTGGTGGAGGCGGTTAGGGAGATCGTGTGCCTGCAGGGGCGCGGTACGGGGTCCCGTGCGGGGCGGCAGGAGCGGGGGGTGGGAGACGCGCGGCGGGGCAACGCGGAGGCGGAGGCAGGGGACGCACCACGGGGTGTCGCGGAGCCGGAGACAGGAGAGGCACGGCGGGGAATCGCGGGACCGGAGGCCGATGCCGCGCTGCCCGGCCCGCCGGCCTCGACACCTCGGGCCACACCCCCGGGGCCGGGCCCGAGGGGTCCGGCAGCGAACGTCGACGCGTCAGTGCCCACACCATCGCCGCACCGAGCGCCGGGCAACGGCCCGACGACGGTTGCGCCCGCAGCCGCACGGGCCACGGGCCACAGCGCCGGCACCGGCGCCGCACCACCCACCACATCCCCCGTCACACCCGCACTCACGAATTCGCCGGACCGGGTACCGGGCAGCAGCAGCGCAGCGCCCGTACCCTCGCCTGCGCCCCCGGCCGCACCCACCCACCACCACACCCACGACGCGATCGTCGTCGGCCTCGGCGTCCACGGCAGTGCCGCCCTACGCCACCTGGCCGCACGCGGACTCGACGTGCTCGGGCTCGAACAGTACGGCCTGGGGCACGACTTGGGCTCCTCGCACGGGGAGACCCGGATGATCCGCCGCGCCTACCCGCACCCCGACTGGGATGCCCTGGTCGACACCGCCTACCAGGCGTGGACGGAGCTGGAGGGCGTCTCGAAGGCGCAACTGCTCGACATCACCGGCGGGTTGTACGCGGCGCCCCAGGACCGCCCCGATCCGCTGCGCGGCCCGGGCTGCCGACAGGTCGACGACGAGGAGGCGGCACGGATCTATCCAGGACTGCGGCTGCCGGCCGGATTCTCGGCGGTGCACGACCCACGCGCCGGAATCATCGACGCGCAGGAGACGCTCCGCGCCCAACTGACCCTGGCCGAACGGTCCGGAGCGCACATCCACGACCACGCCCGCGTTCTCGGCTGGGAACCAGACGGCGACAATGTGGTGGTCCGCACCGGCAAGGCCGTCCTGCGCACCCGCCGCCTGGTGCTGTGCACCGGCCCCTGGACCGCAGCCCAAGTCCCGTCCCTGGCACCGCACCTGACGGTCACTCGGATCGTGAACGCCTACTTCGCCGCCGACCCGACGGGCCCGCTCGGCCCCTCCGGACTGGGCAGTTTCTCCGTGGATCTGCCGCAGGGCCTGCTGTACGGGTTCCCGGCGACCGACGGCCGCGGACTCAAGGCCGGGCTGGACAGCGGCCCGACCTGGGATCCGCAGGCCCCTCGCCCCCTGGCGACCGCCGAGGAACTCGCCCTGCTCAGCGAGGCGGTGGCACAGGTGCTGCCCGGTGCCGGGCCGGTGACGGAGAGCCTGACGTGCCTCTACACCATGACCGCCGACCGCCGCTTCGTCGTCGGCGAACTCCCGGGCGTACCACAGGTGTTGCTGGGCTCGGCCTGTTCGGGGCACGGGTTCAAGTTCGGGCCGGCGATCGGCGAGGCGCTGGCCGACCTCGTGTGCGGGATCGCCCGCCCGGACCTGGACTTCCTGTCCCCGGCCCGGTTCTTCCCCGGCGGAACCTCGTGAGGCCGCGCCACCGGGCCCGCTCAGCCGTGGAACACCGTCTGGGACCGGCGCTCGTACCAGGCCGTCAGATGCTCGCCGGAACTGATGACGTGCTCGCGCATCAACGCGTCGGCGCGGTCGGCGTCATGCGCGGCCAACGCCTCGATCACGGCGTCGTGTTCACGGATGTTGAGCTGCCGGTGGCGTTCGTCGCCAGCGAGGGCGAGCGAGGAGACGTTGCGCGGGAAGCTCTCGTTGATCCGGTCGATCATGCGGGTCAGCCAGGGGTTGTCGGCAGCTTCGCAGATCACCGTGTGGAAGCAGTCGTTGGCGGCAGTGGTGGTGGGGCTGCCGGCGCTCCGCCCCTCTCCGGCGGCCCTTGCCGCGGCCTCGCGCAGGACGGCGTTGTGCTCGCGCAGCGCGGCGAGCCCGCGTTCCGTGATGCGGGAGGCGGCGCGCCGGGCGGCCATGCCCTCCAGCTCGGCGCGGACCTCGTACGCCTGCCGCACCTCCCAGGGCGCGGGCACCCGGACCACCGCGCCGCGGTTCGGCTGCATCTCGATCAGTCCGCCGTTCTGGAGCTGACGCAGCGCCTCGCGCACCGGTGTGCGGCTGACCCCGAACTCGGTGGCCAGCGCCGCCTGGCGCAGCGGTTTGCCGATCGCCAGCTCGCCGTTCATGATCCGCGCGCGGATACGGGCCGCGATGTCGTCGACGAGGGGCTCGTCGTCAGTCTGGGGGGTCATGGGAGTCGGTCAAACCCTTCTCGGGGGCGGTCGGTGGGTGCGCGGTGGTGGAGCAGTTTCCCACGCGGCCCGGGGCGTCCACAGCCACACATTTTTGGATCCACTTCCATGATATCCGCATCCAATAGGAGGGCCGCATGAATCTGGACTTCGCCAAGGCGATCGACGTGTCCGTTCCCATCCATCCCGGCATGCTGCACTGGGGCCGCCGCCCCGAGGTGGAGATCGTCGAGTCCCGTACCGCAGGCGATCCCTCCAACGTGAGCCGCTGGCGCATCGGCGCCCACACCGGCACCCACATCGACGCTCCGGCCCACTTCATCGACGGCGGAAAGACGGTCGACCGGCTCGACCTGTCCGCCCTCAACGGAACAGCGCGGGTGCTGGACCTGACCCACGTCACGGCACAGATCACCGCCGCCGACCTCGACGCGGCCGGCCTCGGCACCGAGGAACGGGTGCTGCTGCGCACCAGCAATTCCGAGGGTGTCCTGCGCAGTCCGTGGAAGGCCCGGCAGTGGGTCGGACTGGCCCCCGACGGAGCGGAACGCCTCATCGAGGCCGGCGTACGCACCGCGGGCATCGACTATCTGAGCATCGAGGCGGTCGCCTACACCACCCACTGGGAGACCCACCAACTCCTGTGCGCTGCTGAGGTGTTGATCCTGGAAGTGGTGGATCTGCTGCACACCCCGGCAGGGGTCTACGACATGATCTCCCTCCCCCTGCCCTTGCAGGGCGCCGAGGCCGCTCCCTCCCGAACCGTGCTGTTCCCGAGGGACGAAGCGTGACAAGCGAGCTGATCCTCGCCGCGCCGCACCCGGCGGCACTGACGGCAGCCCGGCGTGCGGCCGAGCGGGGCGGCAACGCCGTGGACGCGGCGCTGGCGGCAGCCGCCGCGCTCACCGTCGTCTACCCCCACCAGTGTTCCCTGGGCGGCGACTTGATCGCCCTCGTCCACGCCCCCGGCGGCTCGGTGCGCGCGCTGATCTCGGCGGGGGCCGCCGCACAGGCCGTAGACGTCGACGCGTTGCGCGCGGCCGACGAGCGGATGCCCGCGCAGGGCCCGCACACGGTGACGGTGCCCGGCGTGGTGGCGGGCTGGGCCGCGCTCGCCGAGGCCCACGGCACGCCCGGTGCGCTGTCCGCCGCGCTGCGGGACGCCGCCGAACTGGCCGAGGACGGGGCCACCGTCTCGGCGGGTCTGGCGCGGGCCATCCGTGAGCGGGCCGCGCAGATCGCGGTCGACCCTGGGCTCACCGCACTGCTGACCGGCCCCGAGGGCGCGCCGCTCGACGAGGGCGACCCGCTCCCTCAGCCCCGGCTGGCCGCCGTACTGCGCACGCTCGCCGACGACCCATCGTCCTTCTACCGGGGCTCGGTCGCCGAGGCACTGGTCAACGGGCTGCGCCGGGCGGGGAGTTCACTCACCGCAGACGATCTCGCGGCCCATCAGGCGGCAGACGTAGAGCCGTTGACGCTGGACGTGTCCGGCACGCGGTGGTGGACCGCGCCGCCGCCGAGTCAGGGGGCGAGCCTGCTGGCCGTACTGGAGACTGCGGCTTCCGTGGCGAAGCTGCCCGAACCGGAGCGCACCGGTGTGCTGGCCGCCCGCTGCCAAGACGCCTCCGCCGCACGGGACTTGCTGCTGGGTGATCCGCTCGGCGCCTCGCCCGTCGACCTCGACGGACTGCTGCGCCCGGTTCCGCTCGCCGGTGCGCGACCGCCCGAGCCGGCCTTCCGGCCCGCCGGTGACACCGTCGCGATCACCGCCGTAGACGCGTCCGGACTCGCCGTATCGCTGATCCAGAGCGTGTACCAGACCTTCGGTTCCGGCATCTGCGACCCGGAGACGGGCATCGTGCTGCACAACCGCGGCTCGGCGTTCAGCCTGCTCCCCGGCCATCCAGGTCTCATCGGCCCCGGGCTGCGTCCCCCGCACACCCTCTGCCCGGTGCTCGGCCGGTCCGCCGAGCTGCTGCTCGCGGCGGGATGTCAGGGTGGCCGGGCGCAGCCGCAGATCCTCGCCCAGACCGTGCCCGATCTGATGGACCCGGCCGCCGATCCGGCCGCCGTACTGGACCGCCCGCGCTGGGTGATCGGCGCCCGCGACATCGGTCACGAGACGCAGACCCTGCTGGCCGAACCCGGGTCGGTCCCGGCAGGCGCCTTCCCGTCGGTGGTTCCGGTCGTCGTCGCGCCGGGCCGTACCGATCTGGCCGGTCACACCCAGGCCGTACGGCTGTCCGCGGGCGGTCGGCTGGACGGCGCCTCCGATCCGCGCGCCGACGGCGGCACCACCTTGGAAGGAAGTTCCCTGTGAGTACTCTCGCCCCCGAACCCGTACCGGCCGACGTTCCGCATCCGCTGGACCCGCTCACCGTCACCGAACTCGCCGTAGCCGTAGGAGTGTTGAGGGCCGACACCCGGGTCCCCGACGACGCGCGGTTCTGGGGCGTGGCGCTGGACGAGGACCACGCCCGCCGTGCCGCGCCCGGGGACACCCGGCGGGCCCGCGCGGTGGTGTTCTCGCCCTCCGCCCGACACGCCTTCGAGGTCGACCTCGAACTCGGCGACAAACCGCAGGCCACCGCCTGGCGGGAGTTGGACGTCCGCAGTCCGGGCTGCTCCTCGGAGGAGGCGCGGCAGGCCGCTGCCGCCTGCCGCGCCGACCCGCGTTTCCGGGAGGCGCTCGCGCTGCGCGGTATCCACGACGTGTCGCTGGTGATGGTGGACCCGGAGTCGATCGGTGGTTTCGAGCCGCCCGAGTACGCGGGCCGCCGACTGACCTGGGGCAGCGTCTGGCATCGCACCGACGAGGACGACAACGGTTACGCCCGTCCCGTGCAGGGAGTCGTGCCCGTCATCGACATGGAGACCATGGAGATCCTGCACATCGAGGACCACGGGGTGGTGCCGCTGTCGGAGGAGTCCGGCGTGTTCGCGGCCGGGACAGTGGCCGAGCGGCCGGGGCTGAAGCCGCTGGAGGTCGTCCAGCCGGACGGGCCGAGCTTCACCGTCACCGGGCAGCGGATCGACTGGCAGGGGTGGTCGGTGCGGGTCGGCTTCAGTCATCGCGAGGGGCTGGTGCTGCACGACCTGTCCTTCGCGGCGGCCGGGAAGGGTCCTCGGCAGGTGATCCGGCGCGCGGCCGTCAACGAGATGTACGTGCCCTACTTCGACACCGCGTCCACCCAGTACCGGAAGAACTTCTTCGACTGGGGCGAGTACGGTGCGGGCCCGCTCACCAACTCCCTTGCCCTGGGCTGCGATTGCCTCGGTGTCATCCAGTACTTCGACGCGGCCGTGCTCGGCGGCGACGGAGTGCCCCGGCTGATCCCCAACGCCGTGTGTGTGCACGAGGAGGACGACGGCATCCTCTGGAAGCACCACGACGGCCGCACCGGTCGTACCGAGGTGCGCCGTTCGCGCCGGCTGATCATCTCGGCGTTCGCGACCGTCGCCAACTACGACTACGGCTTCTACTGGTCGCTGTACCAGGACGGTTCGGTGATGCTGGAGATCAAGATGACCGGCATCCTCTCCGCCACCGGTGTCGAGGAGGACGAGGCGACACCGTACGCGCGCCGGGTCGCGCCGAACGTCGCGGTCACCAACCACCAGCACTTCTTCAGCGTCCGCCTCGACATGGCGGTGGACGGCGACCCCAACCGGCTGGTCGAGGTCACCGCCGAGCACGAGCCCGACCCGGTCCTCGACCCTTACGGCAACGCGGCGCGGACCGTGCTGCGGCCGATCCTCAGCGAGTCGGAGGGCGCCCGGCGCACCGACCCCTCCCGCGCGCTGCACTGGCGGGTGGAGAGCACCGAGTCCCGCAACCGGATGGGGGAACCGACCGCGTACCGCGTGCACTTGGAGAACACGGCGGTCCTGCCGGTGCGCGAGGACAGTGTCTGCGCGCGCCGAGCGCCGTTCGTGGGGCGGCAGTTGTGGGCTACCGCCTACGACGCGGAGCGGCGGTTCGTCGGCGGCGAGTACCCGAACCAGGCCGAGCCGGGTGCGGACGGGGTCCACAAGTGGCAGGAGGAGAACCGGTCGTTGGACGGCACCGACCTGGTGCTGTGGGCCACGGTCGGCTCGCACCACTTCCCACGCCCCGAGGAGTGGCCGGTGATGCCGGTGGCGAAGGCACGGCTGCGCCTGGAGCCCGACGGCTTCTTCGACCGCAACCCGGCCCTGGACGTGCCCGCCCCCGTCTCCTGCCACACGCCGAGCCCCTCGGCCCCGGACCACTGCTGCGGCTGACCGCGCCCCTCCCCCTCATCAGAAAGGCGTCCCATGCGCGAGGAAGAGAACACCCGGCTCACCCGGACCGGGCCCGGCACCCCGGCCGGTGAGTGGATGCGCCGCTACTGGCAGCCGATCGCCCTCGGCGAGGAACTCGACGGCGTACGACCGCTGGTGGCGCCCAAGGTGATGGGCCAGGACCTGGTCCTGTTCCGTGACGAGGACGGCGAACTCGGTCTCGTCGACCGCGGCTGCCCGCACCGGGGCGCCGACCTGGCGCTCGGCCGGCTGGAGGACGGCGGGCTGCGCTGCTGCTTCCACGGCTGGCTCTTCGCCCGCGACGGCTCGTGCCTCGACACCCCCGCCGAGCCCGTCGACAGCCCGCTCAAGTCCCGTGTCCGGCTGGGAAGTTACCCGGTCCGCGAGATCAACGGGATCATCTGGGGCTACCTCGGACCCGGCGAACCGCCCGAACTCCCCGCCCTGGACTGCTTCCAGGCACCCGCCGACCACGCCTTCGCCTGGAAGGGGCTGCTGGAGTGCAACTGGCTCCAGGCCCTGGAGGTCGGCATCGACCCCGCCCACGCCTCCTACCTCCACCGCTTCTTCCAGGACGAGGACCCCGCCGACAGCTACGGCAAACAGTTCCGTGCCGCCTCCCAGGGCACCGACCTCCCCATGACGAAGATCCTGCGCGAGTACGGCCGCCCCGACATCGACGCCGTCCGCACCCCTTACGGCATCCGCATCACCGCCCGGCGCACGCTCGACGGAACAGACACGCAGGGCCTGCCGATGGACGGCAGCCGTACCCATGTCCGCATCACCCACCAGGTGTTCCCGCACGCCTTCCACATCCCGCTGGACGCGGAGACGGCGATCACGCAGTGGCATGTGCCGATCGACGACAACTCCAGTTACTGGTATGCCCTGTTCACCAGTGTCGGCGGCCCGGTGGACCAGGCGGAGATGCGCAGGCAGCGGGTCGGCGCGGTCACCCTGCCCGACTACCGGCCGCGCTTCGGCCGCGAGAACGGCTACGGCTACGACCCGGTCGAGCAGCGGACGACGACGTACACCGGGCTCGGCTTCGACATCAACGTGCACGACCAGTGGGCGGTGGAGGGGCAGGGGTCCGTGCAGGACCGTACCCGCGAGCATCTGGGCCGCTCCGACAAGGCCATCGTGATGTACCGCCGGATGCTCGGCGAGGCCATCGGCGCGGTCGAGCGCGGGGAGAACCCGCCGCTGGTGCTGCCGGCCGAGGAGGCGGGGCGGTTGCACGGGCCGGTCGCGCTGGACGGGATCGGTCCGACCGAGGGCTGGCTGGAGCACTGGACTGCCGTCACCGACAAACAGCGCGCCGACAGCAGTTGGGCGCGGCCACTGGGAACGGACGGCTGAGCCGCGTGGGATTCATCGAACGCCACGGCCTGTGGACCCCCGAACAGGCCGCCGCCGCACGGGAGATACTCGGCCGCGCCGGGAGCGGCGGGATGAATGTGGTGCGGCTGGTCTTCGCCGACCAGCACGGACTGCTGCGCGGCAAGACCGTCACCGTGGGCGAACTGCCCAATGTGCTGCGCGACGGCACCGGCATCGCCTCGTCCCTGCTCGCCAAGGACACCTCGGGGCGGACCGTGTTCCCCCTCTTCACCAAGGAGACGCCGCTCGGGCTGCCCGAACTGCGGGGCGCCGCCGACATGGTGATGGTGCCCGACCCGTCGACCTTCCGGATGCTGCCGTGGTCGCCGGGCACGGGCTGGCTGCTGTGCGACCTGCGCTTCACCTCCGGCACCCCGGTCCCGCTGTGCACGCGCGGGCTGCTGCGCTCGGTCCTCGACCAGGCCGACGGGCTGACCTACCGCACCGGCCTGGAGGTGGAGTTCCACCTTTTCCGGCTGGACGATCCGCGCCTGGGCCCCGGCGACCAGGGCCAGCCCGGAGCCGCACCCGAGGTCGGCATGCTGAACCACGGCTACCAGTACCTCAGCGAGCTCCGCTACGACGAACTGGACCCCATCCTCGACGTCCTGCGCGCGAACATCGAGGGCCTGGGGCTGCCGTTGCGCAGCCTGGAGGTCGAATTCGGCCCAAGCCAAGTGGAGTTGACCCTCCAGCCCGCCGACGGCCTGGGCACGGCCGACGCGATGGTCCTGCTGCGCAGCGCCGTCAAGCAGGTCGCCGCCCGCCACGGCCACCACGCCACCTTCATGTGCCGCCCCCATCTGCCGGGCGTGTTCTCCAGCGGCTGGCATCTGCACCAGAGCATGGTGCGGGACGGCGTGGGTGTCTTCGCACCGGAGGACGGCGAACTCACCGCGTCCGGGCCGCCGTTGTCGCCGTACGGGACCGCCTTTCTCGGCGGGCTGCTGCGGCACGCGCGGGCCACGAGCGCGTTCTCGACCCCGACTCTTAATGGCTTCAAGCGTTTTCGCTCGCTGTCGCTGGCGCCGGACCGTGCGGTGTGGGGGCGGGACAATCGCGGGGCGATGGTGCGGGTCCTGGGTGACGGGCCCTCGTCCACCCGGCTGGAGAACCGGATCGGTGAACCGGCCGCCAACCCCTACCTCTACCTCGCCTCCCAACTCGCCGCCGGGCTGGAGGGCGTGGCGGGCGGACTGGAACCGGGACCGGCCGCCGACGAACCGTACGCGGCCCGCGCCGAACCGCTGCCCCGCTCGCTGGGCGAGGCCCTGGACGCGCTGGAGTCCGACCGCATGCTCGCGGACCGGCTCGGCAAGGACTTCGTGGCGTACTACACGAGCATCAAGCGGGCCGAGATAGACCGCTTCAGCCAAGAGGTGACCGACTGGGAACAGCGGGAGTACTTCCGTGTCTTCTGACCTCGACTCCCCCCGCACGACGACCCAACGGCTCCTGGTCCGGCAGGCCCGCTGGGTCGCCCATGACGTGGTGGAACTGCGGCTGACCCGGGCCGCCGGCGGCGCCCTGCCGGCGTGGGAGCCAGGAGCGCATGTGGAGCTGGTCCTGCCTTCGGGGCTGCGGCGGGCCTACTCGCTGTGCGGGGACGTGACGGACGCGGAGGCGTGGACGGTCGCCGTGCATCGCTCGCCCGAGGGACGCGGCGGCTCCCGGGAGATCCATGAAACCGCCCTGGTGGGGCGCGAGTTGGAGGTGCGCGGGCCGGTCAACCGCTTCCCGTTGGTGCCCGCGGAGGGCTATCTGTTGCTGGCCGGCGGCATCGGCGTCACCCCGCTGCTGCCGATGGCCTGCGAACTCACCGCGCGCGGCCTCCCCTGGCGGCTGATCCTCGGCGCTCGGGACCGTTCCCGGCTCGTCTACGCCGAGGAGTTGGTGGCGTTGGGCGGCGACCGGGTGTTGCTCGTACCGCAGGACGAGCTCGGTCTGCCGGACCTGGCCGCCGAACTCGCCGCCACCCCGCCCGCGCACGCCGTCTACGCCTGCGGCCCGCAGCCGATGCTCGACGCGGTGACGGCACTGTGCCGGACACCGGACTCCACGCGGGTGCTTCACCTGGAGCGCTTCACCTCCGCCGACCAACTCGGCACAGCTGGCGGGGAGTTCGAAGTGGTGCTGGGTCGCTCGGGGCTGCGGCTGACCGTGCCGGCCGACCGTTCCGTGCTGGACGTCGTACGGGAGAAGCTCCCGGACATCCCCTACTCCTGCGAGGAGGGCTACTGCGGCAGCTGCGAGACGGCGGTCCTGGCCGGACTACCGGACCACCGCGACACGGTGATCGAGCCGTCCGAACGCTCCACCGCCACCACGATGATGATCTGCGTGAGCCGCTGCGACTCCCCGGTGCTGGAGCTGGATCTCTAAGTGCCGCCTTTCGCAAGGCGGTTGAGGAGAGCGCGGGGTCGGTACGGGATGACCTCGGCCAGTGAGATGGCGGTGCTGGTGCGGTCCACTCCGTCGATGGCGAGGATCGCCTTGGTGACGCGGTGCAGGTCCGTGGTGTCCTGGGCGACGACCTGGGCGAGGAGGTCGGCGTCGCCGGTCGTGTAGTGGACCTCGATGACTTCGGGGATTTCTAGCAGGCCCTCGTGGACGCCCTCGGGTTCGGCCTGGCTCACCGCGAGCGACATGAACGCGACCAGGCCGTAGCCGAGGGCGGCGGGGTCGACGCGGCGACTGAAAGGCTTGAGGGCGCCCTCGGCCGCCATTCTGCGCAGCCGGGCGTGCACGGTGTTGCGGGCGACTCCCAGGGTCTGTGCCAGGGCGAGGATCGTGGCGTCCGGGTCGTCGTCCAGGGCCAGGACGATCCGGGCGTCCAAGGGGTCCATTGGTGTCATGGTGAGCATTCTGACACCCGAATCGCACACCATTGAGCATCTGTCGCAGTGGAGGGGGCCTGTGTTGCGCTGATGCCCCGGCACATGGTCTAGGTGGTGGGCCGTCTCCCGTCTCCGTCCCGTTGAAGGACCGCCGCCATGGTCTCGAAGTCCTGCCCCGCCGGTGCCGGTGGCTCCTGGATCGTCGTCGTGTCCGCCGGGGTCGCCGCCGGGCTCCAGGTGTGGAAGGTGCCGCCCGCGCTGCCGTACCTGCGGCACGATCTGTCGCTGAGTCTGGTCCAGGCCGGGACCCTGCTGGGAATCGTCCAACTGGCCGGAATGCTCGGGGGACTTGCCGTCTCGCTGCTGGCCGAGCTGATCGGTGAGCGACGCTGTCTGAGCGGGGGGCTTGTGCTGCTGTTCCTCGGTTCGGTCGGCGGCGGTCTCGCCGGGTCGGCGGCTCCGCTGATGGTCTCTCGGGCGGTGGAGGGGGCCGGTTTCATCCTGGTCGCGGTGACCGGGCCGGGGCTGGTCCGGCGCACCGCTCCGCCGGGCCGCTTCACCACGGCCATGGGCTTCTGGGGCGCCTACCAGGGCATCTCCACCTTCGCCGGGCTGGTGGTCGGCGCGCTGGCGCTCCAGGTGGTGTCGTGGCGGGTGTGGTGGTGGGGCATGGCGGTGGTCGCACTGGCGCCGCTGCCGTGGGTGCTGGCCCGCGTTCCGCGTGACGACGCGGGCGATGGGCGGGGCGCGGCGGCTGCCCTCGCGCGCATCGGCCGTACCGTCCGGGCTCCCGCGCCCTGGACGGCCGGACTCGTCTTCGCCTGCTACACGCTGCCGTGGATGGCCGTGGTCGGGTTTCTGCCGACCGTCTACCGCGACGGCGGGATGACGGGCAGTTGGCCGGGGGTGCTGAGCGCCGCGGTCGGTGCGGTGAACGCCGTCGGTTCGATCGGCACCGCTGCGCTGTTGAGACGCGGGCTGGCCGTGCGCGCCGTCGTCGTGCCCGCCTTCGCGCTGATGGCGTCAACCTCCCTGCTGGCCTTCGCTGTTGACTGGCACCGTGTCCCGGCGGGTACCGCCTGGCAGTTCCTGTGTGTCGTCGCCTTCTCGCTGACCGGTGGGGCGATACCGGCGACGCTGCTGCGCATGATCGGTGGGCTGACGCCGGCGGGCGGTTCGGCACCGGCCACCATGGGGTTGATCCAGCAGCTGTTCAACGCGGGCAGTTTCGTGGGTCCCACCGTCGCGGCGTGGCTGGCGACCCGCACCGGAGGTTGGCACTCCACCTGGTGGATCACCTGCGCCTGCGCGGCCGTCGGTGCCGTCCTCAGCCTCGGGCTGCGCGGCGTGGCCGCGGTCGAATCCGCGCGGCCCGCTACGGCAGGGGCAGTTCGCTGATGCGGTCGCGGAGATCGGCGCGGAGGGAATCGTCGTCGGGCAGACCGAGTTCGTCGGTGAGGGCGAGGGCGCGGGCCCAGACCGCGTGGGCCGCGTCGGGCTGGCCGGCGCTGTGGTGGGTGTCGCCGAGGCAGAGCAGACAGGCGGCCTCGCTGCGGCGTTCGCCGGTGGCGCGGAACAGGGCCGCCGCCTCCCGGTAGCGGTCGACGGCCTGTTGGTGGCGGCCGAGTCGGTGGTGGATGTAGCCGAGGCTGTCGGAGATGTGGGCCTGTCCGTCCACGTCGCCGGCCGCCCTGGCGAGTTCGAGTGCCTGCTCGCAGTGCGCCAACGCGCTGTGGTGTTCGCCTAGTTGGGCCTCCATCCAGCCGATGTGGTTGAGCGCCGCGGCCTGTCCCGCCGGGTCGTCGGCCCTGCGGTAGTGCTCCAGGCTCCGGTAGGCGTGTTCCAGCGCCAGTCCGGGGTTGCCCTGGGCTCCCGACATCCGCGAGAGATGCTGATGGGTACGGGCCTGACCCGCGTCGCTGCCCAGTTCGGCGAAGAGTTCCAACGCCCGTAAGTAATGCTCCCGGGCCGGTTCCGGGCTCTTGAGGCGATCCAGGGCCAGGCCGAGTCCGCGGTGGGAGCCCGCTCTGCCGACCAGGTCGCCGTCCCGTTCGGCCGCCGCGAGCGCGCTGTGCCCGGCGGTCAGCAGCGCCTCCCAGTGGCCGTGCCGGTCCAGGAAGGTGGTCAGCACGGTGACCAGTCGCCACACATGGCCGTCGAAACCCGGCGGCGGCTGCCGCACGATCTCCAGCAGGACCGGGTGTTCGGCGACGAGCCAGGCGAGCGCTCTGCCGTAGTCCTCGGGCTCCACCGGGTTCGCGCCCGATCTCGGCGCGGAGGAGGCGACCGGGTTGGGCTGCGGGGTCACCAGGACGTCGGCCGCCCGTGCGGAGTGCAGGTAGTGGTCCATCATCCGGTGCAGGGCCGCCCGCCGTTCCCATTCGTCGTCGTACGCGGCCACCAACTCCCCCGCGTAGACACGTAACAGGTCGTGGAACGCATATCGGCCCGGAGCCTGCTCGAGCAGCAGATGCCCGCCGGTCAGTTCGGCGAGCAGTCCCCGGACGCGCTCCGGCGGGGCACCGGCCAGGGCGGCGGCCGCGTCCCGTGAGAGGTCCGGGCCCGGGTGCAGTGCCAGCAGCCGGAACAGCCGGGCGGCGGCCGGGCTGAGCGCGCTGTAGGACCACGAGAACACGGCCCGTACCTGGCTGGCCTCCTCGCCGCCGTCGAGCGCGTCCAACCGGCCGCCCGCCTCACGGAGTTCCTCGGCGAGCGTGCCCAGGGGCCGTCTGGGCTGGGCGGCGGCCCGGGCCGACACTACCGCCAGGGCCAGCGGCAGTCCCGCGCACCAGGTGACGACGTCCGCGACAGCCTCCGGTTCGGCGGCCACCCGGCCCGTCCCGAGCCGTTCCGCGAGGACGTCCCGTGCCGCGTCCGGCGTCAGCGGGTCGACCGCGAGCAGATGGGCGCCCTCGGTCGCGGCCAGCCCGGTGAGCCGGTTCCGGCTGGTCACCAGAGCCATGCAGCCGACCGCCCCCGGCAGCAGCGGCCGTACTTGTTCCTCGTCGCGCGCGTTGTCGAGCACGACCAGCATCCGACGTCCCGTCAGCAGGCTGCGGTAGAGCCCGACTTGGGCCTCCAGACCCGGCGGCACCCGGTCCGGCCGTACGCCGAGCGCGTCCAGGAACCCGCGGACCGCCTCGGTCGGGGGCATCACCGCGCCCTGCGGATCGAAGCCGCGCAGGTTCACATACAACTGCCCGTCGGGGAAGGCGTTTTCGGCGCGGCGGGCCCAGTGCACCGCGAGGGCGGTCTTGCCCACGCCCGCCATGCCGGAGACCGCCGAGATCACCACGGCGGCGAACTCGCCCTGCGCCGAGGCGAGGATCTCCTCGAGCCGGGCCAGTTCTTCGTCCCGGCCGGTGAATCCCCGTACGGTCATGGGGAGTTGGGCGGGGCGTTCGGCCGGCCGGGCCGTCTCGGACGGTTTGGGCCGCTTGGCGGGGCCGGGGCGGTGGCCGCGCAGGATCGTCTGGTGCAGTTGGCGCAGTGCCGGTCCGGTGTCGGTGCCCAGTTCCTCCGCGAGGCGTTTGCGGACGGCCGCGTAGCAGTCGAGGGCCTCCGCGCTGCGGCCGCTCTCGTGCAGGGCGCGCATCAGGGCCTCGGCGAGGGGTTCCGCAAGGGGGTACTCGCCGAGCAGGCCGGTCAGCGGGCCGATGACGGAGGCTGGATCGCTGTGGCCCAGTTCCGCGCGGGCCCAGCCGACGGCGGCGTCCTGGTGCTGGCGGCGCCAGGCCTCGCGCATCCGGGCCGCCCACTGCCCGCGCAGACCGGACAGCGGCTCCCCGCGCCACAGGTCCAGCGCCTCGCGCAGCAGTCGGGCCCGCTCCGTGTCGGCCGGGCCCGCGGTGCGTGCCTGGTCCACCAACTGCCGGAAGCGGTAGACGTCCACCTGGTCCGGGCGGGCCTCCAGGAGGTAGCCGCCGGAGCGGCGCACCACGGACAAGGGTTCCCGCGCGGTCTGCGCGGCCTGCTCGCACACCCGCCGGATCCGGGCGACATGGGCGTGCACGGCGCCGCGCGCCCCGTCCGGCGCGCGCGTGCCCCAGACCCGCTCCATGACCACGTCCGCCGCGACGGGCCGGCCGACGTCCACGGCCAACGCGGCCATCACGGTACGGCGTTGGGGCGGGCCCACCTCCACCGCGCGCCCCGCCGCCGACAGTTCCACGGGCCCCAGCAACTGCACGTCCACCATGGTGTGCGCCACCCCCTGCACAAAGCCTCCTCCTTTCTTTCACGGACGTGTACGCGGCGCGACAAGGCTTCGACAAGGTTTCCAGCCACACTCCGGTGCCAGTCTGCTGGGGAGCGAACGGGCCCGGACCGGGGCGCCGTTCGAGCACCACGGCAGGGCCGTCGCCTGGCGGCTGCGCAACAGGCAAACGGGGGCGAGAGCGTGATCACAGGGGAAGTGATGGCACCCGGGACACGGGTGCCGGTACGGCGGCCGGAGACGTTACCGACGGCCGCCACGGCAAGCACCGGCGGAAGAAGCGTGTTGGAGGGCGCGTTCGCGTTGCTGGAGGCGGTGGAGCAGGCCGTGGAGGCGGGGCCGACGAGGCTGGCGTCCGACTGCGGGCTGCCCAAGACGACCGCGTACCGGCTGCTGGAGCAGCTGGCGGACCTGGGCGCGGTCGAGCGGTGCGGAGGGAGCTACCGGGTGGGTCGGCGGATGTTCCGGCTCGGGCGGGCCTGGCAGCCGCATCCCCGGCTGCGCGCCGCGGCTCGGGAACCGATGCGCCGGCTGGCGCAGCTCACGGGTACGACGGTGGGGATCGCCGTGCTGTGGAAGGGCGAGACGCTGATGGTCGAGTGGTGCCCCGACGACATCGAACAGCTCGATCCGCTGCAGACCCGGATGACCTGGCCGTGGTTCACCGCGGCGGGCAAGGTCCTGGTGGCCACGGCCGTCCCGGCACCGCTGCTCGGGCCGCTTCCCGCCTCCTGGCCGCGGGACGCCGCCGCGATCCGGGAGCGGGGTGTCGCGTTCGACCGGGAGGAAGTGGTGACCGGGGTGTGCTGTGCGGCGGTTCCACTGTTCGGCTCGGGCGCCACGCCCCTGGCCGCGCTCTGTGTCCTCACCGATCCGGCACACCACTTGGAGCGGCTCGCCGAGACCGCCCGCCGTACCGCCCGGGTGATCGGCACGGGCCTGCGGGGGCGGTGAGACGGCGGGGCCGGCGGCGGCGCTCGGCGCTCGTGCGGGGATGAGCACCGGGCACGCCGACGGCCCCGTCCGCCAGGGCCTGTCTGACAATTCCCGTCGTCGCCCGGAGGGCGGCCTCGCGGCGTCAGGTGCGTGCTCTGGGGGTCCCCCCCGGCCGGAGGCTGGGGGAGTGCCGGGCGTGGACCCTCGTACTGGACGTACTTGGGTCTGCGCCCGGTGCGGCGAGCGTGCGTGCATGGCGTCGCGAGGCAGACGGGAATTGTCAGACAGGCCCTGGTACGCCGGGCGCCCGGGCGGGAGCGAGCGCCCGGCGTACCGGCCGCGCAGCGGGGTCGACGTCGTACAACTGCCCGCCGACCCGTCCGTGGGCGCCGAAAACCCTGCGCCGCCCGGCGATCTCCGGCATAGGCTGACGGCCGCTGTCTGCCGAGGGAGGACACATGGGGATCCGAAGCCTGACCCGTACCGAAGCCGAGCTCCGCGCCGCGCTGATCGCGGTCGAGCGGTACGACGTGGACGTCGATCTGACCGCGCTGCCCGACGGGCCGGAGGTCCGCTCGGTCTCCACCGTGGCGTTCACCTGCCGTGAGCCGGGCGCGGCGACCTTCGTCGACTGCGCGGCCCGGGTGCTCAGCGCCACGCTGAACGGCGTCGAGGTCGGCCCCGGCGAGGACGGGCGGATCCAGCTCACCGGTCTCGCCGCGCACAACGTGCTGCGCGTGGAGAGCGTGCAGGCCGACACCACCGCCGGTGAGGGCGTGCACCGGGCGACGGACCCCGGTGACGGCGAGGTGTACGTGTGGATGAGTTTCGAACCGGACGAGGCCCGCTTCGTGTGGGCCTGCTTCGACCAGCCCGACCTGAAGGCGCCGCACGCCTTCACCGTCACCGCACCGGCCACGTGGACGGTCACCAGCAACTCCGGTGACGCGGACGTGGAGGAGCTGGGCGCGGCCCGGCGGTGGACGTTCCCGGACACTCCGCCCCTGTCGACGTACAACACGGTCATCAACGCGGGCCCCTTCCACGAGATCCGCCGCGAGGTGGACGGCCACAGCCTGGGCCTGTACGCCCGCCGTTCGCTCGCCGAGGTCCTCGAGCGGGACGCCGAGGAGATGTTCACCCTCACCCGTCAGGGTCTCGCCTTCTACGCCGAGGCCTTCGCGATGCCGTTCCCGCAGCGCAGGTACGACCAGGTGTTCGTGCCGGAGTTCGGCGGGGCGATGGAGAACTACGGCTGTGTGACGTGGTCGGACGCGTTCCTGCGGCGGGCCGCGCCGACTCCGGCCGAACACGGGCTGCTGGCACGGGTGTTGCTGCACGAGATGGCGCACATGTGGTTCGGCAACATCGTCACCATGCGCTGGTGGGACGACCTCTGGCTGAACGAGGCGTTCGCGGAGTTCGCCTGCCACTGGGCCGCCGAGCAGGCCACCCGGCACACCGACGTGTGGGCGAGCCATCTGATGATCGGCAAGATCAGCGCGTATCTGTCCGACCAGGGCCCCGCCTCGCATCCGATCCACCAGCCCATCCACGATGTCGCCCAGGCGGCTTCGATCTTCGACAACATCACCTATCCCAAGGGCGCTTCCGTCCTCCAGCAGCTCAAGACGTACGTCGGCGAAGAGAACTTCAGGGCCGGCATGGCCGCCTATTTCGCCCAGCACGCGTGGGGCAACACCACGCTCCAGGACCTCATCGACTCGCTGTCGGAGGCCAGTGGCCGCGACCTCGACACCTGGCGCACAGCCTGGCTGGGCACGGCCGGCACCGACCGCTTCACACTGGAGCGCGACGGCGACACCCTCACGCTGGTGGCCGACGGCACCCCGCGTCCGCAGGTGCTGGCCGTGGGCGCGTACGGGGAGAACGGCGACGGGCTGGAACGGCGGGCGCTGGTGCGGGTCGAGGTGACCGAGACCCGGACCCCGGTGACCGGACTCCCGCCCGCCGACGTGCTGTTGATCAACGACGACGACCTGACCTTCGCGACGACCCGCCCGGACCCCGCGACCAGGGACGCCCTGTTCCGTACGGCGGCGCGGTTGCCCACCGCCATCTCGCGGGGCGTGGCCGCGGCCACCGTGTGGGACATGCTGATCACCGGCGAGGCCACGGCGGCAGAGGCCGGGCGGAGCCTCACCGCGCTGCTGGTGGCCGAGACCTCCGACGCGGTGATCGAGCCGTATCTGAACCTCGCCGCGAACATCGCCGAACTCTGGGCGCCGGCCGCCGAACGGACCGCACTGTCGGCGGCGGTGGCGGCGGCCTGTCTCCGGCTCGCCGACGATCCCGGCCGCCGTCAGGTCGCGCTGCGCGGTCTTGCCCGTACCGCGACGACCAGGAACGATCTCGACCGGCTCCGCGAACTGGCCGGTGCCGACGTGGACTTGCACTGGCGTGCGCTCGTCCGCGACGCGGAACTGGGTGGGGACGTCGCCTCGGAGACCGAGCAGCTGCTCGCCCGCGACCCGGACCCCGACGCCTGGACCCGTGCCTTGGCCGTCCGGGCCGCGCTGCCCGACGCCGCCTCGAAGGCGGAGGTCTGGCAGCGGCTGGCCGTGGACCGTGCCGTCCCCATCAACGCGGTGGGTGCGGTGGCGGCGGCCTTCTGGCGCCCGGACCAGGACTCGCTGCTGGCTCCCTACGCGGAACGCTATCTGGAGGCAGTCCCGAAGCTGCACCAGGGCGGAATGATCCTGGCGATGGGCTACACGCGCCACCTCTTCCCGCTGCACGCGATCGGCCCGGGGTACATCGAGCGGGCCCGGGAGTCCTCCCAGGAAGCGGTGCCGGTGATCCGCACCACGCTCCTGGAGCGCTCGGACGAGGTGGGCCGCATGCTCCGCGCACGGGCCGGAGGCGTGTGACGGGGCGCGTTCAGTGCCCCAACCGGTCGGCCAGGCAGGCGAGATAGAGCGCCATGGCCGTCCGGTACTCCCGCAGCGGGCGGCCGGTGATCTGCTCGATCTTGTTCATCCGGTAGACGACGGTGTTGCGGTGGATGTGCAGTGCCTCGGCCGTGCGGACGAGGTTGAAGCCGCTCTCGCACCAGGCGGTGACCGTGTCGCGGAGGGCCGGCCAGTCCGGCTGGGCGCGCAGTTCGGTGGCGGTGAGTTCCAGCAGCCGGTGGCGCGCGGACTGGCTCACCGCCGTCACCACCTGGTGGACCCGCAGGTCGGTGATCGGGTGGACTCGGTCGGTGTCCGCGAACCGGGCGCCGAGGCGCAGCGCGTCGCACGCGTCCTGGTAGGAGTCGTGCAGACCGCCGACGGAGTCGGCCGCCTCGCCGATGCCGGCGCGGGCCGCGAGGCCGTCCTGGGCGGCGATGAGGTCGGTGACGCGTCGGCAGTCGGCGACGAGGGAGGCGGTGGAGCGTCCGGCGGGCAGGCGGTGCAGGACGCCGATCCAGGCGGGCGCGGTGGAGGCGACGATGTCCTGCGGGTCTGCGAAGAACTCCCCGACGGTGCGCAGGAGTTCGGAGCGGACCAGGGCCATGTCCCGGCTCTGGGTGCCGCCCTGCCGGCGGGGCGCGGGGTGCGGCACGGTCACCTCGCCTGAGCCATTCGACGCCGGTCCCCGCGCCCGGCGTGGTGCGCTACGCGCTCCGCTCCCTGGGCCGCCCGGACTCGCCCCTGTATCTGCGGCCGCTGCCCGATCCGGCGTTCGTACGGTGGCTGTGGCGGTTCTGGCGCAGCAGCACCCCGGCCGCGTTCCGGCACGGCTATGCGGCGATCGCCGAGCTGAACCGCTCCACGTTCGACCTCTTCGACGGGTTGCGCGCGGCCGGGGTCGAGACGGGGCTGACCCGGCCCGGCATGGTGCACGCGTTCCTCTCCCCCGCCGAGGCCCGCCACCATCTCGCCGTCCAGCGGCAGATGGCGCACGGCCGCTATCCGCTGCCGGACGACGTGGTCACGGGAGACGAGGCCCGTCTCCTGGACCCCGTGCTGTCCTCCCGGGTCCGGGCCGCCTATCTCGTGGAGGGCGAGGGCGTGGTCGATCCGGAGGCGTTCGCCCGCGCCCTGGGCGAGGCGCTTGCCGCGTCCGGGGTGAAGGTCCACGAGAACAGGGAGGCCACGGGGTTCCGGACGGAGGGGAGCCGGGTCGTCGCGCTGCGCACCTCGACCGGTGAGATTCCCTGCTCGGCCGCCGTCATCGCGGCCGGCACGCGCTCCTCGGACCTGCTCGGCTCGCTGGGCCATCCCCTGCCGTTGCAGGCGGGGAAGGGCTACAGCTTCTCGGTCGACCTGGATCCGGCGCCCCGGCACACGCTGTACTTCGGCGAGCGCAGGGCGGTCGCCTCACCGATCGGGGCCACCACCCGCATCGGGGGGACGATGGAGCTGAGCGGCAACAACAACCGTCTCGACTGGCGCCGGATCGTCGCCGTCGCGCTCGCGAGCAGACAGTATCTGGGCCGCTGGTTCGACGACCCCGACGATCTGGTGAGCCTCATCCGCGATCCGTGGGTGGGCGGGCGGCCCTTCCTGCCGGACGGGCTGCCGGTCGTCGACCGCGTTCCCGGCCACGACAACGCGTTCGCGGCGACCGGGCACGGCATGCTCGGCGTCACCCTGGGCCCGGTGACCGGCCGCACCCTCGCCGACTACGTCCGCACCGGCCGCCGCCCCGACGTCCTCATGCCGTTCCGGTTCAACAGGGCGCCGTGGAGCGGGGGTTCAGCCCGTAGGTGACTTCTCCTCGGTCCGTTCCGGGTGCGGGGCGGACGGCTGTACGCGCAGCGGCCTGGCCGCCCAGGCGGGCAGGTGCCAGTTCCAGCCGCCGAACAGGGAGACCAGGGACGGCACGAGCAGCATCCGCACGATGGTCGCGTCCAGCAGGATGCCGATGCCGAGGCCGGTCGCGAGGGTCTTGAGGTCGGTGCCCGGTCCGGAGGCGAGTGCGGCGAAGGCGAGGAAGAGGATGAGTGCGGCGCTGGTGACGAGGCGGCCGGTGCGGCCGATGCCCTCGACCACCGCCTCGTCGGTGGAGAGACCGGCGTCGTACTCCTCCCGGATGCGGGTGAGGATGAACACCTCGTAGTCCATGGACAGTCCGAACAGGAACGCGAAGATCATGATCGGGATCCAGAACGTGACGGCCCCGGTGGCGGCGATGCCGAAGATCGCGTTGGAGCCGTGGCCGTCCTGCCAGAAGAGGACCATCAGGCCGAGGGTCGCGGCCAGTGAGATCAGGTTGAGCAGGACCGCCTTCAGCGGCAGCAGCAGCGAGCGGAAGGCGCGCACGAGCAGGACGTACGTCAGCAGCGCGATGATCGTGAGCATCAGCGGGAAGTTGCCGTAGACGGCGTGCAGGAAGTCGATCTGGGCCGCGCCGACTCCGGCGACGCCGATGGCCCCGGGCAGGTGCTCGGTGGCGGTCTTCACCCGTCGGACGACGTCGACGCTCTTCGAGTTGACGGTCTCGGTGTCGGGGATGACGACGACGATGCTCTGTCCGCCCCGGCTGCCCGCGGGCCCGGTCGGTACGAGGACGCTGGTCACGCCGTCGACCTTGGCGAGTGCGGCGGCGACGGGTTTGGCCTGGTCCGTACTGACCAGGACCTCCATCGGGGTGAGCGCGCCGGTCGGGACGCCGCCGCGTTCCAGGGTCTGGAGGGTGTCGTAGGCCTGGCCGTTCTTGGCGAGGGACTCCGAGGAGGCGAGGCCGATCTTGATGCCGAGGAAGACTCCGACGAGGGCCGCGAGGGCGGCCAGTGCTGCCCCGGCCGCGATCCAGCGGCGCCGTACGACGGCGGCGGTCCAGCGGCTCCAGAAGCGGCTCGCCCGGTTCTCGTGGCGGATCTTGGGCCAGTCGACCTTGGGTCCGATGCCGCCGAGGATCGCGGGGGTCAGGGTGAGCGTCGTCAGCACGCTCGCGAGCGGGATGAGCGCACCGCCGTAGCCCATGCTGCGCAGGAACGGGACGGGCAGGACGACCAGGGAGAGCAGGCCGATGGCTACCGTGACGCCGCTGAACACGATGGCGTGCCCGGCGTGCTGCATGGCGACGACGACCGCGTCGTGGTTGTCCCGGCCGCGGTCGCGTTCCTCGCGCCAGCGGGTGACGAAGAGGAGCGAGTAGTCGATCGCGACGCCCAGGCCGATGAGGGCGACCAGGAACTGCACGATGAACGACACGTCGGTGGCGTAGGTGAGCGGCAGCAGCATCACGAAGGTCGCGAGGATCGACACCGCGGCCACCAGGAGCGGCAGCAGGGCCAGGAAGGACGCGAACACGAAGGCGAGGACGGCGAGTGCGCCGACGGCGCCGAGGAGGGTCTCGCCGAGTACTCCGGGGCCGCCCCCGTCGTCGCCGCCGGAGGCGAGCGGGTCCTCGCCCGTCACGCCGACCTTCGCGCCCGCCGGCGCGGCCTTCTGGGCGGCCGCCTTGATCGGGTCGGTCAGCAGCGTCTGGCTGGGTGACGGGTTGAACCGGTAGAAGACCAGCGCGTAGGCGCTGCGGTCGTCCTTCGTCCGGAACGCCTTGTCGCCGGTGTTCGCCTCGTCGATCACCCGCAGTCCCGGTGCGGCCGTGCCGGCGGCGGTGAACACACGCCCGACGTCCGCCTCGTGGCCGGTGACGGTCTGTCCGGCGGGCAGGGTGACCGCCACGAGATACGGATTGGTGTCGCCGCCGCTGCCGAAGGCCTTCTCGATCTTGTGCGCGGTCACGGTGCCGGGCTGGCCGGGCAGCGAGAAGTCGATCGTGAGGCGGTCCGTGGTCCGGCCGGCCAGCGCGATGCCGGCGATGAGCACCAGACCCCAGAACGCCACGACCGCCTTGCGATGCCGCAGTACGAATTCGGCCCACCGTCGCATGCCGGACTCCCCGCGTCGTAGGTTGCGCGAGTCTAGCCCGCCGCCCCGTTCATCCGCTATCGGGATAATCCATCCGGTATGACGGGATCCGGAAGCACAGAATCCGCGTTCGCGCATCTCGGGAAGAGAGCGCGGTCCAGGGCTGTTTCAGCCTTAGGTACCGGATCATGACCGGACTCCTGAGAACGGAGCAGTCAAGGTGAACGACACGTCGAAGGCCGACATACGGCAGGTGACAGCCGCCCCGACTCCGCCGCCCGACATCATCGAGCGGGCCCGGCGGCACCGGCGGCACACCCTGGAGCTGCTCACCGTCTGTGCCGTGGGACTGGTCCCGTGGACGGTTCTGCTGGCGGTGACACTGCCGTCCGCCTACGAGGTGCACCAGTGGCGGGTGACGTGGGTCGGCTTCGACGTCCTGCTCGTGCTCGCGATGGCGGCCACCGCGCTGCTCGGCTGGCGGCGGCACCGGGCGGTCATCGTGGCGGCGGTCTTCTCGGCGGCGCTGCTGATCTGCGACGCGTGGTTCGACGTGTCGCTGGCCTTCGGCACCGACGACGTCTGGTCGGCCGCGGCCCTCGCGGTCTTCGCCGAACTGCCGCTGGCCGGCTATCTGATCCACCGGGTGGCGGCGATGATCTCGCTCGCGCGGTGGCCGTCCGTGGAGGCGGCCACCAGGATCGTCGAACAGCCGCTTCCGTCCTCCGGCCGAGGTGAGGTTTCCACAACTCCCCTTGCCGAGCACGGGCGTTGACACCTTGCGCGTTCCGCGTCACGGTGAGGGCCCGTAGCGCTCGGAGGTCACCCATGGCTCCGCTCCCGTCCGATGCCGGTCTCGTCGCACGTGTACGGGAGGTGCAACCCCTGCTCCGTGAACGCGCGTTGCGCACCGAGCAGGAGCGGCGCGTGTCGACGGAGGTGGTGTCCGCGCTGACGGACGCCGGGGTGTACCGGATGAACGTCCCCCGCCGGTACGGGGGTTACCAGAGCCGGCTGAGCACGCAGGTCGAGGTGCTGGGCGAGATCGCCGCCGGGTGCGGTTCGACCGGTTTCATGGCGCTGATCCAGGCGGGGTGTTCCTATATCGCCGCGCTGTTCCCGGACGAGGCTCAGGACGAGATCTTCACCGGCCCCGATGTACGGGTCGGCGGCACACTCATCCCGGACGCCGTCGCGGTGGCGACGGACGGCGGCTATGTCGTCAACGGCACCTCGGGCTTCGCCACCGGCTGTCAGAACGCCGACTGGCATCTGCTGACGGCCCGGGTCGAGTCCGACGGAGGTCCGCCCGAGGTGCTGTGGACCGCCGTGCCGATGTCGGACCTGGAGATCCTCGACGACTGGTACGTGTCGGGCCTGGCGGGCAGCGGAAGCAACAGTGTTGTCGCCCGGGACGTGTTCGTGCCCGCGCACCGCATCCTGCCCGTGGGGCAGTTACTCGGGGGTGGCTTCCCCTCCAAGGCCAACGCCGACGACCTCTTCTACCGGATGCCGGTCCTGATGCTGTTCTGCGCCTGGACGGCACCGAACGCGCTGGGCCTGGCCCGGGCGGCCCTCGCGGAGTTCACCGAGCGCATCCACCGGCGGGGCATCACATACACCTTCCACGAGCGGCAGTACGAGGCGGGCGTCACCCATCTCCAGGTCGCCGAGGCCGCGTTGAAGATCTCCTGCGCCGAACTGCTGACCGCCGAGTTCGTCGCCCGGATCGAGTCGGCGGCCGACAACGACGGACCGTACACACAGGCGGAACGCGCCAAGATCCGTGCACAGAGCGGCTATACGACCCGGCTGTGCAAGGAGGCCGTGGATCTGATCGCGTCCGCGTCGGGCGCGTCCTCGCTGCACCGGGACGTCCCCGTCCAGCGCGCGGTACGCGACCTGCACGCGCTGAGCCTGCACTCCTTCGTCAACCCCAGCACCAACCTGGAGCTGTACGGCCGGGTCCTCTCCGGTCTCGACGCGGGCACACCCTTCCTCTGAGGGCTCAGCCCAGGGACGCCAACCAGGCCGCGGTCTCCCGGGGTCGGTCGAACCGGAGCGTGGTGAGCGGAGCGAAGCGCGGGTCGTTCGTACGGCGCCCGATCTCGGCGCGTCTGCCCGCGTGTTGGGACCAGGCCCACCAAACGGGGTGCTCGCGGCTCAACCAGCCCACCCAGGTCTCCCTGTTGCCGCCGAAGATGCGCTCGCGGGTGACCGTCCGGCGGAGGGAGCGGCGCAGGACGCGCGGCATGATCACGCGTCTCCCATAGTCCAGCCAGAGCACCGTGTCGGCCTTCTCCCAGAGCAGGTCACGGACTTCGGGAGAGCCGATCGAGTCGACGATCCAGCGGGGTTCGGCGGTGAGCCGCAGCACGTCGTCGGTCAGGGTCTCGTTGACGGTCCAGTCGGGGCCGGTGAAGTACAGGGCGTCCATCTCGTGGTACGGCACTTTCAGCCGCTCGCCCACACCCCGGGCCAGCGTGGACTTGCCCGCACCCGTCGCCCCGACCACCAGGATCCGCTCCATCCCCGCACCTTAACTACGATGTGCGACGCCCGCCGATCATTAACAGGAGCCCCACCATGAGCAGTCCGCAACACGCCCACGCCTCCCTGGACGGCCTCGTGACGGGCGACGCCCTCGGGGACAGCTGGTTCACGCGGTCCGACGAGCCCGCCGAGGAGTTGTGGGCCGCGCGCGAACTGCGGCCCGCGCCATGGCTGTGGACGGACGACTCGGCGATGGCCTTCGTCCTGTTCGCGCATCTGGTGGCCCATGGAGAGGTTCAACCGAACGCGCTGGCAAGGGAGTTCGCCGCCGAGTACGAACGGGAGCCCGGGCGCAAGTACGGCCCGTCGATGCACGGTGTGCTACGCCGCGTCGGCGAGGGCGAGGACTGGCGCGCGGTCACCACGGGGCAGTTCGGCGGGCAGGGGTCCTACGGCAACGGTGCCGCGATGCGGGTCGCCCCGCTGGGCGCCTGGTTCCGCGACGATGTCGCCACCGCCGCCGAGCAGGCCCGGCTCTCCGCGCTGACCACCCACGCCCACCCGGAGGCTGTCGCGGGAGCGGTGGCCGTGGCGGTCGCCGCCGCGCTGGCCGCCGCCGGAGCGGATCAACCGGCCCTGCCGCGCGCCGAGTTCCTGCGGGAGGTCGCCGCACATGTCCCGGACGGCGATGTCCGCTCCCGTCTGCTGGTCGCCGCGGGCTTCTCCGAGCGGACGTCGGTGCGGCACGCGGCGTCCGTGCTGGGTTCGGGGACGCTGATCTCGGCTCCGGACACCGTCCCGTTCGCCCTGTGGTCGGCGGCGGGGCACCTGGACGATCTGCCGGAGGCGTTGTGGCAGACCGTCGCCGGGTGGGGCGACCGCGATACGACCTGCGCGATCGTGGGCGGGGTCGTCGCTGCCCGCACCGGCACCGGGGGCATCCCGGCCGCCTGGCGGAATGCTCTGGAGGCGATCCCGGCCTGGAGTGGTTGGGACGCCCTCGCCGCGGTCCGGCGAACCTCCGTGTAGGGCGGCGGCGGACGTCGGCCCAGGACTCGCCATTCTCGGTCCGGTCGACGACGGTGCCCAGGAATCCACCGACGAGCGGGTACCTGGCGTGGCCGCGTATCACCTGTTGTGTGCGGGTTCGGCTCGGAGTTCCACGGCCGTGATCGCGAAAGCCAGCGGCCCGGGCAGCAGCGGGGCGAGCAACGGCAGCATCCACAGGAAGGCGACGCACAGACCGACCGCCGCCGCGATCAGGGCGCAGCCGACGGGATCCGTGACGGAACGGGTCGCGGCCCGGGTCAGGGCCGGAATCCAGCCGTGCGCGACCTCCGGGTCCGCCGCCGCGCGCAGGGCGAGGACAAGTCCCGCCGCTGCCAGACCAGTCAGCGCCCACGACATCGGACCGGCGCCCGGAAGTCCCGCCCGCGCGAGCGCCAGGTCGAGCGCGACCAGGGTCAGCGCGGCGAAGGCCGTCACGCCGGCCAGCACCGAGCGGCGCGGTCCATGGGCGCGGAACTCGGCGACGTACTCCCCCAGGATCACCGGACGGTCCTCCCGGACAGCCCGGCGCAGGACGGAACAGGCCGCCGCCAGTGCCGTAGGGGCCGTGATCAGTGGGAGGGAGGCGACCGCCGCCGCCATGCCGATGGCGAGCATGTCGGCGAAGAGTGTGAAGCGGGGGCCGAACAGCTCGCCGGGCTCCCGGCGCCCGGGTACGGGGGAACTCATGGCTCAGCCCTTCAGTCCGGAGGTCGCCATGCCCTGCACCAGGTAGCGCTGGAAGGCGAAGAAGAACAGCACGATCGGTACGATCGAGATCACGGACATCGCGAACATGGGGCCGTAGGCGGAGGTGCTGGACTGGTCGACGAAGTTGCGCAGGGCCAGGGTGATCGTGAACTTCTCCGGGTCGAAGAGGTAGATCAGCTGGGTGAAGAAGTCGTTCCAGCTCCAGATGAAGGTGAAGATCGCGGTGGTGATCAGTGCCGGGCGGGTCAGCGGGAGGACGACCGACCAGAAGATGCGGAACGGTCCGCAGCCGTCGATGCGGGCGGCCTCGTCCAGTTCGCGGGGCAGACCGCGCATGAACTGGACGATGAGGAAGACGAAGAACGCCTCCGTGGCGAGGAACTTGGGCAGGATCAGCGGCCAGTAGGTGTCCACCATGCCGAGTTTGTTGAAGATGATGTACTGCGGGATCAGTACCGCGTGGTGCGGGAGCATCATCGTCGCGATCATGAATCCGAACATCGGGCCCCGCATCCGGAACCGCAGCCGGGCGAAGGCATAGGCGGCGAGGGAACAGGAGATGACGTTCCCGATCACCGAACCGACGCTGATCAGCAGGGAGTTGAGCAGGAGCCGGGTCACGGAGACACCGCTGATGCCGTCCAGGGCGGTGGTGTAGTTGGACCACTCGAGGTGGCTCGGCAGCAACTTCAGGCTGGTGAGGACCTCGTCGGCCGGCTTCAGCGAGGTGGCGAGCAGCCAGGCCAACGGGTAGAGCAGGACGAGGAGTACGGCCAGCAGTCCGACGTGCTTCGCGACGGCCGCGGTACGGGCGCGGTTGGCGGTGGTCTTGAGGTTGGACACGGTCGTGGCCATCAGGCCCCCTCGTTGGCGTAGAAGACCCAGGAGCGCGAGGTCCGGAACAGGATGAGGGTGACCGCGCCGATGGCCAGCAGGAGGACCCAGGCCATGGCGGAGGCGTAGCCCATGTGCGAGGCGGAGAAGCCCCGTTCGTAGAGGTAGAGGGTGTAGAACTCGGTGGAGTCGGCCGGTCCGCCGTTGCCGCCGCTGATCGCGTACGCCGGTGTGAAGACCTGGAAGGACTGGATGGTCTCCAGGACGAGGTTGAAGAAGACCACCGGGGACAGCATGGGCAGGGTCACCGACACGAACCGCCGCCAAGGTCCGGCGCCGTCGAGTGCCGCGGCCTCGTACAGGTCGGCAGGGATCTGCTGCAGCCCGGCCAGGAAGATGACCATCGGGGCGCCGAACTGCCAGGCGGAGAGCAACGCGACGACGAACACCGCGAGATGGGGGTCGGACACCCAGCCGCCGGTGTGGATGCCGACGGAGGACAGCAGTTCGTCGACGGTGCCGCCGTCGTTGTAGAGCGCCCGCCACACCAGCGCGATCGACATGCTCGCGCCGAGCAGGGAGGGCGCGTAGAACGCCGAGCGGTAGAAACCCTTGGCCCGGCGGGTGCCGCGGAGCAGCAGCGCTACGCCGAGTGCGAGGGCGAGCTTGAGGGGGACGGCGACCACGACGTACAGGAGGGTGGTGCCCACCGACCGCCAGTACCTCGGGTCGGCGGTGAACATGTCGGAGTAGTTGCGCAGTCCGACCCACTTGGGCGGGTCGAAGAGGTCGTAGTCGGTGAACGACAGATACAGCGATACGGCCATGGGCGCGAGCGTGAGGAGGACGACTCCGAGGATCCACGGCGAGAGGAACACGTAGGCGGGGCCGCTCCGTTGGCGGTGTGCGCGGCGTTCGCGCGGTGTCTCGGGGGTGGTTGTCGCGGGGGGCCGGGTGGCTGTGGTGGTCATCGCAGCTCCCGCTTCGCCTCGGCGACGTACTCCTCGGCGGCTCCTCGCGGGCTCTGCATGCCGTAGGAGACGCGCTGGTAGTCGCGTTGGAAGGAGACCTGGAGGACGACGTCGCCGCGGGGCGGTGCCATGGGCGGCGCGTCCGTGCCGTGGGCGGCGATCGTGCGTCCGTAGTCGTAGACCTCCTTCTCCGGGCCGGTGAGGGTCCTGCCTATCGCGGCGGCTATTCGCCTGTTGGGCGGTGTGGAGCGGGTGACGCCGAGGATCTTGCCCGCGTCGGGGTCGTTGAGCAGGAAGTCGATCAACTCGGCGGCCTCCTTGGGGTGTTGGGTGCCCGCGCCGACGCCGATGAGCATGGTCGGCTTGAAGTACTGGCCGACCTTTCCGTCGGTGGTGGGTACGGGCGCGAAGTGGACGGAGTCGCCGAGCAGCGGCGGATAGCCGAGGAAGGGGGCGTCCCAGTTGAAGTCGGTCGCGGCCAGTCCCCGTCCCATCGGGGTGTCCTCGACGGCGCCGCCGATCTGGGCGGTGTCCCTGGCCTGCGAGACGACTCCCTCGCGGCGCAGTTTGTCGGTGAAGGTCCAGAACTCGGTCAGGTCGTCGGTGCCGAAGCCGAGCCGGTGCTGGGAGGCGTAGAGCTGCTTGCCCCTGCCGCGCAGCCAGGTCTCGAAGGCGTCCTCGTTCACGCCGAGGTCGGAGAGACCGGTGTAGGCGTGCCCGTTGGGGCCCTTCATGCCGAGCGCGCTGATCCTGCGGCCCGCCTCGGCCCAGTCGTCCCAGGTCCAGCCCGGCCGGGGCGTGGCGACTCCGGCCTTCTTGAAGACGGCCGCGTCGTAGACGATTCCGGTCGTTCCCCTGCCCATCGGGAGGGCGTACTGCCGGCCGCCGTAGACGCCGGTGCGGGTGAGGCCCTTGTCGAAGTCGGCGGTCCGCAGGGTGCCGTTGCTGAGGTAGGGGCCGAGGTCCAGGAGGGTGCCGCTGCCCGCGTACTGGGATATCTGCCGGTAGTCGAGCTGCGCCACGTCGGGGAGGTCGCCGCCCGCCGCCTGGGTGGCGAGCTTCTGCACATAGGCCGGGTAGCCGGCGAAGGAGGTGCGCACCGAGATGTTCGGATGCCGCTTCTCGAAGAGGGCGACGGCGGCGTTGGTACGTTGCGCGCGGTCGTCGTTCCCCCACCAGGCGAACGTCAGGCCGACCTTCCCGCCGACCGCGGTGCTCCCTCCGCCGCCGTCGGCACAGCCGGCGAGGAGCGGGGCGAACACGAAGCCCGCGGCGGCGCCGAGGAGATCTCGTCTCCGGATACTGGGTGGTGTCATGGCGATGCCTCCTGAGTGGGGCGTGGACATCGTTGTCTGAGGTCAGGAGTGGTTGCCCGGTCCGGTGGAAGGTGGGGGGACGGATTACCGGGAGCGCGACCCAGGGGGTGGGCCGGATGAACGGTGGGGGTATGGCAAGCGCTTTCGCCTGCACCGAACGTAGATCCCGTCCGTCCGGTCGGTCAACGGTGCTGCAGCACATGTTTGTTCGGACATGGGGCGCGCAACACCGGTCGGTGCACGCGCCCCATGTCGGGTCCGGCCTCAACAGCCGTACGTTTTGGGCCTAGAGACGCACGGCCAATGCCCGCCCGGCCACCGAGGCCATGTGCTTCCCCACCAACTCCATGCACAGCCGCATGTTCTTGTCCGCGATGTCGTTGTCCGGGATACGGCAGGCGAACTGCAGACCTTCATGGACTCGAGTCACCCACGCGCACACCTGATCGCCGTACGACACCCGGATCAGCCCGTACGCCTTCAGCTCCTGCCAGCGGTCCGAACCGGGCAGGGCGCGCGAGTCGACGTAGGAGACGATCGAGTACAGGTCGGGGGACGTGGGCCGGAAGTCGGCGCCCAGCAGGCGCAGTACGCGGGCGATGGGCATACGGGCCAGTGGGCGGTTCTCGCGGAGGGTGGCGCGGACCATCCGCAGGGCGTCGTCGAAGTCCCGCGCGTGCTCGATGGGGATCTCGATCGGCGCGCCGCCCACGTACCAGCCGACCGAGTCGGCCCAGCGGGACTTGGCCCGGGTGTGGAAGGGCACGACGGTGCGGTACACGTCGAGGCCGCTGATCTCGCGGGCGGCGAGGGCGACGGCCGCCAGGACACCGACGAGGCTTCCGCCGTACGGCCGGCAGTACGCCTCGAAGGCCGTCGCCTCCGCGTCGCCGGTCAGCATTTCCTGGAGGAACTTCTGTGTGGGCAGCGGCCCTTGGGGGTCGAGGCCGAGGTCGACGGGGAAGTTCGGCAGTTTGCCGTCGCAGCGGGCGATGAACTCGCGCCAGCGGGAGACGACGGTGTGCGTGTCGTCGATCTGGTCGGCGTCCGTGCGCTCACCCGCGCAGAAGTCGATGTAGCTGGCGACGGGCGCCACTTCGACCGTCCTCCCGGCCAGCCCAGCGGCGTACAGCTCGTGCACCTCCCCCGCGATGCGATGGAGCGAGTACGCGTCGACGTTGCTGTGGTCGAACGCCAGGTACACGCTCGTGCAGTCCTGGCGTACGACCGCCGCGAAGAGGAAGTTCGGCCAGGTGAGCGCGTCCGCCGTGACATCGAAACGGTCCTGCAGATACCGGGTCAGAGTCCCCGCGTCCGCGAACTCGCCGATGTCCTCACGGTGCAGGGCCACATCGTCGGCGTCCAGGGTGAAGCGGCGCATCTCGTCGCCGGCCCACCGGAAGCCGCTGCGCAGCGTCTCGTGCCGGAGCATCCAGTCCCGCAACGCGCCCTGGAGCACGTCGAGTTCGATCCTCCCCGGCATGTCGAAGGCGGTGCCGAGCCAGGTCGGCACGAACAGCCCGTCCTCGCGCACCGAACGCGCCGTACGGATATGGGACTCCTGCACATACGCCGGTGGCCGCACGTCGTCGGGAAGCGCCCGCGCCGCTCCTACGGCCGCCGGGTGCAGCGTCCACTCGACGAGTCGTCCGGGACGGATCTCGCACCGCTGAAGGTCACTCATGCGCACAGGGCTCTCCGTTCGCCTGCCCACGGGAGGCCGCCGGGCACCACTGTCGATCCACGCCTCCATGCCGCTCGGGCACCGCTCACTGCATGCGGAGATCAACGAGCGGGCCGTTCGGAAAGCAACGCTCTGGAACCCGCCGTTCCGAAAGGGAGTGGATCAAAGGGGATCAGAGGGGGGTGTCGGCGCGTACGGCGATGACCGCCAGGGTGGTGTAGGGCATCGTGAAGCCGCCTCCCAGGGCGTCGACGGCTCGGCCCACCTCGCCCAGAATCTCGGCCAGTCGGCCGGGGTCGAGGCGGGTGAGGCCGCCGGTCGTGGGGAGGAGATCCAGCCACTGGTCGCGCGTGTACGGCCGCTCCCAGTCGAATCGCGACTGTTCCGGTTCATGGAACCGCCCGGTCTCGCGGATCCTGTCGGCCACCTTCGCGTATGCCGCCTGGTACATCTCCAGCGGGCGGCGGGCCGATCCACCACCGAAGGGCGAGTCGGGCACCACTCGTCGGTAGGCGGCCGCGAAGGGCTCGGCCACCTCGGCGGGCGGCTCGTACACGTGGCCGAAGATCGCCAATAGGCCGTTGGGGCGCAGCACTTGGGCCGCTTTGACGGCACCGGCGAGCGGGTCCACCCAGTGCCAGGACTGGGCGGCGGTCACCGCGTCGAACGTCCGGCCGCCCGGTTCCCAGTCCTCGAAGGTCGCCACCTCGACCGGCAGGCCGCGGTCCCGCGCGAAGTCGGCCATCCGCGCGTCCGGTTCGACGCCGAGCACGGTGCAGCCGGCGGCCTGGAACTGGCGGGACGCGATGCCGGTGCCGCAGCCGACGTCGAGTACCTCCGGCGCACTCGCCCCCGGGCTCCCGGTGACGACGCGCACCACCAGGTCGTCGGGATAGCCGGGGCGGGCCTGGTCGTAGCGTCGGGCGTCCGCGCCGAAGGACTCGGCCATCTGCCGGGCCTGGTACAGCGGGGCGGGTTCTGGCTGCTCTCGCGGTAAAGTGGGCATGCGTTCACCTTAGTGGGCAAGCGCCCACAAGCCCAGAGGCGCCGTCGAGCCGGCGCACGAGAGGAACCCACAAGTGCCGACCGGGGTGCACCTTCGTGATGCGCGGCAGCAGTTGTTCGACGCCGCCGAGCGCGTACTGCTGCGGGACGGCCCGAACGGGCTGACCAGCCGCGCCGTCACCGATGAGGCGGGCTGCGCCAAAGGCGTTCTGCACCGGCACTTCACGGACTTCGACGCGTTCCTCGCCGAGCTCGTCCTCGACCGGGCCGCGCAGTTGGAGACACAGGCCCAGGCGCTGCGCGACTCCGCCGGAACCGGCACCGTCGCCGACAATCTCACCGGCGCGCTGACCACCCTGTTCGGGCCCGTGCCGGTGGCGATCATCCCGCTCATCACCTTCCGGGACGAGTTGCGGGCGCGGCTGCGGCAGGCCCGGCCCGGGGGCGGTATCGCCATCCTCGCCGAGATGACCACGGCGGTCTCGGCCTATCTGACCGACGAGCGCGCCAAGGGCCGCATCGCGGCCGACGCCGACATCGACTCGCTCACCCTCTCCCTGGTCGGCGGCGGACACCTCCTGTTCGCCGACCGGTCCTCGGACCCGCCGACCACATCGACCGTCGGCAAGCTGGTGACCACGGTGCTCGCCGATGTCGTACAGCGGCGGCCACGCTGAACTCGCCTTGCAGCGCTGCGTGTTGGTGAGGGCGTCGCCAGCGACGAGGGTCAACTGGTGGACGCCGTACATGTGAAGCGCGCGGATGGCGCCCCTGCCTCGCACGTCGCTGTGACCGACCGACCCCGGCAAGCGGGCGTGGCGGCACCAACTCCAGGACTCCGCAACCCCGTTGGAGATCGCACGGAGTGGATCTTACGAGAGTCTGACGCGGCCCCCCGAGGTCTTCACCCGTCGCCGCGCAGCGGCAACTCTGGTGCCACACACCGGTGGACACCACCGCGGTGAAGGGAAAGCGGCCACCGCGGCGGGACATCCCGGGCACGTGACGAGCGTGCCCGGGACGCCGTGCGGGAGGAACCCCTACAGCGGAGCCGCGCCTATCCAGCGGCGATACGCGTCCGTGTCGACGTTGCCGCCGCACACGACGGTGACCACATGGCGGCCGGCGAAGCGCTCGCGGTTCTCGATGATCGCCGCGATGCCGAGCGCGGCCGACGGTTCGGCGACGAGGCCGGCGTGGTCGAAGAGCATCCGCATACCGGCGATGATCGACTCCTCCCGGACCAGGAGGGCGTCGTCGGCGACCAGGAGGAGGTCGTCCAGGACGGCCGGGATGGGAAACCGGCCCGCGACGCCGTCGGCGATGGTGTCCGCCGAGTCGGTGGTGACGACCCGCCGCGCGCGCCACGAGAGCGTCAACGCCGGTGCGCCCAGCGGCTGGACGCAGATCACCTCCACCCCGGGCGACAGGGACTTCAGCACATGCCCCACTCCGGTGGCCAGCGCCCCGCCGCCGAGGGCGATCAGCACGGTGTCGAACGGCCGCGCCGCGTCCGCCAGTTCCAGGCCGATGGTCGCCGCGCCCTCGCACGTCTCGATGTCCAGGCTGTCCTCGACCAGCCGGATGCCCTTCGACCGTGCGACGGCCGCCGCCCGCTCGCGGGCCAACTCGTGGTCCCCGTCCACCAGTTCCAGCCTCGCACCCAACGCGCGGATGCGGTCGAGCTTGGCCGCGGTCGCGAAACGGGACGCCACTACGGTGACATCGAGCCCCCGGCCGCGACCGGACCACGCCAGAGCCTGGCCGAGGTTGCCCGCGCTGGCACACACAGCGGCCCGCTCACCCCTGTCGGCGAGTCGGCTCGCGACGAGCTCGGTGCCGCGCGCCTTGAAGCTGCGGACCGGGTTCGCCGTTTCGAGCTTGACGCTGACCGCGCACCCGAGGCCGGGCTCCAGCGCCTCGCAGCGGTACAGCGGAGTGTCGAGGAACATCGGGTCGATCACCCGACGGGCCACCCTGATCCGAGCCGTGTCGAGGCGTGTCTGCTGCACGACACGGCAGCGTAGCGCCACCGCTGCGGTTCCCGTCCCTGTGCGCCGAAGGTGTGCGGGAGATCTTCGACGAGGAGCAGCGGCAGCGGTTCGGGGACATGCTGGCGCTGGGGCGTGTGTGCCGGCCGGAGGACGTCGCCGAGACGGTCGCCTTCATGGCGTCGCCGGCCGCCGGATACGTCGACTGCGCGGTCCTCGACGTCGACGGAGGGCGGGGCCATGCCCATGGTCTCCGGGTGACGTCCCGCACGCTCTGACCAGCGGTCCGCAGGTCGGCAGAACGGACGAACGCCGGTGCGGGTGGCCCAACCAGGGCTGCCCGCACCGGCGTTGACGTATCTCTGCGGCCGGTCAGTCCTTGGTGGCCCGCACCGGTTCGGGGTCGGCCGGGGCCGTGTGGCCGGCCGGGGTGCGCGGCGGGAGCGAGTCGCCCTCGATGTCCACGTTCGGCACCGCGCGGTCCAGCCACTTGGGGAGGGTCCACGCGTGCCGGCCGAGCAGGCTCAGCACCGCGGGAACGATCGTGAGGCGGACCACGAAGGCGTCGATGAGGACGCCGACGGTGAGCGCGAAGCCGATCGTCTTGACGGTCGGGTCGTGGTTGAAGATGAAGCCGCCGAAGACGGCCGCCATGATGAGGGCCGCCGCGGTGACGACCCGGCCGCTGCGCTGCACCCCGTGCTCGACCGCGGCCCGCGCGTCCCCGTGGTGGTGGAAGTACTCCCGCATCCGGCTGACCAGGAACACTTCGTAGTCCATCGCGAGGCCGAAGAGCACACCGATCAGCAGGACCGGCACGAAGCTCGCGATCGGGGCCGCCGCCGGGATCTGGAACAGGTCGTTCAGGTGGCCCTTCTGGAAGACCCATACGACCGCGCCCAGGCCGGCGGCGATGGACAGCAGGAAGCCGAGCACGGCCTTGAGGGGCACCAGGACCGAGCGGAAGGCCAGCATCAGCAGGAGCAGCGCGAGCACCACGATGATCGTGACGAACAGGGGCAGCGCCGAGGCGAGCTTCGCCGACACGTCGATTCCGGCGGCGGTCGCGCCCGCCACGTAGGCCGTGCCGCCCGCGTCGGCCACCGGGGTCACCGCATGGTCGCGCAGCCGGTGCACCAGGTCGGTGGTCCTCTTGTCGTCGGGGCCGGTCTTCGGCACGATGCCGAGCACGGTGATCGCCCCGTCCTCGGTGGTCGTGGGCGGGGCCACGGTCGCGATGTCCGGGTCCTTGCCCACGGTCCCCGCGACCTGCTCCACGACCGTCTCGCGCTGCGCGGCCGGTACGCGGGTGCCGTCCACGACCACGACGAGGGTGGCGTTGAAGCCGGGGCCGAAGCCCTTCGTGAGCAGTTCGTAGCTCTTGTGCTGGGTGCTCGCGGTGGGCTGGGTCTCGTTGCTGGGCAGGCCGAGGCGCAGTCCGGTGGCGGGCAGGGCGAGGACGAGCAGCCCGAGGACACTCACGACCAGGACGGGGACGGGGAAGCGCGTCATGAGACGGCCCCAGGCCAGACCCCAGGCACCGGGTGTGCGCCCGCGGGCGGGCACCCGAGGCTGCGGAGAACTCGCCCCCGGCCGTGCGCTCTTGGAGCGCAGGCGTTCACCGAGGTACCCCAGCAGGGCCGGTACGAGGGTGAGGGCCACCAGGACCGCGAGGAACACGGTGCCGGCGGCGGCCAGGCCCATCACGGTGAGGAAGGGGATGCCGGCCGCGGAGAGCGCGGCGAGCGCGACGATGACCGTCACGCCCGCGAAGGTCACGGCGCTGCCCGCGGTCGCGGTGGCGCGGGCGATCGAGTCGGGTACGTCCTGCCCGGGATCGGCGAGTTGTTCACGGTGGCGGGAGACGATGAACAGGGCGTAGTCGATGCCGACCGCCAGCCCGATCATCAGCGCGAGGACGGTCGCCGTGTTCGTCATCGTGATGAACCGCGACAGGAACTGGACGGTCGTCACGCCGACCCCGACGCCGACGAGCGCGGTCACCAGGGGAAGTCCGGCCGCCACCAGTGAGCTGAGCGCGATCGCGAGCACCACGAAGGCCACGACCACGCCGAAGACCTCGGCGGGTCCGCCGACCTCGGCCGGCGGGGTGGAGACCGTACCGCCCAACTCGACCTCCAGGCCTGCCTTTCTGGCCGGGGCGAGGGCGTCGTCGAGGCGGTCCTTGGCGGACTGGGGCACGCTGTCGGCCGGCTTGCCGAACAGGGCGTCGGCGTAGCCGATGGTGCCGTCCCGCGAGACCGCGCCGGTCTTCGCGGGGTCGGAGACACTGACGACTCCCGGTACCGCGGCGACCTCCTTGAGGGTCGCCGCGACGGCCTGCCGCTCCTTCTCACCGGAGAGTGTCTCGCCCTCCGGTGCGGCGAACACGACTCGGGCCGTGCCGCCGGCCGCCTGCGGGAACTTGGCCTTCAGGAGGTCCTGTGCCTGCTGGGACTCGATGCCCGGCACCGAGAACTCCGTCGTCACTTTGCCGCTGAGGGTGGTGCCCAGACCGGCGGCCACCGCGAGCAGCAGCACCCACATCACCAGCACCCGGCCCCGGCGGTGCGCCGCCCAACGTCCCAGCGCGTACAAGTGTTTCGCCACGGCAGGTCTCTTTCGTCTCAGGTTTCGAACGGTCGATCAGGTTGTTCCGCCCACCGGGGGCACGGTCTTCCGGCCCCGGGTGGGGACGCGGTGTCGCTACGGCCCGGTGACCGCGGCGAGTTGCGGGAAGGTGACGCCGGTGAGTTCCTCGGAGACCGTCCACAGGAGTCGGGCCGTCTCCGGGTCGCTGGCCGCGGCGGAGCGGCCGACCAGGGTCGGGGCGCCGCGCACCTCACCGCGGCCGTCCGGGCCGACGAAGCTCGCGCCGGGAAGATCCTGGACGGCGGCGTACAGGGTGGGCAGTGCGCCGGACCTGTTGTCCTGGGCCACGAACCGCATGACGGCGCGGCTCAGCGCGTTGCCGTCGTGGCGCTGGATGTCGGTGAACGCCCAGCCCGGGTGCGCGGCCATGGCACGCACGGGCGAGTGCGCCTCGGCGAGACGGCGCTGCAGTTCCAGCGTGAACAGCAGGTTGGCCAGCTTGGACTGGCTGTACGCCTTCCTCGGGTGGTACTCGCCGGTGTGGTTGAGGTTGTCGAAGTGGATGCGCGGGGTGCCCGGCTTCTTGTGTGCCTCGGACGACACGGTCACCACGCGGTCGGTGAGGTACGGCAGCAGCAGGTTCGTCAGGGCGAAGTGGCCCAGGTGATTGGTCCCGAACTGGGTCTCGAAGCCGTCCGTGGTGCGTGACTCCGGCGTGTTCATGACGCCGGCGTTGTTGATGAGCAGGTCCAGCTCCCCGCGCCAGCCGGCGGCGAACTCGCGCACGGATGCGAGGTCGGCGAGGTCGAGCCGGCGTACCTCCACGCTGCCGTTCACGCCCCTGGCGGCGGCCTCGCCCCGCCCGGGATCCCGTACGGCGAGCACCACATGGGCGCCCGCGGCGGCGAGCGCCTCGACGGTGGCGATGCCGAGCCCGCTGTTGCCGCCGGTGACGACGGCCGTACGGCCGCGCTGGTCGGGGATGTCGGTGGTGGTCCACGCGCCGGGTGCGGCGCTGGGTGCAGTGGTCATGGGCAGTCATTGTGGGCGGTGCCCACAATGGTGTCAACGTCAACAATGGTGACGCGGTCAACAATGTGGGCTGCGCACACATCACCGGTACACTGCCCTCCATGCAGACCCGCCCCCGCCCCTATCACCACGGAGACCTGCGCGCCGCCCTGCTGGCCCGCGCCGAGGAAACACTCCGGGAGAAGGGGACCGCCGCCCTGTCGCTGCGCGAACTCGCCCGCGATCTAGGTGTCAGCCACAACGCGCCGAGCCGTCATTTCAAGGACAAACAGGCGCTGTTGGACGCGCTGGCGCTGAGCGGCTACGAACGGATGACCGACGCGATGCTGGCGTCACAGGCCGATGCCGGGGAGTCGTGCCGCAAGAAGCTGGAGGCGGTGGTCCGCGCGTATGTGGGCTTCTGCCTGGACAATGCCGCGCTGCTGGACCTGATGTACTCGATCAAGCACGACCCGCAGGCGTCCGCCGCCCTGTTGGAGGCCACCGGGCGCTGGTCCGAGCTCATCGAGCAGTTGATGCTGGAGGGGCAGCGCCAGGGCGAGGTGCGCGAGGGCCCTCTCGACAGCATCGGCATCCCGGTCTTCGCGACGCTCCACGGCTACGCCGACCTGGCCGCGACCGGCATGCTCACTCCAGAGGTCGCGGAACACGGCCTGGACGAGGTGATCGCGTTCATTCTGCGGGGCGTCGCGCCGGACGCACGGCCCTGACGGGACCCGGGCCCGCGAAAAGCCGGAGCCAGGCCGAGCCGTACGGGACTCGACCGGGCTCTACGACGTCCTGCGGGACCATCGGTCACCACGCAGTGGAGGGGACGGTCACATGTTGATCATGTGTCCGGCCAGACCGTGCACCGCTTCCTTCACCGCCTCGCCCAGGGTCGGGTGGGCGTGGACGTTGCGGGCGACCTCGTGGACGGTGAGGTCCCACTGCTGGGCCAGGGTCAGTTCGGGGAGGAGTTCGGTGACGTCGGGGCCGATGAGGTGGCCGCCGAGGAGTTCGCCGTACTTCGTGTCGCTGATCAGCTTCACGAAGCCGGTGGTGTCGCCGAGGCCGTGCGACTTGCCGTTCGCGGTGAACGGGAACTTCGCCACCTTGATGTCGTGGCCCAACTCCCTTGCCTGGGCCTCGGTGTAGCCGAAGCTCGCGATCTGCGGCTGGCAGTAGGTGGCGCGCGGAATCATCGCGTAGTCCAGCTCCATCGTCTCCGCGTCCGCGAGGGTCTCGGCGGCGATCACGCCCATCGCCTCGGCGGCGTGCGCGAGCATCAGCTTCGCGGTGACGTCGCCGATGGCGTACAGGTGCGGGACGGAGGTGCGGCACCGGCCGTCGACGTCGATCGCGCCGCGCTCGGTGAGCCGTACGCCCGTGTTCTCCAGGCCGTAGCCGGTGACGTTCGGCGCGAAGCCGATGGCCTGGAGGACCTTGTCGGCCTCCAGGACCTGCTGGGCGCCGTCCTTGCCGGTGACCGTGACGCGGACCTGCGGGCCGGACTCGTCGATCGACTCGACACGGGTGGAGGTGAGGACGTCGATGCCCAACTTGCGGTACTGCTTGGCGAGTTCGGCGGAGACCTCGGCGTCCTCCAGGGGTGCGACGCGGTCCAGGAACTCGACGATCGTGACCTTCACGCCGTAGTTGTGCAGCACGTAGGCGAACTCGATGCCGATGGCGCCGGCGCCCGCGATGACGATGGACTGCGGGAGGTCGTCGGCGAGGATCTGCTCCTCGTACGTCACGACGCGCGCGCTGCGCTTGGTGCCGGGCAGCAGCTTCGGCGTGGCGCCGGTGGCGATGACGCAGTGCTCGAAGGCGATGGTGCGGGTGTCGCCGTCGTATCCGGCCACCTGGAGCGTGTGCGCGTCGAGGAAGGTGCCCCGGCCGTCGATCTCCGTGATCTTGTTCTTCTTCATCAGGTAGTGGACGCCCTTGACCCGGCCGTCCGCGACCCGGCGGCTGCGGCGGAACGCCTCCCCGTAGTCGAAGGAGACCTCCCCCTCGACCTTGATGCCGAAGGTCTTCGCCTCGCGGGTGAAGATGTGCGCCAACTCGGCGTTCCGCAACAGCGCCTTGGTCGGGATGCAGCCCACGTTGAGGCAGACGCCGCCCCAGTACCTCTCCTCCACCACCGCGACCCGCTTGCCGAGTTGCGCGGCGCGGATGGCGGCGACATAGCCCCCGGGGCCCGCGCCGAGTACGACGACGTCGAACCGGTCGTCCTGCGAGTTCTGCTGGCTCATCGAAAGATCCTTTGCCACGGGAAGGTCATGGTCGAGCATGCGTCTTCTGTAGATCCTCTAACAGTGTCCAGGATGCCCGGTCACCGGCGGACTACGAAGTCTTTGCGAACTCGCGGGGACCCCATGAACCGGCCCCCACCTGCACGAAGTCCCCTTTGTCCGCTCCTGCTCGACGGCGGTAATCCCGAGTTCACCGAGGTTCCCTTCCTCTGCGTTCTACGCGCGTGGTGTCATGCCCACGCTCACCACCCCCCACGTGGGCATCAACTCGACTAGGAGTCACGCATGTTGAGGACGTTCCTCGGCCGCGCGAGTGTCGCGCTGGCAGCCGGCGCCACCCTCTTCGTCACGGCCGTCCCCGCCAACGCCGCGACCTACACCGCCTTCGCCTTCTCGCAGTCCGGCACCACCCAGCCGACGATCTACGACTTCATCAACTCGGCCACCACCTCGCTCGACATGACCATGTACGAGCTGGAGGACACCACCGCCGTCAACGACCTGATAGCGCTGGAGAAGAAGGGCGTCACCGTACGGGTGGTACTCGACACCGCGCACCAGTCCGCCAACAGCTCGGCGTACACGGCGCTGACGAACGCGGGCGTCGGCGTGGTGTGGTCACCGTCCAGCTTCGTCTACACCCACCAGAAGACGATCACCGTGGACGCGACCAAGTCCTTGATCCTGACCGGCAATCTGACCTCGCAGTACTACTCGACCGGCCGCGACTACGGTGTCTTCACCGACGACACCCGTGACGTCGCCGCGATCGAGAAGGTCTTCAACGCCGACTACGCCGGCACCTCGATCACCCCGACCGACGGCGACCACCTGCTCTGGTCCCCCACCGACTCCCGCAGCCGGCTGCTGACCGTGATCAACGCGGCCACCACGACGCTCGACGTCGAGGAACTGGAGTTCAGCGACAGCACGGTGGTCAACGCCATCGTGGCCAGGGCGAAGGCGGGCGTGACCGTGCGGGTGGTGCTGGAGACCCCGTCGAGCTACTCCAGCCAGGTGTCCGCGATCAGGGCGGCCGGCGGCACGGTGGTCGGGTACTCCGACCCGAACGGCTTCTACATCCACGCCAAGGCCATGGTCGCCGACTACGGTCTCTCCACCCAGGAGGTGGAGGCGGGCTCGATGAACATCAGCAGCAACTCCCTCTCCAACAACCGGGAGTTGGGCATCATCCTCACCGGCACGGGCGTGGCCCAGTCCGTCGCCACCACCATCGAGACCACCTTCAAGAGCGACTACGCGGGCGGTACGGCGGCCTAGTCCGCACCGGTCGACTCCGAGGTCGGGGGCCTCGGAGTCTGCCGGACGGCACGGAGCGCGAGGGAGAGTTCGGTGATGCCGCGGGGGTCGGTCAGTGAGCGGCTGGTGCGTTCGGTGATCCGGCGCAGGCGGGATCGGATGGTGTTGGGGTGGACGTACAGCACCTTGGCGGCCTCCTCGGCCGAGCCGCCGGAGTCGAACCAGGCCTCCAACGTGTCGAGCAGCAAGGCGCGTTCGTCCTCGGGCAGGGCCTCGACGGGGCCGAGGACCTGGGCGGCGACCCGGGCCATGACATCGGGTGCGCCCGCGGTGGCGACCGCGACCGGGGAGTCGTCGAAGACGGTGACGGCGGCGCTGCCCGCGTCGCCGCCGCGCAGCGCGACCTTGGCGAAGCGCAGGGCGTCTCCGGTGCGGCTGAGGTCGTCGTAGGAGGGGCTCACGCCGACGCGCCGCTCCGCCTGTTCCCGCAGCACCCCGACGAGGTCGTCCAGGTCGCGCGGGGTGCGCAAGTGCACGATGCCCAGCTGGAGTTCGGGGCGCAGTCGCCAGGCGGAGCGGATGCCGCGCCGGTTCAGGACGGCCGCGATGTCCGGCAGGGCCCGCCGGCCGATCCGCGGTACCTCCGCCGCGACCACGGTGAAGGGGCCCTTGTGCGGCACGTCCAGGACCTCGGCGGCGGACCATACGGCGTCGGCGTCCATGCTCCTGCCCTCCAGGAGAGCCTCCACCAGCGCCGAACGCTCCTGGTCGCCCGCGAGGAGCCGCTCGGCGACCGCCTCGTGGTATCCGGAGACCATGGCCTCGGTGATGCCGTCCTGGATCTCCCACATCGCGGAGGCCGCGGCGACCAGAATGTCGTTGCCCACCAAGGACGTTGTGGTGGCCTCGGCGACCACCGCCTCCCAGAAGTACCGCACGCCGACGCGATAGGCCGTCATCACGCTGGGCAGCGGCACGTTCTGCGCGGCACGCCTGCGGCCGATGTCGGCGGCGGCCCCGGTGTCCAGGGGCACCTGCCCGGTCAGCGCCTGGAGCGCGTTGCCGGCATGGGTCCGGCAGGCGTCCTCCAGATCCTCCTCTGGCACCACGTCGTAGTGGTACGCCCGTGAGCCGGCGCGGATCCGCGCCGCCATCTCCTTCGTCAGCTCGTCGATGCGCTCGAGCAACGCGGTGGCCAGGGCGTTGATCTCCTTGTCGACCATGGTCCTCTCCGGCTCACCGTTCAAGGGGTCCCTGATTCCACCGTACGCCGGACCGTTTCGGGTACTCACCGGTTCCGGCCTGCTCCTACATCGTCTCCAGGGCGGCGCGCAGGGCTGCCCGCGAGGTGATGCCGAGCTTGGGGTACAGCCGGTGCAGATGGGAGCCGACCGTGCGGTGGGACAGGAACAGCCGTTCGCCGATCTGCCGGTTGGTCAGGCCCACGGCCGCCAGCTCGGCGATCTGCCGTTCCTGCACGGTCAGTGCGGCGGCCGGTGCGACGGGACCGGTGGTGGTGGCGACACCGGTGGCGCGCAGTTCGTTGCGGGCCCGCTGCGCCATGGCCCGGGCGCCGATCCGCTCGAAGGTTTCGAGGGCGGCGCTCAGATAGCGGCGGGCGCGGTGGTCGCGGGTGCGGCGCAGCCACTGCCCGTAGGCGAGCTGGACGCGCGCGTGTTCCCACGGCCACCGTGCCGCGTGGGGCAGGTTCAGGGCTGCCTCGAACAGGGGCCCGGCCTCGGTCTCGTCGGCCGCTACGGCCTCGGCTCCGGCGCAGATCAGCGCGGTCCGGGGCGAGATGCGGTGCACGGACGCCCTCCGCGCGGCGGCGACATGGTCGCGCGCCTCGTCCGCGCGGCCGGTGCGGACGGCCGTCTCGACCAGGTCCAGGACCGTCCACCGGCGCGGGACCCCGAAGACCGGCGCGCCGGGTGGCTCGATCCGGCCGGCCTGGACGTGGGCCTCCTCGTAGTCGCCCTCCCCCATGGCCGCGAGCCGGCGGGCCGACCGGGCGTAGGCCTCGGTCACCTCGATGCCCCGGGGTGCCGCCCAGGTCGTGGTCTCCTCGCTGCGGGTCCGGGCGAGCTCCGCGTCGCCGCGCAGCCCCGCGCCCGACGCCAGCAGGACGCGGATCTGCCGCTCCCAGAAGTGGTAGCCGTGCGCCGCCGCCAGGTCCAGCCCCTGCTGCGCCAGGTACTCGGCCTCGTCCCAGCGGCCGTGGACGTAGGAGTCCTGGCAGAGCAGCAGCAACGCGGGGACGACCATGGCGATCGCACCGCCGTCGCGTTCGCGTTCGATCATGCGGAGGACCAGGTGCCGGTGGTCCGACAGGGCGTCCGTGGCGACCGCCGCGAAGGCCAGCGGGATCAGTTCCCAGGGTGCCGCGTCGGCGGGCAGCGCCGCGAAGGCGTCCGCGAGGCCCTTGCGCAGCGCGTCGGGGGCATGCGTGGGGTCGACGTAGGCGTCGTAGCAGAGTCTGATCGGTGTCGCCGCGGTCGGTTCGCAGCGGGTCAGCGCGGTCTTGAGGAGATGCCACGGCTCGGGGCGGAGGGTGTAGAGGCTGACGAGGAGCAGCGCGTAGAGGATGCCGTGTTGGTCCCAGTCCTCGTTCGTGGTGACGACGGTGTCGTCGTCGACCGCGCGGGCCAGGAGGCGATAGGCGGCGTCGACGTCGCCCTCCTCGTTGGTGAGGAGGTGGGCGGTGGCGGCGAGGACCAGTCCCGTCGGCGCGTCGGGTGCTTGCCCAACATCGGCCAACAGCCTTGGTACGTCGTCGAGTTGGCCGGTGAACGTGGCGAGGTAGGCGGCTTCGACCAGGCGCCGGGACCGGTCGCCGGGGTGCGGGCTGAGTTCACCGGCCCGCATGAGCGCGGACACGGCGGCGGACGCGGCGACCCGCCGCCCCTCAACACCGCCCGCCTCCCCCGGGCCACCGGGCTCCACCCCGCGCCGCCACGCGGACAGAGCCGCCTCGTCCAGCGCCCGCGCCACCGCCTCGTCCGGCCCGGTCGCGGACTCGGCCAGATGCCACGCCCTGCGCTCGGGTACGGCGGTCAGGGCGTCGGCGAGCGCCCGGTGCGCGCGACGGCGCTCACCCGGCGACGCCAGGTGCACGATCACGGCCCGGGTCAGCGGATGCCGGAACGACACCTGTCCTACGTCCACTTGCAGCAGACCGGCGTCCCGCGCCGGACCGAGGACGTCGACGCCGACGCCGACCGGGCAGTCCGGGGCCTGCGGTGCGTTGCTGAGCGCGCCCGGGGCGAGGCCGCCTTCCGGGTCCTGCACGACATTCCCGAGCGCGGCTGGGCCGTGGTCGTCGCCCAAGGCACTGCGGACCGCAGCA